>CAWFZJ010000001.1:0-26197 GCA_963820205.1 uncultured Verrucomicrobiae bacterium
ACATTATTATTAAGCTGCAGGGTGTGCACGACATCGTGCACGGTTGGTTTTTACAACCCTGCCTGTTATCATGCACCTATGAAAGCAGACCTGCGAATTTCTATCAAGGATTTTCACCGCAACAAAAATCTCTAAATCCAGCTCCAACGCGCCATTTTTTCTCACCGCCAGTTCTTTGTGCGCACGGTGGCACACCCTGGCCCAAGGACGGCCGGCCCGCTCCCTCACCAAATTGCTCACCAGCCTCCGCAAATCCCTGGTCAAAGCTGGTGAAGGCAACCGCTAATTTCCTTTTCAAAACGGCTCCGCCGCCGGTCGAAATAAATCGTTGTGCAATCGGCTTCCGTCACCGGCCCGACATCGATGTTATCCGCCTCCGGCGATCTGGCCTCCCGCCAGTGCGCCGTTGCCGGGGCCTCAAACGCCAGTTCTTCAAACTTGAACCACAACATCCGACTGGCCGCCGCCATTTTCTGTTTTGATTCCGCCTCCAGAAACGCCAACGGGTCTGCCACATACAGCGCCAGTCGCTTCGCCGCCACCCCGGACTCAAATTCACCTTTTCCAAACCGCAGCGGCATCGGAATGCTGGCAATGATGTCCCGCAGGTAGTAATTCCAGCGCGGTCCGAAGCAATCAGCGAACAGGCCGTAATCCCTGAAATCGAGCATGGCCGCGGCCAGCCTCAGCCGCGTGCGATACAACAGATTGCCGAGGCTGTTGATCGAGAAGCGCATGGCGAAATGCCGTCCAATGCCCCGCGAATAGCGAATCAGCCGGTGACGCCGGCCAGGCGGAATCAGATGGAAAGTCTTGGTCAAATACTTGCCCAGATACCGCGCGAACGCCTCTTTGGTTTTCTTGATCGGCAGCAATTCCACCCGGCCAAAACGGTATTTGCAGGCCGTTTCACGCAACGCTTTCCATTCCGCCGCCAAGGCTTCGTTGCGCAGATGTTTGCCCCGCCGCAGCCAATACGGCAGCTTGTAATTGGAGAGGGTTTCAACATCGGTGCCGGTGCGAATATCCTCTTTGGTCGCAACGACAACGTGAATGTGCCAGACGCCATCCTTGTGCGGCTCCAGAATACAAATCCAATCCTCATAACGCTTCATCACCACATTGGAACGGAAGGAATGCCAGCGAGCCTGGACAAACTCCAAATCCTTGGCTTGCTCCCGGAGCAGGAACGTTTCCAACGAGCCTCGGCCACTGCCCGGGACACCGAAAGACAGCGTGAGCAGGCCCACACGCTCAAGGCCGTGCTTTTCCACCATCCATTCAATCGCCATTTCCAGCCGGTGACGGCTTTTCTTCCGGTAAGGCGATAGCGGAACGGACTGAAACCGGCCAATTCCACTTCCAATGCAGTTATCACTATATTGACAAGGAAGGGCGGCGGCGGCGCGCACGGCTCCGCCGTGCGCCTCCGCCGCCGCCCCTTCCGCTCGTCCGTGCAAATCCACCTGGGAGACGGGACCGATGGCGTTTTCCGGCTCGCTCCGCTCGTCCCCACCGGAAAACGAAACCAACACCCCACCTCCTTGGCTTACGTTTCTTAGTGGGTTTCCCCAGGTAGAGGACTGGCCATCATTCACGCTCATGACCGGCTCCATTTCCACGCGCTGTTCGCACCAGGGCGAGGACAGCCGCTTTTAATGGGTCAGTCAAATGAGGCCACGCCGAGGCAACTTCTTTGAGTTCGGCGATTTCTTGTGAGGCTCCTTGTGATGGTGCAACGATTTGAGGCTGGTATTTATTGGATTTGTGGCGGGTTCGAGCCCCGCCGCTCCCGCCATTCTCACAGTGTTGCAGCTCGGCTGCTCTCTGTCGCTGGTCCGCAGCTATTGGCACCGCTTTCAAAAGTTGATTGGCCCAATCTTTTACAAAATTTCCCGCTTGCTTTACCCGCCGTTAAGCCTATCTTTCACCTTGCCTGAACGCCGCGTGTGCGGATGTTCATTGAGGCTGAGAAAAAACAGTCAACAAACAACCTAACGGTCAACCCTCCGTTGCCACGGCAGCGTCGGTAGTTAGGCAATGGAGTCTTCGAAGTCCGTTTCACCGGACAACCAAGCCTCCCGCAGTTCAACTTGGAATAGTTATGCTCACAATGGAAGAAGCCATGAAGCAAAGCGCCATGCGTTTTGCCGTCGGCGAAATTGTCAAAGGCACCATCATCGAAGTCCGCCCCAAGGAAGTTTTGGTGGACATCGGCTACAAAAGCGAAGGCGTCATCCCCACCAATGAATTTGTGGACGCCAACGCGCTCAAGGTCGGCGACGTCATTGATGTCCTGATCGAAAAACTCGAAAACAAAGATGGCACGGTCGAACTCTCGCACGAGAAGGCCGAGTTCAAGCAAAATTGGGAGCGCATCCTCACCATTTGCAACGAAGGCGGCACGATCCTGGGCAAGGTCAAGTCGGTCGTCAAAGGCGGCCTGGTCGTCAACATCGGCGTTGAGGCGTTTTTGCCCGCGTCGCAAATTGACGTCATCACGCCGAGAAACCTCGCGCAATTTGTCAACAACACCTACGAATTCAAGGTCGTCAAAATCAACCAGGAGCGGCAGAACATCGTGCTCTCTCGCCGTGAATTGATTGAGCAGGAACGCAACGAAAAACGCGCCAAGCTGCTGGCTGAAATGGTGCCGGGCGACATCCGCAAGGGCACGGTCAAGAACATCACCGATTTCGGCGCGTTCATCGAGTTGAACGGCATTGACGGCCTGCTCCACATCACCGACATGAGCTGGGGCCGCATCAATCACCCGTCGGAACTTCTCAAGGTCGGCCAGGAAATTGACGTGGTCGTGCTCGACGTCAACAAGGAAAAGGAACGCGTCAGCCTCGGCCTCAAGCAAAAGATGGCCAACCCGTGGGATAACATCGAGACAAAATATCCCGTCGGCGCGCGCGTCAAGGGCCGGGTCGTCAATCTCGTACCCTACGGCGCGTTTGTGCAATTGGAGATGGGCGTCGAGGGACTCGTGCATGTCACTGAATTGTCGTGGACCAAGCGCGTGGCCAAACCCAGCGACGTGCTCAAGCAGGACCAGGAAATTGAAGCCGTCGTGCTCGGCATCAATCGCGAGGAGCAGAAAATTTCCCTTGGCATCCGCCAGTTGGAATCCAATCCATGGGACAACGCCGAGGCCAAATACACGGTCGGCTCCCACGTCAAGGGCAAGGTGCGGAATCTCACCAGCTACGGCGCCTTTGTGGAATTGGAAGAAGGCATTGACGGCATGATTCACGTGTCCGACATGTCGTGGACGCGCAAAATCAATCATCCCTCGGAAGTCCTCAAGAAAGCCGACGAAGTCGAAGCCGTCGTGCTCGAAGTGGACCGTCCGAACCAGCGCATCGCGCTCGGCATGAAACAACTCGCGGAAGACCCGTGGGCGGGCATTGACCAGCTCTACAAGGTCGGCGACGTCGTCACCGGCAAGGTTACGAAGCTGGCGAGCTTCGGCGCGTTCATCGGCCTGCAACACGACATTGACGGTCTCGTGCATATTTCGCAGATCAGCGAAGAGCGCGTGGACAAGATCAAAAACGTGCTCAAGGCCGGCCAGGAAGTGACCGCCCGGGTCATCAAGATTGACAAGGGCGAGCGCCGCATCGGTCTCTCCATCAAGGCCGCCAGCTACTCCGACGAACAACTCAAGGAGGAGCAGAAGATATTCGATGCCCTCAAACCCGGCGAAGACCTCGTGGCGCTGCAACACGCCTTCGACGCCGCCGACGAAGTGCGGCAGGGAGAGGAAAAACCGGAGTAATCATTCTTCCTAAATTGGATTCACTCACAGGCGGGCCGGCAACGGCCCGCCGATTTTGTTTCAGAGGACGAGTTCCGCGCATTCCCATTATTCAGGGGCTTGTATAACTCCGACCGAAAAATATTTCGTTGCTTCCATTTTAATCATCCTTTAAACAATCAGCCGAGAAGTGAATTGCGATTACTCTTGCAGGATGACTGACTGGGTAAAGGTGATGTGGGAACGTGTAAAACGGGTTAAATCAGGAAAACTATGCCAGAACAACCGGAGACAAACAAAGAAAGGAAAATCCGCATTGGCCCGGATCAAGTCACAGTGACGGACAATGAAGTGGTCATCGAGGCCAGGCACGAAATGCCGGAATGGGAAGTCCGCATCTTAAACTCGCCGGCCATCTACTTCGAAGACAAAAAATACCTCCTGGTGGAGAAGGGCGAAGCCCAGCCTCCCTATTCGATCCGCTACGTTCTCCGGCCGTGGCCGGAGGGCAAAATCGCGAACCCCAAACTATTCCACACTTACGACGCGGAGACTGTGGCGGAGCGGGATTCGTCCCGGCGAGGCGAGGTGTACAATGAAGTGGCATGGATATGTCTGCTGCCATTATATCCTTTTCTGGGCCTTCTCTGGTCCGGTGCCCAGCGGCGGCTTGTCCGGTTTGGCTACCTGCCCCGGACGATCACGGGACTTTCCATCTTCACAATCTTTGGTCTGCTGCTGACACAAGGCGTGTTTATCGGTGTATTGCTCCAAGCCAGCGCTCGCAGTGGGAAGATGATGTTGGGCGGAGCGATCCGGGTCATTCTGAATCAGAATCACCTTCAAATTGGTTCTGTGGATATTCCCGTATGCATCTTGGATGGCCTGTTGGCGTTGGCGTTGCTGGCGGACTTGGGCATTCGTTATACGCACTACTTGCGGGATGACCAGTGGACCGGCGGGTTTCTCGAATGGCTGATGCCCCAGTCTTCTGAAAAATTTTGACTCCACGCTGTTGGAGCATTGTCGGAGCCCGCCGGAACAACGAATGGTGCTTCTTTGGCGCAAAAAGTGAGGGTGTTCGGGCGGCGCTGTGGATTCTTCACGCGGTGGGATTCCACGAACCAACGCCCAAGCAAGTCCTTCGTGACTTTTATTTTGTCTGCCCGATCCCTTTTTGACCCGCAGTCTTGAAGGTTACGGAGACCGGCTCAAGCGGCATGCCCTCTTCGCTGCGGAAGGCGTCAAACGTCTCGGAATTGAGCATGAACTCGTAGGACCAATCCGGCTTGAGCGTGACCGGCACGGTCCAGATCTTGTGTTGGGCATCAAAATGGGCGCCTTTGCCGGTCTCGGGACAATGGGGGCCGCCACCCACCAGTGACCAGGACTTGTCAGCCATGGGCCGATCAAAGACCACTTGGATGGCGGTCAAGCTTGGATCCACGTCTCGCGCCCCGTTGGCGGGAATCATGGAAACGACTTTGGGCCGCTTGCTCGCCCAATCAGCCTGCATTTTGGGAAAATTCTTCGCCGTCTCAGCGAAGAATGAGACCAGTCTGCGGCGAAAAGTCCTCCAGCGTTGGATACTGGTCGCGGTGCGCCTCATACTCGCCCAACAGATCCGACATCTCCTGCATCCAGAGAAATCCCTTCTTTTTCTCGGCCTGAATGGCGCGTCCGGCAGCCTCCTCCCCTTCATACTGGCGCACATAACGGACAACGCAGGCGCGGACGAGTGACTCGTACAACAACGTCTCTCCGCTGCCATAGGCCTGGGAGCGCATCCGCCCGGCAACCGGCTCAAAGAGGGCATCGCCTGATGCCTGGAGTTCGGCCAGGTGGCGCTTGATGAGCGGATTGGCATAGGAATGGCAGAACTCGTGGACGACCGTGGGCAGCGCGTCGCTTGTAAATTCGGGCAACCCCAGCTTATCAGTCTGCCACACGCCGAGAATGCAGTAGAGTTCTTCGTGGCCATCCGCAGCCCGGAAATGCGAGCCATAGCACCCGCCGCCATTGAGCAATCCCAGCGCGACGGTGAAGCGGGCTTGTGGCCGCTGGCCAAAGTAGGTGTCGAACCAATCGAGGTGCGCTTCCTTGTCCAAGAGTGTCTGCATCCGCGCCTCCGTAGTCTGGTAAAGCGGCCGGTGCTGCTCGATAAATTCCTGGAAGGAGCTGTCCTTGACGAACTGTTGCGCGGCCGCCAGAAAATTGGTCACATCGGGAACCGTCCAGCGTTTGTCCAGGCCGTCAGGCCAGGGTTCGAGCGGAAGTTTGAGCTTGAGGTGCTCGGCATCGGTCAAATGGATTGCCATGCTCATGACCGCATCATAGGAAACGCCGTGGGTGTTGCGCAGCTCTTGGGCCAGATGGACCACCGCATGGCCGCGAAACGTCCCAAACTGCTTTTCCGTGTCTTTGGCATAGGATTCCACCCTCGCCATGTTGTACTCCCGGTTGCCGGCCAGGCGAAAGATGAGGCTCAAAAGCTCCACGCGCGGATCAACCACCACCCGCAGCGAGTGCATGGAACTGGGAGCCACCTGGCTGGTGGCGCGGTTGGTGGATTCGGCAGCCATCACGGTCAATTGAGCCAGCGCAACTGGCGCTGCAATGACGATGGTAAAGGGACGCATTGATTTCATTGGTTGGTTGGACATCGCACCTTCAGAATGCTCACGCTGCCATCGTTTCAGAACTCAATGCCGAAAACCAGGCGTGGCCGCTCAGGCGGATACGGAGCAACAGCCAGTCATCGGATGCGAATTTGTATGCAGGCGGAAATGGGGGACGGAAGTTTTGAGCACCGGAAGCAACGAATGGTGCTTCTTTGGCAAAAAAGGTGAGGGTGTCCGGGCGGCGTTAATTTAACCTGATTTCAGGGTCGGCGGGTGCCGGGAAAGCTCTTATGAACTGACCGACGTGACGGCCATTTTCGATATCGCAGTGATTTTGAATTAATTTTTTCGCCAATATGAGTACAAGACCAAAACTTACCGTTGACGCCAACGAAGGCGTCGCCAACGTAGCCTACCGTCTGAATGAAGTGATGGCCATTTATCCCATCACTCCGTCATCGCCGATGGCCGAATTTTGCGACCAATGGGCGTCCGAAAACCGGAAAAACCTCTGGGGCACCATCCCGTCAATCGTGGCGCTGCAAAGCGAAGGCGGCGCGGTGGGCAGCGTGCATGGCGCGTTGCAGACCGGCTCGCTCGCCACCACGTTCACGGCGTCGCAGGGCCTGCTGCTGATGATTCCCAACATGTTCAAGATCGCCGGCGAACTCCAGCCCGCCGTCTTCCACGTCACCGCCCGCGCCGTGGCCACCCACGCGCTTTCCATTTTCGGCGATCACAGCGACGTCATGGCCTGCCGCTCAACCGGCTGGGCCATGCTCGGCTCGGCCAGCGTGCAGGAGGCCGTTGATTTTGCGCTCATCGCGCAGGCGGCCACGCTGCGCTCGCGGATTCCGTTCGTGCATTTCTTTGACGGCTTCCGCACCTCGCACGAAGTGCAGAAGATTGAGATGCTGACCGACGACGACCTGCGCGCCTTGATTGACGACAAACTGATTGCCGGACTGCGCGCCCGGGCGATGTCGCCGGACCGGCCGGTGTTGCGCGGCACGGCGCAAAATCCCGATGCCTTCTTCCAGGGCCGCGAGGCGTGCAATCCGTTTTATGCCGCCTGCCCGCAAATCGTGCAGGACGCCATGGACCAGTTTGCGAAGGTGGTGGGCCGCGCCTACCGGTTGTTTGATTATGTCGGAGCGCCCGATGCCGACCGGGTCATTGTGCTGATGGGTTCCGGTTGCGAAGCGGCGCACGAAGCTGTGGATTACCTCGTCAAAAAGGGCGAAAAAGTCGGCGTGCTGAAAGTGCGGCTGTACCGGCCTTTTGACACGAGCAAGTTCGTCGAGGCATTGCCGGCCAGCGTGAAATCCATCGCGGTTCTGGACCGAACCAAGGAACCGGGCGCGTCAGGCGAACCGCTTTATCAGGACGCCGTCACCGCGTTGGCGGAGGGATTGGCGGGCGGCATCGGCAAGTTGAAGACGATGCCGAAGGTTGTCGGCGGACGGTATGGTTTGTCGTCGAAGGAATTCACACCCGCGATGGTCAAGGCGGTGTTCGACAATCTCAAATCGAAGCAGCCGAAAAATCATTTCACCGTCGGCATCACCGACGACGTTTCCCACACCAGCCTGCCGGTGGACCACGGAATTTTCGACCGAACCCGACAATGTGATTCGCGCGATGTTTTACGGCCTGGGCGCGGACGGCACGGTGGGCGCGAACAAGAATTCCATCAAGATCATCGGCGAAGGCACGGAAAATTACGCGCAGGGCTACTTCGTTTATGATTCCAAGAAATCCGGCAGCATGACGGTGTCGCACCTGCGGTTCGGGCCGGAGCCGATCCGTTCCACCTACCTGGTCAGCCGCGCGAATTTTGTGGCGTGCCATCTGCCGACGTTCCTGGAGAAGTCTGACCTGGCCAAACCGCTGGTGCCCGGCGGCACGTTCCTGCTGAACACGCCCTACTCGAAGGATGAAATCTGGTCCAAGCTGCCGACGCCGTTGCAGGAAACGCTCATCGCCCGGAAGGCGAAATTTTACGTGATTGACGCGACCAAAGTCGCCCACGACAGCGGCATGGGCGGACGCATCAACACCATCATGCAGGTCTGTTTCTTCGCATTGTCCGGCGTGCTGCCCCGCGACAAGGCCATCGAATCCATCAAGTATTCCATCAAGAAAACCTACGGCAAAAAAGGCGAGGAAGTCGTGGCCATGAACCTCAAGGCGGTGGACAATACGCTGGAACATCTGCACGAAGTGCCGGTGCCGAAGAACGTGAACGGCAGCGGCGGGTTGTTGCCGCCGGTCACGGCCAACGCGCCGCAATTCGTGAAGGACGTGCTGGGCAAACTCACCGCCGGCGAAGGCGACGACCTGCCCGTGAGCGCGTTCCCGGTGGACGGCACGTTCCCGACCGCCACGGCGCAATACGAAAAGCGCAACCTCGCGCTGGACATTCCGGTTTGGGACGAGAAGGTTTGCATCCAATGCCTGAAGTGCGTGGCCATCTGCCCGCACGCGACGATTCGGGCGAAGGTCTATGAACCGGCTGCGCTCAAAGGCGTGCCGGCAACATTCAAGAGCGTGGACTCCCGGGTTCCCGACTTCAAAGGGTTTGAAATTCACGCTGCAAATCGCCGCCGAGGATTGCACCGGCTGCGCGCTCTGCGTGGACGTTTGCCCGGCGAAGAACAAGACCGAGGCCAAGCTCAAGGCCATCAACATGCGTCCGCAGGCGCCGTTGCGCGCGCAGGAGCGGGACAACTGGAATTTCTTCATCGCCCTGCCCGAATTCGACCGGCGCAAACTCAAGACGACGCAGCTCCGTCAGCAACAGTTCATGCGGCCGTTGTTCGAGTTCAGCGGCGCGTGCGCGGGCTGCGGCGAAACGCCGTACGTCAAAATGCTGTCGCAACTTTTCGGCGACCGTGCCGTCATCGCCAATGCCACCGGCTGCTCCTCCATTTACGGGGGCAACCTGCCGACCACGCCCTACACCGTGGACCAATCCGGTCGCGGCCCGACGTGGTGCAATTCGCTGTTCGAGGACAACGCCGAGTTTGGTCTCGGCTTCCGCGTTTCGATTGACAAGCAGAAGGAATTTGCCGTTGAACTGGTGAAAAAACTCGCGCCGCAACTGGGCGACGACCTCGTGAGCGGCATCATCAACGCCGTTCAGACCGATGAAGCCGGGATTTACGAACAGCGCGAGCGCGTGGCCGCCTTGAAGCAGAAGCTGGCGAAACTGGACGTTCCCGAAGCCAGGCTGCTCATGCCGCTCGCGGACACGCTCGTCAAGAAGTGCGTCTGGATTCTCGGCGGCGACGGCTGGGCCTACGACATCGGTTACGGCGGCCTGGACCATGTGCTGGCCAGCGGGCGCGACGTGAACGTGCTCGTGCTGGACACGGAGGTTTATTCCAACACGGGCGGCCAGATGTCCAAGAGCACGCCGCGCGGGGCGGTGGCCAAGTTTGCCGCCGGCGGCAAAGCGATGTGCAAGAAAGACCTCGGCCTGATTGCGATGACCTATGGCAACATTTACGTGGCCAGCGTCGCGATGGGCGCGAAGGACGAGCAGACGCTGCGCGCGTTTGTGGAGGCCGAATCGTATTCCGGCCCGTCGCTCATCATCGCTTACAGCCATTGCATCGCACACGGCATCGCGGTGGACATGGGCGTCGGCGCGCGCCATCAGAAACTCGCGGTGGAAACCGGCCAGTGGCTGTTGTATCGCTTCGACCCGCGGCGGGCTGCCGCGGGCGAGAATCCGCTGCAGTTGGATTCCCAGGCGGCGAAAACCAAACTGCAGGATTATTTGCTTTCGGAAAATCGTTTCAAGATGCTCACGAAGAGCAAACCCGAAGAGGCGAAAAAGCTCTTCGCCCAAGCCCAGGTGGATGCCGACCACCGTTGGAAATTCTATCATTTTCTGGCGGAACGCGACACCAAGGCCGACGCTGGCCAGCCCGTGTCGCCCCAAGCCTCGGCAACGGTGGATCAACAACCTTAACAAAAAATGAAAACGTGATGCGTGAAACGTGAAATGTCTTCGGCTGTCGCAGGCTGTTACGTTTTACGTTTCACGCATCACACCAATACTTATGGACCTGACTACGACTTATCTCGGTTTGAAACTGCGCACGCCCCTGGTGCCGTCGGCCTCGCCGCTATCGGAGGAAATTGACGGCATCAAACGCATGGAAGACGCCGGCGCGTCGGCCGTGGTGCTGTATTCCCTGTTCGAGGAGCAATTGCGCCAGGAACGCCTGGAGTTGCACCATCACATGGAAAGCGGCACGTTCAGCTTCCCGGAGGCGCTGACGTATTTTCCGGAGCCGGAGGAATATCGCTTGGGGCCGGAGGAATATCTCAAGCACATTGCCGGGGCGAAGAAAGCCGTGCGCATCCCCATCATTGCCAGCATCAATGCCGGCATGAACAATGGCGAAACGCTGGTTGGCGGCTGGACGCAATACGCCAAGCTGATCCAACAGGCGGGCGCCGACGCGCTGGAATTGAACATTTATTACATCCCCACCAACATGACCCTGCCGGGCGGCGAGATCGAACACACTTATGAGAACATTCTCAAGGCGGTGAAAGCCGAGGTCAAAATTCCGGTGGCGGTGAAACTCAGCCCGTTCTTCACCAACTTTGCCAACCTGGCCAAGCGGATGAACGACGCCGGCGCGGACGGGCTGGTGCTGTTCAACCGGTTTTATCAGCCGGACATTGACCTCGAAACGTTGGAAGTGAAACCCAACATCCTGTTGAGCACGCCCATGGCAATGCGCGTGCCGTTGCGCTGGATTGCCATCCTTTACGGCCGCCTCAAATGCAACCTGGCCGCCACCAGCGGCATCCATCGCGCGACCGACGTTTTGAAAATGCTCATGGCTGGCGCGGATGTGACCATGCTCTGCTCCACGCTCATCCGGCACGGCGTCGGGCACATCAAAGTCATCGAAAAAGATCTCGTCGCCTGGATGGAGGAGCACGAATACGAATCCGTCACGCAACTCAAGGGCAGCCTGAGCCAGAAAAACTGCCCGGCGCCCAGCGCCTTTGAGCGCGCGCAATACATGCGGGCCATTTCCTCTTACTCCGTGCCGTAATCAAGTCCGACCGGGCATAAGAACGCGGATTTAAAGTCGGGGGCTTGTCTCGTCGTAGCCTTGGCGAAGACGGAAGCGCCGATTTCCAAATCGGCCCGGCCAGGCGAACGTAGGTTCATTTTTAACCGCAGAGAACGCAAAATTCCTTCTCCGCATCGGATGGGGAGAAGGTGGCCGGAGGCCGGATGAGGTGAACCGCAGATGAACGCTGATGGACGCTGATAACGTAGGACAGCGCTTCCAGCCTGTCTCTGAATTCAGTCTTGGGCTACTCAACTGTTTCGTGTGACAGCCCGGAGTTGAAACTTAGGAGCTTCTTCCAGTCAATGGCGCAGTCTGATTCACAAAATTCGCCTGTAAACTCCTTCGTGAATCGGGTGAAAACCTTGCCGTATTCCTGCTGAAACGCTTCGTTGCGTTCCTTGGCCCTGTAGCCGAGCGGTTCGATGATTGTGGTGTAGAGGTCCTCGTCACCAGAAATAAAAGCCCAAAAGCTCTGACCACATTTTTTAAGATAATCGCCCTTGTCTTCGACGTTCTCAATGCCATAACAACACCCGTTCACCGCGACGACATTTTTTTGGGCCGCATTGGTCCCAAGGATTTGTTTCGCTTTCTTGAAGTTTTGCACCATTTTTTGGATTTGGCTGCTGTTGCCCCAATTAGGTCCGGACTTGATGGACACGATGTAGTAGATGCCTCGGCGTTCAAACTCCATATCAACACCTTCGGCAGAAGATTTCCGGCCCTTAAACGCTTTCTGGCAGATAAAGACCGCCAATTCTTCAAGAAATCCACCAAAGATTGTTTCCTCCTGCGAAGACAGGTGGGCATCCAAGATTCCTTTCACCAACTCCGGCGCTGAAGTAATATTCTTGGCCTTGAAGAGATACGGATTTTTCCGTTTGAGCACTTTCTGGAGTTTCAGATCGGCGAGGCTCTCCAATCTGCGTTTGTGGAATGATGGGATGTGCGCTTCGATGTAAGAAGTGATTTCTTCAGTGCTTACTTTTTTCATGTTGCCTCCGTTTGTCCAACAACTGATAGTCCGTGCTTTGCACATCTTCCTTTGCCAATTCGACATATTCCTGAAGGAGTTCAACCCCAACGGAATTCCGGCCCATTCGCGACGCCACTGTGCAAGTTGTGCCGGATCCAACAAACGGATCCAGAACCCAATCCCCCTCGTCAGTAAAAAGCTTGATAAACCACTCCGGCAACGCTTCCGGAAACGCTGCGCTATGATTTTTGTTGCCGCACTCTGTAGCCAAGTGAAGGACGTTGGTGGGAAATGCCATGTCGCGCTTTAACCAGTTGGCGATGTTTTTTCCAAAGCCACTGCCCACTTGTGAATCGAAACGCACCACATCGTTTTTCCCGAGTGCTTTCAGTCGTGTTTTGGCCCAATCGCCCATAGGCACCATGACCGCCTCTTGGTTCATCTTAAACTTGCGAGTTTTGTTGAACTGGAGACACCGCTCCCAAGCGTCGCGAAAGCGGTTCGGCCATTTGCCGGGGTAGCAGTTTCTTTTGTGCCAAATGAATTCCTCAGTCCACAACCAGCCCTGCTGGCGCAGAGCGAGAATGAGTTCGATGACGAATGTATGACGTTCTCCGTTTTCGACCTTTTCTTTGATGTTCAAGATGAAAGTGCCGCTCGGTTTGAGCACGCGCAGAAACTGTGCGCTGCGTGGAAGAAACCACCTGACATATTTTTCAGGCGGAACTCCGCCGTAAGTATGCTTGCGCTTGTCTGCATACGGTGGCGAAGTGACTATCAGATCGAAGGTGTTATCCGGAAATTTCCGGAGCACATCCAAACAGTCACCTTGCTTGATTTCCGCTGTGGTAATCCGCATGGCCGAGTCGCTCGCGCGCGAATCAGCCCTGTCTGGTTGACTGTCTCCAAGGGATGCCGTGCCCAAACAAATGGGACGTGCCTACTCACGTCCCACTACAGGCACTGGTATGCCCTTGGAAGAACGCTTTGGGCACGCCCCGGCTGGGGCGTGCTTCAAGCGCTGTCTTCCAAGTGAAATTACCAGTTTCGTAGTGGACAGCAGCCGAAGCTACGCGAAATGATTTTGGTTAAATTTTGGTTCTGGTCGTTTTGGTTTTTCTGGACGCAGCGAGTGTGCGCTGGAAATTTATCAGCGTCAATCAGCGAGAATCAGCGGTTGAAAGCACCTCACCCCGGCCCTCTCCCCAGCGCGGAGAGGGAGAAGCGCCGGGCGGTTTGGGGCAATGGGTTTTGCAGGTGAAATATGTTGAGGGTTGAGAGTTGAGCCCCGAAGGCATTCGGGGTGCTGTTGAGGGAACGGCTCGTCAGGAGCCTCGCCCCACCTTTTGCGCTGTTTGTGCTTTTTTGCGGCCAGTGTCCGTGTGAATTCGTGTCCATCCGTGGTTAAACCAAATTGCAGGGCAGGCATTCAACTTTGAATGAAAACCGGTCGGGCGGCTGTGCTGCCCGGCAAGCTGAAGCTTGAACTCCAACACCCGCTGCGTTTTTTATGGTTTATAGATCGGCGATTGATTCTTTGTAAACACGGCCGGCCCGGGGGTGGCCGCGCCGACGGCATTGATGAGCAGGTTGTCGAAACAGGCGGTGTTTCTGGTCTGGCGGTCGCCGGTAATCAGCCCGGCCATGCCGTGCGAATAGAGATTGTTGGTCATGGACAAAACCTGCGCGCCATCCACGAAGCCGGTGATAATGTCGCCGGAAAATTGCAGTTTCACGTTGTGCCATTGATTGCCGGCGACGTTGGCGGCGGTGCCGGCGGCCATTTGGTTTTCGCCTTTCTCACCGGAATTGCCGGCGGCGCGCAATCGGGCTTGATGCTCTTTGTCCCCCAGTTCCACTTTGCCGGTCTTGCCTGAAATCGTGACCAAGGCGCAACTGCCGTCCGCCGCCAGCCGCAAATAATATCCTTTGGGGACGCAACCGTAGCCGTCGCCGACGTTGTTGACGCGGCCCATGACGCCCGCCCAGCCGCCGTTGTCCAGATATACATCGGCGCTGACTTCGTAGTCCTGCCAGTGATCGTCGCCGATAATGGTGTAAGGCATCCATTCGGGCGCCCAGCTTTGGGGTTTCCGGTCCAGAACCTGGCGGAGACATTTCCCGGTTTTATCCGGGCGGTCGGCGATTTCAAAAATGCCGGCGATGTCCGCCGTGTAGTGCGGCAGATAGCCAAATTGTGCGGGCGCGGAGTATTCATCGAAAGTTTCGTAATACGGAAATGGAAATTTTTGTTCGGCGGGAATATTGGCAAATGAACCTTTTTGCTGGCCGGTGGTGGTGGAAAGGGAATAGATGGAGTTCGGCTCAAGCGTGATGGTGAACGAGCCGTGTCTGGGTTTGATGCCGGCCTGTTGAACGAATTGCGCGGTGGCGTCACTGCGCCAGACGCAGAGTTTGCCGGTGGACAAACCGCCGCTGACGTTGAAGGTGACGTTCTGGGCGGATTGGGCGTTCTTGGTTTCGAGAATCACGCTGTAATCTTTGCCCGGCGATTTCAACGTGACAAATGAGCCGCCGCCGTCCAGCTTTCCGCAAGCGCCGTTAAGATACTGCCAGCCGATTTTTGAGAATTGTCCATAATGCGCGTAGCCCCACAAAACCTCGCGGGTATGATAATGCCCGCTCCACGGCGAATTCGCGATCATGGCGGCGGGTTCTTCCGGATACGGTTCCATCGGATAAACGGAGCCGACGAGATACCAGTTCACGATTTTCGTCACCCCGCTGTGAAGAAAGTTTTCATTAAACGCCTTCACGAGGCTGATCTCGCAGTCGAAACCTTTTTTATAAACGTGTTCCTCGCTGTTCCAAATGGGTTTGTTCAACGTGTCGGCGATCTGCCGCACGTCCGCCGGTGTCGGCATGTCCGCCATCGTGTGATTGCTGAGAATAGCCACGGCTTTTCTTAACTCCACGTCGTTGGTCATGTGCCGGACCCAGTCGAATTTGGTTTTGTCCCAATTGTCGAAGCCGTGAATTTTGACGTTTTCCAGACCGCTGGCATCCAGCGTGGCACGGATTTTTTTCGCAAAATCCTCATTGACGCCCTTTTCATTCCGGCAACCAATCGCGTCCAGGTCCAGACCATAGACCGTCTTGAGCCCTTGAATCCATTTGACGTAATAGTCGCACATGTCCTGCGACCAGAAATTGCCGTTGCCCACCCAGCCCGGACAACCCCACGCGCAGGCGTCGAGCGTGAGGTCGGGATTGCGCTTTTTGGCCTCGCGCATCAGCCACCATTCGTAACCGCGGCGGCAGTTGAGGTCATCCCTGGTGTGCATGTGGCTCGGCTCGGCGCCCTGGGTGGCGTTGCCGTCGCCCGGAACTTCGACCAGCAGCGCGCTCATGGACGCGCCAAACTTGGGCTTGAAGAGCAGATCCAAAACCTGGCTGCGCTGCGGTTCGGGATAATCCTTGAGCAAAACCGAAGTGGCGCCGCCGCCGCTCACCGCGCCGATGCCGTCGAAGCGTTTGCCACCGGCATCGCCCTTGAGATCAATGGTCTGGTCCGCAAACGCCGGCGAAAGGAGACCGGTGGAGAGGCAGCAAAACAAACCGGCCAGCATGGCCGCGCGGAATATTGCGGGGAAAGACCTGCGTTCTTGAACTTCAGGTTGCAACCATAAATTCAGATTTTTCATAAAGGTTTCCGCTGATTCGTAGGCGATAAATTATTTTGTTTCAATTGTTTTCGCATTCATGGCGCGGCAGCGTCAATCTGTGAAGGTTGAGAGTTGATCGTTCTTCGTTTCGCTTCGACGCGACAGGCCGGGCAGCCGACTTGGCAAGCTGAAGCTTGAACTCCAACGTTTGCGCGCTCAATAAACAATGATGGAGCGCACCGGGTAGCCCTTCAATTTCTCGCGGCCGTTCAGGAATTTCAGTTCGATGAGGAAGCTGGCTTCGAGGATGGTCGCGCCGAGTTTTTTTACGAGCGCGACCGCGGCGGCGGAAGTGCCGCCGGTTGCCAGCAGATCGTCAATGAGCAGCACCCGCGCGCCCGGCTTGAGCGCGTCCACGTGCATGGCCACGGTCGCCGAGCCGTATTCAAGCGCATAATCCTGTTCGATGGTTTTATGGGGCAGTTTGCCCTTTTTGCGCACGGGCACAAATCCGGCCTTCAATTTGGTGGCCGCCGCGGCGGCGAAAATAAATCCGCGCGCGTCAATGCCCACGACCGCGTCCACCGAACCGGGTTTGAATCCTTCCGTGAGCAAATCAATCGAACCGGCGAAGAGCCGCGCATCCGCCAGCACGGGCGTGATGTCCTTGAACTGGATGCCCGGCTTGGGAAAGTCCGGGATGTTGCGGATGGCGCGTTCGAGTTCCTGGGGCGTGACGGCTTGGGGCATGATGTCAGGTGTTTTTGGTTTTGGAGGCTTCGAGTTTTTCAATCATTTTGCGGAGTTTCCGCAGGGCCAGATTTTGAATCTGGCGGACGCGCTCGCGCGTGACGCCGAATTTCTCGCCGACCTCCTCCAGGGTTTTCTCCGTGCCGCCGTCGAGGCCGAAACGGTAGCGCAAAATCGTCGATTCGCGGGCGTCGAGATGCTTGACCATCTCCTGCAACATGCCGGTGACGGTCTTGTCTTCGAGGTCTTCGTAGGGCGTGGCGGCATTTTCATCCTCGACGACATCGGAAAAATAATTCGAGTCTTCGTCGCCGATGGGCGCGTCGAGCGATGCCGGGCGGATGGCGGCCAGCCGCATCTGCCGCACGCGAAGGGGGGTCACGTCAAGTTCATCGGCCAATTCCTCGTCGGTCGGTTCGCGGCCCAGTTCCTCCTGCAAACGCATGGCGAGGCGGCGCATCTTGGAAATTTTGTCCACGAGATGCACCGGCAGGCGGATGGTCTTGGATTGATTGGCGAGCGCGCGTTTGATGGATTGCTTGATCCACCACGAGCCGTAAGTCGAGAGTTTGCCGCCTTTTTTTGGGTCGAACCGCTCGACGGCTTTCATCAGGCCGATGTTGCCTTCGCTGATCAAATCCAGCAGCGGCAGGCCGATGCCTTCGTAATCGCGCGCGATTTTGACGACGAGCCGCAGGTTGGCCTTGATCATCTCTTCGCGCGCCTTTTTGTCGCCTTTTTTGATGCGCGCGGCCAGTTGGATTTCCTCCTGCGGCGTGAGCAGTTTCACCTGCCCGATTTCGCGCAGGTAAAGCTTGATGGCGGTGTCGCCGTCGTAATCGCGAGCTTTCCCTGCGAATGAACAGCGTGGTGTCGCCTTCGGTGGCCGGCGTTGGAACGGGTGGGGCCACCGCCGACGCGGGCGCGGCAATTTTTGCGCGGCGCGCGGCAACCGATGACCGGGTTGCGGGCCGCTTGGATTTAACTGCTTTGTGTTTCTGCCTCTTTACCGCCATAAACCGGGGAAACGTTACGGCCTAAACGCCATCGGCAAGAAAATTAACGCTGTAATCCCACCAATTTTCGGAGGGGCAAGCTTTGCGAGTCCCACAATCAGAGACGCGTGGAACTCGACCCTCCGAAAACTATCTCCGGTTGTTGCGGGCCAGGGTAAGCAAATAAAGCAATTGCAACACTGAACTGACCAGCGCAGCCACATAAGTCAGCGCGGCAGCGTCCAAAACCTTGCTGACACCCGCGCGTTCCTGCTCATGCACGAGGCCGAGCCGGAACAATTGTTCCTTGGCGCGGCGGCTGGCGTCGTATTCCACCGGCAACGTGACGAGTTGGAACAATGTCATCACCGCGAAAAGCGCGATGGCAATTAAAATACACTGTGCGAAAAACGCCCGAAAAATGAAGCCCGCAATAAAAACGCCCATGTAGGCCGTGCTCGCAAATTGCGTGGCGGGTACAATGCGCCATCCGAAAGTTGAACAGTCCGTAAGCCGCCTGATGCTGGAGCGCGTGGCCGGATTCGTGCGCGGCGACGCCCACGGCGGCCACCGTCTGGCCATGAAAATTGTCGGATGAGAGAAACAGCGCGCGCTTGGCGGGGTCGTAATGGTCGGTCAGATGGCCGGGGACTTCCTGCACCGGCACGTTGTTGAGCCCGGCGCGGTCGAGAATTTCGCGTGCGGCTTCCGCGCCGGTCATGCCGGATTCCACCGGCACCCGGCTGTATTTGCCATAAGCCGAAGACAATTTGATTTGCGCCCAGATGCCGATGAGCAAACCCGGCAGGGCGAACAACAAGTATAACGGATCGAAATAAAACATAAACTCGTTCAATGGACAGCGCGCAGGCTGCTTTCATTCAACTTAGCTGGTTGTGTGCCAACTCAATTTGCCTTGAAATTAACAGTTCATCCGCTGCCGGAAAGAATTTTTTGCGCCAGCCTGGCTCAACTGAGATAGGCGTTTTGGCCCAAATCAAATCTCCAGCACCTTCTCAAACCGCGTCAGGTTGCGCGCGCCGTTGTTCGTGACCAGCGCGACGTCTTCCAATCGCACGCCGCCGATTTCCGGATAATAAAGCCCCGGCTCGACGGTCACGACGTGACCGGGCTTCAAAATCCCCGTGGAAGTGGCGCCCACGCGCGGTGATTCGTGGATTTCCAGGCCGAGTCCGTGGCCCGTGCCGTGAAAGAAACCCTCCATGCGCCCGCGATGACGGCGGGTCGGGTAACCTTGTTGCTCAAAAAATTCCTGCACGGCGCGATGGGCGTCTCCGGTTGGAGCATTCGCGCGGATTTTCCGGAAGGCGGTTTTTTGTCCCTGATAAACCGTGTCGTAAAGTTTTCGCGCGGCTTCGCTGGCGCGTCCGCGCACGACGGTGCGGGTGATGTCGCCGAAGTAGCCGGTTTTTTGCGAGCGCGGGAAAATATCAATGATGATCGGCTCATGCGCCCGCAGCGGGCCGTAGCCGCGTTCATGCGGGTCGCACCCCTGTTTGCCGCCGGCGACGATGGTGTTGGCGGGCAGCCCGCTGGCCTGCAGGATCGCGCACTCAATCACCGACCGCAGTTTCTCAGACGTGAGCGGGACGTTGTGGTAAAGCAGTCTGCGGTCACGCCCGATTTTGGCCGCGCGCAGAACCTGCATCGCCTCGGCCATGCCGACCTCGGCCATCACCAGCGCGGCGGAAATCTTCCGGACCTCGGCGGCGGACTTGATTTCGCGTTCCGGGAAAAAATTGCCCGGACGCGCCCTGACGGAAACGCCGAGTTTCTCCAGGTCCGTCGCCAGGCCCAATGGGAAATTGTCCGGCACGGTGACGAGGCGGATTCCTTTTTCACGCAAAATCTGGCGGACGACGTGGGCGAGTCCGAAGCGTTTGATTCCTTGGGCGCGAAGTTTTTGCTGATATTGGGAGAGCGATGTGACGCGGCAATGCGGGGCTTGCGCGCGGGCGCGGTCAATTTCCAGGTCGCTCATCACCAGGAGCGGGCGGCCGGTCGTGCGCAGGTAGATGAAGGGGTCGGGCACGAACAGGCCGGTGGCGTAAAGCATGTTCGCATCGCGTTCGCTGTCCGCGACCATCAATAACGTTTCAGAACTGCTCATTGGCAATCGTAATTCGTGAAACGTGAAACGCGAGGCGTGAATTGGGTTCACGTTTCACGTTTTACGCATCATGTCCCAAACAACCGGTCGCCCGCGTCGCCGAGGCCGGGCAGGATGTAACCTTTTTCGTTCAACCGGCGGTCAATGGCGGCGGTGAAAATCGGCAGTTTGGGGTAACTTTTTTGCACGCGGCGGATGCCTTCCGGCGCGGCGACCAGATTCACGAGCCGCACGTGTTTTGCGCCCTGCCCGGCCAGCAAATCCAGCGCGGCCACGGCGCTGCCGCCGGTCGCCAGCATCGGGTCAATCAAAATGACTTCAAACCGGCCCAGGTTTTTCGGCAGGCTTTGGTGATAAAACTGCGCGCGCAACGTCGTTTCCTCGCGCTTGAGGCCGATGAAACCGACGCGGGCATTGGGAATCAGTTGCAAAATGGCATCGAGCATGCCGAGGCCGGCGCGCAGCACGGGCACGAGCACCACTTCGCGTTCCAAACGAAATCCCCGCGCGGTCGCCAGCGGGGTTCGCACGGAAGCGGGACGGGTGGCGAACGAGCGCGTGGCTTCGTAAAGCATGAGCGAGGCGATTTCGCCCAGCAGGCGGCGGAATTCCTGGGATTGCGTCCGCTGGTCGCGCAACCGGGTGAGGTTGTGCTGCACCAGCGGGTGGGCGATGACGGTGACGCCTTTCACGTCAATTCACCAGGGTGTACGACAGGAAATAAAGCTGCCCAGCCTGTAGCTTGGGCATCTCCACGCCGAGGTCGAGCTTGATGTCGTGCGCGGAACCGCTCTGTCCGAACAGCGAGAACAAATCCGAAATGTCGTAGCGCTCGCGATATTCAATCAGGTTGGCGTCGGGGATGTGGACAAGCTTTTTCGCGCGGTCCACCGCCTTGTCAAAGTCGCCGAGTTCATCCACGAAACCATGTTTGAGCGCCTCTGAGCCGGAAAACACGCGGCCGTCCACGAAGCCGGTCCAATTGGGGGCGAGCGCCTGGCCTTCCTTGCTGTTTTTCTGGTGGGCCTGCGTGCGGCCCGTGCATACGATGTTGGTAAATTTCCCGTAAGTTTCATCAATCAGCGCCTGCACCATGGCATGTTCCTCCGGCGGAATTTCATTCGTGCTGCGTTCGCCGCTGAGCATGTCCTTGAACTTGCCGCTCTTGTAGGTCATCGGCGCAATGCCCACCTTGTCCATCAGCCCGCGATAATTCCAACCTTCCATGATGACGCCGATGCTGCCGGTGATGGTCATTTCGTTGGCCACAATCCAGCGGCAGGGCGCGGAGATGTAATAGCCGCCCGACGCCGCGAGGCTGCCCATCGAGCACACCACCGGTTTGCTGGACTCGTCCTGGAATTTGGCAATCACCTTGTTGATTTCGTCCGAGGCCATCACTTCGCCGCCGGGTGAATCCACTTTGAGAATCACCGCTTTGACCCGTTTATCCTCCTTCGCCCGGTCGAGCTGCGCTTTGATGATGTCCACCATGCTGTTGCCGTCCCGGTCAACCGTGTGGTCGGTGATGATGCCGGCCACCGTGACCACGGCGATTTTGCGGGATGAGGCATTATTGTCTTCGAGCACACATTCATCCAGCCGCGGCCCGACGTCGCGGGAGGAGCCGCCGCGCAAGCCCGCCACCCGGTAAACAAACTGGGTGAAATTTCCCAGCAGGCTGATGGCCAGCAGCACGAGCAAAATAATTGCCACAATCATCCAGCCCCAACTCTTGCGCGGTTTGGCTGTCGGCGGCGCCGTGATGATCGGTGGCGGCGTCAACGGCGGCGGGACCGGGTTCGGCGGCAAAGGCGGTGTTTCCATATCCATAGCTTGCCCACACTATCGCAAAACGGGCGGAGGAGCAAGGCGGATTGAAGAATGAAGCCAGCCCAAGTTAAAGCCCCGGAACAATGGCAGAAAACCAACCGCGAAAAATACGCTGGTCGCGCCGCATTACAGCGTTCCGGACAGGACCGCGAGGCCGGCCTGGGAAATTTTCACGTCGTCCGCGGAAGGACCGCCGCTGAAGGCCGCGATCAAAATTCCCGTTCGCCCCTTGGCCACCACTCCCCCCTGCCAGCCGAACTCGCCCTTTAAGGGAGGCCGGCCCGCGCTGCCGCTGGCCTTGAGCGTGTCCGCCATTTCCGCGGCTTTGGCATAAGCAATGGCGAGCAGGTTCGCTCCGGCGGGGTCATTCTTGGAAGGGCTGGTTTTCAGATTGCCCACCACCACCATTTTGGACGACCAGGATTTGACGCTGTCGCCTTCGCTGTAGGCGACCACGGCCACCCCTGTGACCTTGAGTTCCGCCGCGCGTTGTTGCATGGCCAGCAGCGCCTTGTCCGCCAGTTCATCGAAACCCCGGGCGGGTTTTTCGCCGGATGCAACCGGCTGGGGTTTGCCGTCGTCGGGCGCGGAAACCGCCGGTTTGTCCTGGGCGGGCACGTTGGCAGCATTCAAAAGCATGGCTATTATTGGTAACGCCAGCAGTCCTGGCAGGCAAGGTTTCTTGTGGATCATGGTGAGACCTTCAATGGCAGGCGGCATCGGAAAAGTCAAGGCGCGGCGGAGTGGATTGCCGCGCGAAGAGGCAGGGGACAATAAAAACAGCCGGCCGATTTGATTTTATTTGTACTTGTGCCATTCTTTCGTCACGAGGAAATAAACATTCAAAGGACGTTTATGCCAGAACCAGTTATTGCTCAAAGGTCACCGTTTGTTAAGACCGTGGAACCCGGCACGTATTGGTGGTGCGCGTGCGGAAAATCAAAAGACCAGCCGTTTTGCGACGGCTCGCACAAGGGCAGCGGGTTCGCGCCCAAGAAGGTGGACATTGCCGAGACTCGGACCCTGGCGTGGTGCGGCTGCAAGCACTCGAAAAATGGCGCGATGTGCGACGGGAGCCACAGCCGGCTCGCTTGAAGTTTTAACCGGGTTCCCCCGGCCCTGGCGGATCGCAAAGATATACTGGCCGCCGGGTCTGGCTCACGGTTGCTTCTTACGAAAGAACGGTCCGGTTTCGGCGATGTTGAGAACGGAGAGATCAAGTCCCGCCTCCGGCGCACGCTCCTTGGCGATTTTAAGCTGGCGCGCAATTCGTTTGACCGCCCCTGCCGCATAGTACTTCACCACACCCACGCCGGAGCGGGACTTGAAAATCACGACCAGCAGGGAGTGTTCGTCAACCGTGATGACGAACATGCTGAAATTTTCGCCCTGCTGGTAAATGCTGTCGAAACTCGATTCGTTGACGAGGCCGGCAATGGTCTGGTTGGCCATGAACGCGCCGGACGCCAGCGCGCCGATGGTGGTCAGATCGAAATCATGCGCGTCGCCCTGATGTGTGATGAGGAAACCGCCCTTGTCAATGATCAGCGCGGCCGTCGCATCCGTATTTGCGATGAATGCCTGTAAAATTTCATTGCACCGCCGAATGTCGTCCTCGATGAGTTGTGGCAGGGTGGCCATGTCATGCGTATTGCGGGACGCTTTGGTTGATGAATTTGTGCAACAGCAGGCGCGTGATCATGTTCAGCGTTTCGAACACGCCCTCGCACCGTTGCGCGATGGCACTAAATGACGGCACCTGCACTTCGCGATTGTTCAGCAGAAATTCCATGTATTCCACCGGCGCAACGCCCGGCAAATCGCGCTTGTTGTATTGGAGCACGTAAGGAATATCCGCGAGGTTGAGTTTGAGCGAATTCAGGTTGTCCGTGAGATTCTGAAAGCTTTCCACATTTTCCGGCATCTTTTCGTATTGCGAATCGGCCACGAACACGATGCCGTCCACGCCGCGCAAAACCAGTTGCCGCGTCGTGTTGTAAATCACCTGTCCGGGCACGGTGTAAAGCTGGAACTTCGTCTTGAAGCCCTTGATCGTCATCGCCTCAATCGGCAGGAAGTCGAAGAACAGCGTGCGGTCGGAACTCGTCGCCAGCGACACGAGTTTGCCTTTGTTGCCCGCGGCGGTTTGTACGTGGTCGTGGACTTGCACGAGGTTGGTCGTCTTGCCGCCCATTGCGGGGCCGTAATAAACGATTTTAACCTGCAACTCCTTGGTAGCTTGGTTGATGAGGGCCATAAATTTATTGTTTTTTGCGGTCGAGTTCGCCGGCCAGCGCGGCCAGTTGCGCCGTCGGCAACGCTTCGCCCGCGCGACCGAACGCGGCGAAATAAACCGCGTTCACCCGGAAAATTTTCCACGGCACGTTACCGACGGTGAAATTGAAATTATTCAGCGCGCCCATCCGCAATTCCCTGGTACACTGGCTGACCCGGTCATAAATTTGAGGCAGGAATGCCGCGAGCGTGTCCGCGTTGAGGTCGGACGGAATCTGGCTGGCCACTTTCAAGCCGTCCGGCAGCGCCACGAGGGCGCCGGCCACACCGGGCAACGCCATCGCCCGGGTGATGATTTCCTGCGGCGTCGCGTAACGGCTGGTGAAATCGGTCGCCGGCTTTGGCGGGTGCTTGTATTCGGTTTCGTCCGACCGGGGGGCGTCGTTGGTTTCGCCCCAAATATAGTAGTTTGAGTCCGCCAGTTTGGCATCCACTGGTTTTAGGGCGGGACGGGTCACCTGCGGCTCCGGCGCTTTTATCGGTGCTTCCGGCACGGGCGTTTCCCGCACTGGGGCTTTCGCCTGCGGTGCTTTCGGCACGGGCGCTTCCAGCACCGGCGCTTTTACCGGCTGCGCTTTTGGCATCGGCGCTTCCGGCACGGGTGTTTCTTGCGCGGGCGCTTCCGCCTGCGGCTGCGGAAAACCAAAAAACAAAATCGGAATGTCAGCCGGCGGCAAAACCGCTTGCTGTGGCCGGGGCGCCGCTTTTTGCCGCGTAAAGAACAACGGCGCGATGACTTTCAAAGGCAGTTCCAATTGGACGCCGTCGTGAATGGATGCCGGCGGCGGCGTGGGTTTGATCAAAGGCCGCAAGTTTTGCCACAGGAAGGTCACGCGTCCGCGCTTCAAGGCCGGCTCAATCAAACTCGCCGGCAACAAGACCTGGGCGTTTGACAGATTTAATTTCGCGATTTCAAGCCGCAGTCCTTCCGGCCAATCTTCTGAAAGCGCGGCCAGCGGCGCGGAAATGTCCGCCGGTTCCATCGGCGCTGGCGGAGCCGCCGGAGCAATCTTTGCGGCGGGTTTCGGCACGCCGTTATTATTATTTTGTGGCGCGGCGATCCTCATGGTGACCGGAGCGACACGAGGCGCGGTCGGCGGCGGTGGCGGTTGAATGGAAGCGGAGGAAGCAACCGGTGTGACCATTCGCGATGGCGGTGTGGGCATTCGTATTGACGGTGTGACCATTCGCGATGGCGGTGTGATCGTTTGCGACGGCGGTGCAGGGGAGGCCGCCGGTGGTTTGACGGGTGTGGTGGAAATTGTAATTCCCTGTCCGAGGGCGCCAAACGGGCTGCCTATGTCGTCGGTCAATTCGACTTGCTTTTGCGTGCCCCGGCGGGCGAGCAACGTTGGATTCAGCCGGCTGAGGATTTCATTGAGCGGCAACATTACCGGCTTGTGGTCATGCTCGCCGCCGGAATTGACAAACACGCCCGGAGCGACCAGTCGCAATTCCCCAAAAGTGATTTTCACCGCGCCGCGCGCGAGTTGCGTAAGAACTTTTTCCAAGGGAATGGAAATGACCATCCCCGCCGGGGGCGTTTGCAAGACTTTCGCGCGCAATTCCATCGGCATCGCGGCGATAATGGGTTGGAGGGGCAGTTGCAGTTCATCGGCGTTTTCTGCCGGGGAGGGTGCCGGTGCCGCCATTTGCAGTGGCGTGGCGGCAACCGGCGCAGCCTTTACCGGTGCGCCGGCGGAGGAGTGAAATCGCGGTGTTTGAGGCCTGACCGCTTCGTTGGGATCCAAGTGGCGCAGCACGCCCCGGAGCAACCCGGCAATTTTTATTTTTACGCTCTTTGACATATACGCATACTTCACCGGCGGCCTGTCAACTGACAGGGGCGCTTGGCCGTTTTCTTTTAGCAGAAAGCGCGCCATTAATGGCTTTTCATTGACTCTGCCGTGCGAATGTTGAATCGAACGCGGGAGGGACGGGAAATTTGTCTCAGCGTTGGACTGGTTTGTCCCTTGTTGGTTCACATTCCGGCGTGAAATTTCATTTGCCGCCTTGTTTCCATTGGGAACGCCGATTGCTGCCTGGTGAAATAATTTGCGCTGTTGGCACTTTTCGAGCTTGTATTTGCCCGGCGGCGG
>CAWFZJ010000002.1:0-4737 GCA_963820205.1 uncultured Verrucomicrobiae bacterium
AGGGCGACCGGCGGATGGGCGCCAATCCGCACGCCAACGGCGGCATTCTGCTGCGCGACCTGCGGATGCCGGATTTCCACGTCCACGCGGTGAACGTGCCTTCGCCCGGCGCCGTTGACGGCCAGGATACGCTCGTGCTGGGTAAGTTCCTGCGTGACGTGGCCAAGCTGAATCAGGATCAGCGCAATTTCCGTGTCTTCGGTCCCGATGAGACGCTCTCGAATCTCCTGGGCGCGGTCTTTGAAGTCACCAACCGTCAGTGGGACGCCCGGGAAGTAAAGAATGATGAATTCCTCGCGCCCGCCGGACGCGTGCTGGACTCGATGCTCAGCGAGCACCAGTGCGAGGGTTGGCTGGAAGGATATCTGCTGACCGGGCGGCACGGGCTGTTCAACAGCTATGAGGCCTTCATTCGCATCGTCGACTCGATGTTCAGCCAGCACGCCAAGTGGCTGAAGGTAACGTTGGAACTGCCCTGGCGCCGGAAGATCGCGTCGCTGAACTATCTGCTCGCCTCCCACGTCTGGCAGCAGGATCACAACGGCTTCACGCACCAGGATCCCGGCTTCCTCGACCACGTCATCAACAAGAAGGCCGATATCGTGCGCGTTTACCTGCCGCCCGATGCCAATTGCCTGCTGTCGGTTTTTGATCACTGCCTGCGCAGCCGGCATTACGTCAACGTGGTGGTGGCCGGAAAACACGCCCTCCCGCAATGGCTGACCATGGACGCCGCAGTCGTGCATTGCACGGAAGGAATTGGCATCTGGCAATGGGCCAGCAACGACCAGGGCGCCGAGCCGGACGTGGTGATGGCCTGTTGCGGCGACACGCCCACGCTGGAGATTCTGGCCGCCGTTTCCATTCTTCGCCAGCATCTGCCCGATCTGAAAATCCGGGTGATCAATGTCGTCGATCTGATGAAGCTGCAGTCTGCGAGCGAGCACCCGCACGGGCTGAGCGAAACGGATTACGATTCGCTTTTCACCAAAGACAAGCACATCATCTTTGGCTTTCATGGATACCCCTGGCTGGTCCACCGGCTGACCTACCGCCGGACCAACCGCAACCTCCACGTCCGGGGCTACAAGGAAGAGGGCACGATCACGACGGCCTTTGACATGAGGGTGCAGAACGACCTGGACCGCTTCCATCTGGTGCAAGACGTGGTGGATCGCCTGCCGCATTTGGGCTCCAAGGGGGCCTACCTGAAGCAGCAGATGCAGGACAAGCTCATCGAGCACAAGCAGTACATCGACAAGCACGGCGAAGACTTGCCGGAAATCCGGAACTGGAAGTGGAGCAACCCCAAATGAATGCGCAAGAGCTTATAGACACCGCGAGAGCGCTGGTCGCCGACGACAAGGGCCTGCTGGCGATGGATGAAAGTAATCCAACCTGCAACAAACGATTTGCCAGGCTGGGGATTCCGCAGACCGAGGAGGCCCGGCGCGCCTATCGGGAGTTGATTGTGACCACGCCCGGTCTCGGTGAGTGCATCAGTGGCGCGATCCTCTACGACGAGACGATCCGCCAGCAGAAGAAAGATGGCACTCCCTTTGTCAAAGTCCATCACCGATGCGGGAATCATTCCCGGCATCAAAGTTGACACCGGCGCAAAGGACCTGGCCGGTCATCCCGGAGAGAAAATAACCGAAGGTCTGGACGGATTGCGCGACCGCCTGGCTGAATATTTTCAAATGGGCGCCGCGTTTTGCCAAGTGGCGCGCGGTGATTGCCATGGGCGATGGCATTCCCAGCCGGGGTTGCATCGAGGCCAACGCGCAGGCGTTGGCTCGCTACGCCGCGTTGTGCCAGGAAGCCGGATGGTTCCCGTCGTCGAACCGGAAGTGCTCATGGACGGCGAGCATACCCTGGAGCGGTGCCGCGAGGTAACGGAGGAAGTCCTGCGAACGGTTTTCAACCAGCTAATTACGCGCAGCGCGTGATGCTGGAGGGCATGATCCTGAAGCCCAACATGGTGCTTCCGGGATTGACCTGCCCCACAGCAAGAAGCGGTGGACGAGGTGGCCGACGCCACGGTGAAGGTGTCTCTTGCGAGCCGTCCCCGCTGCCGTTCCGGGGATTGCATTTTTGTCGGGCGGCCAATCCGCTGAACTGGCTTCGGCCCGTTTGAATGCCATGAATGTTCGATTCAAGTCGCGACTGCCTTGGGCGTTGGCATTTTCGTTTGCCCGCGCCATCCAGCAGCCGGCTTTGGAGATCTGGCAAGGCAAGCAGGCCAACGTGTCGGCGGCACAGCAAGCTCTGTTTCATCGAGCCAGATGCAACCGGGCTGCGCGCCGTGGCGAATACAATGCCGCAATGGAAAGGACATGACGCGAATTTAGGAAATGGAGATAAAACTAAAAAAAAGTTGGATTTTTAGCCCGCCCTTACGGCCTTCTCCCCCAGTAGTAAGGAGCAGCATGCGCACGTCTCTGGTTTATGCGGCTGACCGGCCGGCAAATCCCGGCGCGAATTTTCAAGGGGACGGCGAATGATTCTCCCTCTCCTTGGAGGAGAGGGCCGGGGTGAGGACGGTCGTTTAATCTAACTTTTCCCTTGGCCTTCATCGGCCGCGTATATTCCGGCAACGGATGCGGCGCGCGTGCTTGCAACTCATTGAAAATCGTATCGCGGATGCTTTGCGCATTGCGCCGCAAATGTGAATTCCAAAACCGCAGCGTCTTGATGCCGCGCGATTGCAGAAACTTTTCCCGCTCCAAGTCGTGTTTCCGCTGGTCGGGAAAACCGTGCTGGCTGCCGTCCAATTCCACATTCAATTCCGCCTCCTCGCAAAAGAAATCGAGATAGTAAATGCCGATGGGATGCTGGCGGCGGAATTTGTAGCCGGTGAACCGCCGGGCGCGCAGCCAGCTCCACACGAGTTTTTCCGCCCAGGTTTCCTTTTTACGAAGCTGGCGGGCGCGTTCGATGTCGGCCATGACAGGAATTTAGGAAATGACGGGGAGGCTGGAAAGTTTGTTTTAACGCTCGCCCTCACCTTTTATCCTCTCCCCCGGGGAGAGGAAATAGCTGTAGTCCGGTTTTGGTTTTACGGATGACCGTCCGGCAAATCCCGTCGCGCGAATTTTCAAGGGGACGGTGAATGATTCACCCTCTCCTTGGAGGAGGGGGACCGGGGTGAGGACGGTCGTTTAATCTAACTTTTTGGGCCGGTTTCGAGGACGATCCGGGTTCGGTCTTTTGAATTCTATGGGGTGTTCACCCCATTCATTTCTCGGCGTCCAAAAGTTACACTTCCGTGTGTGAATCAATGTGAAAATTGAAATGCCATGGATGAAATCTCTCTGTATCCACTGCGATTTGAACCGATCTACCAGTATCGGCTTTGGGGTGGCCGGCGTTTGGCCAACCTGCTCACCGCGCCGCTGCCCGGCGATGGCCCCATCGGCGAAGCGTGGCTGTTGAGCGACCGCGATGACCATCCGAGCCGCGTCGCCGATGGACCGCTCAAGGGACGGAGCATCGGGCAATTGCTTCATCAGTGGCCGGAGCAGTTGCTGGGAAAACTGGCCGGGCGTTTCCGCCGGTTCCCGCTGCTGCTGAAATTTCTCGACGTGCGCGACACGCTCTCGGTTCAGGTGCATCCATCGGATCAGCAGACCCAGTATATTCCCGCAGGCGAGACCGGCAAAACCGAAGCCTGGGTGGTGCTGGAGGCGGGGACAAAAAGCCGCATCTACGCGGGCCTCAAGCCTGCCACCACGGCAGACACTCTGCGGCAGGCGCTCGCGAACGGAACGGTGGCGGACCAGCTCGCATCCTTCACTCCGAAGCCCGGCGACGGAATTTTCATTCCGGCCGGAACCGTTCATTCGTTGGGCGACGTGGTGGTCTTTGAAGTGCAGGAAAACAGCGACGTGACGTTTCGCCTTTACGACTGGAACCACATTGATGCCAAGACCGGTCAGCCTCGACCTCTGCAAGTTGATCAGGCGATGGCCTGCATTGATTTTGCGCAAGGTGCAATCGGTCCGGTGGTGCCAATGGTGGATGAGGTAAAGCCGGTGTTGCGAGAGCGGCTCTTTGATTGTGAACATTTCGGGTTGTGGCGGTTCGGCGCAGAATCGCCATTTGGAGTCGGCGCCGAAGGAACCCCGCGGGTGCTGGTGTGCCTCGCCGGTGACGGTCAGGTGGAGCACGATGGCGCCAATTACGCCATCGGCAAGGGGGATGTGCTGCTCTTGCCCGCCGTGGTTGGAGCGTGTTTGTGCCGACCGCGTGGTGCCATCAGCTTGTTGGAAATTTCACTGCCGGAAGGCACATAACCCATGAAAAAACTCATTGTTTTCGATCTGGATGGCACGCTTGCCGAAAGCAAAGCATCGCTCGATGCCGAGATGGCCACACTGCTCACCGCTCTGCTGGGAATTGTGAAGGTGGCCGTGATTTCCGGCGGCGATTGGCCGCAGTTTGAGAAACAAGTGCTCTCCAATCTTCCCCACGACGAACACCTGAAGAATCTGTCTCTCCTTCCCACCTGTGGAACAAAGTTCTACCAATACGCAGGGGATTGGAAAAAAATCTATTCGGAAGATTTCACTGCGGATGAAAAAGAGAAAATCATCAGTTCGCTAAAACAGGCGCTCGAAGCAGCGGGTTTCAAAGTCGAAAAGGTCTGGGGAGAAACCATTGAAGACCGGGGAAGCCAGATTACGTTTTCCGCATTAGGGCAGCAGGCGCCCATCGAAGAAAAGAAAAAATGGGACC
>CAWFZJ010000003.1:0-141064 GCA_963820205.1 uncultured Verrucomicrobiae bacterium
GACCTGACCCCGAAAAACTGGACGTGACAAAAGGAGAGTTCTGCTGCGAAAAGAAAGGCAGCAGAACTATGAGAAAAAGCCAATACAGCGAAGAACAGATCATCGGGATATTCCGGGAAGCCGAAGGCGACACGCCGGTCAAGGCGGTTTGCGCCAAGCACAACATCAGCGACGCGACGTTTTACAAGTGGCGCGCCAAGTATGGCGGCATGGACGTGAACGAGGCGCGGCGCTTGCGAGCGTTGGCGGATGAGAACGGGCGGTTGAAGCGAGCGGTGGCGGACCTGACCGTGCAGGTGCAGATATTGAAAGAGGTGAACTCAAAAAAGTGGTAAGCCCGTCGGCCAAGCGCCGGGCGGTGAAGCTGGTAATCGAAACTGGGATTGGCACGACGGCAGAAGCCTGTCGAGCCCTTGGGTTGGCCCGGTCGAGTTATTACTGCAACAGCACTGCGAGTCTGGAAAGTCGTCAGATGCACGGACACATTGTTCAATTGAGCCAGGATCATCCGCGCTATGGTTACCGACGGGTGACAGCCCTGTTGCGCCGGGAAGGCCAGGAGATCAATGCCAAGCGCGTGCAACGGGTGCGGAGAAAAGAAGGGCTGCAAGTGAGCCGGAAGCAGCGAAAGTTGCGGCGGTTGGGCCTTTCGACGGCCGAGCGGCAACGGGCGACACAGGCCAACCACGTCTGGAGCTGGGACTTTGTGGAAGACCAGACTGAAAATGGAACGCGTTTCCGCGTGCTGACCTTGATCGACGAGCATACTCGGGAATGCCTGACAGTGCATGTGGACTGGTCCCTCCGGGCGGTGGATGTCATCACCGTGGTCGAGGCGGCGATGGCGCGTTACGGTGTACCGAAGCATCTGCGCAGTGACAACGGGCCGGAGTTCATCGCCTATGCGATCCAGGACTGGCTCAAAAGCAAGAACGTGAAGACGATTTACATTACCCCCGGTTCGCCGTGGGAGAACGCTTACATTGAGAGTTTCCATGACAAACTACGGGACGAATGTTTGAACCGGGAAATCTTTGGCAGCCTGTGGGAGGCGCGGGTTGTCATTGAGCAGTGGCGCCTCTATTATAACGCGGAGCGGCCGCACAGTTCGTTGGGGTATCAAACCCCGGCGGAGTTTGCTGGCCGCGCCATCAGCCGTTCGGTGCTCCGGTCGGGCTACGCCCTCCCTCCGTCCCGAACGGCTGAAACAAAAATCAAACCGATGGCAGAACTCTACTTATGATCTGTCCAGTCTTTGGGGTCAGGTCAATGTCTTGTTCGGTTTAACGACCGCCTGTAGTGCGAGCGTCTTAATTGGCCCGGTTCCCACGCTACTGACTTTGTTTGACATCAGCGACAAACAGCTTCTTGTGTTGTCGTGCGTGCTCATAATTCCATATTGGGCTTGTCTTGGGACAATCTCTGGACTTCTCCAACAGCTAAGTCACAACCCGGATGCAGATCAGCAGCCAAATTTATCCGCGAAACAAACGCCAAAACGGATTCGTTGGACAATAGAAATTGCTGCTTTTGTTATCGCAGCCATTTTTTTTGTGAAAGGGCCGATTGCCGGGCCAAATTATATTTCCAGCGGCCGTTATTCAGCCGGTTCGACGAGAAATTCCATTATCAACAAGCTCCGGCAGATTGATGGGGCCAAGCAACAGTTCGCCCTGGAGAAAAAACCCTCGCCTGACTACGTTCCTACAAAAGCCGAACTGGCTCCTTATCTTTTTGGGGGCACCAACTTTTTTATTGGTCCGGTTGGTCCCATTCGCTACGTATTTAACCCGATTAACAAGCCTCCTTACGCTGTGCTTGATTCAGATTGGAGATTTCCCAGACGCGCCTGGCACGAGGGGTTCACGATCACAAATGGCACTGTTTTCCAACTTCCTTGAAAAATTTACGATTGGCGACGAAACTCATTCCTGATTTTAACTAAATCCAAGCCATGACTCTTTACGAATACGAGTTGTGTGAAGGCGGCTACAAGGTCTGCGGCGGGAAATTCACCTTGCGCTGTTCGTTGCGCTTTTTTTCATCAGTTCCGTCATGATTACCCATTTTGCCGTATGGGCGTTCGCCGGCCTGGCCTTCTGGTGGTTGAGCGGGTATGACGCAAAAGTGACGGGTGGGAATAAAAAACAGGACTTCATCCGCCGGGCCACGCGCTGCGGCAAATTTTTTTGGTGCGTCAGAGGTCGGTTGGTGGCGCGTCCGTGACCGGTTAAGGCAGGCCGAATGGGGCTGTGGCGACCGGTGCGTTTGTGTCGCGGAACGGCGTGCCTGCCTGATACAACTTGATTTGCCTGCCCAGAACATCAGCCAGTGAGGCATTGCCTTGTTGAGCAGCCAACTGCTGCGCCCGCTCGGCCGTGGCAACGGCTTCGGGAAACCGCCCCGCCTCGGCGTAGGCCGCCGCCAGAACCATGACAATCAACGAATCTTTGCCGTTGGAAAGCCGCTCCACTGCTTCGGCCAGCTCGATGGCCTTGGCGCCATTGCGAACAGAGGCTTCCGGACTGGTGGCCAGCAGCCAAGCCACTCGCGCCAGGTTATGGCCGGCGTCCGGATAATCGGAACGAATTTCCAAGGCCTTTTGGAAATGAGTGATCGCCTCATCCACCCGTCCCTTTTGCAGCAGGGCGTGGCCAAGGTTGTTGTGGGCTTTGGCGTATTCGGGGCGGGTTGACACGGCCTTTTGAAATTGGAGGATTGCCTCATCCACCCGTCCCTTTTGCAGCAGGGCGTTGCCGAGATTGTTGCGGGCTTCTGCATAGCCGGGGTTGATTTCCAAAGCCTTTTCATAATGGGCGATCGCTTCATCCACCCGGCCTTCCTGCAGCAGGGCGTTGCCGAGGTTGTTGCAGGCTTCCGCATAGTCGAAACGGATTTCCACGGCCTCTTGAAAATGAGCGATGGCCTCGTCCACCCGCCCCTTTTGCAGCAGGGCGTTGCCGAGATTGTAGTGGGCCTTGGCGTATTCGGGTTGGATTTCCAAGGCTTTCTGGAAATGAGCGATGGCCTCATCCACCCGCCCCTTTTGCAACAGGGCGTTGCCAAGGTTGCTGTAAGCTTCAGCATAGTTGGGCTTGATCTCCAGGGCCTTTTGGTAATGGGTGATCGCTTCATCCACCCGGCCTTCCTGCAGCAGGGCGTTGCCGAGGTTGTTGTAGGCTTCGGAATAGTCGGCTTGGATTTCCACGGCCTTTTGGAAATGAGTGATGGCGTCGTCCGCCTGTCCCGCTAGGAGAAGATCATTGCCAAGGTTGTTGTGGGCCAGGGCATTGTCCCAAGTGCAGGCAAGGGTGTGCGTCCACAACGATTCACTATTGCGCCAATAAGAGGTCTGGACGAACGAATCCACGCTCAAGGCCGTTATGACGAGAGCCGTAACGGCACCAAGCACCAGACAACGATAACGCAAACCAGCACACAGACTTCCCGCCGCCCAGGTCAGGGCGAAGTACAACCCGATCTGGGGCAGGTAAGTGTAACGATCGGCGTGGGCGCGCCATCCGGACTGGACCAGTCCAATCGCTGGAACCAGCATTCCCAAATACCACAGCCAGCCGATCAATAAATATGGCTGTTTTTGTCGCCGGAGAAATACACCGGCGGAAATGGCAGCCAGCAGCACGACCGCCAGCGTGATTTCCCACCCGGGAAGACCATTTCGTGGATACGGGTACAAAACCGCCAGCCCCGCCGGCCAAACCATCTGGCGGAGGTAAACGACATAGGACACTACCGCATTGCCGATTCGCAAGCCGAGCGGCACAGGCGCAATGATGTCTTTCTGGGTTGCCATCGTCACCATGCAAGCCGCGCCGGAGAGTGCCACCAAGGGGACTTTTTCGAGGATCAGGCGCCAGGGGACGAAATGATTTTTCAACGAATCAACAATCCCGGTGGCTGCCGGGGCTGGTATCGGCGGAGCGAAGCGATTGAGCGGCCAGTAGTCCAGCAGCAGCAACACGAATGGCAGCGAGACCAGCATCGGCTTGCACAGCAACCCCAACGCAAAAAAGAGCAGCACCAGACAGTAATCGAGGGGCGAGGGTCGGGGATTGGGAGCCAAACTGCTGGTTCCCGCACTCGACCCTCGACGCTCGACACTCAACCGTCCTTGAGCGTACCGCGTGTACGCCCACAGCGTCAGCATGAAAAACAGCCCGCTGAGCACATCCTTGCGTTCCGCCACCCACGCCACCGATTCCACCCGCAACGGATGAATCGCAAACACCGCCGCCACCAACGCGCTGCGCCACAAAGCCCCGGTCATCTGCCGCAGCACCAACAACAGGAGGATCACCGAGGCGGTGTGCAACAGAACGCTCGTCAAGTGATGCCCGCCAGCATTCAACCCATACAACTGACAGTCCAGCATGTGGGACATCATCGTCAGCGGATGCCAGTTGAACAACACGACATGGGTGAAGGCCCACTCGACTCCCTTCAGGTTCAGTCCGCCGATAACCGCGGGATTTTCACATACGTACGCGTGGTCGTCGTAGCTGACAAACCCGTGCCGCAACGTCTGACCGAAAACCGCCAGCGTAAGCGCCGCCAGCGCAAGGCAGACGCCCAGAATCGTCCAACGACTGTCCAGGCTGGCCGGATGACTTGATTGAACGGAGTCTTGGTTGAGAGTCGGGGGACAGTTCATTTTTTCACCAGCGGATTGCGGGTTTTGAGCTTCGGGAACATGGAGAAGTAGTCGGCGGTCCAAAGTTCGCGCACGCCGTGGTGCAGACACAGCGCGGCAATGCGCGCATCGTGGATGCGCGGGCCGGACAATTTCGCGGCCAGAGCCAGCTCGCGCAGTTTTTCAAAATAACCCGGACTTTCCGCAAGCAGATGCAGATTGCCGGCAGCCAACCAAGCATCCACCGCCGCCAAAGCCTGGTTCAACGAGGTGGGCGGCTGATAAATGCCGGGGTGCGTGACGATGCCAATAAATTCATGCACGCACGGCCACGGAATTGCCCACGGTGCGGATTCATGCCGCAAGAAATCAATCAACTCCTTTGCCGCCGCATGGAATTTGCTGTCCTCGCGGTGCGCATAAACCAGCAGATTGGAATCAACCGCAATCACGCGCCGTGTCCCTTGTAAATTTCGTCGCGGATTTTTTCCCACGGGGCGTTTTTGAATTCATCCGTCAACCCCTGGCCGCGAACGGTGACGAGCGGAGGTAGTTTCTTGGGTTTGTTTTGCTGCTTCTCTTTCAGCACAATCCGCAAGCCCTGCTCGGTCAACGAACGGAAAGTGGTCTTTTCCTTCCGCGCAACGCGTTGGACGCGCTCGAAAAGATCGTCGGCAATTTCGATGGTCGTCTTCATAATATGGCTACCCATATTCGCATGGATGGCCGCCCATATCAAGCGGGATTTCTGGGCACGTGGCCGCAATCGCGTTGCGGTTGTGGCCATTCCGTTTTCATCCGCACACCACCGGCCACAACCTCGTTGAGGTTGTTTTCATTTCGGAACGTGAACCCAAGGCAGGCGTGGGTGCGCCAACCTTGGGCTGATGGACACAATCCCGCTGGGATTGAGCAACCAGGCCACTTCTCAAAAACTGAAATGCGCCCTGGCCTGAACACGGTGCATAAAAAGAAGTGACGCCGTTCCGTGATTGGGTTATAAAATTTCCTTTGGGCGAATTCCCGAAAACCTTGAAAAAATGAAGCATCTATTGTCATTGGAAAAATTGGCGCGGGCGGATTTTGACAAAATTCTGCGCGCCGCCACTGCGTTCAAGCGCGAGCGTGGCCATCACAAAACCCAGCCGCTGGCGGGCCAGACCTGGGCGTTGATGTTCTCCAAATCGTCCACACGCACGCGGGTTTCATTTGAGGTCGGCATCCATGAACTCGGCGGGCGGCCGATGTTTCTCAATGCCAATGACATTCAGTTGGGCCGCGGCGAGCCGATCAAGGACACCGCGCGCGTGCTGGGCCGGATGATTCACGGCGCGGTCATCCGCACCTTCGCGCAGGCCGATGTCGAGGAGTTCGCCAGATTTTCCGGCGTCCCAACCATCAACGCGCTGACGGACGACGAGCATCCGTGCCAGATTCTCGCGGATATTTTTACATTCCAGGAAAAGCGGGGACCGATTGCGGGCAAAACCGTCGCGTTCATCGGCGACGGCGCGTGCAACGTGGCGAACTCGTGGATTTGGACGGCGGCGAAACTCGGATTTGAACTGCGCATCGCCGCGCCGAAAAAATTCCAGCCTTCCGCCGCCTTGTTGAAGCGCGCTGGTGGAAAAATATCCGTTTCAACCGACCTCAAGGCAACGACGAAAAGCGCGGACATGCTTTACACCGACGTGTGGGTCTCGATGGGCAAGGAAGCCGAATCGAAGGAGCGCATCAAAATTTTGACCGGTTACCAGATTAATCAAAAGCTGGTGAAGCTGGCCAAGCCGGATGCGCTGGTGATGCATTGCCTGCCGGCGTATTGCGGCAAGGAGATTGACGAGGAAACGTTCGAGGCGAACGCCGAGACGATTTTCACTCAGGCTGAAAACCGGCTGCACGTGCAGAAGGCGATTTTGAACTGGGCGGTAAGTTGAATGGCACGGATGTCCCGCCCGTGTGTTTCAGCAAGGGTCAGAACCACCCGGACCGGGAATTACGGGCGAGACGCCCGTCCTACTTTGCAAACTGGCGCAGATATTTCAACGCAACGTTCAAATCCTTCGGCCACGGGGCGGTGATGGTCAAAACTTCGCCGGTGACCGGGTGGGGCAGGGTCAATTCTTCCGCGTGCAGCGCGGCGCGTGAAAGCAGCGGGCGCTCCTCGTGTCCGGGCTTGAGCCGGTAGTTGGGTTTGAGGCGCGAAAGCCAGAGCGGTTTACCGCCGTAAAGTTCGTCGCCGACGACAGGAAAACCGGCGTAACGCAGGTGAACCCGGATCTGGTGCCTGCGGACGATGAGCGGTTCGCACTTGAGGAGCGCGTAGCCGCAGCGGGGAAATGTTTCCAGCACTTCAAACCGGGTATTCGATCGCTTGCCGTTTTTCGCATCCACGCACAGCAACCCGATTTTGACGGGATGCGGCGCAAGCCTGGCGTCCACGGTAAATTGATTTTCCAGCGGCGCACCGCGGACGAGGGCGGTGTATTTTTTCACTGGTTTTTCCGTGCCAAAAAGGTTTGCCAGCGCGATGAGCGCGGGTTTGTTTTTGGCGAGCAGGATCACGCCGCTCATCTCGGGGTCGAGCCGGTGTGCGTTCATCAGGTATTCCAGTCCGCGTTCGCGCGTCCACGGTTTGACACCGGCGATGGCGGTGTGAAGCAGCGCCATCAGGCTGGGCCGCTCCGGGTCGAAACGGTCGGGTGAGACCGGCAGGCCGGCGGGTTTGTCGAGCGCCAGCAGGTGCCCGTCTTCAAAGAGGACGGGGATTTCCCAAAACTCGCGCGTGGCGGGCGAAGAGAGTTTGATGGCCGCGCTCACCTTTTCCTCATCGTATTTTTGCCCTTAATCTCAATCCGAATTGAGCCGGGATGACGCTTAACCGCCCATTCAAAAGCGTCTTCTGTCGTGGCAGCCGCCAGTCCTCCGTAGCAGTACTGTGGAGGAAGGAGAGAACGAGGTTCTGATCGGGTTGAGGGTCCATGGTTGAGGGTTGAGGATTCTGTAAAGTCAGAGCCTCTTCAAGTCGGCTGCACTTATTTAACGGGCGGTTAAGATTTATTTGGCGGTGCCGCGCGCGGCGGGTTCGCGGAAGGCCGGCAGGGAGCGCAATTGACGGTTGGCCTCCAGGTTGACCCATTGGTTAAACGCCTCGGTCTGGCGCTCGCGACGGAGGGCGGCGGTGTATTGCGGCAGATCGGAATTCATTTTTGCCTGGTCCATCGGCAGGCGGGATTGGACATAAACCACGAAACCACCATCGCTGGTCGCCTCAAAACCACTCGCTTTCCCAACCGGCGTGGTGAACACGGTCTGCTTGAACTGGTTCAGGTCGGCGCCTTCGCCCAGTTCCGGCAATTCCTGCGTGCTCAACGAAAATGCCGGCAAGACTTGCGGCTGCAAACCGGCGGCGACACACAGGGACGCGAAGCCGCGATCCGCCGTCATGCCGGTCAAGGTGCGGACAAAATTTGTTCCGGCACGCCGCGCCAGCAAAGTCGCCGTGCGCAGTTGATACTCCTGCGTGACGCTTTCGCGGATTTGGTCGAGCGACGGGATTTCGCTGGGCAACCGCCTGGCGAACGCGAGAACGTACACCGCGTTCGGTCCGGCAATCGGTCCGGCGAAGGGCTCCTCGGCCGTCAGTCCAAAGGCGGCTTTGATGAAGCCCGGCGGCGCGGTAAATTCTTCGGGCCCTGATTTGGCCGCAAAGGGAGCGGTGACCTGAACGGACAGTCCTTTTAGTTTGGCGGCGGCGGCGAGATTTTCCGGCCGTGCCGGTTCCTGGTTGAAAACGGCGGTGGCGAATTCATTCGCCTGCTGGCGTGCGGCGCTCAATGCCTGCTGGCGGATCATGGCACTGCGGATTTGGGCTTTGGCGGCAGCGGGAGTTTTCGCTTCGGGAAAAGCGCTGGCGCCATACTGCCGGTAAACGGTCTCGACTTGCTCATTGAGATTGGTCTTGGACAATTTTTGTTCCGCCTCGGCGAGAAAATTTGTCAATTCAAACGCGACGTAGCTGACCTGCACGCGGTCCGGCAGACGGTATTCGGCAAGGTAATTCGTGTAAAATTGCGCGACAGCGGCCGGCGTGACAGTGACGGACGACAGATAATTCGACGCGGGGAAGAAAACAATCTGGGCGGAGAGCTCCTGGTGGTCGCGCTGATAAGCGGTGGCGGCTTCCTGCGGGGTGATGAGTTCTCCGGTCAGGCCGATCGCCTGCTGCAATTGCTGCATGACCAGATATTGCCGGACAAAGCTTTCGAAATCTTCGGCCGTCAGGCCTTTCGGCTGCAAAACTTGTTTCATAAATTCACTCAGCGGCACGGCTTGGCCGTTGCGCCCCAGTGAACGAAGCATCTCATTGGCCGTCGCCACAACCTGGTCGTCGCTGACATAAATGCCCAGGTCATTCGCTTTTTGAAGGAGCATCAAGCGCACATAGATTTCACGCGCCAGCTCGGTCCCGGAGAAGTTCCGGGTTTTTATCCGGCCATTCGCCGGCACGGAACCAATAGAACAGATAAAACCCCGCCTGCGCGTTGCGATAAGCGTCCGGCGAGATTTTGTGACCGTAAATCAAACCCAAATCGCCGCCAGTGTACTCGCCGCCACCCCGGCCCATGCGCGAGGGGGATGCGCCCCAGAAAACGAAGGAAATAACCGTGGCGACGATAATGACAAACCACAGCCATTTTGAATGCTTGCGAATTGTTCCGATCATAGTGGTAAAAGGAAAAACACAGCGTAACCAGCCCGGCCAATTGCGGTCAAACGTAAAAGCGCGTTAATTCAACCCGCTTTGAGCCAGCGCGCCGCGTCCGCCGCCGCGTAGGTGATGAGAATGTCCGCGCCGGCGCGGCGCATGGCCAGCAAACTTTCCAGCGTTGCCGCCCGTTCGTCAATCCAGCCGTTGGCCGATGCCGCCTTGATCATCGCATGTTCGCCGCTTACGGCGTAGGCGGCGGTCGGATAACCAAACTCCGTTTTGACGCGGTAAATCAGGTCGAGATACGTCAGGGCGGGTTTGACCATGACGATGTCCGCGCCTTCCTGAATGTCGAGCGCCACCTCGCGCAATGCCTCGTTCGCGTTGGCCGGATCCATCTGGTAACTCCGCCGGTCGCCGAATTTGGGCGCCGACTCGGCGGCTTCGCGGAACGGTCCGTAAAACGCGGACGCAAATTTCGCGGCATAGGACATGATGGGAGTGTCGGCAAAGCCGGCGCGATCCAGTTCCGTCCGGATGGCGCGGACGCGGCCGTCCATCATGTCGCTTGGCGCCACGATGTCCGCACCCGCCTCGGCGTGGCTGGCGGCGACGCGCGCGAGCAGTTTCAATGTCGGGTCGTTCAGGATTTTTAGTGGCACGGGCGTCTCGCCCGTTCGTTTCTTGAAACTGACGGGCGAGACGCCCGTGCCACTAACAACGCCGCAATGGCCGTGCTCCATGTATTCGCACAGGCACACGTCGGTGATGACGAGCAGCGACGGCAGTTCTTTTTTCAGGAGCCGCACGGCCTGCTGGACGATGCCATTTTGGGCATACGCGCCGCTGGCCTTCGCGTCTTTGCGGTCAGGAATGCCGAACAGCAAAACCGCCGGAACCCCGAGCGCGTGGGCGCGCGCCGCTTCGCGCACGAGTTCGTCGGGGGAAAGCTGGAACACGCCGGGCATGGCGGCGATGGGGCGGCGGAGTTTTCGTCCGGCGCGGACGAACAGCGGCAGGACGAGTTGCGCCGCGCTCAAACGGATTTCGGCCACGAGTTGGCGCAACACCGCCAACTGCCGCAGCCGGCGCGGGCGATACGCTGGAAACTGTCCAATGAATTGCAAGCTCACGAGCCTATTCTAGTTTCAAAGCGGGAAGAGCAAAGCGCAAAGTGCGACCGGATTTTGAGCCACAGATGGACACAGATTACGGAATCACGAAGCGGTTGGTGGCGAGGCCGGTATTTAGGAGCTGTTCACATTGCAAGCGAGATGGGTATTCTCGGCGTATATTCAGAGGCGTCACCGAAAGCATATCGCGCAAAATCGGGTGAATCGGAATTATCACGGGTTTGGGATTGTGGCGCGCCGTTTTGTTTGGGATGCGACGGATCATTCCGCGTGACAAGTTTACCTCGCCCCAGCGCAATGTGGCGCAATCGCCAAGCCGTAAAGGGTCGTGGATTTGCGCGAAAGGGCGGCGTCCAGAAAAATATTGCCCGAATCACAGGCTGGATTGAGCATAGAGTTTGAACACTTTAGCCACTATTTGCCCGGATGCCTGTTGGATTGCTTCATACGTAGTGCCGGCATAGGCTGATTTACCGGACTTCCCTTCGGCTTCAAATACCTCAATTTGATTTCCAGAACTTAAATCTGAAACAGTCACATGAACCAAAATGCGCGCCTGGCCAGCCAAAGGCCCAGTCCATAATCGCGCATTGTCGGAAACCTTGTTGATCTCCTTTATGTCGGCAGCCACCTTTATTCCGCCGCTTGAATTGCCGTCCGCTTTATTCCCGCTCACGTTGGGGAACCATTGTTTTTCCCTCAGACCAGAAACGATCAAATCGCCCAGCAGATGTTTTTCAGTTTCCACATCACCCAAAGAACTGGTGGATTCCACGAAGATAAAGTCCACTGAGACCAGCTTGCTGATCAAAACCGGGCTGTCATTCTTTACCACTCCCGACGGTGACGCGCACCCAACAAGGTTGAACAGCACGAACAGAATCGCTGCCAAGTTTAATGCACATTTCATTCCGCTTGCCAGTGGTTTTGAGTTAAATACGTTTCATAATAAAGCTTCCACAAATCATTCCACGGTGTCAAAAGCATAAACTTTGGGCCACTTTTTGATATGGTTCAAGTTTGCGCGATAGCGCGGCGTAGCCACCCAAAAGCCGGTTTTATGTTGGACAGGCTTTGTCCCGCTGTTCACGCAATACTCCACAGAATTCAGCCCAAAATGAAACTTTTGATTTGACTCCAGACCTCCAATCCCTTTTAATGAATGCATGAAGATGGCCTCCAGGTTTCTGGTTTTCGCGTTTTTTGGCTTGTGCGCAAGCATTGGGTTCACTCTCTCGGTTCACGCTGGATGGCAACAGGTCAGGATGGCGGTCTCGGTCAGCGTGGTGACGACCAACGGGATTACTTCTGCCGAATACAAGTGGAACCAGGGTGGTTGCGAGAATCTGGATAGCACCGGGCCCCTGATCCGAAAGGGCAGTCATTTCTCTTATAATTTCGACCTCGAGGTGGAAACCGGAGTGGCTTGCCCGCAGTATGTCATAGCTGAACATTCCACCGTCGTTTTAGGCACATTGGCCCCGGGCACCTACACCTTGACCACAACTTCTTGGGGCGTGCCGGTTGCGACCACCACCTTCACCGTTCCGACAAATTCCGGACGACAACCGTATAACCGCCGATAATTGGCTGCGAATTTCCGCCGCGAGTTCATCCAGCATGCTGGACCTCTGTTCGCTGAGTTGGCAAAGTTCGTATTCGGGGCTTCTCAACTGGTTCAACGATTCGATGATGGTGATGATCTCCAGTTGCAGGGTTACGGCGCGCAGTTTTGTTTGGGATGCGCCGAAATTTCCGCGTGGCAAGTCCACTTCGCCCCAGCGCAACGTAGTGCACAGCCTTCGGCATTGTGGCGGTGAGCCGGAAAAAATTTTGGAGGAGCAAAGCGCCGCGCTTTTGAAGGGGCGATCCGATTGGCTCGAACCTTGTCCTCGACTGCAAAAAAGCTCGTGGTTCTTGCGTCAAACCGTGGTCGTACCTACTCGACAACTCGTCGAGTGGTGGAATGGTCCGCATAGCAGGACTTGAACCTGCAAACAGTGTGTTCTCGCCACTTCCCATGATTGCCTCTAGTTGAGTATTCATTGCCTTTTGATATACACTAATAATCAATGTTTGCAAGCACTTAATGTGCATTTTTGGGAAGCAGCGGGAAGAAAAACGTGTGTAAATCGTGTGCAAGAAAGGTTACTGTGCAAACTTTGTGCAAATCAAACTCGACCCGAAATCTGTGCAAACTTGTGCAAAATTTTGGCCTGCCTTGGCGCGTGGCTGATCTGTGGCGCGTCCCGGCAATAGCCGGGAGGGAAAGGTAGCCTCCGGGGTCTCAAAACGACGGGAAGCGCGTCAGGGCTTTTTCTTTCCCTTTGCCGGTTTCAATTGCTTCAACTTTTTCACCGTCGCCTCAAATTCCTTTTCCACCGGCGTCGGTTTCGCATCTTCCAGTGCGCGGAATTTTGAAAATTCCAGTTCCGCCTTTTTCATCGCCTGCTCATGGGAAATCGTCCCGGCGTGATCCAGCAGCTTGCGCCCGGAGATTTTTAGGAACTCGTCCAGCTTCGTGATCCAGTCGCGCATCGTCATTGGCTTGCGTTCCAGCGCCTGCAACTCCGCGTATTCGATGTAGAGATTCACAATGCGGTTAAGCACCTGCAATTCGTCTTCGGTGAGGTAGTTCTTGGCAATGGCCGCGTCTTCTTTCCGCACGCGCCCGCCGGGGCGTGTCGTCAGCATCCCCATGAACGGTTTCCCGGCATCCGCCCGCTTATGGACTATCTCTGCCGCCGTGTGGCCGTGCGTCGCCCAGTGCATTTTGTTCTGCACCGTGGCGAAGAATTTCTGCGACACCTCCGCATCCGGCGTGTAATCCACGCTCGTCGCGTAAATATCCAGCACCTTTTGATAGAACCGCCGCTCCGAGGAGCGGATGTCGCGGATGCGCGCCAGCAGTTCGTCAAAATAATCCGTCTGCCCCTTGCCCGGCGGATTCTTCAACCGCTCGTCGTCCATCGTGAATCCTTTCACGAGATATTCCTTAAGCCGCGCCGTCGCCCAGATGCGAAACCGTGTGCCACGCGCCGATTTCACGCGATAGCCGACGGCGATAATGGCGTCCAGATTGTAAAATTCGATGTTCCGCGCAACCTTGCGCCCGCCTTCCGTTTGAACTGTTGCAAAATTTGCAACAGTTGCCGCCGCCGACAATTCGCCTTCCTCAAATATATTTTTGAGATGCTTGGAAATCACCGATTTATCCCGCTGAAACAACTCCGCAAGTTCGTTCAAAGACAGCCATGCCGTCTGGCCGTCCAGCCGCACTTGCACGCGCGTTTGCAAATCCTCTGTCTGATACAGGATCACTTCGCCGCCGGGTTTATTTTCTTTCGCGCTCATGGTATTGAATCATCTCGGTTTCAAATCGAAAAACGTCGCGGACAGATTGCGTGATTCCGGCGGAGTGTCAATCAGGGGAATTATCAATCCGGCGGATACTGGTGACGAAGCAGCGCGGCCTCGACACTTGGCCAGTGAAACAAGATGCGACGCCCGCCCAGCCGCACGCAGGGAATTTTGCCGGTCGTGCGCCAGTTGAACAACGTGCGGCGGCTGATTGGCAACCGTGCCAGCAGTTGCTTTTCGTCAATGAAGCAAGCTTCGCCTACCGGAGTTTGGCTTTGTTCGCCATTCATTCGAGAACGGATTTTATCCGAACCGGCACGGGCGATAGTGCAATCATTGCACAAAATGACGTGCCAGATTTGATGGCAAATTGGCGTAGGATTATTACTATTGAGCATGAGAAGCTGAACCCCTTCGCCATGCGAAGGATTCTGTGTCCGCCGATTTTCCGGCGGATTTCCGGCGGCAATGACGCCGCACTCCCGATGACCATCCGTCATGTTGTCCGCCGGACAGCCGGTGGCATTGCCGGCGTCTGTCCGGCGGTTTATCCGCTGAAATGTCCGGGTAGCATCCGGGCAACAGCCGGGAAGTTACTGGGCAGTGTCCCGTCAAATGCCCGGAAAAAACGTGACGCATCCGCGTTGAAGCCGTGCGCGTGAATCAGAGGCCGATTATGTGTCGCCGGTCGTCGCGTCAAGAAGTTCTCTGGTCTGCAAATGAAAATTTGAAAAAAGTTATTCACAGGGAAAGCGCATCCGCACGGGATGGATTTGGCGCGCTCGCCTTCCTTGCTCAATTCGCAAACGGCGGTATTCGGGAACATGGCGGCGAAACGGTCAAGCTGCAATTCGCGGTTGTATGCGTATTTCGCGGACAGTTGCGCCCGCTGGCCTTCGGCGGCTTTAGTGCGCGGGGCGTCGGCCTGTAAAAATTCCGCGACGGCTTCCTTGATGTCTTTGCGCTTCACGTTGGCGACGGTTTGCAAGTAGCCCGTGACCGCTTCATCCAAGTCGCGCCCGTTCAACTTGGAGACCGCCCCGACATATTTTGAAATGCCCTCCAAGAGGGACACGCGGCGGCCTGTGGACTGCCGGAAGGATTCGAGGCATTGCAACGCGGCGAGCGCGTCGCGGGACTGGCTGGCGGTGAATGCGGCGGCTTGAGAACCATTGGCCATATCGCGGACAATGCGTTCGGCGGCGGCTTTGGCGTCGGGATAGTTGGCAAACGTCTGCATCCGACGCTTGCCGGCGACGGTATAGGCGACGCGGTAGTAATTGAATTTCCCGGCAGGGCGGTAGATTTTCGCCTTGCTCGATCTGTGGCGGATGGTGACGGGGAACCTCACACGTCTGTCCGAAGGACGGACTACATTTTGTGCAAACTCTGTGCAAATTTCCTGATGATGCCCATTTTCTTTAGGAAAATTGGTGCGCATAGCAGGACTTGAACCTGCACGCCTTTCGCCACTACCACCTCAAAGTAGCGTGTCTGCCAATTCCACCATATGCGCAACCAAAGGGCAACAATAGGGGATTGGGCGGTTTTAGTGAAGCCAAAAATAAGGCCGTTCTAACCGCTGTTCTAACCGCACGGGATAAATCGAGGAAAAATGCCCGTTTTCAGCGGGTTGGGCATGGCTTGTTCCGCTTCAAGCGGACGGGAACGCTCTACGCCGTGCTCAAGGTCAATGGGCGGACACGGTGGAAATCGTTGGCCACGGACGATGTCGCGTATGCGAAACGGCTGTTGGCTGAGGAAAAAGTATCCGTTTCACGGGTGGACTGGCGGCAAGCGCGGTGTTTCACCCTCCTTCAACTCATTGAAGCGTATCGGCAAAATCCGATGGGTTTGGCAGCAAGCACGCTGAAAATCCGCAACGGCCTATTGAAGGTGTTTGAGCGGACGTGGAAATACGGTCTGGGCATCCGCGTCAGCGACGTAAAATCCATGATGCTGAAAACATGGCTGGCGGAGCGTCGTCAGGACAAATCCTTGAAAGCGTCAGGGGTCAACAACTACATCCGTAGTTTATTTCACGGGCTTTGGTCTATTCTCGGTCAGATTCTACTTTTGGTTGCGATTACGTTCGGGACAAGATTTTTGGGTATTTACTTAATGATGAAGTCAGAGAGGGTTGATTATGACGTTTAATAAGCCGCTGGAACCAACGCCGATTGGCAATGTCAGTCCGCTGGCGCGGACGACGGTTTTTGATTGGGGCATTGTTGGGTTTTTTGTGGGCAAGAACGCAGTTATCAAACAAACACGAAAAGAACGCAAATGAAGACAAGCAGATGGTTACTCGTGCTCGCGGTCATCCCGATGGCGAGCTTTCTGACGGGTTGCATGTCACCAAGCAATAACTATGGGTTTGGCTAACTCCACCCACCCCGTACACAAATCGGTTGCCCGTGCGCTGGAGGCTCGCTACGCTATCGGAACGGAAACAAGGGGCCGAGACACCCCTGAACGCCTCAAATCGCAACGGCGGGCACCTCAAAAATCGTCCATTTTCCATTCTAACCTCCGTTCTAACCCGAAGGCACTTTTTTGTGGAAAAACCGCATTTGTGTGGTAGTGAGGATGGTGAACTACGCGAAAACAAAAAGCCGACAAACATCAATGAAATCAACAGGAAAAGACGATGCGCACGAGCAGCTTTTGAAACCTTACGAATGGCGGGCTGACCACCTCAAAGTAGCGTGTCTGCCAATTCCACCATATGCGCACCCGTCCTCATAGGAAACCAAGCGCCGGTAGTTTGCGCAAGTTGAATCGAATCTTGTCGCAAAGGCGCAGGTTTTTAATTCGGGAAAAACCATTGCCAGCCGCGCCAGCGGTTCGGATGCGCCGGGCTGAACCCTGCGCCATGGTTTTTTCCCAGGTCCCATTGCAGGAGGATGCCGATGGTGTTCGCACCGCGCCCATGCGACCGCATGGCATTCACACCATAGGCGTAGTCAAGCATGATTTTCAAACGGTCGGACGGCGCGCGATAGAAAATGCCGCCGCCCACGCCGGTGAGCGAGTTGCCGGGCTGTCCTGTGCCGGGCAGGTAATCCACAACGGCCGTGGCCACGTTTGCATCAAGGTTCCATCGCTGGCTCCGGTCGAGCGGCAAAAGGTAATTCACATTGAGCAGCACAAATTGCCGCGCGCTGATCTCCTGAAAATAATAACCGGGCAGTGACAGCGGGAATTCCGACACAAGTGGCAGATACCCGCCAAGGCGGTAGGCGCTGAAACGGTCGGCGTCCACGCTCGTGCCGGCCAACAATCGCACAAAAAAATTCTGCTGACTCTTGGGCAGCGTGTAGGACAGCGCTGCTTCGGCCCAAAATAAATGCGACTGCTCTTCGACCGAGCGATCGTAATTGACGCCATTGAAGAATCCATATGGCCCGTAATGGGTGCGGAACTGCCCTTCATACCAGACAGACAATTCCATCGCGAGCGGCGGAAACAGGGTTGGTTCGATGCCGCCCCAGCGCAAACCGGTGCGCACAATGAATTCTCCGCGATCCTCCGGCAATTGGAACGTGGGTGCCGTGCCGTCGTCACGGGCATAAGTGGAATAGTGTGCCGTGCCGCGCAGAATCAAGTTCAACGGAATCTGGTCGGCGGGATTGAACAAATGATAAATGCTGGCAGAAATTTCGCCGCCATGGCCGTCGAAGGATTGGTCGGGATAATACGTGCCGCCATCAATTTCGTTGTAACTGTCTGCAAAACCCCCGCCCGCCAGACCGACGGCAAAGTCTGTGTGCGGCCCCAGCCCGCCAACGAAGCCGAATTCGGAATCGAGATATACTGGCGCCACCGCCAGTCGCAGCGTTAGGTTCGTGTACAAAAAATCCGGCTGGTTGTGATAGTAAAATGCATAGCCGGCATACGGCGCGTGACCCTCGAAAGCCTGGTTGTAGCCCATTTGAATCAGATCGCGACTGACCGGATCAATTTGTGCGGATGCGAAAATTGGGGTGAACAGCGTCAGCCACAGCAGCGTGCGCCCGTTTTTTTCATCGCCCTTCTCGTATCCCAAAGCCGCATCGCCAGCAAGCGGATTTGGATAAGCTGGAATTTAGGAATCCAGTCACTGTCCGCGTCCATTTTTCGCCAAACCAATCCATCGGCAGGCGCACTCCAGGCGCATCTCAATTTTTAGAGGGGTCGCCATGAGTTGAATGAGGGAAGAGCAAATGCCAGCGTTTGTTGCGCCAGAAGGTTTCCAAGCACATCAAGGCTTCGTCTCCGGCACAACTCCAAAACTGGCCTGGCCGCTTGAAGCGACATTGATATTGGCGGCAGGTTGATTCCATCGCGCCGCTGCCCTGCGGTTCCCCGGCGCGGCGCGCCGCATCGTAATCCATCCGTTCTTGATGAGTTTCCAAATAGTTCAGTTCGGCTTCCACCGCTTGACGCTTTTTCTGACGCAGCCGTTTGGCCAGCGTTCGCAAATCGTTGAGCAGAGCGGGAGCCCGGCCACTTTTGAGCTTCTGGAGCAGCGGGGCCACCCACGCCCGCGCGGCGGTTTCATCCTCGGGATGCAGGGCATGCGCCACAGCCCATAGATGTTGGCTGGCATGGTAGTAGTCCAGTCGTTGGTGGGCCCGGGCAAAACGGTCGCCCGTCAGATTCCCAATCCAGACCGCGCCGTCTGCCACCACCAGCACTTTGGCCGCTTGCGCCAGTCCGTGGCGTTGGGCTTCAGCGAATAGTTGTTCGCGCAAGGAGTTCACGCCTTGGCGAGTCATCACCGTACCCCGGCTCAATATCTTGGGCCGCCCACCATCGCTTGTGACCCGCTGATCCAGCCCGAAGCAAGTGCCACCATAGACCCAATGCCACCGTTGCGGTTCCTAGCCCCTCGCCCGGCGTTGGTCGCTTTGGCCCCAGTCATCTCGTTCCCGGATGTTCCAAGCATCCAATTCAATGACCCGGGTGAAGGGTTGATCCGGCAGCCGCAGCACTTGTTCAACCCCTTGGCTCTGGCGCATTTGTTCGTCCAGTTGGGCACGCTTCTGCTCCGCCCGTTGGCCTTGGCGACGCGCCTCCCGATCCAAGGTGGCACGCGGCAGTTTGACCCCGGTCAGCCGCTCGATGACCGCACTGGCTTCGCCCGACGGCATTTTGCTGGCGACCAGTGCCGCCATCTCTTGCACCGCAGGCGAGGCGCTGCCTTCCTCGCTCAAGCCCAAGGCATGATCCGCGGGAAATCGCCAGGTCCGGCAATGCCGGCACCAACCCCGCAGCCGTCGGATTGTCACCGGCCCGAAACGGGTCTGATAGGTGCGTTCCTGATCGCGGGTCTGGCGTGTCAGCGGGTGCCCACAGACCGGACACACCGGCGGACTTTGATCGGCTTTCTTCTGCGCCGCTTCCTCCAGAAGTTTGCGCTCCAACCCCCGCGTTTGTTGGAGAATCTCTTCTTCCTTGTGGCCGAGTGTCTGGCCCCTGACCCGCACGCTGCGCGTCAAGCCAGCCGTCAAACGTGCCGCCCAATCGGCCACCGGTGCGGCAAACGTCTCGAAACTGCTGTCGGATTGAGGAACCGAGTTCAGGCAGCAGCTGCTCATGCCTTCCCTTATACCAATCCCTCGCCCCAATTACCCCCTCAAAAATTGAGATGCGCCCAGGCGCACTCCCAGGCACACTCCCCGCTGGACACGCGGAAAATTTTCCGGCCTACTGTAGTGCTCATGCCGCCATTTAATGCTGAACTGCTGGCCCAAGCCAAGTCGCTCGGTTTTTCCGACCGGCAAATCGCCCATTTGACCGCCTCGACCGAGGATAAAATCCGCGCGTTGCGGAAAAAACTCGGCCTCGTGCCCAGCTACCGGCTCGTGGACACCTGCGCCGCCGAGTTCGAGGCTTACACGCCATATTACTATTCGACCTACGACCGCGGGGATGACGAGGTCAAAAAAACCTCGAAGAAGAAGGTGATGATTCTCGGCGGTGGGCCGAACCGCATCGGCCAAGGCATCGAATTTGATTATTGCTGCGTCCATGCCGCGTTTGCGCTCAAGGAGGACGGCCTGGAAACGCTGATGGTCAACTCGAATCCGGAAACCGTCTCCACCGATTACGACACCAGCGACAAACTGTTCTTCGAACCGCTCACGCTCGAAGACGTGCTGCACATTTACGAACGGGAAGGCTGCTGGGGGGCGATTGCGCAGTTCGGCGGGCAGACGCCGTTGAACCTGGCGCTCGGCCTCCAAAAAAACGGCGTCAACATCATCGGCACCTCGCCCCAAAGCATCGAGATCGCCGAGGACCGCAAGCTTTTCGCCGCGATGCTCGACAAGTTGAAGATTCCGCAGCCGCCCAACGGCATGGCCACCAACGAAGCCGAGGCGCTCGCGGTGGCGAAAAAACTGAGACTATCCGGTCCTCGTCCGCCCGTCCTTCGTCCTCGGCGGACGCGCGATGCAGATCGTTTATTCCGATGCCGAGCTTCAACATTACATGCGTTTTGCGGTGGAGGCGTCGCCGGAACGGCCGGTGCTCGTGGACAAATTTCTGGAAGACGCGACCGAGGTGGACGTGGATTGCATCGCCGACGTCGGCCAGTTCAAAAACCCCGATGACGGCCACATTGTCATCGGCGCATTGCTGGAGCACATCGAATTTGCCGGCGTTCATTCCGGCGACGCCGCGATGGTTTTGCCGCCGCACACGCTTTCCAAAAAAGTCATCGAGATCATTCGCGAATACACCCACGCGATGGCGCGCGAGTTGAAGGTCATCGGTTTGATGAATGTTCAATATGCGGTGAAGGGTGAAAAGGTCTATGTGCTCGAAGTCAACCCGCGCGCCTCGCGCACCGTGCCGTTCGTGAGCAAGGCCATCGGCGTGCCGCTGGCCAAACTCGCCGCGAAAGTCATGGCCGGAAAAACCTTGAAGGAACTCGGCTTCACGAAGGAAATCTGGCCGAAGTATTGGGCGGTGAAGGAATCCGTGTTTCCGTTCAACCGCTTTCACGGGCAGGACATTTTGCTCTCGCCGGAAATGCGCTCGACCGGCGAGGTCATGGGTCTCGACGCTGACCGCGGCATCGCCTACGCGAAATCGCAGATGGCCGCCGGCTCGCCGCTGCCGCTCGGCGGGAAAGTTTTCATCAGCGTCAGCGACGCGCACAAAAAGGAAGTCGCGGCGGTGGCGAAACAGTTTGCCGATTTGGGTTTTGAACTGGTGGCCACCGGCGGCACGGCGGCGGTTTTGGAAAAGGCGGGGCTGAAGGTGCAGCGCATTTTCAAACTCGCCGAAGGCCGGCCGAACGCGATTGACCTGCTCAAGAACAAGGAGATCCAACTGGTCATCAACACGCCCGCCGGCGAGTCGCCGCGCGCCGACGAGGTAAAAATCCGCACCACCGCCGTCTATACCGGCACGCCGATCATGACGACGCTCAGCGGCGCCAAAGCCGCCGCCCGCGGCATCGCCGCGTTAAAAAAGAGCGGTTACGGCGTGCAGACGTTGCAGGAGTATCACTAGTAGGACAGTTCCTGTCTCCTTCATGGACTACCGCCTCCGCTCAATGTTTTCGTGTGCTTCGTGTATTTCGTGGTTATTCCATTCCGTCGCAGCGGTGACAAGCTAAAGCTTGAACTCCAACGCGTCTGTCCTACTTTGACGGCGGTGAAATCTGGAACAACCAATCTGCTCCCGCTGCTCAAGCAATATTTCGGGTTCACCTCGTTCCGCCCGTTGCAGTAGGAAATCATCCGCGATGCGCTGGCCGGGGAGGACGTTTCGCGCCGCCGCCCACCGGCGCGGAAGTCGCTCTGCTTTCAGCTGCCCGCCATGCACAACCCGGACTGACCGTTGTAGTGTCGCCGCTCATTGCACTGATGAAAAGACGAGGGCGACTGGACGCAGGCCGGCGGCATGTCCGGCGACCTTTCTCAGCTCCTCGCTCGCCCAAAGTGAGTCGCGGGCGCGGCCGCGCGGCCTGCATAACGGCGAGTTTCCCGCCTGCTTTACCTCGGACCGGAGCGATTGATGCTTTTGGGAGTGTCTTGCGGATTTGCAACGTTGGAGCGTGCGTTTGCTGGCCGTGGATGAGCGCATTGCATCAGTGAAATTGGACACGATTTCCGTCCGAAATACCGCCACCTCGCCGGAGTTGCGGAAGCTCTTTCCCGAAAACTGCGACCACGGCGCTCACCGCCACCGCCACCGAACGCGTGTGCGCCGACATCGTCAAAACTGCTCAAAGCTGCGCGGAGCCGCGTCGCCATGTCGCCAGCTTCAACCGTCCGAACCTCACCTGCCGCGTGCTGGCCAAAAACAAACCTTATGATCAAGTGTTGGAATTTGTCTGTGTGCGACCGAAGGAAAGCGGCAATTGTTATTGCCAGTTGCGCAAATCCGCCGAAAAGGGGGCGCTGCGGTTGAACGGGGACGGCGTAAAAGCCCGGCCGTATCATGCCGGGCTGACGCCGAAGGAGCGGTCGGAACATCAGGAACTGTTTCTGCGTGATGACGTGCGCGTGATTTGCGCCACGATTGCCTTCGGCATGGGCATCAACAAGCCCAACGTGCGTTTCGTCATCCATTACGATCTGCCGAAGAAATCGAGGGTTATTACCAGGAAAGCGGCCGCGCGGGCCGCGACGGCTTGCCGGGCGATTGCGTGCTGCTCTTCAGCGCCGGTGACGTGATCAAGCAAACGCAGTTCATTGACGAAAAGCCGGACCCGAAGGAAGAACAGATTGCCCGCGAACAATTGCAGAAGATGGTGCATTACGCGGAATGCTCGGTCTGCCGGAGGCGGGAATTGCTGGCGTATTTTGGCGAAGAGTTTGGAGCGCCGAGCACCGGCTCGGCAAATTCCAACAACGAATCCAGCCCCGCCGAGGCGGTGCTCGGCGCTCCAAACTGCGGCGCGTGCGACAACTGCCTGTCGCCGCGCGCCACGTTTGACGGCACACTCGCCGCGCAAAAATTCCTTTCCTGTGTATATCGCATCCGGGAAAAAACCCGATTCGGCGTGGGCTTGAATCACGTCATTGAGGTGCTGACCGGCGCAGACACGGAAAAAATCCGCAAATGGGATCATCAAACGCTTTCCACCTACGGTATCGGCGGGGAACACAACCGACCCGCATGGGCGGCCATTGGCCGGGAGTTGGTCCGACTCGGCTACCTGCGGCAAACGAAGGAGAAATTCAGCGTGTTGGAGTTGACCAATGACGGACTGGCCGCGCTCAAGCAACGCAAACCGGTGAGACTCACCAAACCCGTGACCGCGCCGGAACCGAAAGCGCATCGCGCGGGTGAAATTGCGTGCGACGAGGTGTTGTTCGACCGGCTGCGCAGGCTTCGCAAGCAACTGGCCGACGAGCGCAACGTGCCGGCTTACATTGTTTTCTCCGACGTGGCGCTGCGGCAGATGGCCCGTGATTATCCGGCGAGCGAACGCGAATTTGCGCGCATCACCGGCGTGGGCGAAAAGAAACTGCGCGAGTTCGGCGATGCGTTTCTCGCCGAAATCGCCGCGCACGTGGAAAACAGCCCGCGCCAGATTTTCGCCGATGATTCGTTTGCCCCGCCGCCCAAGCAGGTGAGGTAGGGCGGTTTCTCCGAAACCGCCGTGCGGCCGGCTCGGAGAGCCAGCCCCACCTTTGTGCCAATTCACACCAGAAATTGGTGTGATTTACTTTTTTTCTCCCATCCCCGGCGGCGGATTGGTTTTTTCAAAGTTCAGCGACGCCGAATTGATGCAATAGCGCAAGCCGGTCGGCTTCGGGCCGTCATCGAAAACGTGGCCGAGATGGCTGCCGCAATGCGCGCACAACACTTCCGTGCGGTGCATCCCAAAGCTGTCATCCTCGCGCAGAATGACTTTTTTCTCCGCGGCCAGATCATAATTTACTTCGGACACCAAAGTTCGATTCCGGCTGCGGCTGGCCGAGTTTTTATGATCTGGCCGCGGAGAAAAAAGTCATTCTGCGCGAGGATGACAGCTTTGGGATGCACCGCACGGAAGTGTTGTGCGCGCATTGCGGCAGCCATCTCGGCCACGTTTTCGATGACGGCCCGAAGCCGACCGGCTTGCGCTATTGCATAAATTCGGCGTCGCTGAAGTTTGAAAAAACCAATCCCGCCGCCGGGGATGGGAGAAAAAAAGTAAATCACACCAATTTCTGGTGTGAATTGGCACAAAGGTGGGGCTGGCTCTCCGAGCCGGCCGCACGGCGGTTTCGGAGAAACCGCCCTACCTCACCTGCTTGGGCGGCGGGGCAAACGAATCATCGGCGAAAATCTGGCGCGGGTTGTTTCCCACATGCGCGGCGATTTCGGCGAGAAACGCATCGCCAAACTCGCGCAGTTTCTTTTCGCCCACGCCGGTGATGCGCGCAAATTCGCGTTCGCTCGCCGGATAATCACGGGCCATCTGCCGCAGTGCCACGTCGGAGAAAACAATGTAAGCCGGCACGTTGCGCTCGTCGGCCAGTTGCTTGCGAAGCCTGCGCAGCCGGTCGAACAACACCTCGTCGCACGCAATTTCACCCGCGCGATGCGCTTTCGGTTCCGGCGCGGTCACGGGTTTGGTGAGTCTCACCGGTTTGCGTTGCTTGAGCGCGGCCAGTCCGTCATTGGTCAACTCCAACACGCTGAATTTCTCCTTCGTTTGCCGCAGGTAGCCGAGTCGGACCAACTCCCGGCCAATGGCCGCCCATGCGGGTCGGTTGTGTTCCCCGCCGATACCGTAGGTGGAAAGCGTTTGATGGTCCCATTTGCGGATTTTTTCCGTGTCTGCGCCGGTCAGCACCTCAATGACGTGATTCAAGCCCACGCCGAATCGGGTTTTTTCCCGGATGCGATATACACAGGAAAGGAATTTTTGCGCGGCGAGTGTGCCGTCAAACGTGGCGCGCGGCGACAGGCAGTTGTCGCACGCGCCGCAGTTTGGAGCGCCGAGCACCGCCTCGGCGGGGCTGGATTCGTTGTTGGAATTTGCCGAGCCGGTGCTCGGCGCTCCAAACTCTTCGCCAAAATACGCCAGCAATTCCCGCCTCCGGCAGCCCGAGCATTCCGCGTAATGCACCATCTTCTGCAATTGTTCGCGGGCAATCTGTTGTTCCTTCGGGTCCGGCTTTTCGTCAATGAACTGCGTTTGCTTGATCACGTCACCGGCGCTGAAGAGCAGCACGCAATCGCCCGGCAAGCCGTCGCGGCCCGCGCGGCCGGTTTCCTGGTAATAACCCTCGATGTTCTTCGGCAGATCGTAATGGATGACGAAACGCACGTTCGGCTTGTTGATGCCCATGCCGAAGGCAATCGTGGCGCAAATCACGCGCACGTCGTCGCGCAGAAACAGTTCCTGATGTTCCGACCGCTCCTTCGGCGTCAGCCCGGCATGATACGGCCGGGCTTTTACCCCGTCCCCGTTCAACCGCAGCGCCACGCTTTCGGCGGATTTGCGCGACTGGCAATAGACAATGCCGCTTTCCTTCGGTCGCGCGCGGACGAATTCCAACACTTGATCGTAAGGTTTGTTTTTGGCCAGCACACGGTAAGTGAGGTTCGGACGGTTGAAGCTGGCGACATAGCAACGCGGCCCGCGCAGCGCGAGCAGTTTGATGATGTCGGCGCGCACGCGTTCGGTGGCGGTGGCGGTGAGCGCCATCATCGGCGTTTCGGGAAAAAGCTGCCGCAACTCCGCGAGCTGGCGGTATTCCGGGCGGAAATCGTGTCCCCATTCGCTGATGCAATGCGCCTCGTCCACGGCCAGCAAACGCACGTTCCAACGCTGCAAATCCGAAAGAAACCCCGACAGCATCAACCGCTCCGGCGCGACGTAAAGCAGACGGAATTCGCCATTGTGCAGGCCGCGCAGCCGCGCCCGCGATTCGTTTTGGGCAAGCGAGGAGTTGAGAAACGTCGCCGGAATGCCGCCGGCCTGCATCCCGTCCACCTGGTCCTTCATCAAGGCAATCAACGGCGACACGACGACCGTCAGTCCGGGTTGTGCCATCGCGGGCAGTTGAAAGCAGAGCGATTTGCCGCCGCCGGTGGGCAGCAGCGCGAAGACATCCTTCCCGGCCAGCGCATCGCGGATGATTTCCTCCTGCAACGGGCGGAACGAGGTGAACCCGAAATATTGCTTGAGCAGCGGGAGCAGATTGGTTGTTCCAGATTTCACCGCCGTCAAAGTAGGACAGGTACGTTGGAGTTCAAGCTTTAGCTTGTTTGGAGGTGCGACGGGCAATGGAAATACAGCGCATCATCCAGCACAGGTTCATTGGGTTGACCTACTAGTGATATTCCTGCAACGTCTGCACACCGTAACCGCTCTTTTTCAACGCGGCGATGCCGCGGGCGGCGGCTTTGGCGCCGCTGAGCGTCGTCATGATGGGCGTGCCGGTATAGACGGCTGTGGTGCGGATCTTTACCTCGTCGGCGCGCGGCGACTCGCCGGCGGGGGTGTTGATGACCATCTGGATTTCCTTGTTTTTGAGCAGGTCAATCGCGTTCGGCCGGCCTTCGGCAAGTTTGAAAATGCGCTGCACTGTCAGGCCCGCCTTTTCCAAAACGGCGGCCGTGCCCCCGGTGGCGATCAGTTCAAAACCCAGATCGGCAAATTGTTTCGCCACCGCCGCGACCTGCTTTTTGTGCGCGTCGCTGACACTGATGAAAACTTTTCCGCCAAGCGGCAGCGGCGAGCCGGCGGCCATTTGTGATTTCGCGTAGGCGATGCCGCGGTCCGCGTCCAGCCCCATGACCTCGCCGGTCGAGCGCATTTCCGGCGAGAGCAAAATGTCCTGCCCGTGAAAGCGGTTGAACGGAAACACGGATTCCTTCACCGCCCAATACTTCGGCCAGATTTCCTTCGTAAAGCCGAGTTCCTTCAGGGTTTTTCCGGCCATGACCTTCGCGGCGAGCTTGGCCAGCGGATAACCAATCGCCTTGCTCACGAACGGCACGGTGCGCGAGGCGCGCGGGTTGACTTCGAGCACATAGACCTTTTCACCCTTCACCGCGTATTGAACGTTCATCAAACCGATGACTTTCAATTCGCGCGCCATCGCGTGGGTGTATTCGCGAATGATCTCGATGACTTTTTTGGAAAGCGTGTGCGGCGGCAAAACCATCGCGGCGTCGCCGGAATGAACGCCGGCAAATTCGATGTGCTCCAGCAATGCGCCGATGACAATGTGGCCGTCATCGGGGTTTTTGAACTGGCCGACGTCGGCAATGCAATCCACGTCCACCTCCGTCGCGTCTTCCAGAAATTTGTCCACGAGCACCGGCCGTTCCGGCGACGCTTCCACCGCAAAACGCATGTAATGCTGAAGCTCGGCGTCGGAATAAACGATCTGCATCGCGCGTCCGCCCAGGACGAAGGACGGGCGGACGAGGACCGGATAGCTCAGTTTTTTCGCCACCGCGAGCGCCTCGGTTTCGTTGGTGGCGATGCCGTTGGGTGGCTGCGGAATTTTCAGCTTGTCGAGCATGGCGGCAAAGAGCTTGCGATCCTCGGCAATCTCGATGCTTTGCGGGGAGGTGCCGATGATGTTGACGCCGTTTTTCTGGAGGCCGAGCGCCAGGTTCAGCGGCGTCTGCCCGCCGAACTGCGCAATCGCCCCCCAGCAGCCTTCCCGCTCGTAAATGTGCAGCACGTCTTCAAGCGTGAGCGGCTCGAAAAACAGTTTGTCGCTGGTGTCATAATCGGTGGAGACGGTTTCCGGATTCGAGTTGACCATCAGCGTTTCCAGGCCGTCCTCCTTGAGCGCGAACGCGGCGTGGACACAGCAATAATCAAATTCAATCCCCTGACCGATGCGATTCGGCCCGCCGCCGAGAATCATCACCTTCTTCGTCGCCGTCTGTTTGACCTCATCATCGCCGCGGTCGTAGGTGGAATAGTAATAGGGCGTGCAAGCCTCGAACTCGGCGGCGCAGGTGTCCACGAGCCGGTAGCTGGGCACGAGGCCGAGTTTTTTTCGCCACGCGCGGATTTTATCCTCGGTGGTGCCGGTCAAATGCGCGATCTGCCGGTCGGAGAAACCCAGACCTTTGGCTTTGGCCAGCAATTCAGCGTTAAGTGGCGGCATTGGCGCAACAGTAGGCCGGAAAATTTTCCGCGTGTCCAGCGGGGAGTGCGCTCGCCGGCGGATTGGTTTGGCGAAAATAAGCGGGCAACCCGCCGGATTGGCCCCGTTTCTCTGGCCTGTCAGGGAGGGCCAAGTGGCGTTGGGGCGACAGGCTTGCCGGGGTCGCGAAACGGCGTGCCTGCTTGATACAGCTTGATTTGCGCGGCAAGAACATCAGCCAGCGAGTTGTTGCCATGTTGAACAGCCAACTGCTGCGCACGCTCTGCTTGAGCGACGGCTTCGGGAAATCGTCCCGCCTCGGCGTAGGCCGCCGCCAGGACCATGACCACCAACGGGTCTTTGCCGTTGGAAAGCCGCTCCATTTGTCCGGCCAGTTCGAGGGCTTTGGCGCCATTTCGGATGGACGCCTCCGGACTGGTCGCCAGCATCCAAGCCGCCCGGCCGAGATAATTGCAGGCCTCCGGCTGGCCGGGGCGGATTTTCAGGACCGCCTGATATTGCGCGATCGCCTCGTCCATCCGCCCGTTCTGGAAAAGCGTGTAGCCGAGAACGGTGCGAAATTCCACATTGCCAGGCTGAATTTCCACGGCCTTTTGAAAATGGGCGATGGCTTCGTCCACCCGGGCCTGTTGGAGAAGAGCAATGCCGAGATCGTAGTAAACGGCGGAAGGATCCGGGGTGATTTCCATTGTCAAAGCCTTTTGGAAATGGGCGATGGCCTCGTCCACCCGTCCTTGCTGAAAAAAGGCGGCGCCGAGACTGACTTGGGCCCTGGCGTAGTTGGGATCTATTTCCACAGCCTTTTGGAAATGAGCCAGAGCCTCGTCCACCCGCCCCCGCGGAAGAATAGTCATGCCGAAATTGTAATGGGCGATCGCATTATTCGAGGTGCAGGCGAGCGTGTGCGCCCACAACATTTCGCTGTCACGCCAGCAGGCCGTCTGGATGAATGAAACCGCGCTCAGAGCCGCCACCACAATAGCCGCCAAGCCGCCCAACAAAAGCCGGCGAAAGCGCCAACCCGCCCCCAATTTCGACACCGCCCAAGTCAAGGCCAGATACAGCCCGATCTGCGGCACGTAAGTGTAACGATCGGCCCGCGCCTGTCCTGATATTTGAACCAGCCCGATGACCGGTATCAACATCACCAGATACCACAGCCAGCCGACCAAAAGATAAGGACAAGGCCGCCGCCAATGGAAAGTTCCCATCGTGATGGCCAGCAATATCAAGACGGCCAGAATCACTTCCCCAGCCGGCAGACCGCTGGCTGGATAGGGATAATAGACTGCCAGCCCCGCCGGGTAAAACATCTGCCACCCGTAGGCAACATACGAAACCAGCGCGTTGCCAATTCGCAAAGAAAGAGGGAATTTCTCCAGGGGTTGAACCGCATGACCCTGGGCAATGATCGCCACCACACAGGACACCAGGGAAAGCATCAGCAGGGGAATTTTTTCGAGAATCAGACGCCTCGGTAGGGAAAAATTTTTCAATCTCTCCACCGGTTCGGCTCCGCCACCGGCCAACTCCGGCCCGGTGAAACGCTTCAGCGGCCAGTAGTCCAGCAGCAACAGCACTAACGGCAGCGTCACCAGCATCGCCTTGGACATCAGTCCCAAGACAAAGCACAACATCACCATCAGGTAGCGGCGCAGCGATTGCGGCTGGCGCACATATCGAACATAGGCCCAAAGCGTCAGCATGAAAAACAACCCGCTCAACACGTCCTTGCGTTCCGTCACCCACGCCACGGATTCCACCCGCAGCGGATGAACGGCAAACACCGCCGCCACGAAGGCGCTCCGCCACATAGCGCCGGTCATCCGCCGCAAGACCAAAAACAGCAGAATCGCCGTCGCCGCATGCAGCAGCACATTCGTCAAATGATGCCCGCCGGCATTCAGCCCGTACAACTGGCAGTCCAGCATGTGCGAAATCGTCGTCAGCGGATCCCAATTTTCGGCACTCCCCCGGGTGAATGCCGCCTCGATTCCCCGGAGGGTCAGGCCGCCGGTAACAGCGGGGTTTTCGTACACATACGCGTCGTCGTCGTAGTTGACAAACTCATGCCGCAGGGTCTGGCCGAAGACCGCCAGCGTGACCGCCGCCAGCGCAAAGCAGATGCTCAGAATCGTCCAACGATTGTCCAGGCCGACCGGATGACTCGATTGAACGGAGTCATGGTTGCGCGTCGGAGGGCAACTCATTTTTTCACCAGCGGATTGCGGGTTTTGAGCTTCGGGAACATGGAAAAGTCGCGGTCGGCGGTCCAGAGTTCGCGCACGCCGTGGTGCAGGCACAACGCGGCAATGCGCGCGTCGTGGATGCGCGGGCCGGACAACTTCACGGCCAGCCCCAGTTCGCGCAGCTTTTCAAAACAGCCCGGACTTTCGGCCAGCAAATGCAGTTGCGGCGAAGCCATCAGCGAATCGAGATAACCAAGAACACTGGGCAGCGGCGAGGCTGGCTTATAGACGCGACCACTGGTAACGACACCGATGAATTCATGCACGCACGCCCACGGCAACGCCCACGGACTGTCGCCTTCGATGACCGGGCGAATTTGTTCCATCGCAACGGAATGAAATTCCGAATCTTCGCGGTAGGCATACACCAGCAGGTTGGTGTCCAGTGCAATCATGCGCCGCGCCCCCGATAAATTCCGTCGCGGATTTTTGCCCACGAGGCGTTCTTGAACTCATCGGTCAACCCGCCACCTTTGAACGTCACGGGCTTCCATTTCCATTTCGGGGGCTTGGCCTGCTTTTCCTTGAGCACAATCCGCAAGCCCTGCTCGGTCAACGAACGGAAAGTGGTCTTTTCCTTCCGCGCAACGCGTTGGACGCGCTCGAAAAGATCGTCGGCAATTTCGATGGTCGTCTTCATAATATGGCTACCCATATTCGCATGGATGGCCGCCCATATCAAGCGGGATTTCTGAGCACGTGGCCGCAACCGCCGGACATCCCGCGCGGGATGGAGTTTGCGAAAATATTCGGGCTGGAAATCCTGCCGCCGCCCGGCGCGTGAATACAAAACTACAATTACGATGATCTTCTTACTATGGCCTGAACACCCCGAACGTCTCTTTCTGAACGGGCAACCGACACCAGAGCATCCAAAAGCGGGGAGGTTGGAAAATGTCTCGGTGGTTCGTCTTGGACTGACTGACGACGCATCATCACTCGACGGCTACCGGCATTCCGAAAGAAAATTGGCCGACGAAAATACCGGCCCACAGGACGATACAAAATGCGGGCAACTGTCGTGGCAAGATCGTTAAACTACGATTTAATGAGTTGCTCCAGTAATACTTTTCTCATTGAAAATGTGTTTTGAGATTCCGCATGTCTGCATCTACGGATTGAAAAGCTTTTCCACCTTCGCCTTCACCGCGGCATCCATCTTGATGAGCGGCGGCCAGGCGCGTTTGAAACCTTCGCCGGGAATTTTCTTCGTCGCGTCAATGCCCAGCTTGCTGCCGGATGTTTTCATCCGAAAAAAGAAGATCAGGCGAGTTCAACTTTGAGTTTGCGGCCCAAGGCGAGCGCGGCGCGTTCGAGCAGTTGCAGCGAGACGGCGGAATCGTTGTCGGCAAAAATGCGGTCAATGGCCGTGCGCGGAGCTTTCATGCGTTCGGCGAGCGTGGTGCGGGAAATCCGGCGGCGTTTCATTTCCTCGGCGATCTGCCAGGTCACGACGCGTTTGAGCGCGCCGGCTTCGCATTCCGCGAGCAGGTTTTCCTGCGCGAGGAAGTCGTCGAAATTCGAGCCGATGTGCCGTCCGTTCATGGGATCAAAGTAGCATACGCAGCCGGGTCTTCGCCAGTTCCAAATCTTCGCGCGGCGTCTTCTGCGATTTTTTGATGAAGCCGTGCAACAGAACCATCCGCTGTCCGCTGGTGGTGAAAAGGATTCGCGCGATGCCGTCCGGCAAACGGACGCGGACTTCCCACAAGCCTTTATCAAGCTTGCGAACGAGCGGCATTCCGAGCGGCCAGCCGAATTGCACGGTCTTGATGTCTTCGCCGATGATCCGGCGGTTTTCGCGCGGGAGTGATTTGAGCCATTCACGGACAGGTTCGCGTCCGGTTTCGGTTCGGAAAAATGCGACGGATAAAATTGGTTCAGGCGCGTCCATCAGGGCTTGAAGAGCTGGTCAATTTTCGCCTTCACGCTTTCATCCATTTTGATCAACGGCGGCCAGGCGCGTTTAAAACCTTCGCCGGGCAGTTTCTTCGTCGCGTCAATGCCAAGCTTGCTGCCGATGGCCATTTCGCTGGTGGCGTGGTCGAGCACGTCGGCGGGACCTTTGGTGAAGATGCTGTCGCGCTGCGGGTCGGTGTTGGCGCACAACCGAAACAGCACCTCGCTGGTGTTGTGGACGTCCACGTCGGCGTCCACCACCACAATGTATTTGGTGAACATCATCTGGCCCATGCCCCAGAGGCCGTGCATGATTTTGTAAGCCTGCATCGGGTAGCTCTTCTTTATGCTTACAAAAACCAGGTTGTGGAACACGCCTTCTGCCGGCAGTGCGATGTCCACGATTTCGGGGAAATTCATCTTGAAGATCGGCAGGAACAATTTCACGCTCGCGCTGCCAATGTAAAAATCCTCCATCGGCGGAATGCCGACAATCGTCGCCGGATACACCGCGTCCTTGCGATGCGTGATGGCGGTGACGTGAAAGACCGGATACGGCTCAGGCAGCGTGTAATAGCCGGTGTGGTCGCCAAACGGGCCTTCCTCGCGCAACGGTTCCTTCGGGTCCACGTAACCTTCGATGACGAAGTCGGCGTTGGCGGGAACTTCGAGGTCGTTGGTCTCGCATTTCACGAGTTCGACGGATTTCTTGCGGAGATAACCGGCCAGCAGGAACTCGTCGAGGCCATCGGGCAGCGGCGCGGTGGCAGCGAAGGTGAACACCGGATCGCCGCCGAGAAAGATGGCGACAGGCATGCGCGTGCCGGTTTCGTAATAACGGCGCCCGTGCCGCGCGCCAACCTTCTGGAGCTGCCAGTGCATGCCGGTGGTGTGGTCGTCGTAAATCTGGATGCGATACATGCCCACGTTGCGTTCGCCGGTGTCGGGGTCCTGCGTCACCACGCACGGCAGGGTGATGAAACGTCCGCCGTCGAGCGGCCAGCATTTCTGGATGGGGAAATTTAACAAAGTGGGCGTTTCAAGCTTCAAGTTGGAAGTTTCAAGTGATGGAGCAGCCGGCCAGACTGTGCCGGACTTGCAACTTGAATCTTGAAACTTGTGAACTTTCTCCTTGCACGGACCGTCCTTCACCGGTTTCGGTTTGGCGTGGCGCAAATCGAGGGCCCGGCCGAGCAGCTTGATGGCTTCTTTGAAGCTCGTTGGCGGCTTGGCTTTCATCAGCGAGCCGAGTTCGGCGGCGGCTTCATCCACGGAATTTGCGCCCAGGCTCATAGCCATGCGCTTATGCGAACCCATCGTGTTGATGGCGAGCGGGAAGGGCGACACGGTACCGTTGACGGTGGGCTGCTCGAACAGCAGCGCCTTGCCGCCGCCGGGCGATTTCATTTCGCGGTCGGCGATCTCGGTGATTTCGAGTTCGGTGGCGACGGGTTGCGCGATGCGCTTGAGTTCACCGGCGCGGTCAAGCGCGGCGACAAAATCGCGGAAGGATCCAAAAGCCATACGTCCGCGAAGCTGACACAAAAACGTGCGGCTGGCAATGCGGGGAAATTTAATCGGTTTTCGCTTTGAAAATTCTTGACGCACGCCACTATTCCTCAAAAAGTCATTACGAACCCATGAGGGAACTAGCGAAAATAAGAAATCTCACCGAAAGCGCAAACGCGCACGGCATTTTCCAGCCCGATCACAGCGGCAACTACACCCCGCCGCCGACTCCGCCGCCCGCGACACCGAAGTCGTAAAACAATTGATGCAAAATCAAAGCATCCTTCGGAAACGCGGCCGCTTTTCTCTATGCGCTGAAGAAGCTGAAACTTTCCGTGCGGATGACGGCCGTTTGTGCAGGCCGCGCACATTGCAGGTTGACACAATTTTGCCGCGCATTAAATTGAACCCATGAACATCGCGTTGCCGCGAAATCTGGAAAACTACGTCGCCGAACTGGTCCAAACCAGCGGCTACAAAGGTTCAGATGAAGTCGTGCTGGAGGCGTTGAGCGAGCATCAAGCCCGTCGGCGGGGCATGGAAGTGGTGATGACGCCCGAGTTGGAAAGGTTGCTGGACGAGGGCTTGGAAAATCTGGATCAAGCCAAAACCACCGACGAATTGCGCCGCCGTTCATGATCCGGGCCAGGTTCAGTCCCAGAGCCGCGCGCGACTTGGACGAAATTTCCGGCTATATCGCCACCGACAACCCAGAAGCGGCGGAGTGTGTCCATCGGATCATCCTCAATACCGCCGATCTTATCGCGCAGCATCCTGAACTGGGGCGGCGCATCCGTAAGGCTGCCGTGCGTCACCAGCAAATCCGTTGGTCTGTTGTGCCGAAATTCCACAATTACCTGATTTTCTACCAGCCATTTCAGGAAACCATCATGGTCATTCGCGTGCTGCACGCGGCGCAGGATTGGACGCGATTCTTTTCTACGGTGTGATTACTTCGGCAGCAGATCGGCGACCAGCGATTGTTCTTCCTTCAATTCCGCCTCGGTCGCGGCGATTTTTGACCGGCTGAAGTCGTTGAGCGGAACGTTCTGCACGATTTCCCACTTCTTGCCGTCAGTTCGGACCGGGTAGCTAAAGATCAAACCCTTGGCGATGCCATAGTTGCCGGGGGTGCAGACGGCCACGCTGAACCAGTCGCCGGATTTCGTGGGCGTGGTCAGGCGGCGGACGGTGTCCACGATGGCGTTGGCGGCGCTGGCGGCGGAACTCAAACCGCGCGCCTTGATGATGGCCGCACCGCGCTGTTGAATGGTCGTGATGAATTCGCCTTTGAGCCAGGCATCATCTTTGATGACGTTTGTGACCGGTTGGCCGGAAATTCTCGCGTTGAAGAAATCGGGGAACATGGTGGAGCTGTGATTGCCCCAGATGGCCAGGTTGCTGATGGCGGCCACGTCCACGCCGGCTTTTTTGGCGAGCTGCGTCCGGGCGCGGTTTTCGTCGAGCATCGTCATGGCGAAGAAACGGTCGGACGGCACGCCGGGCGCGTTGTTCATGGCGATGAGCGAGTTGGTGTTGCAGGGGTTGCCGACGACCAGCACGCGGACGTCCGGGGCGGCGTTTTGGGCAATGGCCCGGCCCTGGCCGGTGAAAATTTTCCCGTTGATGCCGAGCAAATCCTTGCGTTCCATGCCGGCCTTGCGCGGCACGGCGCCGACGAGCAACGCCCAGTTCACGCCTTTGAAGCCTTCATTGAGACTGGAAGTGGGCACGACGCCTTTGAGCAACGGGAACGCACAGTCCTCCAGTTCCATGCACACGCCCGACAGCGCGGCCATGGCCTTTTCGTCGGGAATTTCGATGAGGTGCAGGATGACGGGCTGGTCCGGCCCAAACATCGCGCCGGAGGCGATGCGGAACAAAAGCGAGTAACCGATCTGGCCGGCGGCGCCGGTGACAGCGACACGAATGGGGGTTGCGCTCATAATAATTTTTTACGCGGAGGATTATGTTGAGGCATTCGGCAGGACGCAAGCGCGGAACGTGAAACTTCCGGCGCAAAAAATTGTCTTGGCAAAAAATTTAATCAGCGTAGAAACGAGCCGTTCTTTGAAAAGAATGAGCGTTGGCTCATTCACCATCGCAGTCAAACGTCAGGGAACCCGGTGAAAATCCGGGACGGTTGCGCCACTGTAACGGCTGACAAATTCCCAAAGCCACTGTTCCGCAGTGCGGGACGGGAAGGCGGGAAGGCGGTTTGAAGCCGAAGTCAGGATACCGGTTGGGCTGCGCTCGTCGGGCGGGAAAGTTGAGAGTTGAAGGTTGAGGGTTGAGAGTTGAACGCGCGAAGCGTGTTTCTCTCAACGATCAACACTCAACCATCAACCGGCCCCGCCAACTTCTCCGACAAAGAGAAGGATGAGGCCGGCCTGTCGGACGGTTTCCGGCAGGATTCGTTGGATGCCTTCATTCTCCGTTTTGCCGGGGTGAAGGCGTTTTTGTTTATATCGTCCTCGTCGTCGTCCTCGTAATCGTAATCGAGGACGAGAACGAGGACGAAAACGAGGACGATTCATTCCGCGCTGGTCTCTCAACCGAAACCCGTCCCGTGAATTTTTTGCGGGACCCAATTGAAAGATCAGCCCATGAAAAAAGTCCTGTTCGTTTCGCTGGCGCTGGCCGGCTTGTGTGTCCTGTTCGCCGCGCGCTCCGGCGCCACCACCATCACCGAAGATTTCTCCGCCAATCCCCTCCAAAATGGCTGGCAAATTTTCGGCGACACCAACCTGTTCCAGTGGGATGCAACCCGCCACAATCTCACCGTGACGTGGGATTCATCACGGCCGAACAGTTATTTTTACCATCCGCTCGGCGCGATGCTCACGCGCAACGACGATTTCAGCCTTGAGTTTGATTTGCAATTGAATGACGCGGAGGCTGGCGGCTACGGGTTTGAACTGGCCATCGGTTTTTTGAATCTGGCGGAGGCCACGAGCACGAATTTCAATCGCAGCACCGGCGCCAATTCGCCCGATTTGGTCGAGTTCACTTATTTTCCAGCCACGGCCTATTTCGACTCAACCGTGTGGCCTGTCTTTGCAGATACCAACAGTGACTTCAATTGGAGCGGAGCCAGTGATTACGCCATTTACGCGCCAGCGCCTGGCGACTGGTATCACATCGTGATGACTTACACCGCGTCAAACCGGACGCTGGTGACGACGATGACAAATTTCGAGCAAACAGCCGGAGTAACCATTATTGATCCGCTGGACTTGACCAACTTCAATTATCCCTTCACCGATTTCCGGGTGGACGCGATTTCCATCAACAGCTATCAGGACGACGGCTGGGGTGATTCCATCCACGCGCAAGGGGTCATGGAACATTTCGTCGTCACCTTGACGCCGCCGCCCCTTCAAAATCTAACCGGCGCGTTCAGCAACGGGATCTGGCAGGTGCAATTTTTTAGCCAGAGCAACTGGCTCTACACTTTGGAGCGCACGGACGATTTTCAATCGTGGACGGACGTTTCTCCGGCAACTCCCGGCAATGCAACCAACCTGTTTTTGCAGGACACAAACCAGCCCCCGGACAGGGCATATTACCGCGTCCGTGCTGACAGACCATGAAAGCAAGTGACAAGTGGCGGGGGACCAGCCTTCGCTTCGCTTCGGCGCGGCAGGCAGGTGACGGGATTAACGGACATGCGACAAATTCATCATGTCACGTGTCACGCGTCACGTGTCACGCCTTCACATTGATCGAACTGCTCGTCGTGATCGCCATCATGGCGATTCTCTCGGCGCTGCTGCTGCCGGTTTTGAACAAAGGCAAATTGTCCGCCCAAAGCGCGGAGTGCATGAGCAACTTGCGCCAGTTGGGAGTCGCGGCGGAATTGTACTGGGACAACAACGGCGGGAACTGTTTCAGCTACGTCTTTGCCCCGACCAATTATGGCGCAATCTATTGGTTTGGCTGGATTGGTCCGGGGGCGGAAGGCCAGCGTCCGTTTGATCTGTCTTATGGCGCGCTGTATCCGTATTTCAATGGCAGCGATGTGCGGCTCTGTCCCTCGCTGGGATATGCCCTCGCCCAATTTAAACTGAAAGCGGACAGCCTGGTGTTCAGTTACGGTTACAATCTGTACCTTTCGGCGCCTGCCGGAAAATCGCCTGTCAATGTTTCAAGCCTTCGCCAGCCGGCGCAAACCGGGCTGTTCGCCGATGCGGCGCAGGTGAACAATTTTCAAGCTCCCGCATCACCAGCAAATCCGATGCTCGAAGAATGGTATTACCTGGATTTGGAAACAAATTATTCCAGCCCGAACAATTATCCCAACGGCCACTTCCGTCATTCGCAAAAGGCCAGCGTCACTTTTTGCGACGGCCACGTGGGTTTGGAAAAGCCCGTGCCCGGTTCGTTTGACAAACGGCTGCCCGGCCAGTGCGTCGGCCAGTTGCATCCGGAGATTTTGAAGCTGCGGTGAGTTGCTGGAGTTCAAGCTTCAGCTTGTCCCGGCAAACCCGCCCGAACAAGCTGAAGCTTGAACTCCAACCACGCCGCCTTGATTCAGGGATGCAGCACCTGTTTCAAGGTCTGCAACAGTTCCGCCGCGGCGAACGGTTTGGTCAGGAGAGCTTGCACCGATTTGGGCGGCAAATGGCCCACGTGCAGCTTGGATTGATGCCCGCTCATTGCGATGATTCTGGCCTGGGGATTGAGCCGGCGCAGCGCGCGAATCAAAGCCGGTCCGTCCATGAAAGGCATGGCCAGGTCGGTGATGACCAGCCGCACTTCGGACTGGTAGCGCGTGAATTGGGCCAGTCCTTGCGTCCCATCGGACGCCTCGATCATCCGGTAGCCATGCCGTTCCAAGGCCTGCCGGGCCACCTGCCGTATGCTCTCCTCGTCATCCACCAACAGAACCAGTTCCCCCCGGCCCTGCGGCATAGGCCCCGGCTTCAGCCTCTTTTCACCGTCTTTCGATGTCTCGCAGGCCGGCAGGTAAACCTTGAACTGTGTGCCTTGTCCCAACCGGCTGTTGACCTGAATAAACCCGTTGTGGCTTTTTACGATCCCGATGACTGTGGACAATCCCAGCCCGGTTCCCTCGCCCACTCCTTTGGTGGTGAAGAAGGGATCAAATATTTTGTCCAGGTTTTCCGGCGGGATGCCGGTGCCGGTGTCGGTCACGCCCAAGGCCACGTAGCGTCCCGGAGAAGCGCCGGGGTTCATGCCGGCCACGGCCTCGTTCACCTCCACGTTCTCCAGCTCCAGGGTCAGCGTGCCGCCATCGGGCATCGCGTCGCGGGCGTTGACGCACAGGTTCATCAAGATCTGGTGCAACTGGGTGGCGTCGCCGCGCACCAGCCAGGCGCCCGCCGGCGTTTCCCGGGCGGCGATGATGTTCTTGGGAAACGTCTCGCGGATGATGTTGCACATGTCCTGCACCAGGGACTTGAGCTGCACCGGCACGCGCTCGCCCTCCAAACCGCGGCCGAAGGTGAGCAATTGTCTGATGATGCCGGCGCCGCGCACGGCGCTGGATTCGATGGTGTCCACCAGTTGCCGGAGTTCCGGATCTTGAAGGGCCTCGCGGAGCACCGGGGCGGACATGAGCATGGGCGCGAGGATGTTGTTGAGGTCGTGGGCAATGCCGCTGGCCAGCCGCCCCACGCTTTCGAGGCGCTGGGTGCGGAGCAACCGGGTCTCCAGTTCTTTCTTTTCGGTGATGTCCGTGATTGTGCCCACATAGCCAACCACGCGACCCGCCTCGTCTTTTTCCGGCACGGCCTGTCCCATGACCCACGCCACCGTTCCATTGGGATGAACAAAACGATAATCAGCCATTGAGCCGTGAAGAGCCTGAACCGCCTCACGCCAGCCTTGAAGAACCTGCTCCCGATCCTGTGGATGCACCGCGCGCAACCATCCCGAGCCCAGCGCGTCCTTGGCGGACAATCCGGCAATCTGGCACCAACGTGGATTGACATAGGTGGTTTGCCCCTGCGCGTCCGCGCGGAAGATGCCCACCGGGGAGATTTCCGCAAGCGTTTGGTAACGGCGCTCCTCCGCCCGCAACGCTTCCTCCGCCCGTTTGCGCTCGGCCCGATGGCGCAACGCGCCGATTCCGTAAGCAAGATCGTTGGCCATTTCGCCCAGCAGTTCGATTTCCTTGGGGTTGAACGCGTCCGGTTCCCCGGCGTACATCGTCAACGCTCCGAAGCAGCGGCCTTCGCCCAACAGCGGCAGGGCGATGGACGAGGCATAGCCGCGCTGGATGGCCGCCGCGCGCCAGGGGCCGAAATCCGGTTCGGTGGAAAGGTTGCGGGTCCGCGCCGTCTGGCCGGTGCGGATGGCCGTGCCGGTGGGGCCGCGACCGCGCTCGGCATCGGCCCAGGTGATGTTCGCGGTGTCGAGGTAGCCTTCGTCAAAACCGGCGTGGGCCGCCGGGCGCACCGATTTGGCTTCATCCTGTTCCGCGAAGCCGACCCACGCCATGCGGTAGCCGCCCTGCTCGACGGCGATTTTGCAGATGGCCTGCAACAACGCCGACTCGTCCGTGGCGCGCACCATTTCCTGATTGCACAGGCTGGTCAGTCGCAGGGCGCGGTTGATATTTCGCAACTCGTTATCCGCCTGTTTGCGTTCCTGAAGCAGGTTCCATTCTTGCAGGGCGTGGGCGACGGTATGCGGCATGTCGGCGAAGGCCTCGGGGGACTTCACCACATAATCCAGCGCACCCGACTTGATGGCCGTCACCGCCACCTGCTCGTTGCCATAGCTCGTCATCAGCAAAATGGGGAATGGCCCCGTCTCCGGCGGATAAGTCAGCGCCTCCACGGCGCGGCCATCCGGCAGGTTCAGATCCATCACGGCGATGTCCGGCGGCAATTCCTTGCTGCACTGGCGGAACTCCCGCAGCGTGCCGACGATATTGATCACCGTCTTCGACCCGTCGGCTTCAAAGGCGCGGCGGATGGCGTTGGCGTGCGCGACATCATCTTCCGCGATCAGAACGTGAGTGCGTGTCTTTTTCATGCCTGTTTTCCAGGAACAACCGCCGGGTTGCCGCGTTAGAATGGATACTGGTTCCAGACCAGCCAGTAATAGCCGAGGGCATCCATCAATTTAAGGAACTGGGGGAAATCCACCGGCTTGACCAGATAACTGTTGGCGTGGCTGCCGTAGGCTTTGGCCATGTCCGCTTCGCCAGCCGAAGTCGTCAAGACGACCACGGGGATGCGCGCCAAGTCGGCGTCGGCCTTGATAGCGGTCAGCACCTCCAGACCGTCCACCTTGGGCAGGCGCAGATCCAGCAGGATCAGGTTGGGCCGGGGGGCCTTGTCCGGATCCTGAAATTCCTCCCGGCGGAAGAGGTAATCCAGGGCCAACTGGCCATCCGCCACGTGCATCAGCCGGTTGGCCATGCGGAAGTTGACAAAATTCCGCCGCACGATTTCGGCGTGGGCCGGGTCGTCTTCGACCAGGAGAATAATAGCGGGTTCACCTTTCATATCGGTTGCTTTCATTTTTTTGGTGGTGGTTTGATTGATTGTGAATGCGTGCGTTTTTCATGCTTTTTTTCAGGGAATTCTTCCGCATCGCCGCACGGGTTTGCACACTGGTTCCAGACCAGCCAGTAAAAGCCGAGGGCCTCCATCAATTTATGGAACTGGGCAAAATCCATCGGCTTGACCAGATAACTGTTGGCGTGGTTGTCGTAGGCATTGCTCATATCCGCTTCGGCGGCTGAGGTCGTCAAGATGACCACGGGGATGTTCGCCAGGTCGGCGTCGGCCTTGACCGTTTTCAGCACCTCCAGGCCGTCCACTCTGGGCAGGCGCAAGTCGAGCAGTATCAGGTTGGGCCGGGGCGCCTTGTTCGGGTCCTGAAATTCCGCCCGGTGGAAGAGGTAATCCAGGGCCTCCTGGCCATCCACCACGTGTTCCAACCGCACGGGCCGGTTGACGATGCGGGAGTTGACAAAATTCCGCCGCACGATTTCAGCGTGAGCCGGGTCATCTTCGACCAGGAGAACAATGACGGGGTCTCCTTTTGTGGCGGTGGCTTTCATTTCTTTGGCGGCGGGTTGATTGAACTGGTCGGCGGAGGATCCTCCGGTTCCGATTCCGGGAAATACTTCCGGATGCAGTCCGGGCAGAGGCCGTGCGTAAACTGGGCGTCGGTATGTTCCTGGATGTAGCCCTCCACCTGGCTCCAGTAACCGTGGTCGTCGCGGATTTTATTGCAGCCGGAGCAGATGGGCAGCAGGCCGGTCAAGGTCTTGACCTTCGACAGGGCGTCCTCGAGGTCGGCGATCAACTGCTTTTGCGCGGCCACGGCTTCCCGGCGTTCGACAAGCAGCGCCCACTCGCGCAAGGCTCGGACGACGGTATGCGGCATGTCGGCGAAGGCCTCCGGGGATTTCACCACGTAATCCAGCGCGCCCGACTTGATGGCCTGCACCGCCAGTTGCTCGCTGCCATAGCTCGTCATCACGATGATGGGAAACGGGCCGGCCTCGGGCGGATTGGTGAGGACATCCACCGCTTTGCCATCCGGCAGGTTCAGGTCCAGCAAGGCGAGATCCGGGGGTTGGGCGGCGCTGTGGCGGCGGAATTCCTCCAAAGTGCGCGCCACCTCGATTTGCGTTGCGGCTTCGCCGGTTTCGAAGGCGTGCTGTATGGCGGCGGCGTGGGCCGGTTCATCTTCCACCAGCAGCAGGCGCAAAGGAGGGTTTCCCATAACAATTCAGTTTATGATGATTGTCCCGTTTCAGTTTCAATTTTAACCGCCGCAGGCAATGTGAACAGGAAATTCGCACCCTGTCCGAGACCGCGGGATTCCACCCAGATGCGTCCCTTGTACAGTTCCACGACCCGTTTGACCAGTGCCAGCCCCATCCCCGTGCCCTCGATTCTCGGGTTGAGCTTCTCAAACAAACTGAACACTTTCTGCTGAAAGCGCGGCTCAATGCCCACGCCGTTGTCGCGCACAAAAAACACCGTCTCCCCTCCGCGCAGCTCGACGCCAATCTCGACGCGCGGCTTGGTCTGGTCCACCATGAACTTGCAGGCGTTTTCCACCAAATTCTGCCAGATTTCCACCAGGCGCGGACGGTCGCCCTCCAGAACCACGGCGGCCTCGGCCACCTGCACCTCCGCGTGGCTGATGCTGATGCGTCCGGCCACCAGCCCGACGGCCTCCTGCGCCAGTTCCTGAAAGGTGACCCGCACGGGCGGATTGGTCTGGCGGCCCACGCGCGCCAGATTCAGCAATTCATCGAGCAAATGGCCCATTTTGTCCGCCGCCATGCGCATATAGGTCACATCCTGTTTGACGCGTTCCTTATTGGAAGAAAGCAGGTCTTGTTCCAGATAACCCAGGAAAGTCTTCACCGTTACCAGCGGGCTTTTCAGGTCGTGCGAGACGGTATAGGTGAAGCGTTCCAGCTCGGTGCTTTTCTCGCTCAATTCCCGTTCCTGGCGTTTGCGCTCGGTAATGTCACGGAAGGACCACACCCGGCCCAAGACCGCCCCGGCCAGCATCATCGGGAAGCCATAGCGTTCAAAAACGCGGCCGTCCTTGAAGAACAGCGTGTCCACGGCCACCGTGTCCGTGCCGTAAAGCTCATGCACCCGCTTCAAAAACGCGTCGGGATCGGACAACTGGTTCAGCACGAAATTCCGCAGGGCGTCGTTGTCTCCGGCATCTATGATGGATTGGGGAATCCGCCACATCTCGGCATACCGCCGGTTGGCTTTAATCAATTTCTCCCCCTTGCGGTCCACGGCCAGAATTCCATCACCGGTGGATTCGAGGATGGAGAGGAGTTCCGCCTCGCTCTCGCGCAACGCCTCCTCCGCCCGCTTGCGCTCGGTGATGTCCGCCACACTGCCAAACAGCCGCAGCGGCTTGCCGGATTGATCGCGGACAACCTCGCCAATAGCATGCAAAATTCGAATCGTCCCGCCCGGGCGGACAAATTGGTATTCAACGTCGTGGACCTTGACGCCCACCAGCGCGTCCGCAATGGACCGGCGTACCCGCTCGCGATCGTCGGGATGAATGGCGTCGAAGAAAATATTGGCATCCACCGTCTGGGCTTGCGGCGTCAGTCCGAAGATGCGGAAGGTTTCATCGGACCATTGAACCGCGTTCGTAGCCAGGTCCCGGGTCCAATAGCCGACGTGAGCCAGCGCCTGGGCCCGGTTGAGTTTATCCTCGCTCTCCTTCAGCGCCTCCTCCACCCGCTTGCGCTCGGTCACGTCGTAAACCACCACCACGTTTCCCGCCTCCGGGTCATCGGCTCGCAGCGGCGCCGCCGTCAGGATCACGTCACGAAGCACGCCGTCGCTGCGGCGGTTTTTTGTTTCAACGGAGGCCACCCCCTGTTCCTGTAGTTTCCCATAAAGCGCTTGTCCAACCCGGTCATACTCTTCGTCACTCGGATAGAACATTCGCGAGGACTGGCCGACAACGCTCTCCAGCGGGTATCCAAAATTTTCGCACCAATAAGAGTTCATGCTCTGAATGACCCGGTTCTTGAGGACGCTGATGCCCACCGGCGCGGCCAGGAACAGGGAGCGCAGGGTGGCTTCGCTCCGGCTGAGGGCCTCCTCGGCCAGCTTGCGCTCGGTGATGTCCATCCGGACGCCAATCAAACGCACCGGCTTGCCGTTCTCATCCGAGGCAACGGCATGACCAATGACACTGTGCCAGCGATAGGAACCATCGGCATGTTTTATCCGGTGTTCATATTGATAGCCGGAACTGGAGCCGGCCAGAACCTCCTGGATTTTGGCAATGTTTGCCGCCCGGTCATCCGGATGGACCCGCTGCAGCCATTTTTCACGGTCCACGTGATCGGAATCCGGTTCATAGCCAAGCATGGTAAAATAGGTTGGCGAGGCATACCAAACGTCCTTTTTCACATCCCAATCCCAACTGCCGATTTGGGTCGTCTCCAGCGTGATCCGCAATCGTTCCTCGCTTTTCCGCAGTGATTCCTCCGCCTGCCTGCGCTCGGTGATGTCCCGGATGGCTCCCACCCTGATTATTTGTCCCTCTTGTTCTATTTCTCGAACTCGAATCTCCATCGGGAATCTAGTCCCGTCCTTCCGCACACCAATGGTTTCATACGGGCCGAGGCCGCTGTTCCTCACTTGTTTCATCACGTATTCCAAGGCTTCGGGAGCGATCGTCAGCGACAGAACCTCTTTCCCGAGCAATTCTTCCTGGCTGTACCCGAACATCTTGAAGTATTGGTCATTGGCGTTAAGCAGAACACCTTGCTTGTGAATAGTGACGGCTTCAAACGCGGCCTCGGAAAGGCGGCGAAAACGTTCCTCACTTTCCCGCAACGCCTCCTCGGCCCGCTTGCGCTCGGTGATGTCCCGGAGGGTGACCAGTGCCGTCTGGCGCCCCCGGTGGATAATCTGATTGGCGTTGATTTCCACGGCGAACCGCTCGCCGTTTTTTTTGCGATGCCAGCGGAGCGGAACATAGGCATCAGCCGCGTCTATATGGTCGCGGGTTTTTTCCGGTTCGGCGGAAACATCCTCCGGCGTCATTTGGAGAAACTCTTCCCGGCTGTAGCCGTAGAGCTGTTGCGCGGCCCGGTTGACATCCACATAGCGATGGGTCTCCCTGTCCACCAGAACGATGGCGTCGGACTCCAGCTCAAAAAGCTGGCGGTAACGCTTCTCGCTGTCGCGCAGCGCCTCTTCCGCCTGCTTACGCTCGGTGATGTCCTGGATCAAACCGTCATAGGTCACCAGCGCGCCGCGCTCATCACGATGGGGGACGAAAGTGTTTCTCACCCATCGCTCCGTCCCGTTTTTGTGGACGATGCGATGTTCGATGGTCGGCGAGTCTTCGCCGGCCAGGATCCGCCGCGCCTGTTCCTCCACCTTGGGGCGGTCCTCAGACGCCACCATGCGATACCACAGGAAGGGGTCGGCGGCGAACTCCTCCATCCGGTAGCCGGTGACGGCCAGGCAGCCCGGGCCGTGCTTCGTTTCCACGGTGCGCCCGTCCACGATGCGCACGGTGTAGATGTAGTCGGTGATCGCCTCCGTAATCCGCTGGTATCGCGCTTCGCTCTCCTGCAACGCCTTCTCCGCCCGCCTGCGTTCGGTAATGTCGCGGATGTTGCACTGGATCACCTTGCGTTGGTTGACCGAATAAACGTTGCTGACGAACTCCACTTCGAGCCGCTGTCCGTCGGCGGTCTCCAGCGGCAGGTTCTCGTAACGGACGTATTTCTTCCGCCGCAATTCCGCAAACATGGCCTGGTTGGCGACGATGTCCTTGAAAAACCCGAGTTCCCAGACCTTTTTTCCGAGGAAAACCTCGTGCGAGAAGCCCAGCTTCTCGATCAAAAATGGATTCACATCCGCAATCACCCCCGTCTCGGCATCGAGGATCAAAATGCCGTCTTTCGCCGCCTCAAAGAGCCGGCGATACCGGACCTCCGAAGCCACCAGCGCTTCCCTGGCCTGCTTTTGCTCGGTGACGTCATACCCGAATCCCACCAGGCCGCAAATCCGTCCCCGGGCGTCGCGATACGGCACTTTGGTCGTCAACACTCTGTGCTCCCGGCCATCGGCAAAAACGCAAGAGCCTTCACGGCTGATGAGCGGTTCTCCGGCAAAAACTTTCAGGTCCTCGGCGCGGTATTGGGCGGCCTGTTCGGCGGGGAAAAGGTCCTGGTCGGACAGGCCCAGCAATTGGGAGGGGTTTTCTTTGCCCCATTGTTTGGCCAGGGCTTCGTTGGCCACCAGAAAACGGCTGTCCAGGTCTTTGATGTAAAAAGTTTCGGGCAGCAGATCAATCAAGGTGCGGAGCAACTGGCGTTCGTGGGCAATGGTTTCCTCGGCCTGCTGGCGTTCGGTGATGTCGAGCTGGATTCCCTGGGAGCCGATAATTTTTCCATTCGGACCGATCACCGGCAATTTCAGAACGTGCAGGAACTGCTTCCGGCCATCGGCATGGTCATACTCTTCAACCAGCTCAATGGGTTTGCCGGTTTGCATGATCTGTTCATGATGTTCCACCCCGGCGGCGGCATACTTGGTGGCCAGCCCCAGGGCGCCTTGTTTCGCCGCTTCGACGGCGGCAACTTCCCGGGGTGATTTGCCCAAAAACTCCTCCGCCTTCATGCCTTTGAGCCGGCAGAACTCGGGGTTGACCAGCACAAAGCGGCCTTCCCGGTCTTTGCGAAAAACTCCCACCGGCAATTGTTCCGCGAGCGAGAAATAAAGCGCCCGCGATTCCTGCAACGCCTCCTCCGTCCGCTTGCGCTCGGTGATGTCGCGGGAGAGGCCGCAGGTGCCGATGATTCGTCCCGCCGCGTCGCGCAGGGGCAGTTTGGTGGTCAAGACCCAGCTCACGGTGCCGTCCACCCAGGTTTCCTTCTCCTCGACATTGAGCAATGGCCGGCCGGTGCGGACAATCTCCTGCTCGTCGGCCAGGGCCTGCCGCGAGTGTTCCCGGGTGAAAAAATCCGTGTCCGATTTGCCGACGAGCTGGGCTGAATCACTCAGGCCAAACTTCCGGGACATGGCGCGGTTCACCCGCAGAAAACGGCTGGCCGCATCCTTGAAATAAATGGCGTCGGGAAGGTTGTCCATCAGGGTTGTCATCAATGTCTGTTCGTAGCGCAACGCCTCCTCCGCCCGCTTGCGCTCGGTAATGTCCGAGAAGACGCCCTGAACGCCGATGACCTTGCCGGCGGCGTCCCGCAAAGGCGTCTTGATGACATGGACGAACAATTCCCGGCCGTCGGCGCCCACATGTTTCTCTTCCTGATCCAACGCCTGGCCCGTTTCCATGACCCGGAGATCGTCTTTGCGATAGGCTTGCGCCAGTTCCGGCGGGAAAAAATCGGCGTCCGTCCGGCCAATGATGTCCTCCGGGGAGCGTCGCAAGCCCTGGCAGAACCGGTCATTGACGAACTGAAAACGCCCGGCGCGGTCTTTGCGGAAGATGCTTTGCGGCAGGTTTTCCACCAGCGAAAAATAAAGCGCCCGGGAATTTCGCAGTTCCTCCTCCGCCTGCTTGCGCACGGTCATATCGCGCACAACCGCCTGGAGCACCGGTTTGCCATCCAGTTCCATGGCGTTGAGCAGCACCTCGGCGGGGAATATCTTGCCGGTGTCGGCCCGCTGGTGCATCCACTCAAAGCGGTTCGCGCCCTTTTCCAGCGCCGTGGCGATCCGCTGGTTGGCCAGGGTCCGGGAATCCGCGCCGTCCGGCTGCGTCGGCGGCGACACATCGGCGGGATGTTTCGAGCAGAACTCCTCCCGGGTCGCGCAGCCGAACATGGCCAGGGCCGCCGGGTTGCAGTCGAAAAAGCCCTTCGTGTCCAGCAGCATCACCGCGTCGCTGGTGGAATTGTAGAGCGTGCGGAACTTCGTCTCCGAGCGGCGCAACGCCTCGGCGATCTGATACCGCTCTTGATAGAACCGGATGCGCTGATACCACCACATCCCCCCGATGCCCAAGGCCGCGCTGACCAGCAAAAGGCTGACAATCAGGAGGGTCAGCCTCAACCGCTCGCGCAACGGCGCATACACTTTGGCGGAGTCCATGCGCGTCACCAGAAACCACGGCGAATCCGGAACGGCCTGCAGGGCCGCCAGCACCGGCGCCCCGAAAGCATCCCTGGCTTCCACAACGCCCTTTTGCCCCAGCACCGCTTTCACGGCAGCCGAGTTGGTGTGTTCAAGGGAAAAACGCAGGTTGAGGGCGGCGTCGGTTCTGGACTGCAACTCGTTGAGGCACAGCGCGTCGTTGCCGTCCCGCCGGACGAGCAGCGTCTCGGCCGGCAGGCTGGGCGTCGGCCAGCGTTTGATGAACGGATAGAGATAGGTTTCAGGATCAATCCGCAGGGCCAAAACGCCCAGCGGACGATTCGCGTCCGACTCGTCAAAAATGGGCACCAGCAGCGTCAGATAGATTTGCCGGTTCTTCTCGTTCCGATGGAAATCCAGGAAGGTTACTTGGCCCGACCTCAGGACTTCCGGAACGCGCCGTGCAACAAAGGATGATATTGGCGATTCGGCGGGGACGGACAGGCGAACGACGCCTTGCGCGTCGAACAGGCAAACCAGGTCATACTGGGCGGTCGCCAGGTATTTGGCTGCCCACGCCTGAATCTGCTGTTGCGCTTCGCCGTCCTCCGGGCGATCGAAAAAGCGCCGCGTCAGCCCGGAAAAAGCCGGGTTCTTGAAAAGGGTGTCGGCATCCCACAGCCGCTCCTTGCGATACTGCTCCAGTTCGTTTACCTTCAACTCCGCGACCGCGGAAAGCTGGCGCCCGGCCTCGGCGCGGAATTGCTGCTCGTAGTTCCGATAATAACGGTGGCCGCCCGTGACAATGCCCGCCGCCAGGAGGGCGAAAATCAGGACGAGCGGATATGCAACACGCCGTTCTTCCTTTGTAACGGCTTTCATAAGCAAATGCGATTATGATGCGGGGCCGGGAATTGGCAATCCGCAAATTTCCACAGGCGCAAGCGAAGGGGCGAGTTGCCCGTGGCGGCGGGCTTCCCAGCCCGCCGTGTCATCCGGCTTCCCGCCGGTTGTTTGCTGTGCCAACGCGCCGTCATGGAGTTTCCTCGGGTGGGCGACCGAGGCCGCTTTGCGCCAGGTCCGGATACAACTTCTTGATGCAATCCGGGCAGATGCCGTGGGTGAAGGTGGCCTCGGAGTGTTGCGAGATGTAGCTTTCCACCTGGCTCCAGTAGCCCTTGTCGTCGCGGATTTTTTTGCAATTGGCGCAGATGGGCAGCAGCCCGCTCAACGACTTCACGCTGGCCAGGGCGTCTTGCAAGTCATGGATGAGCTGTTCGCGTTCGGCCTCGGTCTGTTTCCGCGCGGTGATGTCTTCCTTGACGGCGACGTAATGGGTGACGCGGTCCGCGAGGTCGCGGATGGGCGAGATGGAGGCGCTTTCCCAGTAGAGTTCGCCGTTCTTTTTCTTGTTATGAAATTCGCCGCGCCATTCCTTTCCCGACGAGATGGTTTCCCACAGTTCCCGGTAGGCTTCCGGACTTTTCTCGCCGGATTTCAGGATGCGCGGATTTTTGCCCAGCGCTTCCACCAGGGTGTACCCGGTGACTTGGACGAACTTGGGATTGACGTATTCAATGTCGCCAGCCGTATCGGTGATGACGATTGAGGCGGGGCTTTGTTCCACCGCGGTGGACAACTGGCGGAGCTTCTCCTCCGCCCGCTTGCGCTCGGTGACGTCGCCCGCATAACCATGCACCAGGTTGTTGAACTTGACGGGGAAGAATGACCACGAAATCACGCGCGGGCCGATCTGTTTCTCCACGCGAAGTTTCGGTTTGCCGGCGGCCAGGCATTCGCGGATCATCGCGGGGGTGTCGAGCGGCAGCATCTGCGCAGGATTTTCCAGCCCCAGCGCGTGCGCCATTTCTCCGGCGGCATCGTTGCTGTAGTTGATTTCCCCGGCGGCGGACAATTCCAACACCGGATTTGGATTGAAACGGGCAAAATTCGCCTGGTGCTGGATTTCCCATTCTGCCTGCTTGCGAGCGGTGATGTCGCGCACAACCGCCTGGAGCACCTGTTTGCCATCCAGTTCCATGGCACTGAGCAGCACCTCGGCGGGAAAGGTTTCGCCGGTGTCAATCCGCTTGTGCATCCATTCGAAGCGGTTGCCGCCCTTTTCCAGCGCCGTGGCGATCCGCTGGCTGGCCAGCGTCAGGGAATCCGTGCCGTCCGGCTGCACCGGCGGCGACACATCGGCGGGGTGTTTCGAGCAGAACTCCTCCCGGCTCGCGCAGCCGAACACCGTCAGGGTCGCCGGGTTGCAGTCGAAATAGCCTTTCTCGTCCAGCAGCATCACCGCGTCCCGGGTCGAATCGTAAAGCGTGTGGAACTTCGTCTCCGAGCGGCTCAACGCCTCCTCGGCCTGCTTGCGTTCCAGCATTCTCCAGACAGCGTCCATCAGCAGCCGCAGTTGCGTCACGTCCGCTTCGTCGTAATTTTGGGCCTTGTTCGCCACCGCCACCACCGCCACGATTGCGTCGCCGCGAAAGACCGGGATGGTCAGGTATTTATCCAGCCGGGCGTGGCCTTCCGGATAGCCTTTCTTAAGCGGATGTTCGGCCTGAAAATCGTTCAAGATGATGGGCCGCCGCTGGCGCACGGCTTCGCCCCAAATGCCGGTCTTGTCCAATTCGTAGCAGGTTTGCGGATTTTGGATTTTACATTCCTTCATCACGTCCTTGGACCAGGTGTTCAGGACGAACTCCTTTCGGTCGGCGTGATAAAAGTAGATGTAGCCGATTTTGCTGCCGGTCAGCTTGATGGCCTCGTCCAGGGCAAAGTCCAGGAATTCCTGCAAGCTGGTGGCGGGGTGTTGGAGAATGCTGGCCAGCGAACGGAAACGGGCCTCGTCACGCAGCAGCGCCTCCGCCGACTCATACTGCGCCTGGTAGAACCGGGCTTGCTGCTGCCGCCAGACCAGACCCAGACAGGCCCATGAACCGAAGAGCAGAACGCAGATCATGACGAGCACCTGCCAGAGCCGCGCCCGCATCGGCGCGAACACTTCGGCGGTGTCCATGCGCGCCACCAGAAACCATGGCGAATCCGGAACGGCACGCAGGGCCGCCAGCGCCGGCGCTCCGCGATAATCCGTGCCATCCACGATGCCTTCCTGTCCCAGCACGGCTTTCACCGCCGGCATGTCATTGCTGGCGAGGGACATGCGCAGGTTGAGGGCGGTGTTGGTCCGGAACTTGAGCTCATTGAGGAACAGCGCGTCGTTGCCGTCCCGCCGAACGAGCAGTGTCTCCGCCGTCCGGCTGGGCACGGGCCAGTGCTGGATGAAGGGATAAAGATACTTGTCCGGATCAATGCGCAGATAGAAAACGCCCAGCGGCCGGCGGGCATCCTGTTCGTCGAACAAGGGAATCAGGATGTCCAGATAAACCCGCCGGTCGTGTTCGTTCCGATGGAAATCCTGAAAGGTCACCTGACCCGATCGCAAGATTTCAGGAATGCGCTGCGAAACAAGGGAAGATATCGGCGGCGCTCCGGCAGGCGATGACAGGCGATTGACGCCTTGAGTATCCAACAGGCGAACCAGGTCATACTGACCGGTTGCCACCAATTTGACCGTCCACGCCTGAATCTGCTGTTGCGCTTCGGCGTCCTCCGGATGATCGAAAAAGCGCCGCACCAGCCCGGAAAAAGCCGGGTTGTTGAAAAAGAGGGCGGCGTCTTCCAATCGCTCCTTGCGATACTGCGCCAGCTCGCCGACTTTCAGTTCCGCGATGGCGGAAAGCTGGCGCTCGGCTGCGACGCGGAATTGCCGCTCGTAGTGCCGATAGTAGAAGGCGCCCCCCGCGACAATTCCCAATGACAGGAGGGCGAAGATCAGCAGGAGGCCCCACTCGGCGCGGCGTTCGGTTGGTTCGGAAAAGTTCATAGTAGTCATTTAATCCGTGGCGGCCTGTTTGTCATCCAACATCGTAGCGGCAGCCCTCTTTGGCTGCCGTGTCGTCCGGCTTCCAGCCGGGGGGGTTCGGTTGCAAGCTCATGGTTGAACCGGATGGGGTTGGATTTTTGCCAGGGTGAAGCGGAACGTGGCGCCCTTGCCAATCCCCGCCGATTCCACCCAGACTTTGCCGCCATGCACTTCCACGATCCGTTTGACCAGCGCCAGGCCAATGCCCGTGCCCTTCATTTTGGGGTCATACTTTTCGAACAGGTTGAAGACCTTTGCCTGATACCGCGGCTCAATGCCCATGCCGTTGTCGCGGACAAAGAACACATTTCCTTCCCCGGTTTTCTCCACGCCGATCTCCACGCGCGGCGCCGGTTGATCGCCCATAAACTTGATGGCGTTGTCCACCAGATTCTGGAAGACTTCAACCAGTCTCGTCCGATCGCCGCACAGCATCATCGGTTCTTTTGTCACCACAACCTCCACGCCTTTCTGGATAATCCCCCCGGCCACCAGGTCCAGGGCGTCTTTCACCACCACTGGCAGCGGCACTTCTTCCGGCGGGTTCATCTTGCTCCCAATGCGCGCCAGATCGAGCAGTTCATCCAACAGCCGGCCCATCTTGTCCGCCGCGCCGTAGATGTACTCGAGGTCCTGTTTCATTCCCGCCGCGTCCGGTTTGCTGGCGTCTTGCTCCAGATAGCCAAGGAAGGCTTTGATCGTCACCAGCGGACTCTTCAGGTCGTGTGAGACGGTGTAGGTGAAACGCGCCAGTTCGTCGTTCCGTGCCTGCAATTCCCGCGAGCTTTGCTGCAACCCGTCCTCCGCCAGCTTGCGCGCGGTGATATCGAACTGGATTCCCTGGCTGCCAATAATTTTTCCGTCCGGATCCACCACCGGCAATTTTATGACGTGCAGGAACTGTTTCGTGCCATCGGCCTTGGCATATTCTTCAACCAGCTCAATGGGTTTGCCGGTTTGCAGGATCTGTTCATGATGTTCCACCCCGGCGGCGGCATACTTGGTTACCGGCCCCGAGGCGCCCGATTTCGCAGCTTCGGCGGCGGCAACTTCCTGGATGGTTTTGCCCAAAAAATCCTCCGACTTCATGCCTTTGAGCCGGCAGAACCAGGGGTTGACCAGTACAAAGCGGCCTTCCAAGTCTTTGCGAAAAACCCCCACCGGCAGTTGCTCCACGAATGAATAATAAAGCGCCTGCGATTCCCGCAACGCCTGCTCCATCTGCTTGCGTTCGGTGATGTCATGGCCCAGGCCGACAAACCCGGTGATCTCACCCAGATCGTTCCGCAGGGGCACCTTGGTGGTGGAAACCCAGCGGTTTTTCTCCGGCTTGCCGGCGTCCACCGTGGGGCCTTCGTGACCGTGCAACCCCTGGCCGGACCGGAGAATTTCCTGTTCTTCGAGATGGTATTGGGCCGCCAGGTCGCGCGGGAAAAGATCGAAATCCGACTTTCCAATGACCTCGTTGGGAGACGAAAATCCAAACTGGCGCGCCACCCCCACGTTGGCTATGGTAAACCGGCCTTCGGCGTCCTTGGCATAAACATAGTCCGGCAGGTTGTCAATGAGCGTGCGCAGCAAATTGCGCTCCCCCTCCAGGACTTTTTCGATGCGTTCCCGCACGGCGATTTGCTGTTGCAGGGTCGTGTTGGCATCAGCCAGTTCCTGGTTCCTTTGGGAGACTTCCTCCGTGCGCTCGGCCAGCGCCTGCTCCATCTGCTTGCGGTCGGTGATGTCAAGGGAGATGCCGCAGGTGCCGATGACTCGTTCCGCGGCGTCGCGCAGGGGCAGTTTGCTGGTCAACACCCAGCTCACGGTGCCGTCCAGCCAGGTTTCCTTTTCCTCGACGTTCAGCAGCGGCTGGCCGGTGCGAAGAATCTCCTGCTCGTCGGCCAGGGCCTGTTGCGCGTGCTCCCCCGAGAAAAAATCCGCGTCCGATTTGCCGGCGAGCTGGGCCGGATCACTCAAGCCAAACTTCCGGGAATGGGCGCGGTTCACCCGGATAAAGCGGCTGGCCGCATCCTTGAAGTAAACGGCTGCGGGAATGTTATCCATCAAGGCTCCCATCAAGGTCCGTTCGTGGCGCAGCGATTCCTCCGCCTGCTTGCGCTCGGTGATGTCGCGGACGACCGCCTGGAGCACCGGCTTGCCATCCAGTTCCATGGCATTGAGCAGCACGTCGGCGGTGAAGGTCTCGCCGGTGTCAGCCCGCTGATGCATCCACTCGAAGTGGTTGGTGCCCTTTTCCCGCGCCGTGGCGATCTGCTGGTTGGCCAGCGTTCGGGAATCCGTGCCGTCCGGCTGCACCGGCGGCGACACATCAGCGGGGTGTTTCGAGCAGAACTCCTCCCGGGTCGCGCAGCCGAACACCGCCAGGGCCGCCGGGTTGCAATCGAAAAAGCCTTTCTCGTCCAGCAGCATCACCCCGTCGCTGGTCGAATTGTAGAGCGTGCGGAACTTCGTCTCCGAGCGGCGCAGATTCTCCTCCGCCTGCTTGCGCTCGGTAATGTTGCCGACGATGGCAAGAAAATAGCGAAAGGCTCCGTCCGCGTTTCGCACCGCGGCCACTTGCACCTGTCCCCACAATTCTTTCCCGGACTTGGTGATATAGCGTTTCTCCGTTTGATACACGGCGAGTTCGCCGCGCAGCAGCAGCCGCACCTGTTCGACATCTTTTGGGACGTAATCCGGATGGGTGATGTCGGTGAAGGCCATCGTTTGCAGCTCTTTCTCGGAATAGCCCAGCATGGCGGCGAAAGCCGGGTTCACCCGAAGAAAACGAAACGTCTCGTCGAGCGTCGCCATCCCGGTCGGACCTTCCTCGAATACCCGCCGGAAACGCTCCTCGCTCTCCCGCAGCGACTCGGCCATCTCATACTGCTCTTTATAGAACCGGACGCGCTGATGCCGCCAGATCGCGCTGATGCCCGCGCCCGCGCAGAGCAGCAAAAGGATCACCAGCAGAATGGTCAGCCGCAACCGCTCGCGCAGCGGCGCATACACCTCCGCCGTATCTATGCGCGCCACCAGAAACCACGGTGAATCCGGAACGGGATGCAGGGCCGCCACCGTCGGCATCTTGCGATAATCCGTGCCTTCCACGATGCCTGTCTGCCCCAGCACGGCTTTCACCGCGGGCACATCTGTGTTGGTCAGGGGTATGCGCCGGTTGAGGGAGGTGTTGGCGCCAAACTTCAACTCGTTAAGGAACAGCGCGTCATTGCCGTCCCGGCGGACGAGCAGCGTCTCGCCCGTCAGGCTGGGCGTTGGCCAGCGTTTGATGAACGGATAGAGATAGGTTTCAGGATTAACCCGCAGGGCGAAAACGCCCAGCGGACGGTTCGCGTCCGACTCGTCAAAAATGGGCACCAGCAGCGTCAGATAAATTTGCTGGTCATGCTCATTGCGGTGGAAATCCTGGAAGGTTACTTGACCCGACCGCAAGACTTCTGGAACGCGCTGTGCAACATCGGATGAAATCGGCGGACGTTCAGCGGGGACGGACAGGCGAACGGCGCCTTGCGCGTCGAAGAGGCAAACCAGGTCATACTGGCCGGTCGCCGGGTATTTGCCGGCCCACTCTTGAATCTGCTGTCGCACTTCGGCGTCTTCCGGGTGATCGAAAAAGCGCCGCACCAGCCCGGAAAAAGCAGGGTTCTCGGCAAGGCTGTCGGCGTCCCACAACCGCTCCTTGCGATACTGCGTCAGTTCGTCCACCTTCAACTCCGCGATGGCGGAGAGCTGGCGCTCGGCCTCGGCGCGGAATTGCCGCTCGTAGTTCCGATAGTAACGATAACCGACCGCAACAAAGCCCGCCGACAGCAGGACGAAAAACAAGACCAGCTTCGAGGGGATGCGCCAGTTGTTTAAGTTGCGAATAGGCATGTTTGTGACCCGATGCCGCATAATTTATACCCATTTCCGGCCCGGCGCCGCATAATTTACACCCATTCCCAGGCTCGTTATCGCGCGAAGGAACGGTTTTTCTCCCGTCGGCGTCCGTCCGTCAACCGGCGAAATTTATTTCCCAATCTGTTTCTGAATGGCGCCGATGATTTTCTGCGACCACGTTTCCAAAACCTTTGCGTCACGGCCTTCCAACAGCAGGCGCGCCTTCGGCTCCGTGCCGGAGTAACGCAACAACACGCGGCCGCCGGCGGACTTCAGCTCCGCTTCGGCCTGGGCGACGAGTTTCAACACGCCGCCGAGCTGCTCGAACGGAACTTTTTCGCGCACCGGAATGTTCGTGACGAGTTGCGGAAAGCGGGTCCAGCATTTCGCCAGCCGGGAGAGCGGCGTTTGTCTGGCCTTTACAATGCGGAGAACCTGCAGCGCGGCCACCAGGCCGTCCCCGGTGGTGCCGAAATCGCGGAAAATCAAGTGCCCGCTCTGCTCGCCGCCGAAGTTGAAGCCGCCGCGCAGCATTTCATCAATCACGTTCCGGTCGCCGACGGCGGTGCGGATGACCCTGCCGCCGGCGGATTTGATGGCGGCGGCCAGCCCGGCGTTGCTCATCACGGTGGTGACCAGGGTTTTTTCAGCGAGCGTTTTTTGCGCGAGCATGTCGAGCGCGGCAATGGCCATGATGTCGTCGCCGTCAATCAGATTGCCCTTTTCATCGCACAGCAGCACGCGGTCGGCGTCGCCGTCGTGCGCGATGCCGAGGTCCGCCTTGTGTTCGACGGCCTTGCGGCATACCGCCTCGGGATGCATCGAACCGCAATCGCAGTTGATGTTCATGCCGTCGGGCTGGTGGCCATAGACAATGACTTCCGCGCCGAGTTCGCGCAGCACGCAGGGGGTGGATTTGTAGGCCGCGCCGTGCGCGCAATCCACCACGATGCGCATCCCTTCAAGCGTCAGGCCGCGCGGGAACGAGGCTTTGGCAAATTCAATGTAACGCCCGAGCGCGTCGTCAATGCGGACCGCCTTGCCGATGGCATCGGCCGTGGGACGAATGTTCTCGATCTCGCCGCTGAAAACCAAATCCTCGATTTTGCCCTCGATTTTGTCGTCAAGCTTGTAGCCGTCAGCGCGGAAAAACTTGATGCCGTTGTCTGCATATGGATTGTGCGAGGCGGTGATGACGATGCCGGCGTCGGCGCGCAGGCTGCGCGTTGCGTAAGCCACGCCCGGCGTCGGCAACGGCCCGATGAACAGCACGTCCACGCCCATGGAAAGGATGCCGGACGAAATCGCGTTTTCGAGCATGTAGCCGGAAAGCCGGGTGTCCTTGCCGATGACGATCTTGTGCCGGCCGCGGCCGCGGGACTGGCGTTCGAGGTTTTTGAAAACGTACGCGGCGGCGCGGCCCAGTTTGAGCGCGGTCTCGGCGGTGACGGGCTCGACGTTGGCCGTGCCGCGGACGCCGTCCGTGCCGAAGATTTTTTTTGGGGAACTCATGGTTTTTTATTCGGCGGCGGCGGAACAATCACGTCCACGTTGGTCGGGGCCACACTCACAAGCGTCACGCCGGGCGGCGTTGAAACATCCACGCGCCGGCGCAAATCGCGGGCGGATTGAATGTCCGTGAGGTCCGCCACCGCATGAATTTGACCGGCCTGCAAATCGGCCATGACCTCGGGCGGCCCGCTGACCTTGACCGTCACGGTGGCGGGCGACACCCGGAAATTACGCACATCCAACGCGGTGGAAACCACGAGCACCGGCAAACTGCCAAAGGTCACCGGAACCCCGGCCCCCGGCGCGGAGGCGTTTCGCGGCTCTTCATAAATTTTGTGAACGGTGAGCCAGATGCTCACCGCCAGAAACAGCGAGAACAATTTCCAGCCCAAATCTTTGGTGACCCAGTCGCGCATGGTGGTAAAAATTCAGTGGGCGGTTTGCTTGAGCGTCGGGCGCGGTGTGTTTTGGGTGATGACGACCGAACCGGGCTTGTGCCGTTCCCCGAGGCGCGCGCGCAGCCATTCAAAACCGTGGCGGGTTTTGGCCGGCTGCACGAGCACGGAAGTCAGGAACGCGCGCAATTGCTCCAGCGACACGCCGCGCACGAGCTGGCCTTTGTACGCGTGTGAAATCATGCCGGTTTCCTCGGACACGACCACGATGACCGCGTCGGTTTCCTCGCTCAACCCAATCGCCGCGCGATGCCGCGTGCCGAGCGATTTGTTTAAATCCGTCCGCTGCGTCAGCGGAAAAATGCACGCGGCAAACGCGATGCGGTCGCCCTTGATGATGACGCCGCCGTCGTGAATCGCGTTGTTCGGGAAAAAAATCGTTTCGAGCATTTCCGGCGTGGCGTCGCAATCCACGCGGATGCCGGACTCGACGGCTTCCTGAAGCTGGATGGATTGTTCGATGGCGATGAGCGCGCCGATTTTCACGTCGGCGAGGCGCTCAACGGTCTGGATGATGACCTCGATGCTTTCGCGCTGTTCGCTCACGCTGACAAAGAGCGGCAGATTGCCGAGTTCGGCCAGCATCCGGCGCAATTCCGGCTGAAAAATAATGAGGACGGCCACGGCGAAAAACGCCGAGAACGTGCCGAGCAGCCAGCGCAACACCTTCAAATCAAGAATCGTGGTGACCAGCGCCAGCGCCAGCAGCAACACGACCAGACCGATGACCACCGGCCAGCCGCGCGTCCCGCGCAAAAAGCGGAAGAGATAATAAATCGCGACCGCGAGGATTAAAATTTCCAGCGCGGGCCGCCAACTGCTTTGGAGCTGCATCCACATTATTTTTCTGTCCGGGCCAGCACGGCCTCTGTCATCCGCACCGCTTGCACCGTTTCCGCGACGTCGTGCGTCCGGATGATTTGCACGCCGTCTGCCACCGCCAGGCACGCGCACGCGAGCGACGCCGGCAGGCGCGCGCCCACCTCCGCGCCGAGCAATTTCCCGATGAACGACTTGCGCGAAACGCCGAGCAGCAACGGACGCCGCCACTTTGTAAAACTCCGCAAGGCCGCGAGCAACTGTAAATTGTGCCCGGGCGTCTTGCCAAAACCGATGCCGACGTCCAGCACCACTTGGTCAATTGCCACCCCGCGCGCGTTCAATCTTTCCAGCCGTTCGCCAAAAAATTCGCCGACTTCCCGGACCACGTCCGCATAGACCGGATTCATTTGCATCGTTTGCGGCGTGCCTTGCGCGTGCATGCAAATGTAACCCGCGCCCGATTCCGCCACAACCCTCCACATCGCATCGTCTTCGCGCTGGGCCGCCACGTCGTTGACGATGCTCGCGCCGGCCTGCAAGGCGGCGCGGGCGACGGCGGGTTTCACGGTGTCAATCGAAAGCACCAGTTTTCTGGTGGGGCGAGCGTCCCCGCGAGCCGGCTCGTCAGTAGCCTCGCCCCACCGGATGGCGGCAAGTTTTTCAATAACGGGAATGACGCGACGAAGCTCTTCTTGTTCGCTGACCGGCGCGGCGCCCGGGCGCGTGGATTCGCCGCCGAGGTCGAGAATTTCCGCGCCTTGCGCGGCCAGTTCCAGCGCGTGCGCGACGGCCCGGGCCGGATCAAAAAATTTTCCGCCGTCGGAGAAGGAATCGGGCGTGACGTTGACGATGCCCATGACAAGCGCGGGCCGCGGGAAAACGAATTCAAATTGTCGGGCGCGAAACACCATTTATGATATACGATTTATGATTGATGATTTGGCGCCGGTAGCGCGCGAACCGAACAAATCATAAATCATCAATCATCAATCATAAAAGAGAATTGCACCGGAGCCGGCTTAAACTTTCGTTCGGAAATAGGCAATCGTCTCTTTGAGGCCGTCGGCCAGCTTCACCTTGGGTTCCCACTTGAGGATTTTTTTCGCCTTGGTGATGTCAGGCCGGCGTTGTTTCGGGTCGTCCTGCGGCAGCGGCTTGAAAACAATTTTGCTGCGCGAGCGGGTGGCGCGGATGATTTGTTCGGCGAATTGCAGCATCGTCATTTCCGCCGGATTGCCGATGTTCACCGGCAAATCGTAGTTGCTCATCATCAAGCGATAAATCCCCTCGATCAGGTCGGACACGTAACAAAAGCTGCGCGTCTGCCGGCCTTTACCAAAAACGGTGACGGGTTTGTTTTTGAGCGCCTGGCTGATGAACGCCGGCACGACGCGGCCGTCATTGAGCCGCATGCGCGGTCCGTAGGTGTTGAAGATGCGGACGATGCGCGTTTCGACCCGGTGTTCGCGGTGGTAGGCCATGGTCAGCGCCTCGGCGAAGCGCTTGGCCTCGTCGTAACAGCCGCGCAGGCCGATGGTGTTGACGTTGCCCCAGTATTCCTCCGGTTGCGGATGGACGAGCGGGTCGCCGTAAATTTCCGAGGTCGAGGCGAGCAGAAAGCGCGCGCCCTTTTCCTTGGCCAGACCGAGCGCCTTGTGCGTGCCGAGCGAGCCGACCTTGAGCGTTTGAATCGGCAGTTCCAGGTAATCCACCGGGCTGGCGGGCGACGCGAAGTGCCAGACGCAATCCACCGCCTCGTTGAGAAAAAGGAATTCGGTGACGTCCTGCTGGATGAATTTGAAATCCGGGTTGCCGGCCAGATGGGAAATATTGTCCACCGTGCCGGTGACGAAATTGTCAATGCCGATGACCCGGTGGCCGCGCGCCAGGAGCAGATCGGCCAGGTGCGAGCCGAGAAAACCCGCGGCGCCGGTGATAATGGAAGTTTTTTTCATTGTTGGAATGTGCAAAACTTTAAACTGTTAAACCGTGAAGCGGAAGCGTATTAAAATGGTTCAACAATTTCATTTTGCGCTGTTGCTGCAAGCGGATGGAATCATGTGTTTTCATGGGACGCCTGGTTGCATTGGATTTTTCTTGAAACCCATGAAAACGCATTCGTTTCCCCTAAAGACCCGAAAGACTGACAAGTAGCCGTGGCTTGATGCCCAGGCGATTTTGTCGGCGTCAATTTTGTATCGCTCGCCAAAGATGAGATATTTTGCATTCTCCGGCAGGGGCAATAGCCGGCCGGGGTTTCTGCTGTCATTCAATGGTATGACTGTATTGGAAAAGTCGCGGCCAAAAAAATAATACGCATCTGTATCCTCAGATCCTACAAAAGCAATCGTTGTGGCGGGATCAACCCGTTCCAAGAACTTTTGCGCGATTTGGCGGCTGGAATAAACTTCACGGACGAACAAATCTTGCGAAGGCTCATTCACCCACTGATATTCCACTTTGCAACCATGTTGTCTTCCCAATTCAGTCAATGTTTTGAGAAACCGGTTGCCATCCAGCGGTGCAAACCGACGCGCCATCATGACTGAATCGATTGTCAAAAATAACAGGTTGCTAAAAACCACCAGCAGCAGTGCGGCCAATTGACACCGGAACCGCTCCATGAGCAAGCCAAACAAAGGAGCTACAATTACCGGGAAAGCCGGCATCAATCTCCATAACCCGATGGATTGCCAGCGGAGAAATATGTGGCACATCAAAAAATATCCCAATCCAAACAGAAGCAAAAGGGTGATATTGACGCGATGAAAAGACTTAACCTTCCCGGCGGAATCCCCTTTGCCCATCATCCGTTGCAGGCTGACAATCAGCGCGGGCAGTAAAAAACACACCCCCACCAGACCCCCGGCACAGCCGGGCGAAATTTTCTCATTTTGAAAACTATAAAAACCTTCATCTTCGCTCAATTCGTTTTTTCCGCCAATGACACGGACGGCTTTCTGACACACGGTCCCGTAAGCATCTCGTACTGATGGGGGAATGTATAACAAATCAGAAGCCATTAAAATTGTGCCGCGGGCAACACGTGTCCACACAGAGCGGAGATTCAATTCCTGGGAAAGGTGCTCCTGCATGAACGGAGGACCTTGGGGGTTGCCATACCATTTTATGTTCTCAATGTAATTCCAAGCGGTGCCTGAACAAAGCAATCCCAGCATGGTGGATGCCGCCAAAATCAAGACGACCTTTGTTTTGAATAAAAAACGCCGGAGGCAGATGGCCAATCCAACCAGAAAAGATGGCGCCAGAAAAACAGTTGTGTTTTTTGCCCCGCAGGCCATCAAGAAACAGGCGACGGAGAACCCCACCTTGGTGAGTTGCTCGCTTGAAAGCGCCACCGAAGAGCTTTGACACTCCATCAAAAACAACAAACTGGCTCCGACCCACACAGCCGCCAGATAAGAAGCCGCGCTCACGGTCAGAAAAGGCAGTGTAAAGATCGAAACCCCCAACATGAGTACGCTTGCGCAGGCCGCCGCCGACCAGCTGCAACCAAGTTTTCTGGCCAGAGAAAACACTATCCCCAGCAACAGGATGCCGGCACATAAAATTATGAATGCAAACATCAATCCACTGCGGCAGTAAAGATACCCCGGCAAGGACAGCGCCGCATCGGCAAAGGAGGTTACATTGATGCGTGGATTGCTTGCTACAAAAGGCGCGATCGAACGGTTTTGAATCCAAAACAAGGGCTTTTCAAAATGATAACTGTCACCCAACGGAATCATGAGTGCTCCCAACAAGGAATAGAGAGCGATCAACCCGGCACCAAAAACCAAGAGACGCAAGGCCGGCAAATGCTCTTCGATCCCAACCATTTCAGCCCAATTTTTCGTCAAAATAGTTTTCCAAGAAAGACGGCTCGTCGGCAACGACCAGACGCAGGCCGTTCCCCAGCCAGCCAGGGCAAAGCCAAGGCACGCCAAAAGCAACCCTCCACCCGTAAGAAAATTAAACAGTGACAATAATTGAACGGCCAAAATCAATTGCGCGGCCACGAGGGTTAAAACGACCAAGATACGCTCCAGCAAATTATTCAACGGGAAACGAGATTCGATGACGGCCGCAGAAACGAAACACAAAACATAGATGAATATCAGTTCATTCATTTAAGTTCCGTTAAACGCACCGTGTTATTTTGCGCCCGTGCCGGCGATCACGGCGGGAATGGTGCGGAACAGGATTTTCAAATCGAGCCACAGCGACCAGTGGTCAATGTATTCGAGGTCGAGGCGCACCCACTCCTTGAAATCGGAAATCTGGTTGCGTCCGCTGATTTGCCAGAGGCAGGTGAGGCCGGGCTTGACGCTGAGGCGGCGGCGATGGGCGAAATCTTCGAACCGCTTCACCTCGTCCACCGGCAGCGGGCGCGGGCCCACCAGGCTCATTTCGGTGCGGAACACGTTGAACAATTGCGGCAATTCGTCGAGGCTGTATCGGCGGAGGAATTTCCCGATTGGCGTGACGCGCGGGTCGTTGGTGACCTTGAAAACGGGGCCGCTCATTTCGTTCATGGCCTCCAGTTCGTGTTTGAATTGTTCGGCGTTGCTCACCATGGTGCGGAATTTGTATAGCGTGAAGGGCGCGCCGTTGAGGCCGGAGCGTTGCTGGCGGAATAAAACCGGACCGGGCGAAGTGAGCTTGATCGCCACCGCGATGGCGGGAATCACCGGAATCACCGTCAACAACACCAGCAAAAACAGCGACCCGAAGAAATCCATGAACTGCTTGATGACCCCCTGCCAGGAGGTTTCCGGCGTCGTGCGAAAGACCAGCAGGGGATGGCCGAGCAATTCGTCAAAACGCGCATGGGAAACTTGCGTTCCAAAAAAATCGGCGACCAGCCAGGCCTCGACGCCTTCGAGTTCGCAGGTTTTGATGGCGTGTTCGACCTGCTCGAAGTAGATGTGCCGCGCGCTGATGATCACGCCATTGGCCGAATGCTCGTGCAGCATCTGCGTGAGTTGTTGCAACGGGGCTTCTCCGAGACTCAATTCCCCCACAATTTCAACGCTGGGGTCCGCCTTGTCTTGCAACTGGCGCCGCAAGCGCGTGATTTCGCCCCTGGTGGCGATGAGGATGAAGCGGCGTTTGTATTGAAGCTGGCCGAATTTGCTGCGCAAAGCCCACCGCACCAGTTCCTCTTTCAGATAAATCAGGCTGAAACTGATGCCGCCAAAAAACATCATCACTACGCGCGGCGAAACAATGTGGATGACGTACATGGCCAGCACCAGGCCAATGGTCGTGATGAAACAACCCTTGATGAGCGGCCAGAGAATGTCCCGGCGCGGGCAAAGGACGGGATGGTCGTAAAAACCCTGGGATTCAAGAACCAGCGGCCCCGTGGGAATCAACAAGAAGTAAAGCCAGATGACCCGGGCTAATATGTCGGGTGAAATTTGGTCGAGTTTCAGCCACGCAATGATTTGCGGATTGACGCGCAAGGTAAACGCAATCCAGAAGCTTACCGCGAACAGACAGGCGTCCGCCACCTGGTGGATTTGCGTTCGAATCTGGCGATCGCGTTGCAACATGGCTTTTTAACCTGGATTTGAAGCGCTGTTCAAAATAGACAATCCCTTGCGGTTGAATTCAAATGTTTTAACCATCAATGGTTGCCGGGGGGCAATTGATATTCCGGCACCGAGGCGGCGATCAATGGCTTCAGGCGCTCAAACGCCGCGTCTTCCTGGCCCGGCGCGCAGATGGAAAAATACGAAATGTAGGCCCAGCGTTGCAACACACCCGTGCGCAACAAATCCCGCGCCAGCCAGCACATGCGTTGAAAATTGTCCGCGGTTTGTTCCTGGTCGGCCACAAACCAAAACACATAAATCCCGCTCACGGCCTGTTTTTGCCCGTCCGCCGTCTGGAGGGTATTGCGGACGACCCATTTCATCACCGGCAATTCATAAGGCTGACTGCCGCTGATGGGAATATTGACCGCCGTTTTGGAGCCGATGGTCCAGCCTTGTCCCGGCAGGCAGTATTCCGGCCGGTGAATGCTCGTGCGATCCGCACCCATCATAATGACGGTGGCGCTGGCTCCGAACCCATTGGGCGCCTGGTAGAGACGCCGGGCATAAGAGGTGTCTTTTGGGAAATAACCCAGTTCAACTTGCGACTCCGGCACGTTGGTGGAGGTGAAGTCGAGCACCCGCTCCGGCAAATCAATTTTCATCATCACGCTTCCGGGAATCGGCGTCGCATGGATGCCCGGTTTGCCGAGTTTCTGGTGGGTTTTAAGCCTGGTCAGCACGCCGGCGGTGCCCGCCATCAACCCGAGCGCGACCAAAAGAATCAGCCATTTTTGATGTTTCATGGATGTCTTTGCTCCACGGATGCGTCTGAATCGCGCCATTTTTCCAGCAGCCGCCCGGCGACCAGCAGCCCGATCATTGCCGGAACATAGGGGACGAGGCTGAAAAGGCTGCTTTCATGAACATAGTTGCCGGCTTCCTGCCCGCCAAATTCTCCCGCCATGATGATGAAAAGCATTCGCGCCAGATTTCCCAAAACAGCGAGGGGGAATGCCAGCGCCATGAGCAAAAGCCGTTTCCACGCCGGGCGAAACACGACAAAACCGTAAATCGTGGCCAGCAGGAAAATCGCGATGAGACTCCGGATGCCGCTGCAAGCCGCGGCAATTTCATACTGGTAAGTGCCTGAGGAATTGAACAGTTGCGTTCCCACCCGGATCACATCAATTCCCAAAATCCAGTGCGCCACCACCTCCACCAGCCAGCTCACGAGTTGCCGCAGGGGAAAAGTGATGAACTCGCTCCGCGCTCCCAAGGGAACGGAAAAAACAAACAGGAAAAAGGGAAAGGCGCTTTTTCGCAGCCACTCGCGCCCCCAAGCCAGCCCCATCAATCCGTAAATTCCCATGAACAGCGCCACGATGGAAAGCGAGGGCTGTTGAATGACATAACCCAAAACATGCAGCGCCATTCCCGCCGCCAGAATCAGCAATCCCGGCCACCAAATGTTAAAGGACGACGCCAGCAGTTCCTTCCGCTTCCACCAGAACAGCCCGACGACCAGAAACGGGATGAAATTGCCGTGGGCGTCATCGTTGGCCGCACTGCCGGAACTCCGATACGCCTCATGCATCCAGGAAAACAACGATGGCGTGTGGATGTAACCCAGGATGGAATTGCCCAGAAACTGAAACAGCGCCAGCCACGCCGCCAGCAGCAAAAAGAAAAAGCCCTTGTTCGGCAGCCGCCGCCAGCAATCCCTTGAATCCTGCCAGAAGTTCAAGGGCGGGTTGTCATTTTGATTTCCGTTCATTTGCGCGCGCAATTCCAGCCTTGAGATAACCAAATGCCCGCTTTTACTCAAACAAAATCGCCGGAATTCAATCCAGCGGGTATGATTTCAAACCGCAAAGCTGCCCGAGGACTTTCAGCGCGAACAACGGATTGTTCCGCAAATACCGTTTGGCCAGCCGCCCCGGTTCCTGGCACAAGCGAAAGAACCACTCCAGCCCGGTCCGCTGCATCCAGCGCGGCGCCTGTTTGACGCGCCCGCTGTGAAAATCGAATGCCGCGCCAACGCCAATCATCAGCGTCACATCCAGCCGCGGCAGAAATTCGGCCATGAATTTTTCCTGTTTCGGCGTGCTCAAGCCCACCCACAGGATGTCCGGTTGCGCGGCCCGGACCATTTCCTGCAACTGTTTGGCCTCTTCCACGTTGAGCGGACGAAACGGCGGCGTGTAACCGCCCACGACCTGCAAATGCGGAAACCGCGCCGTCAATTTTGCGCGCAATTGTTCCGCCACGCCCGGCGCGCCGCCGAAGAAAAAATGCCGGCAGCCGCTGGTTTCGCTCCAGGCGCAGACCTCCAGCATCAGGTCAGGCCCATAAACGCGGCTCATTTCCCGGTGGCCGCGCAGCCAGCCCATCCAGACCATCGGCATCCCGTCCGGCGTGCAAAGAAACGCCCCGTTCAAAATTTTACGGAACCCGGGGTCGTTCTGCGCTTCCATCACCCCATGCACCCCGGTCACGCAAATGTAGCCTTTGCGCCGGTCCCGCACCGCCGCGGCGATGGCCGCCAGCGCCGTCCGCAAGTTGATGACGCTGATGCCTGCGCCGAGGACGTTGACTCGTTCAATGGCCATGGAAATTCAAATGATGCGCCGGGCAGGATACGCGATGAAAATCAAAACGCCAGTCCAAGTCCGTTTTCAGCCCGCGCGAAAAATCTTTCTTCGGCCCGGGTTTTCGCTCAAATTCAAGGCTGAAGCCCGATTGAACCTTGTATGAAGCTGCTGGTATTCGCCCATGTGCCGCCGCCGCACCACGGCCAAAGCTACATGGTTCAACTCATGTTGAACGGCTTCGGCGGCGATTGCCGCAAATCCGGGAACCCTTCCGGGGCGCGCAACGCCTACGGCATAGATTGTTACCACGTGGACGCGCGTTTTTCCAGAAGCCTCGAAGATATCGGCGAACTCCAAATCGGCAAAGTCCCGTTGATTTTGTATTATTGCCTCCAGGCGATATGGTGCCGGTTCCGTTACGGGGTGACCAATTTTTATTACGTGCCCGCTCCCGGCAAGTCCGTGGCGCTTTACCGCGACTGGCTGGTCATGTTCCTCTGCCGTCCGTTTTTCAAGGAAATCATTTTGCACTGGCACGCCGCCGGCCTGGCCAAATGGCTGGAAACGTCCGTCCAAATCCGCACCCGGGCCTTGACTTATCACGCGTTCAAACAAGCCGGCCTCAGCACCGTCATCTCCAATTACAACATCGCCGACGCGGAAAAACTTTTGCCGCGGCGCATTCGCGTCGTCAGCAACGGCATTCCCGATCCATGCCCGGATTTCAGCCAATCCATTTTGCCCCGGCGCCAGGCGCGTTTCACCGCGCGCGCGAAATTGTTCGCGAACGAACCGCTCAGTCCGGACGATCGCGCAAAGGCCGGCGGCGATCCCCAGGTGGTGCGGATTTTGTATCTCGCGCATTGCACCCGCGAGAAAGGGCTGTTCGCCGCCGCGCAGGCCGTCCTGGCCGCCAACCGGATTTTGTCGGCGCGGCAATCGCCCGTGCGCATGAAACTGTTCGCCGCCGGCAGCTTTGTCATCAACGAAGAAAAGGCGGAATTCGACCAGTTGTTGAATAATCCTGAGTTCAACGACGCCGTAAAATATCTGGGGTTTGTCTCGGGCGCGAAAAAGGAACGCGCCCTGCGCGAGGCGGATCTGTTTTGTTTTCCCACCCGCTATATCGGCGAAAACCAGCCGGTGAATTTGATTGAAGCCATGGCTTTCGGCCTGCCCATCGTGACCACGCGCTGGCGTTCGCTGTCCGAAATGCTGCCGCTGAATTATCCCGGCCTCGTGGACTCGCAATCACCGGAGCAAATCGCCGCCGCGCTGCTCCGGTTGGTGAACGAGCGGTCCGGCGAAACCATGCGCGAGAATTTCCTGCGCCGGTTCGCCATCGAAGGCCATCTGGAAAACCTGGCCCGGGCCTTTCACAGCCTGGAAACCGCCGCGCCGGCCTGGCCGCTGGCGGCGCAAAATTCCCGGACCGCCACCTCGCACAACATCTGATTCCGGCGGCGTCCCGCCGGGTGGGTTGAACCAGTTCAGCCAACCACAGTTTGATATGCTCCGGGAAAAGCGGTCCCGATGGATTCATCTTCCGCCGCGATTCACCGGGAGATCATCGCCGGCAAATACTCCCGGAAGGCGGCCAGCGCGGCCTCGTCCGATTCTTTCCCCCAAACACCCGCCTTGATCACCCGTTTTTCGTTCCAGCCGCGGTCGCGGGTAATCAACGCATGGAGAACCGAACGAACCGCCTGAATCGTGCCCGGAGCCGCCTGCGGCACCCACTCGTTGGGTTCCCAGTAACAGGAGAACACATGGAAATCGCGTCCCTGAGCCAGGAAGCGTTCGTTGCTGACCTGAAGGTGAACGCCGTTCAGGCTCATGGTTTGCGTCCCCAAGTTGGTCTGGAGCACCATGCCTGCATTCCGCAGGCACACATCAGGCGCATGACCGCGAGCCTGGCCGCAGGTCATGGTGGCGCGATATCGGGTTTCCGCAGGCAGCCAGCGAAAATAGTAGAGTTGCCAGGCAGATCCACTGTTGTCGCGCCACTCGGCTTGCCGGCCTTCGTCATAACCCAGCATCGCCCGGACATTTTCGCTGATGGGCAATTCGTGAAATTCGGCGGCTTGGGCCGGCAATTTCAATGACCAGGCAGCCAGGGTCGCGGCTTGTTTCTCCGCCGGTCGAAACCAGAAATGGATTCCCATTTCGACCAGAACAATCCAGACCACCAAACCGGCCAGCGCCGCTTTGATAAGACTGGGGTTTGCTGATACTGCAGCGCCAGTTTGTGTGGGGACGGGTTCAGCAACAATCCGGCTGGGAACGGCTCCCGGCGCGGGCGTTGAATCTTCCTTCGCCGCGCGTGGTCCCGGGGCGAGGTTGTGCAACTCTTCAAGGTCATCAAGCCGGGATTCCACCAACGAAAGGTCCACCCCCTGCCTGCCCGGCCTGGGTCGCAGCAGCCACACGAGCACCAGCAACCCAAACAGGGTAACCCCCAGGATGGCGAAACCCGCCTGGTCGTGGCGCAGATTCACTGCCGCAATGCCACGCAGGTCGGCAATGCGAACGAGGTAGGTGGTGCGGATCACGTTGCAGGTGAAGGCCAGCACCACGGCGCCGAACAGCAGCACGCCCCGCCGCAGTATGCTGTAGCTGAATAATTCCCCCAGAAACAGCGCGACCATGACGCTGGCCTGGAACGACCGGATGCCGCTGCACGCCTCGTCCACGCCCACCAAACCGGGGGCTGTTTCGATCAGCACGCCGCGGCGGACGGCGGGGGTGCCCAGGACATTGGCGGACGCGGCGCTGGCGGCGGCATTGAGCTTCGACATTTTTTCAATCAGCGGATGTTCCAGGCGCGTCGGCCAGGGCACGGCGATGAGGAAAAAAATCACCGGAAACGCGAAATAGCGGCTCCAACTGTGCCCGCCCAGGAAGTAGAGAATGATGAACGTGATTCCGACCGCCGCGCCGGCAAAAATCCATCCCGCAAAGCGCCAATAAGGAATGACCTCCAGGAAAAGCGCGCCGGGCAGCAAACTGAGCCCGAACATTGCGAGCAGGAAGAACGTGCCGCCCGCCGGCAAAACGGGGCTGCGGGCGGGCCGGCGTTTCCAACGCTCCCAAAAAAGACCGAGACACAGCAGCGGCACGAACCAACCGAAGGTGTAGTCCTCGTTGCTGTGCCACAAAGTGCCGAGCCGATAAACGACATAGCCCCAGAGCAGGACAAGCACGCACACCGGCAGCGGACCCAAAGCGAGTTTTGCGCTCCGGCCTCCCGGGGGAGGAACGGGCTGCGACGGCAATGAAGTTGCGGGATGGGTCATCGTGTGTTCTCGCCGGTTGCGGTCGTGGCGTGGAATGGGTGAATGATGAAATTGCTGCCGCGGGAAAAAGCGGCGGAGGGCCGCCGCAGTCCAAGACCTTGCGGATGGCCGGCGCGAAGCGTCTTGGAGTGCGGTGACTGGCGGGGAACGGGGCTGGCACCGCTTTGGAATGGAAACGGCATGCGAAACAGATCCAGGCTGCCCGTGTGAAAGCGGCGTGTGCCCTCACCTCTCACCATGAACCTCGTAGCAGCGGATGTCAGTCCGCTCCATCTTATCCAAAGTAATGTCAGAGCCGACTCACGTCGGCTGCCACGGCTCAGGGGTTCAAAGCACAAATTCGATCGGCGAAATCTCACCCCAATGCGATGGCGCGGAGAAAATGCGCAGCGTCTTGGAGTGCGCCAGTCCCTCCACCTTCGCGGCGCGACGGCGGCTGGCGCTTTGCCGCGTGAACCGGGTGCGCCAATGTTTAACCCGAAATCCAAAGTTGTGCCGGGCTGGAGGCCGGCGCTCCGATCAATTTCGGTTTCGGGATTAAATGAAACTGCCATGCGAAAGGGTTTGTCCGATTTCTCCGCCACGCGGAAAAGATTAAATCCAACCCGCCTCGAAGCACAAACAAAAAGGGCGGCTTGATTCAAGCCGCCCTTAAACATTTTCAAAGCGCCTCAGGCGAGCTTTAGCCTTGGCCGATAGCAACGGCCAACATAGACAAGCCCCAACAACCCGACGCCTGCCAAGGCGAAACCGGCGGCTTCAGGGACCGGAGCAAAATCCGCATTGCCGGCGCCGTAACGTGGAGCCAGCGGGGTGCCTTGCCAATGGGTATCGGGGGTACCATTGAGGAAAGGGTTAGTGCCGTATAAGGGTCTATGCCATTCGGCGAAAACGTCGGATCGGCCAAATCTCCGATTGTTGAAGTAGCATAACCAAGATCCGAGAATGTCACCCCTGGGATGGCATTGGCAGACACTAGATTCACGCCCGAATTGGTACCATTAGCCGGATAATAACCAGGGGGATAAAACGGATTGTAACTCTCTACTCCCCCTACCCATAGGAATAGGGTGGTGCGTCGTACCACCTACATTTTCCGCCACTATCATGTAGGTGCCAACTCCCAAAGAGACAGGGGAAATGCTTTGAATTGCAGTTTCGGTGCCGGGCGAAAGTGTCTGGAGCCCGGGGTTAAAAGTGGCTACAGGACTAACCAAAGAAGCATCGGTTATTATGGTACGAGGACGGAGATCTAACACAACTGAATAGATGGCTACTTCAACCGGACTTGAAAAGGCAACCCCGCCAGGATCAATTACCCCAAGCGCGTCAACTACAACTGGAGAAGAATTCACAGTGAATACGGTTCCTTCCGTATAAGGCCCGTCTGTCTGGTTGCCCGGAGCAGCACCTGCGCCCGTCGGACCGGGGAAGTTGTAAGCCAAGGTTGCGCTCGCCTGCCAGGCGAACAATCCGCACAGAACCACACCTAAAGCCAGTTTTTTCACCGCATTGCATGTCGTCATAAAATTCCTTTTTGTTTTTGTACGACTTCCGCCCCTTTATTCTTCAACCCACACGTCTTAAGCCAGTTTTAACTTTAGCGAATAGCAACGGCCAAAATAGACCAATCCAAGCAAACCAACCCCGGCGACCGCAAACAAACCCGCCTCGGGGACAGGTACAAATTGGCTCATGGAAAGTGTTCCAGTAAGATATCCCGTAGCAGCTGAACCGTTAATAACTTCCTGAAAGCCGTAGCTCCCGGCGGGACCCCACTGTGAGCCGCTGCCGTTGTTCCAGATGTTGATCTCAGTGCCGCCTGAAGCGAACAAAGGCCCACCCGCACTGTCGACCATTATAGTGCTGGGAAACGCCAAGTCGTCGTATACAAACATACCAGACGGGGAAGTAGCAATACCAGGCATAATAGGGTTTGGGTATATCGGTATGTTGCCCAGAATGGGCCCGGAGGTCCCGTCAAAGTAACCGCTAGTGACCTCCATTGTTCCACCATTAATTTCCCCAAAGAGTTGGCCACTGGCAACTTCACCTGATCCAGTAAGGCTGAAGTTTACATATCCGTATTGTATGTTGGCACTCGCCTGCCAAGCGAACAATCCGCTCAAAGCCACACCCAACGCCAGTTTTTTCACCGCATTGTATGTCGTCATAAGATTCCTATTTTTCCATTTATTTTTGTACGACTTCCGCCAACTTATTCTTCAACCCTTACAATGAGGCATACGCAAGCAAATGTAAAGAATATATTTTTATTTTTTTAGATATTTTATTCTTGCGTAAGTCATTGAATATTAGCCATATCCGCGCAAGCTGTTGAATGCAAGCCACATCCACGTTCAGCCCGCACTGCGGTTGCGTCAACGAAATGATGGGTTGCCCGTGGTGGCAACCCTCTTTTGGACCGGGCGGCAAGATGCCGCCGGATACGGCAGGCAGGCCCGTTGAAGCAGGGCTTCACGGGACAAGGATGCCCGCCGCTACAGATCGGTGGCAGTGCTTGGCTTCGCACGGCTTGTTTTTTGGGCGGCTTTTTATTTGACTGGACTGGCCGATTATGTTAGAAACTCATCATAAGGCGAATTTTGAATTGGCAGTCTTGGGAATAAAAAATTATGAAAATTTCAAAAATCACAATGAGTGCGGTGGCGGTCCTGCTCGCGTTAACCCTCGTCTCCCGCGCGGGCGACACGCCGAAACCCAATCCATTCCTGGCGGTTTTGAGCACGACCACGCAGGCGGAACTGCCGTCCAAGGCCGCCGATTTGGTGGCGCAAGCCGATGCCAAACAGCAGCAGCAAACAACCATTGATGTGGTCAAGGCGGCGGTCGGGTTGAATCCGGCGGCGGCGGCGGCCATTGTGGGCTGCATTGCCCAGAAAACGCCGGCAATGGCGGCAGTGGCCGCGGGCACGGCGGCCGGCCTGGTGCCGGGCCAGGCTGTTGCGATAGCGCGCGCGGCGGCGGCGGCGGCGCCACAGCAGGCGGGCAAAATTGTCGAGGCCATCTGCCGCGTGGTGCCCGCAGCTTATGCTGAAGTGGCCGAGGCGGTGGCGGAGGTGGTTCCCGGCGCGGCCAGGGAAATTCTGGCCGGAGTTTCCGCGGCCATTCCCGCTCTCAAGGGGCCGATTGACAATGTTTTGCTCGCCAGCAAGGACAGCGTGCCTTCCGTGAACGCAGCGCTGGACCAAGTCCAAAGCACGGAATCGCCTGTCAGTTCGGGATGGGCGGGCGGTGGCGCAATTCCCGGCGGCACGATTGCCGGCGGCACTATTTCACCGGCCCTTGTCCACCCCATAGTGCATCCGCCTTACGTTCCGCCTCCGAACTCTCCAGTGAATTATGCGAATCCCGGTTCCGGTGTTCCGGTGCCGCCGGGCGGGCGCACCAGCTCCCCCCCGTAAAATTGGGCAATTTTCAGGACCAGCCCGTCTTCGGAGGAAGGCGGGCTTTTTGTTGAGCGTCCGGCAAGACGCGTGCGGATGGGCAGGAAAGAAAAGAATATTGGATAAAAAACGCCGGCCAGAAAAGCCTTTAAATAATCAAAGCCTTGCCCCAGGCTCTTAACCAAATTAACTTCCCATGAATAGTGTTAAAATGCGTGGCATCATCAAATTTCTGTTTCGTCCGGCGCGCCAAGGCGGACGGCTGCCGGCGACGCTGATGATTTTTGTTTTTCTGTTCCAGGCCGGCAGGGTCCGCGGCGGCACATTCACGGTAACCAACACGGCCGACAGCGGGCTGGGTTCATTGCGCTGGGCGATTACCAATGCGAACGCCAATCCCGGCCCGGACACCATCACTTTTCAAATCAAGGGCTCGGCACCCTTCACCATCAACCTGTCGAGCGCGTTGCCGGACGTGACCGATACGGTGACGATTAACGCCACCAATCAGCCCGGATATTCCGGCACACCCGTGGTGGAACTGAACGGGACGAACACCGCCGCGGGCAGCGTCGGGTTGCAATTGGACTCCAGTTTCAACACCGTGCTCGGGCTGGCCATCAACCGTTTTCCCGCACAGGGCATCGTCTTGAACGGCGTGTCGAACGTCATCCAGGGCAACTTTATTGGCACGGACACAACCGGCACCCTCGCGCGGAGCAATGGCAGTTTCGGCATCTGGGTGAAAAGCGCGGGCAACCAGATTGGCGGGACAACCGCCGCGGCGCGCAATGTGATTTCCGGCGGCAACGACACCGGCATTTATATTTACAACACCAGCAGCAACGTCGTGCAGGGCAATTACATTGGCGTCAGCGCCACGGGCGCGGCCCGGCTGGGCAATCAGAACAGCGGAATCATGATTGACGGGAGCAGCGGGAACTTGATTGGCGGCGCCAATGCCAGTGCGCGCAATCTCATTTCCGGCAACGGGGTCAGCGGCGTCTTCCTGAACGGCGCGGGCGCCAGCCGGAACGTCATTCAAGGCAATTACATCGGCACGGATGTCTCCGGCGGCCTTGTGGTCAGCAACGCGAACGATGGGATCACCGTGAACGGCGCGCCGTCAAATACCATCAGCGGCAATGTCATTTCCGGCAACACAACCAACGGGGTTTTCCTGAACGGCGCGGGCGCCGTCAGCAACCTGGTCGCGGGGAATTTCATCGGCACGGATGCCGCGGGGAAACTGGCCCTGGGCAATGGCAACGGCGGCGTGACCCTTACCGCCAGCGGCAATCTCATCGGCCCCGGCAACGTGATTTCCGGCAACCCGCCCGGCGGAATTTTTCTGACCAACGGGGCCAGCGGAAATCTTATTCAAGGCAACCTCATCGGCCTTTCGGCGGCCGGCGCCAGCGCGCTGCCCAACGGCGGCAACGGCATTTCCATCAGCGACGCTTCGTCGAACACCATCGGCGGCAGCGTTGCCGCCGCGCGCAACGTGATTTCCGGCAACATCTACAACGGCATCTTGATTGTCCTGGCTGCGGACGCCTCGAACACCGTTTGCGGCAATTACATTGGCACGGATGTCACCGGCAAAAAGGCCGTCGCCAACAAGCTGGCCGGCGTTCGCATCCAGGGCTGCTCGAATGTCGTCGGCGGCGTGACGGCGGGGAGCGGCAATGTCATCTCCGGGAACGGCCAGCAGGGAATTTTTCTGGCGGGAACCGGCGGCAATGTGATGGGCAACGTCATTCAGGGCAATCTCATCGGACTGGATGCCACGGGCACGAACAGTCTGGGCAACGCGAATGCCGGCATCGGTGTTTCCGGCGCGGCAAAAAATCAAATCGGGGGGGCGACCGCCGCGGCGCGCAATGTGATTTCGGCCAATGGCAATTCGGTCTCCGGGCTGGGCGGTGTTTTTTTTGCCTACGCGGGCGCGGCGGGCAATCAGTTCCAGGGAAATTACATCGGCACCGATGTGTCCGGCACCCTGGCGCTGGGCAATGTGAACGATGGGATTTATCTGCTGCAGGCCGCCACGAATTTCATCGGCGGCAGCGCGGCGGGCGCGGGCAACCTGATTTCAGCCAACGGCGTGGACGGCATCTACCTGACCAACGCCTCGTGGAATGTGATTCAGGGAAATAACATTGGCACCAAGGCGAATGAAACGCATGCGCTGGGCAATGTTTATCACAACGTGGAACTCGATGTGAACGCGACCAACAACACCGTTGGCGGTTCAACGCCGGGCGCGGGCAACCTCATCGCATACGCGCAGACCGCACTCCATGATGGCGTGCGGGTGCGCAACGGCAGTCTGAACAATTTGATCAGCGGCAATTCCATCTTCGGCAACGCTTATTTGGGAATTGATTTGGGATATGGTCTCATGGGGACCTATGGTGTGAATACGAATGTGCCTTGTGAAAGCGGGATTGCGGCGAACGCGGCGAACGCGGGGCAGAATTATCCGGTCTTGACGAATGTTTATTCCAGGTTCGCGGTACAAATCAGCGGCGCCCTCAATAGCGGCACGGGCAAGACTTACCTGCTCCAGTTTTTTTCGAGTCCATCCGGCGACGTGGTGGGCTACGGTCAGGGCCAGGTTTTTCTGGGCCAGACAAACCTGACCTTGGGCGCGTCGTGCTCGTCCAACTTCACGGTATGGCTGCCGGTTTCCATTCCGGCCGGCTGGGTGGTGACCGCCACCGCCACCGACCCGGCCAACAACACCTCCGAATTTTCGGCGTGGGCGCCGGTCATAAAATTGCCGCTGGCCCTTGCGCCCGGCCAGTTGGAAGCGGACATCGTCACCAGCCGTCAGATTTCACTTTCCTGGACGAACGGCGGCGGAAATTATGTTTTGGAGCAAACGCACAGCCTCACGCCGCCGGTGCAATGGACAACCATCACCAACGCGCCTTTGCTTGCCAGCGGGTTCTTTGTGCTGACCTTGTCCGCCACCAACGAAAACACTTTCTACCGATTGGCAACGCAGTGAGAAGGCCGGGATGCTGAAAGGGCAAATTATTGCCGCCGCCGTCTGGCAAGGCCGCCCAGCAATACGGCTCCAGTCATAACCAGACACACTGTGGCCGGCTCCGGCGTGGCGTAGAACTGCATGCCGAACGCAATGGGCGGGGAATTGTTGAAGGACAGCAATTGCCAAGACCCTCCATTGTTGTACCAATAGTCGCCGTAATTGCTTCCGACGGCCGGCGATTCAAAATCATTCAATCCCACCCGGTCGGGTCCGGACAATCCTGTGAACGTCACCGACACCGTGAAATCGGCGGGCAGCTTCATGGTGGGATCCAAATTCAACGACGCATCCGAATATAGATCCGTATTGGTAAAAGCCAAGACTGCGGAGTTGGTGCCCGGATAATACGACCACGGGGTTTGAATGTCAAACGGACCGGTGTCGTAGAACGGGGTGCCTGGCGAGCTGTAACCGTTGAACGGCGGGCCATCATTCAAATAGAAACGCACATCGGCCGTGATCGTGCCGCTGGAGAAGGCTGTATTGGGGCTGAAATACTCGAAGGAGAAGCCGGTCAGATAAGGATACGCCGTGTAATTGGCCAGATAAATTTGGTCGCCAATTTCCTGGCCGTTGGTAAAGCTCAACACGTAATTATCAATGTTTGTCGAGGTGTTGTCGTAAACAAGCACATCTTGCGCCGCCACCGCAAACGCCGGCAACAGGGCAAGGACCCAGGCTTTCCACTTCCAAGTTTTCATGTTCCAAGCGCTTTTCCTTTCACGCTTTGTCGTGTTTATGGTTATGGTGTTGGTTTTCATTTTTCAATCTCCCGATATGGAAACACCCCGCGCCCAGACACGTCGTGCCTGAACCCTAGTTGTTAGGTTGGTGATGTTTCCATTGCGAGAGACACAAAAAAATTGCGGTTCCAGTTAATTATTGGCACAGGTAGACATGCCTCCGGGAAAAACGGTGGAAGCGCGGGCCAAGACGCTGCGCGCGACACAATGATTCCTGAAATACATGAAATCGTCCTGGACTGCGCCCGGTCCTTCCGCCACGCGGCGCGCCATAACGCCGCTTCGGTGCGACGGCGGTTGGCGCTTTGCAAGCAAATGGAATGTCCGCAAGATTTCCGCATGAATTTATGTGCGCCAGTGACAGTATGCGCTGCCATAGCCCAACCATGCATTGGCTTGCCGAATCAGTTGGCGCGTCTTTATGTTCCCCACATTTTGAATGTTAATGTGACCCTGTAACGTGGGGCGTTGCCACATCCCCCCACCTTTGAATCCATTAAACCAAGATATTTTATCACCCGGTCATTCCAGTCAAGCTTTTTCAAATTGTTAAAATTTCCTTGCATTCTCCGCCGGTTTTCCTATCATTTATGCTCCTGAGAAATTCGGCGGGCATTTTCAGCGCGGAAGGCAGGTGGAAATATGATGGGACAGTTCTTAATCTGCGGATTGTTGGGGTTTGGTGTCAGCTTTGGCGTCATTTTGCTGACGCTGCGGCTACAGTTTAATTTCAAATCCAAATTCACGCGGACGCGGCATGAATTTCACCATGCAGACCAGCCGCCGGTTTTGCGCCTGGGCGGCATCGGCCTGGCCGCCGCTTTTGCCTCCGTGGCCATCCTGTCTTTGACGGTTTTGGGGCGTCCATTAACCCTGGAAACTGCAGGCATGATCGGCGCGGCGCTCGCCATGTTTGGATTGGGCCTGTGGGATGACCTGCGCGGCTTGGGCGCCAGACGGAAACTTTGCGGCCAGGTGATCATCGCCACCGCCGCCTATTTTCTCGGAATCGCCATCAACCGCTTCAAAATTCCCCTTACCAGCCACATCATTGTTTTTGGATTCTGGTCATGGCCTGTCACCGTCTTCTGGCTTGTGGCCATGACCAACCTGATCAACCTGATTGACGGCGTGGACGGTCTGGCCGGCGGCATATCCCTGATGTTGATGTTGCTGATGTCGGTGGTGGGCGGTGCCACCGGCTGCGTGTCGTTCGTGGCCGCTGGCATGACCGGGGCCTTGCTCGCCTTTCTGCGGTTCAACTTCCCGCCGGCCAAAATTTACATGGGCGACGGTGGCGCGTATTTCCTCGGTTTCCTGATGGGACTCCTCACCGTCGTCTCTTCCCATAAGGGCACGGTGGCGGCGGCGTTGATTGCCCCGTTGTTTGTGCTGGCCCTGCCCATTCTGGACACCTCACTGGCCATCGCGCGCCGCAGTCTTCGCGGCCTGCCTATGTTCCGCGCCGATCGCCGGCACATCCATCACCGGCTGCTGGAGAGCGGTCTGTCGCGGCGGAAAGTGGTGTTGGGCGTTTATGCCTTCACGGCATTTTTCCTTGGCCTTGGCTTCATCGCCTTCTGGTGCCGCGGCCAGTATCTGCCGCTGATTTTGGGCAGCGGCGTTTTGGTGGTGCTGCTGGTGGCGGGCCGGTTGGACTTCAGCCGCGAATGGTTTGTCGTCGGGCGCGTGCTGGGCAATTCCATGCACCTGCGCGCCGAAATCCAGTATGCCCTCGCCCAGACCTCCTGGCTCGCCATGGAAGGCGCCCGGGGTCAAACCATCGGAGACCTTTGCGAGGACACGGGGTTCATCGCCCGCAAACTCGGCTTTGACCGGCTGCATATCCGGCTGGAGGACGGCGAACGGACGTGGCGCATCCGGCCCGACAATGAAAACGAACTCCACCTTTTCCGGCGCCAGTTGCCCGGCTATCACGACTGTTTCCTCGAGCTTGGCGTGTCCCGCCCGAAGGACGCGGACGAAACTTCCCCCGCCGGCGCCCGCGGTTTCGACCTCAAGGAATACGGCATCTTGAGCGATCTGCTGGCCGAGGGCTGGGCCAAAGCCATTGCGGCTTGGGAGAAGCAAAATCAACAGCCGGTGCGCTTTGGCGTGCGTCCGGCTTTGGCTCCCGAAAAACAGCCTGAAAAAAACCCGGCGTTGCAAACGGCAACGACTTGATGCTTGCGTAAAAGGCACGAAAATACCATCTTTTGTCCCGCGCGACCGGATGACTGAATCGGGCATGGCAACTCACGCATGGATTTCGGAAGCGGTTTGATTGGACAATTTTTATGGACGCTCACGGAAAAAAACGAAGGCTTTCGGCGCACCAACGGCAAGTCCGGTTTCTGGGCGGGTTGTTTCTCGTGATCATGATTCTGGTGACAGTTTTGCTTTTCTGGCTTTTGAACCGGCTGGATTTCAACCCCCACTGAATTAAAGGCTTGTGAATCAAGGGCTTGAAACAGCGATAATTAGGCGTTTTCTTGATTGACGCGGATGTCCAGCTTTGATATTATAACCACTGTCACTTTGGGAAAACGGGCTTGTAAAGACGTTGTAAGGAAGTCGGGAACTTATGAGGAAATACTGGACGGCGCATTTTTGGATTCCACGCTTGAGCATGGGAGCGGCTTTACTGGCTCTTTTCGCCTGCACGGCGGTTTCGCGCGCCAGTCTTTATGAAATTTCCCTTACCGATGTCTTGGGCGCTGACGTTGTCTCCGGCTACGGGCAATTAGATGTTGTCGGTGGCTATTCCGTCAGCGGCACCTTCACCGTGACCAGCGGGCCATTGGATGCGCTCGGCGTCTGGATCTTGACTGGTGGAAGCACGCTCCCTCCAGGCTACTTATCTTCACCGAGCGGGCAGTTCCAATACGATAATGCGATCTATCCAGGTTCGGATCCATTCCTTTCAACCACCGCCAGTTTATTGTTCACCCGTAGCGGTAGCGGTAGCGATGAGCTCAATATTTGGGCCAATAGCGCTAACAATTACAGTCTTTGGACCGAATCAGGTGGAAGTTATACTCACGAGTTTGGCGCATGGCCAGGTGGTGGAGTTAATTTTCTGACTGGAACGATCAATGCCGTTCCCGAACCCATCAACTGTGCTTTGGCTGGTTTCGGTCTGATTTTCGTTGGCGGCACTGCCGGTCGTTTCTATCTCGGACGCCGCCGTTCCATCACGGCCAGCTAAGTCATTTTCAAAAGCAGCCCACGGGCCTCCACTGTGGGCTTTTTCATTCCCCGCAACTCCCGGAAAGCAAACTTTGCGCCGTCAAAAACTCTTGATAGCTTCAATCATCATTGCCGGGGAGTCGGTCAGGAGGCTCATTCTTCTCGACAGCGCAAGGATTCTCCAAATCAATTTGAGCCTCGTCACCTTGGCTGCTACAAAAAGTTGGGAGTTTCAATACACACTTGACCCGAATTCGCAATCGGAATGGGTGGCACAGGCGACACGCCTGTGCCGTCCGGCCACTGGCCGGACGGAACGGGGAGGACGTTGCTACTGGAAACAGACGTGAAAAAAGTTCGTGCGCCGTCTCCCATTCCGAGCGGCGAGTCGCCGCCCGGCAACAGGCCAGTGGCCTGTGCTACCGCCGAAATGGCTGTCGCTGCTTCGGTGTTCGGGTTTAACGCAGAGACACAGAGAACGCGGAGGGCCGCAGAGTTTGACAGACAAACCCGCACACTTTTTGGTGTGTCTTCACCTGATTCCTCTCCGTGCCGCTCTGCGTCCTCTGCGCCTCTGCGTTTGAGCTGGTTTGCCCTTTTTATCATCACTCACGGCGCGCCCGCAGGCCGCATCCCGCCCATGGTTCCGGCCAGCAACTCCTTCTCTTCCGGCAGCAAACTGCCCTGGGTTTGGGCGAGGGCCAGGAACCGGCCGGCTTCGTTGGTCTCCCCCGCCGCGCGCAGCAGGACGCCGTAATAAAGCGCCACGGACGGTTGTTCGAGTTGCGATGGCTTCAGTTTTTGCAACGCGGCGAGTCCTTCCTTGTCCCGGCCCTGCAAATGCAGCGCATAGGCGTAAGTGGACACGATGGGCGGTTCATTGGTTTTTTGAGCATAAACTTCCGCCGCCCACTGGCCGGCCTGGGTCAGATTGGTCTTCAACAACAGCGCCGTGGCCGCCAGATTGTTTTTCAGCACCACGTCTTGGGGCGCATGGGGAAGCCGTCTCGAGTAGAGTTGATACAGGCCGGTTGTGTTGCCGGCGGCAAAATAAAGACGTTCCAAGCTGTCCTGCGCCCAGCGCGCGTCGGGAAACCCCCGCAGAATGCGCCAGAGCAAATCCTCCCGTTCGCGCGGCCACCGCCAGCGGTTTGCCAGATCCAGCAGCGCCGACAACGCGCCCAGCCGTTCACCGGCCTCGCTGACCGCCGAGCGCCATTGGCCGGCCGCCGCCAGCGGCTCGTCGAGTTCGCTCCAGGCGCGGGACAAAAACGCCAGCCGCAGAAAATCCGTTTCCCCCCACTCGCCGCTGGCCGTGAAATCGCGCAACGCCAGCCAGTTGGTGGTGTTGAGGTAGCCATCCACCAAGGCGAGCCGCACCGACGGCTGGGTTTGGACGTTGGCCGGCAGGGTGTTCAACCAACGGACGGTCTCGTACAGGAACCCGTTCTCCTCCATCCACGAGGCGGTTTGGGCCGCCAGCACCGCATTGGTCGCCGTGTCCCGTTGCAGGGCATTCAACTGGTTGGTCAGGACCGGACTTTGCAGCCGCTTCAGGATGCCGAGGTATTGCAGCCGGTCGTTCAGGTTGGCCTGCGCATTCGTCAGCAACTGTGTCGAATAATCCAGCGCTCCGGACGCGTCGTCGTGCAGCAGACGGTCCGCCACCAGTGATCGCAGCGCCGGCAGGCCGAGATACGCGTCGCTGGAAAATTGTTTCAGTTTGGCGCGGGCCTCGGCGGCAGCGGTGGCGGCGTTGGTCAGGCTTAGGCGGATGACGGCGAGATTAAGCTGGAACAGCCGGTTGGTCGGCTCCAACTGGCACGCCGCCTCAAACTGGGCAGCCGCCTCCGCCAGGCGATGCAGGCTCAAATCCAGTTCCGCGGAAACAATGTGGTAGTCCGGTTCACCCGCGGCGGATGCGGACAAATCGTCGAGCACCTGGCTCGTGAGTGGGTAGGGGGGGCCTTGATAACGCAGTCCGGCGGAGGCCAGCAGGAGTTTGTTGGTGATGGCGGGGGATACTTTCACCAACCGCTGGCACCAGTCCAGCGTGGCGGGGGAATGCACGGCATCCTCCAGTTCGGCCATGATGCGGCAGGCCTGAAGATTGTTGGAATTGACGAGCAGCGCCTGCCGCGCGCTCAACCACGTGTTGCGATAATCGCCTTTGGCAAAAAAGGCCCGCGCCTGGGCCACGCCGCGTTTCTCCTTGAAATGCCGGTACGCCGGCCGGCCACAATATCCCGCCGCAATGGTCAGGCCGATGGCAACCACGACGACCGCCGATATCTTTTTTATGCGGATTTTCCCTTCGTCGTTCACAGTGGCATCCTATCAAAATGACCGCGTCGGTTGAAGGCAAAAGATTGCTCCCCCAGCCGCCCACGACCCGGTTCTGGCATGAAACCCGCTTGCTATCGCCGAAATATAAACGACTATTTAATCATGACTCAACCCACCCAATCCGTCGCCCTGAGCGTGGAGCAAATCGGCGAGTTGAACCAAAAACTTGCCAACCTGCGACATGACCTGAACAACAGTCTTTCGCTGATTGCCGCCACGGTGGCCTTGGTTCGCCGCCAGCCGGCAGTCACCGAACAAATGTGGAACACCCTGGCGGAACAACCCCGCAAAATCGGCGAAGCTTTCTCACAATTCTCCCGCGACCTGGAGGCGGCGCTCCACATCACGCGGTCCTGACCGCCCGGATTCAAAACGGCTTTTGACTTTGGCCGGGACCGGTTTTTTGGCAGACTCGCACGCAATGGAACCAACCGAAGCGGATTTGATTGCCGCGGTATTGCGGGGCAATGCCGCCAGTTTCGAACCGCTGGTGCAACGGTATTCGCCGCGCGTCTTTGCCACCGCCCGCCGTTATGCGCGCCGCGAAAGCGAAGTCGAGGACATCGCGCAGGAAGTCTGGCTCAAGGCGTTTGAAAAACTCAAAAGTTTCCGCGGCGAGGCTCCGTTTGAACACTGGCTCATGCGTCTGACGGTGCGGACCTGCTACGATTTTTTGCGCGGCCATCAGCGCAACCGCGAATCGTTGTTTTCGGATTTGACCGAGCCGGAAAACGACTGGCTGGAGCGGTTCGTGACGCAGCCGGAAAACGCTTCCGAAAACGCGGAGGCGGCCAAATTGCTGGTCGGGCGCATTCTGGAACAGCTTTCGCCCCAGGCGCGGCTGGTCATCACGTTGCTCGAAATCGAGGACCGTTCGGTCAAGGAAATTGCCCAACTCACCGGCTGGTCGGTGCCGCTGGTGAAGGTGCGCGCGTTCCGGGCGCGGGCCGAAATGCGCAAGGTTCTGGCCAAAATGGCCAGGGACAAGTATCTGTAACCCGGCATGGCCTGACGCCGTCTAAAAAATGGGGCTGTATGAACATCGCTGAATTGCATAAGAAATTGCTCGCCGCCGCCCGCGCCAACCCGCCGGGCGACCAGGTGCCGTATGCGTTTGAAAAGCGCGTGACGGCCCTGCTCGCGGCTCGCGCCGCAACCGATCCCCTGGCGTTGTGGGTGCGCGGGCTTTGGCGGGCCGCCGTGTCGTGCGTGGCCATCACCTTGCTGCTCGGCGCGTGGGCATTTTTCAATCCGACGGCTCAGACCAAAGGCGACGATCTTTCCCAAAATTTTGAAACCACGCTGCTGGCTTCCGTGGACCAAAACGATCTGGCACAATGAATTCGTGGAAAATCATTCTGGCTGTAGTGGTGATTTTTGGCGCCGGCGTGTTGACCGGCGGTTTGCTGGTCAATTACGTGGAGCAACCGCGTCCCAATGATATTCAGCGTCCGCCGGACGAAGGGAACCCCCAACCCCAGGCGAATAATCGCGATTTTGACCAGCCGCGCCCGCAGGATTTGCCCAGATCGCGTCCGCCGGAAATCCTCAGCCGGCAATTCGTGCAACAGCTTGACAAGACGCTTCATTTCACAGCCGGAACAACGCGCCGCGATTGCCAAAATTGTCGCCGACGGCCAGGAACACAACCGTGTGATTTGGACCAATGTCGCGCCGCAGATGCACAAGGTGCTGCAGGATGTCCGGCAGCAGATTCGCGAGCAACTCACGCCGGATCAGCGGAAACAGTTTGAAGCATTGCTGAAACGATTTCGACCGGCGGGACATCACCCGCAACCGCCTCCGAATTCGCCGTCACCCACCAACGAACCGCCGATGATGGCCCCGACCAATCCGCCGCCGGATGTTTGATTTTTATTTTCCGTCCAGCAACGCCCCGATTTTTTTGCGCAATTCCCCGGTGACCGAATCCATGGAGCGATTGGCGTCCACCATGTTGAAGTCGTAGGTCTTTTGCAAACGCCGGAACACGGTCTGAATCGCGGTCTGGTATTTAACAAAGCTGTCGAACATGTCGCGCGACAGGCCGAGGTCCATGCCGCTTTCCCAATAGTCCAGCGTCGCGCTTTTGGCGAGATTGCGCTGAACCAGTTCCTCCGGTTCGACGGAAAGATAAAACACCGCGTCGGGTTCGAGCGCGATGCCGTAAAGATTTTTCAGCCACGCCTCATCCATGCCGCGCACCATGTCGCGCGCCATGAGCGTGTAAATGTAACGGTCGGCCAGCACGATGAAGCCCGCCTTGAGCGCCGGCAGAATGATGTTTTCCAACTGGTCGGCAAAATCCGTCGCGTAAAACAAACTCAGCGTTGTCCGGCTTAAAATATTTCCCTCCTGCGCCCCTTCGAGTTCGGAACTCACGAGCGTGGAGCGTTTCAACCCGACTTGCACCGTGGCGTGGCCGCCGGTTTCCAGGCTGTCCACCAGCCGCGCAATTTGCGTGGAGCGGCCTGAGCCGTCCGCGCCCTCCACCACGATCAATCTGCCCGTGAGATCCTCCAGTTGGACGCCGGGAATGCCGTGCCCGTAAAAGCGGCGGCGTGTCTTTGTGGGTTCGGGGTTTGTATTCATGCGGCCGAATCCTCCTCCACCTCCGCTGCCTTGTCTTCGGGCGGAGCCGAGGGCGGCAACGGCAGCGGGCTGCGGCGTTTGAACTTTTTCAAATCAATGCGTTCGCCCACCAGTTTGCGCACGAGCGCCTGCTGTTTTTCCACGTGCAGGTTGGCGTCCATCACGACGAAATTGAATTCGCCGCTGATGGCCATGTATTGCTCCAAAATGCGGCCCTGAAAAATGCGAAAGCTTTCGTAGGGATCGTTCGACAGCCCCAAATCCATGCCCGCTTCAAAAAATTTCAGCTTGGGACGGCCTTCGAGAATGCGGTGGAGCGACACTTCCAAGTCCGCCTTGAAGAAAATCGTGAGGTCGGGCTGGGCCGCGAAATTGTAAATGCCCCGCACCCAGTCGGTCGGGCAGCCGCGTGTCACGTCCCGCGCGAAAGCCGTGAAAATGTATCGGTCGCACAAAACCACGTAGCCCGCGCGCAACAGCGGCAGCAAATGACGCTCGTATCGGTCGGCGAAGTCCGTGGCGTGGATGAGACTGAAGGTCGTTGGCGTGAGCAGTTCGCGCTTTTTGCCCTTGCTCGTGGCCGACTTCACCAGTTCCGACGAGTTCCACTCGCTGAAATAGACCTTGATGCCCTCGGCCTCCAGCCAGCGCTTGAGCAGATAAATCTGCGTGGACTTGCCCGAACGGCCCTGGAAAATGCGGAAGCTTTCGTAGGGGTCGGTCGACAGGCGCAAGTCCATGCCCGCCTCGAAAAATTTCAACTGCGGGCGGCCTTCCAGAATGCGCTTGAGCGACACTTCCAGGTCGGCTTTGAAGAAGATCGTGAGGTCGGGCAGCGCCGCGAAATTGTAAATGCCCCGCACCCATTCGGGCGGGCAGCCGCGCACCACGTCGCGCGCGAACGCGGTGAAAATGTAGCGGTCGCACAGGACGATATAGCCCGCGCGCAACAGCGGCAGCAGGTGGCGCTCATAGCGGTCGGCGAAATCCGTCGCGTGAATGAGGCTGAAGGTCGTCGGGGTGAGCAGTTCGCGCTTCTTGCCCTTGCTCGTGGCGGACTTGACCAGCTCGGACGAATTCCACTCGCTGAAATAGACCTTGATGCCCTCGGCTTCCAGCCAGCGCTTGAGCAAATAAATCTGCGTGGACTTGCCCGAGCCATCCAGCCCTTCGACCGCGATGAGCCGGCCTGGAAAATTCAGTTCCGCAAAAGTTTTCATCATCACGCCGTGCGCATTTTCTGATTCTATGCAATCTGACGGGCTTTGACAATTTAAGATAACTCACCGCCCGAAAATCACAGGCGGTTGAATGGATTTGAACCGACCGGCCCCGAATGCTTTCAGGGCTGCTCCAACTGCCGAACTACGGGTCCGAAGTGGAGAGCATTTTGCGCGGGCCGTGCATGCAACAAGTTCATTCTTGAACTCTCAGTCCATCCAGGGCTTCAATTTCCAAAAAACCGTGCAACTGGCGGATGCGCGTGGGGTGGCGCATTTTGCGGAGCGCCTTGGCCTCGATCTGCCGGATGCGCTCGCGGGTGACACTAAAACTCTGCCCGACCTCTTCCAGCGTGCGCGGGCAGCCATCGAGCAGACCGAAGCGTTGTTCCAGCACCTTCCGCTCGCGCTCGGTCAGGCTGCACAACACATCGCCCAGTTTGTCCCGGAGCAGGCTGAAGCTGGTGAGATCGAGGGGATTGTCGGCCGCCTTGTCCTCGATGAAATCGCCAAAATTGGCGCCCTCGGTGTCGCCCACGGGGGATTGCAATGAAATCGGCTGTTGCGCCATTTTTAAAACGGCGCGCACGCGGTCCACGGGAATTTGGATGTCGTCGGCGATTTCTTCCGGCGTCGGCTCGCGGCCAAAATCCTGCAGCAGGCGTTTTTGCGAGCGCATGAGTTTGTTGATGATCTCAATCATGTGCACCGGGATGCGGATGGTGCGCGCCTGGTCGGCGATGCTGCGGGTGATGGCCTGCCGGATCCACCATGTGGCGTAGGTGGAAAATTTGTAACCGCGGCGGTACTCGAATTTCTCAACAGCCTTCATCAGGCCCATGTTGCCCTCCTGGATCAAGTCGAGGAACGAGAGGCCGCGGTTCGTGTATTTTTTGGCGATGGAGATGACGAGGCGCAGGTTGGCCTCGACCATTTCCGTTTTGGCCTGAAGCGCCCGGGTGGAACATTCGCGCAGCCGGTCGAAAACCTTGAGGTACTCCGCATGCGGCATCCGGACGAATTCCTCCAGCGCCCTGATTTTTTGCCGTTCGGCCTCGGCCAGATGCCGCTGCGCGCTGGATTCGCGTTGCGCCTCGGTTTCGGCCAGGGCGCGCAGACTGTATTGCAGCTTGTCGTGGATGTTCTCGGCGACGAGCGCCATCTCTTCAATCACTTTATGCTTGCAGCAAAATTTGGGGAACGCCAGTTGCAGTTTTTGGTTGTGCCGTTTGAACGCCGCCAGCAAGCGGTTCCGTTTGGACTTGTGATGGGCGTCCCGCCACGCGGTGTATTGTTCATCCACCTGCCGGTCCATTTTCCGAACCTGCACCACCAGCCGGCGAAGCACGCGCAGGTGCGCGTTACGATTGTCCACCTGCTTGTCGAGAATCACGCGGTCGAACCGCTCGCGCGGCGGCTCGGCAAGGAGTTTTTCGGCGAGCGCAATGTGTTCCTTGCCGGCGAAACCAAGGCTGTAAATGATTTTGCGGACATCGTTTTCGGCGGCCTCGATGCGTTTGGAAATGTCCACTTCCTGCTCGCGCGTCAACAACGCGACCTGTCCCATCTGCTTGAGATACATCCGCACCGGGTCGTCCAGAATGTCCAGCCGCGTGCTGTCTTCTTCCTCGGTTTCAGGGGTTTTAACCCGGTCCACCTCCGCCTGATCCACAATATCAATTTCAAGACTGCGGAGTTTGGTGAAAATCTGATCCAACTTTTCCGGCACAATCGCGCTTTCCGGCAGCGCTTCGCTGATGTCATTGTAGGTCAGGTGCCCCTGTTCCTGCGCCAGGCGAACCAGCTCCTTGATTTTTTCCGACAATTCCGCGTCCAAATCAATTTGCGGCAAACCGATGCGCGATGGGGCCGCAGCCGAAGGGAAAGCCCTGTCAGCAGACACCCCGCCGTTGGGCCTTCCTTTCTTCGGGATCAAATCCGCTTCGGGTTTCCGCGCCTTCGATTTTGACATACGCATTCAACACTTCCGGTTCATCACCGAAAGTGAAGTTAAAATATGGAACGACCCGTCAAACCCGTCAAGGGGGGAAATGCTTTTTTGCAACCGCAACAATGCGGCGGCAAAAACGGTCAGATGTCGGAGGCGATGTAAGTTTCGCATTTTTTGATCTGTTCCAAAATCATTTCCACCGTGCGATTAATCGCGCCGAGATTTTCCGCCACCACTTCCAGGGCGTTGCGTCCCAATTCCGCGCGCCGGGCCTGGTCGGCGAGCAGTTCGGCAACGGTTTTTTCCAACTCCTCCGGACTGTTCACCTGGAGGGCGGCGCTTTTCTTCAAAAAATGATGCGTGATGTCGGCGAAATTTTGCATGTTGGGTCCGAAAACCATCGCCTTGCCCAGCGCGCCCGGCTCGATCGGATTTTGTCCGCCGATGGCGGTGAGGCTTTTCCCGATGAAAACCACCGTCGCGTGCCGGTAGAAAAACCGCAATTCGCCGGTGGTGTTGACGAGCAGGCAATCCACCTCGCCTGCTTGAAACTGCGTATTCGCGAAAATCTCGTTGCGGCGAACAAATTTCACGCCGCGCTCGCGCAACTGCCGCCCGACTTCCCCGGCGCGCTCGAAATGACGCGGCACCAGCACGAGAAACAGTTTGGGAAACCGCGGGCGCAGCCGCCGCGCGACCTCCGCCAGAATGATTTCTTCGCCGTCATGCGTGCTGCCGCCCAGCAGAATGGGCGCGTCGTCCGGCACGCCCAACTGCCGCAGCAACGCGGGCACGTCCAGCGTGTGGCGTTCATTCAGTTTGGCGGCGTCAAATTTCAAGTTGCCGACGATGTTGATGACTTCGGGCCGGCAGCCGACTTCCCGCAGGCGCGCGGCGTCGGTTTCATTTTGCGCGCCGACGCCGGCAAACGACGCGAAGAGCGGCCGGAATAAAAATCCCCATCGTTGGTAACCGCGATACGAACGGTCGGACAGCCGGGCGTTGGCCAGGAAAAGGGGGATGCCCAGTTTTTGCGCGTGCCAGATGAAGTTGGGCCAGATTTCCGCCTCGATAAGCACAATGGCCTTGGGATTGATAACGGCGAACGCGCGGCTGACGCATTTCCGCCGGTCAACCGGGTAGTAAATCTTGCTGATGTGCGTGGGCAGGTGGCGGCGCAATTCGCCCATGCCGGTCGTCGTGGTGGTGGACACCACAATTTTGAGGTTCGGCACGCGGGGTTCAAGCGCGCGGATGAGTTGCGTGCATAAATTGACTTCGCCGACGCTGACGGCGTGAATCCACATGACATGGCGGTTGGTGAGCGCTTGTTTGAGGCCCGCGGTGTAATGCCCGAAACGCTCGCGAAAACCGGGACGCCAGTTGCCCCGCCGCCACAGCCGCATGAAATAGTACGGCGAAGCCAGCACGAAACAAATCGTGAACAAAATGTTGTAGAGAGCGCGCATTCCGAATCTTGAAACCGGACGAGCCTACTTTCCCGAAAAAAGACGCCGGGCGCAAAGAAAATGTTTCAAGATTGTGACTTTTTCAACCGCGAAAGAAAACGAGCCAGACGGCCAGCAACATGGGCAACAGGAACGGCAGCGTGAATTTCAAGACGAATCCCAAAAACGCCGGCATGGGGATTTTCTGCTGGTCGGCGACGGCCTTGACCATGAAGTTCGGCCCGTTGCCGATGTAAGTGGCCGCGCCGAAAAACACCGCGCCGACGCTGACGGCCAGCAGGCTCAAGGCGTGTTGGTTCAACAATTCGCCGACCGACCGGGCGCCGGTGGCGCCGAAAAGCGCGTCCAGGAAGCCGAGATACGTCGGCGCGTTGTCGAGCGTGCTGGACAAAATGCCCGCGCCCCAGAAAAAAATCCCGGGCGCCGGCTGGTCGCCGAGCAACAGGCGGGCGTTGAGATGGAGCCAGTCGAGCGCGGGCATCATCGTGGCAAAAATGCCGGCGAACAAGACGGCGACCTCCCGGACCGGATGAAAATTGAAATGATTCACCCCATGCACGGGTTCCGGCGTGGTGAAATAGGAACCGATGGCCGCGGCCACCATGAGCGCTTCACGCACAAAAATTGGCCGGGTCACGAAAACCGCGCTGAGAACGACAGCCAGAAAAAACAGATTTGGCAGACCGTCGAACCGCCACGTTTCCCGCGCGGTTTCCCGCTCGCGCGCTTCGCGCGGCGCGCGGGTGAAATGGATCCGGTCCACGACGTAAAACATCGCGAGCAGAATTCCGACGCCGGTTGCCCACATCGGCCAGCAATTTTTCGCCACCCACCAAAACGGCACACCCTGCAAATAGCCAAGAAACAACGGCGGATCGCCGATGGGGGTGAGGCAGCCGCCAACATTGGCCACGATGAAAATGAAAAACGCGATGTGATGGGCCGCGGCGCGGCATCGGTTCATCCGGATCCACGGGCGGATCAGCAACATGGCCGCGCCGGTCGTGCCCAGGACATTCGCCAAGACCGCGCCAATGAATAAAAAGACCACATTGGCCAGCGGTGTGGCTTCGCCCTTGACGTTGATGTGAATGCCGCCGGAGACGACGAAGAGCGAACCGATCAGCGCGATGAAGCTGGTGTAATCGTGCGCCATGTGCCACACGCGCGCCGATGCCTGCAAACCCAGGAGATAATAGCCGAGCGTGATGGCGCCCAGGACGAGCGAAACTTTCGCGTAATGCCGCGACCACCAGTTGGCCGCCAGCAACGGCCCCAGCGCCATCGCACCCAGGAGCAGCGCGAATGGCAGAATCATCCACGGGTTGGGCGCGATGATTTCGTAGTTCATGCCCCGAAAGACTGCTTGGGCGCGTGAAGACGGGTCAAATAGAAACGCCGGGAATTATCATTAAATATTTGCATTGATATTATTTCGCGGGTTATTAAGAATTTGTGCCGGTGAAAGTTAAAGACAAAACGATCATCATTGAATTAAAGCCATGAAAAAAATATCCGGGTTCAAATTCGTTCATCTGGTCGCCTTTGCGGTTGGAGCGTCTTTGCCGCTGGCGTTGCCGCAAAATGTGTCGGCGACGGAAAACGTCCCACATGCGGCATTTGCGGAATGGGCGGATTTGCCCGCGCCAGGGCAGTTGGTCGTGGGGGCTTTTTATGACGAATCGGAATCGTATCACATTTGGGCGAACGGCGGACAACGCTACAACGTTGACAATCTAAGCAACGGAGAGCACTACGGCATTGACATCAATCAAGGCGATTTCACGTTTCAATACGGCATCAACGACAAGTGGGCGGCGGACTTAAACGTCGGTGCGACGACGACCGGCTGGCGCACTTTTTCAAACGGCGGCACTCCGGGCTCAATTCGGAAAACGACGGGCTTGATGGATATCGCGTTTGGTGTGCGTTACCAGATTTTTAACGAGAACGACACGAATTTGCCGGCGTGGACGCCGACGTTGACCTTCCGTGCCGGCGCGGTGCTGCCGGGCAGTTACACTCAGAATCTGCCGTTTGCACCCGGCATTCGGTCCGCGGCCATTGAGCCGGAATTTCTGGCCAAGAAACATTTCGGCTGGCAGGGATTTGGCTCGTATGGCGATGCGTTGTATCGTTGGAACCGCACGACCGGAAACGACCAGGTCATTGTTTCATTCGGATTGTTCCAGCAAATCAAAGGCTGGGAATTGGATGCCGGATACCGGCATTTGCAAACGCTCAGCGGCACCGACCTTTGGTATGATCCCGGAACCCGGACGCTTGTCACCAGCGACGGCTCGAACGCTTTTTCCGGGTTGCGCGAGATCAATGATTCCATCGAAGCCGGTTTCAGCTACACCACCCCCAAACGGCACATCAAGTATTCGTTTTACACCCGCACTGTTTTCGACGGGAACAACAGCGACGAGAAATTCTGGATTGGGGGTGGCATTGAAATGCCCTTCCAGATTTTCAAGCGCCATTGAACCCGGTTCGTCCGCGTCACTGACGCGAGTCAAATTTGCTTGTTACCCGCCGGCTGATTTGTTCCATTGCCGTCCATGACGCAACCGTCCGACGCGCCGCCGCCTGCGCGGCCCCGAATTTTCCAGCGGTATTGGACCTGGTGGTTTATGGTGGCGGTGCTGGTGGTGGTCGCCGCCGTCCGGCTTCGTTTGTTGAATTTCCCGCTCGAACGCGACGAGGGGGAATACGCCTATGCCGGCCAGCTCATGCTGCAGGGCATTCCGCCCTATCAACTGGCCTACAACATGAAATTTCCGGGCACGTATGCGGCTTACGCGGTCATCATGGCGTTGTTCGGCCAGACTCCGGCGGGCATTCATTTCGGCATGCTGTGCCTGACAACGTTGACGGCGTTGATGCTTTTCTGGCTGGGTAAACGAATGATTGACGGGATGGCCGGGGTGGTTGCCGCCACGACTTACGCCGTGATGGCCGCCAGTCCGGCGATGCTGGGGCTGGCCGGGCATGCCACACACTTCGCCGCATTTTTTGCCACCGCTGGTTTGTGTCTGATGTGGAAAACGCGGCAAAATGCGCGCGGGTTGACGGTGTTCGCGGCGGGTTGCCTGTTCGGCCTGGCGATTTTGATGAAGCAACACGCCGCCCTCATCGGTTTATGGGCGGTGGTTGCTTGCGCCGTTGACCGGCTTTGCCAGACCTCATTGACAGTGGTCAAACGGCTCCGGCCGGTGGCGGTGCTGGGCGCCGGACTGGTGCTGCCGTTTGGTTTGTGTTGTTTGCTCCTCTGGCAGGCGGGCGTTTTTGGGAAATTTTGGTTTTGGACGATTGACTACGCCCGGCAGTACGAATCGGTCGTCCCCATTGACCAGGCCCCGCGATTGTTTTGGGAACGCCTTTGCCATCTGGCCGGCGCGGATCCGCTGTTATGGCTGGCAGCCGTTACCGGCTTGGTTCTGGTCTGGTTCGATGGCCGGTTGCGACCGGCGCGGTTCTGGCTTCTGGGATTCTGTCTTATGTCGGCCTTGACCGTCGTTCCCGGATTTTATTTTCGGAAACACTATTTTCTTTTGCTCCTGCCGGCGGCGGCGTTGCTGGCCGGTTGTGCCGTCAGCGGAACGGGCTGGCTGTGGAGTCAGAGGATGAAAAGCTCCCGGTTTGGCAACTGGCCGGTTTGGTGCTATGCGCTGATGGTGGCGGTGACAGTCATTGCCAAAAGCGGCGTCTGGTTCATCCGAACGCCGGAGCAAGTCGCACGCGACACGTATGGCGCCGATCCGTTGCGGGAATGTGAACTTGTTGCCGGCTATATCCGCGACAATTCGGCGCCGGATGCGCGCGTGACGGTGCTGGGTTCGGAACCGGCCATTTATTTCCTCGCCCGCCGCCACTCGGCCACCGGCTACATTTACACTTACGGTTTGATGGAGGAGCAACCGTTTGCCCGGCAAATGCAGGACGAGATGATTCGCGAAATCGAATCCCATCCGCCAGAATTCATTGTTTTTGCCGACAACCCCCTGTCCTGGGCGCGCAAACCCGCTTCGGACCCGAAAATTTTCCATTGGTGGGATGCCTATCAAACCAATTACACGCTTGTCGCACTGGCCGACATCATATCGCCGACCAACACGGTGTATGTCTGGGGTCCGCAAATGGTGGAGCGTTATGGCCGGGAGATTCACGGGAGCGGTCTGGAAGTTTATCAACGCAAAACTGCCGTGAACGGCCCTTGAAACAATCATGACCGCCTCGCTCAAAAACATCTTTGCACCAGACTGAATGGATTGCAGCCATTTTGGCCGCGGTCGCCGCCGGCTTGACGATTCCGTTTCCCGCTGCGAGTGTATCCTGGCTTGGCGCAAAACGCGGCAGCGTCGGCGACAAGCAACTTGTTCGCTGACATCCTGAAAGCTCCCGCTGTGCAACACCTTGCACAGCGACTGGAGCATGGCGGGGCGTTGACTTGTGCCGGTGTCAGCCAGGCGGCGCAGCCGTTTTTTGCGGTTCTGCTCCAGAATTTTTTCCCGCAACGCCCCATTGTCATCGTCACCGAAAACCTTAAAACACAAGAAAGTTTTCAGCAGGACCTGGAGACATGGCTCGCGTTGAAGTGCAAAGTCAGTGAGCCATCCTCCATCCCTGCCGCGCTGGAGCAGAGCGAAGGCGGGCTCCATTCTCCATCCTCGCCGCTTTTTTACCCCGCTTGGGACGTGCTGCCTCACGAAGGCAAACTACCGCACGCCGACACCATCAGTGACCGGCTGGAAACCCTTGTCGCTTTGAATCAAAATTGTTCGGAGGGTGGAGCTCCGCGACGCCCAAATTTTCAGAGACTCGTGGAACTCGCTCCTCCGAAAGTTCCAATCGTTGTGGCGAGTGTTACGGCATTGCTGCAAAAGACCTTCGCGCCGGATGATTTGAAAAACAGCACGCGCACGCTCGCCCGCGGCGATAAAATCAATCCGCTCGACCTGATCGAATGGCTTGAAGAGCACGGTTGCGAACCGGAAGCCCAAGTCACGCAAAAAGGTGAAATCGCCCTGCGCGGCGGCATTCTCGACGTCTGGCCGCTCACCAGCCCGTGGCCGGTGCGGCTCGAATTCTTTGGCGATGAACTGGAATCCCTGCGCCACTTCGATCCGCTCACGCAAATTTCGCGCGAAGAAATCTTGAGTGTAACCCTGCCGCCGGCGGGTGAACTCGGTCTTTTGAAGCGCGAAGCGGAGCGCGGCGTTCACGCCGCTTCAACGCCCGCAGAACCGGCGGCGACTGAACTTGTTTCACCGCATAACAAACTTGCAGCGAAGCGGCCTCAAGGCCGCGCCCCGCTCGCCACCTTGTTGGATTATCTGCTGCCGGAGACCATTTTTCTCCTGTGCGAACCGGAACAACTCGCCGCCTGCGCCGACGAATACGCCCGGCAAATCCCAGAAAACGATTCGTTTTTCATTGCTTGGACTGATTTCCTTGACCAGCTCGACCGGAAAGCCATGACGCGGCTCGAAGTGAGCGATGCTGATGTTGGAGTTCAAGCTTTAGCTTGTTCCCCCGGCAAGCTGAAGCTTGAACTCCAACGGCCCGAATTGGAATCCGGCGCTCCAGTTTTTTCCTCGCTCGACGCTTTTCGTCCGCTTGGCGAACACGCGCCCGACCCGCAAGTTGCCGAGGCGCAACGCCGCGAATTTTTCAACCAGCTTCACCGCTGGCTGCGCCAGGACTATGCGGTTCATGTCTTCTGCAACAACGACGGCGAGCGCCAGCGGTTTGGGGAAATTTGGGCGGAACTCGTAGGACAGGCTTCCAGCCTGTCTCCATCTGAAAAAGAAAAAGGTCCTGGAAATGAAACTAGAGACAGGCGGGACGCCTGTCCTACGCTTCACCTCGGCACACTTGCCCGCGGTTTTATTTGCGAAGCGGTGAAGCTCGTTGTCGTCACCGACTCGGAAATTTTCGGCCGCTACAAAATCCAGCGGCCACGCCGGCTGAAATCCCCGCATGCACTGGCCACGCACTCCGCCCTCGACATTGACTTCACCGAACTCGAAGAAGGCGACCTGGTTGTTCATTTGCAGTACGGGATTGGAAAGTTCCTGGGCCTGAAAAATCTGCCGGCGGGCGGCAGTCGCCATCCCTCAACCCTCAACCTTCAACTCTCAACCGGTACCGAGTGCCTCGTCATCGAATATGCGCCCCGCAATCCCGGCGACGAACCGCCCAAACTTTACGTGCCCGTCACCGAGGCGCATCTCGTCGGCAAATACGTCGGCGTGGGCAAGGTGCGTCCGCCGCTCAACACACTCGGCGGCGCGCGCTGGAACCGGGCGAAGGAACAGGCCGAGCGCGCCGTCCGTGATGTCGCCGCCGAATTGCTGCAAATCCAGGCCGCGCGCGAATCGCAGGCCGGCCACGCCTTTCCGGCGGACGTGCCGTGGCAGCGCGAATTCGAGAACGCCTTCATTTTCGAGGAAACCCCGGACCAGCTCCGCGCCATTGGCGAAACGAAATCCGACATGGAACGCCCCAAGCCGATGGACCGTTTGATTTGCGGCGACGTCGGCTTCGGCAAGACCGAAATCGCCATTCGCGCCGCGTTCAAAGCCGTGATGGGCGGAAAGCAGGTTGCCGTGCTGGTGCCGACGACGGTGCTGGCGCAACAGCATTTCAACACGTTCCGCGAACGCATGGCGGATTATCCGGTGCGCATTGAACTGCTCTCGCGCTTCCGCACACACCGTGAACAACAGCGCGTCGTCCGGGATCTGGCGGCGGGCGCGGTGGACATCGTCATCGGCACGCACCGGCTGATTCAAAGCGACATCGGGTTCAAGGATCTGGGGCTGGTGGTGATTGACGAGGAGCAGCGGTTCGGCGTATTGCACAAGGAAAAGTTCAAACGGCTGCGCACGCTGGTGGACGTGCTGACGCTCAGCGCCACGCCGATTCCGCGCACCCTTTACCTCGCGCTCACCGGCGCGCGCGACATGAGCACCATCCAGACGCCGCCGCACGACCGCCTGCCGGTCGAAACCATCGTGGTGCAATACGACGAACGCGTCATTCGCGACGCCATCCAGCGCGAACTGAATCGCGGCGGGCAGGTTTTCTTCCTCCACAATCGCGTGATGACGATTGAAATTATGCGGTCGAAATTACAGACGCTGGTGCCTCACGCGCGCATCGTCGTCGGCCATGGGCAGATGGAATCAGACGAACTTGAGGAAGTGATGACGAAGTTCGTCAATGGCGAGGCGGACGTGCTGCTTTCAACGACCATCATCGAGAGCGGTCTGGATATTCCGAATGCGAACACGATCATCATTGACCGCGCGGACCGCTTTGGCCTGAGCGATCTATACCAGTTGCGCGGGCGGGTGGGACGTTACAAGCACCAGGCTTACGCCTATCTGCTGTTGCCGCGCCATGCCAGCCTGCTCACCGACGTGCGCAAACGCATCAGCGCCATCCGCCAGTATTCCACGCTCGGCAGCGGCTTCAAAATCGCCATGCGCGACCTCGAAATCCGCGGCGCGGGCAACCTGCTCGGCTCGGAGCAAAGCGGCCACATCACCGCCGTCGGCTTCGAGCTTTACTGCCAGTTGCTCAAGCAGACCGTCAATGCGCTCAAAGGTGAAAAGGTTAAACCGCGCGTGGAAGTCAGCTTGAAACTGGATTTCCTGGGGTCGGAAGACGTGAAACGTGGAACGGGTTCCGTGAATCACGCATCACGCATCACGCATCACGCATCACTTCCCCACAACTACGTCACCGAACCGCAACACCGCATCGAAATTTACCGCAAGCTGGCACAAGCCGGCGAAAAACCCGCGCTGGAAAGTTTGCAGAAAGAACTGCGCGATCGCTTCGGTCCATTGCCATCGGCGGTGGAATTATTGCTGCAAGTGGCTGAATTAAAAATTCTCGCCAGTGAAAAATCCGTGACTAACATTGAAGTCAAAGAGGACAAGCTGATGCTTACGCGCCAGGGCGATTTCATCACGCTGGGCGGAAAATTCCCGCGCCTGACACAAAAGGACGCCAAGGCGCGGCTGAAGGAAATCAAAAAACTGCTGCCGGCGATTTGAATCGGGGTCTTGCGTTGCGCCCTCCGTCCGGGTAAACCCATGACCGACACGCATGGAAGCAGCCGAAACTCAAAACCAGACGGTGGTTATCAACGGGCTTTCCAACCGCGAGTTTCTTGAACGTTACGCCGGATTGGGCCGCGTGGGATTGTCCGGTGGAGTGACGCCCATTGATCTGGCCATCAGCCGGGCGGAAAGACACCTCGATGGCGAAAAGCGCTGGGGCATCTGGACACACGCATTTTTGTTTGAAGGCGTGCGTGCGGACGGACATCACTGGGTCATTGAATCGGACCTGGAATTGCACCGGAAGCACATCCGGCTGGGCGCGCAGGAAAACCGCATCTCGAAATACCACGACGAAAAACTCTACACCGCACTGGCCGTGCTGGATTTCGGCTTGACCCCGTCACAGTTGGAGGCGCTGCTTCGCGGGGGGTTGGAACTCGTGGCCCGGCGTGAGCGTTACTCGCTGCGTGAACTCATCGGCACGCTGATCGCCATGCACCGGCCCGAACTGCGCGGACGGGAAAACGTGCTGGCCCGCGAGCGGTCCCTTTTCTGTTCCGCCTTTGTTCAGCGCCTCTTCCGTGAAGCGGGCGTTGATCTCGCGCCGGGGGTGAATGACAAAAACACCACCCCGGAGGACATTTCAAAAACGCCGGTCCCGCATGTGACCTATCTGCTGCAACGACAAACAGCCGCCGGAAGAATCGCCCGGTTCCGGACCCGGCTTCGCCGCCGCGTGAAGACACGGATTCGCCGGATCCGCTTATCCGCACTCTGATCAATTGGCCGGATACGATTGAAGGAAATTAAACAGCTTTTGCCGGCGCTTTGAAGTTCAGCATTGCCTTTCACATCACGGGCAGGCAGTTATTGGCTTTGCGGTCTAGGCGCAGTGCTGGGGGTACGCCAGCCTCAAGCGCTTCGACTGGCCGGTGGTGCGCAAAAAACAAGAATCTATGGCGGAATTGATCATGGCGACAAAAATGCCCCTGAAAAAATTTGACAAGGGACAGTGTCATGATTGGGACTGTTGTGACAGAGAACTCGACACAACAACTTTGCAGTTGTTAACTGACGCGTGACAGTTCATCAAACCAATTTCAACACCATGTCCTTGACGCGATTGCCGAAGCTGGGGGCGGAAACCGCTGTGGCGTTGGCTGGCACTGCGTTCTCGGCGATGTTGCTGGTGCTAACGGCAATGTACGCGGGACCTCTGTGGCGCGATGAGACCAACACCATTAACGTGGCGCAGATGCCCTCGCTGAAGGAGTTCTGGAACAATCTGACGTTCGAGTCGTTTCCACCCCTCTGGCCGCTGCTTCTGCGCGGGTGCGGCTTTCTAAACCTGGCGGGCAGTGATGCGAGCATCCGTGTCTTGGGACTGTACGTGGGTCTGTTCTTCCTCGTTTCGCTGTGGCTATGCTCGCGCTGGATGGGGGGGCGCGCACCGATCCTGAGCATTGGACTGCTGGGCGGTCTGCCAGCGTTTGTCTTCATCGTGGGGGCGAACCGGGCCTATGGTCTGGCAAGTTGCCTGCTGGTGCTCAGTTTCGGAATGATGTGGCGAATGGTGGAGTTGCCATCAAGATCGCGGGTTCTTTTGGCCGGCCTCGCCTGCTTTCTATTCGCACATTGCGTCTATTATGACGTGTTATTCCTGTGTGCAATACTGTCCGGTGCAGCCGTGGTGACGATTCGAAGACGGCAGTGGAAGACACTGGGGGCGCTGACGGGAATCGGTGCCGTGTCCGGCGCGTCCATGATGATATACTTGCCCATCGTCCGCCCGGGTTCGGCTTCCCTGTCGATGAACCGGATTCCATTCTATAATTTCTCAATTCTGTGGTATAAACTCAGCAGCGCCCTAACCGCCCGGAGCAGCGGTCATCCCCCCAGATTCGATGGCACGGAGATTTGGCTCTGGGTTATGCTTCTGTTGGCCGGGTCAGTTGTGGCGCTTATGATGCAACGGACACACGGGTGTCAGGCGCAAAACCCGGAGGCTGCAACAGCGATTTCTGCCCGGGGCCGTGCCGACCTGGCGTTATTCTGTATTGTGAGCATGTTTTTCGGGATGGTGGGGTATATGGCTTTTCTGATGAAATTACAATATCTGACGCAAACGTGGTATTACATCGAAATGCTCTGTCTCTGCGCCATTTCACTCGATGGAATATTGGGCGCGAACTGGCCCGCGCTGCGTCCTTGGGGGCTGCTCCGGATCGGGTTGCTGGTGGGGATGATGACTTGGAGTGCAGGGGCGGCGTGGGAGGAAGCACATACCCGGCGGAGCAATGTGGATCTGATCGCCGCCGTTCTCGACAAGAAGGCCTCCGAGGGGGATCTGATCGTGGTGAATGACGCGTGGAATGGGATCACGTTCGACCGGTACTATCACGGCCAAGCCCATTGGGTGACCGTGCCTCCGATTGACTCGCACAAGGTGCATCGCAACGACCTGATATTGGAAAAGCTGAAACAGCCGGACCCGATGGCTCCGGTGCTGCGTGAGATAACCAGCACCTTGCGCAGCAGTAATAATGTCTGGATCGTGGGGTATATGGCCGCCGTGCCACCGAAACCATTATCACCGCCGGTTCCGCAGACTCATGAGTGGCTGCCGTACTTAAATTACTGGAGTGCGCAAGTTATGGTGCTTCTACAGGACCATGCCTTGCGGGAAGGGGTTCTGGACATACCAGTGAATGGGCCGGTGAGCTTCTTGGAGAATCTTTCGGTCCTGCGGTTCTCGGGCTATAAGCCTGATGCGGACTGACTCAATCGGGTATCTGTAGGCACTTGATTGAAGCAACGCATGAAAGTCGTTCAACCATTTTCATTGCTGGAATTGCCGGACGGCCGCTATCACCTGATCCTGATCGTTCTGACTGAGACTGTTGTAAAAGGGCAACCGGACCAGCCGTTCACTTTTCTGTTCGCTCACGGGACAACCCCCATTCCGCCCCCCCATGCGCTGGCCCATGGGAGAAAGGTGGAGCGGCACATAATGAAATACGCTGAGAATACCGCGCGACTTTAGAAATGAAATGAGTGCCTGGCGCTTTTCGAAAGATGGCATTACCAGGTAATACATATGATAGGATTGCTCGCAGTGGGCTGGCACCACGGGGCAACCGATCCCGCGTTCCTGTGCCCAGTTACGCAGGTGCTGGTCATAACACTTCCAAATGCGTTGCCGCTGCGACTGAATAGTTTGCCATACTTCCAACTGGGCGTAAAGAAAGGCTGCCAGGACATCGCTCATCACATAACTCGAGCCAATGCCCACCCAGGAATATTTGTCCACCTGCCCGCGGAAGAACCGGCTGCGGTTGGTGCCTTTCTCGCGGATGATCTCGGCCCGCTCAATCAGGCGCGCATCGTTGATGAGCAGCGCGCCACCCTCGCCGCAGGTAATGTTTTTTGTCTCATGAAAACTTTGAGCCCCCAGGCAACCGAAGGTGCCCAGCCAGCGGCTCCGGAATTTGCCGAACAACCCGTGCGCATTGTCTTCCACCACGGCCAAGCCGTGCCGCGCGGCAATCTCGCCAATCACATCCATCTCGCAACCCACGCCGGCATAATGCACCGGAACAATGACCTTGGTCCGCGAAGAGATGAGGCCCTCCAGTTCTCGCTCATCCAGATTCAGCGTGTCGGACCGGATGTCGGCGAAAACAATTTTTGCCCCGCGCAGCGCAAAGGCATTCGCCGTGGAGACGAAGGTAAAGGACGGGACAATTACTTCGTCGCCTGGCTGAATGTCGAGCAGCAGGGCGCTCATCTCGAGCGCGTGCGTGCATGAGGTGGTGACCATCGCCCTGGGCACGTCCAGCACCTGTTCCAAAAAAGCATGGCACTTTTTGGAGAACATTTGATCACCCGCAATCTGGCCGATGGTGATCGTTTGGAAAATGTATTCCAGCTCGCGTCCGCGAAGCGAGGAGCGGTTAAAGGAGATTTTCACAATGTCCAACCCCCGTGGAATTTCTTAAGCAAATTCATGCGCTGACTTATACCCGAATCACAACTTCTTGGCGGTAAAAAAATATGATTCGCTGCACGCCAACGACTCGCGCGGCGATTTCCCTGACTTTCTCGATCAACACGGTACCGAGTCCAACGCCCGATGCGGACTTTTTGAGTGCGTAATCCGGATGGACGGCGATGTGCATGATGGCCATATCCGCTGGCGAGGTTCGCATGAATACCACCACGCCTATGGGGTCCCCGCTGGGCTTGTCGCGGTCAAACGCGAAGAGCGTTTGTGGGGTATGCTCGCCCACGCAGATGGAAATCCCGCCGGCGCTCTCTTCCAATTGCGGATGCCCGAAATGTTCCAGCGAATTGATGATACCTTCGCGCACGCGGTGCTGGCGCGGGTTGAAATATAACAGTTCTTCCAGCGCAGCGCGCGACTTTTGGGGAGCTTTCGAGAAGAATATAAGGTTCATTGGTTGTGCCGATCATGCCGCTGCGCGCTTATTGCATGGAGAGGAATCGCGTCCTTCAACTGAAAAGAGTCGCCGTGTCCGGGATAAACCAAAGTCTCCGGATCGAAGGTGTCCAGGAGCAAAGTAAGCGATTTCTCCAGCGCCTTCTTGTTGCCACCGGGAAGGTTCGCAACTTGTTTCGAGTTCGGCAGCAGACAATCCCCGGTGAAAAGCAGGTTCTCGATTGCGATGCAGATGCTGCCCGGCGAATGGCCGGGCGTGGGAATGAACTGGAACCGGCCACCGCCCCAATCGAGGCTCCAACCGAGGTCTTCGCACACGAGGTCAGCCTTCCCGCAGACAACGTCCCGTTGGACCAGATAGCGCGAGAAGTTCCGGGCGGGGTCAGTGATGGCCACGGAACATTCCCTCGAGCAAATCACCTGGCAACCCCAAGATTCTTTCAGCGCCGGCAAGCCGCTGATGTGGTCGTAATGCTCGTGGGTGAGCATGGCATATTCGATGCATCCGCCGTGCTTCCCAACACAGTCAGCGAGCTGTGAACCGGCCGCATCACCGGGGTCTATGACGACGCTGTGCGGACTGCCCAACCGGGTGAGAAGGTAGGTGTTCGACCCGAATGGCAGATTGACCACACGGTCCACCCGCAAGGCCGGCGGACGCGTCATGAATACACTTTCCGCAACACGGCGAACGTGCCGTTGACACGAAAACCGAGGCTGCCGATTTCCAAGTTGAACACGGGATAGTTAATCGCCGAGATGTGAGTGACCGCCCGGCGGAAACCGTCCCCGCGCATCTGGTTGAAACAGAAGTATGATGCAATCACGCCAAGCCCCAAGCGCTTGAACTCCGGATGCACACCGCCCAACAGGAGCAGGACTTCCCCGGGACCAGTCACACGATGAGTCCGGAAATTCAGGGTCTGTTTCGAGGCCGGATCATACAACCGCCACACTGCTTCATCGGACGCCGCAAATGATTTCTCCACGAAACGCCGGTACCGGGCGCCGGAAATGCCCCGCGGCACCGCCGGATCGAGCGTGAACCGGTCATGCACCACGGTGCGGCTTGCGATGTCCAACACCTCGTCCAGCGCCTCGCGCGTCGTCACCCGTTGATATTCATATGGATAACGGCTCACGTCGTAGTCCCGCGTAAAACGGATGGTTGAGCGAATCTGGCACTCGATGAACTGGAACCCGTGCTGTTCCAGCCGGTGAACCGTGGCCAACTCTTCAAGCGGGACACGGCAGGAAACATAGGCTGGCTGGAACTGCTGGGTGTAACGGGCTTCCTCGGCAGCCAAGTCGTCCGCAGGCGTCACGTCCTTTAACACGAGCACGTTTCTGCCAAACACTTCCGAATCAATTTTAATTCTCTCGACCTGCATGGCTTGTCAGAGCGTCACCATGTTGTGCGCCACGAACGTGGTATCGGCATTGCGCGGCGAAAAGGGACGCTCGATGAAGAAATTCGGTTCCTTCCGCAGCAATTCCATACAAACTGCGCTTGCTTCCGGTTCGGGAAAGCAGCGGATGCAACTGTCGCCAAAGGCCGCCGACCGCAGAATGCCGCGCTCTTCAAGCGTCCGGGCGTAAACGTGGCTGGCGGCGTTTGGCGTCACACCGTTGTAACGCACGAAGAGCGTGTAGGTGTCCTCATAGGTCCTGCCGCCGGCGGTGATTCGCCCGCGGAAATCGCGGTTGTAGCGGTAGGGCACCTTGTCCCGCCACTCCAGATGGTGCATGTAAGTGAAGCAATCACCCGGCGGCACTCCCAAAAAGAGAAACTTCACGCCGTGCCGCCGGCTCAGTTTATCAAAGGTGGAATTCGCGCCGATGGATTCATGGCCGAGATTCTCGACGAGGCCGAGGTCCTCCCCCACCACCGCCACGGACAGGAGCGGGTCAACCGAACGGACGGCCTCCGGTCTGCGGCGGATGAATTCGTTGAGCGCGCCCATGCGGCTTTTTGATTCGGTTACGTCGTAATCCTCGCCGTTGCAGAAGCTGAAGGTGAACGTGGGCACGCACAGCGTCGGCACGCCAAGCGCGCGGATTGTTTCATAGATTGCCTCAAGCAGTTCCGTCCGGCGCAAATCCGGGTTCGGCGCGCCGAGGGAAAATCCGGTGTGCATGTAGAGCATTTGGCAGTCGTGCGCGCCCACCGACCTCAGGGCCGCCGACAGATCAGAGACGGTTGCCCATCGGCCTTCGCCGGTCTTAAACAGATTTTCAGTTTTCAAGGCGGATGAAAGCACAGGCTGCGGTTACTTCAATGACATGTTCACGGAACGTCCACCGTCCACGACGAATTGCTGGCCGGTAATCCAACGCGCGTCTTCAGACATCAAGAACTCCACCGCCGATGCGATGTCTCCCGGTTGGCCGATGCCGAGCGGATAATCCTGTTCCAACCGCGCAACAATTTCCGGGTCGGCCATCGCCGTTGCCGCCAATGGCGTTTTCACCGCGCCCGGCAGAATGGAATTGATCCGCACCTCCGGGGCCAGCTCCACCGCGAGAGCGCGGACCATGCCATCGAGCGCAGCCTTGGACGCGCAGTAGAGGCTGTGCCCACGCGACCCGAACTGACTCCAGATTGATGAAATTACCACGACGCTTCGAAGGCGTCCGGGGTTGGCGCGTTTCCTTAAAAGCGTGGCAATGATCTGCTGGGCCGCAACGTAATTCACATTCAAGCTTTCGAGCACGGCCTCCAAGCCCGCGGAACGCGCTGACAGGACATGCACCGCGCCGGCACAATGCACAAAGCCGTCCACCGCCATCCCCTGCCCTGCCAGTAATCCAGTCAGCGCCGGGGCCACTTGTGCCACCTGCTGGAAATCATGAGTCCAGAGCACGTGCGATTCCGGCCGCGCACAGGCTGCGCGGACTTCCTCCAATCGCGCGTTGTCGCGTCCGTGCAGGATGAGGCGGCGCGAGCGGGCAAGACGTTCGGCAATGGCACGGCCAATGCCGGACGAGGCGCCGGTCAAGAGTGTGCATGGGGGGTGAGGACTCATCGTAAATGCGGGGTCGCCATTGAATTATGGCCGGTCTCAAGCCTTCTTCTTTGCCTGGGTCAGGTTCCAAAGGTCTGCGACAGTGCGGACACCCTTCAGATCCAAGGCCGTCACGTTCACGCCGTATTTGGCATCAAGCAGGGCGATGGTTGAGAGCACGGACAAGGAATCCCATTCAGCGAAATCCGCCAGCACGTCGGATTCCTTCACTTCGGCCACATCCAGGATTTCAGCAATTTGTTCGCGGAATTCTTTCATGGGTTTGTTCGTCAATGATAATCAGCCATCTCGCAAAAATTAAGTCCGCCCATTTGCATCAGCATGGAACTCCATGTCAGGCCCACGCCAAAACCTGCCAAACAAACGCGATAATGCCCTTTTTTTGATTCGTTGGCCAGATTGAAACAAATGGCAACGGGGATGGTCACGCCGCTGCTGTTGCCGAAGTGCTCCACGATGTTCATTGGCATCTTCGCGTGGGGCACCTTCATCTTGTCCGCCAGCTTCTGAAGCATGAAACGGTTGGGCTGGTGGCAAAGAAAATAATCCACCGAGTCCATCGTCGCGCCGGCAAACGCCAGCAGACTTTCAATCAACGGCGGCACTTCCACCTGGACAAAATTGAAGACCGCCGAGCCGTCCATGCGCAAATGGTCCCTGGCCCGGAGGTTGTTGTCACCCACATCTTCCAAGGCCGCAGTTTCCGGCGTGCAAGGCATCCGAAATCCGCCGGCTGGAATCATAAGCGCCTCGTTTCGCGTGCCGTCCATTTTGAGGTTGGCGTGGATGACTGTGTCCGCGACGTCGCGCTCGATGACGGTGATGGCCGCAGCATCGCCCACGAGCGGGTAGCTGTTGCGGTCCTTGGGCGAAGTCTTGCGGCTCAATACGTCGGCATTGATCAGAACGATCTTGCGGACGCTTTCCTGCTCCAGCAGGAGGAACGCCTGGATCAGGCCGATGACGAAACCGGCGCAACCCTGGTTGATGTCCATGCAGAACAGGTCGTGCTTCAAGTTCAACCGGCCCTGGATGATGCTGCTGGTCGGCGGCATGAAATGGTCCGGCGACTGGGTGACAAGAATCAGGGCGTCGAACTCATCGCGTTTCAGGAGGCCGCGATCGAAGAGAAGTTGCAGGCCGAAGACCGCAAGATCCGACACGCAGACGCCCGGTTCTACGAGACGGTGCTTGTCGTAGCCCATCACTTCCATGAGCTTGCGCGAGCGGGCCTCGGAAAAGTTGAAGTTCTTCATGTCCTCCAGGAAGGACTGTTCACGGGCGGGAACGACCGCGAGCAAACCGGAGATGCATTTGCGCTGGAAGGTGAAGTTCATAACTGGACGCCGTATTTGCGGAGCAGCGCCGAAATAGTGTCGAGATTTTGGAAGTTTTCAGGGACAATGTCAACGCCATCAATGGAGATGCCGCAGGTCTGGTCGAGCGTAGCCACGAGCGTGACCATGTCGAAGGAATCGAGCATGCCGTCCGCGATGAAATCGCGGGACGCCGTGAAATCAAACTCTGGACGGATGCCCTTCAGCAGTTCAGCGAGGGCGTTCATGGGCGTATTCTCTCATTCGCAAGCACATAGTCAACCAGTCCTTCAGATGCGAAACCGTAGTGTTCGTATTTGCCGATGGCGATGGCGTTGGAAGCAACCACCCAGAGGAGAAACCGCCGTACCGCCGGGTGCCCGGCAAAATACCGCTGCATCAGCCCGGAGCCGAAACGCTGTGACCGGAACTCCGGGACGATCAGCCAATAGCGAAGCGTGGATGTCAATCCCTGGGTTTCGAAGAACAGCAAGCCCGCCAGAGCGCCCTCACTGCGGGCTACTAAAATCTGGCCAGACGCCACAGCGGCCTCGATCTCATAGAGCATGGGAATCTGTTCCGCTCGGCGATCAAATGAACAGAGTAACAGATCCAGAATGGGTTGGCAATCCGCGTGCCTGGCGGTAGTCACCCGGGGATCTGGAGCAATCGCGGCAGGCGTTGTCGCCGGCGGCACAGTGCGAGCCATGCGGAACAAGCGGTTGTAGAGCCGGAACCCGGCGGCTTCAAACAGCCCCGCTAGGCCGGCAAGAGCCGGTTCCTGCCCGACGAGATCGAGAACCACCGGTTCGGTTCCAAGCATCGGATGCGCGGTAACGGCCCGCTGGAGTGACATCGGGTTGGCCGCGCAGAAATAGAGATGCCAGAAGTCGTGATCCTTCCGTAGAAACAACACCGCGCCATCCCTCTGTTCGCAAAACAGCTCGCCGTGGCTGATCCAGCCTTGAAGCTTTCGTGTTGAGGGGAAGAAATTGGAGCAATAACCTGATGGGTCTGTCTTGGCCTTGTTAATGGCTTCTCCAACTTCGCTGGCAGATTCAACAAGGCGCATCATGCTAGGCCACTCGCCCCAAAAGGTTCTGGCGGTCAATCTTGCCATTGGGGTTTCTCGGCAATTGCTCCAAGCGGTGAAAGACCGTCGGGAACATATATTTCGGGATGAAAGTTCCAAGCCGTTCACGAATGACTGCGGGAGACAATTCCTGGTCCGACTCAAAAAACAGGGTGATCTCTTTCCGTTCCTTTTGATAGACCACGCAGGCGTTGCGGACGCCTTCCACTTGCAGCACCGCATGCTCTATCTCGCCCATCTCAATCCGGTAGCCAAGGTGTTTGATCTGAAAATCCTTTCGCCCGATGAACATGATTTCACCGCGAGGGTTGCGATAGACCAGATCGCCGGTGCGATAGATCAGTTCAGGATAATGCGGGTTGAGCGGGTTCTGCACGAACGCCCGTGCAGTGTTCTCCGGGTTGTTCCAATAGCCCATCGCCAATGAACTGCCTCGCACACAAAGTTCGCCGGGTTCGTCCCCCTGGACGGGTTGGTTCTGCTCGTTCAGGATAAGAATGTCCGTGTTGCGGCACGGGAAACCAATCGGCAGCTTTTCGTCATCCGCCATCTCGCGGTCCACGACAAAGCAGGTGCAGTCCACGCTGATCTCAATCGGACCGTAGAGGTTCACAAACTGCGCGCCCGACAGGTGGCGACGCCAGTAATTCAGATGTTTGGTCGGGAACACTTCACCAGCGAAGAAGATTTTTCGCAGCGACTCCAGTTTCCATTTCGCCAGCAGGTCCTGGTTGGCGATGTTCACCATGATTGTTGGCACCCAGAATATGAAGCTGATGGCCTGGGCCTGCATGAAATCCAGCAACTTGGCGGGGAAAGCGGCACACTGATCGGGGATGATGACCAGCGTCGCGCCTTTGGCCAGGCAAAGATACAACTCCAACGTGTAGATGTCGAAATAGAACGGCGAGAGGCTGCCGATGACTTCGCTGCCGTCCAGCCCCAGGCGTTGGAATACCCAATCCATAAAGTCAATGGTGCTCCGATGGTTTAAGGCCACGCCTTTGGGAATGCCGGTTGAACCGGAAGTGTGGATTATGCAGAGGGGATCGGTGTCGATTACCTGGTCTAATCGCGCCATCAGAGCGGCGTTGGTGTGGGCCGCCTCTGTTGTCATGGCCGTCTCCACCAGAAGCAATTGACCATCGAGCACACCCAACCCGCGCAGAGTGGCGGCATGCACTGCCGAGGTGATAATGATGCTGGCACCCAAGTTCTGGAGGATGGCCTTTAGTCGTTCCGGCGGCGACTTGAGATCGAGGTTGGCGTGGCAGTTGCCACTGTAGAGGATGCCCAGGTCCGCGATGATAGTCAGAGCGCTTTTGGGCAGGAAGACAGCAATGGGTTGATTGAACGCGGCCATGCGCTGGAGGATCAGCGCGGCACAGTTCTTGGCAAAGCGCTCAAGTTCCGCAAAAGTGTAACGGTGGTCATGGTCCACAACCGCGACCTTGCTTGGGCATTTCGCAAGGGCACCTTGCTCGAAGTATTCCAATACGTTGATTTGCATTTGGGTCAGCGGGCGGAATTGCGATCGGTCTTCGCTTCCACATTAAGCGTTTGTTCCACGCAATACAACGGACGGTCCTTCACTTCGTCAAAGGCTTTGCCAAGGTAGAGGCCTAGGATCCCAAGGTTTGCAAAACCGAGGCCGCCTAGGAAACAAATCAACACTACCAGCGTGGTCCACCCGGGTACGGTGATGCCAGAGCGCAGATACCGGATTATGATAATTGCACAATAAAGAATGGATAGGCCCGCGAGAGTAAATCCGAAACGGATGGAGAGTTGGAGGGGCTTGTTCGACTGGGAGACGATACATTGGACGGCCAGGTCCAAGAGCTTGCCGAACGTGTAGGAACTGTCGCCCGCATACCGTGCCGCGTGCGCCACATCCACATAGGCGCGACGGAAGCCGGCCGAGTTAAGTAAGATCGGAAAAGAGCGATTGCGTTCACGGAATTGGCGCACATAGGCGATGACCCGGCGGGAAGAGATGGAGAAGTTGGCGATCGAGTTGTCCACCTTGATGTCGCCGAGGTAGTTGTAGAGCAGACTGAACAGGCCGGAACTAAGCTTGCGGTAGATTGAATCGTTGCGCTCCTGCCGCCGGGCGAATACCAAGTCATAGCCTTCCTGGGCCTTGCGGTAGAGCTTCCCGATTTCCTCCGGTTGGTCCTGGAGATCGCAATCCATGACCACCACCCAGTCGCCGGACGTATGGTCGAGTCCGGCGGTGATGGCGTAGTGCTGGCCAAAGTTGCGGCTGAGTTTGATGCCCTTCACGCGGGGGTCGCGCCCGGCCAGCGTGACGATTTCCTCCCACGAACCGTCCCCGCCGCCATCCTCAACGAGCACCAGTTCAAAATCGGGCGTGATCGGCTCAAGCGTCAGCACGAGCCGGCGATAAAGTTCGGCCAGACAATCCCTGGCCTTGTACACCGGAATGACCACCGAGAGATGCGGGTGATGGGCCGGATCAAGCATGGGCAGATGATGAGAGTTCGGCCACGGCAAGACAAGAAGTTCCGCAAGTAATGCTTTGCCCACGGGCCAGACGGACCTGTGCCCATTGCCAGACACGGGACATGAGCGTTCGCCCCCGGGGCCGGTGCAAGCCGGAATAGCTCCGGGCGGGTAGCCGTCGGCGGCCCAAGCGGCTCCGCAGTAAGCGGCACAGGAACAAGAGCAGCGCCAGCGAGAGGAACATTTTGTTCACCAACAGAGGCCGTAAGCCGGAGCGCGTGTAGCGACGGAAGTGCCCAGCTTGCACATCTTCGTCCGACCACAGCCAGCGGCCGGTCGGGACGGTATCGTAGATGCGCCCGCCGGGAGCCCGGTACCGGCAGATTTCACGAAGGAAAGCCTGTTGATCGTCAATGGGTTCCAGCACATTGAAGAACCCGATGGCGAGCAGCGAGCCGTTGCGGATCGGCTCCATGCCGCGCCTGTGCCAAACCCCGTCCGGGTTGCGTTGCAAGCCTTCCGCGAAAAGCGTGAGGTCGAACTGTGATCGGCTATCCTGCGGATCGCCGGAAGGAGTTTGAATTTCAGCCATTAAATTCACGGTTTATCAATCCCGCATCCATTTCGTTGTCAATGCCCAAGATCGGATGCTTTGTCACGTCAAAAATAACCTGGGCTTCGCCGCGCAGAAATGGCGGCTGCCTCCAAAGCGTGACCATCCCGCGCTCATCGCCGTGGTGCTGGTGAAAACCCGGAGAGCGTCCGCGCGTGGCGCAACACAGGGTCGCGCATTTCAGACAAAGGTTGAGCCAAATGGGTTCAGGGCGCGGTTAAAGGAAATTAAGAAATTGCTGCTGGCAATATGAAACCGGGCATTTTAAAATGTGAACCTTTGCCTCAGATTATTTTGAAGTGTTGCCCTCACCCTTGGTCGTATCCGTGAACTCAACCACATCTGCCGTCACGGTGATCGTGGGGATGGAGAAGAGAATCAAGTATAATGACGATCGGTCTTCAGTTTCGTTGGCCAAGGCCACGGATCTGCCCGTTAAAGGCTGACCGATCGATTCATACAAGTCGGCTTTGGCGCTGGCGTGAGTGGGGCTAACAATCGGAATAACACCCAAAAGACGGAACCCCGAACTTGTTCCTCTAACTCCCTCTTTGATGAGCTTGTAATTGTTCCCCGCCAGAGAAACGGAGGTCCCTGTGGATTGCCTGAATTCACCCTCGGATGAGCATCCGGTGAAAATTGCCATGAAAACCAAACATACGGTGATGGATAAAATTTTACGTTTCATCTGGATGTCCTTTTCTGTCGAGTGTTTTCAACTATGGTTACATTCTGGGGTTATACTTGGCGGGTTTTGAAAAATTGTCAACCACAGTTTTAGAATGCTTAAAGCACCCTCAAACCTGCGATTAGCTTTGTCTCGTCGCCATGCAGTTTCGTAAATTCAACATTGCCTTTCGCGTCCCGGGCAGGCAAACTGTTTCGCTCTGAGGTCGGGGCGTAGCGTAGCGCTGGTAGCGCGCTTGTTTCGGGTGTGATAACGGGTTTTTGGCCAAACGTGGCCAACGGTGGAAAACCATTGCCTCCCAATCGAATTATCACTTTTCAGTTACAGCGAAGTTGGACGGTTTTGGCCTCAAATTGACCCGAAAAACACAGACCAGTATCAGATGGCAGTATCAGATTTGGGAACTGCCCGTGAAACGAAAACACACCAGTTTTTGTTTCATAATTGATCCCGCTTATGCCATGCGAGGGGAGGGGAAAACCCGGTCATTCGACCCAGGAATAATCCTGAATCGCGTGCCACGGCAGATAGGTAACGCCATTGCGTTCCTGTTTTTCCGTTCCGCCATAGACCACCACGGAAGACGCCGCTTGTTTTGTCTTGGCAAACAGTCCCGTGATCTTTTGCGAATTGGCAGCCCAATCAGAGGAAATGGTCTGTCCGGCCTTGACCTCGACAATTTTCAATGTCTTGCGCCCCTGCACCAACGCATCACTTTCCAAGCCGGCCTTGTCGCGGAAGAAAAATACTCCGTTGGCCTCGCCCTGGTTAAACCGTTGCTTGATGATTTCAGAAGCCACCCAGCATTCAAAAATCGCCCCCCGCAGCGGATGCACGTCCAGTTGCGCCACATCGCGGATGCCCAGCAGCCAGCAGGCCAGCCCGGTATCGTAAAAATGCAGCTTGGGCATTTTGATCAGCCGCTTGGAAAAATTGCCATGATAGCTTGGCAGCCGGAAGGCAATGAAGCTCGCCTCCAATACCGACGACCAGGCCTTGGCTGTCGGTTGCGACACCCCGCAATCGGCCGCCAGGGACGAAAAATTGAGCAGTTGCGCCAGCCGGCCCGCGCTCAATTGCACGAATCGTTGGAAGGCCGTCAAATCCCCCACGTTGGAGATGGAACGGACATCCCGCTCCAAATAAGTCGCCACATACGCCGCCAGCCAGTCTGCCGGTTTCAACTTGCGGTCTAAAATGCGGGGATAGCCCCCCGTCAATAGCGTTTCATTCAGATTCTTTGGATGCTGGGAAAACCCGGCCACTTCATCCCGTGACAACGGCAGCAGATGCACCACCGCCGAACGCCCCGCCAGCGATTGACTGGTGGATTCCATCACCGAAAGATTGTGCGAACCGGTCAAAACCCACCGGCCCGGCGTCGGCTCCCGGTCAATAATTTCCTGCAAGTAGGAGGTGATCTGCGGAGCATTTTGAATTTCATCCAAAACCGCCCCCTTCGGAAATTGCTTGAGGAAGCCTCGCGGATCCTCCGACGCAAACGCCCGCACGTCCGGGGATTCCAGCGTGGCGTAAGGCAAATGGGCAAACACCTTTTGACAAACGGTGGATTTACCGCTTTGGCGCGGACCGGTCAAAACAATGGCCGGGAATTGCTTCGCCAGCGATTTGAGCCGGGGTTCGATGTTGCGAGCTATCATAACAGCCACCAATCTATGGCTTTGCCTACTTCAAAGTCAAACTTTGAATTGGACAAGCCGACAGGGGCATTAATCACCAATCGGCGAGGGAAGAGAAACCAGGCTGAATTCAATTGTTGAGCTATTTGTAAATGCCGACGAACGTGCAGCCACGCCGGGGCTGTGATGTCAACCGCGAATGCGGAACTGAGACGGCCAACCAGCATTGGCTCCAATGATTTAGGCCGACAGCTTTTCCTGAAAGTTGGAGTCGCTGCGCGAACTGAAACGCTCGTGTAGCACTATGGTCAGTACCCCGGAATACCGATTTCTGCCAGCAACGCCTTGACGCCGTTCCAAGTGATCCCGACGCCGATGCACAACATGATGAAGGCCGAGAGCCGCACCACCACCATCATGCCCATATGCCCGATCCATTTGCCGACCCGCTGGGCGTAGCGATACGTCAACAGAATGGACAGCGCGATGATGCCTGCACCGATGATGGCGGCAAGCAGTTGAATCACCGCGTGTTTGAACGTGTGCGCGTGATTGGCGCCGACGGTGATCGCGACCGAAATAACCCCGGCATCAATCGTCATCGGCAAAGTCAGTGGAGAGAATGCCCGCCCCAGCGCTATGAGCTTGGCGTGGGCCGGGTCGAGGGGCAAATCGGCCGCTTTGGAGATGTCGGCCAGGAGTTTCCAGCCCAGCGCGCACACCACGGCACCGCCCGCCACCTGCACCACAGGGATCGAAAGGCCGAACAAAAGCAGGACGAACGATCCCAGCAACAACGACCCCAGCACCAGGAAGAACGAATAGAACGCGATCCGTTTCGCCAGAAAGGCACGGGTTGATTCGTCGCAGCCTGGCGTCATTCTGAGGAAAATCGGGGCATCACCCAGTGGATTAACGACGGGCAGCAAAGCGCCAACGATCAGCAGAATTGCACCGATAAGTTGGGCGAAGTCGGACCAAATCATCGTGTCGCCTTTACTTCGCGGATTTTTCCAGATGCCCGCCGAACCCGTAGCGCATGGCCGGACGGAAAGCCGTCGCACTAGCGGACGTGCTGCGGCTGGTCCCGTTCAACGGGACACAGCCGCGCTCCGGCAGAATTTTCAAATATGCCCGTGCAAACTATGCTCCCACCGCGCACGCTTCCTTGCTGGCGCAGGCGGGCTGATGTTCCTGCAACGCCTCCGGGTTGGTGCGGCTGATGATCTCCCGTGCATGAACCGTCTCGGCATCGGAGCCGTGGGCGATCACGACATATTTGCCGCTTTTCACTGCCGTCTCGTATTGCAGAATGCTGTCCTTGGGGATACCCATGCTGTAAAGTCCGGCGCCCATCGCGCTCAAACCGCCCACCACCACCGCGCCTTCCAGTGCTCCGACAATCCAACTGACGAGCGGCCCGGCCACGAGCAACGGCCCGATGCCGGGAATCAAAAAGAACCCGGAACCAAACAACAAGCCCCAAAACCCGCCCCAAAAGGCTCCCAGCTTTCCCCAGTATTTCATGCGATCCCCGGCGTTGTAATAGCCGATCACGTTTTCATCCGTGTGATAGTCGCGACCGACGATGGATAGTTTCTTCATATCAAAGCCCGATTGCTGTAGTTCCTTAACAGCAGTTTCAGCTTCGATGTGCGATTTGAAAATCGCCACGATGGAATTGTTCTTGGTCATAATGTTTGTGCTTTCGTTTTTGTTTTTATTGTCGGCAACACATTAGGTTGCGGGCTGGCGGTTAGCTATGGGGTGTTCACCCCATTGTTCACGGCGGCCAAATGCGACAGTGTCTTCAGGGCAAGAAAATGAATAGACCCGATCTTATTAAACACGTTCGTCAGGGCGTGCTTAAAACGCCGAAACGCATCGGCATCGCCGCCGACCACGGCGGTTACGAGTTGAAGGAATATCTGGCCGGAAAATTGCGCGAAGCCGGCTATGAAGTGGTTGACTTCGGTGACGGCCGCCCGAAAGAGGAAGATGACTGTCCGGATTTTATCGTGCCACTGGCTAGGGCGGTTGCCGTCGGAACGGTGGATCGCGGTGTGGGCATCTGTGGCAGCGGTGTCGGAGCATCCGTCTGCGCGAACAAAGTGGCGGGGGTTCGGGCCTGCTTGATTCACGAAAACTTTTCGGCGCATCAAAGCGTCGAGGATGACGATCTGAATATAATTTGTTTTGGCGGTCTCGTGGTCGGTCACGCCCTCGCCTGGGAATTGGTGCAGACATTTCTCGCCGCGCGATTCACCGGCGCGGAGCGTTTTCGTCGCCGCTTGGCGAAAGTTACGGAACTCGAAAGTAGACCACCAAAGAAAACGTCATGAATGATGAAAGGAGTTGATCTTATGAAATCCAATTGCATGCCTTGGGTAAGGGCAATCGCAGTAGTCGTCCTGGGATTTTGTTTGGCGTCCTGCGCAAACAATTCATCAACTGTCCCAGTGGCGGATTATTCGACGAAAATCGTCGGGCGTTGGCAAGGGACGGTTGGCGATGATAAAGAGACAATGTCTATCGAAGGTGATGGCACTTTCGTCTGCCAACTGCATCCCACGGGGTTCATTGCCAATACTCTTTCTCAAGGTGAGACAGGAACGGTTCGCGGAACGTGGAAAATTACCGGGGCAATTATCACTCTTAGAATTACTGGTTCGGAAAACGAGCATTTGAAGAACAGGATTGCTTCAAGCACGATCGTGGCGTTCGAGGCCGACAAACTTGTATTAAAATCTGATCGTGGTGAGACGTCGCCCTTCCGGCGAGTGAGCACTTTTTGAGCCAATGACTGTTGGAAAACAAAAGCAAAAGCACCAAGAGTCGCGAGGGCGGCATTCCCATGGATCTGGGGATTCCGTCCGGGACAAACGACAGTTTTAGAAATTATTAAAAGAAAATAATTGTATGAGCAAACAAACACCGGCCACCAAACCGAACTCTAGTCCTTTAAGTGCGGATGTCGAAGGCTTCGATTCTTTGGCGGAGCTGGCGCTGGATTTGCGCTGGTCATGGAATCATGCCACTGACGAAGTGTGGCGACAACTTGATCCCGCGCTGTGGGAACTAACGCAAAACCCCTGGGTGGTTTTGCAAACTGTCTCCAAAGACAAACTCAAAAGCGTGCTGGCCGATTCCACTTTCCGCAAAAGCATTAATGACCTGCTGCAAGCCAAGCGGCAGGCGGCGGAGACGCCCGCGTGGTTTCAGAAAAATCATCCGCAGTCGCCCTTGAAGTGCGTCGCATATTTCAGCATGGAATATATGTTGAGCGAAGCGCTGCCCATTTACTCCGGCGGGCTGGGCAACGTGGCCGGCGATCAGCTCAAAGCCGCCAGCGATCTTGGTGTGCCGGTGGTTGGCGTTGGGTTGCTCTACCAGCAAGGCTATTTTCGCCAGGTGATTGACAAGGACGGAGCGCAACAAGCTCTTTATCCGTATAACGACCCCGGCCAGTTGCCAGTCACGCCGCTGCGCCAAGCGAACGGCGAGTGGTTGCGATTGGAAATCACCTTGCCTGGCTATTCGGTCTGGCTGCGCGCCTGGCAGGTGCAAGTCGGCCGGGTGAAGCTTTACCTGCTGGACAGCAATGACGCGGCGAACTTCCCCGCGCATCGCGGGATTACCAGCGAGTTGTATGGCGGCGGGCCAGAGTTGCGCCTCGTGCAGGAAATGCTGCTTGGGATCGGCGGCTGGCGGCTGCTCGCCGCACTCGGCATCCAGCCGGATGTCTGTCACTTGAATGAAGGTCATGCGGCCTTCGCGGTGTTAGAGCGTGCCCGCAGTTTCATGCAAGAGAATGCGCAGCCTTTTGAAGTGGCGCTGGCCGCCACGCGCGCTGGAAATCTTTTCACCACCCACACGGCAGTGGCCGCCGGGTTTGACCGTTTCACTCCGGCGCTCATCGAGCAATATCTCGGCGGTTATGCGGAGAAGAAACTCGGAATTTCCCTTTACGATTTGCTGGCCTTGGGCCGCCAAAATCCGGACGACGCGTCGGAAAGTTTCAACATGGCTTATCTGGCCATCCGCGGCAGCGGGTCGGTGAATGGCGTGAGCCGCCTGCACGGGAAAGTCAGCCGGCATCTCTTTGAGCCGCTGTTTCCCCACTGGCCGGCGGACGAAGTGCCTGTCGGCCATGTTACCAACGGTGTTCACATGCCGACGTGGGACTCGGCAGCCGCCGATGATCTTTGGACCAAGGCTTGTGGCAAAGACCGCTGGCTGGGAAAGTCGGAAAAGTTGGAGCAGGACATTCGCGGTGTCTCCGACGACACCCTTTGGAAATTTCGCCTTGCCACCAGCAAGTCGCTGGTGGAATACGCCCGCGAACGCCTGGCCCGGCATTATGCCGCCGCCGGCGCATCGCCCGAGACGGTTGAAGAGGCGAAACATCTGTTTGACCCCAACGCGTTGACACTGGGTTTTGCGAGGCGCTTTGCGACCTACAAAAGACCAAACCTGCTGCTGCATGACCCGGAGCGATTGCTACGCCTGTTATCGAATCCCCAGCGCCCGGTGCAACTCATCATTGCGGGCAAGGCTCATCCGGCAGACCTGGCGGGACAAGCCCTGATTCAAAAATGGATACAGTTCATTCGCCGGCCGGAAGTTCGTCCTCATGCAATTTTCTTGAGCGACTACGACATGCACTTGACCGAACGCCTGGTGCAAGGGGTGGATGTATGGCTCAACACGCCACAGCGGCCCTGGGAGGCGTGCGGCACGAGCGGCATGAAGGCGCTGGTCAACGGGGGCATCAACCTTTCGGAATTGGATGGCTGGTGGGCCGAAGCCTACGTCCCGGAATTGGGTTGGGCGCTGGGCGACGGGCAGGAACATGGCAGCGATCCAGCCTGGGACGCTGCCGAAGCTGAGGCGCTCTACGAACGGCTCGAACGCGAGGTGATTCCCGAATTTTATTCCCGCAACGAGAAAGGCATTCCCACGGCCTGGGTTGCCCGAATGCGCGAAAGCATGGCGCGGTTGACCCCGCGCTTCTCCGCCAACCGCGCCGTGTGCGAATACACCGAGCAACATTATCTCCCGGCGGCGATCGCCTGCCAAGCGCGCGTGGCAAATAAGGGCGCAGTCGGCAAGCAAATGGTGGACTGGCGTCACATTGTGGAACAAAAATGGGCCACACTGCGATTCGGCAGCGTGAAGGTGGAGACTCGCGATGGGAAATATATCATTGAAGTTCAAATTAGTCTTCATGGCCTCGACCCCAAGGCGGTGCGGGTGGAGCTTTACGCCGACGGGATCAAAGGCAGTCCGCCGGTGCGGCAGGAAATGACCTGCCTTCACCCGCTGGCCGATGAATCAGGCGGCTATGTTTACAGCGCAACCGTGCCTGCAACCCGACCGCCTGCGGATTACACGGCGCGAGTAATGCCGCGTTGCGACGGAGTAGCAATTCCTTTGGAAGACCCACGAATTTTATGGCAACGATGACAAAAACGCCGCAACTCAATTTGCCCGATTATATTTCGAAGGTTTCCGAGCACGCTGACGTTCGGGCTGGCTCTCCCATGCCATTGGGCGCCCACGAAAGCGACGGCGGAGTGAACTTCGCCATTTTCAGCCGCTACGCCAGCCGTGTTCGACTGGAATTCTTCAACCATCCCGAAGACGCCGCGCCCGCGCGGGCGATTGATCTGGATTCAACACACAACCGCACCGGCGACGTCTGGCATGTCTGGCTAAAAGGAATCGCTTCCGGTCAATTCTATGCCTATCGCGTGGACGGCCCTTACGAACCAAATAAAGGACATCGTTTCAATTTCAAAAAGCTGCTTCTCGATCCCTTCGCCACCGCGATTTCACAACCGCCACCGTGGGACTTTGCATCCGCGCTTGGATACGACCCGTCGTCGCCGGGAAAAGATTTGACTCCATCGAAGCTGGACAATGCCAACGCGATGCCGAAATGCGTTTTTGTCAACGACCCCTTTAATTGGGCGGGAGACCAGCCGCCCCGGCATCCGTGGTCGAAGACGGTCCTTTATGAAACGCATGTGCGCGGCTTTACTATTCATCCAAAGTCGGGCGTGAATCATCCTGGAACCTACCGGGGACTGATGGAAAAGATTCCCTATCTCAAAACTCTGGGCGTTACTGCGGTGGAACTGATGCCCGTGCAGGAGTTCAATGAAAATTCGGTCACGCGCCGGAATCCGCAAACAAACCAACAGCTCAAGAATTACTGGGGATATGATTCCGTGGCCTTCTTTGCGCCCAAAGCTTCCTACAGCAGTTCGGGAGGTTTGGGCCAGCAGAAGCTGGAGTTCAAGGAAATGGTCCAGGCATTTCACAAGGCCGGCATCGAAGTGATCCTGGACGTGGTGTTCAATCACACGGCGGAGGGAAATGAACTGGGGCCGACGCTCTGTTTCCGCGGAATGGATAACGCGATCTTTTACTCGCTGGCGGACGACAAGCGCCACTACAAGGATTATGCCGGGACCGGCAATACGGTCAACGCCAACCATCCCGTGGTGCGGGACCATATCCTGGCTGCGCTCCGCTATTGGACGGACGAGATGCACGTGGATGGATTCCGGTTTGACGAGGCGTCGGTGCTCGACCGGGACAACACCGGCAAGCTGCTGGCCAAGTCCCCATTGCTCGGACGGATTGCCCAGGACCCGATCTTGCAAGATGTGAAAATCATCGCTGAAGCGTGGGACGCCGCTGGTGCATACCAGGTGGGCAGTTTTTCAAAGCGGCGCTGGGCGGAGTGGAACGGCCACTATCGGGATGAGGTCCGGCGTTTCTGGCGCGGCGATGATGGGATGTTTGGTTTGTTCGCCCAGCGTATCTGCGGCAGCGCCGACATCTATACCAAGTCGGGCAAAGGCCCCGAGGGCAGCGTCAATTTCGTCACCTGTCACGATGGCTTCACCTTGAACGACCTGGTGAGCTACAACGACAAACACAATGAGGCGAACGGAGAAAACGGCCAGGATGGAATCAACGCCAACTTCAGTGCGAACTATGGTGCTGAAGGCGGGACGAAGGACACCGGGATCGAGTCCGTCCGAAAGCGCCAGATCAAGAATTTTCTGCTGACCCTGCTGGTTTCGCGCGGCGTGCCGATGCTATTGGGCGGAGATGAATTTCGCCGCACGCAAGGCGGCAACAACAACGCCTACTGTCTGGACAATGAAACCAGTTGGATTGATTGGAACAACCTTGAACAGCATCAGGAGATTTACCGGTTTGCCCAGGGCATGATAGCCTTCCGCCGGGCGCATCCGGTTTTAAGCAAGGAGCAATTCTACACGGACGCCGAGATTCAATGGTTTGGCCCGCAAGGCGGCTTGCCCAAATGGACCGATCCGAAAGAAAAGCATTTTGCCTGTTTGATTCATGAAGATGAACAGCGTGCATTATGCCTCATGTTCAATGCCGATGCCGATGCGGTTGATTTTCATTTGCCCCACATAACGCACGGGACTCAGTGGCATCTGGCAGTTGATACCTCTGGCAAAACGCCACACGATTTGTTTGCTGCCGGCAAGGAAACGCTTTTGAAATATCCACAGACTTACCTCGTGAAACCACGTTCCAGCACGATACTTCTGGCACGAAAGCCAGAATGCACCAAGGAAGGGGCATCCAAATGAATCAACGGGCCTCCGGGATACTTCTCCATCCAACCTCGCTTCCCAATGCCTATCCCATCGGCGATCTGGGGCCGGCGGCAACTGCCTTTGTGGATTTCATGGTCGAGAGTGGACAGCGTTGGTGGCAGATGCTGCCGATTGGCCCAACCGGAGGAGAAAATTCGCCTTACCAGTCACCGTCCGCCTTTGCGGGTAATCCGCTTCTGGTAAGTCCTGATCGGTTGGTGGAGCAAGGGCTTCTCAGCCGGCAGGAAATCGGGATTCCGATCTCCGGCGTCGCGGGGAATGTGAACTATCCCGAAGCGGCCCGCTGGAAAATGACGTTGTTAAAAAAAGCATTCGAGCACTTTGGAGAGCAGAAACACTTTGGCAGACAATCGGAATTCGACGACTTTTCAAGAGCGGAGTCTTATTGGCTTGAGGATTTTTCATTGTTCTCGGCGATTCAGGCGAAAGAGGGCACTGCGGATTGGACCCGCTGGCAGCCAGAATTGCGAACGCGTCAGCCAGACGCCGTCATTCGCGCGCAGAAACGCCTTGCCGATGACATCCGGTATCATGAGTTTGTCCAGTGGCAGTTTTCAGTGCAGTGGAAAGAGTTAAAGACTTACTGTGCGTCCAAAGGTATTCAATTAATCGGCGATATTCCCCTGTTCGTGACTCACCACAGCGCCGATGTCTGGGCTCATCCCGAACTTTTCAAACTGAACACCGATGGAAATCCTGCAGTTGTTGCGGGAGTCCCTCCCGATTATTTTTCCAAAACCGGGCAGCTCTGGGGGCTCCCCGTGTATCGCTGGGAGGCGCTTCAAGCGCAGAACTACCGCTGGTGGATCGAACGCCTGCGGACGGCATTTGGCCGGTTCGATGTCAATCGGCTGGATCATTTCATCGGCTTTGTACGCACCTATGAAGTGTCTGCGCAAGCCCGGACGGCTGTGAACGGAGAGTATCAACCTGGAGGCGGCGCATCTTTTTTCAAAGCCATCCGCGAAGCCCTTGGATCATTGCCTTTGATTGCGGATGATCTCGGGGCCACATCCCCCGAAGTGGTGACTTTACTCGATCAATTTCAGATTCCCGGCACCCGCGTGCTCCAATTCGAGTTTGGTTCAGAACTCCAAACCAATTCTGATCCGCCAGCGCCGCATCCGCTGAAAACCGTGGTCTATACCGGAACCCATGATAACGACACAACGGCAGGCTGGTACCGGAAGTTGCCAGGTACGCCACGCAAAGCCTTGCAAAAAAAACTGGGAGCAAACAACCGGGAAATTGTCTGGGCCATGATCCGTGAAGCGCTGGCATCGCAGGCCAACACCGCCATCGTTCCGGCGCAAGATCTCCTGGAACTGGGGTCGGAAGCGCGAATGAATTTTCCTGGAATTGCGAAAGGAAACTGGGGTTGGCGACTGAAGGATGGCGCGCTGACCCAGAAACTCGCGCAAAGGCTGCGAAGCCTGACCATAGAATGTGGGCGACTGAAGACTGGTAAACTCAGCTCCGCTGCCCAGTGTCAGGAAGATGACCCGACGCCACAGATCGCGAAGCGGGCCTATGAATTATACGAGCAACGAGGCCGCCAGAACGGTCAAACCGACCAAGATTGGCTCCAAGCGGAACGGGAAATAAAGCTGGAGGCGACACGATGACAAATAACATGAAAACTCCGATCGAATACATCATCGTCGCGGTGCCTTTTCACGCCGATGCCGCTACCCATGACGAACTGGTGCGGAAAGTGAACGAAAAATTATACGCCGGGTACGAACTCTATGGTTCACCGTTCCTCAGCGAGGAAATGATGTATCAGGCCATGACGAAGCCGAACCTCCAGACTTCTCCACTTCCAACCCAATGAAAAGAAGCGTACCCATCACGGCATTGTTTCTGGATATTGGCGGCGTCCTGCTCACCGATGGGTGGGATCATCATGCCCGCAAACGCGCAGCGAGGAACTTCAAGCTGGAGTTGGCCGAGATGGAGGATCGGCATCACCTGACCTTCGACACCTACGAGGAGGGAAAGCTCACGCTGCAAGAATATTTAGGCCGGGTGGTGTTCTACGAGGAGCGGCCGTTTACTCCGGCTCAGTTTCGGCGCTTCATGTTCGCGCAATCGAAACCTTACCCCGAGATGATCGAGCTAATCCGCGAACTCAAGGCAAAGTACGGATTGAAGATCGCCGTGGTCAGCAACGAAGCCCGCGAACTGAATGCGTATCGGATTCGGAAATTCAAGCTGGCTGGGTTCGTGGATTCTTTTGTTTCCTCCAGTTTCGTCCACGTCCGCAAGCCCGACGCGGACATCTTTCGGCTCGCGCTGGACATCGCCCAGGTGTCAGCCCGTCAGGTGGTTTATATCGAAAACACCCCGATGTTCGTCCAGGTCGCGGAAGGTTTGGGGATTCGAAGCATTCTTCACACGGATTACAAATCCACGCGTGCCAAACTGGCTTCGCTGGGCTTGCAGAATGACGTCGGAGACACACATGAAACCCGCTAACCCACGCATCCTGACCATCAACGGCGGCTCGTCGAGCATCAAGTTCGCGCTGTATGCGGCGGTCAAACCGCTGAAGCGAGAGCTTTATGGAAAGGTTGACCGCATCGGCCTGACCGGGACGAACCTGACGTTCAATGAACCGACGAAGAAAAAGCCGGAGCGCCACAAGCTCGCCGCCGCCGATCACAAATCAGCGGCGAATTCCCTGATAGACTGGCTCGAAAAGCAAATTGATTTCGCGTCGGTCAAAGGCGTGGGACATCGCGTGGTTCATGGGATGAAACACACCGAGCCGGAGATTGTCACAAAAAAGTTACTGGATGAACTACGTCGCATCAGCCCGAACGACCCGGATCACCTGCCGCGCGAGATTGAATTGATTGAGACGTTCCGCCAGCGTCATCCGAAACTGCCGCAGGTGGCCTGCTTCGACACGGCGTTTCACCAAACCATGCCGCGCGTGGCCAAACTGCTGCCGATTCCGCGCCGCTTCGACGCCAAGGGGATTCAACGCTACGGTTTCCACGGTTTGTCCTACGCTTACCTGATGGAAGAACTCGCGCGCCTCGGCGACCCGGCGGCCACGAAGGGCCGCGTGATCCTCGCGCATCTGGGAAATGGCGCGAGCCTGGCCGCCGTGCGCTATGGCAAAAGCATGGATACGAGCATGTGCTTCACGCCGACGGCGGGATTGGTGATGAGCACCCGCTCGGGCGATTTGGACCCCGGCCTCGCGCCGTATCTGGCGCGAACCGAACAGATGACCACCAGCCAGTTTTACAAAATGGTCAACCACGAGTCAGGCCTGCTCGGTGTTTCGGAGACCAGTTCGGATATGCGCAACCTGCTCGACCATGAAAAAAAGGACGTGCGCGCGGCGGAAGCCGTGGCGCTGTTTTGTTACCAGGCTAAAAAGTGGATCGGTTCTTTCGCCGCCGCGCTCGGTGGGTTGGACACTCTCGTCTTCGCCGGCGGCATCGGCGAAAACGCGCCCATCGTCCGCGCCCGCATCTGTGAAGGGTTGAACTTTCTCGGCATTGAACTGGATAAGTCGCGCAACGCGAAGACTGCGGCGGTGATTTCCAGGAATTCCAGCCGGGTCACGGTTCGCGTCATTCGCACGGACGAAGAACTGATGATTGCCCGCTCGGTTTTGCGTTCCTGCGCAGAGACTATTGCCCAATGAACATTGAACATTATGAAAGCCACCCAAACACTGCACGACCTGGGCCAGAGCCTCTGGCTCGACAATATCACGCGCGATCTGCTCAACAGCGGCACGCTCAAACGCTACATTGGCAAGCTGTCGGTGACCGGGCTGACCTCAAACCCGACCATCTTTGATCACGCCATCAAGAGTTCCGCCTACGACGCTGCCATCCGCGAGGGTCTGGACAAGGGGAAATCCGGCGAGGGACTCTTTTTCGATCTGGCACTGGACGATCTCACCCGCGCCGCCGACCTGTTCCGGCCAATTCACGACCGCACGAACGGTGTGGACGGATGGGTGTCGCTGGAGGTGTCGCCACTGTTGGCACATGACACGGCCAGCACCATCGCCGCCGCCAAAAAACTTTCCGCGCGGGCGGGACGGCCCAACTTATTCATCAAGATTCCCGGCACCAGGGAAGGCTTGCCGGCCATCGAGGAGGCGATTTTTGCCGGCGTGCCGGTCAACGTGACGCTGCTGTTTTCGCGCGAGCAATACGTTGCCGCAGCCGAGGCATATCTGCGCGGCATCGAACGGCGCATCGCCGCCGGACTTAACCCGCAGGTCGGCTCCGTGGCCTCAATGTTCATCAGCCGATGGGACGCCGCCGTGGCGGGCAAAGTTCCGAAGCCGTTGAACAACCGGCTCGGCATCGCCATTGCCAGTCGCATCTATCAGGCCTATCTCGAACTGTTAAATACTGCACGCTCGCAGCGGGCGTATAATGCCGGCGCCCGGCCGCAACGCCTGCTGTGGGCCAGCACCGGCACCAAGGACCCCAAGGCCTCGGACATTCTCTACATCAAGGCGCTCGCCTCGCCGTTCACGGTGAACACGATGCCCGAGGCGACGTTGAAAGCCCTCGCGGATCACGGCGAAATTGGCCCGGTCATGGCCGCCGACGGTGGCGATTGCGAAAAAGTCCTGGCCGAGTTTGCGAAGGCCGGCATCAACGTGGATGCCCTGGCCGCGCAACTTCAGGACGAGGGCGCAAAATCATTTGTGAAATCCTGGAACGAATTGCTGGCGGTGATCGCGTCCAAGAGCGCCGCGCTCAAGCAGGCCGCCTGACCCGGCAGTTGAATCAACTGGAAAAATCATGATTACGACCACCAACATCAAACCACTCACCCAACGCCTCGCCTGGAAAGCCCTCACCGCGCATCACCAACAAATCCAAAAACTGCCCCTGAGAAAACTGTTCGCTGACGACGCCAAACGCGGCCAAAGATTCACCGCCGAAGCCGCCGGACTGTTTCTGGACTTCTCCAAAAATTGCATCACCGACCAGACGCTCAAGCTGCTCCTGCAACTGGCCGGGGAATCCGGCCTGCGCGGGAAAATGGACGCGATGTTCAGCGGCGAAAAAATTAACGTCACGGAAAACCGCGCCGTGCTGCACGTCGCTTTGCGCGCGCCGAAAGGTGAAACCATTCTCGTGGACGGAAAAAATGTGGTGCCGGAAGTCCACGCCGTGCTCGACAAGATGGCGGAGTTTTCCAATCGCGTCCGCAGCGGCGAATGGAAAGGCCATACCGGCAAACGCATTAAGAACGTCATCAACATCGGCATTGGTGGTTCTGATTTGGGGCCGGTCATGGCTTACGAGGCGCTCAAACATTACAGCGAGCGCAGCCTGACCTTCCGCTTTATCTCGAATGTGGACGGGATAGATTTTGTGGAAGCAGTCCGCGATCTCGACCCGGCGGAAACGCTCTTCATCATTTCCTCCAAAACCTTCACGACGCTGGAAACCATGACCAACGCGCAAAGCGCACGCGATTGGCTGCTGGCCGGACTCGGCGGCGAGGCCAAAGCGGTGGCGAAGCATTTTGTGGCGGTCTCGACCAATGCCGAAAAAGTTTCCGCATTCGGCATTGATACGGCGAACATGTTCGGCTTCTGGGACTGGGTTGGCGGACGCTACTCAATGGATTCGGCCATCGGCCTTTCGACGATGCTGGCGGTTGGCCCGGACAATTTTCGCGCGATGCTCGCCGGCTTTCACGCAATGGACGAACATTTCCGCACCGCGCCGTTTGAAAAAAACCTGCCGGTGCTGATGGGACTCCTGTCGGTTTGGAACAACGATTTTCTCGGCGCGCAAACCGTGGCGGTGCTGCCCTACGAACAATATCTGAAACGCTTTCCCGCGTATCTTCAGCAGTTGACGATGGAGAGCAACGGCAAACACGTCACGCTGGACGGCAAAAAGGTGAATTACCAAACTGGGCCGGTTTACTGGGGCGAACCCGGGACCAACGGCCAGCACTCGTTCTATCAATTGATTCATCAAGGCACGCGGCTCATCCCGTGCGACTTCATCGCGTTCGGTCACGCGCTCACTCCGTTGGGCCGGCACCACGACATTCTGCTGGCCAATGTCTTTGCGCAGGCCGAGGCGCTCGCCTTCGGCAAAACCGCCGAGGAAGTCAAAGCCGAAGGCACGCCGGACTGGCTTGTGCCGCATCGGGTTTTTGAAGGCAACCGTCCGTCCAATGTGATTCTCGCCGACCGGCTCACGCCGGAGGTTCTCGGCCAGCTCGTCGCGCTTTACGAACACAGCGTCTTCACGCAGGGCGCGATTTGGAACATTGATTCATTTGATCAATGGGGCGTCGAGTTGGGCAAGGTGCTCGCCCAGCGGATTATTCCCGAATTGGAAATCAAAACCGCGCCGAAACTCAAACACGATAGCTCGACGAACAACCTCATCCGCCGTTATTGCGAATTTAAAGAGGTGAAATAAAAAACTCGCTGCCGGATCTGTTTTCGACGGGCATTCATCATCGCAGGTAGGGTTTCACCCCATAGCGAAGCCGCCCGTACTGGCACACATTTGAGTCCAGGCATCGGTGCCGGTCACCGTGAAATCAATTTCATAAAAACAAAATGCAAACAACGAAAGAATTATTATGTTAATAAAAGCTAAAACACTGGAGGGTTTCAAATTGGACAGCCTCGACGGGGAAATCGGGAAGGTCAAAGAATTCTACTTCGATGACCGGCATTGGACCATTCGCTATCTGGTCGCAGAAACCGGAACCTGGCTCGCGGACAGGCAGGTGCTCATCTCCCCGTATGCGCTGGTCGCCGTGAATAAAGAGGAAAAAAACATAGCAGTTAATTTGACCAAAAAGCAGATCGAGGATAGTCCCACTCTGGACAGTCACAAGCCCGTCTCCCACCAATATGAACAGGCATTCTACGGTCATTATGGCTACCCGACGTATTGGGGCGGCCCGTTCGCGTGGGGATATTATCCCTACCCGATGCGTGACCGTGAACAATGGAAAGCGCCCGCCCAAGACAAGAAAGGATGGGATCCCCATTTGCGGAGCACTTACGGTGTGAGTGGCCATCACATCCAAACCTTGGACGGCGAACTTGGCCACGTTGAAGATTTCATCATTGATGATGAGACTTGGGCGATTCGTTATCTCATCGTTGACACCCATAACTGGTGGCCGGGCAAAAAAGTCCTGGTTTCACCGCAATGGATCGAGCGCGTCAGTTGGGGCGAGCGGAAAGTCTTCGTTAATCTTAATCGCGAGACCATCAAGGAGTCGCCGGAATACACGGAAGAGTCGTTGCTGACGCGCGATTATGAGATTGGCTTGCATCGTCATTACCATCGCAAAGGCTACTGGGTGGATGAACTGGTGGCCGTGTAGCATTGATATTGGCGGCACGTTTTACCTCATGGCAAAGCCACCCTCAACGCGCGTGATCTGAAAACTGGCACTCCTGCCAATCGCCACTAAATCAATTTCAATAAAACAATAAATACAAAACCACGAAAGAAATATTATGTTAAGCAAAGCCAAAACACTAAAGGGCTATTCAATTCAAAGCACCGACGGGGAGACGATTGGGAAGGTCAATGAATTCTACTTCGATGACCGGCACTGGACAATTCGCTATCTGGTCGCCGACACAGGAAACTGGCTCACGGGCAGGCAGGTGCTGATCTCCCCGTATGCGATGGTTGCTGTGAATAGTGATCATCAAGACATCGTTGCCGATTTAACCAAAAAGCAGATCGAGCACAGTCCATCCTTGGACAGTGACAAGCCCGTCTCACGTCAATTCGAGGAGTCCTACTATGGGTATTATGGATACCCGATGTATTGGGGCGGCCCATACAATTGGGGGGCTTATCCCTATATTGTGCGTGACCGTGAACATTGGAGGGAATCAAACCGAGGCGGGAAAACGTGGGATCACCATTTGCGAAGCACTCGTGCTGTGAGCGGCCATCACATCCAGGCCAAAGACGGAGAGCTTGGCCACGTCGAGGATTTTATCATTGATGACGAGACGTGGGCGATTCGTTATCTCATCGTCAATACGAGCAATTGGTGGGCAGGGAAAAAGGTCCTGGTTTCACCGCAATGGATCGAGCGCGTTAGTTGGGGCGAGCGGAAAGTCTTCATCAACCTTTCCCGTGAGACCATCAAGCAGTCGCCGGAATACACGGACGAGTCTCTGCTGACCCGGGATTACGAGATCGGACTGCATGGACACTACAATCGTAAAGGATACTGGGTCGATGAACTGGTGGCCAGGTAACATTCCTATTGACACGCTACCTCCGCTCACATTCTGGACCACCTAGTGGTGGGCGGTCGCAGCGCAACAAAAAAGCTTTATGAGGAATCTGATGAATCATACAGACGGATGGGGGGTAGCTGGACGGGAGGATGGATGTGGATGTGGACGCTGATCATCGTTCTGGCGGTACTCCTGCTGGCCGCCGTGATTAACAGGCGGTCCAGGAAATAAACGTGCATTCACGACCCGCCTGTGAAGTGAACTGGATTGATATGGCCATCGCTCCCTTCGGCAACACCTTGAGGCTGCGGAAGGTCAAACTGTGATTTATGAAAAATATGAAAACAAAAACCAACACACTTACTCCGGACCTGCTACAGAAAATGGACGCTTATTGGCGCGCCGCCAACTATCTGTCGGTCGGCCAGATTTATCTCTACGACAATCCGCTGCTGAAGCGACCGCTGAAACTATCTGACGTGAAGCCGCTGGTGGTCGGACACTGGGGCACGACGCCGGGCCAGAATTTCATCTATGTGCATTTGAACCGGGTCATCAAGAAGTATGACCTGGACATGTTCTACGTCGCCGGCCCTGGTCACGGTGGCCCGGCGCTGGTGGGCAACGTCTATCTCGAAGGCACCTGGAGCGAAGTTTATCCGAACATTACCCAGGATGAAGCAGGTCTGAAAAAATTGTTCACGCAATTCTCGTTTCCCGGCGGGATTTCCAGCCATGTGGCGCCAACGACGCCAGGGTCGATTCACGAAGGCGGCGAATTGGGCTATTCGCTCAGCCATGCCTTCGGTGCGGCATTCGACAATCCCGGACTTGATCGTCGCCTGCGTTGTCGGCGACGGTGAAGCGGAAACCGGCCCGCTGGCGACTGCGTGGCAGTCCAACAAATTTCTCGACCCGATCACCGACGGAGCCGTGCTGCCGATCTTGCATCTCAACGGCTACAAGATCAGCAACCCGACCGTTTTGGCCCGCATCGAGCATGAGGAATTGGAGCAATTTTTCCGTGGCTGCGGCTGGACGCCTTACTTTGTAGAAGGCGATGAGCCGAAAAAGATGCACGAACTCATGGCCACGACCTTGGAGAAAGCCATCAAGGACATCCGACAAATCCAAAAGAATGCGCGGGACAAGAAGGACACTACGCGTCCGCGTTGGCCGATGATTGTCCTCAAGTCGCCAAAAGGCTGGACGGGGCCGAAAGAAGTGGATGGCCTGAAAGTGGAAGGCACGTTCCGTGCGCATCAAGTTCCGCTCTTGGTGGATTCCGCGCATCCCGATCATGTCAAGCAACTTGAAAGGTGGATGAAGAGTTACAAGGCCGAAGAATTGTTCGATGAAAATGGCCGGCTCAATTCCGACTTGGCCGAGTTAGCACCGAAGGGCGACCGGCGGATGGGAGCCAATCCGCACACCAACGGCGGCGTGCTCCTGCGCGACCTCGTCATGCCGGACTTCCACGATCATGCGGTCAAGGTGCCTTCGCCCGGTGCGGTGGACGGCCAAGATACGCTCGTGCTGGGTAAGTTCCTGCGGGACGTCGAGAAGCTAAATCAGGATCAGCGCAATTTCCGCGTCTTCGGTCCCGATGAGACGCTCTCGAATCTTTTAGGCGCGGTCTTTGAAGTCACCAACCGTCAGTGGGACGCCCGAGAAGTAAAGAATGATGAATTCCTCGCGCCCGCCGGACGCGTGCTGGACTCGATGCTCAGCGAACACCAGTGCGAAGGTTGGTTGGAAGGCTATTTGCTCACTGGACGGCACGGACTGTTCAACAGCTATGAGGCCTTCATTCGCATCGTGGACTCGATGTTCAGCCAGCACGCCAAGTGGCTGAAGGTCACGTTGGAACTGCCCTGGCGCCGGAAGATCGCTTCGCTGAACTATCTGCTCGCCTCCCACGTCTGGCAGCAGGATCATAACGGCTTCACGCACCAGGATCCCGGTTTCCTCGACCATGTCATCAACAAGAAGGCCGATATCGTGCGCGTTTATTTGCCGCCGGATGCGAACTGTCTGCTGTCCGTGTTTGATCACTGCCTGCGCAGCCGGCACTATGTCAACGTGGTGGTGGCCGGCAAACACCCCCTCCCGCAATGGCTGACCATGGACGCCGCCGTTGTGCATTGCACGGAAGGCATTGGCATCTGGCAATGGGCGAGCAACGACCAGGGTTCCGAGCCGGATGTGGTGATGGCCTGCTGCGGCGACACGCCCACGCTGGAGATTCTGGCCGCCGTTTCCATTCTGCGCCAGCATCTGCCCGATCTGAAAATCCGGGTGGTCAACGTGGTTGATCTGATGAAGCTCCAGCCCAAAACCGAACATCCGCACGGGCTGAGCGAAACGGATTACGATTCGCTGTTCACGAAAGACAAGCACATTATCTTCGGCTTTCATGGATACCCCTGGCTGGTCCACCGGCTGACCTATCGCCGCACCAATCGCAATCTCCACGTCCGTGGCTACAAGGAAGAAGGAACGATTACTACAGCTTTTGATATGCGGGTGCAGAATGACTTGGATCGCTTTCATCTGGTGCAAGACGTGGTGGATCGGGTGCCGAATTTAGGTTCCAAGGGTGCCTACCTGAAGCAGCAAATGCAGGACAAGCTCATCGAACATAAACATTACATTGACAAGCACGGCCAGGATTTGCCGGAGATTCGGAATTGGAAATGGGGCCAGGGCGAAACACGGAACGGGAAACCGCTGGCGGAAAAGACACTTGTGCCGGAACTAAAGTTACGGCGGATCAGCGGGACCAAAAATGGAAAACATAACAGCCTGACACGAACCAAAGGAGTCTAAAATGCCGATTCAACTCAATGAAGAAAACGGCGGGAAGATTCTCGTCGTTCACGTCAGCGGGAAGCTGGTAAAAGCAGATTACCCCGATTTTGTGTCCGAATTCGAGCGACTACTCCGGCAACACGGAAAAATGCGTGTGCTGTTCGATATGACCGGCCTCCGCGGCTGGGATGCGGGCGCGGCGTGGGAAGACATCAAATTTGACCTCAAACATTTTGCCGACATTGAGCAACTTGCGATGGTCGGTGATAAGAAGTGGCAGCACGGCATGGCGGTGATTTTCAAGCCGTTCACGAAAGCGACCATCCGATACTTCGATCACACTGACATCGCCGGGGCGCGAAAGTGGTTGGACGAACCTGTGGCGACAGGAAACAAAATAGGAGGACGACACATGCTTAAACACCAACTGCTTTTGCCGGAAGGGATACTCATTCTCGAACCCGACGCGCCGCTCGAAGCGGCCGACTTCGAGGGCCTGGTTCGCGAGATCGATCCATATATCGCGGAACATGGAAAACTATCGGGCTTGATGATTCACGCCAAAGCATTTCCCGGCTGGGCGAATCTCGAAGCGTTTCTCGCTCATATGCAATTCATCAAAAGCCATCACCAGAAGATTGTCCGACTGGCGATGGTCACCGACAGCAAACTTCTGGGGGAATTGCCCAAGATCACCGCCCATCTTGTGCATGTGCAGGTCAAGCACTTTTCGGAATCGCAGCACGAGGACGCGCTGCGCTGGCTCAAGGAGGGAACTCCGGTCAGTCCCTAATCCGCAACTGGAAATATGAATGAACTAAAGCACGAACACCACCGGTTTGAAAATCCAAATGGCGAAGAACTTCCTCATAGACATCCTCCTTATTGGAAACATGCCCATCGTGACTGGCGGATCTGGTTCTGCGTGATTTTGATGCTGGCGGCCATGGCGGTCTATTTGATGACCGGTGACTTGCGCTGGCCGTTTCATGGCCATTCGCAGCCGATGGTGCCAGCCGCTGTCGGGCAGTAACAGAGCCATCGCCAAACTTTCACAACCAAAAATCATCGTAAATGAATGTGCAAAATCTAATGGACACCGCGAGGGCGCTGGTCGCCGGCGACAAAGGGCTGTTGGCAATGGATGAAAGTAATCCAACCTGCAACAAACGATTCGCCAAGCTGGACATTCCGCAGACGGTGGAGACCCGGCGCGCGTATCGGGAGTTAATCGTGACCACACCCGGTCTCGGCGAGTGCATCAGCGGCGCGATCCTCTACGACGAAACCATCCGCCAGCAGAAGAAAGACGGCACTACCTTTGTCAAAGTCCTAACCGATGCGGGAATTATTCCCGGCATCAAAGTAGATACCGGAGCCAAGGACCTGGCCGCTCATCCCGGCGAAAAAATCACCGAAGGTCTGGACGGATTGCGCGACCGTCTCAAGGAATACTTTCAAATGGGCGCGCGTTTTGCCAAGTGGCGGGCGGTGATTGGCATCGGCGATGACATTCCGAGCCGGAGTTGTATCGAGGCCAACGCGCACGCGTTGGCGCGCTACGCCGCGTTGTGCCAGGAAGCCGGCTTGGTTCCCGTCGTCGAGCCGGAAGTGCTCATGGACGGCGATCATACTCTGGAGCGGTGCCGCGCGGCGACGGAGGAAGTCCTGCGAACCGTTTTCAACCAACTCAATTCCCAGCGCGTGCTGCTGGAAGGCATGATATTGAAACCCAACATGGTGCTGCCGGGATTGACCTGCCCCACGCAAGCATCCGTGGACGAGGTGGCCAACATCACGGTGAAGAGTCTATGGCGAACTGTCCCCGCTGCGGTTCCGGGGATTGCATTTTTGTCCGGCGGCCAATCCGCTGAACTGGCTTCGGCCCGTTTGAATACCATGAATCTTCGATTCAAGTCGAAACTGCCTTGGGCGCTGGCGTTTTCGTTTGCCCGCGCCATCCAGCAACCGGCTTTGGAAATCTGGCAAGGCAAGGAGGCCAACGTGAAAGCGGCGCAGCAAGCTTTGCTTCACCGTGCCAAGTGCAATCGCGCTGCGCGCCGTGGCGAATACACTGCCGCGATGGAAAGGACATCAGCGTGACAACGAAAAGACATGTCACGGATCAAATCTCCCTGTATCCACTGCGATTCGAACCGATTTATCAGTATCGGCTCTGGGGTGGCCGGCGTTTGGCCAATCTGCTCTCCGCGCCGCTGCCCGGTGATGGACCCATCGGCGAAGCCTGGTTGCTGAGCGACCGCGATGACCATCCCAGCCGCGTCGCCAATGGACCGCTCAAGGGACGGAGCATCGGGCAATTGCTTCATCAGTGGCCGGAGCAGTTGCTGGGAAAACTGGCCGGGCGTTTCCGCCGGTTTCCGCTGCTGCTGAAGTTTCTCGACGTGCGCGACACGCTCTCGGTTCAGGTGCATCCAATCGGATCAGCAAACCCAGTATATTCCCGCAGGCGAAACCGGGAAAACCGAAGCTTGGGTGGTGCTGGAGGCGGGGGCAAAAAGCCGCATCTACGCGGGCCTCAAGCCTGCCACCACGACAGACACTCTGCGGCAGGCGCTCGCGAACGGAACGGTGGCGGACCAGCTTGCATCCTTCACTCCGAAGCCCGGCGACGGAATTTTCATACCGGCCGGAACCGTTCATTCGTTGGGCGACGTGGTGGTTTTTGAAGTGCAGGAAAACAGCGACGTGACGTTTCGCCTTTACGACTGGAACCATGTTGATGCCAAGACCGGCCAGCCCCGGCCTCTGCAAGTTGATCAGGCGATGGCCTGCATTGATTTTGCGCAAGGTGCAATTGGTCCGGTGGCGCCAATGGTGGATGAGGTAAAGCCGGTATTGCGAGAGCGGCTCTTTGATTGTGAACATTTCGGGTTGTGGCGGTTCGGCGCAGAATCGCCTTTTGGAGTCGGCGCCGAAGGAACGCCGCGGGTGCTGGTGTGCCTCGCCGGCGACGGTCAGGTGGAGCACGATGGCGCCAATTATGCCATCGGCAAAGGCGACGTGGTGCTCCTGCCTGCCGTGGTTGGGGCGTGTTTGTGCCGACCGCGTGGCGCCATCAGCTTGTTGGAAATTTCACTTCCGGAAGGCAACTAACCCATGAAAAAACTCATTGTATTCGATCTGGATGGCACGCTGGCCGAAAGCAAAGCATCGCTCGATGCCGAGATGGCCAAACTGCTCACCGCTCTGCTGGGAATTGTGAAGGTGTCGGTGATTTCCGGCGGCGATTGGCCGCAGTTTGAGAAACAAGTGCTCGCCAATCTGCCCCACGACGAACACCTGAAGAATCTGTCTCTGCTTCCCACCTGTGGAACCAAGTTCTACCAATACGCAGGGGATTGGAAAAAGATTTACTCGGAGGATTTTACCGCAAACGAAAAGAAGAAGATCATCAGCTCTCTAAAAAAGGCGCTCGAAGCGGCGGGTTTCAAGGTCGAAAAAGTCTGGGGAGAAACCATTGAAGACCGGGGAAGTCAGATTACGTACTCCGCATTGGGGCAGCAGGCACCCATCGAAGAAAAGAAAAAATGGGACCCTGATTTCACCAGGCGGAAGAAAATAAAAACACTCCTCGATAAACTGATTCCCGAGTTTTCAGTGCGCTTGGGGGGCACGACATCGGTTGACGTCACCAAGCCGGGCATTGATAAAGCCTACGGGATTCGGAAACTCCGGGACACCCTTGGCATTGCCATTGATGAGATGATTTTTATCGGCGATGCGTTGTTTCCGGGTGGGAACGACTATCCAGCCGAACAAGCCGGTGTTGTGTCCATCCGGGTCCGGGATCCCAACGAGTCGAAACGGGTGATTGAAGCCATCGTCGCTTGTCTGGGTGGCGTTCAACCCGCAAAGGAGACGGCTTGATGAGTGGCTTTCAATTAAAGCGGCTGGGAATGTTGATGGAGCCGGAGCCGGGCAACCCGCAGGAGATTGAAGGCATCCTGAATCCGGCGGCCACTCGCGGCCCGGATGGCAAGCTTTACCTGTTTCCGAGGCTCGTCGCCAAGAACAACTATTCACGCATCGGCATTGCCCGCGTAAAATTCAACGAAGCCGGCGACCCGTCCGGAATCGAACGTCTCGGCATTGCGCTTGAGCCAGAAGCTGATTACGAGCGGCGATCTGACGGCAGCGGCGGCTGCGAAGATGCCCGCGTTACCTTTGTCGAGCCGCTCCAACATTACGTCATGACTTACACGGCGCTTTCGCCGAGCGGACCCCGAATTGCCTTGGCTATGTCGGAGGATTTGTTCCACTGGGAGCGAATCGGGTTGGCGACCTTTGAACCCTTTCAAGGCATTGATTTCGTCCACGTGGACAACAAGGACGCCAGCATCTTCCCTGTCGCCATTCCCAATCACGCCGGGAAGATGCAACTGGCCCTTCTTCACCGCCCGCTTTTTCCCGGCACCCGCCCCGAGGAAACCGCCTGCCAGGGCGAGTCCCGGATTGTGGATCGCGAACATGAAAGCATCTGGATTTCCTATTGTCCGATGCCACCCAAGGGCATGGCGCCGCATCATCCCGGCCTGTTCAACTCGCATCATCGGCTGGCAACTCCGGTGTCGCCCTGGGAAAAGTTAAAAATCGGTGGCGGCACTCCTCCCATACTAACTAAACACGGCTGGCTGATTATTTACCACGGTGTGAGCAAAATGACGGAGCCGGGCAACGACGGACGCCAGCTATGCTATTCGGCCGGAGTGATGGTGCTCTCAAAGGAACATCCGCGCGAAATCCGCTATCGTTCGGCGGAGCCGGTGTTGACGCCGGAGTTGCCGCAAGAACGCCACGGGACCATCGCCAACGTCGTTTTCCCCACCGGCATTGACCGGCGTGACGATCTCGGCACGCCCGACCGCTTTGACATTTATTACGGGATGGCCGACAACCGGATTGGCGTGGCTCGCCTTGACCTGCCGGAACACCTGCCACCAGGAGCAGCCGCCGATGGGCCGTCGCCAAAATCAAGAGAGACTATGGGGTGAAGACCCCATAACCGAAACCGCGCTCATTTGATTAAAGCTCACTTCGTCGGACGTTCCATCACAAAATCTGCCTGCATCGAAATGGGCTGCTCTGCGTAATGGACACCACGATTTCGGGAAGCAGCCCACTCATCGGCCAAACCTGCGTCCTCAGCAAGCGCGCGAATGTTTAGGCGCTGAAGCAACTCAACTGTGATCGGGCGCTTGGAGTCGGTGAAAGTGAGCGATGTCAAAAACTCTTTGCATTCTTCCGAGTTGAATATTTCAGCCACGACTCGCGCTTCATCCTCATCCTGAAATGGCAAGAAGTAGCAGGTGTCGTCAAACAGCACCGGCTTTTCATCCACCGGCCCGATGAACGCAAAACGCGGCTGTGCGGTGCAAACCCGACACCGCGACTTTCCACGATGCGAACGAATAGTGGCCGATGCCAAAGAGCGCGAACGGATTGCGGTTATTGTAGATCGGAACTTTCGCGCCTCAAAAAGCCCGCGGTGCGAATTGAGATAACGCCAAGTCTGAGGAGCTTTTGTTGCGATGAGCAGGTGTCTTCGCCAACTCGCCGCTGCGTCACAAGGACGAACCGCTCCGCTTCAGTGCGTCCGTTGGCGAGGTTGAGCATTTCAGCAGCGGGAACAGGTAGTCCGGCTCGATGCCCACGTCCTCGCCGAGCTTGTTGCTGGAGCACCCGCCCGGCGATTGGGGCAATTCCATGACAGACGCACAGTCGTGTTTCACGCCGGAACGCCACTGATACGGGCAGAGTCCCTCGAGGTGCTTGAGCCGCCGATAAGCCTGCGGATGGTCGAAAACCAGATCCTGCCCGGCAAGACCGAGAAAGTCCTCAGCGCGCTCAGTTGCGGAAAGACTATCAAAAACGTCTACTTCAGCAGGCTCCAGGCTCGCCGGTCGTCGCCACCAGCAAGCACGCGTCAACCGACGCGCCGAAGTGCCTCTTCGCGTCAATAAGGTGAGCCATGCCGCGGCGATTCTGCCATCATTCTGCCAGGCAAAGCGCAGAACCTTTCGAGCGGCGCCTGTCTTGCAAAGCATCGCAATGGTGGCCGGCGTTGACGCAGCGCCTTTACCAAACGAATGAGCATCCATTCGGAGATATCGAAGTTGGACTTGCCCGTGCGGGCTTCGATCCCACGAAAGCCATGGAAGTTTTCTTTCGCCGGAAGGTTCGAGCCGTTCAGGCCGGAGAATGTCGCACCGGATGTAACCCACGGCAAATTCCCCAGGACAAGGAAAGATGCCACGAATGCCTGAAAGCTCCGCTTTCCCAATTGTGCGCGAAGAAATCCGTTGCACCCGACGTGGCTGCGTTTGCACGCGCCGGCTTGAGCCAAAGCCGACTTCGTTTGTTCAAAACGTAATCACGGTTGATATCCCAACCGAAAAGCCGCGCCTTCGGAAATGCCTCTGTCGCCGCGCTGAGAAACGCACCGACCCCGCAGGTTGGCTCGAGAACCGAATCCGCTTCGACTCCTTGCTGAACCAATAACGAACAGACTTCCCGCGCGAGCGCCAGGCGGCGTCTGAAAATCCCCAAACTCAATTTTGGCGTTCCCTTCATACGAGCCGGAGGATGCCGCCAACCTTTCCAGCTTGTTCGATAACACGGCCATATTGAAGCCGCCACTGGAGGGCGTTGGAGACGGTCAGGTAGCCGATTTCAGGCGGGTTGCGGAGCACTTCGTCGGCGAGAGACTCGGCTTCTACCTCGTCCACTGGAAGAATCCGTTCTTGGAAGAAAGCGAGGATATCGTCGCGATTCGCCTTGTTCTCAACCAGACGGCGAAGTCCTGACGTCGTTTGAAAGTCTGCCGTCTGTTCCTTCTGGACGAAAATCGTGTGCTGCATATCAAGTCGCCCCGTGCGCGACTTCTCATCGTCGCGTTTTTCATAAACGAACACGAGCAGCGAGTAGCCAAGGCCGTAGATTTTCTGGCGGGCGCTCTTGAACGGACACGACGACTGTGGCTGCCGGATGCTCGTCACCTTGATGTCCACGCCAAGTTCCGGGAAATCAATTCCCCTGGCTGAATTGCCGCGCCCGTAGGCGTAGCGGCTCTGGAGATGCGTCTGGAACTTGTGCTCCAGGTATGTGCCGACGGCCTTGCCGTCCGTGACGCCAAACAGGCTTGGCTCGGCGTGCTTTGATTGCGCTTTCGCAAAGCTGGACGCTTCCTTTTGGAGCAACTGGACTGTAAGCGGTTTCGGCATGTCCTCTTTATACCTGTCGCAGACGGTTACGCAAATGTTGTTTCCATTTTTGCAGCCATCACCAGTAGGGTTTCACCCCATAGAACCGGGCCAGCCTTGGGCGTAGGCTTCATCCAAATGAATGCGCCACCTGCCGCCGACCAGCCCAAGGTTCCTGAACCGAAACCCAGTGCATCCGCAGAATCGAAGCCTACGGCTCCCGAATCCAAACCGGATGCCAAAGCTGACACCAAACCGGTTGCGAAAACTGGTGCGAAGCCTGATGCCAAGCCCGATGCGAAGGACGATTTGAAAACGCTGCCGCTGGCGGAGGTGGAGAAAAAATTGGGGTCGTCGCCGGACGGCCTCACTCAAGCCGAGGCGCAGAAACGGCTGACCCAATATGGGCCGAATGAACTTACCGAAAAGAAGACGAATCTCTTCCTGAAATTCCTTTCCTATTTTTGGGGGCCCATCCCGTGGATGATCGAGATTGCGGTGATTCTGTCGGGCGTGGTCGGGCACTGGCCGGATTTTTTCATCATCCTCCTTTTGCTGGTGGCCAACGCCGTGGTCGGGTTCTGGGAAGAACGCGAGGCGAGCAACGCCATCGCCGCCCTGAAGGCCAAGCTGGCGATCAAGGCCCGGGTGAAACGTGACGGGAAGTGGATCAACCCGCCGGCGCGCGAGTTGGTGCCGGGCGATGTCATCCGCATGCGTCTGGGCGACATTGTGCCGGCGGATGCGCGCCTGCTGGACGGCGACCCGGTGGAGGTGGATCAGTCCGCGCTGACGGGAGAGTCGTTGCCCGCCGAGCGCAAATCCGGCGACGCAGTGTTTTCCGGTTCGATCATCCGCCAGGGCGAAATTGGCGCAATGGTCTATGCCACGGGCGAGAAAACCTACTTCGGCAAGACGGCGCAACTGGTGCAGGAGGCGCACACCGTCAGCCATTTTCAAAAGGCGGTTTTGAAGATCGGCAATTACCTGATCATCCTCGCGGTGGCGCTGGTGGCGGTGATTATTGCGTTTCGCGATCTATCCGCGGCGACCCGATCCTCACGACGTTGCAGTTCGCCCTGGTGCTGACCGTGGCCGCGATTCCCGTGGCGATGCCGACGGTGTTGTCGGTGACGATGGCGGTCGGCGCGCGCCTGCTCGCCAAGAAACAGGCGATTGTGAGCCGGTTGGTGGCCATCGAGGAATTGGCGGGCGTGGACGTGCTGTGCGCGGACAAGACCGGCACCCTGACCCAGAACAAGCTGACGCTGGGCGATCCGTTCAGCGTGAACAATGTTCCCGCCGATCAAGTCATCCTCAATGGCGCGCTGGCGTCGCGCGCGGACAATAACGACACCATTGATCTGGCCGTTCTGGGCGGACTGAAAGACAAGGAGGCGTTGAAGGCTTATGAGGTGGTTCATTTCCAGCCGTTCGACCCGGTGCATAAACGCACCGAGGCCACCGTCAAAGCCAAAGACGGAAAGACGTTCAAGGTGACGAAGGGCGCGCCGCAGGTGATTTTGGCATTGTCGGCCAATGCCGGGCAGGTGAAGCCCGCCGTCGAGAAGGCGGTCAACGAATTCGCGGCGC
>CAWFZJ010000004.1:0-8574 GCA_963820205.1 uncultured Verrucomicrobiae bacterium
TCCGGCACGTTCCCTCTACAACGTCGGCTGGGGTTATCTCAAGACGGAACGTTTTGCCAAAGCCCTTCCAGCATTGGATGAGGCCGCGGGAATTCTGCGGTCATTGATCGCCGCCGGGGAGAATGGCCACGAGGAGGATCTGGCCTATGTGCTGGGGGCCAGGGCGGACACCCTCATGTATTTGGGCCGTTTGCAGGAGTCGCGCGACAACTGTGACGAAGTGTGCGCCCTGTTTACGCGTTTGGCGCTCAACCAGGATAATCCGAGATTTGACAGCGCCCTCACCGCGGCCTTGAAAGCGCGGAAGGACATTGCGCGAAAATTGCAAAAAGAAAAACCAAAATGACCTCCCCTGGGAAAAAACAGGAGCCAAGTAGGCGCGACGAGATGATGAACGCCAGTTGCTATTTGTGGAAGTGGGCGGACAACGACTTGCCGGGCAAGCCTGGGGAGGTTCATGCGGCTTTGCTCCGTGGCCAAATGCATCCGGCCTTGCAGACCTTTGACTCGCGACCGGTGTTGGCGGCGATTGAGGCGCTGGCAAATGGGAGTCCAGCCGAAGAACGGGACGAATGGAACTGGTGCGCGGCGCCCGCAAATAATTTGCGTGAGGCTCATTTCGTCTTTTTGAACTGTCCGCGCTCACCCGAATTCAAGTCCATGCACCACCTCCTTGCGGGACAACTTCTGCGTTTCGATGTGAGTTGTTTCGATGAAAGCCTGGGCATGATGGGAGACTGGTTTCCACCAAAGCTAAACGAGTTCCAGTGGGGACAATGGCCGGGCGAAATGCTGTACGAAATAAGCCCCGATGAACTGCCGGTGCTCCTGAAACGCATCCAGCCAAAATTTTCCAACCCGTATGCCATCTTATCCAATCGAAAATCCAATTTCGTCCAGTGCAGGGCGAAGGGGCGGCGTTTTCTGGTTGAGTGGCGGGATAATTATGACCTGAGTGATTTCAGCAAATTCGATCATTGGAAAGCCCAGGATAAAGACCGGCTGGCCGCCTTGAAGGCGCCCTACACCCCCACAGGCATTTCGCCGGAAAAAGACCCGGATTTTCTGACCTTCGCCGACACGCTGAATATCTTCCGGGCGTTCCTCCTCCAACAGCCCCGTCCGGCGCGGTATCACTGGCGCAACATCAACGAGGAATTGCCATGAGCGCACCCTTGGTCTTGCATCCTGAAATCCAGCAGATTACCGACGAAAACGCGCTGCTGCGCGAGGAACTTGCCAGCCTGCTCACGGAAGCGGAGGACCTCATCCACACCGTCAAACCCAACCTGCTGGCGTTGTATCAGACCAAAATCGGCGTGTGGGAACTGCGGTTGTTGCAGGCGCAATTTACGGTGGCGCGGGTGCGGCGGCAGATCGAACTGGCGCAGGCCAGCATCAATCGCGGCGAGCGGCCCGACCTCATCGCCATCGAATGCGCGCTGGAAGTCGAGTTCTTGGAATGGGTGACGAAACTGGAGGAGGCCGCCCAGCGCATCCAAGACGGCGGAAAACCGCTTGAAACATCTGCTGTCGCCGGAGGACGACCGCGAGTTGAAGAAATTGTATTACGCGCTGGTGAAGCGGTTGCACCCCGACGTGAATCCAAACGTGACCGAGGACCAGCGGCGGCTCTGGTCGCGGGCGCAGTCGGCTTATGAGGCGGGCGACCTGCCGGAACTGCGGGCGCTCGCCTTGCTCGCGGAGAAATCCGCCTCCGTCCCGCCCTCCAAGTCGCTGGACAATCTGCGGCGGGATCAGAAAATCTTGGAGGAGCAAATCGCCGCCATGCTGGAAGAAGTGGAGAAAGTCGAAAGCCAGCCGCCGTTCACGCTCCGCCGGCAACTGGAGGATGAAACTTGGGTCACCACCCGGCGGCAGGATGTGGAGCAGCAGACCGCCACGCTGCGAAGGCAGAGCGACGCCTTGAAAGCACACTGGGAAAAACTTTTGGAAGAAACCGGTTATGGAACAGCCTTTGGCAAAAATTGACCCCGCCATTTTGGCCTTGATGCACGGCTCATTTGGGAAGGATGGCGCGTTGAAGCCGTTTGCCCGCGAGATCATGCTCATCGAGTGCCAGATTGCCGGCATGATCCCCCGTGACGTGCAAACGGTCGAACCGGACCTGGTGCCTGGCGCGCTGCTGCCGCTCAAGCGCGAGCCGGAGAATCCGCATGACCCGCTGGCCATCATGGTTTTCAGCGAGGCTGGGTATCATCTTGGCTATGTTCCGCGCGCCAAAAGCGAAGTCCTGGCACGGCTGTTGGACGCGGGCAAACTGCTGTTTGCCAAACTGGAATCCAAATCGTGGCAGGGCGACTTTCTGAAAGTCGCGGCGCACATTTATCTGCGCGATTTTTAATATCATGGCCTTGTCGAACCCCGTTCCAAATCGGTGAACAAGTCATAAGCGGGTGTGCCGGCGGATGTCATACCCCATCTGTTAGGTTGGTGCTCGTAAATTCGGAAAATCGGCATTCCAGCCGGTCAATGAGGCAGGGGGCCAGGGTTGAGATGGACGGGTCAATATGGTCCGCGGAGTCAAAAGAAACCGGCGAAGTGCCCCTTCGCCCACAAAGAAAGGAAACAGATGGAAAATGCAGTGAAATCTCAGTTGCAGTCGGTTCAGTTCGGTGAACCTCAGACGTACAAAAACATCGCCATCGTGCCGCTCATCGCCCCGGTGGAATTTGAAAAAGATGCCATGTATTCTGCGCCGTAGGACCACCTGCGTTGCCGTGGCACGACCAAATTCAGATCTTCCCATGTCCCTTAACGGGTTCCGTAGAATCACCGGATATGATTTTTAATGCAATTTTGACCAAAACTGGCATCCTTTCGGCTCCACTTATGATGTTGGGCCTGACTTTTGTTTCTTCGAGACGGCAGGTTTCCTTGCCGGGCGTGGTTCGCGCCCCGGCATTGTCGCAAATGCGCAGGCAGAAAGGGGCTTCCAAATGACGCATATCCTGTTTCCCCAGGTTCTCGACACCATCCGTTCCGCCCAGGGCGCCTATTACAAACTTGCCATCGTCGCGGGACTCCTTCGGTGCCGGCAAAACCCATTTGCTCAAGCAGGTGGCCACCCAACTTGACCTGCCCATCATCAATTTAAGCCTGCTCCTCAGCCAGCGTTTGCTCAGCCACAATCGCCGCCAGCGGGCGCTCAATGCCGAGGATGTCGCCACCGAAGTGATTGACGAGAACTCCAAGTCAGGTCTGTGCCTCGACAACACGGAGTTGCTGTTCGATTCCACGCTGCGGCTAAACCCGCTGGTTTTCCTTCAGGACGTTTCGCGCAATCGCCTCATTGTGGCGACGTGGAATGGTGTCCTTGCCGGCGGCGAACTGCGCTTCGGTCATACCGGCCATCCTGATTTTTTCCACCAGCCCGTGAAGGGCTTTCCCGTTGTTTCCGTCGCCGAAGATAAACTCCAATTGCATTTCACCACATGAAATATAGCGAATTGATCCAGTTCCAACCGATTGAATCGGTCATCGAACTCCGTCAGGCAAATAAAGTCGCCAAGGCGCGCGAGCTTGTCTCGACCTATGTGATTTCCGACGACATGGCCGACCGACTTTGCAGCTTAGTTTTTCCCCAGCTCCAGTATGCCAAGCCGCAGGACAATCACGGCCTGCTCATCGTCGGCAATTACGGCACCGGTAAATCACATTTGATGTCCGTCATCTCCAGCATCGCGGAAAACGAGGAGTTCTCCTCTCTGCTGACCAACGCAAAAGTCCGCCAGGCCGCGCCTGCCATCGCGGGCAAGTTCAAAGTCATCCGGTTGGAGATCGGCGCCACCACAATGTCCCTGCGTGAAATATCACCGGCCAACTGGAGGAAACACTGGCCGAATGGGATGTCGCCTTCCAGTTCCCGCCCGCCGACAAAGTTCGCGAAAACAAAACATCATTGGAAAAGATGATGGCGGCCTTCAACAGCAAGTTCCCAAATCATGCCCTGTCTCTTGGTAGTGGATGAATTGCTGGACTACCTCCGCAGCCGGAAGGATCAGGCGCTGATTCTTGACCTCGGTTTCCTCCGCGAAATCGGTGAGGTGTGCAAGGATCTGCGCTTTCGTTTCATGGCCGGCGTGCAGGAGGCCATTTTTGACAGCGCTCGTTTCGCACATGTTGCCGACAGTCTGGGGCGCGTCAAGGACCGGTTTCAGCAGGTGAAGATAGCCACCACCGACGTCAAATTCGTCGTGTCGCATCGCCTGTTGCATAAAAAGCCAGAGCAACTGGCGGCCATCCGCGAGTATCTCGCCCCATTCGCCAAGTTCTATGGCAACATGACCGAGCGGATGGATGACTACGCCGCGTTGTTCCCCATTCACCCCGACTACGTTGAGACGTTCGAGCGCATCCCCATCCTCGAAAAACGCGGCGTCCTGCAAATCATTTCCTTCGCCATCAAGGAACTCGTCGGCCAACCCGTGCCAACGACTGGCCCGGCGTCGTCGCCTTTGACGGCTACTGGAAGGCGCTCAAGGACAATGCCGCCCACCGGGCGCAGCCGGAGGTGAAAGCCATCATCGAATGCAGCACAACCCTCGAAGACAAGGTCCAGAGCGCCTTCCCCAAAAAGACCTACAAGCCGATGGCCATTCGGATCATTGAAGGGCTTTCCGTCCACCGTCTGACCACGGGCGATGCTCCCATCGGCCTGACACCGGAGGAACTCCGCGACAAACTTTGCCTCTACCATGCCGGCGCGGCGGAAATGGGCGGCGACCCCGCCGACGATTTGCTGTCGCTTATCGAAAACACCCTCCGCGAAATCCACAAAACCGTCAGCGGACAGTTTATTTCGTCCAACAAGGACAATCGCCAGTATTTCCTCGATCTCAAAAAGACTGACGATTACGACGCGCTCGTTGAGAAGCGCAGCGAAACCCTCAGCGACGACGTCCTTGACCGTTATTACTACGATGCGCTCCGCCAGGTGCTCGAATGCACCGACATCCCCACCTACATCACCGGCTTCCAAATCTGGCAGCATGAGATTGAATGGCAGGACCGCAAGGCGGGCCGGCTCGGTTACTTGTTCTTCGGCGCGCCCAACGACCGCTCGACGGCGGTTCCCACCCGCGAGTTTTATCTCTACTTCATCCAGCCGTTCGAAAAGCCCGATTACACGGACGAAAAGCGGCAGGACGAAGTCTTTTTCCGGCTCACGGGCAAGGACGAGCAGTTCACCCAGAGCTTGAAACTCTACGCCGCCGCGCTCGAACTCGGTTCGTTTCGTCGGGCATCAAAAAGCAGAACTACGAAAAAAAGGCGCTCCAACAACTCGACAACCTGACCAAATGGTTGCGCGAGAATATTTTTAAGGCGGTGGAAATCACCTATCAGGGTTCGCGCAAAAAGTTCGTGGAATGGCTCAAAGTCGCCGGCGCGGGCGGCTCGCTTGAACATCCGCGACGCGGTGAAGCCGTCGCGTCGAAATGTCTCGCCGAGCATTTCACCAATTGCGCCCCGGAGTATCCCCATTTTTCCGCGCTCGTCACTTACGGGCAGGGCGGCAATGCCCAGCAGGCCGCGCAGGAAGCGTTGCGCGGTGTCGCGCAGCCCAACCGCACCAAGCAGGCCAATGCCGTGCTCGATGCCTTGGAACTTCTCGACGGCGACAAAATTGACCCCTCGAAATCCCGCTACGCCAAACACATCCTGTCCATCCTCAAGTCCAAGGGCCAGGGTCAGGTCGTCAACCGGCCGGAAATCATCACCACGCTTGAGCCGGGCATCGAATTCATGTTGCCGGACAAATACCGCCTTGAACCCCTCTGGGTCATGCGTCACGCTGGCGGCCCTCGTCTATAATGGCGACGGCGTTCTCGCCATTCCCGGCGCGAAGTTCGACGCCACCAGCCTCGCCAATCTCGCGGCCACGCCAGTCGCCGATCTCCAGAATTTCAAGCATCTTGAGCGCCCCAAAGATGGAATATCCCCAGCTCAAGGCGCTGTTCGAGTTAATGGATCTATCGCCGGCCAGGCCGTGATGGTCACTGCAGGGCGGAGCAGAGCGAGGAGGCCGTCAGCAGCTTCACAAGGTAATCAACGAGCGCGTCGAGAAACTCGTCCGCGCCAACCAGCAGCTTGCCAGCGGCATCCCATTTTGGGGGCAGAATCTTTTCACCGACGCGGAGGTTGAAAAGTTTTCCGCGTTGCTCGTCAAGGCAAAAGAGTTCCTCGAAAGCCTACAAGCCTACAACACCCCCGGCAAACTAAAGAATTTCAAATACGACGCTGCCGACATCAAGGGATCAGGCGACCTTCGCCCGCCTCAAGGAAGTCGAGCAGCTTCAGGCATATTGCGGCGAACTCGCCCAGTTCACCCAGTATCTCACCGCTGCCAAGGACACCCTGCCCGAAACTCATCCGTGGGTGGTCCAAAGCAAACAAAAGCGCGCCGAATTGCTCGCCGAAATCTGCAAACCAGCCCAGCGCCGTGATCCGAAACCTTCAAGGCAGACGCCTTGAAGCAGTTGAAGAAACTCAAGGCAGGCTACATCAAAGTCTATCTCGGTCTCTACGCCAGGGCCCGGCTCAATCTCACGCAGGACAAGGAAAAGAAAGAACTGCTCCAAGATTACCGGCTCAAGCATCTGCGCCGGCTCGCCACCGTCAATTCCATCAATTCCGTCCAGCTAACCGAGTTCGACAACCAGATCGGCAAGCTCCGCACCGGCACGGTGCTCACCGAAAAAGACTTGGAGAACGACCCCAAGTCACCGGATGGCTTCTGGCCCAGCATGGAGGACACCAGCATGTCTTGCGAAGCGCGGCTCGCCAGCTTGAAAACCGAACTGGAAAAGATTCACAAAAGCTGGACAAAAAGCCTCCTCAACGACCTGGCCGACCCGGTTATCCAGAGCCATTTTGAGCTGCTCAAAGCGCCGCAGAAAAAGATGCTCAGGGATTTCATGGCGGCCAAGGAATTGCCCGACGAAATCTCCCAGGAGTTCTTGACGGCCATCCAGCAGGCGTTGTCTGCCGGGCGAGTTGCCCGTGCGCCTCGACGACCTGAAAAAAGCATCGTTCCCAGACGGCAGCCCAGCGACGCCACCCCCGCCGAGTTCAAAAACGCTTCGCGGCCTACCTCGAACAGATTCTCAAAGGCCGCGACGCCGCCAAGGTGCGCCTCGTGATTGAACGCAGCTTGCTCTCAGTACCGGAACTAAGAAAACAACTAACACCATGAGCGCGCAAACGGATGCCTCCCTGAACACCTCGCTGTCGAGCCTTGCACTGCTTTCAATTCGGATGGGGCAGGGAAAGGACTACTTGGATTATCTACATGGTTTCGTGATCGAGGCACTGCATCACATTCATACACAGACGTTTGACGCTGGCCAGGTGCATCTGGAGATAAAGAGTGAATTCGGCCTGCGAATTCCCTCAGCCACGCTCGCCATCTATCTAAAGCGCCTTCAAAAATCAAAAATCATCGAACCAACCGGCGATGGCTATCAGTTCCGAATCGTCAATCTCCCCGAATCCTCAATCGCAGAGGATCGAAGGGCTGCCCATGGTCGGATCAATGAAGTGCTCGAGGTCCTGAAGAAACACTCCCTCTCAGAATACGGTCGTCAGTGGACCGACCAGCAGACGGCCGCCGCCCTCACCGAATTCATAAGAAAGTATTCGATAGAGTTTGTCGCGAATTTCGGAGTTCAGGAACCCTCTACCGGGTCCCTGGCACGGACTCAGCGTCTGACCACTTCATCGTTGCTTCCTTTGTTAGGCGCTGCGCAGACGAGGCACACGGCATATTCGAAAGCGTCAAGACCCTAGTTGAGAGCCATATTCTGGCGAATGCCTTGCTTTGCCCAGACCTCAAAGATAAAGGCACAGGTTTCAAAGAATGTTATCTTTGTTCTGGATACTCGGCTCCTGCTCAAGGCATTTGATCTCGAATCGCCGATTGATACGGAGAACACCCGCACTTTGCTCGAATCGGTTCGCCGTTTGAAGGGTGTCCACTGCGTTTTCCCAGAAACTAAAGAGGAAATCCTTTCCGTTCTCAATGGTATCAAACGCGGCTTTGAGCAAGGCGGTGCAAGGGGACCAGTGGTTGAGGAACTCCGAAAGCGCGGTCGCGGCCTGGCAGATGTGATTCTGGCCGAAAGCCGACTCGAGGAAAACCTCCGACAGCTTGGGGTTTCAACGCTTCCTAGCCCGCTTTATGATGCGGGAAATGTACCCATTCCAAATCGACGAGGTCGCCCTGCGCAACGAACTCGAAGAGGAACTCGGTTACCAACTCGGAAGGGCCGCTGATCATGATGTCCACGCCGTAAGAAGCATATTTGCCTTGAGAAGGGGGCGACGAATATCCCGCATTGAAGACGCAGGGTATGTGTTCCTGACCACAAACGCCGCCCTTTCCAGGGCTGCCTTCAACCAACAGAAGACCGAGTTTGAGGGCTGGGTCTTCTCTGCGGTTATTACCGATTTTCATCTCTCGCACTTGGTTTGGCTCAAATCCCCAATGACCGCCGTTAACCTTCGTGCAGCAGAGCTTCTCTCAAGCTGTTACGCTGCAATGCGACCATCAAC
>CAWFZJ010000005.1:0-8409 GCA_963820205.1 uncultured Verrucomicrobiae bacterium
GATGCAAATCGGCCACCAGCGCCACGGTTCCACTGCGCCAGTTTGAGGGCAGGTTCGCCAGCTTGACGGTAACGCGCGTCACGCGCAGCCAGGAAGCGTTGGCCAGGCCGTAGATGCTCGTGACCATGGCGCCTCCAAAAAATGCGGCGGCAATGAGCTTCGGCTCGATATGAAACGACACCAATGCTGCCGCCGCGGAAAAGATCCAAGCCGCGCCTGCCGCGAAAAAGCTGTAGTTCAAGACCCCGAGCCAGATTGCGGACATTCGATAGCCCAGCCGCAGCCAGTAGTTTGAATAGCGCCTCGCCAAAATCGTCGTGGCCACGAAGAGCAAATTGAGCGCCTGCAAAATGATCTGCCACACTGGCATAAAAGCGGTTTTCCAAAAATGGTTCCACGTCGCGCAGACGAACCAGGTTGCCGCCAGCAAAGTCGTTGAAAAGATGATCAGGAACCGAATGATTCTTGCGCGCGGAATGCGCGGTTCGCTGGGATTCGAGTCCATTATATTAACAGTCGGCTACGCCGTATTCCGAATTATTTCCAGTTGTTGATCCAGCCGCTTGGGGGAAACCGGCATGGCCGTGCCAATTTCCTGCGCGAACAGGGAAATCTTGAACTCTTCAACCATCCATCGAAAGGTTTCGATCTGACTCAGCGCCTCGGGGGATCTCGCCGGTTGGGCTTGGAGTTTCCTCAATGCGTCCTGGTAAGGCGTGAGTTGGCGGAGACGCTCCTGGTTTTTCGCCGGATTCAAGACCGCCCGTTCGGCGCGAATGAGCAACCCCTTGAGATACCGCGGCAGATGGGTCAACCGGTCGTAAGCGATGCGCTCCAGAAAACGGGAAGAGACCAGACCGGATAGTTCATCGGCGAGTGGATTGATGGCGCGAATAGTGGCATTGGATCCGAGTTGGTTGAGCGATGAGAGGGTCTTGGGGCGAGGGGCTGCGGAAGCCATAGCTGCACCGATTCGTTGCTGGACCTGCTGGCGCAATTGCAGAATGACTCCGAGCCTGATCCATGAATTGCGGCGCGAGTCCGGGCAGCCGCTGGCGCGCTTGCCGCTACGGCCGATTCAAAATGGGCGCGCGTCAACGCTGGCAAAGGTTCAGTCGGGAGGAGGTGGCGCTTCAGATGTTCCAGTGAGGTTTCCCGCAACTCGGCGCTGTCACCCAACGGCGAGTAAAGCGCATCGAAGCGGCTCAACGCGCGCAAATCCTTTTCCAGCCAGGCGAGGTCCTTTTGGATAGCGAGTTCCACGAGACGTTGCACGCCGGTCAGCGAGGCTGCGCGCGCCAGGTCCCGGCTGCGGAGGAGACGAACATTCACGCTGCCTTCGGCAAACTCGATGGCGGGCCAGGCATACACCGGGAGTGCGCTGGACTTCGCTCACGGTGATGCGTTCGGGCAGATCGCCGCAGGTCCAATCCGTGAGTCCAAAGCGTTCCCAGCGTTGAGCGGCGCGCGTCCAGTCGGCGGAGTCGGCTTCTGCGACGGGCTCGACTTCGATTTGCTTCAGGCGCTGCTGGAGCTGCGCGAGGTCACGCCCGGCGCCGAGCGATTTCCTTTCTGTCGTCAACAATCTCAATGCGCGGGCGCAAATGCGCGGGCAAAGCATTGGCCGGCCAGTCAGCGGCTTTCACCGCCACGCCGTATCGGCGGTGAAGAAAGGCGGCGAAGTCTTGCAGAAACGACGTTCCCGTCGGCTGAAATTCGCGGACGATCTCGGTCACTTTGGGAGGAAACGGCATCAGTTCGCGGCGGATGGATTTCGGCAGCGCGCGGAGCAACTCGCTGATCATTTCCTCGCGCAGCCCCGGCACCGCCCATTCGATCAGCGCGGACGAAGCGGTTTGAGCGAGCGTGAAAGGCAGTTCGATGGTCACGCCGTCGTGCTCCTCGCCGGGGGCATAAGCGTAGGCCAGCGCCACCGATTGACCGCTGACCGGCACGGCGTCGGGAAATGCCGCCGCGTCATAGCCCAACAATTGTCCGCCCGCGAGTTCGGCTTCGGAGATGCAAAGACGTTCCTGCATCGCCGGGTCGCGCAACAGCCGATTCAACTCGTGCAGCGACGAAACATCGGTGATGTGCCGGGCGTAGAATGCCGCCAATGCTTCATCCAGATCGGCCAAGGCATGATGGCGGACGCGCGTGCGCCAGTTCTCGATTTTCTCCCGGATGCGCCGGTTGTGGGCCAGGAAGCGGTATGCCGGCGGCAATTCCGGCTTCTCCTCCTCCACGGAGGTGAGAACGCGGACCTCATCGCGATCCGCCTCAGCCTCGTCACTCCGGCGGTTGCGGGAGGGCATCAAGTTTTCTTCCACCAGGGCCGAGCGGATGAAAATGGCGGTGGCGTCCTTGGAGTTGATATTGCCGTAGGCGACTTTGCGGCGCTGCACTTCCAATCCGTGCAAGGTGACGATCTCTTCCACCAGCACATTGCCCGCGCTCGGGCTCCAGTGCGGATTCTGGTGCGTGACCTTGCAGCAGTGCGGCGCGAGCTGGAAGATCCATAGCGGATCAATGCCCGCCACGGTGCGCGCAAAGAGCTGGGAGGTCTCGACGATTTCACCGGCGACGATCCATTGCGGCTGGTTGGACTTGGGTTTTGGCGGCGGCTTGCTGCCTTTGCTGGCCGGCTTTCTTCTGCGGCTCGCCGCGCGCGTAAAGCGCCGAGCCGGGGAACACCGAAACCAACCGGTTGCCCGCCGCCTTGTAATTGTTGCGCTCCTCGAAGCGCGCGACATGGCCGATCAAGCCCGGCGAGGATGGAGCGATGGATCGCATCGTAAGCGGCGTTGCTTTCATTGAGCCTGAGCGTGCCCAGATCATCCAGCGCGTCGTGCAATTGGGAATAAACATCCTGCCATTCGCGCATCCGCAGGTAGGAAAGAAAGCGTTGCTTGCAGAACTTCCGCCGCTGGCCTTGCGTCCGCAGCCGGTCCCATTCGTCATGAACCGCGTTCCAGATGTTGAGCAGCGTGAGAAAGTCGGACTGCGGGTCGGAGAACTGCTTGTGGGCCGCGGCCGCCGCTTCCTTTTGCTCGAGCGGTCGCTCGCGCGGATCTTGAATGCTCAGCCCGGCGGCGATGATCAGCAATTCCCGCGTCGCATGTTCGTGTTGCGACTGGAGCAGCATGCGCCCCAGCGTGGGATCAATCGGCAGCCGCGCGAGGTCGTCGCCGAGCGCGCGTGAGGGCGCGCTGTTCATCCAGCGCGCCGAGTTCCTGGAGCAGGGCGTAACCGTTGGCGATGGCGGCGGGCGTGGGCGGTTGGACAAACGGAAACGTCTCAATGTCCCCCAATTGGAACGCCTTCATGCGCAGAATGACTTCGGCGAGGTTGGCGCGCTGGATTTCCGGCTGCGTGAACAGCGGCCGCGCATTGAAATCCTCCTCCGCGTAGAGCCGGATGCAAACGCCTGTCCTGCACGCGTCCCGCGCGGCCTTTGCGCTGGTTGGCGCTGCTCTGCGAAACTGGCTTCAATCGGCAGGCGCTTGATGCGCGTGCGCGGATTGTAACGGCTGATGCGCGCCAGCCCGGCATCAATCACATAGCGGATGCCAGGAATGGTCAGCGACGTTTCGGCGATGTTGGTCGCGACGACGATCTTGCGGCGCGCGGAGGGCGCAAAGACGCGTTGCTGATCGCCCGCGCTGAGCCGGCCGAACAGCGGGATGATTTCCGCTTCGCCGTTAAAACGGCCTTCGAGCTGGTCGCTGGTCTCGCGAATGTCGCGTTCGCCCGGCATGAAGATCAACACGTCGCCCGAGTGGGTCTCGTAAAGAATGCGTTCCGCCGCCTGCACCGCGGCATCCACATAACTGACCTCGCCCTGCTCCTCGGACGCCGCGTCCAACGGCTGATACTTGACCTCGACCGGATACAGCCGGCCGGAGACTTCGATGATCGGCGCGTTGTCGAAATGCCGCGAGAAGGCCTGCGTGTCAATCGTGGCGGAGGTGATGATCAGCTTCAGGTCCTTGCGCCGGGCGAGCAGGCCCTTCAAGTGGCCGAGCAGAAAATCAATGTTCAGGCTGCGCTCGTGCGCCTCGTCGAGGATGATCGCATTGTATTCCGAGAGGTCGGGGTCGCCCTGGGTTTCCGCCAGCAGGATGCCGTCGGTCATCATCTTGATGTAAGTCTGCGCGCTGGACCGGTCGTCAAAGCGAATTTTGCAGCCGACCTCGCGGCCCCACGCGACGTTCAATTCCTCGGCGATGCGGCGCGAGATGGAAAGCGCCGCGACCCGCCGCGGTTGCGTGCAGCCGATCTTGGCTTCGATCCCCAGGCCCGCTTCGAGACACATTTTGGGGATCTGCGTCGTCTTGCCCGATCCCGTCTCGCCGGCAATGACGACCACCTGATGCGCGCGAATGGCGGCGACGATGTCATCCTTGCGCGCGGTGATCGGCAGTTCCGGCGGGTAGGTCGATGCGGGGAACATTGAGCCGGCGCTCCTCCCGCAAGGCCACGGAGGCGAGAACTTGTTGCCGCAACCGCTCCAGCAAAGCCTCGCGCTGATCCGGGTGATGACGATCGCGCAAAAGCCGGGCGAGCCGCCGCCCCAGCCGCACCCAGTCGGGCAGCAGGCATTGCGGCAGCAGCGTCTTCAGTTCTTCAATCCGGGCATCAGCCATGCAGGAGAAACATAATAGCAGAATATAGGCATTGCAGTCTGCCCAATAATCCGGCACAACTCCGCCCCATTTTGAATTATGAATAAAGAAGCAAAGAAGTCGAATGAAGCGCAACTGCTGGAACTGCTGAAGCGGGTGCTTCCCAAGGCCACGCACGACGCGCAATTGGCCGGCAAGATTTACGAGGCGATCGAACTCGAACTCAAAACCAAGGCCCGCGCCATCGCTTTCGAGAAGTTTTGCGGCGGAATTGAGCTGCCCAACCTTGAGCAAAAGACCGTGGCCGACGTGAAACTACAGTTGGCTGCATCGTTCGGCGACGGCGACATCACTCTCAAGCCCAACAAAAAGGAACAGAGCCTGATGGTGGAAGTGGCGCTGCCCGACGGAGGCCAGTTCAGCAGTGAAATCAAGGTCGGACCGGCCGCGACCGCCGCAAACGAAGATCAGGAGTTGACCTTGAAGTTTGTGCCCTTCCCCGTCTGTCTGCCGGGCGACAAAGAACTGGTCTGGCTCCTGGCCAAGCGCGAGAACATGTCACCTGACGAGGCGGGCATCGCGCTCTCCAAGCTGGAAGAGGAGTTTTGGGCTTCCAAATCAGGGCAGAAGCTGATCCGCGACCGCGTGGAGCGCAATTTTCCTGAATTCATCGCCCGGGTTTCCGGTGGATTGTTAACCGAAGTGGGACTGAAGCGGCATTACAAAACTCCGGAGCCGCTCAAGTTGCTCCGGACCGCGCCAAAGCGTTAATGGGACAATTCAAGGCGTGATTTCCGGGCGCAGGATTTGTGGCGGACGGCCGGCGTCCGCTGCACGGCGGTTCGGATATCCGGCTGGCAAGCCCCGCCGGCACGAAATGATTGAGTTGGAAACCGAACCGGTGGTGTGGTGTTCTTTCATTGTGCGATTGACGAACCGGCTTTCCGTGAAAAGATCGATGGTGACGCCGCTGGTTGTTTTGTTGGCGTTCAGCCTTCCTTCCATCGGCCGGTGCTGCGAACCCATCGTGCCGCTTTATCAGCTTCTGAGCGGTTCCTCGGCGGCCGGTCCGATGCTTATCATCCGTTCCCTTCCTTGGCTGTTGGCCGCCATTGCGATCAAGTGTGGTGCGTTTGCCTTTCTCGACCGTAGCCGATTGTCGTGGCGCCGGGCGATTTTCTATATGCTCGTCGCAAATGTGGTTAGCACCATTCCTGGAATGCTCGTCGGGCTTTTCACCGCTGTATTTCCCTTTGTCATTCTGGCCATTCCATTGGTCTTCGCGATGGGATGGATGGTGCAGCATCGCGTTTCGCTTCTGGCGCTGCCTGGAGCGCAACGCTGGGTGAACGGCTGGACGTCGGCTCTGGCCTTTATCGCGTTTTTCTTTGTCTCCTTGGTGACTTTTGGACTCGCGGGAAATGCGCTCGAAAACCACAGCTACCCCACCTATTGGCTTCTGAAGTTTCTGTTCGTGGCGATGGCCGCTGGCACTGGCATTCTCATTTCCGCCGTGCTTGAGGAGTGTGTCATTGCCCGACTTGCACGCAAATCGCAGGGAAATACTTCCTTTTACACGCCAGTTCTGCGCTCGAACTACGCGACCCTGGTTGTGATCCTGCTCGTCGCGGCACTGGAGATCTTGCCCAAGCGGTTGAACGCCCCTCATTTCGTCGTCTCTTGGCTGCACTCGCTTTCGGCAGTGCTGGGGATCGGCTAACTCCTATTTCAGACCGGTGGCCCCGTCGGTGTGCAGAATGTTCCAATAATTGGATTTGTCGCGGCGTTTCAATCGTGACTTTCTCCGTTTCTCGAATCCGTTGTGCCGATGGCGCCGGGCTGTCGTCCTGTGCTACCCTTCAGATCGCTTTCATGACTGGGAACTTGGTGCAGACAACTCGCGGAATCGCCAGATTTCCGCCATCAACTCAATCTAATAGCCACGAGTCTCACCAAGGGCGGTTGAGGTCGGGACGCCGTTTTCGGTTTTCCCGACTGCGCGCTTCCAGGCTTGGGTTTGGTGAGCTTTCGGGAGGCGCCCCTGCCCGATTTGCCGCGGTGTTTATTGCTGTCATCTCGTCTTCGATTACCCCGAGCAACTCCTGCCGGCCCTGCCGAGTCGCTGCGGAACAGGTGAAAACCGCCGGCAGCTTTTCGAACCACGCCGAAATGCGATCGGTAAAGGCTGCGATGTTCGTCTGCGCCGTGGCGGCGGATACCTTGTCGGTCTTGGTGAAAACGAAGACGAACGGCACGGCGTGGCGCACGAGCCATTCCACGAACTCCAGATCTATTTCTTGCGGCGCCAGACCGGACTCGATTAACGCAAAGACCAGGCAGAGGTTCGGGCGATTCTCCAAGTAATCGTTCACGGTTTGGTTGAATCGGGCCCTGTCCTTCTGCGCACCCTGGGCGAAGCCATATCCCGGCAGATCCACCAGCCGCCAACGTTTGTTCATCGTGAAGAGGTTAATGAGCTTGGTGAATCCCGGGGTGGGCGAGACGCGGGCCAATCCCTGCTCGCCCGCCAGCATGTTCAGCAGCGAGGACTTGCCGACGTTCGAGCGGCCGATGAAGGCGAACTCCGGCAGCGACTCGTCCGGACACGAATCCAGATCCGGCGCGCTGCAGTCAAAAATGGCGGATGAAATATTCACGATGGAAAACCCACAGCCCATTGTCGCACAAGTCCACCGTATTGATACCCGTATTGTCAGAAAACGGGCTGTTCAATCCGTCTGGCTGAACACGCGATGGGCTCCGCGGTCGCTCTTCTTGCGGTCTTGCCAGGCGGCTCTCTTTTCGGCTTCGCGCAGGAAGCGGATTTCGAGTTGGAGTTTGAGGAAACTGTCATACCGCTCGCGCGGGAGCGTGCCGGCGGCGAGCGCTTCGAGCACCGCACACTGATTCTCCTTCGTATGGGTGCAGTCGCGGAAGTGGCAGCGCACAGACAGCGCGTCGACCTCGGGAAAAGTTTGCTTCGATCCTTCACTGGCAATCCAGAGGTGGAATTCTCTCATGCCCGGCGTGTCAATGACCACGCCGCCTTGCGGGAGGAAAATCATCTCGCGCCACGAAGTGGTATGCCGGCCTTTGGCGTCATTGGTGCGGACTTCCACCGTGGCCTGAATGTCTTCTCCATAGAGGCGGTTGATGAGGCTCGACTTGCCGACACCCGAGGTGCCGATGAACACGGCGGTGTCGCCGGGCTGGATCAGTTGCGCCAATTTCTTCACGCCTCGCCCGGTGAGCGCACAGGCCGCGAGCACTAAAGCGTCGCCAGCCACGCGAGTGGCGTCCGCGAGCCTTGCGTCAAGGTCGTCGCACAAATCGATTTTATTGAGCAGGACCACCGGGCGTGCGCCGCTTTCGCGGGCCATGACCAGCATCTGCTCCAGACACGCCGCGTCGAAGCTCGCGTCCGCGGCGGTCACCAGGAACGCCGTGTCAATATTCGTGGCGAGGATATGCTCAGTGCTGCCACGGCCGGTCATCTTGCGGCAGAGTTGGGTGCGTCGCGGAAGGATGGCCTGAATCATGGCCTTCTCCTCGTTGGCAACGAGTTTTACGGCGACCCAATCCCCGACCTTGGGAAGTTTTGCATTGGACCCGCGGGCTTCGTGGAGGCAATTGCCGGTGACTTGCGCGAGAAGTTCCGCATCCGCGGTCCAGACGCGGAAGAAATGTTTATCCTCCACCGCCACGCGAGCCGGAACCAGACCCTTGGCCTGGTGGGGCGCGAACTGCTGGTTGCGGTCAGCATTCCAGCCCAACTTCGTCAGGT
>CAWFZJ010000006.1:0-64113 GCA_963820205.1 uncultured Verrucomicrobiae bacterium
GAATGGGAAACGGCCAGCCGTCCGCGCCCAATTCAAGCGTGACATTGGATTCGGAGTTGTTGATCAACTGCGTTTTTTCGGTCAGGCGTTGGACAAACATTTTGAATTCCTCGGTGGCTTGAACGACATCGGGCGAAATCAATTCATGTCCTACCGGGCCGAAAATTAAATGGATGGCATTCGTGTCATGATTCTCGGCCGCTGTCACCAGGGCTTTGACGGCTTTCTGTGGCGTAGCGAAAGTTTGTTCATCCGCCGCCGCGCGTGCCGGCAGCGTCAGTGTCAGGAGAGTCAGGCCGGGACCGGACGCCAGCAGCAACATCCGCCGCCACCATGTGAGCAAGTTCATTTTCATTGGCAATAAATGTTTTTTGGAAATCATGGGAGAAAAAATTAACGCTTGCCGCCGCCACCTCCGCTACTGTGGCCACCAGAGCTACCGCCGCCGCCACCTCCGCCACCTCCGAAAGAGGGTGTTGAATGAGAGACCGGTTCTGAATGGGTAGCCGTCTGCATGCTTTGCTGGCCGCGACTGCTATAGGTTCTTGTGTCGTGCGAACTCTGGATGCCGATGAACGCGCCGCTTGATTCCGGCCGGCTGACGGGTTGAGAATGTTCAATTGGAGCCGGTGTGGGGCGGGCAACGGATATCGAGGGACGGGTTGCCGGCGATTCCGGATGGGCTGCTGGGGCTGGCGTCCGTCGCGCTGCCGCTGAATCGGACACGAACCGGACTGCCGTGGCAGCCCCGGGTCGGTTATAGGGAACACCATAGCCCCGGTCACCACGATTCACCGCGACTGCGCCCGGATGATTATTCGCGTGCCAGACACCAGCATGACCCATATCCCGCTGACGAGAAGATTCATGCCACCAATTGGAGGGACGCGAGTAGCCGTTACCCCAGAAAATGATATTGAAGTTACCCCAGTCAAAATCACAATTCAGCCACAACCCAATCGGAAAGCCGATGCCGAAGGTGATAAAGGGCGGGCCATAGCAAGTTTGATAATAAACCTGGTCCGGCTGATAAACCGGCACGTAAATTACCTGCGGGTCAGCCGGAACAATTTCAATATTGCCGCCGTCAGTAATCACCTGTTGCTGCGGTGTGGATTGCAGGTTGCCAACTTTGGAAGCCGACGCGCGCAGCCGTTGGACGGAAACCATCACATCCTGCTGTTGATTAATAAAAGCCTGTCCCAGATCCGTCGTCCAATTCAAGTTGTCATCCATCCATTTCAAAACACTCGGGTAGCGGGCCAGAGCCTGGACGCTGGGGTCCCACGGCTGCTGGCCAATCTGGCTGGGGTCGCCGCCGCCGCTGACATAACGGTCGGCCAGCACGATTTGCGTGGGCAAGGTGGACGCCGGCAGGATTTGGGCAATCAACGGGTCGGGATAAAGCGCAATCGGCCCCAGCAACTGGTCAAGCTGCGCGGCGGCCAGCGGTTGATAGGCGGCCATTGGGGGTGGAACTGCCGTTTGTGCCCGCATGGATATGGCTGTGCCAGTCAACACAAACAGCAAAACGCCGATTTTAAATAATGGCTTCATCCGGGTATTGGCAAAATTTGATCAACTTGTTGTTTCTCATCAGGCGAATGTACGCCGAAATCCCTGGCTGGCGCTATGGGGTGTTCACCCCATAAATAATTCAGAAACGGGAAGGCTCAGGTCAACTTGACCACCATCTTGCCTATATTCTTTCCTTCGAAGAGACCGATGAACGCACTCACAGCTTGTTCAATTCCTTCCACCACTGTTTCCTTGTTCTTCAGCTTGCCAGTTCGGAAATATCCGCCCACTTCCTTTTCAAATTCGCCCTGACGATCCAGCCAGTCGCGAACAATCAGCCCCTTCATCGTCAGCCGTTTGGTGGTCATGTTAAACAGATTGGCAGGGCCGGGCCGCGGCTTTTCCTCGTTGTAACCGGAGATGCCGCCACAGGCAATGATCCGGCCATGCAACCGCAAAACCGAGAGTGCCGCTTCGAGTGTTTCGCCGCCCACATTATCAAAATAGACATCAATCCCGTCCGGCGCTTCCAGATTCAGTTGTTCGAGGACCGGCGCGGTCTTGTAATCAAAGGCAACGTCAAACCCGCATTCTTCCCGCAGAAACATGACCTTCTCCATTGAACCGGCTGACCCGATAACCCGGCATCCACGCAATTTCGCCAGTTGCCCGGCCACATTGCCAACGGCACCGGCGGCTCCTGAAATAAAAATAACATCGCCGGCTTTGACTTCCACCAAATTCAACCCGACCCAGGCGGTCATGCCCGTCATGCCGAGCGCGCCAAGATAGACCGACAGCGGCTGAATCTCGCGGCTGACCGGATGCAACTCTTTCGGCGAAGCCATGAAGTATTCCCGCCAGCCAAAGTTGGAAGTGACGGCATCGCCCGGCTTGAATTCCCTGGCGCGCGACTCGATCACCTCGCCGACCGCGCCGCCGTCGAGCGGTTTGCCCAACTCGAACGGCGGAACATACGATTTCCCGTCGTTCATGCGACCGCGCATGTAGGGGTCCACCGACATAAAGAGATTGCGAACGAGCACCTGCTGGTCTCGCAGCGGCTCCAGTTCGACCCGCGCCAGGGAAAAGCTGGCTGCGGTTGGAATTCCCTTGGGACGGGAAGCCAGCCGGATCTCGCGGCTCGCAACGTTCGACATAAAAATGATGCGGAGTTAACTGTCCCGCTTAAGGCTGGCTTGACGCGTTTGATCCTGTTCCGCTCCGGCGATGCCTTCATCAACCAGTCGCTCATTGTCGCTGCGCCCTTCGTCGTCCTCATCGGCACTGGGAGCCGCTGGCACTTTGCGTCCGGTTGAGCCGGGCACAGGGTCCCACCGTTCGGATTCGGGCGCCGATTCAAGGGCTGCCTCGTTCGAGTCCGTGTCCGAATCACCCGTTAATTCCCGTCTGGCCTGTTCCCAATCGGATTTCGACACCTCCTGCGCGGAACGACCGTTGATGGCCGCCAGTTCAACCGCGCGCTCCCGCACCATCTTGCGGGTCACCGTGCCGATGCCGGCGGAATTCTCGGTCAGAATCCCCTGCTTCAATGGATTTGTGTTCATGGGCTTAAAAGACCGCAAAGGCGGAAAAGCGTTTGTGAGTTGTGCGTTGTCTTCATTTGGCGCATGCCGCGATCCTCGCGCGTGTCGCGGGATTGGGAGAAGGTGTTATCCCGCTTTTGACTTGGGGCGGCTTCCTTGGGATTCGGCCGTAGCCGGTGAAGTGTTTTTGGGAAAACAGGCGTTTGAGGTGTTTCCGCAAGTTTGGTCTTGGATGCTTTCATAAATTTCGTCTTCCGTTGGTGATTGAGGTGGAATGCAGAAAAGTATTACCCGGACTTGCGCCGGAAGCTTTCGCGGTCGTCCGCTTCGAGCCAGTCGAACGTGGTGTTCATTTGAGGATTCAGTCCGAGTTTGGAGCAGCTTTCCATGAAGTAAGCGCGCTTTTCCGGATTTTTCATCAGGCTGCCGGCCTCCATTTCATCCGACCAGGCCTTGATTTCAACCGGCGTTTTTGTCGTGCCGTTGGCCTGCAACCAGATGCCGACATCTTCATAATTCTTCGCGGCTTGAACGGCGGCCTTGAATTGCTCGCCGTTGATGCCCTTGAAACTGAAGAGCAGGTTGTCCAGCGGACAATCATAATGATATTCGCCGAGCGTTCCCGCCAGGCTGGCGCGGCATTTGTCAACGGCACGGCTGGCGATCACGAATCCGGCGATGCGTTCACGCGGGCTGTGCGGGGCTTGTTTGGTCAGGTCCCGGGTGATGATGGGAGTGGTCATGTTTTTCCTCGTTCAGTTAATGGTTTGGAAAATTTGTTTCACGTCTGGTTGTGAAACCCATGAGCCCGGGTGAGCTTGCGTTCCGCGATCAAATCCGCCTCGGCCGCCAGCCAATGCTGCACATGGCGCCCGGGCAGCGAACCCTCGTTCTCATAGCTGAAGTAGGCCCTTCTGGCCACTTCGTCCGGTGACGGCGCAAAATCAATTTCGTTTTGGTTTAAGTCCACAACTGCCGCCGACGCGGATGCGCCGGCTGGCTTTTGGTTTTGGTTCGGGGAAAGTTTATTGTATTTCATGCTGTGAGAATAGGTCGTGCAACGGCACCTTGCTATGGGGTGTTACCCTACCGTAATGCGATGCCCGGTTCGGCCTGGGACTGATCAAATTGTCATTCCCGCTGGCTGGCTGCCGGCCCATTGGTCCGTCCACTTGGCCAGGCGCGTGGTGAAGTAATTCGTTTGGGCCGCCCGGCTGCCGGCACATTGGTTCGTCAGGATGACTTTCAAGGCGCGTTCCCTCCCGGCATTGCCGAAAGTGTCATAGGCTTTCATGATGTCATCGAGTGTAAAGTGATGCGTGACAAGCTGCTTGGGCTTGAGTTTGCCGGCCAGGACCGCCTTGAGCAGCAGCGGCGTGGTCACCGCGTCAACGAGCCGCGTCGTGATGGTGATGTTTTGCGACCAGAGTTTTTCGAGGTGCAGGGTCACAGCCGCCCCATGCACGCCGATGTTGGCGATGTGGCCGCCAGCGCCAATGATTTCCTGACAAATGCCAAACGTGGCGGCCACGCCGACCGCTTCGATGGCGACATCCACTCCCTTGCCGGAAGTCAGGGCCATGACTTTTTCGACGGCGTTGCCATCGGTGCTGTTGATCACCGCGGTCGCCCCGAACTGTTTGGCGACCTCGAGGCGGTTGTCATCAAGATCAATGACGATGAGGTTCGCCGGGGCATAGAATTGCGTCGTCAGCAGCGCCGCCAGGCCGACGGGTCCGGCGCCGATGATGGCCACCGAGTCTCCCGGTTTGACGGAGCCGTTGAGCACGCCGCACTCGTAGCCGGTTGGCAGGATGTCACTGAGCATGACCATCGCGTCCGCGTCCGCGTCATCGGGAATGAGATAAAGACTCGTGTCGGCAAAAGGAATCCTGACGAACTCGGCCTGTGTTCCATCAATCGTGTTGCCCAGAATCCAGCCGCCCTGCTCGCAGTGAGAGGGCATGCCGCGCCGGCAATACTCACACTTCCCGCAGGCTGTAATGCACGAGATCAAGACGCGGTCGCCTTTGCGAAAGTGGCTGACACCGGTTCCGGCCTCATCAATGACCCCGATTCCTTCATGACCCAAAATGCGGCCGGCCGCAACGGCGGGCAGGCCGCCCTTGAGAATGTGCAGATCTGTGCCGCAGATGGTGGTCTTGGTCATTTGCAACACGGCATCGGTCGCCTCTCGCACCGCAGGCTTCGGCATGTCTTCCAACTGTTTTTTTTCTGGACCGTGATAAACAAGGGCTTTCATGAATGGGTCCGGTGATATCAAACAACCGCACTGACCGGAACCAGATGGTATTCGGGACTTTGCTCGACAGCTTCCCTGGTTAAATTCACGAACACCGTGGAATCGTCGAAGCTGATACGGGCAACTTGGTTCGTCGGTATCAGCACCTCTTTGCCGGAAAACCGATGGCCGATTTTGATGACCAGTTGACCGATCGCCCAGCTTTTATCGTCCATCATGAAATCGCAGACATGGCCGATGATTCCATCGCCGGCCTGGAGGTGGTAACCGTTCACGGCTTGCGTGTTTCGCAGATGCGCATCGGCACGTTCAGGTTGCGGGCCAATCGGAGAGGCCGGTTCGCTGGGAAGAGTTTTTAGCGGCAGCTCCAAAATCGGAAAACCGCTCATGCCCCATACCCCGCCGCCCTGCCAGTAGTAGGGCCAGCCGTAATAGCGGTGATACTCCTCTTCGTATTGTCGCGACAACGGCTTGTGCGACTCAATCGCAGGGCTGTCCTCAATCTGTTTCCGGGTCAGGTTCACACGCAGGATTTTCCCCCGAAAGCCTGCGGGAAAGGCATGGGGCGAGATGAGCACCTGCCGCCCCGGCAACCACGAGCCTGTGTCTGCGACCAGATAGCGCACCGTCCAGCTCTGATCGTCAAAATAAAAATCCTTCACGCGGCCGATTTCGCCATCCGACGCGCCGAGTTTGTCTCCGTACAACTGTTTAATGCTTTGTAACATAATTTTGTCTTTCGTTTAGATTTGGCCGGAGCGCGGTTTGTCTCAAACCGCAGCCCGTCGCCAGACCAACCCGCCTTAAAATGATCCGAACCGTCGACCGGTCCCGCCACGCGCTGCGAGTTGAGACAACTCGCGCTCCGGCAAGGCCATCGGGCGTTCAAATTCTGCCCAGCAAAAGCAGGGCAACCAGAATAACCAGCAAGCAAGCCCAGTCCGCCGCTCGGGTAATAGCCCCAACTCTTGCTGTGTGGCCACGCAGGAAATGCGCCGACCAACATCAGAATGAGTACAATCAATAGAATCGTTCCTAACATAATGTTCCTTTCATTGTGCGGATGTAATCCGCCTGGTTATCTTCCTTTATTTTCCCCCGTGATCGTCGTGTTGATCGTCCTTTGGATTTTCTTTCTGGCCTTGGTTCGACGCGGACGGCTTCCAGTTTTTCGGATACTGCTTAACCACGGCGGCGTGGTGCTGGGCCGGAGAGTCGTGGAAATCCATCTTCACGGACGGAGAAGCCCGCAACTCATCCACCGAGACCCCCTGCGGCGCTGGCCGCGCGACCCACGCGTTGCCTTCGCGGTAAGCGTATTGATGCCGGCTGACGCTGTAATAACATTCATAGCTGGGGTAATAAACATAGTCGTCCTGTGCCACAAACACCTGCGGCTCCACCTGAACCCCGGCGCGCGGCCCATCAACGTACCCCACGCATCCGGTCAGCGTTGCCAGAAGCACAGCCGCCAATACGAATCCGGCTTTGCCGGGTTTGAAGAAAAGTTTTTTGTTATTCATGGAATGAGAATAGTCCAAAACCGCGCGGATGCTATGGGGTGTAACCCTACCAACGGATTATGCGAATTATATTCCGTCCCGATCCCGACGCTGCGAGCGGAACGCCAGCCAGAAGGTGGATACCAGTCCCGCGCCCTTGAGAAGGGTTCGCAGCCAGGAATGTTTCTGTTCCGCAGGTGCGGACTTGTTGCGCCGGAAGGCCGCCAGACCCGCCACCAGCACCGCGGCTGACGAGGCAATCGAACCAAAGGATTTGGCGCGGCCGGTGAGCGTGTGAACGCCCGCCGTCAGCGCGGCCATATCCCCGGCCATTTGGGCGCGGTTGAGTTCGCTTTCCGCGATCAGCAATTGCTTCCGCGATTCCAACGGATTCAAGCGAGGTTTTTTTCCAAACATGCGCGGTCCTTTCGGAGTTGATCAAGCGAGGCGGAAAGCGTCTGCCAGTTGCACAGCAATCCGGTGAGTCGCCGGTAAAGGCAAATTCCGGCTGCTCCGTAGAGACCGGTCAATGTCAGAAGGACGGCCAAGGGTGACCAGGCCCACAACAAAACCACGATGGCGGCCGTGAGCGCAAGGCCGGCGAGCAGACCGAACGCCGCCACGCCGAGAGCCAAAAGGAAGGCGTGCAGGAGACGCTCGCGCTCCTCCTGCACTTCCACCGTCAACAGTTCGAGGCGGTTTTCCCCGATGGTCAACAGCCGGCGCGCAAACTGTTTCGAGTTCGCGGCCAGTTGCCTGAAGCTGATGGTGGCTGGTTCCATATTATGATCAGTCGCAGTTGCGGGAACACCGGCGGGCGAGGAGAAAGCCGAGAATCGCCCCGACACCGACGCCGATGGCGATGGCTTGGTAAGGATGTTCATGCACGGCTTCGTCGGCAGCTTTCGCACCGGCGACCGCCTTGTCGCGGACGCAACCCCCGATTTCCTTGGCGCGTTCCAGAGCGGCAGCGAGACGCTTGCGGGCTTCCCCGACTTTTTCTCCGGCCACGTCGGCGGTGGCGGTCATCAAGGCGCGCGCATCTTCGGCGAGCGCGCCCATGTCATTGCTGATTGCTTGTGTTTGTTTGTTCATATTTTCTGTATTTTTTGTTTGTTTGCGTTTTTTAATGGTAAATTTGTCGCGTCGTCGCGATGAGCCGCTTCCGGCGAGCTCGCCACCTTCAAAATCGAGTTTCTCCCGCCGAACGGGTTGGGAACGGATTCTTTGGCGAGCGGGTCGGGCATCCATTGGCCGTCCACGACGAGGCAGTATTCGTAGGTACCGGGCGCCAAGGCCGTTTCCTTCCACCAGTTGCCGCAACCGGTGGAATGCAGGGTTTTGGCTTCGGGCTGCCACTGGTTGAAAGTGCCTGCAATGCAAACGGTGGTGGCTGTGGGATGAGTAAATTCAAAGCGAACCGGCACGAGTTGGGAGTCGGCGGTGCGGAGGTTGTCATGGTTATGGTTGTGTTTCATAGTTGGTGGTCTTTCAGGACGGTTGATTTTCGGTTTCGGGAAAATGTTTCTTATCACATCGCCATATTGCACCCGAAGACCTTGCGAGGCTATGGGGTGTTACCCTACCAAACTTTCCATGAACCTGAGAGCCGTTCCAGTCAGCGCGACCTCAAGTTGGAAACATCGAACAACCAACATCCAATGGCCTGACTGGAGAATTGGGCGTTGGATGTTCAATGTTAGATGTTGGATGTTTATAGGCATCTTCTTTGGTGGAAGTCTTCTATAAAAATCGAATGGGAAGTTTCAGGCCGTTCGCTGGCGGTGACACGGCGAAAATTCTGCGCAAGGCCAGGTGGGTGGGAAGAAAGAAGACGAGCCACAGCGCGCCCGGCCACAGGATGACGTAAAGGTTTTGGTTGACCCAGTGTTGCGGCTGCTGGTCGTTGAAACCGTAAAGATAATTAATGTTGACCGGGAGATTGGGGTTGGCCAGATGCGCGCCGGCGGGCGGAGTAAAAAAATAACAGGCGAGCACCAACCCCACGGCCAGAACAGTCCACGCCAACAAAGCGCGTTTGTCATAACCCAGGCGGAACAGCAGCCAGACGAGCAGCAAGGGCAGCCAGCCATGAAAAAGTGACAGCCCGCGCGTGAAAAGCGAAAGATGCGGATCGAACATATAACTGGTCAGGTTCAGAAAGTGAAAGCCCAGAAGGTTGACACCAAAGTCCACCAGCCAGAGGCATTGCGGCAGCAGGATGCCCGCGGCGCACAGGCTGATGAGCAGCGGGCTTTCCAGCCACATCCCCGCCACCGTCAGCAGGAGAGCGGCATCGCAGAACCATAAAAAATTGGCCGGTCCATAGGTGTGCAAATAAATTGGAACGAGGACGGCGAGGAAAGCGGCTCCCGCCACTTTGGCGGCCAGTGGAATTTTGTGTCGGGTTGTTTTCAAAGCGCCGGGCGCATCATGAAAGCCCGGAGCTTTGTGATTGATTGCCTGAATGTCCACGAATTGATCCATTGGCTTAAACAAACCACGCGCTGCGTTTCCGGCATATCTTGTCCGATGAATCCCCGGCAGGCTCAGACTGGGCCTTTTTTCAACCAAGCTGCCGCTGTTCATCACGAATGCGAACTACCGCACGATGACTTCCGGCGGGCGCACTACGACTTCCGGGGCGCGCACGACCACTGCCGGAGGTCCCACGATAACGTCGTCATGATATTCATATCTTGCGTGTTCGTCATGCCGTTCACCTCCCGGGAAAATACACCCGGCGGTGGTGAGGAGGGAGATAATGCCGGTTAAAAACAGGATTTTTTTCATATTTGGTTTGTATCGCTTTCTGGAGGACTTTACGCAATGGGTGTGGACTTCTCTATGGGGTATAACCCTACGTCCGATATGCGGTGGCTCATTCAGATTTGGGTTGGGGCGGCTTCATGGGCGTCAGCGCGGCCAAAATGGACTTTTGCACTGTTGGATTGGAAAGATTTCCCAGGTGACCGCCTTGCGGGAAGACGGTCAATTGTTCCGGCGTAAACGTGGCGTGGAGCCAGGCCAGGTCCTCGTCCGTCAGGAGAAAATCGTTTTGATTGACGATGACGCGGATGTTGGGGTTGGCGCGCAGACCGGCGTCATACGTCCGCAAATCGCCGGCTTTTTCCAGCGCTTCGGCCACCGGCTCGCCTCGTGAAATAACTTCTGTCGCCCGACCCGCAGCCTCCGCGCCGCCGATTTCATGGGGCGAGGCCAGGCCGCGGGACTGATAATACGGAATCGCAAACTTCTCAAAATAATCCTGGTAGGAATACTGAAGGATTTCCCGATACAACGGCTCGCGCCGCCAATTCCGAATCGGGTGGTGCAGGATGCCCTGATTGTTTCGCCGCTGGCTGCTGAAAATAACATCCCGCAGCGAGAGGCGAAAGGTCAGGCCGATGAGAAATTTGGATTCGATGGCGCTGAAGGGCAGGGTGGATCGCGGCGTGAGGGTGAGTTTGCTCAAGGCGGCCACCTTGAGAAAGGTGTTTTCGAGATCGTCGGTTCGTTCCGCGTCCGGCCAGCTCAGGGGCGCCCGGTAAAATTCGTCCAGTTTGGAAATCCCCTGTGCCAGGCGAACGGGGGTGTTGATGGCAACGAAGCGGTCAAATTGAATCAATGGGCCGCCTTCGCCGGTGCTTCGGCGGACAGGCAACTGATTTGTTGCGCCCAAGTCAGACGGCGGCGGATTCGTCGGTTCGGTGGCCGCGACGAACAAAGATTCAAATGCGCCCATGGAATAACCCATCAACGCTTTGTTGCCCAAGCGATCCGGATACAGCGCATTCAAGCGGCGATCAATCTCGGTGAGGGCGACGTGCAAGTCGTGGCCATCCACCGGCAGATAAGCCGGCATCGCCGCCGTCGAGGCGTGTTCCATAAATTCGAAGTTGAAAGGGCTGCTGACACACACGGCGGAGAAGCCATTTTTATAGACCAACTCGGCCAGCGCCAGGGAGGTTTCGGCCAGACGATGCGAACCCAGCCCGGGAACGATATAGACCACGTTTGCCTTTCCCGGTTGCAGCCAAAACGTAAATTTCAATTTCCTGTCCGTTGCCGGAATCAAAACCGACCGGGTCTTGCCGCAGCCTGGGAATTCAGGGTCTTGGAAGGTGAAGAAGACGGATTCGAGGGTTTCCAGCGAGGCTTCGTCCTGTTTTCCCTTTACCTGGAAATTCGCCACCCGGTTCGCGCGCGCGAACGTCCAAGCATACTGAACCTCGGAATACGGATCCATTTCGGCCTGGCTGAAGCGCACATATTCGCCCACGGTGTCGGCGAGATCGTTATACATGATCACGTAACTGAGATAAGTGTAAGGGCCGAGATAAGTCAGCGGATCGTTCGCGACGAATTTGTAGGGAGCGATGTAGAGCAGCGGATTGGCGGCTGTGTCGGCGGCAAATCCGAGGGTATCCCGTTCATTGCTCGGTCCAAAAATTGGCAGCATGATGAAACATTGCGGCTTCCAGCCCCATTGGCCGAACGTCTGGCCAAAATCCGCGTCCGATTTCGGAATCTTCCATTTGGTCGCCGGATCGAAGAGTCCGGCCACCCCGACGGTGGTGTTGCAAACGAACCGGTAGGATTCATCACGCGCGCCGCTCCACTTTCCCTGGAGCAGGTTGTTGATCGCCCGTCCCGGGTAAAGGAGATTCCGGCCAAAATTTCCGATTCCAGTCCGGACCGGTTTCACGACGACAAACCGATAAACCCGGCTGGTCGGCTTGATGACGCCGGTCATCAGCCCCTTGTTGAAACCCCACATCACCCGATTGAACGGTTCGATGGGGTCAGGGACGGATTTGGGAAGAACGACGGTCTCCGCCTCCGTCTGACTTCCGCCTTCATCGGATTTCGGCGCGACAAGTCGGCGCGACAAGTCCGCTGCCGGCTGTCTGGTGACGCCAACGGCTGGCTCCTGCCCGTGGGCAAACGGCGAAAGGCACAACGACAGGATCGCCAGGCCCGCCAGCGCCGAACTTCGAATTCTCCTGCCCGGTTGGGTTTTCACGTTGCCCACCTTCCCGGCCTTGAGACGAAAATCAACCGAGCATGGACGTCCAACACAAACTGCGCGCCGTGTACTTGTCGGCAACCTGGTCCCGCTCCTGCGGGATTGATGCCGCAATCCCGCGTGGCCACCTCGGTATGACGATGCCGAACCTCAATTGTTTCGGCCACCGCTTTCCCCCAATTGATTTGGATTCCGATTCGGATCGGGTTCGGCGCCGGCGGTGGCGCGGCGGTTGACTGCAGGCTGTGTAGGAATCGTTGTTCTCTCATGTCCTGAGGTAAACACGAAAAGCGGGTGGATGCTATGGGGTGTTACCCTACCAGAGAATTTTGCGAATTAAATCCCGGCGCGGCAGCGACGCCCCCATGCGGCCGGGAAATCAGTTGGAGTTCACACTTCATCGTATCGGGCCGGCGCAAAGGGAAACAAGCTGAAGCTTGAACTCCAACCTCCCGCCCGGCTTGCGCTTCCAAACTGAGACCAAGGGTTTTCCCGGCGGCAGCAAGGAACACCCTAGTCGCGGCCAGACTTTGCGGAGGGTAACAGTAATTATGAACATTACCCGGACACGAGGCAAAGCCCTGGCTGGAGGCCGGGGCGCAATTATTCGCGGTACACAACCGCGCCCGGGTTCACAGTTTTCATAACCGGACCTAAAACACATTTTATCGGCAACCGCCGGAGAAATTATCAATACTTTGAACACTCCAAATCTTTTCTCTCCCGTTCGGCTGGGCGCGCTTGAAGCGCCCAATCGCATCGTGATGGCTCCGCTCACGCGGATGCGCGCGGGTCCGGACCGCGTGCCGACGCCGTTGATGGCGGAGTATTATGCCCAGCGGGCGGCGGCGGGCCTGATTATCACGGAAGCCGCGGCGATTTCCCAGCAAGGCACGGGCTGTCCCAATTCGCCCGGCATCTACACCTATGAACAGGTCGCCGGCTGGCAGCGGGTCACCGAGGCGGTGCATCGTGCCGGTGGCCGCATTTTTCTTCAGCTCTGGCACGCGGGCCGAATTTCTCATCCGAGCTTCCAACCGGACGGCGGATTGCCGGTCGCGCCCAGCGCCATCGCTCCGCGATCCGGCCAGGCGCTCACGGAGAACGGGATGCAGCCTTGCGTTACGCCGCGCGCCCTGAAGAAAGAGGAGTTGCCCGGCATTGTGGCGCAGTATGCCACCGGCGCCAAATATGCCAAAATCGCCGGCTTCGACGGCGTGGAAATTCACAATGCCAGCGGTTATCTGCTGGATCAGTTCCTCTGCGATGGCACAAACCATCGCAACGATTATTACGGCGGCCTCGTGCGGAACCGCGCTCGGCTCACGCTGGAAGTGACCGTGGCCGTTACCAAGGTATGGGGCGCTGACCGCGTGGGCATCTGCTTCTCGCCGGGTGGCGTTTTCAACGACATGCGCGATTCGAATCCGCTGGCGACGTTCAGCCATGTGCTGCACGAGCTGAATCGCTTCAAACTTGCCTACGCGCATTTGATCATGTCCACGGAAGATGATTTGCGGCAGGGCGCGGCACCGGTGTCGCTGGTGGAACTGCGGCACGAGTTTCATGGGCCGTTGATTGTCGCCAATGGCTTCACTTACGCGACGGCGACGCAGGGCTTGGAGGAGAATCTGGCCGATGCCGCGGCTTTTGGGCGATTGTTCATTGCGAATCCCGACTTGCCCGAGCGTTTCCGGTTGAAGGCGCCACTAAACCCGCCGGACGAAACGACTTTTTATGGCGGAATGGAAAAAGATTATACCAATTATTCGGCGCCAGGAAGTTGAAACCGGCTTCCATTACAGGGTGGCAGCAGCCCAGCCTGTTCTCATTTGAACCGGCCGCATTCCGAACCGGCCGCCGCGCGAAAGCTTTTGATGCGCGGCCGAAACAATGCAGATGTTGGATTTTGATTCGGGTGGACAGTCGTTCTTTTAAACGGGTTGTTTCTCTTCCCGTCCTTATCAGCGGCTGTCGCCCGAATCATAGCCGACGTAATTTCTTCCACGTGGCCCGGTCGAGGCCGCCAAAGAGGTCGTCCAGAATCAGGAGTTGCGGTGACCACAGGAGAGTGCGGACGAGGGACTTTTGAGCGACCTGCCGGTTCACCCTTTCATCGCTCCCCGGCTTGTACGCTTCCAAACTGAAACCAGGGGTTTTCCCGGTGGCAGCAAGGAACACCCTAGTCGCGGCCAGACCTTGCGGAGGGTAACAGTAATTATGAACATTATTCACGAACACAGAGCGCAACGCGCAAACAATATTTTGCGCCGGCTTCTCAAAATCACCGGACTGACAAAGCTTCTGGGAGGTTTCTTGATCCTCGCTGCTCTCAGCCCAACCGTTCAGGCCGGGCAAAGCGTTACTTTGGCCTGGAACCGAAGCACGAATGCGATCGTTGTGGGTTACAACGTTTATTATGGCAGAGCCGGCGGCGCCTGCACCAACGTGATTTCCGCCGGCAACGCAACCAATGCCACCATTTCCGGCCTGATTCCGGGAACCACCTACTATTTCGCGGCGACAGCGTGTGCGTCTTCGGGTTTGGAAAGCACTTTTTCAAGCGAAGTGTCCTGCACTGTGCCAATCCTTCCCGGAGTGCAACTCCGCATTACGCCCACCCGGCAGTTTATTCTGACCGTGAACGGCCCGGTCGGGCACACGTATGACATCCAGGCGACGCACGATTTCATCACCTGGACAGTCATCGGCACTGTGACGTTGGGAACCAATGGTTCGTTGAATTTCACCGACACGAACGCGGCGAGTTTTCCGAAACGTTTCTATCGTACACGAGGTTGACCCGGAATGGAAGACACTAGCCCGCAACCGGTTTTTCCTGCGGAAGCAATCCGGCCTGCATGGCGAACCGCACCAGGCCCGGAACATCATGAATTTTCAAGCAGTTCATCAACTTCATCCGATGGTATTCGACGGTTTTGGGGCTGACCTTCAGGATCACGCCGATCTGTTTGGTGTTCTGGCCTTCGGCGATGAGTTGGAGAATCTCGCGCTGGCGCGCCGTCAATTCTTCGAGCGGACCTTTCCGGTCGGCAATCGCTTGCAGGGGAATTTTTTTGAGCAACCCGGTGGAGATTTCCGTGCTCAGGCGAACTTCTTTGTTGACCACACGTCGCAGGATCGTCTCAGCCTGCTCGGTTCGCGTCTCGGCCTGCTCGGTTCGCGTCTCGGCTTTTTCCGTCCGCGTCTTCGCCAATTCTGTCCGGGTTTCGGCCTGCTCCGTGCGCGTTTCCGCCGATTCCGCCCGGGTCTTGGCCTGCTCCGTGCGCGTTTCCGCCTGTTCGGTCCGGGCTTCGGCCTGCTCCGTCCGGGCCTCCGCCTGCTCGATCCGCGTCTTGTCGCCGGTCACACCCGCAGGTTGATCGTTTTTTTCCATTTGGCCTGAATTACAAATCACGGTTTAAAGAAATGATTAAGTTGTTCCTCCAAGCCGACCGCCGGCGACTTGCCGGATCACAAGCTTATGGAGAATGACTTCGAATACTTCTGACTTCACGGTTTATGTCAGTCCACAGTTCGCTCAATCCGCAACTGACGCTCCGAAAGCGGGTTTGTTTTAGAGTTGGCAGGTTCATCGCCATTGACCACGAAAACGCGCGGGAACAGATTCGCCCGGTCTCGGGTTGGCCTGATCGCTGTTTGTCGCCACCAGTTTCAAGGGATGTATTCACAACTTCCCAATCCGCGGGACGCTGATGTCGCCTGAGTGATTGAGAATGCCGAAGGCAAACAACAGCCACACGACGACGCAAATCACCACGACGGCGTTGAGAATTTTTTTAATCTTTCCGTCCATCGGGATATAGGTGTTGACCAGCCAAAGCAGCACGCCGATGACGATCAGAGTGACGGCGAGAGAAATCAGTGACATAGATTGCCTCCATTTTGGATGAGTGTTTTATTATTCATGCTGTGAGTCTAAGCCGAAGAGCGGGTGGGCGCTATGGGGTGTTTCCCCCATCCCGGATTTGATAAAAATCCAGCCCCGACACGGCAGGTCTGATGTAGCGGCAGCCGTCTTGGCTGCCGTATCGCCCGGCTTTCCACCTTCGCGGCGCGCCAAAGCGCCGCTTCGGCGCGACGGCGGCCAGCCGGGTGCTTCGGTTGTGAGTGCGAGGTCATGGGCCTTCGTTTGGTTGCGCTCCGGGCGGCAAGATGCCGCCGGATACGGCGGGCAAGGATGCCTGCCGCTACAGATCGGCGGCAGCGTCCGAATGCGCCGTTAACCGTTGACTGAAGGCAACCGAACACATCCATCACAGCCGCAATTCTTCGGCTGAGAGCTGGCTTCGCCGGTTTTGCGGCGGCGGGATCTGCTCGCGCGCATCGTCGGGCGCACGCAAGACCGCCTGTACCGTTTGCAACAACTGTTCCGGGGAAACGGGTTTTAGCAGCGCGCCGGAAAGGTGGAACCACGGATTCTGTTTCAACTCCTGCGGCGTCATTGTTCCCGAGGCCAGAATGACCGGCAGCGCCAAGCGCGCGTCACGCAGCCTCTTCACCAGCTTCAAGCCCGACAACCTCGGCATGTCGAGGTCGGTGATCAGGAGATCGTAGGTGTAGGTCTGAAGCGCTCTCCAGCCGGCGATGTGGTCTTCGGCGGCGTCCACCTGATAGCCGAGGCGCATCAACAATTCCGCTCCGATTTTGCGAATGCCCGTGTCGTCATCCACCACGAGGATGCGCTGGGGCCGATGCGGTGCGCCTGAAGTTGGCGCGGCAGCCGGCTGGGCGCCGCGAGTTTTGAGGAGTTTTTTCATAGAAATGAAATATTGTTCTCGGAACCCGGCTCAAGAATCACAAAGCGATCATGTTCTTGAAACTCAACCTGGCGCGCATTGACGGCGAGCCGCACAATTCCTTCACTTTTTTGTCTGCCGCAGGCGTTGTAAACGGCCATGATGAACTCACCAAACGTCAGGCATCTTATCCTGCAATTGGTTTTCATGGCCCGAAGTATAAACCAGGAAACCATGCGGGCGCTATGGGGTGTTTACCCCATGCCGGACTTGAAGGATCCAGCCCTGACACGGCAGGTCTGATGTAGTGGCAGCCATCTTGGCTGCCGTATCGCCCGGCTTCGCTCTGCGCTGTAGGCTCCGCGCCGGAAGCCAGCCGGGTGTTTCGGTTGTGAGCGCGAGGTTATGGGCCTTCCTTTGGTTGCGGACCGGGCCGCAAGATGCCGCCGGATACGGCAGGCAAGGATGCCCGCCGCTACAGATCGGTGGCAGTGTCAAAATGCATCCATGGAGTCATCATAGCTGCAAACCACCGGCTGATGGCTGGTGTCGCCAGTTTGGCAGCGGATCGAGCTGCTCGCGGGCATCCGCTTGTGTCCACATTCAGGACCAACCCGGTTACATCTTCTCTGGAAAATATATATCGTAATAAAGTGAGCGCTGTCCCTCATCCCGGCGTATATTCACTCTATGACTATGAATGATAAAATACCGGACCCGATGAAGATAAACTACGGCTCCCGGCCGTCCACGGGCGTGCCGGTGCAGGTTCAATGCGACGGTTTCAAGTGCATGGCCTTCCTCGACGGTGAGGGCCGATGGGTGGACCTTTTCAGCCGCCAATTTGTGGACCGGGTCCTGGGTGTGGTTCCCGCCTGATGGAACTGACAGGTTCCTGATTCAACCACGCGGCGCAAGTCGTGTCGGTTTTTTGTCTCGTAGCGCACCGGACGGATTTGACGCCAAAGCATCAAGGCGCGAGCGGAGGCGTGAAGGTTTTTGCCATGATCAGTTCCCGGTTGTCTTTACTTCATCGGAGATTTTTGTGAAGCCAAAGGTTTTCTGCGCGGGGTCAGAATTCGGCGCGTTCGGTTGATCCAGCACTTCCCGCACTTTGCGGGCGAGAGTCGCCGGCGTATAAGGTTTGGACAGGAACTCGGCTCCGGCCTCAAGCATTCCGTGATGCGCAATGGTGGCGTCCGTGTAGCCTGAAGTGAAGATGACTTTGATGCCGGGGTAGGTTGTTTTCAGCCACTCCGCCATCACTTTGCCGCCCATCAGCGGCATGATGACATCGGTAACCACCAGACGAATCGGCGCGCCTTTATGCTCCCGCGCCACGCGCAGCGCATCCTGGCCGTTCGAGGCCGGCAGCACTTCATAACCCTGGGCTTTCAATGCCCGGCAAGTCAAATGCCTCAAGGGTGGCTCGTCTTCCACGACCAACAGCGTTTCGGTTCCGCGCGGAACCGGCCCGGCTTTGACACACTGCGCAGCGGCGTCCACCGGCTGATCCACTCGCGGAAAATAAACCTTGAAGGTCGTGCCCCGGCCAACCTCGCTGTAAATGCCGATATGACCGCCGGATTGCTGGACGATGGTCTGGCAGGTCACCAGACCCAAACCGGTGCCCTTGCCCAATGGCTTCGTCGTGAAAAACGCCTGAAACAAATGCGCTTTGACTCCCTCGGTCAAGCCGGTTCCCGTGTCGCTGACACTGAGCATCACGTAATCGCCGGGCTTTGCGCCCGTGTGTGTGCTCGTGTAATTTTCATCAAGCGTGACCTGGTTGATGGCGATGGTGAGCTTGCCGCCGTTGGGCATGGCGTCGCGGGCATTGACGACCAGATTCATCAGCACCTGGCCGACGTGACCGGAGTCGGCCTTGATGCGTCCGGTTTGCTTGCCGGGAACAATCGTCATTTCAATGTTCTCGCCAATGAGCCGCCGCAGCATTTTGTCCAGGCCTTTCACCACGTTATCAAGGTCGAGCACGACGGGCTGCACCGTTTGTTTGCGGCTGAAGATGAGCAGTTGCTGCGTCAACCCGGCGGCACGCTCCGACGCGTGCCGGATCTCCTCGGCATGTTCCTGCAGCGGGCTGTCCGGCCCAAGCCCGGACATGATCAAACCGTTGTTCCCCATGATGACTCCGAGGATGTTGTTAAAGTCATGGGCCACGCCACTGGCGAGCTGGCCGATCACCTCCATTTTTTGCGCGCTGATAAACTGCCCCTCCAGCCGCTTGTTTTCGGCGCGCGTCTCGACTTCCAGCATGGCGCGGCGCACCGCCGGACCGAGCCGGGCGAGGGATTCCTTGAGGACATAATCCGTCGCGCCGTTCTTGAGCGAATCAACGGCCCGTTCCTCGCCCAGCGTCCCGGACACCATGATGACCGGCAGGTCCGGCCACCGGTCGTGCGCGATTTTCAACGCGGACAACCCGTCAAACGCGGGCAGCGTGAAATCCGAAAAGATCAGGTCAATGCCGCCGCGTTCGAGCGCCGCCATAAAATCATCGCGGCTTGACACACAAGTCGTCGCGCAAGTGATGCCATCGGCGGCCAGGGTGGATTGAACGAGCGCGGCATCGTTGGGATCGTCCTCCAGGTGCAGGATGTGGAGCGGGGATTTCATTTCAGCCTCCTTGATGGTTTCAGCGGGTGATGTGATGTATCCGCCCTCACCCCGGCCCTCAGACTGAAATCCCGATTCTGAATCAGGACCAGAAGAGAATTCCCCGAACAAGTGCGCGCCTTGTGCCTCTGAACCGTAGCAGCCGACGTGAGTCGGCTCTGACATTGTTTGGGATAAGATGGAGCGGACTCACGTCCGCTGCTACGAGATTCATGAGGGCGGGCGTAAACGCCAACTCCACTGATAGCGCCGGGGAACCTCATGTTTTAACCTCTTCCTTTCCAGCAAAAATTGCATTGCCGCTTTGAACTTCGATTTCTTCTATCCCGGCGGGGGGCGGCGGTTCATCCAGCACTTCCCGCAATTTGCGCGCCAGCGCGGACGGCGTGAACGGCTTTTGCAGCAGCTTCATGTCGTGGTTCAACACGCCTTGATGGACGATGGCATTCTCGGTGTAGGCGGAGGTGAATAGAACCCGGATGCGCGGGTATAACGCCCGCACGCGGTCAGCCAGTTCCTTGCCGCTCATGTGCGGCATGACGACGTCGGTGAACAACAAATCAATGTGTCCGTTGTCGCGCTGTTGTTTCAGGCTCAAGGCTTCGATGCCATCGGCCGCCGCCAAAACCGTGTAACCCAGCCGTCTTAACATGGTCGCCGCCATCTCGCGCAAGGCGGAATCGTCCTCGACCAGCAGAATGGTTTCCGTCCCGCGCTGCAAATCAGGCGAGTCCAGGCGCTGGAGGGAAATTTTCGGCGCCGGTTCAACCCGCGGCAGATAAATTTTGAAGGTGGTCCCCCGGCCAAATTCGCTATAGACGGTGATATGACCGCCGCTTTGCTTGACGATGCCGTAACAGGTGGACAATCCCAAACCCGCGCCCTGGCCAGCGCCTTTGGTGGAAAAAAACGGCTCGAACACGTGCGCTTTCACTTCCGCGCTCATCCCCGTGCCGGTGTCCGTGATCGCCAGCATCACATAGTCGCCCGGTTTCAATTCCAGGGAACGGCCCACACTGTCCTGGTTGAACGAGACGTTCGCGGTTTCCAACGTGAGTTTGCCGCCACCGGGCATGGCATCGCGCGCGTTGATGGCCAGGTTCATGATGACCTGTTCAATCTGTCCGGCGTCCGCCCGCACCGCTTGCAGGCCGGGAGCGGGAATGACCCGCGTATCCACGTCCTCGCCCATGAGATGTTGAAACACGCCTTCCATGTCCGTGATGACCTGGTTGAGATCGAGGGTTTCCGGCTGTAGAAATTGCTTGCGGCCGTAGGCCAGGAGTTGCCGGGTGAGCATGGCGGCCCGGCCGGCGGCTTTGCTGATTTCAATGGCGTTATTGGCCAGCGGACTCTCCGCGGGCAGATCGTTGAGCAGAAATTCGCTGTGGCCGATGATGGTCGTGAGGATGCTGTTGAACTCGTGCGCGATGCCGCCCGCCAGTTTGCCGACGGTTTCCATTTTCTGGGATTGAAGCAACTGGGCTTCGAGCCGCTTGCGCCCGGTGATGTCCATATACGTTCCGAGCAAGCCGCTGATCTCCCCCTGGGAGCTGCGCAGCGGTATCTTGCTCGAAAGCAGCGTGATGGTGTTTCCTTCCGGGGTCGTCTGGGGTTCTTCGATGAGCAGCTTGGAACAGCCACTCTCAATGACCTGGCGATCATCGCCGCGATATTTTTCCGCCTGATCACGCCACCCCATCTGGAAATCATCTTTCCCGATGATGTCCTTCGGATCGGCAAATCCCGCATCGCGCGCAAATATCGCGTTGCAGCCCAAATAAACGAGATTCTTGTCCTTCCAGAACACCCTCACGGGTATCGCGTTGATAATTCCTTCTAAGATCTGCTGTGATGCACGCAACGCCTCTTCCGCACGCTTGCGCTCGGTGATGTCCTGGGTCATGACGATGATGCCGGTAACCTTGCCGTCCTGGTCGCAGACCGGAACCTTATCCGTCTGGCCCCATTGTTCTTTACCCTCCCGGTCTCGAAGCGTCTCGACAATCCCCAGTTTGGGCGCTCCCGAATGGATAACTTCCAAATCATCCGAATAATACTTGGCCGCTTCCTGCGGAAATATTTCAAGAGAGGGTTTCCCTTCGATCTCCTCGACCGGCTTCCCGACGATTTCCGCAATTCGTTTATTGGCCCGCAGGATGCGGTTTTCCGTGTCCTTGAAACAGACCATTGCCGGCATCCAGTCGAAGAGCACACGCAACTCGGTTTTTTGCCGCTGTAGCGCCTCCTCCGTCCGCTTGCGTTCAGTGATGTCCATCGCCGTGGTCAACATACAAGGCTCACCCGCGAAATCGAACTGTTCCGCCGATATCAACATGTCGCGGACCGCGCCGCTTTTCTGGCGAATCTGGACCTCAAATCCCTGTATCGGGCCGCGTTCGCGCATGTTCCTGACCAGCCGTTCCCGCTGACCGGCATCAACCCAGATCCTCAACTCGACCCCCTTGCGTCCGATGGTTTCCTCTCGGGTGAAGCCCGTCACCTTCTCCCATGCTCCGTTGACGTCAACGAACGCGCCGTCCTTGAGCCGTGCGATAGCGATGCTCAACGGGCTGGCACGGAAGACCGTGGAGAAGCGTGCTTCACTCGTCCGTTGCACCTCCTCCATCCGCTTGCGCTCGGTTATTTCCGCGTGCAAGGCCTGGTTGGTTTTTCCCAGTTCCACGGTGCGTGCAGTCACGCGCGCTTCCAATTCATCGTTCGCCCGCCGCAACGCTTGCTCCGCCTGCCCGCGTTCGCTGACCGCTAGTTCCAGATCGGCGCGCCAGCGTTGCAGGCCACGCACCACCGACAACCATGCCGCAAACGAAATCGCCATGACAACCAAAGCGCCGATCATCGAAAAGAAATCGGTGCGTTTGTCCTGACGCTCATGTTCATCTGCTTCGCGCCTGATTTGGCTGGCGAACGACATGATTCCTTCAGCGTATATTTGTTTCTGGGTTTCATATTCGGGACTGAACAATACAGTCTGCGCCTCCTCCTTGCGGCCGGCGCGGACCAGCGCAAAGGCGCGGTTTTCCATTTCCACCAGCTTGATATTGGCCACATCCGTCCTGGCCGTGGTTTTGACGCTGGATGGGCTGATTTCAAGTCTTAGGGTTTCTTTGATTGCAGCATCCAGTTGCGGCTCGAAATGGCGATACCGCTCCTCCCATTTCAAATCTCCCGTTGCCGCCGCCATGCGCGCGGACATGGTCAACACCTCATCCAGATGGACGATGACGCCTCGGAGTTCCTCGATTCGCAAGGACTCGCCTTGAAACATTTTCGCATCACGACGCTGGTCGAAAATAATCCAGCCCAACCAGGCAATCGTCACAGTTGTCAGAACCAGGGCGATGGTGAGAAGCCTGATCGGAAAACGGCTGGCAGCAGTCGCAGCATCGCCGGCCATGTTTTCTTGGGTTGTCAATCGCTTCCTTTTAATTTGATTTATCCAGCACCTCGCGCACTTTGCGGGCCAGCATTGCGGGCCCATACGGTTTGGGCAGGAACTCAACTTTTGCTTCCAGCATGCCGCGGCGGGTCATGGTGTCTTCCGTAAACCCGGACGTGAACAGAATTTTGAGATCGGGATAAGTTGTTTTCAGCCATTCCGCCATCACCTTGCCGCCCATCACCGGCATGACGACATCGGTGACCGCCAGACAAATCGGCGCTCCCTTGTGTTCCCGCGCCACGCGCAACGCATCCTGGCCGTTGTTCGCGCGCAACACGTGGTAGCCTTGCGCTTCCAACACATCCGCAATCAGATGACGCACGGAAGGCTCGTCTTCCACGACCAGCAAGGTTTCCGTCCCGCGCGGCAACGGCCCGGCGTTGATGGCCTGCGCCGCGGCGTCCAAAGGCTGATCCACTCGCGGAAAATAAACCTTGAAGGTCGTGCCCTTGCCCACCTCGCTGTAAACGCCAATATGGCCGCCGGATTGCTGGACGATGGTCTGGCAGGTCGCCAGGCCCAAACCAGTGCCCTTGCCACTGGGCTTCGTGGTGAAAAAGGCCTCAAACAAATGCGCTTTGACCTCCCCGGTCATGCCGGTTCCCGTGTCGCTGACAGTGAGCATCACGTAGTCGCCGGGCTTTGCGCCCGGGTGGGTGTCGCTTTCATCGAGCGTGACATTGTTGGTGGCGACGGTGAGATTGCCGCCGTTGGGCATGGCATCGCGGGCATTGACGACCAGATTCATCAGCACCTGCCCCACGTGCCCGGAGTCGGCTTTGATGCGTCCGGTTTGCCTTCCGGGAATAATCGTCATTTCAATGTTATCACCAATGAGCCGCCGCAACATTTTGTTCAGCTCTTTCACTGTGTCATTGAGGTCGAGCACGACGGGTTGCACTATTTGTTTGCGGCTGAAGATGAGCAGTTGCTGCGTCAACCCGGCGGCACGCTTCGACGCGTTCCGAATCTCCTCGGTGTATTCCCGCAGCGGTCCGTCCGGGCCAAGCCCGGATATGATCATATCGCTGTAACCCATGATGACCCCGAGGATGTTGTTAAAGTCATGGGCCACGCCACTGGCGAGCTGGCCGACCACTTCCATTTTTTGCGCTTCGATAAACTGCTCCTCCAGCCGCTTGTGTTCGACACGCATCTCGACTTCCAGCATGGCGCGGCGCACCGCGGGGACGAGACGTGAGAGATGTGTTTTCAGGACATAATCTGTCGCGCCGTTTTTGAGCGAATCAACGGCCTGTTCCTCGCCCAGCGTCCCGGACACGAGGATGACCGGCAGGTCCGGCCACCCGGCGTGCGCGATTTTCAACGCGGACAACCCGTCAAACGCGGGCATCGTGAAATCCGAAAGGATCAGGTCAATGCCGCCGCGTTTGAGCGCCGCCACAAAACCATCGCGGCTTGACACACAAGTCGTCGCGCAAGTGATGCCATCGGCTGCCAGGGTGGATTGAACGAGCGCGGCATCGTTGGGATCATCTTCCAGGTGCAGGATGTGGAGCGGGAATTTCATATTTTTCTCCATGATGTTTTGTGCATCTGAATCGTAGCAGCCGACGTGAGTCGGCTCTGACATTGTTTGGGATAAGATGGAGCGGACTCATGTCCGCTGCTACGAGATTCATGAGGGCGGGCGTAAACACCAACTCCACTGATAGCGCCGAGTAACCTCATGTTTTAACCCCCTCCTTGGCTGCTTTGCCGCCTTGAACATCGGTTTCATTTTCCAAGGCGATGGGCGGCACATTGATGGCCGCCCAAAAAATGCCGAGCAGCTTGACCGCCTTCATGAACTCGGCGAAATCCACGGGCTTCACCACGTAGGCGTTGACCCCGTGCCGGTAACACTCGGCCACGTCCGGCGTTTCGCGCGAGGACGAAAGCACGACCACGGGTATGATCTTCAAATGCTCGTCGGCCTTGATGATCTTCAACACTTCCAGCCCGCTGACCTTGGGCAGCTTGAGATCCAGCAGCACCAGGACGGGAAGGCCGGCCGCGCGGGTTTTGAATTTCCCCCGGCTATAAAGATAATCCAGCGCCTCCGCGCCGTCGCGGACGACCGCGACCTGGTTGGCCAGATTATGCTCTTCCAGCGCGGCCAGCGTCAGTTCCACGTCCCGCGGATCGTCTTCGACCATCAGGATTTTTTTGATGCTTAATGTTTCAGTGTTCATTCAGACCTCCGTTTTGGAGCGCGGGCTTCAGCCCGCTTCAATGCCGATAACTCAGTTGATTTCAGGACGGATTTGGCCTTGACACGGTGAAGCGGCGTGAACGCCGCGCTCCGGCCGCCATTTATGATATGGATTTCAGTATTCATTCAGATCTCCGTTTTGTTTGGGGATGGTAAAGTAAAACGTCGCGCCACCGTCCACCGCGCCTTCCGCCCAGGTCCGGCCGCCGTGCCGGTGAATGATGCGCTGGACGTTCGCCAGGCCGATGCCCGTGCCCTCAAACTCGTCCTGGCTGTGCAGGCGTTGGAACACGCCGAACAGTTTCCCGGCATATTGCGGATCGAAACCCACGCCGTTGTCGCGTATGAAGAAAACCGTGCTCCTCCTGCGGCAAAGCAGAAATTAACAAAGTAGAAAGCTGAAATTTATTTCTGTTTTCTGCTTTCCCCATTTCTGCTTTGACTTCTCCAATCTCAATCTTTGCCTCGGCGCGGGCGCCCTCCGGGGCGTAGGCCTCTCCTGGCCGGAGGCCGGTGAACTTCACCGCATTGGAAATCAGATTAACCAGCGCCATTCGCAGCAGGGTGCGGTCGGCTTGCACCGCCGGCAGCGGATGGATTTTCCACGCGATATTTCGTCCTTTTGTCTCCGCCTGAAAATCGCCCAAGGCATCCCGGACCAGCTCGTCGAGATGGATTTCCGTCTTGTGCAAGGCCGCGCGCCCGACGCGCGAGAAATCCAGCAGGTCGTCAATCAAATCTCCCATCCGTTTTGCCGACTGGGAAATCGTGGTCAGATGGCGGAGACTTTTTTCTGAAAGCGACGGCCCGGCATCTTTTTGCAGCAGGTCCACGAAGCCCATGACATGGCGCAGCGGCGCGCGCAAATCGTGGGAGACGGAATAACTGAACGCCTCCAGTTCCGCGTTGGCGGCTTGCAGTTGCGCCGTGCGTTCGACGACCCGCCGCTCCAGTTCCGCATTGAGAACGCGGATTTGTCCCTCCGCCTGTTTGCGCTCCGTGATGTCACGCGCCACTTTCGACACACCGACGACTTTGCCGCTGGCATCCTTGATCGGTGATGCCGTGACCGAAACATCAATCAGCCGTCCGTCCCTGGTTTGCCGCCGCGTCTCAAAGTGCTCCACACTTTCGCCGCGCTTGATCTTTTCCAGAATTTGATTTTCCTCACCGTGCCGGTCGGCGGGAATCAGCCGCAGGATGGAAGTCCCCATCATCTCGCCGGCGGCATAGCCGAAAATCTTTTCCGCGCCTTTATTCCAACTGGTGATGATGCCGTTCAGGTCTTTGCCGATGATGGCGTCGTCCGAAAATTCGACGATGGCCGCCATCCGGATGGAAACGGTTTCCGCCAGCTTGCGCACCGTGATGTCGCGGATGTTGCATTGAATCACTTTTGCGTCACCGGCTTGATAGACGTTGCTGACAAACTCCACGGCAATGTGGCGGCCATCCCTCGTTTCCAGCGGCAGGTCTTCATAGCGCACATACCCGTCCCGTTGGAGCCGCTCCAGCATGGCTTGATTGGACACAATGTCCTTGAACGGACTAAGCTCGCCGACGGTTTTGCCAACCATTTCACCGCGGGAAAATCCCAATAGTTTGACTAGGAAAGGATTCACGTCATTGATGCGCCCCGTGTCAACGTCCAGAATCAGGATGCCATCCTGTGCCGCTTCGAACAGCCGGCGATAACTCAGTTCGGAGGCGCGGATCGCCTGCTCCGTGCGCGCCTTGTTGCCGGTTGCGTCCTCGTTTTGATGATTGCCCCGCATAACCCCCGCCTCAGCCATGAATTTTGACTTACGAACTTTTTCGTGAATTTCGCCAATGATAATACACCTGGAAAATGATGGGCGATATGGGGGATTCACCCCATGCCCGGATGGCCGTGAATCCAGCCGCGACATTGAAAATCATAAGCCCGAAACCACGCCGCTCCGCAAAATGACTAATTTCTAAAACCTAATGACGAAAGAAGCCCAAAGCTCGAATCCCGAATGCCCGATCGGACGCTGGAAATCATTTTGTCATTCGGGCTTGGTTATTCTTTAGTCATTAGGGCTTCGTCATTAGTCATTCCTAAACGCTGGTCAACCGGACGCTGAATGCTCGTACGGAGTGTCGTCCGCGCGCAGGAGGTTTTTCACCGCCGCGAGCAGATCGTCATTGGAAAACGGCCTCTGCAGCATGGCGTCGGGTGTTAACCACGGCTGTCGGGCAAATGCATTCACGGGCAAATATCTTGTGGCCATGATGACCGGAAGTGACATCCGCGCCAAACGCAGCTTCTCGATCATTTCAATGCCGGTCATTCTGGGCATTTTGTTGTCGGTGATGATGAGGTCGTAGTTGCAAATCTGAAGCGCCTCCCAGCCGGCGGCGCCGTCTTTGACGGCTGCAACGTCGTAACCGCAGGTAACCAGCACATCAAAGCTGTTCTGGCGGGTGTCATTATCGTCATCCACCACTAGAATGCGAAAAGGGGAATTCGCCGGGCGTGGCCGTGGTGCGCCGGCTGGCTCTCCCGCTGGCGCGATGTTGTTGTCATTCATATCACATTGCTTAAATGGTTGGGAGCCGTCGTTGGCGCGATCCGCTTCGGACAGGACCTTTTTCACCGTTTCCAACAACTCGACGATGTGGAAAGGCTTTGGCAGCATGGCCGCCAGTTGGAGCGGCGGGTTTTGGCCCAGCGCCTCCGCGGGTAATCTTCCAGTTGTGGCCATGATGACCGGCAGCGCCATGCGCGCTGAACGCAGCTTCCTGACCAGTTCAACGCCGGTCAGCCGGGGCATGTTGTTGTCGGTAATCAGAAGATCGTAGCGGTTGGCATTAAGTTCCTCCCAGGCAGCGGCGCCATCTCCGGCGGCGTTCACCTCATAGCCATGCCGAATCAGCACTTCGGCGCTCAGATGGCAAAGGTAACGGTCGTCATCCACCACGAGAATGCGATAAGGGGAATGCGCCGGGCGTGGCCGTGGTGCGCCGACTGGCTCTCCCGCTGGCGGAATTTTGTTGTCCTTCCTGTCACGATGCTTAAACGGTTGGGAGCCGTCGTTGGCGCGATCCGCTTCGGACAGGACCTTTTTCACCGTTTCCAGCAACTCGCTGATGTAAAAAGGCTTTGGCAGCAAGGCCGCCAGTTGGAGCGGCGGGTTTTGGGCCAGCGCTTCCGCGGGTAATTTCCCGGTCGCCAGAATGACCGGCAGCGCCATGCGCGCTGAACGCAGCTTCCTGACCAGTTCAACGCCGGTAAGCTTGGGCATGTTGTTGCCGGTGATCAGAAGGTTGAAAGCCCTGGTCTGAAGAATCTCCCAGGCGGCGGCGCCGTCTTCGGCGGCTTCAACTTGGTAGCCGGAATTCATCAGCGCCTGGGCGCTGGCTCGCCGGAACGTCACTGTCGTCTTCGACCACAAGAATGCGACAGGCCGGATTCGTTTTGCGTTGAACTGCTGCGCCCGCCGGCTCTCCCGCCTGCAATAGTTCCCTGCTTTTCATAACCGGATGATTTTAGCATGGAACCCGTGGGGGCGATATGGGGTGTTCACCCCATGCCCATCGGTTTCCGTGGCGCCTCGGACAGCAAGCAAGCGGAGACCTGATTCTAATCAGGCTTACCGCGCGCTTACCGCCATTTTCAGGAACGGCCAGCCTTGTGCCGCCATCCGAACCGCTGCCCAGCGCCGAAGAAAGAAGCGCAAAAGGCCAATAGCCGGAAAGAGCCCGGTTCCGGGACGGGGGCGGGGACGGTGATGACGTTGTCATCCAGGGTCACGGTAGCGTTCAACGCCAAGGCTCTGCCGTAAAGGCTTGCACCGGTATCCAAGGTGATGCTCTGGTCCGCGAGAATACTGCCATCAAACGACGCGCCTGTGCCGAGAGTCGCGGAGGAGCCGACCTGCCAAAAGACGTTGTCAGCCTGCGCGCCATTGATCAGGAGAATGGACGAACTGCTGGCGGTCGTGAGCGTGCTCCCAATCTGGAAATCGAAACGCGCATTGCTGTCGCCATTCCCATCCAGCGTGAGTGTGCCCGTCAGTTGAGCCGAAGAGCTGAAGAAATAGACGCCTGGCAAGAGCGTGAGTGTCCCCAAGTCCTGACCGGTCAAGTTTGAATCTACTGGCTCGCCAGCCAGAATATTGTATGCAGAGAGGGCATCAGTCTGGGCTTGAGCCGCGACCCAGTTAATGTTGACATTGGGTTGGGCCGCGAACGCGTCATGTTGGGCCGCAAACGCGCCATTATCGTATATCGTTCCATTCACGATCCCCGGACCTCCATCAACGGAGGAAAACCCAGTGATCGAAGCGACTGGTGAAAGCCCCAGATTTCCGTTGAGAATGGTATCGCCGGTGCTCGTCACCGTCGCCCCCCCCAGAACCGCGAAGCTGTCAGCCGAAACTAGAAATACATCGGCTTTGCTTTGCGGCAGAAAACCGGCCAACGCCACGAAGGCCGATAAAATCAAACATTTGCTTTTCATTTTTTAACGTTCCTTTCAGTTGCGGTGCTGTTGCGCGGAACAGAGCGCCCGCCGACTTGCCGTTTCAGATGCATCTCTAACAAATATGCATGACGGCTACTTTTTCAGAAAATCTGTGCGGGCGCTATGGGGTGTTTCCCTCTGGGGTGTTCACCCCATTCACGATGGCTGTGAATCCGGCCCCGATATGGCAGACCGGAAGTAGCGGCGGCCATCCCTGGCTGCCGAATCACGCACTCACGGTTTGACCACATTGACAATGACCGGCACTTCAATCTTGGGTTGCGCTGCCACCGAGGTTTCAAAAGACACGTTGCCGCTGATGGTGCTCGCCGGCACCTCGACCAGCTTGGCGACCACTTCATAGACCCTGCCGTCCTCCTTGGACGCCATTTCAAGCGTGATGCCCTTGATCGAGCTTTGGGGATTCTTCAACTCAATCGCCTTGCCGGCAGCCGAGCTAATCGTCACCCGCTGCGTAATCTGCGCCTCCGGGCGCTCCGCCGGCGTATTCGTCGTGGCGGTGATGCTCCAATACAACGCTTCCGGATCAAGCGAGACTTCGCCCGCAATCTGGCCGTAGAGGTAAATGCTGGATACCGGCGTGTTCGTCTGGTCGGCGGCATAGACCTGGACGAATTCGTTGAAACGGCGCGGCGGTCCATCCCGTTGAATGGTGACGTGAATGCGCGCGGTGGTATCGTCCGCCTTGGCGCCCGGCTCCACTTTCGCCGTGATCCAAGGCTTGGAAGCGTCGAGCCTCACAATGCGGAGCGGCTTTCCGTCCGTGCGGGTAATGGTGGTGAATTGGTCGGTATTAGTCACGCCAAACGCCAGCACAGAGGCGAGCGTCATTGGATTGATGTCGTAGAGCGGCGTGTAAGCCACCTTGATGGTGAGCGAGACTTCGGGAGTCTGTGGATCGTTTGATTTCACCGTAATCCGCTTGTCAAGTTGTGCCTTGACCTGGCCGAGATGCAGGGAAAAGGGCAACTCACCGGTTTCACCCGGCTTGAGCGTGTCCGGCTTCAACTCGGCGACCATGCAGCCGCAGGATGGCTTGGGCGGCTCCAGTTTGAGAATGCCGTCGCCGACGTTCTTGAACTTGAAGACGCCGGAAACCGTTTCGACCTGCGAGGTCTTGCCAAAGTCACATACCGTCTGGTCGAATTGGATTTTGGGCGTGCCCTCCGCTTGGGCCGCAACGCACATTGCGCCCACCCACAGTGCCGCCGCCAAAAGGGTTGGTGTTTTTTCCATAAGTGTTGATGTTTTATAATTGCTGGTGATTGCTTTTCTCAAAATTCCAGCCGAAGGAAAGTTTCTTCGGCTGGGACGATCGCTCCCAGATCTGGGTTTATTATGGCGTGGACATGACCCGATAGAACCGCGACGGTTGAACGACGCCATTCGGCTCGGGGTGTTGGATCGAAGTATTCATGATTTCTGTTTGCTTTCTATTTATTGAGAACCCGTGGTTGGCGCTGGAGTTGGCGAGCTGTCTGATTTGCCTTTTTGAAAAAGCATTCTGTTTTTCACGGTGCGACAATAAGTGAAATCGCCTCGACCGGTCTATGGGGTGTTTTCCCCATATATTAATAGATAATGTTATAAATTAGTAATTTTATGAATCCTCCGGCACCCCGATGTCGGGGTGCCAGTGGCTTAATTGAAAGCGGGGGAAAAGCTGGATTTGCAACCCATGGCCACGGCGTGGAGCGCATGCTTGCCCGGTTGGGGGAAAACGCGGCGACGAACCGCAGTTTGTGCCAATAATTGCCGGGCCGGCAAACTAGATGTTTGCATCCAGGTTTTGGCGCACGGTTTGCGCGAGCTTGAACGCCTGAACCGGTTTGGCGAGAAAGTTGACGCCTTCCTCCAACGGAAAATCCTTGCCGGCAACTTCCGCGCTGTACCCGCTCACATAAATTACCTTCAATTTGGGATTTTCCCGCAAAAGCCGTTCGGCCAAATCCTTTCCCGTCATGCCGCCGGGCATGACCAAATCAGTCAGCAACAGATGGATTTTCTCGTGGTGCTGTTTCCAAACTTCCAGAGCTTCGACGCCGTTGATGGCTTCAAGCACGCGATAGCCGAGTTGCGACAGGGCTTTGCACATGGAAGCGCGCAGGAATGCATCATCTTCAACGAGCAAGATTGTTTCATGGCCGCCGCGCATGGAAGTCAATGCGGGTGGCTCCGGTTCTTGCCGGGACATCCCGGCCAATCGCGGAAGATAAATGCGGAAGGTCGTCCCGTGACCGGCTTCGCTGTAAACATGGACCCAGCCTTGATGTTGTTGCACGATGCCAAAAACGGTGGCCAATCCGAGGCCGGTGCCCTTGCCGATGTCTTTGGTGGTGAAGAACGGTTCGAAGATTCGCGGCAGGTTTTCCGCGGGAATGCCGCAGCCGGTATCGCTCACGCTCAAACACACGTAGGAACCGGGACGGGCATGGATTGATTGCCCGCGGACCGATTCGTCGAATTCCGCAATGGAGGTTTCAACGACCAGCCGTCCGCCCTTGGGCATGGCGTCGCGGGAATTTACCGCGAGATTCATCAGCACCTGATCCAGCATGCCCGGGTCGGCGTGGATGAACAGCGGTTGCATGGCAAATTTGAACTGCATCTTGATGTCTTCGCCGAGGATGCGCCACAGCATTTTGGTCATGTTGCTGATGGATTGGTTCAAATCCAAATCGCGCGGTTGCAAAACTTCTTTCCGGCTGAACAAAAGCAACTGGCGGGTGAGCGCGGCGGCGCGCTGGGTGGCCGCGCCAATCTCCCCGGCAAAATCCAGCTGGGCCGGGGAAAGATTGCCGCCGGCCTTCAACAAGTCGGACTGCATTTGGATGACCCCCAGAATATTGTCGAAATCGTGCGCCACCCCGCCGGCCAACTGGCCGACCGCTTCCATTTTTTGAACCTGGCGGAATTGCGCCTCCAATGTCCGGCGTTGAGTGATGTCGCGAAAAGTCCAGATTCGTCCGTAATGGTTTCCGGCTTTGTCGCGGACGGGTGACGAGTAGCGTTCCAGAGCCGTTCCATCAATCAACTCCACTTCATCCCGGCTGACCTCGTCGGGATGGGAATAAAGGTAGGCAACCTTGTCCGCAAACGGCTGGGGATTCTTCGTCTGGCTGGTGATGAATTGAATCTGCGCGGCATCATCTTTATCCTCAGCGAGGGGCGGGGGAATTTTCCACAGCCCGTTCATGCGCTGGTTCTGGAGAATTTTCTTTCCCTCATTGTCCACCACCAAAATGCCGTCGAGGGCGGAGTCCACCTGCGCTTCCAGGAAAGCGGTTTTCCAGCGCAATTCTTCCTCCGCCCGTTTGCGCTCCGTGATGTTGCGGATGTTGCATTGGATGAGCCGCTTCTGGTCCACGAGATAGGCGTTGCTGATGAACTCGACCTCGACCCGCCGCCCGTCCTTCGTCTCCAATGGCAGGCCCTCGTAGCGAATACGGTCGGCGTGTTGCAATTCAGCGAAAGCGATTTTGGAAGCCCCCGCGCCTTTGAAGGGACCGATTCCCCACAGTTTTTTCCCCAGAAATTCTTCCTGCGAATAGCCGAGCAAATCTTTCATGAACGGGTTGGCGTCCACCACCTGCCCGGTGTCGGCGTCGAGAATGAGGATGCCGTCCTGCGCCGTTTCAAACAGCCGCCGGTAACGGAGTTCGGAGGCGCGGATCGCCTGCTCGCTCTGCGTCTCCGCCTGTGCCGCCCGCGCCTTCGCTTCCAGGTGCAGCAGGCGGACTTCGAGCAGGTTATAGACTCGCATCAACACCTCCGCTAGATCGAACGGTTTGCTGACGAAATCTTTCGCCCCGGCTCTCAGCGCACGCAGCTTGTGACCCGGTTGGGCGGTGATCACGAGAACCGGAAGATAGCCGTCGGTTTCGATGGCCTTTAGACCCTCCATCACCTGGAATCCATCCAGACCGGGCATCTGAAGGTCGAGCAGGATCAGGGAATAGCGGTGCTTGCGGTGCAGCTCGCAGACCTCGCGCGGATTCCTCGTGGACGCGATGGAAACGTAGCCGGCGCCGCGCAGCATTTTCTCCAGCAGGGAGACGTTGGCTTCTTGATCGTCAACGATCAGGATGCCGGCCTTGAGAATGTCCGATGAACGGATCATGGCATTCGTCCTGCATCAGTTCCTGGCCAGCCGTTTTTCTGCAAATTCCAGCGCCGTATTCAGTGTGTCCATGAACTCTTTGACTTTAATGGGTTTGGTGAGATAGCGGAAAAATCCCAACTCCAGGCCCGTCGCGATGTCGCGTGGCATGGCATTGGCGCTGAGGGCAAGGACGGGGATGTGCGCCGTGGCCGGGTCTTCGCGCAGGATTTTCAAGGCTTCGATGCCGCTGATGCCAGGCAGGTTGACGTCCATCAGAATCACCTGCGGTTGAGCGGCGCGGGCGAGCTCAATACCGAGGGTTCCGTTCACCGCGGTTAGCAGCCGTATGTCCGGGCAACGCTCAATGAGTTGCTCGACCAGCTTCATGTTCGCCGGGTTGTCTTCGATATAGAGCAGGGTGCGCTGCGGCGCGCCGTCCGGCAATTGCGGCCGGACCGAGGTCTCGACCTCGCCGCTTTGGATTTTAAGCTGGGGCGCCGCCGCCGAAATCAGTTCGCACCAGAATACGCTTCCCACCCCGACCGTGCTTTCCACGCCGAGGACGCCCGACATCAGTTCGGCCAATCGCTTGGTCACCACCAGGCCGATGCCCGTGCCGGCCATGCCGCCGGCTTCCTGGCCAAGCCGGTTGAACGGCTGAAATAGTTGCGCCAGCTTTTCCGGGGGCAATCCCGCGCCGGTATCCGCGACACTGATGCGAATGCGTTCCGGGGCGCTCACGGTGCAGTTCACGTCGACCGTTCCCTCCTCCTTGTTGTATTTGATCGCGTTGGAAAGCAGGTTGATGACGACCTGTTTCAAGCGGGTCCGGTCGGCCATGACGAACAAGCAAGCGTCGAACCGGGGAAAGGTCATGCTGATCCCGCGCTGTTGCGCCTGCGGCTCCATCATGGCCTGGCATTCGGACATGACTTCGGACAACGACACCGATTCCGGCGACAGCGACACCTTCCCGGATTCGATCGCGGCGAGATCGAGGATTTCGTTGATCAGCTTCAGCAGATGCCATCCCGCCTGGAGAATCTGGGCAATGCTTTCCGCCTGGGAGTCCGTCGGCGACGGGTCGGCTGACTCCATCAGTTGGGCGAAGCCGAGGATCGCATTGAGCGGGCTGCGCAGCTCATGGCTCATGCTGGAAAGGAAATCCGACTTGGCGAGGTTGGCTTTTTCCGCCACCGACTTGGCGCTCTCCAGCTCGGCGTTCTTCTCCTGCAGCACCTGATCCAGGCGTTTGCGTTCGGTGACATCGCGCGCCGCGGCAAACACGCCTTGCAGCGTCCTGTCCCGGTCGTAGAAGGTGGTCGCGTTGTAGGACACGACCGTTTCCTTGCCGTCCCTGGCGCGCGCGGTTAGCTCGTAGTTGGTGACCTTCTTTTCGCTCAGCACCAGCTTGATGCTTGCCTCGGCCCGCTCCGGATCGGTGAAGTAGTTCTTGAACGGCGCGCCGATCAGTTCGTCGCGCGTGCAGCCGGTGAGCGCCTCCATCTGCTTGTTGACGTCGGTGATGATGCCGAGCGGATCGGTCGTCATCAGCGCGTCGATATTGGATTCGATGAGCGAGCGCGTGTAGAACTGCTGGTCGCGCAAACGCTGATCGAGCTTCTTCTGCTCTGCTTCGACCTGCTTGCGCGCGGTATTGTCGGTGCCGATCAACAGATAGCCGATGATTCCGCCTTGAGCGTCGCGCAGCGCCGTGACCGAGACGATGGCCGGGAAGCGGCTGCCGTCCTTGCGGATGTAGGTCAGTTCGTAGATGTCCTCGATGCCGCGCGAGGCCTTGAACACCAAGGCCTCGAAGCCCGGCGTAATCGGGGTGGCAAGCTCGACGCTCAACGCCTTGGCGCGCGCGATCACTTCCTGAGGATCGGAAATGTCGGCCGGGGTGATCTTGTTCATCACGTCGGCGGCCGCGTAGCCCAGCATGCGCTCCGCGCCGACGTTGAAGATCTGGATGACGCCCTTCGCGTCGGTGGCGATGCTCGAGAAGTTGGCGCTGTTGAAAATCGCGTTCTGCAACGCCCCCGCCTTGAGCAGCGCCTCTTCCGCCCGCTTCCGCGCGGTGTTGTCCGTGCCGATCAGCAGGTAGCCGATGATTCCACCTTGAGCATCGCGCAACGCCGTGACCGACACGATGGCCGGAAAGCGGCTGCCATCCTTCCGGATGTAGGTCAGTTCGTAGATGTCCTCAATGCCGCGCGAGGCCTTGAACACCAAGGCCTCGAAGCCCGGCGTAATCGGCGTGGAAAGCTCGACACTCAACGCCTTGGCGCGCGCGATCACTTCCTTCGGGTCGGAAATGTCGGCCGGGGTGATCTTGTTCATCACGTCGGCGGCCGCGTAGCCCAGCATGCGCTCCGCGCCGACGTTGAAGATCTGAATGACGCCCTTCGCGTCAGTGGCGATGCTCGAGAAGTTGGCGCTGTTGAAAATCGCGTCCTGCAAGGCCCCCGCTTTCAGCAGAACCTCTTCGCGCCGGACTTCGGTGACGATCTCCACCGCGGCGGGGTCGCCGTCGAGAATGGCTGTATGCTCCATATTTGTTCCGTTCTTAAACTGCGATTGGCCTTGCCTTGTATTCAGCCTGGCCGCCATCGGCGCGAAGGAACGCCGCTCCACCCTCGCTATGGCCCCGCCTGGTTGGCTTCGCGACGCGTCATCCACCCAAGTGATGCCTCAGACAAGCGACCACTTCCGTCAGAACGACCGGCTTGGCCAGAAAGGAATACCCCCCGACCTGCCCGCCACCCGCCTTGACTTCTCCTTTCGTGACGGCCGCCGTCAGAAACACAATCGGCACGGCTTTAAATTTGGGATTCGCCTGAAAACAAGCGGCCAATTCCCCGCCGTCCATGCCTGGCATCATCACATCCAGCAGGATCAAGTGAGGCTTAAATTGCTCCGCTGCGGAGAGCGCGGCCATGCCGTTGTTTTCCTCCCTGACCACGTAATCGTTGGTCCGTTCCAGGTAAAGTTTCATCAGCCGGGTATCACTGGCTTGGTCGTCCACAACCAGGATGCGTTTCTTTTCGGTTTTCATCGTCGTTGTCATATTCACACTCATGTTGTCATTTCGAATTGTTCGGCGGCCTCAACGGTTTGAGGGGCTTGCCCGCTGGTTCCTCGCCGTGGGGCAGCGGTCGCAGCGGCGGCGGGTTTGTCTGCTCCATTTGCGTCTCGTTGTCAGCCACGTTCCCGTTTTGATGATCGCTGCTCATGATTCTGTCCCCGTCCATTTCATTTCCCCCCAAAGTTTGGCTTGCAAGAGCCAAAAGATTTTGTGAGTCATCATCTGATAATATGCGGAAAAATACATGACCGCTATGGGGTGTTTCCCCCATGCCAGAGTTGATGGCTTGCCATCCAGTTGGTGAAGCCGCCTGGCAACCGGATGGCTGAAAAACATTCCCTCTTTCTTGGATTTTCCGCAACGCCTCGGACAGCAAGCAAGCGGAGACCTGATTCTAATCAGGCCTCCCGCCGCCCGCCGCCATTTTCAGGAACGGCCAGCCTTGCGCCGCCATCCGAACCGCTGCCCAGCGCCGAAGACAGAAGCGCAAAAGGCCAATAGCCAGAAAGAGCCCGGTTCCGGGACGGGGGTGGGGACGGTGATGACGTTGTCATCCAAGGTCACGGCCGCGTTCAACGCCAGGGCTCTGCCGTCCATGCTTGCCCCGGTATCCAGGGTGATGCTCTGGTCCGCGAGAATACTGCCATCAAACGACGTGCCTGTCCCGAGAGTCGCGGAGGAGCCGACTTGCCAAAACACGTTGTCGGCTTGAGCTCCATTGATCAGGAGAATGGACGAACTGCTGGCGGTCGTGAGCGTGCTCCCAATCTGAAAATCGAAGCGCGCATTGCTGTCGCCATTCCCGTCCAGCGTGAGTGTCCCCGTCAATTGAGCCGACGAGCTGAAGAAATAGACGCCGGGCAAGAGCGCGAGTCCACCCAGGTCCTGACCGGTCAAGTTCGAATTGACTGGCTCGCCTGCCAGAAAATTGTATGCAGTGAGGGCATCAGCCTGGGCTTGACCCGCGACCGTGTCAGTGTTGTGTATCGTTCCATTCACAATCCCCGGAGGATAAAACCCGGTGATCGAAGTGCCTGGAGAAAGCCCCAGATTTCCGTTGAGAATGGTATCGCCGGTGCTCGTCACCGTCGAACCTCCCAGAACCGCGAAGCTGTCAGCCGAACCTAGAACATCGGCTTTGCTTTGCGGTGGAAGACCGGCCAACGCCATGATGGCCGATAGAATCAAACATTTGCTTTTCATTTTGAACGTTCCTTTCAGTTGCGGTGCTGTTGAACGGAACGGAGCGCCCGCCGACTTGCCGTGCCGGAAACATCCCTGACATTTCAAAAAAACTTTTTAGCAGAAAACCTGTGCGGGCACTATGGGGTGTTTACCTATGGGGTGTTTACCCCATTCACGATGGTTGTGAATCCGGCCCCGACATGGCAGGCCTGAGGTTGCGGCGGCCATCCTGGCAGCCGCATCATCCGGCTAAACGCACACATTCATCACAGCCGCAAATCTTCGGCTGAGATCTGGCTTTGCCGGCTTTGCGGCGGCGCGATTTGCTCGCGGACACCGTCGGGCGCACGCAGGGCCGCTTGCACCGTTTGCAACAACTGATCCGGGGAGACGGGTTTTAGCAGCGCGCCGGAAAGCTGGAGCCACGGACTCTCTTTTAACTCCTGCGGCGTCATTATTCCCGAGGCCAGGATGACCGGCAGCACGATGCGCGCGGCACGCAGTTTCTTCACCAGCTTCAAACCGGACTTCCTCGGCATGTCGAGGTCGGTAATCAGAAGATCGTAAGTGTGAACCTGGAGAGCTTTCCAGCCGGTGGCGCTGTCTTCGGCGGCATCCACCTGATAGCCGTGGTGAGCCAACACTTCCGCTCCGATTTTGCGGATGCCCGTGTCGTCATCCACCACAAGTATGCGATGGGGCCGATGCGTTGCGCCTGGAGTTGGTGCGGTGGCGGCCTTGGCGCCGCGAGTTTTGAGAAGTTTGTTCATGGGATGGAAAATTTCGTCGGGACTCTGGTTAAACAATCATACGATGCGGCGCTGGCCGCGAGGCGTAACCGGGCGCGCATTGACAGCGAGCCGCACAATTCCTTCGGCTTTTTGTCTGCCGTAGGCGTCGTAAACGGCCATGATGAACTCGCCAAACGTCAGGCGCCTCTTCCTGCAATTGGTTTTCATGGCCTGAAGTGTAAACCAGGAAACCGCGCGGGCGATATGGGGTGTTTTCCCCATGCCAGACTTGATGGCTTGCCATCCTGTTGGTGAAGGCGCCTGGCAATCGTGGGGCTGAAAAACGTGTTTCCTTCCTGGACTTTCCGTGTTGCCTCGGGCAGCAAGCAGGCGGAGGTTTGATTCTAATCAGGCATCCCGCCGCCCACCGCCATTTTCAGAAACGACCAGCCTTGCGACGCCATACGGCCAACCGCTGCCCAGCGCCGCAGACAGAAGCGCAAAAGGCCAATAGCCAGAAAGATCCCGGTTCCGGAACGGCAGCGGGGTCGGTGATAACGTTGTCATCCAACGTCACGGCAGCGTTTAACGCCAAGGCTCTGCCAGACAGGCTTGCCCCGGTATTCATGGTGATGCTCTGGTCGGCGAGGATACTCCCAACAAACGACGTATCTGTACCGAGAGTCGCGGAGGAGCCGACTTGCCAAAAGACGTCGTCGGCTTGAGTCTCCATTGCTCAGGAGAATGAACGAACTGCTGGCGGTCGTGAGCGTGCTCCCAATCTGAAAAACGTAGTACCCATTGCCGCTGAGAGTGAGTGTCCCCGTCAGTTGAGCCGACGAGTTGAATTTATAAACGCCTGGCGAGAGCACGAGTGTCCCCAGGTCCTGACCGGTCAAGTTCGAATCTACTGGCTCGCCTGCCAGATTATTGTATGCAGTGAGGGTATCAGCCTCGGCCTGGGCCGCTACCGGGTCATCGTTGTATATCGTTCCATTCACGATCCCCGGAGGATAAAACCCAGTAATCGAAGTGCCTGGAGAAACCCCCAGATCCCCGGTGATAATGGTATCGCCGGTGCTCGTTACCGTCGAACCTCCCAGAACCGCGAAGCCTTCAGCCGAATCTAGAGTTCCCTGGGCTTTGCTTTGCGGTAGAAAACCGGCCAATGCTACGAAGACCGATAAAATCACGTATTTGCTTTTCATTTGAGTTTGCCTTTCATTTGCTGTGCCTTCGCGCGAAACGGAGCGCCCGCTAACTTTCCAACTCGAAAACATTTAACTAACATTCCATTCCAAAGTCAACTATTTTTTAGCGGAAAAGCCAAGCGCAAGATATGGGGTGTTTACCCCATACGGCATGGCATGAATCCTGCTAAGGCGTGATTGCCAAAAAAGAATCCTGACGCGACAGAGAAAAGTTGGAGCGCGGGCTTCAGCCCGCTTCAACGTCCATCGCGGTGTGGCGTAGGAAAGGCCCGGCCTATTTCCAATTCGTGCGCTGAAGCGGCGTGAACGCCGCGCTCCTCGCGCTAAACAATGGTCAACTGGACGTTGCTCTCGATGATGCCCGCGCTGATGGCGTAGCGGGTGAGGCCGGCGGTATCGTGGACGTCGAGCTTGCTCATGACCTTCTCGCGATGTTTTTCGACGGTCTTGATGCTGATGCCCAGTTCCGCGGCCGTTTCCTTGTTGGCCTTGCCTTCGGCTATCAGTTGGAGCACCTCCATCTCGCGCGAGGTCAACCGGGCGGATTTCTTGTTGAGCCGTCCCGCGCGGTCAGGCGATTTCGAGTTGAGACGATCAAGACGTTTGGCAACCGTGGGGCCGTAAAACGTTTTCCCTTTTTGGACTTCCCGGATCGCATCGCACACCACATGGGAAGAGTTTTGTTTGAGCAGAAATCCCACCGCGCCGGACTCGGTGGCGTTTTTGACATAGGCGTCGTCATTGTGCGCGGAGAGAATGAGCACTTTGGTGCCGGGGACGGCTTTGAGCGCCTGCCGGGTGGCTTCCAAACCATTGAGCAGCGGCATGGCGATGTCCATCAGCACCACGGCGGGACGAAGTTTTTTGACCATGGCAACGGCCTGGCGGCCGTCCTGCGCTTCACCGACCACTTGAATATCTTTTTCCAGCTCCAGCATCTTGCGAAATCCCTCGCGCACAATCGCATGGTCTTCGGCCAGCAGAACGGTGATTTTTTTCATAGGTGTTTGACGCCGGCTTCCGGGATTTCGCAATGCGAAACGTGGAGGCGGCTTTGCAAGTTAAAAGCCAGGTTGGTTTCAGTCATCTGCGCCCGAACCGCCGCCGTACCCGTCCCCGCAAAGTGATAGGCCGGCTCAAAAATCATTTTCCGGTTTCCCGCCGTGGTGAACCACAGTTTGAGCGTTCCGCGATTGATGTCAGCCGGCGTGGCCGTGGCATCAATGTGCCGGCTCCGGCCGCCTTTGCCGCTCGTGGTCGTGGTGGCGGTCCCGATGATCGCCGCGGCTTTTCCCTGGTTGATCTCGGCCAGCGACTCATCCGAAACGACGATGGCCAGCCTGCCCTTTTCGTTTTTGAGGAACCAGGGAAACACCTTGATCTTGTAATCGCCCGAATAAACGCCGTTCGTGCGCTGGAGCGCCCCAATGGTCAGAGTGGCTTTGCCCGCGGCAATCGGCATGGAGCTGGAATCAATCATGAGAATGCGATTGGTCGGAGCGGAGTTTGTCGAAGCTGGTGCTGCGCAGATGCCGCACCAACCGGCCGCGAGCAGCGCCAGGAGAAAAGTGATTCGTTTCATAGACATTCAGGGTTTGGTTCTAGCGGACTCCATCAACGAGTTTTCCGCCCCCCCCCCGCGCACGGCCACTGATTAACGGAATCTGCGCCTGGATGGTGGTACCTTTGCCGGCGAGGATTCGACAACGAATTTGCCGCCGACCATCTCCAACCGTTCCCTCATCCCAAGCAGCCCGAGGTGCTTGCCGCCATTGGCGTGCAAAGCGCGCTCCACGTTAAAGGATTTGCCGTCGTCTTTTATTTTCATGCAAATGCAGCCCGGCAGTTTCTGGATGCTCACTTCCACCCGGCTGGCATGGGCATGACGGGCCACATTGGTGAGCGCTTCCTGGGCGACGCGAAAGAGCGCCGTTCGCCTGGCCGCGTCCAATTGATCAATCTTTACGGCAAAGGTCGTCAAATTGGCGTGGACGCCCGTGCGCTTGGCAAAACTTTTCATGAACGAATGCAGGGCGGGAATCAGCCCCAGGTCGTCCAGCACCGTCGGGCGCAGTTCCCGGGCGAACCGATGCACGATGTCCACCGATTTTTCCACGAGTCTTTGGGTGCTGGAGATTTTTTCCTGAAGGCCCCTGGTGTTGAGCATGGACGCGGTTTTCAAGGAAGCCAGCCGGATATTGATGCCCGTCAAGGTCTGGGCAATTTGATCATGCAGTTCGCGGCTGATCATCTTGCGCTCTTCCTCCTGGGCCGATAGAAGCTGGCGGGACAGCCGCCGCAATTGTTCCTGCATGTGCCGCGACTGCTCCAGCAACTGGCTGTAGTGTTGCTCGCTCTTTCGGAGGGACGCCTCCACCGATTTGCGCTGGACGATCTCCTGTTGCAACTGCCGGTTCGAGGCGATCAGGTCCACGCTGCGCTGGTGGAGCAAATGATTCAATTGAACCAATTGGTCGTTGTCCTCCTGGGCCGCGCGATGCGTTTTCTCAATGGGGGTGATGGCCTCGGCAAAAAAAGTCCCCGCCCGCCGGATCATCCGCTCCCGGGTGTCGGGGGAGTAACCCGGCAACACCAGGGCAATCAGCGCCTGCTCGTGGAACCGGGCGAGATCCAGCGTCTCCAAACCCAGGGCCATGGCCCGGCGTCCCAGTCCCTGCGCCGTCCCGCGCGGCGGGATTGCCCGTGGACCTTCCTTCAGGTGTTTGCGCAGCGCCGCGACATATCGTTGCGCCAGCCCGTTTAGTTTGCGTGCCATTTCAGGTCCTGTTTTGCGTCCGATGGTGAATTCCGAATTCACGGGCGAACCGATTTATGCTTTTCACCGATTTATCCACCAGCCGTTGCGTGCTGGCAATCTCTTTTTTGAGATCGCTGGCGTCAATCGCGGCCTCCTTTTTCAACGTCAACAGCCGGACATTGATGCCCAGCAACGTCTGGGCGATTTCATCATGCAGGTCGCGGCTGATCTTCTTTCGCTTGTCCTCCTGCGCCGACAGAATCTGGTGGGTCAGGCGCTGCAAATGCTTTTGCAGGCGAAGTGATTCTTTCAAAAGTTTCCGGGAGTGTTCCCCGCTCTTCTTGAGGGCCTGCTCCACGGTCTTGCGCTGGACGATGTCCTGCTTCAGTGACCGCCGGGAAGCCGCCAGGTCCACCGTGCGCCGGCCCAGCGTCTGGTTGAGCTGGTTCAAGCGGACGTTGGCTTTGAGCGCGGCGCGATGCGTTTCCTCAATCGGGGTGACCGCCTCGGCAAAAAATATCTCCGCCCGCTTGATGACCCCATCTTTGCTGCGGGACGCTTCCAGAGTGGCGAGTGCTCCTTCGTGAATCCGGGCCACGTCCAACGTTTCCAGATTGAGGGCCGCGGCCTGGCATCCCAAATCATGCGCCGTCCCGCATGGCGCAATCGCCCGCGGGCCTTGCCGCAGGTGTTTTCGCAACGCCGCCACATATCGTTGTGACAACGCGGTCAACTTTCGTTTCATGTCGTATGCCGGATTCAGGCGCGAGGCTCCGGGATGCGTGTTCCCTCGACGGCGCGCCGCGAATTCAATCCACTATCAGACAATTGCTTCAATCTGTATATGGGGTGAACACCCCATAGCAAGCGGTTGTCCGATGGCATACCATGCCCGCCAAACAAATGGAAAACCGGGAATGCCGGGTGCGAATGGCATTGCCTCAACGATGATGAATGAACACCAAAAACATACGGAGTTTCTGCGGCATTGCCTTCGCTACGGCGACAGCGCCGAGCACGAGGCGCTGGAGAAAAAGATCACTCAGATTCAGCGCGACGAGCGCTGTGTGCAACGCGCGATGTGGCTGATGGCCATCTTGACTGCGCTCGCTGTGGCCATCCTTGGCTATCCAGCGATCCTGGTGGAGAACTTTCCCTACAACACGCCGCAATTCACCTTGAACCTAGTTTTCGCGCTGGGGCTGGCATCACTGATTTGTCTGCTGGTTTTTGGGGGCCTCGGGATGGTTTATCGCAGGATGCTGGACCGGCGGCGGGAGGAATCTCGTCAGTTGGTCGCGAAGTTGTTGGAGTCCCGCCTGGGCAAGCCGGTTGCCACGCCCTTGCAAAACATGCGTGACAATCGTGCCAGCGAGGAAGATGGCCGAACCGTCCGGGCCGCCAACGAGTCAATGGTTCTCCAGTAAGGATCGAATCAGCCGCACGGGTCTGAAACTCCGGTTCACGTGCCACAGCATCACAGGATAGTAATTCCATTTTCCAATCTTCTTCTGGCCGGGTCAGTCGGGTCACGCGCTTCCCATCATCCGCGGTAGGGTTACACCCCATAGCGAAAAACCATCCGGCAACGTAGCTTCGCCAAATTGGCAGGCGCGACAGCAAACCAAACACACAACAAAAAATATAATTATGAAAAACAAAACATGGGTCATCACCCTCCTTTCCATCGCCGCTTTTGCAGCGGGATGCGAGAAGGAGCAAACCACTACGCAGCAGATTGAGAACGTCAAAACCGAAACCAAACAAGCAGCGCAGGACATGAAGGATTACACCTTCGCGCAAAAAGATGAATTCGTTAAAACCATGCAGGTCCAGTTGGACGCTCTTAACAAGGATTTGGACCAGCTCGCCGCCAAAATCGAAAGCTCAAGCGACGCGGTCAAGGCCGAGGCCAAACCCAAACTTCAAGCGTTGCGCGACCAGGCGGCCCAGTTGAACAAGCAGCTTGACGACGCCAAAAACGCCACCGAGTCCACCTGGGACAGCGTCAAAAGCGGCTTCCAGAAAGCCTACGACGCGACGAAGGATGGGTTCAACCAGGCGCGTCAGTGGGTGAGCGACAAAATCGCGCCTTAAGGTGAGCAGGAAATTTTATGAATAACGCAGCAAACAAATAACCATCAAAAATGAAAGAAACGATATGAAAAACACATCTGCAAACACAGGCAAAACTCTAACCATGTTGGGATTGGTCATCAGCCTCGGCGCGCTGCCATTGCTCCTGGGAGTGACCGGCTGCACCACCACTGGCAGCCGCTACGAGCAAAGCTCGGGCGAACGAATTGACGACCATGACACTTCTTCCCGCGTCCGGGCCGCGCTGGCAGATGACTCGCAATACAAGTATGACGGAGTCAACGTGGAAACGTTCAAGGGTGTGGTTCAGTTGAGCGGCTTTGTCAACACGAGGGACCAGAAATACCGGGCCGGAGATCTCGCCAGGAAGGTCAGTGGCGTGCACGATGTCGAAAACAACATCACCGTTAAAGAGTGATTGAATGGAGAAAGTTGCATTCGCAACCCGCCGACAGTGGAATCCCCGCTGTCGGCGCGTTGACAGCGAGTGGAAATGAAACCGGAATGAACTGTCCGAAGCGGTTCGCCAGTTGCTCAATTGCAAGTTGGAAAAACACTTTCGTGATCTCACGGTGCTTTTCGGACAGATTCGGCTGGCGGAAACCAAGCGGCGCGGGTGGCGCGTCTGAATCAAAATGGTTTCGGTAGGGTAACACCCCATAGCGCACGACGCAGCTTCTTGAATTAGTGTCAGCCAATCAGGCAACGGAACACGCCTGTCCAACATAAAGGAAAACACATGAAAATTAAACTCACACTGCTCGCCATCAGCAGTTTACTGGCGCTGGCCGCGCCGGCATTGCTGGGGCAGGATATCAACACCAATACCAACGGCACCAACATCTTCACCCAAACCTGGAAATATCAAAAAGCATTTGAAAATGACCGGTCTTTGGGCGAACAATCCCTCCTTCCACCCGGTCTCAAGGAGAAGTTGCAGCTCACCAACGAGCAGCGAAGCGAACTAAAGCCAATCGAGGATGACTTTGCCAAAACCTGCCGGGAATACCAGAAAGCCAACCAACCCCGGATTGACGCCGCCGAGGAGGCGACGCGGCAGGCGCGCGCAGCGAAGGACACGGCACAAATTCAGGCGGCGCGCAGACAGTTGCAACAGGTCTGGGCCGGTCTCCGGCCATACCGGGAGACTGCTGTCGTTCATATCAGGCCTCTGCTGACGCCGGATCAACTCGCGATTTTGGACGATCCAAAGAACCAATGGCGCGAAAATCATGGTCAGGAAGCGAATGATCCGTCTGCGAATTGAATCATAACACCAGCAAATCCGCAGTGGCGGCACGGCAAATTAAGGTTCAGGTTGGATCAGTCTTGCCGAACCATTCCCAAAACACACGGTAGGGTTACACCCCATAGCAAAGGGCCAGTCCGCAGTTTAACGTGGTGCTCGTACAAAAACATCAATAAACGCAACAACAACCGAAAGAAAAAGCATAATGAAAATGAAATCAACCTGCACACTCGCGCTCCTGGCAGCCACGAGCGCCCTGTTCGTCACCAGTCCATCAGTGCGCGCCTCCGATACGGACAGCCGCATCGAGTCATCCGCCGCAAAGTCGTATGTGTTCAAAACCTACCTCAAGGACGATTCAATCAAAACTGAATCCAAAGACGGCGCCGTCACCCTGACCGGAACGGTGACCAAAGCGTCCGATAAGTCCCTGGCCCAGGATACCGTGGCAAGTCTGCCCGGCGTCATGAGCGTGGACAACCAACTCACCGTCAAAGGGGAATGCCCCGCCGAACACTCGGACGCGTGGATCACCCTGAAAGTGAAATCCGCACTTTTGTTCCATCGCAACGTGAGCGCCACCGGAACCACCGTGTATACGAAAGATGGAATCGTCACCTTGCAGGGCGAAGCCTCCAGCGTGGCCGAAAAGGAACTCACCACCGAATACGCCAAGGACGTTGACAACGTCAAAGAGGTCAAGAACGAGATGACGATTGCCAAGACCCCGGCCATTCCAAGCGAAACGATCGGCGACAAAATTGATGACGCCTCCATCACCGCCCAGGTCAAATCGTCATTGCTGTCACACCACTCGACCAGCGCCCTGAAAACGTCGGTTTCAACGGCGGATGGCGTCGTTACCTTGAGCGGCATTGCCAAAAACGCCGCCGAGAAGAGCCTGGTAACCAAGCTCGTCACCGACATCAACGGTGTGAACAGCGTGATCAACAATATGACCATCGCCACGCCCTTGGCCAGCAAGTAAGCGGACGGATTGCTGTTGGCTGGTGCGAACAGGAAAACGCGCCAGCCAGCCCAAAGTTGGAGACAAATAACCGAAACGAAAGGAAACTAAACATGAAGACAACCCATTCGGGAATGATTGAGACAGTAAAAGACCAGATCGTTGCCGCGATCAAAGGCACAGGAAACATAGTTCAGGCAACGGTGGATACCGTTGCTCAAATCCTCGCCACAACGATCAAAGATACGGGCAAGGTGGGCACGTCGGTGACCGATGTCATTGCCAGCGTTGCCAGCGGCGCGATCCGTGGCGCAGCCCACATTGACGCTGATCTGGGACACGCCGCCAAGGGGATCATGATCGGGGTCCTGCGCGGCACCAAAGACGCCGGCACGGAGGTTTTAGAGACCATCAGCCACACGGCCCATGTTGCGATCCAAGATACAGCCGCGGTCGGCGGGGACCTCGAAGCCGCAGCCACCGGGCTTGTCGAAGGGGCGATCGAAGGCGCCAAGGACCTGGGTGTCAGTGCCGAAGACGCTGCGGCGGCTGCCGCGGACGGAGCGTTGGAAGCGGCTGGCAAAGTGGGTTCGACGGCTGTTGACACAGTTCGCAAGGCCGTGACCAAACCCATCAAAGGCATCAAGGTCGTGCTGAAAGAACCGGAATTGGCCAAAGCGGCATAAACTGAATCCCTGTTGACTGGCGCTGACGCGCCAGTCAGTGGTGATTCCTAAGTAAACTGAAAGGAAAATAATATGTTATACACGATTGCGGTAGTATTGCTCGTTCTGTGGGCGCTCGGTCTCGTAAGCAGTTACACGCTGGGCGGGTTCATCCACATCCTGCTGGTGATTGCTGTTGTCATGATACTGGTCAACCTCATCTCCGGGCGCAGGCGGCTGAATTAAGTGGCTGTTAACCGGAAAAAATAAACTGAAAGAATCAATATGAATACAAAAACCATTGTCGCAGTCCTCCTGGTCACTCTGGGCATCGTGGTGCTCGCTTACTCCGGCATCACGTTTACGACTCCGGGAAAGCCTGTCGAATTTCTGGGAATGCACTTTGAGACCACCGTCAGCCATTTTATCCCGCCGGTCGTCGGAGCGTTCGCGCTCGTCGGCGGAATCGTGTTGCTGCTTGTGAACCCCAAGCGGGTCTGATGAGCGGAGTCGAAGCCTGTGCCGCAGGTCAAACGAATCAAACGAAAATCACGCCATGAAGCTGAACCTGAAACCCGTCGTTCCGAGGCGCCTTCGGCGTTTGAAATGGAATGAACAGGTGAGTCTTGGTGACTTTGTCAGGAACGAGCACCGGTGTTTTGAACTGTGGCAAGGACCGGGCGGGTTCCGGGCTGACTCGTTTGTGAAATCAATTTACCGGCGGTATAAAAACCGTTCGACCGCAACCAAAAAATAGAATGACCCGATCAAGATGTCCTTACTGCGGAGTTAAACTCGGCGATTTCCTCTACGCCGATGCGTGTCCGCACTGTCACGAGGAACTGAAGCCTAACACGAAACAACTGGTTTCAATCATAAAGCATGGTTCGCAACAACCGAAATCATGGCCGGTCCAGGTCTTCACAAACGTGTTGCGACGGGTGGAGAGTTAACCGGTAAAGCGCTGTTGCACAGGAAGAGCGAAATGAAAGCAAAAATATTCGAAGTCATGCTTCACAAGCTGCCCTCCGGCAAGTCGCCAGCGACCGCCATGGAAGAACAGATCAACGAGTTCCTCTCACAACACCCGGACCTGCAGTTGGTGTCCACGCACATGAGCACCCTGGTCACGCCCGCCGAGCCGAATGCCATGCCCAGAACGGAGGAATCATCCATTATCATTTTCTGCACACTGTTCTATACCGGCTAGAGAACGAGAGTGACACCACTTCATGAACACACTGAAGCTCATTTGCCTGACCCTCCTCCAACTGGTCAAACAGGTCTGGTTCCTTCCCCAATCAATTGCAAATGCCGTCCAGCAAAGACGGGCGCGGATTGTTTGGAACGAACTTGAAGTCGAGCGGCTTGACCGGATACGCAATCCTTCCAAGTATCTTGGAAAGTAATTGGACATTTGATTCGCATGAACGAGCGAGAAAGCCTGTTTGCAGCGTCCCAAGCGTTTTGCGCGATAGCGCGGCATCCAGAAGCGGAGCACACAATTCAGCATCAGCGCGGCGAAGTCACCTAAAAGCGGTTTTGGGGTGGACCGGTTTGTCCAGCCGTTCACGCTATAGTTCACAAAAACATGTGTGGCGTTATTCCGCAGAATTCAGCCCAAAATGAAACTTTTTTAATTTGTCTCACGACCTCCGATCCCTATAATGAAGGCATGAAGATAGCTTCCAGGTTTCTGGGTTTCGCGTTTCTTGGCTTGTGCGCAAGCGTTGGGTTCGCCGTCTCGGCCCACGCTGAATGGCACCAGGCCAGGATGGCGGTTTCGGTCAGCGTGGTAACGACCAACGGGATTACCTCTGCCGAATACAAGTGGAGCCAGGGCGGTTGCGAGGATATGGAAAGCATCGGGCCTCTGATCCGCAAAGGCAGTCGTTTCTCGTATAATTTCGACCTCGAAGTGGAAACCGGAGTGTTTTGCCCGCAGTATGTCATCCTTGAATCCACCACCGTCGTTTTAGGCACGTTGGCTCCGGGCGCCTACACCTTGACCACAACTTCTTGGGGCGTGCCAGTTGCGACCACCACCTTCACCGTTCCGAAAAATTCCGGAAGACAACCGCATAACCACCGATAATTGGCTGCGAATAACCCTGCACCGTTCCGACAAACTCCGCGCCAATCCTCCTTCCCATCGGTTTGGTTCCCAACAGATCGTTTCAAACAACCGAAGCGCTCGAAGCCACGATTCGCAAGCCGCTGCAATTTTGTCATTTCGGATTTTGTGTTTTGGCTCTAGGGTTTCAGTGAACGGTTGAAAACGCTGCACAAATATCTGACCGGCCAGGTGCTGGCCTCGTTGTTGCTGACGACGGCGGTGTTCACCTTTGTGCTGCTGCTTGGCAATGTCCTCAAGGAAATCCTGCCGCTGCTCATCAACGGGCAGGCGCAGTTGGGGCTGGTGATGAAAGCCGTCGGTCTTTTGATTCCGTTCGTCTGGGTGTTTGCGCTGCCGATGGGGCTGCTGACGGCGACGCTGCTTGTGTTTGGCCGCTTCAGCGCGGAACAGGAACTCACCGCCGCGCGCGCCAGCGGGGTGAGCCTGCTTTCGCTCATCTCGCCCATTTTGCTTTTCAGCCTGTTTTGTTGCGCCGTCAGCGCATGGTTCAACATGGAGATCGGTCCGCGCAGCCGCGTGGCCTACACGCAATTGCGGTTCGAGCTGCTGAATGGACTGGCGAACGTTCAACTGCCCGAAGGACAGCCCATTGATGATTTTCCGGGCTACATTTTATACATGGAGAAAAATCGCGGCGGCGATCTGCAAAACGTGCTGATCATCAAACCCGGCAATGAAACCAATGCCACCACCACCATCAAGGCGCCGCGCGGCAGACTGGAAAACGACACAGCCAACAAACAACTCATCTTGCATCTGTTCGATGCGCGGAGCGTGACGTGGAGTGCGACCCGCAATGCCACCGGTTCGTCGCCCGAGCTTATTTTTAACTTTGATCTGAACACGGCGACGAACCGGCCCGGCATACCCAATATCAGCGATATGACGTACTGGCAGTTGCGGGATGTGCTGCACGACTTGGAGCGGCGAATCGGGCTGCCGCCAAAGGCCGCCTTGACTTCCGATGAATTGCGCGCCCAAGCCCGTGAATTTGCCAGACAACGGCTTGATTTGACCGAGCCGATTCTCGTGAAGATGAACCGGGAAATCGCGTTTTCGTTTGCGTGTTTCGGTTTCACGCTCGTTGGGATTCCGCTCGGCATCCGCATGCACCGGCGCGAAACAAACGTCGGCGTCGCCGTCGCGCTCGCGCTGGTGCTGGTTTATTACAGCTTCATCATCCTCGGCGAATCCTTATGCGCGCGGCCCGAGTTTGTGCCGCATTTGATTCTCTGGGTGCCGAATTTTATCTTTCAAGCCGTCGGCGCGGTGCTGCTTTGGCGCGCGAATCGCGGGATTTAATTTTTTCTCCGGTAAATCTTGTGCATCGCCGCCTGGTCAACCGGTTTGACCAGCAGTTCGTCAATGTTCACGTGCGGCGGACGGCTGGCGACCCAGACCAAAATCTCCGCGATGTCTTCCGCCGTCAGGGCATGGATGCCTTCATAAACTTTTTTCGCCCGTTCGGTGTCACCCTTGAAGCGCACGAGTGAAAATTCCGTCTCCGCCAGGCCGGGATCCACCGTGCCGACGCGAATGCCGGTGCCGTTCAATTCCATCCGCAACGCGCGGGTAATTTGCAATTCGCCCGCCTTGGCCGCGCAATACACCGCGCCGCCTTCGTAGGCCGTGTGACCGGCGGTCGAGCCGAGGTTGATGATGCTGGCGCCGGCATCGTGCGGCATGAGCGGCAGCGCCGCGCGCGTCACGCGCAATATCCCGAGCACGTTCGTTTGCATCATCGCCTCCCAATCGGCGTCCTTGCCCTCGGCGACGGGGTCCAGCCCGTGGGCGCCGCCGGCGTTGTTGATGAGCACGTGAAGATTTCGGATTTCAGATTTCGGGGTTCGGATTTTTTCCTTCGCCCAGGCAATGAAGGTTTCGACGCTCGAAGTTTCCGTCACATCCAATTCACGGGCATGCGCCGCGGCGGCGCCGGCCTTGAGCGATTCAGCCGCGGCCTTTTTCAAACGTTCAACCCGCCGCGCGCCGAGCAACAGTCTTGCGCCTTCAGCGCCGAACGCCCGCGCCGCCGCCGCGCCAAATCCGGACGATGCGCCGGTGATCAAGACCCATTTGTTCTTCAATGACGATTTCATGGTGGAATGAATTTATTTTGCTTTAAAAATGTAAACGGAGAAAAATTGCATTTGTCCTGGCTGGCCTGCCGAGTCGTAGCTCGTGGCAAAGTTCGACTTTGCCCCGCCTTCGTTCTCCGCTGCAAAAAACAGACTGGCTTGCCGAGCCGAAGCCCGCTGTTAGTGTGTTGCACCAGCCCGCCTGCGCACTCTGTGCTACGGGCAGCCTTCGTCCTTGCTATGCTGCTGGCGAAGGCTGGTGGAGCCGACAGGAATCGAACCTGCGACCTTCTCATTGCGAACGAGACGCTCTGCCAACTGAGCTACGACCCCATCCATGCCAGCCGCCCATAGCTTTGCCAAAAAAATCGCCGCGCGCAACCGTTAAGTGAAAGCGCCAGGGTCCGAATTGGGTTCTAGACACGATGATTGCCGCGCTGAACTCGTCCGCTGAACAACCAGAGAAAGCAGTGTCATTGCTGCAAACGGCAGAAGCAACGCTTGGCCAGCCAAGAACTGAGCCACGCTGGGCCGATGATGTCAACCGCGAATAAACTTTTGACACGGATTACGCGGATGAACACAGATGAACACAGATTTTGAAGAACAAAGACGCAAAGACGGGAAGGGTTTGGACGCGAATTGCGCGAATGAACACGAATTTCCGAAGGGCGGAACTTCCACCCTCCACAGCTAAACTCCTGCGGAGGGCGGGCCGCGAGGCCCCAATTTTTTACCTGCCCACGCGGGATTGCAACGAAAGAGGATTGCCAAAGATTGGAGCGGTGATAATTTCAATTCCATGAAAGCCGTCATTATTCTTGCGGTTTTACTGGCAGCAGCGTCGTTGGGCGCGCATACCAATGAAATCTTTCCGGTCTTGAGCGCGGACGGCCAGTCCTACACGAACGCCCGCATCACTCACACGACCCCGGCTTCGGCGCTGATCGAGTATGATGGCGGGAGCGTTCAAATCGGCTTGAGCAATCTGCCCCCTGCGCTTCAGCGGAAATTCGGATATGACCCCACGAATGCGGCGCAATATCTGGCCGATAAAAAGCAGCAGGAAATCGCCACCCGCGCCGCAGTCGCAAAGCGTCAGGCCGATTACGAAAAGGCCATCGCGTCACTGGCAGGCACAAATCAGCCGATTCGCATCCTGTCGGTCAATGGTTATGCCGGATTTTTAAAATGCACCGTCCAGACCAAAGAGGGAACCCGGGAGGTTTGCGTCAGTCAATTGCCGGATTCGGTCAGGGATTTTATTTCGCAATTGAATCAACGGCGCAGCGATGTTGCCGCTTATGAGGATCGCGTTGACAATTATGTTCGGGCAGCCAAAACCGCTGATGCCGTGGCGCCGACGGTGGTGGGCGCGACGGATTCGGACTCTGCCAACGCCTTGATGAACCAACGCACCCAAGCCAACCTGATGTTGGTCACCGCCGACGACATGCAAAAACAACTGGCAAAGATGAAGGCTGACCTGGCCGCAATGGAATCGGAGTTGGTTGATAAAACAACGGTTATTGCCTTTCCCACCGGGCAATCCTGGGACGGTTCTGAGATTTGGGTTTGCACGGGTTTGCCTTGAGGCCTTTAACGGTTTTTCACTCCTCCTCGTTCTCGTCGTCGTTCTCGAAAACCTTCAAGTCACAGAGATTTTCAACCGCAGAGAACGCAGAAAACGCAGAGATTAACCGCTCCGATAATCATTTAAAAAAAGCTCGCACTGCGGTCGTGACCTCATCGGGAGCGGGCATCTGGTAACCGTAGAAATACTTGGAACTGATCGCCGCCACTTCCCCATCAATCTTGGAAACCGTCCCGACCCAGGCTCCCGCTGGAAGATCTTTAACTGTGCGTTTCACGAACTCAACATGCGGAAGGCCCATGTCCCATGGTGAATTCGACAACACGCCCGTGTTTGACAATGACCAGGAGGGTTTGCCCGTCGGTAAGTTTGATTGGTTCCACATCACGCATATTGTGCCTGACGAACTGAGCCATGCCGGCCCGATGATGTCAACCGCGAATAAATTTTTAACCGCAGAGAACACATCGCGGCGGAGCCGCAACCAAAGAAACGCGGCTGCGGTCGCAAATCCAGCCGCAGCGTTTTTTGTGCTTCGAGAGTGCTGCGGCTGGTGCTTCGCACACAGCCGCGCTCCAAAATCCTCGCGCGGCACGACGATTTGGACGGATAGCAGTGCACGCTTTTTCCCAGACTTCGCTGGGAAAAAGCGTGCCTTGCAATTGCCCGGCCAATGCGTCAGTCTCGCCACATTCAGCAAAAGTGGGTGCGTTTGGATGAAGACGATTCTCCTCTTGGAAGATAACGACGAACGAATTGCTGGTTTCGAATCGGCTGTTCACGAACTCGGTGACGACTGGCAGGTGCGCGTCTGGCGCGACGCGCCAACGATGCTCGCCGAATGCGAAGATTGCTTTGATGACGTTCATCTCATTTCCCTCGACCACGATTTGAACCCGCAACCCGGTGCAACCTGCGATCCGGGCACGGGTCTCGAAATAGCCAAGCTGCTTGCCGGTCATTTCCCGATTTGTCCCGTCATCATCCATTCCACGAACGCAGACCGTGCCTGGTCCATGCACAACGAATTAAGGTTCGCCGGTTGGACGGTGGATCGGGTCGGACCAATCGGCGACGGTTGGGTGCGCAAGCTCTGGCTGCCAAAAGCATGTGAGATGCTGGCACAGTCGCCGCGCCGCGAATTCTTTCAGCGGCCTTCCGACCATTCCGAACGGATGCAGCGCGCCTTGCTCTCTCTGGAAGGTCTCGCCATCGGCGACGCCGTCGGTGAGATGCTCGCGTATCGTTGTGCCGATGCAGCCCGGATCATCGAGCGGGGACTGCCTGCGGGCCCGTGGTTTCACACCGATGATACGGAAATGGCGCTTTCAATTGTGGATACGCTGAAGCTTTACGGACATATTCATCAGGACGAACTGGCACGCCGGTTTGCCTGGCGTTTTGAACGGGAACCCGACCGCGGTTACGGGAGCATGACCCGGAAGCAATTAGGCGAAATCAATCGTGGAGGCAACTGGCGGCAGGGCGCAGCCTCTGCATTCGGCGGCCAGGGTTCGATGGGCAATGGCGGAGCGATGCGTGTCGCGCCGCTTGGAGCTTACTTCGCCGATGATTTGTCACGAGTCGTGGAACAGGCGCGGGCTTCATCACTTGTCACACACACTCATCCGGAAGGAGTTGCGGGAACGATTGCAATCGCCATCGCCGCTGCAAAGGCCTGGCAACTCCGTGAAGCCGGTTCACCGGCCCGCGCCACCCGGTTGTTTGATGCAGTTCTGGAACACACGCCCGAGAGCAAAGTGTGGCGCGGACTTCTCATTGCATCGCAAACTCCGGCCACGGTGCCGGTGGAAGCCGTGGCCAAAGCACTCGGCAATGGCTCGCTGGTCACGGCACCCGACACCGTGCCGTTCGCGGTCTGGTGTGCGGCCAACCATCTCGACAACTACGTCGAAGCCATCACCTTGACAATTTCCGGAGACGGAGACTGCGACACGAATGCGGCGATAGTCGGCGGCATCGTCGCGCTATCGGTTGGCTGTGAAAGAATTCGCGCCGAGTGGCGAAAGGAAAAAGAACCGCTTTCGTTTGTTTGAAGTGCGCGGATTACTGTTCCGTCTCACAAAACAGGAGGCAGGCGCTGCCCAGCCCGGCGCCAATTCCGGCATAAACCCCGGCAGCGCGATCCGCTTCCAGAAAAGCCCGAACAGGCACGGCGCCAGGAACACACCCAGCAACGTTCCCCTAAAATATTTTGTTTAGCCGACCAGGTCGTACCATTCCCACAGAGCATCGCGCAGGTTGCCGCGATGCTTTTGAAACAAGGCCTCTGCCCGCCCATGGAGGGTCGCACGCTCGACTTCCAGCAAGTCACCGGCGATACCGGCCAGCAAAGTCGGTGACGTGCGGCATTCCCAGAGTGTGGGCAGCCGGCCCGCCCGGTGCGTCGTGATGATCAGGCCGCCGGTGTGGCGCATCCGCCAACAGAACCATCGCCATGCTAAAGAATTCATCTGTTCAGCGCCGTCAAACAGAACAATGTCCCTGGCCGTGAGACCGGCGGCCAACGCATCAACAAATCCGGGGTCGAACGCGGGATGCTCTGCATTCAGCCGGATGAGCCGCGTGCCAAATCCCAGATCGCAAAGCCGGGGTTCCAAGTCTTCCAACAAAGTCGTCTTGCCGGAACCGTGCGGGCCAACCAATGCCGCCCGGTAACGAAGCTTTTCGCAACGCGCCAGCAGTTCCGGCCACGCAATGCCCTCCAACCGGTAACGCATCTGGAGAATCCGTTCCGTGCGGAACGGGTTGTCGCAGGCTCTCAATGTTTGCCTCATGGGAAAAACGTCGTTACCAGTTCAATTCACTCGTGGGCAGGCTGTCCAGCCGCACTTCCCGTCCGCCCGGAGCGACGGTGATTCGCAGCCGTGCCGATTCCCCGGACGGTTCCGCCACGAGTTCAAGCGCCCAGATCAGGGAAATCAGTTTGCCGGAGAAGCTGGAGGGTTCTTTCGGCAGGCAGAAACTGAAAGGGCGGACCTCTTCCGGCAATGGCTGGTCAAATCGAAAAAGCATGACGAGCTTGGTGTCTTCGGTTCCCTTTCCGCGTGTGAACCAGATCAGGCGAAGCTCAACCGCGCTCGGCGGCTCGTCGAGCTTCCACAGCACCGCGCCGTTGAGCACTTCGCCGGGTTCGAAGGCGGTGCGGTCCTGCTGGAGTGAAATTCGCAAATCGCTCATGCTGACCGGGGTGCGGTTGGGGCGGCGGGCAAAATCGTCAGGGGGAAAAACTCCTTCAGATTTGGACGCCGCGCGGTTTTGCCGCGGACTTGAATTGACCAGATGATCTGGTTGTTGTCGCTCGCAAACGAATGCATCAGGTTCGCGGGGAGCATTACGGTCCGGCTGCCCGACCGTATTTCCGGCGCCGCCGTCACTGTGGCAATCTCCACCAGGGCGAACAAACTAAAGTCCTTGCACGCGCTCGTGCCACGGCGATAACTGACGTCTTCGAGTCCCTGCAGGCGGATCCGCAGGTCTTGCAACCTCTCCGGGCGGCCCGCGATTTCCCAATCAACCCGCAGTGGCCCGCCCAATCGGACTGTTCCGGGCGTCACCCTCAACTGCGGACGCGGATTGAAAAGACCGAGGAAGAAATAGACGACGACGCCAATCATTCCAAAACAAAGGACCGCAAAGGCAACGACGAATAAGATCAGGAACCAATACGACTCGCCGGTGCGCACGCTTTCAACCAACTGCGACACAAACACTGAAAGGATAAAATAGCAACCGATCGCCACTCCAACGAGCGTCAACAACATGGCCCAACGCGGCGTTTCCGGCTTGAGTACGATTGACGCCGCAGTTTCGGCTTTCGGCAAGCGTTCATCACTATTTCCGCCCCAAGTTTTCATAAGCTGACGGGCGGATCATAGCCGCAGCGGCTTGAATTCAGCAACGAATTCCGCGTTTGCGGTTTTAAGTGCCTTGAGGTTTGTCCCCAAATGCAGTGGCAACAATCTCTGGTTTTGGGGGCTGAGTCATTAAACTTACCACGGGCACGACGAGCAGGGGCAGGAACATGGCGATGGCGCCGGCGACGGGGATCAGCGGTTTGCCCCATAATACAAACAACACCACGGCGGTGCCGACGCCGGAAATCATCCCGGCATACGCGCCGGCTTTGGTCGTCCGCCGCCAGAACAGTCCATAAACGTACGGTGCGAGAAAGGCTCCGGCCAGCGCGCCCCAGGCAATCACCATCAGGTTTACAATCACGTCCACCTTGCTCACGGCGATCAGCAGCGACAGTATCACGAATACGGCGCACAGCGCGCGCATCAGGATCATGGTGGATTTGGACTTCTTTTCGCGGTCGCCAAACGCGCCGTAAATATCGATCGCGATGGCCGAGCTGCTCACCAGCACGAGCGACGACAGGCTGGACATCGAGGCCGAGAACACCATCAGCAGGATGATGAGCACCAGCCATTGCGGGACGAAGCTCGTGATGAAAAATGGCATCAGCAAATCCAGGTTCGGCTTGTGCGTCGTGGCGTCCACGATGGGCGCGAGGTCGGTCTTCGGGTCGGTGAAGAACAGATGCGTCAGCGCGCCGCTGTAATACGCGCCAAATGACATGAACAACGCGAAGACGGTGGCAATGGTCATGGCGCGCTTCACGTCGGCCCGGCTGCGGATGGAATAAAACTTCTGCACCATCTGCGGCAGCGCCCACGGGCCGAAACTGGTGATCAGCACCAGGGATAATAATGTCACCCAGCCAGGAAATGCCGGTCCGGTAGGTGGCGGCGGCGCGCGCAGGCCGGGCATGTATTTGGGATCCATCAACGCGGTAAACGACGCGAACAGTCCGCCTTTCATGCTCACAAGCAGCAGGACCATGGTCAATACGCCGAAAAACTCGACGATGCCGCGCATGAAATCGCTTACCGCCACGGCGAAGTAACCGCCCATGACGAGATAGACACCGGTCAACGCGGCGAGGAAGATGAGAGCTTCGTTGTATTGCAGCCCGAGTGTTTTCTGGAACAGATAGCTCAAGCCCATATAAACCGACGCCGAGTATGGGACGAGGAACACGAAAACAATCACTGCTGAGATGGCCTGGAGTGGCGCGCTGTCATAGCGGGCGCGAAGAAATGCCGGCATGGTCAGCGCGTTGAGACGCGCCGTCATTTCGCGCGTGCGTCCGGCGAGAACGTACCAGGCGAGCAGGGTGCCGATGAAGGTGTTGCCGAGGACAATCCACATCGTCTGGATGCCAAAGCCCCAGCCGAGGCGTCCGGCGTAGCCGATGAAGAGGACGGCGGAGAAATACGTGGTGCCGTAGGCGAACGCGCTCATCCACGGCCCGAGCTTGCGTCCGCCGAGGAAAAAATCGCCTACGTCGCGCGTGCGCTTCATGCACCAGTAACCCACTGCGAGCATTACCAGAACGTACAAAACGACTATCACGACGTAGGCGATGGAGTTCATAGGGTCGGCGGCATTACGCCTGAATTCGGGAGGTTGAATCAAGCGGATTTTTTCAGAATCGGGTTTCCGGTCATCAGGCAGGCAGAAGTTAGGGATGAAAGAAACTAACTTGCAGCAAAAGTCCAGAGTCCACGGTCCAAAGAGTTATCCGCCCTCGCCCTGGCCCTCTCCCCCAGGAGAGGGAGAATCGTTCGCCGAACTATTGAAAATTTATACGACTGGATTGGCCGGACGCTCATTCGCAAAACCAGAAACAAGCGAAAGCGATTTCCTCTCCTGGGGGAGAGGATTGAAGGTGAGGGCGGACGTAAACACTCATTCAAATCGGCGCGCCCCCGACACTACAACCAAATTGCGGCGCTTGACGGGTGATGGCGCTGAGGTCAGATTCTCCCAGCCAAGACATGAGCGTTGATACCAAAAACCCTTACGATGCCGTCGTCATCGGACGGGAGGAGATCAATCCGCAATTGCTGGTCCTCCGCGTCCAGCCTGACGGAGCGATGTTCGATTTCAAGCCCGGCCAGTTCGCGGTGCTGGGTTTGCTCGGACGCGAATCGCGCGTGCCGGAAGCGGCGGCGGAGGAGCCGGTTTCCGAGCCGGACAAGATGATCCGCCGCGCGTACAGCATCGCGTCGTCGAGCGTGGAGCGCCGTTATGTGGAATTTTATCTCACGCTCATCACCAGCGGCCAGCTCACGCCGCGACTGTTTGCGTTGAAACATGGCAGCCCGCTGTTTCTCGGACCAAAGGCCAGCGGCGTGTTCACGCTGGACCGTGTTCCGCCGGGCAAGGCGGTGGTGCTCATTGCCACCGGGACGGGCTTGGCGCCCTACCTTTCAATGCTGCGGACGATGCTGGTGAATGAGACCCAGCGGCGGTTCGTGGTGCTGCACGGCGCGCGTTTTGGCTGGGACCTGGGTTATCGCGGCGAACTCGAAAGCCTGGCCCGGCTGCGTCCGAACTTTACCTACATCCCCAGCATCACGCGGCCCGATCAGGACCCGCATTTTCACGGGCGCACGGGACGCGTGCAGGCGCTGGTGGAGCAGGGGGTGGTGGAAAAAGAATCGGGCGTGGCGTTGGATCCGGCGCAGGCGGATGTCTTTCTCTGCGGCAATCCGGACATGGTGAAAGCCGTCAAGGCGATGCTCGATGGCAGGGGATTCAAGGCCGATGAACCCGGCAAACCGGGAACGATCCACGTGGAGGAATATTGGTAATAAACATATGAACAAACTCAAAGATGTGATTCAACTGCGTGTTCGTTACAGCGAAACGGACCAGATGGGGACGTTCTACAATTCGCGCGCGCTGGAATGGTTTGAATGCGGTCGGTCGGAACTTATGCGAAACCGGCTGGGAATGTCTTACGCCGCGTTGGAAGAAAAGGGCGTTTTCCTGCCGCTGGTGGAGGCGCATCTGGAATTCCAGGGCGGCGCGCGATATGACGACCTGCTGCGCATCACTTCCATTGTGGAACTGCACGGGCGGGCGAAGTTGCGTTTCGAAGCCGAAATTGCGCACAGCGGGACCGGCAAGCCGGTGGTGCGCGGCTATACGGTCCACGCGTTCACCGATACCCAAGGCAAACCGATCCGGCCGCCGGAATGGTTTTTGGAAATGCTAAAGGCTAAATGCTGAAGGCTAAAGTGAAGATCGGGGCCGCAAGGGCTTTGTGCCCTCAACCTTCAATCCTCAACCCTCAACTTCGAAACGACGGCTACACCGGCAGTTCTTTTTGCGACAAGACGTGGAAGCCCTGCTTTTGCAGGACGGTATGGGCCAGGTCGTGGTTGGAGACTTCAATGACCAGGATGGCGCGGTTGTTGACGATGAAACCCGACGCGTTGTCGAGGTTGATCTTATGACCGGCCAGACAATCGGCCACGGCGTGCAATCCGCCGGGCTTGTCCGGCACTTCAATGGCCAGCGCGTCCACCATTTTAACAACAAAGCCTTCATGTTTGAGGGCCTCGCAGGCCTTTTCCGGATTGCTGACCAGAAACTTCATCACGCCGAACGGGCCGGTGCTGCTCACGGCGAGCCAGCGGATGTTGATGCCGGCGCCGGCGAGGATTTTGGTGAAGTGCGCGACCTGACCGGGTTTGTTCTCGGCAAAAGCAGCCACCATTTTGATGTCGTTCATTGGAGATTCCTTTGGTTCACAACTTGCGGTTGTCAATCACGCGTTTGGCCTTGCCTTCACTCACCGGCAGCGAACCGGGCGGCAGGAGCTGGACTTGTGGTTTGATGAGAATTTCCGCGCGCAATTTCTCGGCCAACTGGCTCTGCAATTTCATGAGCTGCTCCACCTGCCCCTCGAAACCGGCTTCGGCCAGTTCCACCTTGATCGTCATCTCGTCAAGACCTTCCAGCGCGATCAGATAATTTCTGCCCACCCCCGACTGCGCCATCAGGACGCGCTCGATTTGCTGTGGGTAGATGTTCACGCCGCGCACGATGAGCATGTCGTCCGAACGGCCGGCGATGCGGTGCAGCCGGCGATGCGTGCGTCCGCAGCGGCAGGGTTTGGTGATGATGGACGTGATGTCGCGGGTACGGTAGCGGAGCAGGGGCATGGCCTCGCGGGTGAGCGTGGTCAGCACCAACTCGCCGGGTTCGCCGTCTTTCAACGGCTCGCCGGTCGCGGGATTGATGATTTCAATGAGGAAATGGTCCTCCCACAGATGCATGCCGTGTTTTTGCTCGCACTCGAACGCCACGCCGGGGCCGTTCATCTCCGAGAGGCCGTAGGAATTGTAAACATCGAGGCCAAGGCCCTGCTCGATTTTGCGGCGGGTTCCCTCCGTGTACGGTTCGGCGCCCACAAACGCTTTGCGCAACGCGAGATCGCGCCGCGGGTCAACGCCGTGTTTTTCCAGGAAGGTCGCGAGGTAGAGCGCGTAGCTGGGCGTGAGATGAATGAACGTCGTCCGGAAATCCTGCATCAGCATCAACTGCCGCTCGGAGTTGCCCGGGCCGGCGGGGATGACCAGGCAGCCGACCTTTTCCGCGCCGTAGTGGGTGACCAGGGCGCCGGTGAACATGCCGTAGGTCATCATGTTCTGGAACACGTCCTTCTTCGTGACGCCGGCCATGACAAACGACCGGGCGCACAACCCGGCGGCGTTGTCCACGTCCTTGCGCGAGAAAAAGAGCGCCTTGGGTTTGCCGGTGGTGCCGCTCGACGTGTGCAGGCGAAGAGCCTTGTCCAGGTGAACCGCCAGCAGGCCGGTGGGATAATTGGCGCGCAGGTCGGCGCTGGTGGTGAATGGCAGGCGGCGCAGGTCGGCGAGCGAGTGGATGTCCCGGGGCCGGAAGCCCAGCTCGGCGAACTTTTCGCGATAGAACGGCACGTGCGCGGCCACGCGGCGGACGGTTTTTTGCAGGCGTTGAAGCTGCAGTTGCTCCAGCGCGGGGCGATCGAGCGTTTCAATTTTCTGGTCCCAAAACATGACTAGGCGTCGGGTTTGATAATTGCCGCGACTACTCCACCCAAAAATGCCGGGCGCGTCAAGTTTTCCCGCAAAGAGAGAATTGTGGCGGCATAAGGAGCGCGTTTTGATCTGAGCAGGCGCTCGAATGATTCAAAGTGTGTGCAGCCCTTCGGCAACCGTTCGGTATTTGAGGGACGGTCGCAGTTCCTTTCGCATCCGCCCGGTATCACCAAAGCGCGAGACCCTCCCGATATCAATGAAATCGCGTGTGAGCGGAGAGGTTGAGCCGGTAAGTCCAGACGCTCCGCGAGTTCCGGCGCGTAGCGGCTTTCGGGAGAAAGCCGCCATCTGAAAAATGCAGGAGCAGAATGCGGCGCTCCGCCAAGACGCCGCTACGCCGAACGGACGGAAAGCCAACGCGCAGACGGTGGACAAAACGAACGCAGAGACGCGGAGGGCGCGGAGAGACGCAGAGAAACTTTTCTGTCTCTGCGCGCCTCTGCGTTTGGTTTGCGTTCCGGTCAAAGCGTGGGCCACGCTTGTGAAAATATGTTGTGACAACGACCATCCTCACGGCACGGGGCAAGGACATGGGTAACACTTGAGGGCATGGACATAGGTTACACATTGGGTAAGGATTTGGGGCTTTTCCACGGGCATGTCGTGGAAATCTATTTCTTTAGTTCAAGCGCGTACCGGCTTTGTAAAACTGGTGCTCAAGGCCCAACAATCGTTTGCGGAAGTGTGTCGCATTTTCCGGATCAGTCGCAAAACCGGCTACCAATGGAAGCGACGTTTTCTGCGGCAAGGTTTGGGCGGATTGCGCGACCGCTCGCGCCGCCCCAAAAGGTTCCCCCATCAGACCCCGGCTGGCTGGTTGCGGCGGATCCGACGTTTGCGGCGCCGACATCGGCGCTGGGGAGCAAAGAAACTCCGGGAACAGTTGCGTCGTCAATCTCCCCGTCAACGGGTTCCGGCGGTACGAACGATCACGTTGTGGTTGCAGCGATGGCAGTTGACCCGCCACCGACGCGCCCGGCCTCCTCACGGCCCGCAGTTGCTGCGCCCGAGACTGACGGTGCCGACGCGGTCCAATCAGGTATGGACGGTGGACTACAAGGGCTGGTTCCGAACCCACGACGGACAGCGGATCGAACCGTTGACCGTACGGGATTTGTTCAGTCGATATCTTTTGGCGGTACGGCTGCTGCCCGACCAGCAATGGTGGCGTGCGCGCGCAGTGTTTATACGGTTGTTCTGGCGTTTTGGTTTGCCTCGGGTTATCCGGGTGGACAATGGCGGCCCGTTTGGATCCAACGGCCCGGCGGGGCTGACGCGTTTGAGTGCCTGGTGGACGGCGTTGGGCATCCAAGTGGAGTTTATTGCGCCGGGTCATCCCGAACAGAATGGTGCGCACGAACAAATGCATCGGGAACTCAAAGCCGACCTGGCGGCTCCTGCCTCCAGCACGATGCGAGCTCAACAACGGCGAACCGATCGCTGGGTCAATGGCTACAATGGAGTTCGTCCGCACGAAGCGCTGGGCCAGCGAACGCCGGCGGAATGTTACCGCAAAGGCCGACCGTACCGGTGGACCAACCAGTTGCCGTTGAGTTATCCCAAGGGTTGGAAGGTACGCAGCGTCCGCAGCAATGGGCAGATTCGATGGCAGGGGAGACTTCGCTTTGTCGGAGAAGCCTTCGTCGGTATGAAAGTCGGATTGAAACCTGCAGGGATGGGCAAGCACGTCGTGTATCTGGCTCGCGTGCCACTGGGGGAGTTGCGCGCATCGGATGCTTGTGGTCTCCGGCCTTCGGCCTACGCCCACAAGCATCCGACCAAAGGTCGAAAAGTGTAACCTATGTCCTTGCCTCATTGTGTTACCCATGTCCTTGCCCCGTGCC
>CAWFZJ010000007.1:0-147468 GCA_963820205.1 uncultured Verrucomicrobiae bacterium
CGGAGCACTCCTTGATGCCGGCGGCAAGGCTGATTCGCACCTCACGGATGGCACGACGTTGCTCGATTATGCCCTTTAATGTGAACGATTCGACTGCGACAGTGGATACTCTGCTGCAACACGGCGCGAATCCCAACGCGCGCAACACGCACGGCAACACGCCTCTGCATTATGCTGTCTGGGGAGTGCTGGGTCGGAACAAAGTTGCGCTGTTCCTCGAGCACCACGCTGATCCCAACGTGCGAAACGATGAAGGCAGAACACCTTTGGATTATATCAAAGCCGGTTTGACACAATCCCCAGCACCGGCCAACGAAACATCTCTCAATGAGATTGCCGATCTGCTCCGCCAGCATGGCGCGCTGGACAATCTGCCGCATTGGGACAGCATCGAAGTGAGCCGAGCCGCGGCCAATTATTCCGCCACGGTTTTCCGAAAAGGCACCAATGACTGGAACCGGTTCACATTCTGGAAACCCTTTTGAATTTTTATCCAGGGAAATACCCCAGCCCCGGCAGCTATTCCGGCGACCTCTCTGCCGCTGCCTGATTTGTCACGCCTCACGGGATTGAGTTAAGGCCACAAGCCAAAAAACACGACAGGACGCGCATGCGGGTCGATCTGCTCGATGCCACCAATGGCATTGACGGTTCCCGGGACGTGCCGCTGGAATTCGGCGACGTGGTGGAGATTCCCGAACGTGAACACGCATTGGGAGACCGGCCCATCGGGCTGACCGACAACGAGCACGACGCAGTCGGTCAATTGTCTGAAAGGCAGCGTCCGGCTCCTGGTGCGTGGCGGGGAGGTGGAATTGCCGGTGTATCCTTACCCGGAGGGTTCGCTAATTGGTTCAGTTCTCAAGCGCCCGGAAGCCCAGGGCATTTTACTGTCTCCTCCGACCTTTCCCGGGTCAAGGTCACGCGCCATGATCCGGTGACCGGCAAAAACGTGAATGGGTGTTCAATTGCGCGCCGTCGCTGGAAGCGATTCCCACAGGCGCTCCAGCGACTCGCCAAGCGTTTGCATGCATTCACGGAACGCAGTCGCAATAACGGGCAATGGTGCCGCCCCCGACCTCTTGCTCCGCAACGGTGACGTGATTGAAGTGCCGGAAGGTAGCGGACGCGCCGGCCTACTTCTGATAAACGTTCACGCGGGCGGGCGGGAGATTCAGCCAGATGATCTTGGAAGCCAGCCGGTGGAAGCGTGTGCCGCTTTTGTGGTCGGCGTTGCCGAGATGATAGCTGTATTGAACCCATTTGCCGTCTTGCTCCAAAATCGCGCGGATTTTTTCGGCCAACGCCTCGGCTTCGGCGGCGGGAAATTCAACAATGGCAGGCTGGAAATGACCGCGCCGACGCACTCAATGGGTTCGCGCTGTTCGCGCAGCAAAACGTCCAGTTGCCACGCGTCTCCGGTGATGATGTGGGCGCGGGGAAAGCGCTGGCGGAGCAGGCGCGCCAGTTTCGGGTTGTTTTCAATGGCCACCAGCCGGTCCTCGCGCAGGCCGCGTTGGATAAGCGCCTGGGTGACCGCGCCGGTGCCGGGGCCGAGTTCGAGCACGTAACTTTCCGGGTCGGACGGCAGCCAGCGCGCCATGGCGGCGGCGAGTTTGGGCGAACTGGGCGCGACCGCGCCGGTCCGTTGCGGATTGGCGAGCCATTCCCGCAGGAACAGGGTTGAGTCATTCAACGTTGCGATAAGTTTTTTGGCCATGATGTTGAATTTTGGCAACTCCGTCCGATTTTCGGGCGACAGGATAATTCACGCGCTCGTGCAGCCACAGAAAATTTCAGTTCAATTCAATGGCTGTTTTTCGGCGGTTTCGCCGGCGCGGCGGATTCGTTCAGCTTTTTGCGCGCGGCATCGCGCCGGGTTGACCAATCGTTCCAGCTTCGTTCCCACGCCTGGCCGGCAAAATTCGTTTGCGCGGACGGCCAGAGCGCATCGAGTGTTTTCAATTCGTTTTCCCGCGGGTGCGGTCGTTCCATTGCAGCCGCGATTCGACCAGGTTCAAATGGTTTTCCGGATAATCGGGCGCCAGTTGGCGGCGTGTTCCAGCCATTCGCGCGCCTTGTGCCGGCTGCCGATGCTCACCGGCCAGCCGGGCGCGTCGCGATACAACAAGCCGAGACAGCGCGCCGGGCCGGCATAATCGAAATGTTCGTCCAGATCGTCCGCCGTCTTGAATTCGCGTTCCATTTCCTTGACAATTTTCAGGCGCCCAGAATTTCCGTGCGGGCGAGCTGGCCGAGATTCATGCCCAGGTAATAATGTCCCGGCGCGGATTTGGGTGCGCGCGAGCAGTTGCCGGCAGGCGGCGATGCCTTGAATGGCGAGGTGGCGCGTTCGGCGTCGTTCGTGGCGAAGTCCGCGAAATCATAACACGCGCGGGCAAATTGCCAGGCGGCGGCGGATCGTTGGTGTTCGATTGAAATTGCGTTTGCGCGCGATGAAATTCCGCCTCGGCGCGCCCGGCGAAAACCGGGTTGAGTGATTCGCCGGCGAAAACAATTCCCACGGCGGCGGAAAGAAAAACCGCGGCGGCCAGCCGGCCCTTGATTGCACCCCGGGTTTTAGGATTAAGAATTGCCATGCTTGGAATTAAAAGTTGCCATCGCATCGGGCTGATTTATACTGGGCAAGTGAGATTAAATTGGAATTTTCTGCGGCTGGCAATGCTGGTGTTTTTGACGTTGTTCAGCGCCGGATGCGGCGGCATCAACGCCGGCACGACGGTTTCGCCCGCCGATTTTCTTTTACCGGGGGTGGGGCACTGTCTGAAGGCCGACCCGTCGCCAACGAACGCACCCGGTTCGTCACCTGAAATTTCCAAGAAGTTGCTTCTGTAAAATAAATTATGCGATTTCCATTTGCGCTGACAAAGAAAATCGCCAGCCACATCATCAAACACAAACTGCGCCGGACGCCGAAGTTTGCGATGGTGTTGCAACTCGAGCCGCTGCACACGTGCAATCTCACCTGCACCGGCTGCGGTCGCATCCGCGAATACTCCACGTCGCTCAAGGACATGGTGCCGCTGGAAAAATGTCTCGCCGTGGCGAAGGAATGCGACGCGCCGATGGTCAGCGTTTGCGGCGGCGAACCGCTGATTTATCCGAAGATCGAGGAACTCGTCGCCGGCCTGCTCAAACAAGGCCGCGTCGTTTACATCTGCACGAACGCCATGTTCATGCGGAAGAAAATGCGGGATTACCTCGCCGCGATTTACTCGCCCTCCGTCGAGCCGAAGCTGAAAAAGCTGCTGGAGGGGAAATTGATTTCCGACAAGGATGCCGAAACCATCCGCAAGTCCGACACGGCAGCGCGGAGCAAAGTGGTCATCCGCCCGACGAAATGGATGTACTGGAACGTTCACGTGGACGGCTTGGAATTCACGCACGACCTCATCGTTGAGCGCGAAGGCGTGTTCAAGGAATGCGTCGAAGCCATCAAGATGGCGAAGATTCTCGGTTACCAGGTTGCGACGAACACAACCGTCTATAAGGAAACCGATGTGGCGGAAATCGAGGACATGTTCAAGTTCCTCAGCTCGCTGGAGGTGGACGGCCACACGATTTCGCCCGGTTACGAATACGACGCGGCGAAGAAGGACATGGTCATGCGGCTTGGCAAGCAACCCGAGAATTTTTTCCTCACGCGCCGGATGACGCGGCAGAAGTTCGCGAAGATTCTCGACTGGGGCAAGGCGTTCACGATTTTCGGCACGCCGGTGTACCAGGAATTCCTCGCCGGCAAACGCGAGCTGACCTGCACCGCATGGGCCATTCCCACCTACAACATCAAGGGCTGGAAGGCGCCGTGTTACCTGATGACCGACGGCCATTACGACGGCTATCAGGAAATGCTCACGAAGGTGGACTGGGAAAAATACGGTGTGGTGAACAGCGTCGCGCGCGACCCGCGCTGCGAAAATTGCATGGTCCACTGCGGCTACGACCCCAGCGGCGCGCTCGGCACGAATTACCGGCCCGGCGACAACTGGAAAAACATCAAATACAACTTCGGCGCGAAGCCCAAACCGTATCCGGCCAGCGCCGAGTTGGAAAAACGCGCTTACAACGGTGTCACGATCGGCAAAGGCCACCTCGCCGGGGCCAAAGCCGCCATCACTTCACCGGCGGCCGGCGCCCGCGGCGCGTTCTCGCGCAACGATGATGAACCCGGCCAGAACGTCAACGACCACGAATCGCACGTCGGCAATGACTGCGGCACGGGCGATACGTCCGAGCGTGATGAATTGCTGGCCAAGATCAAGGATGCAAAGAAGATTGAAGCCCGACCGGAGTAATTCTGAAAATTGAATGAGCAAGACCCTTTATCTTTCACCACCGAGTTTTGACGGTTTTGACGGCGGCGCCGGGGCGCGTTACCAGGCGCGGCGCGAAGTCACCAGCTATTGGTATCCCACCTGGCTCGCGCAACCCGCCGCGCTCACGCCGAATTCGCGCCTGCTCGATTGCCCGCCGCACAACATCGGCATGCCGGAAACGCTCGCCATCGCGAAGGATTACGACCACGTCATCATCAACACCTCCACGCCGTCGCTGAAGAACGATTGCAAGGTGGCCGAGGCCATCAAGGCGCAGAAGCCCGTCACCAAAATTGGTTTCGTCGGCGCGCACACGATGGTGTTGCCCGCCGAAACGCTCAAGGCTTCGCCCGCGATTGACTGGGTGGGCCGCAAGGAATTTGATTTCACCTGCAAGGAAGTCGCCGAAGACCGCGAGCTTTCCACCATCGCCGGGCTTTCCTACAAGGACAAGGACGGCAAGATCAAACACAACCCCGAGCGCGAGATGATCTCGGACATGGATTCGCTCCCGTGGGTGGCGGACGTTTACAAGCGCGACCTCCAGATCGAAAAATACTTCATCGGCTACCTGCTGCATCCCTACATCAGCATGTACACGGGGCGCGGCTGCCCGGCGCAATGCACCTTCTGCCTCTGGCCGCAGACCATCGGCGGACACAAATACCGCGTCCGTTCGCCGCAAAACGTCGCCGACGAAATGGCCTACATGAAGAAACTCTTCCCGCAGGTGCAGGAATTTTTCTTCGACGACGACACCTTCACCGCCAACCTGCCGCGCGCCCGCGAAATCGCCGCCAAGCTCGGCCCGCTCGGCATGAACTGGTCCTGCAACAGCCGTGCGAATCTCGATTATGACACGATAAAATCCTTCAAGGACAACGGCCTGCGCCTGTTCCTGGTCGGCTACGAAACCGGCAACGACGACATCCTCACGCGCATCAAAAAAGGCGTGACGATGGACGAAATGCGCCGGTTCACCAAGTCCTGCCATCAGGCCGGCGTGGTGATTCACGGCACGTTCATCCTCGGCCTGCCCGTCGAGACGCAGCAATCCATCGAGAACACGATTAATTTTGCGAAGGAACTCGACGTTTTCACGCCTGCAGGTTTCACTGGCCGCGCCATATCCCGGCACGGAACTTTACGAGATGGCGCGTCAAAACGGCTGGTTCGTGAAGAAGGACAAGACCGATCTGGTGGAAACCGACGGCTTGCAGCAAAGCACGCTGGAATATCCCGGCCTCAGCAAGGACAAGATTTTTGAGGAAGTGGACCGCTTCTACCGCGCCTATTATCTGCGCCCAAAACCGATTCTGCGCATCATCAAGACCATGCTGGAGGACAAGGACGTCTGCGTCCGCCGATTGCGCGAAGGCTACGAATTCTTCAAGAGCCTGCGCGAGCGGAAGGCCGACCTGGCCGCATCCCGGGCTGCGGCGGCTTGAAGGCGGCGAAAGCTGCCGAGAATTGAACCGCTGATCTGCCGCGACGGGCACGAGCACAGCGGGTTGACGATGATGGCGTAGGACAGCGATTCCAGCCTGTCTCTGACCCAAATTGGAGCGCCGATTTCCAAATCGGCCCGGCCCGACGGACGCGGATTTATTTTTAACCGCAGAGAACGCCAGAGCGCAAGGAATTTTCTTGTCGCGTCGAAGAATGCAACTCCGCTGGCACGCGAATGGGAAGCACCGAATGGATGACGAACTTTTGATGCACCTGCATCAAAGTTTTGCATGTCTTCTGGCGAGCCTGGTTCATGGGGGAAGGAAGACGACGGGCGCGAGCACGGCGGGTGAACGCTGATGACGTAGGACAGCGCTTCCGCATTGAAACTTGTTTCTGGCATGGCAATCTAAGCCGAAGCATGTCAAACGAAACCCCATCCCTCGTCAGCCTTCAGCCGGCGGCTGATTATGATCCCGACCGGGTGCTGGCGGCCATGCGGGCGTGTCTCCAGCCGCTGGGCGGGATGAAGGCGTTTGTGCAGCCGGGTCAGCGGGTGCTGCTGAAGCCGAATCTGCTCGGGCCGTTTGCCGTGGAACGCGGGGTGACCACGCATCCGGCCGTGGTGCGCGCCGCGGTCCTGCTTGTCCAGGAAGCGGGCGGCCGCGTGTTCCTGGGCGACAGCCCGGCGATGGGGCCGCTGGCCGATGTCGCGCGGGCCTGCGGCCTGGCGCCCGTGCTCGCGGAAACCGGCGCGGAATTGCTCGACTTCACCGAACCACACGAGTTCAACGTTCTGGGCCACAAGGTGGTGCCGCACCTCACGCTGGCGAAGGCGTTGTTGCAGGCCGACGTGGTCATCACGCTGCCGAAGCTCAAGACTCATGCCCAGATGACACTTACCGCCGCCTTGAAGAACCAGTACGGCTGCATCCCGGGCGCGTTGAAAAGCCAGTGGCATTTCCGCCTGCAACAGCCGGAATGGCTGGCGTCCCTCATCCTCGATGTCAACCGCGTCGTGCGGCCCGCCTTGGCCATCATGGACGCCGTGATGGCGATGGAAGGTTACGGCCCCACTAGCGGGCAACTGCGCCGCGTTGGAGCGCTGATCGCCAGCCCCGACCTCGCCGCCGCCGACACGCTGGCCTGTCATTTGATTGGTCTCGACCCGATGCGCGTTCCGCTGCTCGCCGCCGCCCGCGAACAGGGCTTCGGCGAAACTCGCCTGGAGCGGATTCGCGTGATCGGCGACTGGCAGTCATTGCGCGTGCCGGACTTCAAGCAGGTGGAACAGGTGGTGGACTTGCTGCGGCTGTTGCCGTTGCCCCAGCCGGTGTTGAACTGGCTGCGCCGCCAATGGACGCTGCGCCCGCAAATCATTGACGGCCGCTGCACGCGCTGCGGCATTTGCGAGAAGGGATGCCCCGTCACGCCGGCGGCGATCCATCCTCACGCCTCGACGGAGGAACGCGTGGACGACAACCGCTGCATCCATTGTTACTGTTGCCACGAATTCTGTCCGTCGCACGCCATCGAATTGCGCGCGCCCTGGCTGGCCCGGCATCTGCCGCTCGAAACGCTGGCCGACCGCGCCGGCCGGCTGGTCGGTTTCCTCTCCTCCTCGTGCCGACGTAAAAGCTGAACCGCCGGCAGTAAAACCGTCCTCGCTTGTCGCGTCGTAGCGAAGCGAAGACGGATCACGTTCTCGTCCTAGTCCCCGTTTTTGCCTGGCGCGGTCAAAGCCGTTTAGGATGTCGTTTTTTCCTGCTTTTTTGCCGCGCGAAACAGATTTGATTCTTACCGCTTAATTCTGCATTCTGCCTGCGTTGTGAACATTCCCGAACATCGCAAGGTGATTGACCGGCTGGACGAGCAGATTGTGCGGCTGCTCAACGAGCGCACGCGTCACGGGCTGGCCATCGGCGACATCAAGCTCAAGGCCGGCAAGGAAATCTACGCGCCACACCGCGAACGCGCCGTCCTCGACCGCATCTGCCGTCTCAACCAAGGACCGATGACCGACGAGCAGTTGTGCGCGATTTACCGGGAGATCATGTCCAGCGCGCTGGCGCTGGAGAAAACGATGACCATCGCCTACCTCGGGCCAGAAGCCACATTTACGCATCAGGCCGCCATCCGCCGGTTCGGCTCCAGCCTGCGTTACGTCTCGCAAAAAACCATCGCCGACGTGTTCGCCGAGGTCAGCAGGAAGCGCGCGGACTATGGCGTGGTGCCGGTCGAGAACACCACCGAGGGCGTGGTCACGCACACGCTCGATATGTTCGTGGACAGCGATCTGAAGATTGTTTCACAAATTGTTTTGCCGATTCAATACTGTCTGGCTGCCAACTGCAAACGGGAGAGCATCCGGCGGCTTTATGCGCATCCCCAGGCCCTTGCCCAATGCCGGTCATGGGTGCAAAAGTACCTGTCGCACGCCGAGGTCATCGAAACCTCTTCCAACGCGCGTTCAGCCGAACTGGCGGCGCATCCGCCGGGCAAAACCCCGGGGCGACGGGAGAAGGTGGCCGCCATCACCGGCCTGCTGGCCGCGGAAAAATACTACTTGGACGTGCTCGTTCAGGATATTCAGGACAACGTGGCCAATGCGACGCGCTTCCTCGTGCTCGGCCGCCAGTGCAGCCCGCCCACCGGCGATGACCGCACCAGCCTGCTGGTCAGCGTAGCCGACAAGGCCGGCGCCCTGCACCAGGCGATCGCCGCGTTCCGCCGTTACAAGATCAACATGACGAAGATCGAATCGCGCCCGAGCAAACGGAAGGCGTGGGAATACTTTTTCTTCATTGATTGCGACGGCCACGTGCAGGACCGCAAGGTCGTCAAAGCCATCCAGCTTCTGGGCGTACACTGCAATTTCGTCAAGGTCCTCGGTTCCTATCCGAACGCGGAATAACTTTTCGGGATTGAATCCTACGCCAATCGGGCGGGCAACAACCTTGCATCCAATTGGTCTGGAATGACTTGCTTGTGACATTAGTATTTTTCTTTCAAAATGTTAGTGATTGTGATAGAATGGTGGTATGAAAAGGAAAGAGGTTCCCAATGATTATTTCATCTGGGGAATTGACGATTCCCCTTATGGTCCGGTGGAGCTGTCGGTCTTGATCGGCTGGATCAGCTATGGACGGGTGCAGGCCGATACCTGGGTGTTTGCGCGTCACGATGGCAGTTGGCAGCGCGCCGGAGACATCCTTGAACTTCAGGCGTTTTTCAATCAGGACATGTTAGAGTATTCCGGCCTGCCTTCGGCTTCCGACACGCCTTTAGGGCGGGGCATCGCTTCCGGCTCCTTGCGGCGCATCCGGATCCTGTCCCGGATGAATGACGCGCAACTCGATCATCTGGCCCGGTTCATGGAAGTGCATCAAGTGCTGCAACAGGCGGCGGTTGTGAACCAGGGGGATCCCGGGGACGGCGTGTACCTAATCCTGCAAGGCGAGTTGCGGGCCCGGGTGATACACGACGGCCAGGAAACGATTTTATCCACCTTCGAAACCGGAGATTTTTTTGGCGACCTGGCCCTGTTTGATCATGGTCCGCGTTCTGCCGACGTGATTGCCAACGAGGACAGCACGTTGCTGAAAATTTCCACCGCCGCTTTTGACCGGCTCACCCAGGAAGCGCCCGTGCTCGCGACGGTCTTTCTGCAAGCCGCCGCCCAAACCTTCGCGGCCCGGATCCGGGCCGACAACAAACGGCTGGACCGGATCACGCAGCAGTTTCACTCCATCCTCTGATTGGTTTTTCGACACCGCGAAGGAAAACGAAGATTTAACGCTCAACTTCCCACTGGCGGGATGTTTGGTCGTCAGCGCAGGTGCTTTTGTCCCATCACGATCATCACCAGCACAACGATGCCGCCGGTGATCAGGCCTGTTAACAAGGCTCCGAGCAGGAAGTGCATCTCCCGCCGGCGTTGATCGGGTTGCAAACGCGGGTACAACAATTTTCCTAAACTTAACGTCATAAACTCAGATGCTTTGACAGGCAAACGGGCGTTGCGTTCAAAGACGGATTGTCGCGCGGCCATCCTTGCCTGCCGTTTCGGTTGCCATCTTCCATCCTCTGTCTTCCACCCGTCATCCGCCACCCGCCACTTTGCCCCTTTGGGGTTGACTCCCCACCACGAAAATCTTATTCCCAAGCTCATGGAAAGGGACAAATGGATTTTCCTGGTTCGGCGGCTATAATCCGATAGCAAGGAAATCATTCCTGCCATAAATTATGAACTGAAATATGAAATGTCCTCAATGCACGAATGTTTTCCCGCTGACGTGGGAACGATACTTGAAGGCCCCCTTCGGACGGTTCTCCTGCCCTTCCTGTAGCGCAAGGCTCGTGGGGAAACACGCTTGGTTCTATTGGCCTCTGGCCATGCTTGGTTGCTGCGTACTGGCGCTCCCGCTGGGGTATTTGGCCGGGAAGCATTTTGGTCTGATTGGATGCATCACCGGATTGGTTCTCGGAGGTCTGCTTTCCGGCATTCCTGTTGACAGGTTTCTGGAGAGCAGATTCTCAATTATCAAAGTCAAAAAAAACGGCCCGGCGAACCCTCCTTCACCTTCGCCTTCGGAAAGTCGCTGACCTCAACCGTTCGGTGAAAGCCGTCGCGCCATGAGCAAACGCAACTCAGATTGGTATATTCCGCCGGACTGGCTTTGGTTAATGGGCCCGTTCATCGTGCTTCCCTGCATAGTGGTGTTGGCGGGCATGTTGTTGCCAATCGTTGCAAAATTGCATACTGCCGACATCCGCATGCTCTATGGTCTTGGATTGGGAGCAGGCGTAATGGGCGCTGTCCTGCTTTTCGTTGTCCGGCTGCCGCTTTACAAGCAGCGCCGGTTTTGGACCATCGGTCCGATGGAGCTAGACCGGAAGCATCGCCGTATTTATTGGCTGGCGTACGCTTTGGTCGTGGCTAGTCTGCTGGTGCTTGGCGTCGTCTGGCTGAGGACACATGGAAATTGATTCACCGATCTTCCAATAAATCCACAACAAATGAGCATTTTAAAAAAACTCTTCGCCCGAAGTGAGCTTTCAGAGGAGCAGATACTTTTGGCGAGTATGCAGCGATTGAGCGACGCACTCCGCCCAGTCAATTCGCATTGGGCAGGAGTCTTGGCGACGCTCCGAGACGAGGCAGCCAGCGAGTTCGCGAACGGTGCATCCGTTGGCCAGAGGTATCAAGTCGCCCGAAAAATCGAGAGCTTGTTCGGCGGCATGGGCAGCCTCAACGACATTAACATGCCTGGAGAGTGCGAACGTCTGCACGAAGAGCTTTTCGCGGCTGTGAATGGCATTCTCAGAGTTTACTGGCGTGCGCTCGGTCACAAGTGTCACGCTGGGAACGTCACGCCCCTGCCAGTCGGTGCATCGGTTCGTTTAGTTCCCGGTGCAGTCCGCTATTTTGAGCGTGATGAGTCGCCAGTTGTCATTCAGGACACGCCAGCGGTCAGGAGTCAGATGTGGCGCGTAGTGCGTTACGAGGGGCCTGACATTACGAACATGCCGTCGTATTTAGTGCAGCACGATGACACATTCATGACCGCGCGACACGAGTCACTGGATTTGATGAAAGAGTGAGTCACAGATGATGAAGCCTAACCAGTGCACCGCAGGGAGCAGGCAGCCTTTTGAGTTGACTCACCGCAGCGATTCAAAGGCAAACTGTCAGCGCCTTACTTCTCCACCAGCGTTTCCGTCAGTTTGAATTTGCCGTCGAGCAGAAGGTTGCGCGAGGAGTTGCCGACCAGAATTTTGTAGGCGCCTTTGTCGGCCACCCAGGCTTTTTTGTCCGGGTCGTAATGGGCAAAGGCGTTCCGGTCGAGGACGACGGAGACTTTTTGTTTTTCACCGGGTTGCAGAAAAACTTTCTTGAAGCCTTTCAATTCCTTGAGCGGACGCGGCAGGCTGGGGCTGGCTTCCTGCACATAGACCTGCGCCACTTCCGCGCCGGCGCGGCTGCCGGTGTTGGCCAGCTCGAATTCAACCGTCACGGGCAGGCCCGGCGCCGCCGGAGCGGGAACGAGGTTCAGATTCGAATATTTGAACGTCGTGTAGGAAAGGCCGTAGCCAAAGGGGAACAGCGGCTCGATTTTTTTCGTGTCGAACCAGCGGTAGCCAACGAGCAACCCTTCCCTGTAAATCACCGTGCCGTTGGTGCCGGGATAGGCATGCAGCGCGTGCGCCGGTGAATCCGCCAGCCGTTTCGGGAAGGTGCAGGGCAGTTTGCCCGAGGGATTCACGTCGCCGAACAAGGCGCGCGCCACGGCGTTGCCGCCTTCCAAACCGGGATACCACGCGTAAAGCACGGCCGGCACTTTGGCGAGCCACGCATCCATCTCCACGGCCCCGCCGCCCATGAGCACCACGACGGTTCTGGGATTGGCCTGCACGATTTTCTGGATCAATTCGTCCTGTTCACCGGGCAGTTTGATGTCCGCGCGATCCACTCCTTCGGTGTCGTAACCGCCACGGTGATTCAAGCCGCCGACATAAATAACGGCATCAGCCGATTTGGCGGCGGCCATAGCCTCGGCGAGCAGATTGGAAAAATCCAGGGGAGGACTCGCGGGTTCGAAATCCGGCTTGAAGTCCACGTGTCCCGAACCAGTGGGCGGATTGTAGCCCTGGGCATAAATGAGCTTCACGCTGCCGCCGAGACGATTGCTGAGGCCCTGCAGCACGGTGATTTCGTAGGGGGCCTTGATTCTCGCGGAGCCGCCTCCGTTGGCGAATTTGGCATCGGCATTGGCGCCGATGACGGCGATAGTTTTGAGCCGGGCCGGGTCCAGCGGCAGCAGGTTTTGATTCTTCAGCAGCACAAAAGATTCCTCGGCCACCTGGCGCGCGGTTTCCTGGTGCGCCCGGGTGCTCAACGGGCCTTGCGGTTCAACATTGGTGACCACCGGCACGGAGGGATCGCGGATCAGATTCAATTTGAACATCACGTAAAGGTTGCGCCGAACTTTGTCGTCCAGCGCGGACACGGGATATTTGCCGGACTTCAACCCGGCCAGAAACGGATTGGCCAGATAATACTCGTCGTAGGCCTGCGGCGACCCCATTTCAATGTCCAGGCCGCTCAACGCCGCCAGATCGGTATGATGCACCCCGCCCCAGTCGGACACGACCAAACCTTTGAATCCCCATTCGTCTTTAAGGATTTTGTCGAGCAGAAGATCGCTTTCACAGCAATGGCAGCCGCGAAACTGGTTGTAGGCGCCCATGACGGTCAGCACGCCCGCTTCCTGCACGCACGCGTGAAACGACGGCAGGTAAAGCTCGCGCAAAGCGCGCTCGTCCATCTCCACGTTAATTGAGTTCCGCTCGTGTTCCTGATTGTTCGCGACAAAATGTTTGGCGCAGGAAGAAACGCCCTGCGCCTGTTCGCCCTTGATGTAATTGCCGGCGATGCGCGAGGTCAGGAACGGGTCCTCGCCCAGATATTCAAAATTACGGCCGCACAAGGGAGTGCGCTGGATGTTGAGGCTTGGCCCCAGCATGATGTCCTTGCCGCGCTGCCGCGCCTTCCTGGCCGATCACCGCGCCGTAAGCCGCGGCCAGGTCGGGATTCCAAGTGGCCGCGAGTCCCAGCGTCGCCGGCATGGCGGTTGAAAAATCATCAACGTGCTGCCAGGATGCGCCTTCCTCGCGCACGCCCATGGGGCCGTCATCCATCCGCAACTCGGAAATGCCCAGCCGGGGAACACCGGAAACCGAGAACGGCGAATCGGCATGGACCAGCGAAACCTTTTCTTCGAGCGTGAGGCGGGCAAGCAAATCTTCGACGCGCACCCCGACGGGTTGGGCGCCATCCAGATAAAGCGGGCGCTCCTGCGCGTCGGCGTTTCCGGTACCTGCCGCCACGACCGAGGCGGCAACCAACGGCATGGTGCGATGCTTGATTTTGGACATAAGACTCATAATTTCTTGCTGGTTCAACTTGTGTTCAATCCCTCCGGTCACTGACCGCCGCGCCCGCCAAACGCGATGCCTCCGGCGCTTTCACCAGTCCGGTGACGGCGGTCAAAACACTGTAAAAAATTCCCGGTTGCGCCGCCAGTGAAAACGCCATGCGCCCGCCGGTTGAGGTCACATCATAAGGGGCTGCTCCCGTAGCGGCGAGTTGCTGGCTGCCGTATCGCCCGGCTTCCAGCCGGGCGGTCTGATGTGGAAACGAGGGCATAACGCGGTTCGGTTTTGTGGCCCGAGCGGCAAGAAGCCGCCGGATACGGAAGGATGCCGGCTGCTACAGATCGGTGGCTGTTGCGCCGCTCTTCCTTGGGATTCCATCAGCGTCGGGACTTTCTTACATCGCCGTAACTGGCGGGCTTGGCTAAAGTGCGTTTGACTTCCTTAACCGGCTGGCTGCCGTCAATCATCCGTTTAAGTTCCTTGATCTGGTCGCGCAACAGGGCGGCCTTCTCGAATTTCAACTCGTTAGCGGCGGCAAGCATTTCGTCTTCGAGTTCCTGAACGGTCGTGGTGAGGTCAACGTCCATGCCGGCATCCTTCAACACCGCGCCGGCTTCCTCGCGCTTTGAGTCGTACATAGCCAGGCTCTCCTCGACGGCGCGGCTCACGCTGCGGGGGGTGATATTGTGCTCGCGGTTATATTCGATCTGCCGATTGCGCCGATATTCGGTGACGGCGAGAAATTTTTTGATGCTGTTGGTCATCACGTCGGCGTAGAGAATCACTTCGCCGTTGAGATGGCGCGCGGCGCGGCCCGCAGTCTGAATCAAACTCGTTTCGCTCCGCAAAAAACCCTCCTTGTCCGCGTCGAGAATCGCCACCAGCGACACTTCCGGCAAATCCAGCCCCTCACGCAGAAGGTTGATGCCCACCAGCACGTCAAATTCGCCCTTGCGCAACGCGCGCAAAATCTCGACGCGCTCGATGGCGTCAATCTCGCTGTGCAGATAGCGCACGTTCACGCTGATGCCGCGCAGATAATCGGTGAGTTCCTCGGCGGTGCGTTTGGTGAGCGTGGTCACCAGCACGCGCTCCTTCGCGTCAGCGCGCTTGCGGCATTCCTCGATGAGGTCATCAATTTGCCCCTTGAGCGGCTTGAGGGTGACTTTCGGGTCAATCAGCCCCGTCGGGCGCACGACGAGTTCCACCACGCCCGGAGCGCCGGCCTCCGGCACGGCAGGTTGGAGTTCAAGCTTCAACTTGTCCGCCGGGCACGCTGAAGCGTGAACTCCAACACTCTCTTCGCGCCGGGTCGGAGGCCGGCGTTCCGGCGCACTCGTCCGCGCCCACTCGATTTCCCTCTGCGCTGGCGTCGCGCTGGCGTAAATCGTCTGGTTTTGCATGGATTGAAATTCCAGAAAGTTCAATGGCCGGTTGTCCAGCGCGCTCGGCAGGCGGAACCCGTAGTCCACCAGCACGGTTTTGCGCGAACGGTCGCCCTCGTACATTCCGCCGATTTGCGGCACGGTGGCGTGCGATTCGTCAATCACCAGCAGATAATCGCCCGGGAAAAAATCAAACAGCGTGCAGGGCTGCGAGCCCGGCGCGCGCCCGCCGATGTGGCGCGAATAATTCTCAATGCCGGAGCAGACGCCCATTTCCTCCATCATCTCCAGATCGTATTCCGTGCGCTGCTTGATGCGCTGGGCTTCGAGCAGTTTGCCGTGTTTCTCGAACCAGGCGATGCGTTCGCCCAGTTCCTCGCGAATGGCGACGATGGCGCGTTTCATCTTGTCGCCGGTGGTGACAAATTGTTTGGCCGGGAAAATGGTGACGGCGCCGAGCGGTTCAATTTTATTTCCCGTCAACGGCTCGAAACGGGTGAGGCGTTCGATGGTCTCGCCAAAAAATTCCACGCGCAGCCCGTCTTCGCGTCCCGCGGGACGAAGTTCCACCGTGTCGCCGCGCACGCGGAACTGGCCGCGGGTGAATTCGATGTCGTTCCGGTCGTAGAGCAGTTCCACGAGGCGCGTGAGGAATTGTTCGCGCGACAACTGCATTCCCGTGCGAACCGGGATAACCATCGCCTCGTAATCCTCCTTGCTGCCAATGCCGTAAATGCACGATACGCTGGCCACGACGATGACGTCACGGCGCGAGAACAGCGAGCTCATCGCGGAAAGCCTCAGACGCTCGATTTCCTCGTTCCGGCTGGAATCTTTTTCGATGAACGTGTCGGTGCGCGGGATGTAGGCTTCCGGCTGGTAATAATCGAAATAGCTGACGAAGTATTCGACGGCGTTCTTCGGAAAAAAACCTTTGAACTCGGCGTAAAGCTGGGCGGCCAGCGTCTTGTTGTGCGAAATGACGAGCGTCGGCTTGTCCACGTTGCGGATGACGTTGGCAATGGTGAACGTCTTGCCCGACCCCGTGACACCGAGCAGCACCTGATGCTTCGCGCCGGACAAAAGCCCTTCGGTCAGCTTCGCAATCGCCTGCGGCTGGTCGCCTGCGGTTTTGAACGGGGCAGTGAGTTCGAACATGTCAGGCGAAAGTAGAAGCGGAGTCTGCCGGCTGTCAAACGCAGGCTTTGGTATTGAAACGACGGCGGGTTGGCGTAAGCTTCATGTCAATCAATGAAAACTCTGTTCGCCTTGGCCGCAGTTGTGGTTTTTCCGTTCCTGCTGCGCGCGGAAATGCAAGCGCCCGTCCCGCTCTGGCCGGACGGCGCGCCCGGCGCGCACGGCAGTACGAGCAATGACATTCCCACGCTCACGCCGTATTTGCCCGACCCCGCCAACACCACTGGCGCGGCGATGGTGATTTGTCCGGGCGGCGCCTACGGCTATCTCGCGCCGCATGAAGGAAACGATTACGCCTTGTGGCTGAACCAGCATGGCGTCACCTGCTTCGTTCTGAAATACCGGCTCGGCTCGGATGGATACCAGCATCCAGCCATGCTGGAAGACGCGGCGCGCGCGGTGCGCCTGGTGCGGGCGAGGGCGGCGGATTGGAAGATTGACCCGAAGCGCGTCGGCATCATGGGTTCCTCGGCGGGCGGACATCTGGCGTCCACCCTGATGACGCATTTTGATTCCGGCAGCCCGAACGCCGCCGACCCGATCGAGCGGCAAAGTTCGCGGCCGGACCTCGGCATCCTTTGCTATCCGGTCATCACGATGGGCAAATATGCGCATTCCGGTTCGAAGAAAAACCTGCTCGGCATCGATCCGCCGGCGAGGTTGGTAAAGCTGCTCTCCAACGAAATGCAGGTGACGGCCCAAACGCCGCCGTGTTTCATCTGGGCCACTTTTGAGGACAAAACCGTGCCGCTGGAAAACAGCTTGATGTTCGTTGAAGCATTGCGGAAATATCAAGTTCCGTTTGATTTCCACGTCTATCAAAAGGGCGAACATGGCATGGGGCTGGATGACAAACCGCCATTCGCGCATCCCCATCCGTGGGCGGGCGATTGTCTGTTCTGGCTGAAAGCGCAGGGGTTCATGAAATAAACGGGCTGTGGTCTGCCGTTGAAGGGAAGTTTCTTAATCCGGAAATATGTTCCGTCCAATGCAATTTTGTTGCCCATCGGGTGGGTAATGCGCAATTTCTACAGCAATAGATTTCCACCTTAAACGCGCATGGCCTTCAAACTTTTGGCGAAACAAACGCGGGGCGTCGAACTGCTTCAGCGCTCACTCGCGCGGGGGCGGCTGGGCCACGCCTACCTGTTCGCCGGAGATCAGCTCGAAGAATTGGAAACGCTCGCCCGCACGCTGGCCAAAACGCTGAACTGCCAGAATCCCGTCCAAACCGGCGGCGTGGCCACCGATTGCTGCGACGCCTGTCCGAGCTGCCGGAAAATTGACCGCGACACGCACGCCGATGTGCATTGGGCGCGGCCCGAATCCAAATCGCGCATCATCACCGTCGAGCAAACGCGCGAGTTGATGCGCGAAATCCAGCTCAAACCCGCCGAGGCCAAATACAAGGTGGCCATCATCGCGGGGGCCGACCGGCTGAATGTTCAGGCCGCGAACGCCTTTCTGAAAACGCTGGAAGAACCGCCCGGCCAGTCGGTTCTGATTTTGCTGACGATTGAACCGCAGCGGATTTTGGAAACAATCCTGTCGCGCTGTCTGCGCCTGAATTTTTTTGGCGAAGGCGTCCGCCAACTGGATCCGGCGCAACGGGAATGGCTTGCGCGTTTTGACGCGCTGGCGGCCGGCGATCAAAAGAGTCTGCTGGGCCGCTACCGGCTGCTCGACGTGCTGCTGCAAAAACTCGGCGAAATTCGGGAGCGCGTGGATGAAACCCTGACCGCGCGCTCGCCGTTGCAACAGCACGATGAAGTCGAAAAGGATTTGCGCGAAAAGTGGGAGGACGAACTCACCGCGGCCATCGAGGCGGAATATCGCCGTCAGCGGGCGGAGGCGCTGCTGCTGGTGCAATGGTGGCTGCGCGACGTGTGGCTGCGCACCCTCGCCGCCGGCGGCAGCCTGCTGAAATTCCCTGAAATTTCCGGCGCCCAAGCCGTCGCCCGGCGCATCACACCGCGGCAGGCATTGGAAAATTTGCAAACCCTGGAGCAAACCCAGCGGTTGCTGCATACCAATGTGCAGGAGGCGCTCGCGCTCGAAGTGGGCCTGCTCAAACTTCATTTTTAGCCGGGTGCGAACCGGGCCGCGCAATGAATTCCGAAAAAACAACCACCGGAACCAGGCTCTACGCGCTCGGATTCGGGCTGTTTCTCGGTCTGGCGATTTTGAAGTTCGGCAACCCGGTCATTCTCGACCAGAAAATCACACCGCCGGTTTCGCCCGCCGAATTTTGGGCGTACGCCTGGCCCACGCACTGGGGCAACTGGATTTTGCTGCCGCTCGCGCTGGCCGGCGCGGCGCTGGCCTTCATCGGCAAATGGCGCTGGCCGGGAACACGCCGGCTCTGGCTGCTGCCGTTGTTGTGGTTCGGCTGGCAGTTGCTTTCCGCCACGCAAACCGTGGATGGCATCCTCACCACAACAACGCTCTGGCAATTTGCAGGCTGCGTCGCGTGTTATTTCCTTGGCGCGCTGGTGCTGGGACGCGAACGGGCGGTGTACTGGTTGCTGGCCGGCGTGCTGGCGGCATTTGCCATTTGTCTCATAAAAGGAATCAACCAGCGGTTGTTTGAATTTCCGCAAAGCCGCCAGTTGCTGTTGGAGGGCGAGCGGGCGGGCTGGACGAACATTCCAACGGCAATGTTCGCGGAAATGAAACACAACCGGGTGGTGATCACCACCAACGGCGTGGACGTGCCCAACCCGGTCATCCTCGCCAAATTTGCCAGAGGGCGCGTCAATGGCACGCTGGTTTATCCCAACGCCTTGGCGGGCTTGATTCTGCTGTTGTTGCCGGTGTCGCTCGTTTTGGCGTTCAACAGTACCAGACGACTGCGTCCGCCCATCCGCGCCGCAGTCATCGCACTGACCGTTTTCCTGGGCGGCTCGGCATTCTTTTGGACCGGCTCAAAGCTGGGTTGGCTGATTGCACTGGCCATCGGCAGCGCGTGTTTGTTTCGTTTGCAGTGGCCGATGCGATTAAAACTGGCAACGTTGACCGGCATTATGCTGATCGGGCTGGTGATTTTTGCGGTTCGTTTTCAAAGCTACTTTGCCGCCGGTGCAACCAGTGTCGGCGCACGATTTGATTATTGGCGCGCGGCGGTGAAAACCACCCTTGACCGTCCGTTGTTCGGAACAGGACCGGGCACTTTTCAACGGCCATACGAACGGGTCAAGTCGCCGAAAGCCGAAATGGCCCGCCTCACCCACAACGACTACCTCGAGCAGTTTTCCGATTCAGGATTCGCGGGCGGAATTTTTTACGCGGCATGGATAGCTCTGTCGCTGGCAACCATCGGGCGGCAAGCGTGGCAGTCCGGCGACTTGATGACCTTTGCTCTTTTTGCCGGCCTGCTCGGCTGGTTCGTACAAGGGCTTGGCGAATTTAGCCTCTACGTCCCGGCGCTGGCTTGGACTGCCTTCACTTTATTGGGCTGTCTGCTGGCTTTGACTGGAAATCAAATCGACAAAGATCCGGCAACAGGCTATTCTCCCGTCCGGACATGAAAATTCTCTTTCTCAACGGGCCGAATCTGAACTTGTTGGGCCAGCGTGAACCTGAAGTCTATGGTCGCATGACTTTGGCCGATATTGAGGCTAAAGTGCGCGAACGGGCCGCTCAGATGAAGGTGGGGATTGATTTCCGGCAGTCGAACATGGAAGGCGAACTGGTGGATTGGATTCAGCAGGCTAAGGGGCAATTTGATGTGATTGTGATAAACGCCGCCGCTTACACCCATACCAGCGTTGCCCTGCGGGACGCGATCGCGGCGGTAGGCGTGCCGACAATTGAAATCCATCTCTCGAACATCTACGCGAGAGAAAAATTCAGACACAAATCGTTGATCGCACCGGTCTGCTACGGGCAAATTAGTGGTTTTGGGCAAAAATCATACATTTTGGCATTGGAAGCATCAGTTAACGTTACAGTATGAGATAAAAAGTAATTTTGTTGGTTTTTATGAGCTGTTTAACCTATTTTTATTCAAATTCAAACTTTTTTACTTTGAGACTTGACGACGTGTTTTAAATAGCTAGAATCCGCTTAACTTAACAATGATTCAAGCAAAGTCGAACTTCGGCTGCTGCTTTTTTGGTTATTAAGGATTAAAAACAGGAATTTGAGTTAACTTTAACGAAAACGCACCGTGGATATCAAAGATATTAAGGCCATAATTGATCTGATGAAAAAAAACTCCATAACGGAGTTTGAGTTGGAACGTCAGGATTCCAAAATCAGGATGAAGCGCGCCTCCAACGGCGGCACACCTGTCGTTCAGTATGATGAACTTCCACCTGCTGGTACGGTTCCGGTTCTGCCACCGGTCGCTGTGGCACCGGCCCCGGTTGGCACACCACCAGTTCCCATCACAAACGAAATTGAGGTCAAATCTCCAATGATTGGCACTTTTTATCGCGCGCCATCTCCTGAAGCTGCGAGTTATGTTGAAATTGGCACCGAAATAAACCCTGATTCCGTCGTTTGTATCATCGAAGCAATGAAAGTGATGAACGAAATCAAAGCTGAAGTCAAAGGCGTTGTCACGCAGGTTCTGGTTGAAAACGCCAAGCCGGTGGAATTCGGCCAGCCCTTGTTTAAAGTGCGTCCAGCCTGACTCCGGCTGTGTAAACGTCGTTAAACCTGTTTGCTTTCACTGAAAGCCCATGTTTGAAAAAATCCTGGTCGCCAATCGCGGTGAAATCGCAGTTCGGATCATCCGCGCTTGCAAAGAATTGAACGTCCGCACCGTCGCCGTTTATTCGGAGGCGGACGCCAATTCCATGCACGTCCAACTGGCCGACGAAGCCATTTGCATCGGCAAGGCTCCGGCAGCGGACAGTTATCTGCGGATTGACCGCATCATCAGCGCGGCGGAAGTCACGGACGTGGACGCGATTCATCCCGGTTATGGTTTTCTTTCGGAGAACGCGCATTTCGCCGAGGTTTGCGAGAGTTGCAACATTCGTTTCATCGGCCCCAGCCCGCGCGCGATGCAGGCGCTGGCGGACAAAGCGGTCAGCCGGGCGCTGGCCAAGAAAGCTGGCGTGGCCATTCCGCCGGGCTCGGAAGGCGTTGTTGAAAAAGAGCCGGACGCCCTGGCCATCGCCAAACAGATCGGTTATCCGGTGATGATTAAAGCCATTGCCGGCGGCGGGGGGCGCGGAATGCGCGTCGCGCACAATGACATTTCGCTCGTGAAAGGTTATTACACGGCGCGAACCGAAGCGGACAAGGCCTTTGGCAATTCGGGCGTTTATATCGAGAAATTCATTGAAAATCCGCATCACATCGAAATTCAGATTCTCGGCGACAATAAAGGGCGCATCATTCATCTGGGCGAACGCGATTGTTCCGTTCAACGCCGCAACCAAAAACTGATCGAAGAGGCGCCGTCGCCATTGCTCGAGAATAAATTCCGCAAATTGCGCGACAAAATCGGCAAGGCCGCCGTGAAAATCGCCGAGGCCGCGCACTATACCAACGCCGGCACCGTCGAGTTCATCGTGGATAATCACGGCAATTTTTATTTCCTCGAAGTCAACAAGCGGGTACAAGTCGAGCACCCGGTCACCGAGGAAGTCACGGGCATTGATCTCGTGCGCTATCAAATCCTGCTGGCGATGGGCGAGCCACTGCAACATTCGCAGGGCGACATTCAAATCAAAGGTCATGCCATCGAATGCCGTATTAACGCCGAAGACCCGTTTGACGATTTCCGTCCCAGCCCCGGACGGATTGAAATGTATTTTCAACCCGGCGGCCGCGGCGTGCGCATGGACACCCATGCTTACGCGGGTTACACGATCCCATCAATGTACGACTCGATGATTGGCAAGCTTATCACCACGGGCAAAGACCGGCGTGAAGCGATGGATCGCATGAACCGCGCGCTCGCCGAATACATGATCACCGGCATTAAAACCACCGTGTCCTTCCAGCAGGCCATCATGCAGGACCCGAATTTCCGGCGTGGCGTTTATTCGACTGGTTTCGTCGAACAATTGCTCGGCGGCGCGCGGCGCGAATTGATTGAGGAAAAGACTTGATGGTGCAATCATTCTGCAACCGGGCGGCGGATTCCGCCGTCCCGGTTTTTGTTTCCAGAATTACATTTGACAGCCGCCGTCCGCCGTTTATCTTGAACCACTAAATACTATGGCTGATATTCCGTCAAACATACCAGGTGCGCCCACAGGCGCTGTGCCACCGGTAAAAAAAGAAACCGGCAAGGTACAGCCCAAAAAAGAGACTGTCCGCATCAATTTGCCGCCGAAACCATCCACGGCGCCAACCATCAAACTGCCGACGCTGCCGCCTGGCGGTCCGACCGGGGCTCCCAGCGCCGTGCCAATGCCAGCCAGCGCGGCAAGAACTTCACCCGCACCCGCAACCACCGCGCCGCGAACCGCTGCCGCTGCCGCACCGGTTTCTCAAGCGCGGCCTGCTCCGGCGGCGCAAAGAGCGGCGCCTGCCGCCCCGACGATTGGCGCGCTCGATAACATTCTGGTCATCGCCGCGGCCCTGGCGGGATTGTTTGCCGTCGGCACTGTGGTTTGGATGGTCCTGATTCTCAAAGATGCAATCGGATGAAACCGGTTTTGACCATATTGTTTCTTGTGCCAAAAACCACCTCATTTGACGTATGGCTTCTCCCTTGATTGTCACGCTCACGCAGGAAAGTTTTGCGCAGCAGGTTTTGCAGTCGCCGGTGCCCGTGCTCGTTGATTTCTGGGCGGAATGGTGCGGTCCCTGCAAAATGATCGCGCCGCTCCTTGATGAACTCGCCGATGAATACGATGGCAAGGTGAAAATCGGCAAAGTGAACATTGATGAACAGCAATCGCTGGCGGCCGAATATGGCATCCGCGCCATTCCCACCCTGCTGCTATTCAACAAAGGCCAGGTCGCCGACCAAATGGTTGGCGCCAAAAGCCGGCGCGATTTCAAGGCCAGCTTGGACCGCGTCACGGCCTGACCGCCGACGGTCCCGCGAGGCGGGATTATGCCGCTTTTCATCACGCCCCGCCAGTTCACCCAGCGGGCCGAGTTCTATCATCAGCTCAACCAGTTCACGTCCGCCGGAATTCCCATCGTTCGCGCCCTGGAGCAGATCCAACGCAGTCCGCCCGCCTCTTCCTTCCGTGCGCCCTTGCAACGCCTGCTGGATGAACTCGTCAAGGGCGCGACACTGGCCGAAGCATTGCAGTCTCTCAACTGGCTGCCCGCGTTTGACCTCGCGTTGATTGGAGCCGGCGAACAAAGCGGGCGGCTCGACACCTGTTTCCGGCTGCTCGCCGATTATTACAACGACCGCGCCCGTGTCATCAAGCAGGTGATTTCCCAGCTCATTTACCCCGTCGGACTGATTCACCTCGCCGCCCTCATTTTTTTTATCGTGCTTCCGTTTGCCGCGTCCCAGTTCAACGCCAGCCTGACCCTCCTGTTTGTCAAAGCCGCACTCATTCTCTCACCGCTTTATGGCGCCGTCGTCCTGATGATTTACGCCACGCAAAGCAAACATGGTGAAAACTGGCGCGCCAGGATCGAATTCCTGTTACGGCCAGTTCCCCTGCTGGGCACGGCACGGCATTATCTTGCCCTTTCCCGGCTCGCGGCGGCACTCGAAGCGCTCATCAGCGCCGGGGTCAACATCTTTGAAGCCTGGGATCTGGCTGCCACCGCCAGCGGCTCGCCTGCCCTGCGCCGTGCCGTCGCCGCGTGGAAACCACAAGTCGTTGCCGGTCAAATGCCGTCCGAAGCCGTCCGCCTCTGCCCGCTGTTCCCGGAAACCTTCGCCAATCTTTATGCCAGCGGCGAGATCAGCGGCAAACTCGATGAATCGCTCCGCCATCTGAACCGGCTTTACAACGAGGACGGCACCCGCAAGCTGAACGCCTTCGCCACCTGGATGCCGCGGCTCATTTACATGCTGGTCGTGTTGCTGGTCGCTTACAAAGTCATCCAGTTCTGGACTGGCATCTACGGTTCGCATAGTGAACTTTTCAATATTCTGAAAGGGTTTTAATTCCGCTTTGCCCCTTGGGCCTTGGCCCATTACTTTCGCCGCATGACATTGACCGAATTGCTCGCGAACGAGGAACTGCGCCGGAGCGAATTCCCCGTCGCCCGCGACAAAATCTTCCTCGCGCACGCCGGGGTTTGCCCGCTGCCGCGGCGCGTCGCCACCGCCGTTTCTGAATGTGCCCAACGCGGCACGCTCGGCGATCAGGAAGCCTTCGTCCTGCACCGCCTGAATGACGCGCGCCGGCTCGGGGCGCAATTGTTGCATTGCCAGCCGGACGAAGTCGCGCTGGTCGGGCCGACGTCGCTCGCGTTGAGCTTTGTCGCCGCCGGGCTGAAATTCAAAAAAGGCGACAATATCCTCATTTACCACGATGATTATCCGGCCAACGTTTATCCGTGGATGGCGCTGGCCGAACGCGGCGTCGAAGTCCGCCTGCTCAACACGCGCGGCCTCGGCGTCATTCGCCCGGTGGACGTGATGGGACAGGTGGACGAAAACACCCGGCTCGTCGCGCTCGCCTCCTGCCATTTTATCAGCGGCTATCGCATTGATGTTCAGGCCATCGGCAAATTTTTTCGCGAACGCGGGATTCTATTTTGTCTCGATGCCATCCAGACGCTCGGCGCGTTTCCCACAACGGTTGAGCACGTGGACATGCTCGCCGCCGACGCGCACAAATGGCTGCTCGGACCGTGCGGCGCGGGCCTGCTTTACGTCCGGCGCGAAATTCAGGACCGGGTGAACCCGCCGATTTACGGCTGGCACAACGTGCGCTGCCCGAATTTTGTCGCGCAGGAACAAATTGTCTTGCGCGACGGCGCGGCGAAATACGAGGCTGGCACGCACAATCTGCTGGGACTGGTCGGCTTGATTGCCGCCATGGAACTCGCGCTGGAAGTCAGTGTCGAAAACATCGCCGCCGAACTGCTGCGCAAACGCGCGTGGCTCGTGCCCTCGTTGCAGGCAAAAGGCTTTGCGGTCCTGAACGCGGACGCGAAAATTGAAAACGCGGGCGGCATCATTTCCTTTCATCAGGCGGGCAAAGACCTTGCGGCGCTGCACAAAAAATTGACGGACGCTGGCGTCGTGGCATCCTTGCGCGCGGACCGCAAGGGACAAAACCACATCCGCCTCTCCCCTCACTTTTACAACACCGACGCGGAGTTGCACCGCACGCTGGAATTGCTGTAGACCATGTCTTCACAACACGAGAAGAATGTTTGAGACATGACCATGCAATTCAAGTTGAGTTGGTGAAGAAAAATGTTCCGATGCTTCAAGAAATTATTGAATTGGTTTAGGGCCTGTTAACACTAATTGACAATCAAAGGGTTTGAGGCATTCTTGTCGGGCATGGAACTAACCCAAGTTCGTCATATCGGGGGCGAAAGCAGTTTTTTCAGGAGGTTGGTATGGGCAAATCACTGGTTTTTTTGTTGTCGGCAGCGTCCCAAGCTTCTGTAGTGGAGAAGAGCCTGTTGTGAGTCCCTCATTGTCTGGGGCATGCTTCAGTCATGTTCTTGCGCCGTAACCGCCGCCTCGTCGAGGGCGAAACCTATGAGTATTGGACTTTGGTCAAAACGGTTCGCACGGCTCGCGGGCCGCGTCAGGAGATCGTCGCCACGCTGGGCAAGGAACCGGGACTGGAAAGCCGCGCGCGTCATGGCTGGGAGGATGTCGCCGATTTGCTGGCGGGTCGCCCGCCCGCGCCGGTGCAAGGTCAACTGGGCCAGCCGCTGCCCGAGGCGTCCCCTCCGCCATGGGCGCAGGTTGATCTGCGCGGCGTGCGGGTCGAGCGCGTGCGCGATTTCGGCCAGGTCTATCTGGCGCTCTCGTTGTGGCGGCGTTTGGGATTGCACACGCTTTTGCGTGACCTGATCGAGCCGGGTCGTGAGGAGGTGCCGTGGGAACTGACCGCCTGTATTCTCACGCTGGCGCGTTTCCGCGGGCAGAAAAGCGAACTCGAAGTGGCCGAGCGCTGGTATGCCGACAGCGCGCTGGAAGATTTGCTGGAAGATTTGTTGGGCGTGCCTTTTTCCCAAATCAACGACGCGCGGCTCTATCGCGGCCTGGACGTGCTTCAGACCCACAAAGACAAGCTCTGCGCGCACTTGCACCAACGTTACCAAAGCTGGTTTGGCGTCCAGTTCGAGTTCCTGCTTTACGACGTCACCAGCACCTATTTTGAAGGCCAGGCCAGGAGCAACGCCCAAGCCGCGCGCGGCTACTCGCGCGACCAGCGGCCCGACTGCAAACAAGTCAACATCGGCCTGGTGGGCACGCCCGAAGGACTGCCCATCGGTTACGAAATCTTCGCCGGCAACACTGCGGACGTCGCCACCGTCGAAGACATGGTCACGATGATGGAACAAAAATACGGCCAGGCCAAACGCATCTGGGTTCTGGACCGGGGCATGATCAGCGAAGAGAACATTGATTTCCTGCGCCAGCACAACGCCGGCTACCTCGTCGGCACACCCAAAAGCCGGCTCAAAAAGTTCCAGGCTCAACTGCTCGACCAAAAAGATTGGGTGTCAGTGCCGCCCGGCGTGGAAGTCAAACGGGTGTCCCATTCCGACGGCGGCCCCGGCGAACAATACCTTCTTTGCCGTTCCAGCGCGCGCCGCCAGAAGGAAGCCGCCATGATCGAACTCCAACGCCAGCGTCTGCGCACTCAACTCGACAAAACCCACGCCACCCTCCAGCGCCATCCCGGCCAAGATCCCGGCAAAATCGAACGTCGCATTGGCCGCTGGCTGGGCTGTTTCCCCGCCGCCGAACGGCTGCTGGAAGTGGTCGTCCAACGTGACGCCCAGGGCCGCGCCTGCGGACTGCAAATCACCGGGCGCGCCGAACGCACCGCCTGGGTCCAGCACGCTCAGGGCGCGTATTTGTTGCGCACCAACTGTCCGGAGAAAGACCCGGCCAAACTCTGGCATTGGTACAGGCAACTGACCCAGGCCGAAGACGCCTTTCGGATCAGCAAAAGCGATTTGAGCCTGCGCCCGGTTTTCCATCAAAAGACCGAACGGGTCCAAGCGCACATCCTGGTGTGCTTCCTGAGTCTGGCCTTGTGGCGCACGCTGGAAATGTGGATGCGCGGCAAGGGACTGGGCAACTGCGCGCGGCAACTGATCAAGGAAGTCGCCACCGTGCGCAGCCTGGACGTGGTGTTGCCGGTCAAAGAAGCTCAGAGCCAACAAACCCGGGAATTACGTCTGCGTGTGGTCGCGCGCCCCGACCGGCCCGTGGCCGAACTACTGGTTCGTCTGGGGCTGGACCTGCCAACCGCGCCCAAGGTGATGCAAAATGAAATGTAGTGGAGAAAAACAGGCTGTGATGGCAGAAAAACCCAGCAAATCCGCACTTTCACTCAATTAACTGACGAACTTGGGCCAGGAGAGGGACAATCGTTCGCCGCGCCTTTGAAAATTTATGCGGCTGAATAGGCCGGACGCTCATCTGCAAAACCAGAAACCAGCGAAAGCGATTTCCTCTCCTGGGGGAGAGGATAAAAGGCGAGGACGGACGTAAACTCTCACTCCTCTGAAAACGTCGAGGAAGCAAAACATTTAGAGCTTATCCCTAAATAACGATTTTACGTATTCAACACATTCGCCAGCAAATCAAGGCCGAAGCGCAATGCAACAAGCCCAGATAATTCTCCGCCTTCTTTTCGTACCGCACCAGCAACTTGCGGAAACGGTTCAACCACGAATGCGTTCGTTCCACCCGCCATCGGCGGGCAGGCTGCTTCCGCCCGCAGATCGGTTTGGTTTCCTGGCCGATTTGCCGCACCTGCGGAATATAACCGCGTTTCCGCATGATCGCGGCGGCGGGCTTGCCGCTGTAGCCTTTATCGGCACACAGGTTTTGGCGACACCGACGGGTTGGCTTGGGTCGCCGAATCACAATGCTGTCCAGTGTTTCGGCCAGCAGTTTCACATCATGCCGGTTGGCCCCGTGACGATAAGCGAGAGCGGGACGCCAGTCCCGTCGACCAGCAAACTGCGTTTGGTGCCTTTTTTTCCCCCGATCCGTGGGGTTGTTGCCTACCGCTTCCAGCGCCAAGGGAGCTTTGCCCTGAGTGCCGTCAATGCTCTGCCATTCCCAGGCAATCCCTTCCAGATCATCGTATTCGGCCAAACCGGCCCGCCACAGTCGGCGGAAGAATCCCGCCGCGCGCCACTGCTGAAAGCGACGGTGAACCGCCGTGGCACTGCCAAAACTCTTGGGCAACGCTTTCCATTGACAACCCGTCCGCAACACGTACACAATGGCAGCGAACACGGAGCGCGATTTTAACGGCTTGCGCCCGCCTCCGGGACGCCGCTGGTATTTTTGATCTTTGGCCCGCGCCGCGCGCACTGGAACCAGCGGCTCGACCCGAGTCCAGAGTTCATCGGACACTTCCCAAGAGTAAACTTTGCTCATGCCGACAACGTAACAAAGCCCACACACGGTGTAAAGATTATTTAGGGATAAGCTCTTAGTCACGACCGGAATTAAAGCTGTATTCAAGGAAAATTCTGGAATCGGCCAGGTAAAATGATTAAAACGCGGTATGGATTCATTTCTTCAAGCTGCGATTGAAGAAGCCAGAACCGGCCTGGCCGAAGGCGGCATTCCCATCGGCTCGGTGCTGGTGCTGGACGGCAAAATCATCGGGCGCGGCCACAACCAGCGGGTGCAGCACGGCAGCGTCATTCACCACGCGGAGATGAACTGCCTCGAAAACGCCGGGCGGCTCACGGCGTCGGTTTATCAGCGATGCGTTTTGTATTCCACGTTGTCGCCCTGTCCGATGTGCAGCGGCGCGATTTTGCTCTACAAAATCCCGCGCCTCGTCGTCGGGGAAAACAAGACCTTTCAAGGTCCGGAGGAATACGTCCGCTCACAGGGCGTGCAGGTGGAAGTGCTCCAGGATCCAACGTGCATCCAGCTCATGCGCGATTTCATCAAGGCCCGGACGGAACTTTGGAATGAAGATGTTGGCGTGTGATGTCAGGTGTCCGGCGTGTTCAACGGAATCGTCTGATTCCCAAAACGGCGATAGATGCTGAAATCCGTCTTGTCCACGGTGAACACGAGGCATTGCGGAAACATTTCCGAAAGCCGGACCACGCACGCGTCGGTGATGTCCATCACGCCGTGATATTTTTCCAACAATTGGCGCACACGCGAATGTTGTTCCCGCAGCGAAAATAGCAAAACGATGTCGCCTTCCTCGATGAGCCGGGCCAAAAACCGCGAATCCACAAAATGGGCCGCCTCCGCCAGCACGGCTTCGCAGGTGTAAAAAGGCGCTCCCTGCCGCTCGAATTCCGCCTGCGCCCATTTCCGTTCAGCCGGCTTGCCGCGCAGCGCGACGAGAAAACCCGTGTCAGCGATGCAAACCATTTTTCCGCGCAATCCTTTCCTTGAGCGCCGACTTGGTGTCCCGCGCGGCCACCGGCGACAGCGGGTAATCGTCCAGCCAATCCAGGCACTTTGGCCTGCGTTTTTCTTCCAGTGAATGAGCGCGGGCAACCTGCGGCAGACCCAGGTTGATGGATTGACGGACAACGTCCGCCTGGCTCAGGCGCACCTTTCTTGCCTCGCGCTTGATCGCGCGAGCCGTATCCGCGTCCACTGGCAGGGGCGGGAGCATGTTGGTAAATCCGACAGCCATATTGAAACAATATCAATCCGGTTGGTTTTGTCAAACTGGAATACGGCCGCTCGCAAGGCGTGCAGGTGGAAGTGCTCCAGAAATGCTTCATACAATCCTGCAATGGCTTTCTGTAAAGCCGTTGTCATAATTGTCACGCCGCTTTCTGGTCCTGCTTGCGCCGCACGATCGGCTGGCTTTCGCCGCGCACGACCGGCCGTGTGATTTTGACGTGGATGATGTCGCCGCTGTCCGGCACTTCATACATCAAGTCGAGCATCAGCTTCTCGATCAACCCGCGCAAGCGCGCGCGCGCCGGTGCCTTTTTTGATCGCTTGGGCCGCCAGTTCGTGCAGGGCGTCCGGCGTAAATTCCAGTTCCACGCCTTCCATCGCCATGAGCTTGGCGTATTGCTTGGTCAGCGCGCTTTTCGGCTCGGTGAGAATGGCAACCAACTGCTCCTCGGTCAATTCGGCCAGCGTGGTCACGATCGGCAACCGGCCAATAAATTCGGGAATGAAGCCGAAGTTGAGCAGGTCCTCCGGTTCAGCGTGCTGGAGCATTTCATCGCGCGCCGCGCCGGCGTGTTTTTGCGCCTCGCCAATCGCCCCGAAACCCATCGTGTGCCGACCCAACCGCCGCTGGATGACTTTCTCCAAACCGATGAACGCCCCGCCGCAAATGAACAAGATGTCCGTCGTGTTTACGCGGATGTATTCCTGCTGCGGATGCTTGCGTCCGCCCTGCGGCGGCACGTTGCACACCGTGCCTTCGAGGATCTTCAAGAGCGCCTGCTGCACGCCTTCGCCGGAAACGTCGCGCGTGATGGACGGGCCGTCGGCCTTGCGCGCGATTTTGTCAATTTCATCAATATAAACGATGCCGCGCTGGGCGCGTTTCACGTCGTAATCGGCGCTTTGCAGCAGCCGCAAAATTATATTCTCCACGTCCTCGCCCACGTAACCGGCCTCGGTCAGCGTCGTCGCGTCGGCGATGGCGAACGGCACATCAAGGATTTTGGCGAGCGTCCGGGCCAGCAGCGTTTTGCCGGAGCCGGTCGGCCCGATCATCAAAATGTTGCTCTTCTCGATTTCCACGTCGGCGTGCGGACGCGGCGGCTTGCCAGCCTCCCCGTCTTCCGCCTCCGGTTCCGGCTGGATGCGTTTGTAATGGTTGTGCACCGCGACGGCCAAAGTTTTCTTGGTGTGCTCCTGGCCGATGCAATAAAGATCCAGGTGCCGTTTAATGACGGCGGGTTTGGGAACGGTGAACTTGGGCTGCCGCTTCCGACTTTGGACCTCAAGTTCGCGGTCGAGGACGTTTTTGCAAAGGATGACGCAGTTGTCGCAGATGAAAATGCCCGGTCCGGCAATGAGCTTGCGCACTTCCGCCTGCGTTTTGCCGCAGAAGCTGCACGTCGGGATGTTGGTCGGACGGGCCAAGGGAAATTTATGATTTGCGATTTACGATTTACGATTTCGTTGGAGTTCAACCTTTAGGTTGTTCCCAAAGGCATGCTGAAGCACGAACTCCAACAACAATGCGATTTGTTCACACAACCACCGATGTTTTCTCCGCCGGCCCGGCGATTTCCTTCCGTGATTGCACCACTTGGTCCACGAGGCCGTAAGCTTTGGCCTCGTCCGACGACATGAAATTGTCGCGGTCAGTGTCCTTGCCAATGTTTTCGACGGATTTGCCGGTGTGTTTGGCGAGGATTTCGTTGAGCCGGTCCTTGAGCCGCAAAATTTCCCTGGCCTGGATGCTGATGTCGCTGGCCTGGCCCTGCACGCCGCCCCAAGGCTGATGGATGAGGATGCGCGCGTTCGGCAGGGCGTAACGTTTGCCCTTCGTGCCCGCCGCGAGCAGGACCGCAGCCATGCTGGCCGCCTGCCCGACGCAATAGGTGTTCACGTCGCACGTGAGATATTGCATCGTGTCGTAAACCGCCAGCCCGGCCGTGACGCTGCCGCCGGGCGAGTTAATGTAAAGATGAATGTCCTTTTTCGGATCGGACATTTGCAGGAACAAAAGCTGCGCGATGATGACGTTCGAGACCATGTCATCCACCGGCGTGCCGAGGAAAAGGATGCGGTCCACAAGCAGCCGGGAATAAATATCCCAACTGCGCTCGCCGCGACCGGTCTGTTCAACCACGATTGGAACCAGAAAATCTTGCATGACTCAATAACTACCCCATTTTGGCCGCAAGTAAAGGCGGGAAACGTTTTTAACCACGGATGGACACAGATAAACACGGATAAAAAATCACCCGTGCCGCTTGAGACGGCGACCGATTCTCCCTCTCCGCCAACGGGAGTTGGGGGAGAGGGCCGGGATGGGCACGGGGCAAGGACATGGGTAACACAATGAGGCAAGGACATAGGTTACACTTTTCGACCTTTGGTCGGATGCTTGTGGGCGTAGGCCGAAGGCCGGAGACCACAAGCATCCGATGCGCGCAACTCCCCCAGTGGCACGCGAGCCAGATACACGACGTGCTTGCCCATCCCTGCAGGTTTCAATCCGACTTTCATACCGACGAAGGCTTCTCCGACAAAGCGAAGTCTCCCCTGCCATCGAATCTGCCCATTGCTGCGGACGCTGCGTACCTTCCAACCCTTGGGATAACTCAACGGCAACTGGTTGGTCCACCGGTACGGTCGGCCTTTGCGGTAACATTCCGCCGGCGTTCGCTGGCCCAGCGCTTCGTGCGGACGAACTCCATTGTAGCAATTGACCCAGCGATCGGTTCGCCGTTGTTGAGCTCGCATCGTGCTGGAGGCAGGAGCCGCCAGGTCGGCTTTGAGTTCCCGATGCATTTGTTCGTGCGCACCATTCTGTTCGGGATGACCCGGCGCAATAAACTCCACTTGGATGCCCAACGCCGTCCACCAGGCACTCAAACGCGTCAGCCCCGCCGGGCCGTTGGATCCAAACGGGCCGCCATTGTCCACCCGGATAACCCGAGGCAAACCAAAACGCCGGAACAACCGTATAAACACTGCGCGCGCACGCCACCATTGCTGGTCGGGCAGCAGCCGTACCGCCAAAAGATATCGACTGAACAAATCCCGTACGGTCAACGGTTCGATCCGCTGTCCGTCGTGGGTTCGGAACCAGCCCTTGTAGTCCACCGTCCATACCTGATTGGACCGCGTCGGCACCGTTAGTCTCGGGCGCAGCAACTGCGGGCCGTGGGGAGGCCGGGCGCGTCGGTGGCGGGTCAACTGCCATCGCTGCAACCACAACGTGATCGTTCGTACCGCCGGAACCCGTTGACGGGGAGATTGACGACGCAACTGTTCCCGGAGTTTCTTGGCTCCCCAGCGCCGATGTCGGTGCCGCAAACGTCGGATCCGCCGCAACCAGCCAGCCGGGGTCTGATGGGGGAACCTTTTGGGGCGGCGCGAGCGGTCGCGCAATCCGCCCAAACCTTGCCGCAGAAAACGTCGCTTCCATTTGTAGCCGGTTTTGCGACTGATCCGGAAAATGCGACACACTTCCGCAAACGATTGTTGGGCCTTGAGCACCAGTTTTACAAAGCCGACACGGGCTTGAACCAAAGAAATAGATTTCCACGACATGCCCGTGGAAAAGCCCCAAATCCTTACCCAATGTGTAACCTATGTCCATGCCCTCAAGTGTTACCCATGTCCTTGCCCCGTGCCGTGAGGTGGCGCGTTATGCCAAATTAAATCTCATCCACCGTCTCTACGGCTAAATATTTTTCCCAAACCAGCCGGAACGCGCCCGCGAAATCCCCCGGTTTTTCCGCGATCCAGCGCGTGATTTTTTCCGGCGCAAACCATCCGCCGCGTTCGATTTCGTCCGGATGCAGTTGGAACGGCCCTTCGGCCTGACAGCGATAGACCCAGACGAATTCCGCATCCGTTTCCGGGCAGGCGGCGATTTTGAACAGCCGCTCCGGCGCCTGGGCGACGACAAATCCGATTTCCTCGCGCAATTCGCGTATCGCGCAGGCGTCGTAAGCCTCGCCGGAATCCACGTGGCCCGACGATGAAGAATCCCATTTACCCGGCTCGCGGTCCTTGGTCATCGAGCGTTTTTGGAGAAAAAACTCGCCACGCGCATTGAACACCAGCACATGCACCGCGCGATGCTTCAAGCCGAGCCGATGCACCTCGCGGCGCGTGTTCTGCCCCACCACCTCGTCGCGCTCGTTGACGACATCAAAAATTTCTTCGTTCATTTTGTGGGACGTTGTTTCAACCGAGCTTTCGCTTTTGAATTTTCACGTTTAACAAAATCACAAAAATCGCTGTTAATCCAAAGTTCAGCCAACGCGCCACGATCATAATTCCAAATGTGCGCAACCACGCGGGCTGGCAATGACACGCACTTTTCAGGAGTAAGGGCCAAAATTGAACTGCTTTTTACGAGGTTTCCTTCATGGGTTGTTTCCTCGTTCACAGTAACTTTAGGTTTTGAGTGAACCAAGCTCGTTCTCAAATTTAGAAGAAGTTTTAAATCTTCATAAAGTGCTTCACCTTTTGGAAATTCATATTCTTTCAGAAGCAATCTGGGAACCACCACCAACTTGTCCAAAGTGCTTAAGCGTTCCAATGTTTTAAATTGTTCTTCATCACATTTATTGGTGAGATAAAAATTTGCGAGTGCTTCGATTAGACAATTTGTAATTAAGACAATGACTGCATGAACTTGAGCCTGCTGAAAGATCATTTCCCGCAGTATTTTTTTATCTGATTCAGCGGAATTGTTGGCTTTTAAAATCTTGATTTCTGAATCGAATTTATCCCATGCAGCTTTATTTGTCTTAAGTGCCTCATACAGCAGAGACAGATGATGTTCTACGACAACGTGTTTCATAAATGACCACTTAAAATTTGTGTCAGCGCTGCAAATTGTTCCACACTCAATTTCTCAGCGCGTTCCTGCGGCGGGATTTTCAAGGCGGCAAATGCATCCGCCAACTTTTCTGCTGGCCAGTCTTCGCGCAGCAATTTCAGCATCATTTTGCGCCGCTGTGAAAATGCGCGCTTCACGATTTTCACAAATGTGGCGTGCTGATTTTCGGGCAAAAGTGGTTGGGCGCGACGGATCAATACCACGCAGGCCGAATCCACGTCCGGGGCGGGAAAAAAGCAGCCCGCCGGAATCTTGAACCATTCGCGCGGCTCGTAATCAAGCTGCACCAGCAGCGTCAGCACGCCGTAATCTTCATCGCCGGCGTTGGCCATGAGCCGCCGGGCGACTTCGAGTTGCAGCGTGGCGACCATCCGTTCCGGTCGTTGGGACGATTGCGCCAGTTCGACAAGAATCGGCGACGCGACGGAGTAGGGCAGATTGGCCACGAGCTTCCAATCGCGCCAATCACGCGGCTCGCGCTTCAGAAGTTCCAGCGCGTCGGCGTGTAACAGGCGTAGGACAGGCGTCGCGCCTGTCTCTGATTTCTCATTTTGAGATGGAGACAGGCTGGAAGCCTGTCCTACGTTGAACCGCTCCCGCAGAAATTTCACCAGCCGGGCATCTTTTTCGATGGCTAGGACTTCGTGGCTATTTTCCAGAAGCAATTCCGTGAGCGGTCCCAGTCCCGGCCCGATTTCGAGAACTTGGTCCGTCTTTTTCAATTCCGCCGCCTTGACGATGCGGCGGAGCTGGTTGCCATCGTGCAGAAAACTCTGGCCGAGGGATTTCGTCAGATGAATCCCGCGCGCGGCCAGCAGTTCCCGCATTTCAGAAAGTTTCACTGGGAAAGATTAAACCACGGATGGACACGGATGGACACGGATAAAAAAACGTACGAAATGCGTTCTTTTCTCCCTCGCCCCGCCCAAGCGGGGAGAGGGCCGGGGCGAGGGGTTTTGATCTTTACGCGCCACCTCACCCCGACCCTCTCACCCAACTCCGTTGGCGGAGAGGGAGAAAACGCGTCACTTTTCCGGTGTTCAATCCGTAGTTAAAACCTTTTGGAGTTCGGCGACGGCTTTGGCCAGTTGGGCTTGGGTGATGGTCAGCGGCGGGGTGAGGCTGATGACGTTGCCATGTTCGCCTTCGGGCAAAAGAATATAACCGCGCTGCAACATGGCTTTGATGGCCTGCATGGCCGCGTCGGTGGCGGGCCGGCCATCGGACAGGCGCAGTTCCACCCCGGCCATCAGACCCAAACCGCGCACGGTGATTTGCAATTTCGGGCTGGAAATTTTTGATTGCAGTTCGCCGAGCAAAAACCCGCCGAGTTCCGCGCTGCGTTCCGGCAGTTCGAGTTTTTCGATTTCCTGGATTTGCGCCAGCGCCATGGCGCAGCCGACGGGATGGCCGAGGAAGGTGCTGGTATGAATGGCCTCGCCGCGCGATGCCGGCCATGTGGCATCCATCAGGGCGGCGCGACCGACGCAGGCCGAGAGCGGGAAACCGCCGGTGAGCGCCTTGCCCAGGCAGATGAGGTCGGGCACGACGCCGGTGTGTTCGCAGGCAAACCATTTGCCAGTGCGGCCAAAACCGGTGAAAATTTCATCGAGAATCAGCAGCGCACCGTGTTCGTCGCAAAGTTTTCGCAACAGCGGCAGTAATTCGACGGGCGGAACCTGAATGCCGCTGCGCCCCTGCACTGGCTCGACGAGAATGGCGCCGATTTTTTCGCGTCGGAAAAGTTGGCGGATGTGAGACGCGACGGACTCCAAAGTGGGACAGGCATCTTGCCTGTTTCTCGTGTTTGTTTTTTTGAGGTGAAATTTTTGTTTCAGAGACAGGCTGGAAGCCTGTCCCACTTTGGGGAACGGAACAAAGTGGCCAAACTCGCGGAGTTGGGAATGGAACGGGCTGCGAAAGAAATCACGATGGGTGGCGTTGAGCGCGCCGTAGCCGAGGCCATGATACGCACCCTCGAAGGCAATCACCCCGCGCTTGCCGGTGGCCAGCAGCGCGGTTTTGAACGCAGACTCAACAGCTTCAAAACCGGAATTGCTGAAAATGACCTTGCCCGATTTTTTACCATTGCTCCACCGTTCGAAGGTGATGCGGCTCAAGTCGCGGGCGAGTTCGGCCTTGCGCGCGTGCGGATGCACATCGCCCATGGCGTGCAAAAGCCGGGACATTTGTTTTTGACCGGCTTTGACGAGGCGCGGGTTTGCGTGCCCGGCGGCCGCGACGCCAAACGCGGCGGTCAAATCGAGATATTTTTTCCCGTCAGCATCCCAAACGTGAACGTCTCTGGCGCGGTCCCAAACGATAGGCCACGAACCGTCCGGCTCAATGAACACAATGTTGCGCGATTCGTAATCACGCAGCGTGTCGAGAATTTGACGGGTCTTGCTCACTAAACTCCTCGTTGTTCCGGTGGCCAGATGATTTTGTGCATCTGCACTTGAAACCGCACCGGCAGCGCGTCGGCGATGATGCGTTCCGCCAATGCGCGCCGCGAAATCGGCGTCTGACCGGCGGGAACCGGTTTCAGTGATTTATTTTGCTGCTCCGGCACAAGCGGATGCACCCACGAAAAAAGCAGGGGGCATACCAGATTCAGCCGGTTTTCGGCGATTTTTTGTCTGGCCCATTCGTAATCTTCAACGGTGCCGATGACGAACTTGATTTCGTCAGTCGTTTTCAGGTGTTTGAGGTTTTCCCAGCGGTTGCGTCCAGCCTCGCCGCTGCTGGGGCATTTCAAATCCAAGATGCGCCGCACCCGCGGGTCAATGGGCGAGATGTCGTGAGCGCCACTGGTTTCGAGCAGCGCGGTGAAGCCTTCGTCGCAAAGCCGTTTTATGAGTGGCAGCGAATTTTTTTGGAGCAAGGGTTCGCCGCCGGTGAGTTCGATCAGGGGAAGTTGAGCGTTGAACGTTGAGCGTTGAGCGTTTGAAAACGGTTTGGCGAGGCGCATGACTTCCGCGCAAATTTTTTCCAGCGACATTTTTTTGCCTTCGGTGAAGGCATAGGCGGTGTCGCAATACGAGCAGCGCAAATCGCAGGCGGTGAGCCGGACAAAGATGCACGGCAGCCCGGCGAAGGTGCTTTCGCCCTGCAAGCTCAGGTAGATTTCGTTGATGACCAGCGTATCGGACACGCTGATAGTGTAGCGTTCCGGCGGGAAAAGGAAATGGCGGTGATTTGCCTTGGCGCGATTCGCGGCCACTTTCTGGAAAGACTTCGCACGCTCAGGCAAAATGTCCCAGCGCAAAATGTTTTCCGATGTGATAACTCCGCGTGATGGCTGCGGTCACATGACGTTTGCCGATTTCAACCGCGCGCGGCAAGTCAGGGTTCGACGCCAGCGCCGCCACAATGGCCGCCGAATACGTGCATCCGGTGCCGTGAGTCGAAACGCCCTTGATGAACGGCGCGCTTAACAGCAGTTCCGTCCGGCCGTCGAAAAAAATGTCCGCCGCGTCGCGCAGGCCGCGCAAATGGCCGCCCTTGACCAGCGCGGCGCATCCAAACCGGGCGTGGATTTCCCGCGCCGCCGCGCGCATGTTTTCAACGGAGACGATTTTGCATCCGGTCAAAATTTCGGTCTCGTCGAGGTTCGGTGTGACCAAAGTTGCGAGCGGCAGCAATTGTTCCCGCAAGATTTTTATCGCCTTCGGTTTCAGCAACGGTGCGCCGCTGGTTGAAATCATGACCGGATCAACCACGAGCGGCGGACGCTTTGGCTTTTTGAAAAAATCGGCGACAGCGCGAATGATTTCGGCTGAAAACAGCATTCCGGTTTTCACCGCCGCCGGCCGTAGTTCCTCGAACACGGCTTTCATTTGCTGCCTCACGATTTGAGGCGAACACGGCTCGATGGCGAGAACGCACCGGGGATTTTGCGCGGTGAGACAGGTGATGACACTGGCGCCGTGAACGCCCAGCGCGGCAAACGTTTTCAAATCGGCCTGAATGCCGGCGCCGCCGCCGCAGTCAGAGCCGGCTATGGTCAGCGCCACCGGCCATTTGACGATCCGTGACATGAGTTTGAACTTATCGGCATTCGCGGAAGACGGCACGGAAAAAGACTGGCCGACGGGGGTTCGGCAACCAGGAACGTCTCAAGTGTGGCGTTTGCCCGGCGCGGTTATCCGGAGCAGCAGGTCGTTCAGTTCCTGCATGCGCGGCGGTTTGCCGATTACGGCGTCCACTTCTGGAGTGGTTTCTCCATCTTCCCTTATGGTTGTGCCCCAGCCGGTCATCATGATGACCGGGGTCTGAGGAGACTCGGTTTTGATGGTTCGGGCCACCTGGTATCCATCCATCTGCGGCATGCCCAGATCCGTGATGACCACTTCGTAGGGCTGGTTTTTAAGCATGGCGGTATGAAACAATTCCATTCCATGCTTCCCGCCCGAGGCAACCATTACCCGATGATTGAAGTGGGTGAGGCAATCATTCAGGAGTTGGCGAACCTGCGCGTCGTCATCAATGCAGAGGATGTGAAGGGAGCGGCTCTGTTTGGCTTCCGGCGGGGCGCCCTGCTTGGTTTTGAGCGGTTTTTCCTGAATGGGGAAAATAAGCCGGATACAGGTGCCGCAGCCGGGAGCGCTGTCAATCTCAATCAGGCCGTCGTGGCGCTGCATCATTCCATAGACCATCGCCAGACCGAGTCCGGTGCCGCCGCGCTGGGCCTTGGTGGAAAAGAACGGTTCCAGACAACGCTGCCGGGTTTTCTCATCCATGCCGATGCCATTGTCCTTCACTTCGACCAGAAGCTGCCGCTCGGAGGCTCCGCTTTCCTTCGAGGCCGCACCACTGACGGAACGGGTGGCAAAGGTGATGGTGCCGCCCTGGGGCATGGCGTCCACCGCATTAAAGACCAGGTTGATCAGCGCTTCGCGGAGTTCACCGGCATCGCTGTGCAGCAAGGGCGGTTCCGGTTCCAGTTCGCATTGGACGTTAATTGAAATCCCCTGGCGTTGCGAAAGGTCACGCCAGCGAGGGCGGGTAAGTTCGATCACCTCCTCAATGACTTTATTGATGTTTACCTGGGTCAATTGCTCCTCGTCAGAGCGGCGGCGATAGAACTCCCGCATGCGGGCGACAATTTGCGCTATGTCCCCACCCGCCTGGTTGATGGTTTGCAGGTAATGCTTTGAAACCTCTGGCAAATCCGGCAGCGTACTAAGCAGCAGTTCCGAATAGGCGACAATGGGAGACAGCGCGTTGTTGACATCATGGGCGACACCACTGGCCATTTGTCCCAAGGCACGGAGGCGTTCCTGCTGCACCACCACGTGCTGGGTCCGGCGCAACTCTTCGTAAGCCTTTTGCAGTCCCTCGGTGAGGCGCACTTGATCATAAAGACTGCGGCATTGTTCCTCGGTGGAGAGCACCTTGACCTGCAAGGCTTCCTTCTCCGAGCGAACGGCCACGATTTCGGCCATGGCCTGCTCATTTTTGTACCGGACCTCCTCCAGCACGAGCACAATCATGCTGACGGCAATGAAAAGCTGCAGTACGGCTGCCATAAAAAAGCCGGCACTGTAAAGGTGTTCATCCTGCTGGGACAGCGGGTAGCTTGCGAGGTAAAGGCCCCACAGCAGAAAGCCCAGCGCCAGCATGCCCGCCCCCACAAACGGCATTTTTTTTCGCAGCCGGTAAAAACAAACCCCGGCAAAAACGCTGCCCAGACCCAGCAGGATGAACACCGGCAGTTGCATTTCCAGTTTTCTCATTCCGGGATCGAGCGCGGGGGTCAGGACCAGCGGGCTGACGAAGGTCCAGACCAGGAGGAAGGCCATAAACAAGCCAAACAACCTCTGCGGCACCGGAAGGCCGAGAAAACGCAAACTGCCCCACAAGAGAAACACCGCCGAAATGGCCACGCAACACTGCTTGAGTTTAAAAATAGTGCCATCGAGCGCGACATCCGGGAATTTGAGGTTGAGCGTCAGCCACAGGGCATAAAACAACCAGGCCGTGGTCCAGACGGTAAAATACTCCCGCTTGGTGTAACGATTGAGGTAAAAGAACAGCACCACCAACATCCACACGCTCAACAGCGACACCATCAGCGCCGCCTGCATGTATTGCTGGACGTAACTCGGCGGCTGCACGGCATCCGCATTCACACCTAAAAAATTCATCACCTCTTCCATACCCAGGAATCTCATCATTCCGTTTCCGGCCGCTCATCAATTAATCCGGCAGCTTGGCAGCCTTGATCATCAAACCTAAAAATTTTGCATGAGCCTTTCCGGCAAATTAAACGACATCTAATCACAAAGCCGAACTCTGTCAAAATCTTTCTGATAAACGAAATTTTGTAAGCATTTTTCGAGCCGGGAATTGGAAATTCGGTTTTCGCCCATTTTCCCTTTTGAACCCGTCCTTAAACGCTTATAGTCAAGCGCATGGACAAAGAGCAAGTCGCTGAAATTTTGGTTGAAATCGGCACACTGCTGGAATTGAAGGGCGAAAATCCGTTCAAGACTCGCGCTTACGCGAATGCGGCGCGTGCGATCGAAGGCTTGAGCGAGCCGCTGGCAAAAATTGTCGCCGAAAGTCGGCTCGGCGAAATCAAGGGCGTTGGCGAAGCGCTCACGAAAAAAATTACCGAACTTGTCACCACCGGCAAGTTGAAGTATTACGATGAGTTGAAGGCTTCAATTTCACCCGGTTTGATTGAAATGCTTGAGATTCCCGGGCTGGGGCCAAAGAAAATTCAGGCGCTCAACCAGAAACTCGGCGTGGATTCGGTCGAAAAACTCGAGGCGGCCTGCAAAAACGGCAAGGTTGGCGAACTCGACGGTTTTGGTGAAAAGACGCAGGCGAATATTCTTGAAGGCATCGCGCGTCGCCGCACTTACGCCTCGAAACATCTGCTCAACGACGCATGGAGCGCCGCCGGGTTGTTGCTTGACGGTTTGCGGGAGCATCCGCATGTGATTCGTTGCAGCGCGGCCGGCAGTTTGCGGCGGTTCAAGGAAGTGATTGGCGACATTGATTTGCTGGCGTCGTCAAAAAAGCCGGTGGAGGTGATTGAGTTTTTTGCCGCACTACCGGGCATCATCAAAGTCACGGCCAGAGGCGAAACGAAGGCGAGCGTGATTTTGGCCGGCGGCATTCAATGCGACCTGCGCGTGGTGAGCGACCGGGAATTTCCATTTGCGCTGGCATATTTTACCGGCAGCAAGGAGCACAACATTGTTATGCGCCAGCGCGCCATTCAGCGCGGCCTGCGGTTGAACGAATACGGGCTGTTCAAGTCGAAGGTGGAAACGCGCGACCCGAAACTGCTGGTGCCGTGCCAGGACGAGGCGGAAATTTTTGCGAAACTGGATTTGCCGTTTGTGCCGCCGGAACTGCGTGAAGATCATGGGGAATTTGCGGCGGGTGAAAAAAACGACCTGCCCCGGCTCATCGAGTGGACGGATCTGAAAGGCGCGCTGCACAATCACTCGACGTGGAGCGACGGCCACAACCGGCTGGAGGAAATTGCCGAATATATGGAAGATCTCGGCTTGGCATACTGGGCGATTACCGACCATTCGAAGTCATCGTTTCAGGCAAAGGGTCTCGACGCAAAACGCTTGCGCCAGCAAATTGCGGAAATCAAAACAATTAACCGAAAACTGGCCGAACGCGGCAGTGATTTTCGCCTGCTCACCGGGACGGAAGTGGACATTTTGCGCGACCGGCTGGATTTCGACGATGAATTGCTTGCGGAATTGGATGTGGTGGTGGCCAGTTTGCATGTTCCGTCCAACAATGAAGCCGAGAACACCGAACGTTTGATCCGGGCGGCGGAAAACAAGTTTGTCCACATCATCGGCCACCCGACCGGCCGGTTGCTGTTGGAGCGCGAACCGTATCCGGTCAACGCGCAAGCGGTGATTGATGCGTGTGCTGAGACTGGCACGTGGATTGAGCTAAACTGCAATCCGCACCGGTTTGACTTGGACTGGCGGTTGTGGCCTTATGCGAAAGGCAGGGGCGTGAAGTGCGTCATCAACCCGGACGCGCACCGGAATGAACACGCTGGTTTTCTCAGGCTGGGCGCGGGAATCGCGCGCAAGGGTTGGCTGGAACAAACCGACGTCGTCAACACTCTAACCTTAAAATCGTTGCGGAACGAATTGAAACACAAGCGCTTGGATGGTTAAGGCGTGCAAAATTTTGAGGTTAATTTTTGTTTTAGATAAGCAAAAAATAGTTTTGACTCTAATTTATTTTGTTGGTAACGTTTAAAAAGTTGTCGGCGATTGGCTCTTTTTTTGAAATGTTTGAATGCAAACGAGCCTGAATGGTCAAAGCAATAATCTGGAGCGATGGTGATATGAATAAATTTTTTGTCTCTATGGGACTGATTGCTGCTGGGACAGCCAGCCTTCAGGCTGCCTATGCCCCTGACTCGAGTTCATCGAGTTCAACTTCGTCGGACGTATGGAGTATTTCAGGCACGCTGCGGGGGTTTTATGACGACAATTACGAAACGGCGTCGTCTGGAGCCAAAATTGGAAGTTTCGGCTTTGAAGTTTCCCCCCAAATTTCACTCAACGTGCCACTGCAACAAACCGAGTTGGGGATGCGTTACATTTACGGTTTGTATTATTATCAGAAACGTGAGGATCTTGGCGAAAATCCGATTGACCAGTCCCACCAATTTGATTTGTGGGTGGATCACGCGTTCTCCGAATGTTGGCAGGCAAGAGTGCAGGATTCGTTTGTCGTGGGGCAGGAGCCGGAATTGATTGATCCCAACACCTCCCTGCCGCGTCGCGTTGATGGAAATAACATCCGCAACACCGGCACGATTACCTTGCACACGGATTGGACACGGCTGTTCAGCACCGAATTGGGCTATCAAAACTCGTTTTACGATTACCAAAACAGCGGCGGTAATTATGTAGATCCCAGCCTTGCCGGCCTGCTGAATCGGGTTGAACAATCAGCCTGGCTGAATTTGCGATGGCAGGTCCAGCCGGAAACCCTGTTCTTGGTTGGCGGCAACTTTGGGCTGGTGAACTACACGGCAAGTGAATCTGTGGCAACAGCGATGCCGTACTCCAGCTACATTTATTACAGCAATAGCCGCGACAATCGTTCCTACATCGGTTATCTCGGTTTTCAACACGCCTTTCTGCCGAATCTGTCTGTGGACGCAGAGGGGGGCTTTCAATATTCGGAGAGTTACAATGACCCGAACAGCTCGCCAACGCTGGCCCCTTATGCGGTGTTGTCGGCAGTTTACACCTATGCTCCGGGCTGCTATGCCCAGCTTGGTTTCACGCAATCGGAGAATGCAACAGACGTGATTGCGCCGGACGCCCAAGGGCGTATTACACAGGACCAGGAAAGTTCCACAGTTTACGCTTCCATCAACCAAAAATTGACAGCCAAGCTGCTGGGCACAGTCATTGGGCGCTGGCAACACTCGATATTCAACCAAGGCCTTTATGCCAATCAGGCGCTTGATTACTATAGTTTGGGTGTGAACCTGTCATATAGTTTCACTCCGCATATTTCAGCTGAGGCTGGCTATAATTTCGATGATGTTGACTCTCAAGTCCCGGGGCAAACTTACACGCGCAGCCGTGTTTATTTGGGAGTCTCAGCTTCCTATTAGCCAGCCGTGTTAAACTAAAAATTTTGAAAGTTTGGACGGGAGCCGGCTAAACGCTCTGGCTTCCATTGTTTTTATTTATATATGGATTCATTACAACAAATTCTGCCGCAACCGGAAGCCCGATTGCACTTCTTGGATTACTGGCGCATCATTCGCATTCGCAAAGCCATTATTATCACCGTTTTTCTGATTACGGCCATTATCGCCACGGCGGTAACGCTCCTTTTGCCCGAATCTTACGCCAGCACGGCCCAAATCAGGATCGAACCCGACATTGTTGCGGACATTTCAGGCGTTGGCAGTCACGTGACCTATACTTCTTACGACCCCTATTTTATTCAGACCGAGTTTGAAGTCATCCAGGATCGTGTTGTTTTGGGGAAAGTTGTCGAAGCTCTTAATCTGAACGAAGTATGGGGCAAAAGATATTATGGCGGCGAAACGCTTAAAACCACCGAGGCCATGGAGTTTCTCAAAAGACGCATGAGCCTCAACCCGGTGCGCAACACCAAGCTCATCGGAATCACCGTCTTTAGCGAAGACAAAAACGAAGCCGCGCGCATCGCCAACAAAATTGCCGAAGCCTACCGTGACTACCGCCTCGATATCCGCAGACAGCAGTCTCTGGGTGGCATCAAGGTGCTGGAGGCCCAATTTCAAACCGAGGAACAGCAAATTCAAACCGTCCAGTCGAATGTGGACAACCTGCGCAAGGAATTGAAAATCAATGACTATGATCCCAACGCCGTGAACCCCTCGCCCACGCTCACGCAGGAGCAACTGCACGATTACAATAACCGGCAGATCGAAGGCGAGACGATCTACATGAAACTGGATAAACAACTGACCCAACTCAAGGGCCTGAGCCCGGATAAACTGAGGGACGTTCTTCCCACTTTGGAGGGAGATTCTGCCTTGTCCGAATTGTTGAACAAATTGCATGAGGCCAAACAGCAATTCGTCGCCATGACCAATGACTATGCGGCGGCCGATCTGCATATCACCCGGATCCAATCCTTGATGGATGAATTAAATCGCCAGATTGACGATCGCGTCAACGGGATCATGGTGGGCATGGAAAACCGGCTTGAATCGGAGAAGGCCGCGCTCGACACACTGACCACCACTGTCGAAACGGCCAAAGACAAAGACATGGCGGAAGCCATCCGGGGCCAGCCCTACTGGAATGAAAAACGCAAGCTGGAAAACATGATCGAATTTCACAAACTGCTTGCCGCCAAAATTGAATCGGAAAAGCTCGACGTTGAAATACCCAAAACCTCAATTGTGGAGATTACAGACCCGGCCCAGCCCGGGGAAAGTCCGGTCAAACCAAACAAACCCCTGAACATTATTCTCGGCGTCGTCATCGGTTTGATTATGGGCGTTAGTTTGGCTTTCTTCATAGAGTATCTGGATACCAGCGTCAAGACAATCGAAGAGGTGGAACGCGCCTTCCAATCGCCGGTGCTTGGCGTCGTCCCGCAAAATGTCGGCTACTTGATCGACGAAGGCCCCGAAAGCCAGCACGCCGAGGCCTACCGCGTGTTGCGCACCAACATCCTGTTCTCGCGCAAGGACGAAAAGCTCAACACCATTGTCGTCGTCAGCGCCGGCGCGGGGGAAGGCAAATCCCTCACCACGCTGAATCTGGCCACGGTCTTTGCTCAAGCCGGCGAACGCGTGTTGGTCGTGGATTCCGACCTGCGCCGTCCCACACTTCACAAACACTTGCGTGTTGGCAACAACCTCGGCCTGACCAATTATCTCCTTAAGCAGAACCAACTCGAAGAAATCATCCAGACTAGCAGCGTGCCGATGCTTGACTTCATGGCCAGCGGCAAACTGCCGAGCAGTTCGATGAGCATTCTCGGTTCAGTGCAGATGAAGGAAATGGTTGCCGAGTTGAAGCAGCGGTACGATTTCATCTTTTTCGATTCACCGCCCATTCTGGGTGTGAGCGACGCCTCGATTTTGGCCAGTGAAGTGGACATGGTCATTCAGGTTATTCAATACCGCCGCTATCCACAGCCCATGAGCATTCGGGCCAAGCAATTGATCGAAAAAGTCGGTGGCAACCTCATCGGCATTCTCCTTAACAACATCAATATGTCGCAGGACGAAAGTTATTACTACTACACCGGCTACTACCACGGCGGTTATTACTACTCGCGCAGCGAAGAGGTGCAGGAAACGGCCGCGAAGGAAAAAGATTCCGGCGACGCCGACCAGGTTGACATTAAACAAAAGTATTGATTTTGCGCCCGGTTTTGCAAGGATTAAGAACAATGAAATTATTTTGGAAAGTGTCAAGTTTGGGATTATTTGCCTGTGGCCTGTTGTTCACCGGTGCCATTTTCACGGGATGCCACTCGTCGTCAAGTCACCCCGTCTTTTCCGCCACCCCCGCTCCGCCGGTAATGACCGGTTCGCCGGTTACAGGCTATACGGCAGAGGAGGTTGCCCGTTTTCACGTCGGCGACACCGTCATCGTTACTTTGTCAGGTCTTCCGCAAGACATTCCTGTCCATCAGGAATCCATCAAGGAAGACGGCACCATCACCATGCCCGATATCGGTCATGTTCAAGCTGCGGGCAAAACTGCGGGCGAGCTTCAAAACGAAATATATAACCTTTATGTGCCGAAATTGTTCCGCCATCTCACCGTCACGGTGCTTCCCGGAGATCGCGTTTACTACGTCACCGGTGAAGTCAAGCAGCCCGGACGCCAGCTCTACGTTGGCCAAATGACTGTTACCAAGGCTATTACAACTGCGGGCGATTTCACTGACTTTGCCAATCACAGAAAAGTCTGGCTCATCCGCGCCAACGGCCAGCGCATCAAGGTCAATTGCAACGCAGCGTTGAAAGACGCGTCCAAAGATCCGCAGGTTTATCCCAACGACCAAATTCAGGTGCTGCGTCGAATCTTTTAATGGTTCAGTTTAACGTTCTTTCAGGCAAGAAGGCGGGCGCTCAATCGGCAGCCCGCCGTTTTCCTTTCCGCATCGGCCGAGCGCCCGGAAACGATCTGCAGCTCGATGACGACGGCATTTGGGATCAGCACCTCGCGTTGGAATTTAATCGGGAAAAAGGTTTCACGCTCGCAACCGCGCCCAACGCCCTGGCTGCCATCAACGGCGGACCCGTTCAGACCGCGATTCTTCGGAACGGAGACATCATCACTCTCGGTTCCGCCAAACTCCAGTTCTGGCTTGCCGCTGCCCGGCAGCGCGGCCTGTGCCTGCGTGAAGCCTTCGTCTGGGCGTTGCTGGTGGCGGTCACGGCCGCCCAGTTCGCGTTGATTTACTGGCTTATCCGTTAATGCCGGAAGTGCCGCGTGCCAGTGAAGGCCATGGCCATGTTTCGTTCGTCCGCCGCCGCGATGACTTCCGCGTCGCGCACCGAACCGCCCGGCTGAATCGCCGCCGTTGCGCCCGCCTCCGCCGCCGCAATCAAACCATCCGGGAACGGGAAAAAAGCGTCGCTGCATACCACGCTGCCCTTCAGTGAAAGCTTTGCCTCGCCCGCCTTCCAGACCGCAATCCGGCTGGCGTCCACCCGGCTCATTTGTCCGGCGCCAACGCCCAGCGTTCGGTCGGACGCCCCATAAACAATTGCGTTCGACTTCACGTGCTTGACCACCCGCCAGCCAAACAGCATCGCACGCCATTCATCGTCCGTCGGCTGCCGGCGGGTGACGACTTTCAAATCCGCCCGCCCCGCGGTTTTCGAATCCCGCTCCTGCAACAAAAATGAATTTGCCCCGACGCTCCGCACATCCATCCCCCGCGCGGCAAGCGGTGATTTCAAGACTTTGAGCAGCCTGAGATTTTTTTTCTTTTGTAAAATTGCCAGGGCTTCCGCCAAAAAATCCGGGGCCACGATGACCTCGCTGAATATTTCTGCAATCGCTTCGGCGCACGCGCTGTCGAGCGGACGATTCACAGCAATGATGCCGCCGAACGGCGCCTGCTTGTCCGTCGCAAACGCCTTGTCCCAGGCCTCGCGCAAAGTGGCGCTCTGGCCGGCCCCGCACGGATTGGTGTGCTTCAAAATTGCCAGCGTCGGCGGGTCGTCCGAAAATTCCGCGATCAAGCTCGCCGCCGCCGTCAAATCCAGAATGTTGTTGTAGGAAAGTTCCTTGCCGTGCAATTGCCGGAAAAATTCGTTGAAGCCGCCGTAAAGCGCCGCTACCTGATGCGGGTTTTCACCGTACCGCAGCGGCTGCGCCAGCGGAGCGAAAAGATTGAGCGTCGGGGGCAGGCTGGAATCCGGTGCCGGCTGGAATTCTTTTTGCAGATGAGCGGCAATGGCCCCGTCATAAGCCGCAGTGCGTGCAAACACTTTCGCCGCCAGTTTGCGGCGCAGTTCGAGCGTCGTGTCGCCATTCCGGGAAATCTGTTTCGCAACCTCCGCGTAATCAAACGGGTCCACCACCACCGTCACGCTATCATGATTCTTTGCCGCGCTGCGCAGCATCGAAGGGCCGCCGATGTCAATATTCTCAATCGCATCATGCAGACTCACGTCCGGCTTCGCCACCGTCTGCTCAAACGGATAAAGGTTCACCACCACGAGATCAATCGGCTGAATGTTATGCGCGCGGACGGCGGCTTCGTGCGTCTGGTTGCCGCGCATAAACAGCAAACCACCGTGGACTTTCGGATGCAAGGTTTTGACGCGGCCATCGAGCATTTCGGGAAAGCCGGTGTGTTCGCTCACGTCTTTCACCGCGAGTCCGGCTTCGCGCAGCGTTTTGGCGGTGCCGCCGGTGGAAAGAATCTCAATGCCGGCCTGGGCCAGAATCTGTGCGAACGGAACCAGGCCCGTTTTGTCCGAAACTGAAATCAGCGCTCGTTGAATTTTTGTCATGACCCGACAAAATCCCAGAGCCACCGGTTTCGTCAATGGCAAATCACGGTTTTGCCGGCTCGGCTGATTGAATCATCTCCCCGCCGATGGCGCGTTCGAGGCGGGCGCGGGCGGCGTCGTAGTCATGCAAGGCCTGGACTTCGGTCGTGCGCGCCTGTGTCAGCGAAGTCTGAGCGTCGAGCACGTCGAGCTGGGTGCCGGTGCCGGCGTCGGCGCGCGCACTCGCTTCGCGCAACGCTTCCTCTGCCTCTTCCTGCACTTTCATCTGCGAATCCAGGACTTCGCGCGCCATAATGAAACCGGAATAGGCCGTGCGCACCTCCAGTTCAATCTGCCGCGCCCGGTCGTCCAGGTCGGTCTTGGATTTGTCGTAAAGCGCCCTGGCTTGAACGACTTTGCCGTGCGTCAGCATTCCGTCAAAAATGTCCCAGGTCAACTGTCCCCCGGCGTTCCAGCCGCGGATGTCCTCGCCAACATCAGTGCTGAATTGAGAGTTGACCCAATTATAACCCGCGAAGACCTGAACCGTCGGTTTATAGCCGGCTTTGGCGTTCACGACATTGAGGCGCTGCAAATCCGCTGTTTGGCGCAGTGCGATGAGTTCGGTGCGTCTGCCCAGCGCCTGTTGAATCGCCGTGGGCAAATCCACCTGGTAGGGTGTGGCGTCCAGGGTGTCGGTCAGGTTCAGCGGAATGTCCTCCCAGATGTCGCGCGGCAGATTGTAGCCGAGCAGGTTGGACAGATTGTTTTTGGCGATGCGACAATTGTTTCGCGCTTGAATCAGGGCCGGACGCTCGTTGGCAACAGCGACTTCGGCACGAAGCACATTGAAATGCGGCACCGTGCCGGCGTCGTAACGGCGCTGCTGGTCCTCCAGTTCCTTTTGGAGCAGGTTGACCGAGGCTTCGTTCACGGTAATTTCCTGCGCGGCGAGCAATACGTCATAATACGCCAGGCGAACGGCGAGCAGCGTATCGGCAATGGCGGTTTGATACTGGGCCAACGCCTGTTTTTTGGTGGCACTGGCTGCTTGTAACGCCGCGACCATTTTCCCGCCCTCGTAAATGGATTGAACAATTTGCACGCCCGCGTTCCAGCTTTGATTCGGCTGCGGGTAGGGAGGTATTCCGGGCGGTTCCTGCAGCAGGCGCTGGTCTGTGTCCGTATATTTGCCGGTCGCCTGTACCTGCGGCAACACCACCGCTCGCGTTTGCACCACCACGCCATGCTGCGCATCCAGATCGTTCTTGGCCTTGAGGATCGTGGCATTTTGCCGGAGCGCGATATTGAGGCAATCGGCCAGCGACACCGGACGCGTGATCCAGCCGGGCAAACTGATGTTGGTGTTTTGCGCTGTCATGTTGCAGATGCAACAAAGGAGCGCCCCGACGCCAAATAACAACTTTTTCATACGGCCATGAATCTATCATTTGGGCCATTGAGCGCAAACTTGCAATTTTTCGCTGTATGAGCTTTCCTTTGCCCGATGTGGCGGCAAAGCATTTTTATTTTAACCTTCAGTTGTGGGCTGGCCGCGCTTTTTGTCACGGGTTGTTCCTCGAATGATTCGAACGTCTTTCAAGGCTACATCGAAGGCGAATACGTTTATGTCGCTTCACCGCTCGGCGGCGCGCTGACGAACCTGGCCGTGGCGCGCGGCGACGGGGTCCAGGCGGGGCAGTTGTTGTTTGAGCTGGAACGCGGGTCGGAAGCCGCCTCCGTTCAGCAGGCGGAAAAAAATCTCGCGCAGGCTCAATCCCAGTTGGACGATCTGAACAAGGGCAAACGGCCGACGGAAATCGCCTCGCTTGCGGCGCAACTGGAGCGCGCACGGGCCAGTTTGAAACTGTCCGCGGCCGATTTGGTCCGACGCGAGCAACTCGGTGGCGCCGACGTGGTTTCCAAGGAAGAATTGGATCAGGCCCGTGCCCAGCGCGACGCCGATCAGGCGCAGGTTGACCAACTGACGGCGGATTTGGAAACCGCACGGCTCGGCGGCAGGGAGGATGCCGTTCGCGCTGCCGGGGCCGCCGTCGAATCGCAGAAGGCTGCGCTGGACAAGGCGCGCTGGGCGTTCGACCAAAAACAGCAGTTTGCGCCGACCAATGCGCTGGTGCAGGACACGTTGTATCGCGTCGGCGAATGGGTCGCGGCGGGTAATCCGGTCGTTGAGCTGTTGCCGCCAGCCAATATCAAAGTGCGTTTCTTCGTGCCGCAGGCGGTGTTGCCGCGAATCAAGCCCGGTCAAACTGTCAGCGTGACGTTCGACGGCGGCCCGCGCGCCTATTCGGCCACGGTTAATTACATTTCCACGCAGGCCGAGTTCACGCCGCCTGTGATTTACAGCCGCGAGAACCGTTCCAAGCTCGTTTTCATGATCGAGGCGAAATTTTCCCCGGCGGATGCGGCCAACCTTCGTCCTGGCCAGCCGGTGGATGTGGAGCTGAAATGAAACATCGAACATCCAACATCGAACGTCCAACACCCAATGATTCCCGGCCGGTCGGTGCGTTGGATGTTCGGTGTTGGATGTTGGTTGTTGGATGTTTTTTTATTTCCGCAAATTTTTCCGCCTCAAATGGATTCCGCCTTTGTCATTGACGTTCAGGGCATCACGAAGCGGTTCGGACACCGCACAGTCGTGAACAACATCCCCATGCAGGTGCGGCGCGGGGAGATTTACGGTTTTCTCGGACCGAACGGCAGCGGCAAAACGACATTCCTGCGGATGTTGTGCGGCTTGCTCCGGCCCGATGGTGGCAGCGGAAGCTGTCTGGGCTTCGACATTCGCAGCGAATCCGGCGAGATCAAGAAGAACATCGGCTACATGACGCAGCGGTTCAGTTTTTACGAAGATCTGACCATCGAGGAAAATCTGGATTTCATCGCGCGCATTTACGGCGTGCCGGAACGCAAGGCCGCCGTGGAAAAAAGTCTTGAACAACTCGGCATGACCGCGCGCCGCCGCCAGTTGGCCGGCACGCTTTCCGGCGGCTGGAAACAGCGATTGGCGCTGTCCGCCTGCCTGATTCACGGGCCGCAATTGCTGCTGCTCGACGAGCCGACGGCGGGCGTTGACCCGAAGGCGCGCCGCGATTTTTGGGAGGAAATTCACCAGCTTGCCGCCGGCGGACTGACCGTGCTCATCACAACGCATTACATGGACGAGGCCGAGCGTTGCCATCGGCTGGCCTACATCGCCTATGGCAATTTGCTTGCCTGTGGCAGCGTCGCGGAGGTCGTGAAAGCCGCCGGCTTGACGACTTGGGAGGTCACGGGACCGGATTTGCCGGGACTGGCGGAAAAAATCCGCGGCCAACCCGGCGTCGAACAGGTGGTCGCGTTTGGCGCGACCCTGCACGTGAGCGGACGCGACGCGGCACGATTGCGCGAAAGCGCCGGTCCGTGGATGACCGGCGCATATCACTGGCAGCAGATTGAATCCGGGCTGGAAGACGTGTTCATCAGCCTGATGGAAACGGCCAAGGACAACTTCGTTTGAAATGACTAATTCCTAAAACCGAATGACGAAAGAATTTCCAATGACGAACGTCGAATGTCGAATGGAATTTCGTCGCCTGATTTGCCATTTGTCACTCGGACTTCGTTATTATTTAGTCATTCGGCTTTCGTCATTAGGGATTTTACCAGCGGGGGCGCTTTCGTGAAACTGCACGAATTCAACTGGCGGCGATTCTGGGCGGTGGTCGCCAAGGAATTCATCCAGATGCGCCGCGACCGGCTGACGTTCGCCATGATGATCGGCATCCCGCTGGTCCAGCTCATTCTTTTCGGCTACGCCATCAATTCCGACCCGAAGCATCTGCCCACCGCCGTTTATTCGGCGGACAACAGCGTTTTTTCGCGCACAATTGTCTGGGGTTTGCACAACAGCAGCTATTTTGACATCACCCGCGAAGCGAAGAATGAGGCGGAAATTCAAAAGTTGCTCGCCCAAGGAACGGTTCAATTTGCGGTTCACATTCCGGTGGATTTTTCGCGCAAACTGCTGCGCGGCGAACGACCGGATTTGCTGTTGGAAGCCGATGCGACCGATCCCTCGGCGGTGGGTTACGCCATCGCCGCGATCAATCTGCTGGCGACCACCGTGCTGGATCGCGACCTCACCGGGCCGCTGGCGAAATTGCGCGGCACGTCCCCACCGGTCAATCTGGTGGTGCATCAGCATTACAATCCGGAAAACATCACGCAGTATAACATTGTGCCCGGACTCATGGGCGTGATGCTGACGATGACCATGATCATCATCACCGCGCTGGCCATCACGCGCGAACGCGAGCGCGGCACGATGGAAAACCTGCTCTCAACCCCGGCGCGCCCCGGCGAGGTGATGATTGGCAAAATCGTGCCCTACATCACGGTCGGCTACATCCAGGTCTTCCTGATTTTGCTGGCGTCAAAGTTTCTGTTCAACGTGCCGATTGTGGGCAGCGTGCCGTTATTGCTGGTGCTGACGTTCTTTTTCATCGTGGCAAACCTGGCCGTCGGCATCACCTTTTCAACCATCGCCAAAAACCAGCTTCAGGCGGTGCAAATGGCGTTTTTCTTTTTCCTGCCGTCTTTGTTGTTGTCCGGCTACATGTTTCCTTTCCGCGGCATGCCGGGCTGGGCGCAGGACATTGGCGAAGTTCTGCCGCTGACGCATTTCCTGCGCGTCGTGCGCGGGATTCTGCTGAAAGGAAACGGTTTCGCCGAAATCACGCCCGACCTTTGGCCGATTGCGCTGTTTCTGGTCGTGATGCTGGCGATTGGAATCAAACGCTACCGGCAGACGCTGGATTGAGCATTTGGATTCTTCGGGTGCAGCCACGACATTATGGATGAAAGAATGACATCCGCCCTCGCCCCGGCCCTCTCCCCCAGGCGAGGGAGAATCATTCGCCGATTCTTTGAGAATTTCTACGACTGGCTTGGCCGGACGCTCATCCGCAAATCCAGAACCAAGCGAAAGCGATTTCCTCTCCCGGGGGAGAGGATAAAAGGTGAGGGCGGACGTAAACACTCCTTCCACTGAAAACGTGGCGCTGACAATTGAATTGATTGCCTGCCGCCGCTGCCGCACTTTTCCACCATGCGAATCGTCAGTTCCATCGCCGCGATGCAGCGTCTGGCCCGACAATGGCAGCGCGCGGGCCAGCGCATCGGCTTTGTGCCGACCATGGGCTATTTGCACGCCGGCCACCTGAGCCTCGTCCGTGAGGCCCGGAAGCGCATCGGGAAGGCGGGCAAGGTGGTCGTGAGCATTTACGTGAACCCGACGCAGTTCGGACCGAAGGAGGATTTCTCAAAATATCCGCGCGATTTGAAACGCGATTTGAAATTGTGCCGTGCCGCCGATGTGGATGTCGTGTTCACGCCCGGCGACAAGGAAATGTATCCCCGGTGGGGCGAGGCTACTGACGAGCCGGCCCTGGTGCGTCAAAGCGTGGCACCGCTGGCTCGCGAGGACGCTCGCCCCACCAGCGCAAGATTCAGCACCTATGTCGTCGAGGAAAGCCTGTCGCGCACGATGGAAGGCGCGTCGCGGCCAACGCATTTTCGCGGCGTCACGACGATCGTGGCCAAGCTGTTCAACATCGTGCTGCCGGACGTGGCAGTGTTTGGCGCGAAAGACTGGCAGCAAGCCACCATCATCAAGCGCATGGTGGCCGATTTGAACTTCCCGGTAAAAATCATCGTCGCTCCGACGTTGCGCGAACCGGACGGGCTGGCAATGAGTTCGCGCAACAAATATCTCAAAGGTGATTTGCGCCGGCAGGCGACCGTGCTCTGGCACTCAATCCAAAAGGCGCGAGCCGCCGTGAAAAAATCAAAAACCATTCCGGCGGCAAAACTAAAAGCAAACTTGAAAAAGTTGATTGAAAGCGAGCCAGATGCGCGATTGGATTACGTGGAATTTTTTGAACCGGAAACGCTGTCGCCCGTCTCAAAAGTGACGACGCGGCGCGCACATGGCGCTGGCGGTGTTCGTCGGCAAAACCCGGTTGATTGATAATGCAAAGTTGTAAACAGATCCTATTTGTCTTCGTAAACAATCGCCCGGTATCGGAAGACACTTCGTGCGCTGCTCCCCAAGCCAAATCCTTTCATCATTGCCTGTTGAACAACTCCTTCGGTGACATTAAGCGTATCTACCTCGGTGTTTATCGTGCCCGCACCCAGTACTCCGTCTGCCCCAATTTGTCGCGCCCGATAGAATATCGCCGTAGTCATCACTACTTCTTGGTCAACAGCCCCCTCACAGGTCAAGAGCGCGATAACCTTGTAGGGTCTTTCAGGCGGCTTCGTGTCGTAAACGTCCAAGTGAGTTGTCTTAGTTCGCGGAGTTGTGTCATACATTAAGACCTGAACCCTGTCAGCCTTTGGTGGTTTCGTTTCGGGGCGGCTTTGCTCTGATGTGGTGGAACACCCCGCCATAATCAGGGCGACAGCCAGTGAAATGAGTAGTATTTTGTTTTTCATATAGCCCTAATTTGATTGTTTCTTCGCCGCAACTTTCTGCGTATTGTTCCCGGTCAATCTCTCGAATTCGATTCGTTTGACACTCATATCAACGTGAGTAATCCAAACTTTGAATTTGTTGGTCTTTCCATCGAAGAAACTCTGAAAGCTCGTTATGACATCATTTAGCGAACAGCCTTTCATGCGCCCGGCATCATCCTTCATTTCAAATGTCAAACTTGAATCGTAAAAACCGTTCAAATCTTGGCCAAACTTGATGACCTCGGTGGTGTTTGTTATCCGCTTTGATTCTTCACCCATATTGAAAGAACACTACCGTTGGTGAGATTTAATAGGCAAGGCGAAAAGCTGATTTTGTATCCGCGCCTGTCCTTCGCGCTGAAGGTCGCGCCGCGCGGGCGCGTGTTTTTTATTTTACCGGAGCGATGAGCGGTATGGTTTGGCGCTCGAAACGGCGGTAAATTCGGAAATCGGAATCAAGGGTGATTAAACGGCAGTCTTGTTTTTCCTCCGTCATCACCACCAGACAGGCATCCACAAAATCCATCGGCGTGTCCGAATACTTTTTAATCAGCGAGAGCACGCGGTCAATGTGTGATTCCAAATCGAACTGGACGACAACAATGTTGCGCCGAACCAATTCCAGAACGCCCCACGGCTTGACGCCGGCGTCTTGCAGCAGGTGTGCCGCCTCGAAAATTACGCCTTCGCAAGTCGCGAGCGGACTGGCCAGGTGGGAAAACTGTTCGACCGCCCAGGCATGGTTGGCGTCAGAACGGTCCAGCAGCGCCACCAACGGGCCGGTGTCAATCAGGAGCGTTTCCATGTGCCCATGCTCTTGCGTCCGAAATTTTTGAGATGTTTTTTGTGGCTCGAATCCTTTCTGCCGCTGGCATACATTTCCACCAAATCGCCGGCGCGGTCGAGGAGGCTTTCAAATTTCTTTTCACCGTTGAGCTCCGCCACCAGCGCCTGCCGGACAATTTCGGATTTTGGACGGTTAAGATCGCGCGCCCGGCGGTTCAACTGGTCGGAAAGATCGGACGGCAATTTCACGGTCAATGTTTGCATGACGCATTGGTAACACCAAATTGGCGAATTGACAATACCAAACTGTTGGAGTTCAAGCTTCAGCTTGTCCGGTTCTGGTTGTAACAAGCTAAAGCTTGAACTCCAGCCATGCTTTGCGCCTTTGCACCTTTGCGTCTTTGCGTTAAAATCTCCTGTCGCATGAAACAATTTGATTTTCTTGTTCTCGGCAGCGGCCTCGCGGGGCTGTCCTTCGCGCTGAAGGTCGCGCCGCGGGGGCGCGTGGCCATCGTCACCAAGAAGGACCGCGCGGAGTCGAACACCAATTACGCCCAGGGCGGCATCGCGTCGGTGACGAGCAAGGAGGATTCGATTGAGTCGCACGTGCGCGACACGCTCACGGCGGGCGCGGGGCTGTGCAAGGAACCGGTCGTCCGCGCCATCGTCGGGGAAGGCCCGGCGCGGATTGCGGAGTTGATCGAACTGGGGATGAAATTTTCCGAGCGGGACGCGCTGGACGAGGACGGCGGCAGACAGTTTGATCTCGGCAAGGAAGGCGGCCACTCGAAACGGCGGATTTTACACGCGAAGGACGCGACCGGACGCGAGATCGAGCGGGCGTTGCTCAACGCGGCGGCGCGGCAGCCGAACATTGAAATTTTCGAGAACCACATCGCGATTGATTTGATCACCAGCCAGAAGCTCGGTTACGTCGGCGCAAACCGCTGCCTCGGCGCGTATGTGTTCGACAAGAAAGGCAACCGCGTCTGGACGTTTGTCGCGCCGGTGACGGTCCTCGCCACGGGCGGTTGCGGCAAGGTTTATCTCTACACGACGAACCCCGACATTGCGACCGGCGACGGCGTGGCGATGGCCTATCGCGCGGGCGCGGCGGTGGCGGACATGGAATTCGTCCAGTTCCATCCGACGTGCCTTTATCATCCCCAGGCGAAATCATTTCTCATCAGCGAAGCCGTGCGTGGCGAAGGCGGCGTGCTCAAGACGCTCGAAGGCGTTGAATTCATGGATGCCTGTCATCCATTGAAATCGCTGGCGCCGCGCAACGTGGTGGCGCGCGCAATTGACAGCGAAATGAAAAAGAGCGGTGCGGAACACGTCTGGCTCGACATCACCCACAAACCGGCGCGGTTCATCATCGAACGGTTTCCGACCATTTATCAAATGTGCCTGCGCTACGGCATTGACATTACGAAAGAGCCGATTCCGGTCGTGCCGGCGGCGCATTACCAATGCGGCGGCGTGGTGACAAACGTGGACGGCGAGACGGAAATTGCCGGACTTTACGCCATTGGCGAGGCGGCCTGCACGGGATTGCACGGCGCGAACCGGCTGGCGAGCAATTCGCTTCTGGAAGCGCTCGTCTGCGCGCATCGCGCGGCGGATCGCGTCACGAAAAATCCACCACCCCCGACCGATCTGAAAATTCCCCTGTGGCAATCCGGCAAAGCGCACAATCCGGACGAAATGGTCGTGGTATCCCACAACTGGGACGAGATCCGGCGTTGCATGTGGGATTACGTGGGCATCGTGCGCACGAACAAGCGGCTGGCGCGCGCTCAGAAGCGCATTGCCAACCTGCAGGAGGAAATTCACGAATATTACTGGAATTTCATCGTGACGGCCGACCTGCTCGAGTTGCGCAACATCGCCACGGTCGCGGAATTGATCGTGCGTTGCGCGCTGCTGCGGCCGGAAAGCCGCGGTTTGCATTACAATTTGGACTTCCCGGACGCAAATCCCGAATGGGCCCAGCGCGACACAGTATTAAGAAAATCTTGAATTAACGCGGATGGATGAATATGCTGTTAGATGGTCGCGCGCTTAGCTCAGCGGTAGAGCACCAGTATCACACACTGGGGGTCGCAGGTTCAAAACCTGCAGCGCGCACCATTTTTCCTCAAGCAATTGAGGTTTCTGGTGTTGCGGACACAGTCCCGACACAAGCAACGGCTGAATCTGAAAACGAAAAAGTGAAATACCCGAAGCGTATCAAACACCGCGACCGAGCGCTTGCCACGATCTGCGGCAGGTGCAAAGGACGCGATTCCTACCGCAAGGCGTGGCCGGCGGCCGGACAGCGGCGCATGGCATCTTTCGCTTCCTGTTCGCCGGCGATGATTCACGCGGCAAAGAACGTCATCCCGCTGTGAAAAGTTTGACCATGAAGCCGCCAGGAAATCCCCCCGAACCACGCTACGTCACCGTTGCCTGCGAACACTGCGACGGGGGCATTGAATTTGATGCCTACCAACTGGAAGGAGATAAAACGCGCATTGTCGAATGTCCGCATTGTCACCTGGAAACAACCGTTTTTGACCCGGAACCAGAAATTCCGATTATTTCACCGGAACAACCGGCCAACGAATCCCAAGACAACATCGTGCCAGCTTTGCCGCCGGTGAATCTTACGCCCCCTGAAAAACTCCACGCCAGTCGCGGATACGTTGCAAACATCGAAGAACTCTCCGCCAGTATTCGTCATTTTGCGGGCGTGTTGGGCCTTGAAATTGACACCGAAGCGATTGAGCGAATTGCGCGTTCCGCAGAGGGAGCGCCGCTTGAAGTGTTCAATCGTCTTCGACGTGTTCGAGATTACGCCCGCGCCAAAGGCGATGACAAGAAAATCACGGTGGATATTGCAGAGGATGCCCTAAAGGCACCCCCCAAACCCGGCAAAACCAGTGAAACAAATGCCAGCGCAAACAACCAAGCGGTTGGAATTCAACCCAGACCCGAAGAGATTCCAGTTCAGGAGGGTTTTAAACGGCCTCCAAAGACCGCGGAGCAGGTTCGGGCACAAACGGAATGTTCGCCAAGTTCGGCTAATTTCAAAAGTCTGGGCGTGTCAGAGAACCATGCCGCATCAGTGAAAAGGTGGCTTAAAGCCGCCGAGCAAGGACAGGCCACAGCACAAATCAATTTGAGTGAGATTTACGAAACGGGTGATGGCGCAACCCAAGACCTGGTTGCCGCTTACAGATGGGCGAAGCTTGCCGCGGCGCAAGGCCGTGAAGAAGCGCATAAAAAATGCGAAGCGATTGTTCTGAAAATGAACTCGGAACAAATCGAAACTGTAGCGCCTAAAGACCAAATCCTCTGGAAACGTGAACGCCTGATGCCGAAACAGTTTTCGGATTTTATCGGGCAAAAAGGAGCCAAAGCGCGGCTTGAATTGGCTATCGCAGCAGCGAAAAGCCGGGGCGAAGCCCTCGGCCACGTTCTTCTCATCGGCTCGCCGGGATTAGGCACGGCCACGTTCGCATCCATCGTTGCCAGGGCGATGGGCGTAAATCTCAAAACCACCTGTGGCTACGCCATTCAAAAGGCCGGCGACCTTGCGGAGTTGCTCACCGAACACGAAGCCGGCGACGTGCTGTTCATTGACGAAATCCATCGTCTGCGAATGAACCTCGCGGAATATCTCTACCCGGCGATGAAAAACTTCAAACTCGATTTGAACATGGAAGCGGGGCCCAACGCGCCCGGCATGCATCGAAATCTTCCGAAGTTCACAATCATTGGCACGACGCCACGGAAAGGACGGATGCCAACGGCGTTTCTTTCGTTTTTTTCGATCATTGAAAACATGGACGCCTACAGTGTTGAAGAACTGACAGCCATTGCGTGCCGGTTTGCCCGGCTGCTGGAATTTGAAATGGATGAAGGCGCGGCTGACCGAATTGCACGCTCGGCGGATGGCACGCCGCTGGATGTCTTGAACCGTTTGCAGCACGTTCCGGGATTACGCCCGGATCAAAGGCAGCGAAAAAATCACAACGGAGGTTGTCGGGGAAGCCTTGAAGATGCTGATTCCCGCCGATGACACGAAAGAAACCAATGGGAGCCGCTATGCGATTCCATTCGAAGTCCGAATCAAAGTTTGGCGCAGAGACAACGGCAAGTGCGTTAAGTGCGGAAGCCGGCAGAACTTGGAATTTGACCATATCATTCCTGTCTCCAAAGGCGGCAGCAACAGCGCCCGCAACATTGAACTTCTTTGTGAGAATTGCAACCGCTTCAAATCAGATTCCCTTCAATGAAGGGCGAAGCCGCCGAAAGCCGTTACTGTCAATTCAAAACTGGTCTTCCTTTTCCTTGAACAACACGTTGAACGTGGTCAGGGAACCGTAGCTGCGCGTGATGTATTGCTGCATCTCCACCTTTTCGCCGTCGGTGAGCTTTTCGTGTCCGTTGATTTTTTGCTCCAGCACGCGCAGGTTGTTGCGAACCATCACGATCTTATGGAAAAATGTTTCGAGCGGCACTTCCTTGGCTTGCAATGCCGGGTCGGCGGGATGCATGACCAGTTTGCCGCCGTGCCAGCGGACACCGAGTTTTTCAACCACGGCATCCGGCTTTTCCAGGCCGAGCCGGACCACGGCGGCATCCACGGTCTGCTCGATGAATTGTTTGAGCGGCAGGTTCAAGCCGCTGACGGCGGTTTGCGGTTCGGCGGGTTCGAGGCCGGCGGCCTCCGGCGCGACGGCGCGCTTGCCGTCGGCGAAGAGGATTTCCGCCGTGATTTCAGAAATGGTTTTGACGACGCCCACGCCGTATTGCGGATGGCGGACGTTCATGCCGACATGCAGGGATTCGATTTTCATGAGGGAAATTTAACCACGGATGGACACGGATGAACACGGATTTTTGAAGCGAAAAAATCCTCCTCGTTCTCGTTCTCGTCCTCGTCCTCGAAAATCATGGCTGACAACTTTTCAAAACGCGGTAGGCTTGTTCTCAATAACTGAATTCGAAGTGGATTATGAGCATTATCCAACATCAATGCTATATGTGTGATGCTCCAGCAACTTCACGCGAGCATGTGCCTCCGAAGTGCATCTTCCCAGAAAGTAAAGATTTGACTGACCAAAACCTGCGAGATGGATTGATAACAGTTCCATCTTGTGAGGCTCACAACTTAAAAAAATGTTCGGACGACGAATTTTTAATGGTCAGTCTGGCGGGAATATTGGGAAACAATTCCATTGGTTATCGGCACAAAATGACCAAAGTCAACAGAGCAATTACGAAAAGCTCCAATCGACTTCTGGATAAAGCCTTTTTAGAGAGAAAACACTTCGTTGTCCGACTTGAAGACAACAAGTTTATTGAGCTGATACGAGGAACGCCTGATTTTGAGCGCCTTGAAAAATGTTTTATGCGAATTGCGCTTGGTCTTTTCTTCCATCATTTCAAAACAAAATTCAAAGGAGCCCTGAAGGTGTTGATGACGCACTTTGAGCAGAAAGACAAGAACGGGGCGACATTCATTGAATTTATAAAACATCGAGCCGAATTAGAGTTAAGAGGTAAAGAACGCTTTGGCAAAAATCCCGCTGTTTTTTTCTACCAGTTTACAGACCCCGATCAATTTGGGCTGTTTATTGTTAAAATGTGCTTTTACGGAGGCTGCGAGATTCTTGTTTCGTTTATTCCCGATGGCACGATTCCTCAAACAAATCTTGGTATTCTTTTCATAGAAGGAGGGATAAAGACATTTATCGAACTCGAAGGTAAAAAATATGAGTTCAATTAAACGCCTCACTTCTTCCATGTCCGCCAAATTTTCAGACCGCTTTGAATTCGAGCGCGTGCTGTGGACCCAAGGGATGACTCGCATCGCGGGCGTGGATGAAGCGGGACGCGGCCCGCTGGCCGGGCCGGTGGTGGCGGCGGCGGCAGTTTTGCCGTCGAAATGGGCGGAATCCGGCCTGCCGCCCGAACTCGAGGGTTTGAACGATTCCAAGCAACTCACGGCCGCGCAGCGCGAGAAATACTTTGCCTTTCTTACCGCGTGTCCCGAAGTGCAATTTGCCATCGCGCAGGTTGGCGCCGGACAAATTGACGCCATTAACATTCTGCGCGCCACGCATCGCGCCATGAACAACGCGCTCGCGCAATTGCAGCCCGCCCCCGAACACGCGCTCGTGGATGGCCGGCCGGTCAAGACCATGCCGGTGCCGCACACGGCCATTGTGCAGGGTGATGCGAGGAGCTATTCCATCGCCGCTGCGAGTGTGCTGGCCAAGGTGACGCGTGACCGGCTGATGCTTGAATTCGACCGGCAGTGGCCGAAATACGGATTTGCCGGGCATAAAGGTTACGGCACGGCGCAACATCTGGCGGCAATTGCGGCGCACGGCCCGTGCCCGATCCACCGGCGCAGCTTCGCGCCATTGAGACAAACTCAACGAGAGCTTTTTTAACAACGCATAAAACTCCTCCTCGTCGTCGTCCTCGTTCTCGTAATCGAAAGAAACAAACGAGGACGAGAACGAGAACGAGGACGATAAAAAACGGGATGAAATGAATCTGCTGGAAAAATTGAAAGACCGGATCACCGGCAAGGAAAAGCCGGAGCACCTGCGTCGCGGCGAACTGGGCGAGCAGGCGGCCAAGCGTCATTTGCAACGTCAGGGGCTGAAATTTCTCACGGCCAATTTCCGTTCTCAGCGCGGCGAGATTGACCTGGTCTTTCGCGACGATGATTGCCTGGTGTTCGTCGAGGTCAAAACGCGTTCGTCCGAGGATTGGACGCGCCCGGCGGCGGCGGTCAACGCGCGCAAGCGACGGTTGCTCTCACAAACGGCGCTGGATTATTTGCGGCTGCTGAAAAATCCGCCGGTAAAAATCCGGTTCGACATCGTCGAAGTGCTGCTGACGAACGGCCAAGTGCATGAAGTCCGGCATTTGCCGAACACGTTTGCGATGGCCAAACCGTATCGTTACGGGTGAGACTGTGGCGGCGCTCTGCCGCTCTGCGGAATGACGAATGACTAAACCATAATGCCTAAAGAGTCACCAAGCTCGAATGTGCAGTCAGCTGGCGCATTAATCATTTGGATATTTGGGCATTCTTTAGTCATTATGGTTTAGGGCTTAGGGTTTCCCGGGAAGCCAGCATTTCGGTAAACGTCCACCCGATCAAAATTGACTCAAACTGACATGCCACCGGTTGTTTTGCCAGCGTGACATTTGCGCGCGAGCATTGTCTAATCAGCGGTGAAGACACTCATGAATGAGCCGGCCACAGGATGCGAGTTCGTGGCAGAGCCGCCAGCCGACCTGGCGTCCCCGGAATTTGCCCGTCTCTATGCCGAAAACAGCCGCGCGATTTATTATCTGGCCCTGCGTTTCCTGGGCGACCCGCAAAAGGCCGAGGACGCCACGCATGATGTTTTCCTGAAGGCCTTCCGCAAGCTGGATCAATTTCGCGGCGAGGCGTCCTTTCGCACGTGGCTGTACCGCATCGCCATCAATCATTGCCAGAACCTCTGCCGCTCCTGGCAGGACCGCCACGTGTTTTCCAACGTGGACGATGCGGTTTGGGAAAATACCGCCGCCCAAACCGATTCCCCCCTGCGCGTCCTGGAAACCAAGGAACTGGGCCAGCGCATCCAAACAGCGCTGGATGGTTTGTCCGACGAATACCGGCTGCTGTTGCTGCTCGTGGCCGACGCGGAATTGAGTTACGAGCACGTTGGCGCGCTGGTCGGGCAATCCCCCGACGCGGTGCGCGGGAAATTGCATCGCGCGCGCAAGGCTTTCGCCGTTCTTTTTGAGAAAACCGCCTGAGGCTGAATTATGAAACAACAAACCAAACTTTCCCAGGAGCAGCAACAGCAAGCAACCGAACAGCAGGCCCAGCAGCAACCGGCCGCCCTGAAATTTTCGAACACGGAGGAATTGTTGCGCTACGACGCCGCGCGCACGCCGGTGCCGCCGGCCATCGCGCAAAGGCTTAAAAAGTCCACCGGTGCACTGCCCCGGCCGAAAGCGGCCTGGTGGAAACGCTGGTTGGGAGGAACCCAGCCATGAAAAAAATATTCGACAATTTATTTTTGTCCCTGCCGCTCGGCGCGCGGCTGGTGTTGCTGGCTTACGCACTCGGTTTTCCGCTCGCGTTGCTGGGGCATTACACCCACACCTTCGAACTTTATGCCTGGCTCGGCCTCTCACCCGCGCAGGTCTGGCGGGGCCAGGTCTGGCGGGTGTTCAGTTATGGGTTTCTGGCCGGCGGGCCGGTGGATTGGGCCGTGAGTTTGTTCTGGCTGGCCACGCTGATATCCATTCTGGGACGAAACTGGTCGGCGCTCGAATTTTGGGCCTATTGTTTGCTGGGGATTTTTGCCGGGGCCTTGCCCATCGTTTTGATAAAATCAGGGATGCAAGGTTCATTCTTTGGCGGGGCGGCGATGATTTTTGCGTTGCTGGCCGCATGGGATTGGTTCTATCACAATGAACGGTTGATTCTGCTCGGCATCGGTGAAATCTCCGTTCGTCAGGCGGCGATTTTAATCGTCATCATCAATTCTCTTATTCTCTGCTTCTGTTCCGGCTGGGTCCTCATGCTGGCCATGTGGTGTGGTGGCGCGGCGGGATGGCTTTACCTTTTTGTGCGCTGGAAACTCGTCATGGGCAAAACCCCTCAACAAATACGATCGGAACGCGTGGCGCGATTGGAATTATGATTGGTATTTTACAGGAGCGCCGGCCTCCGGCACGGCGAGTTGGAGTTCACGCTTCAGCGTGCCTTCCGAACAAGCTAAAGCTTGAACTCCAACCGGTTCACGCTGGTTCGGTGACCGGCGCTCCACGTTCCGCGCTGGCGCGTGAACGCGCTGCGGCTGCCCGCGCAGCACTGGCAGATTGCCACCTCTGCGAACATTATTGCGGAGTGAACCGCCTGGCCGGTGAAACCGGACTTTGCCACGCCGGCGCCGAGGCCCGCATTTTCATGGCTCAAACCGAAGTGTCGGACGAGCTGGAATTGATCCCGACATTTGCCATTGCGTTGAGCGGCTGCGATCTGCGCTGTGATTTCTGCATCACGGGCGGGCCGAGCTGGAATCCGCGCGCCGGGGAGCCGGTGCGATTGAAAGAACTAGTTGAACGGGCCGGCGCCGCGCTCGCCAGCGGCGCACGCACGGTGATGATCCTCGGCGGCGAGCCGACGATTCATCTTCCGACGGTTCTGGAGATCGTTGCCGCGCTGCCGGACGACGCAAAGCTGGTTTGGAAAACCAACGCACACGGGTCGGCGCAGGCGCGCGAATTGCTGGATGGAATGTTTGATGTCTGGCTGGCGGATTTCAAATTCGGCAATGATGCCTGCGTTCGGCGGCTGGCCAAAGTTCCCGATTACGTCCGCGTCGTGCTGGAAAACCTGCTTTGGGCCAATGAACACAGCGAATTGATTGTGCGCCACTTGCTGATGCCCGGGCATGTGGAATGTTGCTGGCAGCCGGTGGCCGAATGGCTGGCGGCGGCATTGCCCGGCGTCAAGGTGAATTTGCGTTCCGGTTTCTGGCCGGCGTGGCGGGCGGCGCGACATCCTGAATTGCGCGGAACGGTTTCAGCGCCGGAACGCGCCCGGGCGTGGGGAATCGCCCGCGCGTGTGGTTTAAATTTAATCCAATGACTAAGCTTAATTACAACCAATCCACAGTATGACCAAGTCATCACCATCACCTAAAGAGTTTCAAAAGATTGGCCTTCCGGACGGGCACGGTTTCCCTGTATTGGCTTATCATCCACTCACGGGTTCTGTCCTCGCACACACTCGCCCAATCAAATCACGGTTGCCATGCCGCCGATTGTCGTTGAAGCGTGTGAATGGAACGCGCTACCGTCCGATAACTGATTTTCCTCCGTCCATCTCTGTGGAGAACTTTTTGCTGCATCCACAATTGCCTTTGCTTTATTTCATCACCTACGTTTGGAGCGAGCATGTCAACGGACCGGTCGGCGGGGATTGGGATGCCCTCTATTGTTTCAATTTGAACACCCGTAAAAGTAAAATCGTGGCGCGCCAGGGCGAGTTGGTTTTACCGGATGGCTACCGAAGGGCTTGGCTCTGTGAATTGTTGTCAGCAAGCGCCGATGGCAACACGCTTTTCTGCAAGGCAGGATTGCCGAAAGGAAAGACAGTCCATTACTGTCTCTCGAAACTTTCCATTCCTGACCGGAAGCTTGCGGTTGTAACCAGATTGAAAGCAGTATTCGCCTAAGATCATCAGATGAAGAAGCATCGCTCCAAAAAAGGAAGTGCCTCACCCGGTAAGGACCAGGTGAGCGAACTCCTGATTCTGCCGGACGGCCAGATACTGGTCCACAACCTGACCCAGACCTTCGCTGAGTTGCTGCATGAACTGAATCCCAACGCCGAACAAATCACGTCACGCATCACGCACCCGCCTTTGCTTCGCACCGGCGCGGCAAGTCACCCATCTCCAAAACCATGAACTTTCAAACTGAAATCGAAACCCTCATCCGCGCCCGTTATCCAATCCTCTACATCATCACGAACGAGGAGATGCGCGTGCAGAACCTGCTGGTGGAAATCGCCGCCAAGCGGCAGAAAAAGGTGTTCGAGTGGACCTTCAGCAACGGCATCGTCCCGGCCGGCACTTCCATCCAGTCGCAGAAAAACCGCAACGCCTCCACCAAGGACCCGCTCGCCGCGCTGGACCAGGTGATCGAACAGGTCGAGCCGGCGATTTTTCTGTTCAAGGATTTTCATCCGTTCCTGACCAAAAACAATTTCGCCATCATCCGCAAGCTCAAGGACATCGCCCAGCATCTCAAAAACAGCTTCAAGACCATCGTGCTGATTTCGCCGGTGATGGAAATCCCGGCGGAACTGGACAAGGAAATCACCGTCATCAATTTTCCGCAGCCGACCAAGGAGGATCTGGGCGCGATGCTCGACAAAATCGTCGCCGAAGTCAGCGACCGGAAACAGATTCAAATTGATCTCGACGAACAGGGCCGCGACCGGCTGCTGCAGGCGGCGCTCGGCCTGACGCTCGGCGAGGCGGAAAATGTTTTCGCCAAAATCATCGTCCAGGAACAGCGGTTGAGCGGCGATTACGTCAACGAAGTGTTCGCCGAGAAGCAGCAGATCATCCGCAAGAGCGGGTTGCTGGAGTATTACAAGACCGAGGATGACTTTGCCAGCGTCGGCGGCCTGACGGTGTTGAAGGACTGGCTGAACAAGCGTTCCGTGGCGTTCACGGACGAGGCGCGGGCGTTTGGTTTGCCCGCGCCGAAGGGCATTTTGCTGCTGGGCGTGCAGGGCTGCGGCAAAAGCCTGTGCGCCAAGGCGGTTTCGCGGCTGTGGCAACTGCCGTTGCTGCGCTTTGACATGGGCCGGATGTTCGGCAGCCTGGTGGGCTCGTCGGAAGAAAACGTCCGCCGCGCAATTGCCGTGGCGGAATCCGTGGCGCCGGCGGTGTTGTGGGTGGACGAGATTGACAAGGCGTTCGTCGGCTCGCAAAGCTCCGGCTCGACCGACGGCGGCACGACCGCGCGCGTCTTCGGCACGTTTCTCACCTGGCTCTCGGAAAAGGACGCGCCGGTGTTCGTGGTGACCACGGCCAACGACGTTTCGCAGCTTCCGCCGGAACTGCTGCGCAAGGGACGGCTTGACGAAATCTTTTACGTGGACCTGCCGAACGAGGAGGAGCGCGAGGAAATTTTCCGGATTCATCTGGCCAAGCGCGGGCGCGATCCCCAAAATTTCGATCTCAAAGCGATGGTTGAGGCCAGCAAGGATTTGAGCGGCGCGGAAATCGAGGAAGCCATCATCAGCGCGCTCTATGATGCGTTTTACACGAAGCAGGAGCTGGCCACCGGGCACGTTCTGGGCACGCTGGGCCAGACGGTGCCGCTGGCCAAGACGATGTCGGAAAAAATCAGCGCGCAGCGCAATTGGGCCGCCGGTCGCGCGCGGAATGCCAGCATTCCCCACCCCCTGAAAAACGAGGCAGAAGCGCGGCGGATGGAATTATGAAGTTGGTGGCAACGCAAAATTTGAACGCATAAAGCAACGAACCAAATGAATTCTTTCTGGGACAATCCCTATGATCGTTTCAAGGACCGCCGTTATGGGGTGCTTTTCCTGGTTTCCCTCGTTGCGCTCGTCTTGTCGCCGATTTTGCTGCCGGCAATGGGACTGTACTTTTTGGGGCGGGGTTGGTCGGCCTTTTGCCTGGCCCGGGAGAACCGGCGGAATAAATTGCGGTATTCACCCTTGTCGCGTGACGAATTGCGCGTTGCCCGGTCTAAACTTCGGAATGGAATGAAACCGATCAATCGTCCGGCACCACGAGCTCCGGACACTTTTTTGAAATATTAAGGTTATGAGTTGCGTTTGCATTTTAACTCCGGTGGTCATCGCGGCGTGGCCGGCCTTCAGCGCGGCGGTCGTCGCGGCGGCATCCTCTTTGGGCTATACGATTGTCCAGGAAGGCATCCAACAGAGCCAGACCGGCCAGATCAGTGAAACCGGCGAACGCCGGGTCAATCTCGAAATCGAGCAAAGCGAAATCGTCACCAACCAACTGGGCCGCGACCAGCGCATCCAGGTCCAGCGCGGCGGCGTGACGGTGACCTTCTCCCGCGACGCGCGCGGGAAGGCCTCGATCTGCGTGACCGGGCCGGGCCATTCAGATGAGGAACTGCGCGCCATCGGCGGGGAACTGAGCCAGCGCGTGGTGCAAAAATATGTCCACCGGCGGCTGATGGACGAAATTCAAGCCCGCCAGTTTGTGATCGTGGAGGAGGCAGTGGACGAGAACAACGCCATCCGGCTCAAGGTCCGGCATTGGGATGGGTGATTTATGAAGAGAACATCGAACATCGAACGCCGAACATCGAACTCTGAACGAGTGCGATCCGACAATGATTCGATGTTCAGCGTTCAGCGTTCGACGTTCGATGTTTTTGTTTCAACTTGATCTTATGCCCCAACGCGAATTTGAAATTACGATAGCGCCCGACGGCAGCGTGGAGGTGCTGGTCAAAGGCTACAAAGGCAAGAGCTGCCTGGAAGCGATGAAAATCTTCGAGCAGGTGGTCGGAGAAATGAAGTCGCAACGGGAAACCAGCGAGTTTTACGAGCCGGACGAACAGGTGCGATTTAACATCGAGCAACGGCATTGAAGTTGGAGTCCAAGCTTGAGTTTGTCCGCAGCCGGCAAGCTGAAGCTTGAACTCCAACTTGTGGCCAGATTGAACATACAGGAAGAGGCTTCGCCGTACTACCCGCGACGGGCGCGGTGGTACAGCCATCTGTTTTCTTTTGGCGGCGCCATCCAGCGACGGCTGGCCTTGGATCGCATTCATGCGCCGCGGGAAATGGCCTTGGCCGGACTGGTGGCCGGTTTTCTGGTGCCCGGCCTTGCGGTTTATATCCGGGGGCCAAGACTTTGGGGAAAGGCCGCGCTGGCCGGTTGCGGGTTGTTGTTGCTTTCATTCATCGTGTGGTTCGGCCATCCGGCGGGGAATTTCGCCCTCGGTCTGTTGCTTTCGATCCACATTTCCGGTTTCGTTTATTACTGCAGCCCGTTGCTGTCGGAGGCATCGTTCCGATCCCGGCTGCTGTTTACGCTGCTGATCATGATGTCGCTCGCCCTGCTCATTTACCTGCCGATGCGGAACATTGTCCTGCAACATTGGGTGTTGCCGTTGCGCGCCAACGGCCAGGTATTCGTCGTGCAGCGACAATTCCCCGCCGCCGCCATTCAACGCGGCGACTGGATCGCCTACAAACTTGGAGGCGGCAGCAGTGGCTGGCAGACCGGAGGGGGGCATGGGACCGTCTATGTCCGGTCCGGCATGGGATTTGGCCCGGTGCTGGCGATGGCCGGAGACCGGGTGACGTTTTCCACCAATGTGTTTATTGTGAACGGCATTCGGCATCCGCTTCTGCCGCACATGCCCCGAGCCGGTGAAGTGGCCGTGCCCGAAAAGAATTGGTTCGTCTGGCCTGGTTATAGTATAAGCGGAGAGGGCGACGAAAATCGCATTACATCCCTGATGTTGCAGTTGGCATTGGTTCCCGAAAATGATTTTGTCGGGAAACCCTTCCAACGGTGGCTTGTGGCGCCGACAAATTACACCATGAGCCGGTTTGTCAATCTTGAGTTCGGAGACGAGTCCGAAGACCAGTCGCAACCGAAGGAAAAAGCGCTGGTCAAGGACGAGGCGTATTATTTCAACGAGGCGCGGGCGGCGTTTGAAACCGGGAATTTTGAGCAGGCCCTGCGGTTTTACTCAAAAGTCCTGGAGTACAATCCGCAAAATGCCGCCGCGTGGACCGGTCAGGTGCGGATGCTGATTGAACTGGGTGAATTTCGCGAGGCGAAGCTTTGGGCCGACAAGGCGTTGGAACGGTTTCCCAACGAGCCGGAATTGCTCGCCGCCAAAGCCGTCGCGCTGGGCCGCAGCGGCGACCTGCAGGGCGCGCTGGCGTTCTCGGACGCCTCCATCGAGGAGCGCGGCGACACCCCCTACGTCTGGCTGGCGCGCGGCGACGTGATGCTCGCGCGCGAAGAGCCGCGGGCGGATTATTGTTTTGAGAAAGCGCTGCTGCTCGCGCCCCGGGACTGGTTCATCGCCTGGCTGGCGGCCCGGATCCGGCTTTATTATGAACAATTCGTGCTCGCGCTGAAATTGCTGCAACAAGCCATCGAATGGAACGCCGGCCACTTTCTTTTATGGATCGAACTGGGCCAATGCCAGCAGGCGGTCGGTTTGCTTGGCTCGGCTAAAAATTCGTTCTTGCAGGCGCAACAATTGAACCCGCATTCCAGCGAAGCCGATCTGGCACTGGTCCGGCTTTCCCAAAACGGGCCTTGGGCGCATCTGTGCAGCTGGTGCCGGCAACTTTTCAACCGATGAGCACAAAAAATCTGAATCAACTCCTGTCCGCAGCCAATGAATTCGATGCCTCCGATCTGCATCTGGTGGCCGGGGTGCCGCCCGCGTTTCGCGTGAACGGCGAAATCATCATTGCCGACGAGGACGCGCTGACCGAGGACGAAATCACCGCCATGGCGGACAGCCTGCTGAACGAACAGCAGCGGAAAAAATTCGGCGAGGAATGGGAGCTTTGCATTTCGCTGCTGCACAGCGTGGCGGGGCGCGTGCGCGCCACGTTTTACCGGCGCAACGGACACCCGGAAATGAGTCTGCGCTTTTGCGGCGACAAGGTGGCTGCGCGCAAGGAACTCGGCCTGCCGGAGAAAATTGACGAACTTTCGCGCAAACCAAACGGACTGGTCCTGATCACCGGCCCGACGGGGGCGGGCAAAACCACGACGCTCAATTACATGGTCAACCTGATCAACAACGAGCGCCGCTGCAAGATCGTCACGATTGAAGACCCGATTGAATTCGTCCACGAAAACAAACGCGCCATCGTGGTGCAACAAGAGGTGCTGACCGACGTGCACTCGTTCAATCGGGCGCTCATCCACGTGTTGCGTCAGGACCCGGACGTGATTGTCGTGGGCGAGATGCGCGATCCCGAGGCCATTGCCACGGCCCTGACCGCAGCCGAAACGGGACACCTGGTGCTGGCCACCATGCATTCACCGAGCGTTTCGCACGCAATCGAGCGCATCGTTGGCGTTTTCGAGGGAAGCGCCCAGCGGCAGGTGATCATGCAGTTGTCCAACGCGCTGCAGGGAATCATTTCCCAGGAATTGCTGCCGGCGGCGGATCGCACCCGCCGCGTTCTGGCGTATGAGCTGATCGTGGCGACCGGAGCCGTGCGGAATTTGATCCGTGAAAACCAGCTTCACCAACTGGAAAACATGATTCAAACCAGCCGCAAGGAAGGAATGATGCTCATGGACAACTGCCTGTACGACTTGTACTGCAAGTGTGCCATCACCTACGACACCGCCATCAGCCGTGCGCACCACCCCGACAGCATCATCCGGCAAAAGTCCAAAACCATTTGAGTTTTGCGGGTTCGCCCTGGCGCGTTTTACGGATCGGTGGGCCGGGCTTTGGAGAAAATTGTGGAGCGGTTTCCCGATTCATGCCATTGCTCAACGGTAATGGCGGCAATCTCACGGTTACCTTGCCCGGGCCCGGAGACGGCGCAATTCTTCCGGCTGCATCTTCCCTGAAGACCATGTGAACTGATGGCGCTGCGGTGGAGACTTGTTTTATCCGGTCGTTTGGGCGACAACAGGTCCATGTCATCCGTGATCAACGTTGCCATTCATGCCAGCCAGTTTCCGGAAAAGGTCCGGCGCAATTTGCTGGAATCGCTCCGCACGAGGCGTGTGAACCACAAGTTCCATTACGACAGCGTCAAACAAACGCAAAAATGGCTCGCGCTGCACCAAGTGTATTCACCCACGCGCAACGATGCGGACTGCCGGGCCATATACGAAAAAGGTTTTAAGACGGCGGTCGGGCAAATCAGGGCTAAGAGCGCACACGTCATCGGCCTCGGCTGCGGCGGCGGACAAAAGGACACTCGCCTGCTGAAATTGTTGAAAAAGACCGGCCGGGAAATTTTTTACACACCCTGCGATGTGAGCACGGCGATGGTTTTGACCGCCCGGCAAACCGCGCTGTCCGTCGTGCCGGAGAAAAACTGTTCCCCGCTGGTTTGCGATTTGGCCACCACGGACGACTTGCCCGCCGTACTCGATTCGCGCATCACGCATCACGCATTACGCATCTTCACCTTCTTCGGCATGATTCCCAACTTCAAACCACGAATCATCCTGCCGAAACTCGCGTCACTGGTTCGTCCAAAGGATTTTCTGCTGTTCAGCGCGAATCTGGCGCCCGGCAACAATTACGCCGCCGGGGTGAAGAAGGTCCTGCCACAGTACGACAATCCGCTCACCCGCGACTGGCTGATGACGTTCCTGCTCGATCTTGGCGTGGAGCGCAACGACGGTGATCTGGGTTTCAAGATTGAAGATGATCCGGCAACTGACTTGAAACGCATCGTGGCCGGTTTTCATTTCACGCGTTCGCGTCGGATTGAAGTGGATCACGAGACATTTTACTTTCGCGCCGGCGAAACTATTCGGCTCTTTTTCTCGTATCGTTACACGCCGGAACACGTCCGCAAAGTTCTTGCCCGTTTCGGCCTGGAAGTCTGCGATCAATGGATTGCTAAATCAGAGGAGGAGGGCGTATTTCTGGTGGAACGCCGGTCTCCGACCCGGCGCGAAGGTGGCGTTGGAGTTCAAGCTTCAGCTTGTTTGGACAATCTTTGAAAACGGCGCGTTGAAGCGTGAACTCCAATACGCCGAGACGGAGACCGGCGCTCCGTTCCCGCTGTCGTCAAAACGTTTTTAATGTCTCCAGCATGGCCTTGATGCGCGGGACTTCGTGGGTGCGGAACAAATCCGTCTTGCCGAACGCGGCCAGCACGGCGAAAAACGGCTCGGCACAACGAACCTCATCGCGGAAATACTCGAAGGCGTGCGGCAGGGCGTGGCAAATCGGGAAGCCAAGCGTGCGCAGCCGGAACGTGTTCAGGAAAACGGTCATCTGATGCCGCACGCGCACCGCGCTGTCCTGCAGGTTGCGGTAGTAGAAGCCGAGGCCGGGATCCAAGAAAATTTTCCCCACACCGTGGCGCTGTGCGATTTCAATCTGCCGTTCAAAATAGCCGCGCATCATTTCAACCGGATCGGCGCTGAAATCGAAATCGCCGACTTCACGGACGTTTTTGCCCTGCACATGACAAATAATCACCGCCGAGTCATGCGCGGCCACCATGCGGTACAACTCGTCGCCGTGGTCCGTGCCCGTGAGGTTCAAAATGTTCGCGCCCGCCTCCAGGCACGCGCGCGTGACGGCAAGTTGATGCGTTTCGACCGAGACTAAAACGCCCGCCTGTCGCAATTCCTTGATGACGGGAATCAGTTTGCTGTTTTGCGCCGCGTCGTCCACGCGCGCGGCGTGCGCGAGCGTGGATTCCGCGCCGACGTCCACAATGTCCGCGCCTTGTGCAGTCAAAACCTTGCCCCTCCGGACCGCCGCTTCTGCCGTCAGGCAGACGCTTTCACGATACCACGAATCGGGCGAAAGATTGACGACGCCCATAATGGCGGGCTGCGAGTTGAAGGAGAACGATTTGCCGCCGATGGAAAACTCCTTCACGCGCGCAGACGCGGCGGCGCGATTTTTCTCCAGCAATTCAGCGAGTTGTTCCAGCTTCAGCATGATGGGAAGATCGTAAATCAGAAATCACAAATCGCAAATGGAATGACGTCCGGGCGATCTGCCCCGGCATCCGACCGTTTCGCGCGCATCAGCCGCCCCGCCATCATGAACATCAATTCGGTCAAGGAACTGCACCCGCTGTTGCCGGGAACAACTCCGGCAACCTGGCGTGATGACCTGGGGTGGTTGGCCCTAATTCTTCTGATATTCCGCCCCTCACCAGGCGCCATTCACCCCTCAAATCCCGCAATGTGTCCCTAGCTTGTTTCGCTTGATCTGTTCTGTGTTAAAATTTGACAGTCCGACAATTAACTAGACAGTCTGGCAAATTGGTTTGGCCTGGTTCCCCCGCGTGAAGCTTGGAGGCTTAACAGAAAACAGTTATGAAAAGTCATTGATGCGGTTTTTATCCGGGGCTCTGCTAGCGACCGTCAGCTTGGCCATGTCAGCGCGGGCGCAAAGCAACGTCGTCTATACCGTCGAGTTCAATCAGTCACCCAATCGTTTCGGCACCATTGATTTGTGGAACGGTAACTTCAACAGCGCGGTACAGAAATTTTCGCCCGAACAACTTGAGCAAACTCCGGCTGGTGGATGCTGAAATGACAGCGGGCCGGACAGTGAAAAGCCAACATCGGATATGGAATGACTAATTCCTGATCCCGTAAAGGGGCGTGGCCTCGCGGGGTTTTGCGCCCATAATGATGAAAGAAGCCCCAAGCTTGAATGAGCGACTTGGCGCCGCCACGGGATCAATGGGTTATTGGGGATTCTTTAGCCGTTCGGAGTAAGAGCTTGGGGTCTTTCTTGTGATTTCTGTCTCCGTCCGCCCCGCCTTTGCTTTGCAAATGGAGCGTTGGTCTGGGGGTATTATAATGCACCTGGAGAACAAAATCCATTGACGCCGGGGGCGGATTCGGCTTTTAAGGAGTGAAGGCGCGCTCAACCGGGCCCAATGTATGAACAAGAATTCAAATGATTCTACGAAGAAACTGACGGGTTTCCAACTGTTGATGCTGGTGTTGTGCATCTATGTGTTGGGGGCGCTGCTCGTTGAAGCGGCCTTCCAGTTGCCGCCGCAAGTCTCGTCGCTGTTGCAGACGCTGGACACCGTGATCTGCTTTATTTTCCTGGCGGATTTTTTTCACCGCCTGTATCGGGCGGAACATCGCCTCGCCTTTTTGAAATGGGGATGGATTGATTTCATTTCCAGCATTCCGATGTTGAGCGTGTTCCGCTGGGGACGGATTGTGCGGGTGGTCCGCCTCCTGAGGATTCTGCGCGGTATTCGTTCGACCAAGTTCATTCTCAACGCTCTTTTTGAAAACCGGGCCAAGGGAACATTCAGCACCGTGGTCCTGGTCACGGTGGTTTTGTTGATTTTTTCCTCGATTGCCATCCTTAACGTCGAGACGGTTCCCGGCGCAAACATCAAAACGGCTGGCGACGCGCTCTGGTGGGCCATGGCGACGATTACCACGGCGGGTTACGGGGACAAATATCCGGTGACCCCTGAAGGCAGAATCATCGGCGTCGTCTTGATGATCGCCGGGGTGGGTTTTTTCGGAACGCTCACCGCCTACATTGCCTCCGTGTTTCTGACCCCAGGCAAAACCGGGGCCGCGTCCGAGACGGAACTGGCAAAGGAATTGAGGTTGCTCCGCGAAAGAATTGAGAGCGTTGAAACCAAGCTGCATAAAATTCACGCTGAACTTCCGGCTCAATTCGGGAAACCGCCCGAGCCGCCGTGAACAGCTTTTCCGGGTAAAATCGCAGATGGAATGGTACGCCCGCCGCGAGTCGAACGCGGGACCCTCTGCTTAGAAGGCAGATGCTCTATCCAACTGAGCTACGGGCGCAGCCAAAAGACATTAGTGGCTGGCTGACATCGGCGCAAGCGCGGTTGTCTGTCAGAGTTGCAACTGCACAATCAGGGGATTGTCGTTCTGCAACGGCTCAAGCCGGTTCTGCATGACCATGGCGGTGAGTCATTTCTTCCCGGTAGGGCGTGCGGTTCTGCCAGCATTGGTTTTGCATTGGGATGTTAGACAAATCCTTTCGTCCGCTTCGCGTTCTGCGCGCGACCCGGTTTCACGCCAGCTTCCCGTATCTCCGGATTTCCGGCCAGATCAATGCCACTGCGCCGACGACCAGTATCGTTCCAATCCCGCCGGACACGACGGAAATCACCGCGCCGGCAACGATGGTGTGGCCCATCGCCGGCCCGAAGATTTGCGCCACGGTGCCGGACTCGAATCCGCCCAGTTCGTTGGACGTGCTGATGAAGAGGTTGTTGACGGAGGAGACGCGTCCGCGTTTGTCATCGGGCGTGAGCATCTGCACCAATGTGTGCCGCACCACCACGCTGACGTTATCCACCGCGCCGCAGGTGAACAGCATGAGAATCGAAAACCAGAACCACGTTGAAAACCCGAACCCAATCGTGGCCAGCCCGAAGACCGTCACGGCCAGCAACATCGCGCGCCCGGCCTTTTGCAGCGGCGGACGGTGATTCAAAATAAACACGCAGAGCAGCGAACCCATCGGCAGCGCCGCCTGCAAAACGCCGAGTCCGCCCGGCCCGACGAACAAAATGTCCTTCGCATAAATCGGCAGCAGCGCCGTTGCGCCGCCCAACAGCACCGCGAACATGTCGAGCGAGAGGATTCCCAGAATAATTTTACTGGCATAAACGAACTTGAATCCCGTCAGCAGCGCTTGGAGCGTCATGGGTTCCTTGACGGCGACGGTATGTTGCCGGCGCACCCGGCTGATGAACCCGCAAAAGGCCAGCGACGTCAGCGCGTTGATGGCGTAGATGGGCGCGGCCGGGGAAGCCGAATGATGCCGGGCCATCCAGGCGATGAATCCGCCCGCCGTGGCCGGGCCGATGATGCTGGACAGATAAAACACGCTGACGTTCCAGTTCACCGCGCGCGGGAACACCTTGCGGTCCACCAGCGCCGGCAAAAAGGCGGCGTTGGCCGCCCACATGAACGTTCGGGCGGTGCCGCCCACGAACAGGCAGAGGTAAATCCAGCCGACTGGCGCCTGGAACACCGAAATCGCGGCCACGCCGACGCTCGCAATCGCCAACACCACCGTCATCCACATCACGACCCGTTTGCGGTTGAAATTGTCCGCGACATGCCCCGCCGGCAGCGTGAACAACAACATCGGAACCATTTGCGTCAGTCCCACGAGCCCCAGTGCCAGCGCCGAACCGGTGCGCTCATAAAGTTCCCAGTTCACCGCCATAGCGAACATCTGCTGGCCGAACAACGCCACCAAGCGGCCCAGAAGATAAAACGTGAAGTCCCGGTTCCGGAAAATGGCGTACGGATGGTCGCTCGCCTCGGCGCAGCCGTTCGGCGCAGCCGGGTCGCCGGTTGGAACCGGCGACGGCGGCATATTTTCTGGCGATTCAGCTTCCTGCATGGATGCAATAAAGACGAGGGTAGCGCAAAATTCGTTCCGGTCGAGTCGTTTGGAGTTCCGCCTTCACGCGGGGCAACTTGAGGCATGGAGTCAGGACATCGCGACACGGCCACCCGACTCCCTCTCCCCGCCCGAGCGGGGAGAGGGCTGGGGCGGGGATTTAATGTTGAGTAATCGGCCTCCTCCCCCGCCCCTCTCCTCCTTTTGGGGAGGAGAGGGAAAAAATGGTGGTGGTATCAAGTTGCGCCCTTCAAGTGGCAGCGCGGATTTGAGATGATGCCCCCCGCGTGAACGCGGAACTCCAAATGAACCCTGCCTCATTTGCATCAATCATCATCAACCGTTACAATGGAATCGGCATGGAGAATCAAAATGAAAATACCCAACGCCACCGATGGCCGTGGTTGGTGCTGGCGGCATTGTTATTGGGCGTGGCGCTGGCGGTTTTGTGGATCAGATTCGAAGTCCGCAAAGTCGAGCAGGAACGCGAAGTAAACGCGCCGCTGCCGGCCAGCCCGGCGCGGTAGGACAGGCGTCGCGCCTGTCTCCATCTTTACGAATTTTGCTCACGGATGGGTGATAATTCGTGGCAGCGAGCATTCTTCTGGAAACAGAAATTTCTTGAGTTTAGAGACAGGCGCGAACTCCAACGATTGGCGCATCACTGGTTTTTCAAAAGGCGCTCGAACTTTTTTATCACGTCGGGATTTTTATCCGCCACGTTGTTCGTTTCGACCGGATCGGTTTTAAGATGATAGAGTTCCAGCGGCGCGCCGGCCTTCGGCTGCACCGCCGCCCAATCACCCGCGCGGGCGGCCTGTGCCACGTCCCGGCCTGAAAGCTTCCAGTAAAAGGATTCGTGCCGGTTGGTTTGGGTCTGGCCCAACAGCGTTGGCAAAACCGATATGCCGTCAACGCCCGCCGGCGGCTTGATCAGCGCAATGTCCGTCGCCGTCGGCAAAAAATCCCACGCCGCCCAAGCGAAATCGCTGACCCGGCCGGCGGGAATTTTGCCCGGCCAGCACGCAATCATCGGCACCCGCAAGCCGCCTTCGTAGAGGTCGCCGCGAACGCCGCGGAACGGCCCGGCGCTCTGGAATATTTTGGGGTCAACGCCGCCGTCACGGTGCGGACCGGTGTCGCTCGTGAAGAAAACCGCCGTGTTGCTTTCGATGTTCAGCGCCTTCAATAGCGCCAGGATTTGGCCGATGTCGGCGTCCAGGCGTGCCAGCATGGCGGCCTGGTTTTTTTCCGGCGGCGGCCACGATTCTTCGGAGTAAGGCGCGTCGGTCGGCACCAGCATGCCATTCCCGGTGCGCGCCGCTTCAGCCGTGTTCGCGCGCAAGGTCGTGTAATTCAGCAGCAGGAAAAATGAGCGATGGCGGTTAAATGAGTCGGGCTGGTTGCTTTTGATGAAGTTCAGCGCGGTCCTTGTCAACAAATCAGGAATGTATTCGCCTTTCGCGCCGCCGGCGTTGACGATGAGCGGCATCTTGCCGTGAAGGCCGGTCTTCGGATCATGACGCCAGATGAAATCGGCGTAATAATTTTCCGCGCCGCCCGGATCGAGATAACCGGCAAATTCATCGAACCCCTTGCTCCACGGCGCGCCGCTGGCGCCGTCGCCGCCCAAATCCCATTCGCCGATCAATCCGGTGTGAAAGCCGGATTGTTTGAGGAGTTGCGCGACGGTGATGTCGTCCGCCGCCAACGGCACATCCGCATCGGCGCGCTGTTGCAGATGACCCGAATCCCTGCCCAGCATCAACGCCGCGCGCGACGGCGAACTCGCCGCATCGCCGGCGTAATAGCTCGTAAAGCGAACGCCTTCGGCGGCGAGCCGATCCAGATTCGGCGTCTGGAATTTCGTCTGGCCGTAACAGCTCAAGTCGCCGTAGCCGAGCCCGTCGGCAACAATCAAAATGATGCACGGCCGGCGCGGCAGCGGCCGGGGCGCGGCATTGGTGAAAACGGATTGTGCGCGGGCGGCGGGCAAAAAATCAAGGGCTGCCGCGATGGCAACCAACGCACCGGCGAGTCCCCGGCCAAACGGTTGAAAACGAATGGATTTCATGGTGAACTTGAATTCTGGAAAAGCCGGCGCGTTCAAGGCAATTCTTTTCGGCGCCTGATTCAACCGGCCCGGTTGCGTCGGCCAAACTCCGCCTCAAGCGGGATTCGGAGGGCGACGATAAAACTCGGAATGGTCGCCAGCAGCACCCACACAAAAAAATGTTGATAGCCGAGGTGTTCCTGCAACCAGCCGCTCCACATGCCCGGCAGCATCATGCCCAGCGCCATGAAGCCGGTGCAAATCGCGTAATGCGCCGTCTGCTGTTCGCCGCGCGCAATGCAAATCATGTAAAGCATGAACGCCGTGAAACCGAACCCGTAGCCGAATTGTTCGACGGCGATGCCCGTGCCAATTGCCCAAAAATTGTCCGGTTGCGCATAAGCCAGCCAGACGAAAACGGCGTCGGGCAGATGAATCGCCAGCAGCATCGGCCACAGCCAGAATTTCAATCCGTGCCGGGCTACCACAAATCCACCGAGCAGTCCGCCGAGCATCAAGGCGATGATGCCGGCCGTGCCGTAAGCCAGACCCACCTGATCATCGGTCAACCCCAGGCCGCCCTGTTCACGAGGATCAAGCAGAAACGGTTGAACCATTTTCACCAGTTGCGCCTCGCCGAGCCGGTAGAGCAGCAAAAAGAGCAGGAGCACGGCAATTTTTGGTTTCTGGAAAAACGCGCCGAAGGTTTTGAAAAATTCCGCGAAGAAGTTTTCAAAAGCAGAACGGGCGTCTCGCCCGTTCGGGGCAGGCGGGACGCCTGCCCTACTTTGAAATACATGTGACTTGTCGTTTTCAGGACGCGGCAAAACCAGGCGATGATAAACGCCCAGGCACAAAAAAATTCCCGCGCCGAGGGCAAACGCCATTGACCAGGCGAGCTCAAAGCTGCCGGTGCGGGCATGAATTTTCCCGGCCAGAACCACCAGGCCGCCCTGCCCGCCAATCATCGCCACGCGATAAAACGTGCTGCGAATGCCGGAAAAAAACGCCTGATCATGTTCCGTCAGCGCCAGCATGTAAAAACCGTCCGCTGCGATGTCATGCGTGGCCGAACTGAACGCCAGCAGCCAGAAAAACGCGAGCGTGAGCTGGAAAAAGTGCGGCGCGGGAATCGTCAGCGCCACGCCGGCCAGCCCTCCGCCCAGAAAAAGTTGCACCGCCCAAATCCACAGCCGCCGGGTTTTGAGCAAATCCACCACCGGACTCCACAGCGGCTTGATGACCCACGGCAGATAAAGCCAGCTCGTGTAAAACGCGATGGCCGCGTTCGACACGCCGAGATTTTTGTAGAGCACGACCGACACCGACATGGCCAGCGCGTAAGGCAGCCCTTCCGCCATATATAGCGTGGGAATCCAAGACCACGGGCGGTGGAAACTGTTTTTAGCATCGGCCATCCGCCGCCGAGTAAAACAGACTCCAGCAGTTCATGCAAAAATTTTCAGGGAAAACTGGCCCAATCGTGATTTTGGTGGTGGGATTTTGACCAGTAATATCACCTCGACGTTCAGCCTGTCGCTGCCGGCGTTTGCTGCGGATTGACCGGCAGTCCACCAAATCGGGGCAAGGCCAGTCGCGATGAACTGGTGATTTAACAAATTAATACGTGATCGCATTGTCGCCAGATTTTTCTGCGACTCCTGAAAAACAATGCGCTCATAATGCCACCAACTCCAATCAAGCAAAGACTGCTTGGCTCTGGAACAGCCTCCATGGAGATATTGTCAATGGAATAGTGAACTTCTGCTCCGTTGATTGCCGCCAGACTTAAAAGCGCGCTCGTTGAAGTGGCCGTATAGTCAAAATTGAAACTATGCCAGTTGGCGTCTGCCGGGGCTGCCGTTTCAAACAAGTAAACGCCGTCAAGCGCCACCCCCAAACTTGGATCTGTGGAAGAACCTCCATTCCATTGGTAATCCCCAGATACAACGTAAGTAATTCCTGGATTCAAACTGTTAATTGTTTGACTTGCTGTTGCGCTTTCCCCGTCCAGCACAACATCGGGCGGTGGATTACCATTTTTGACATTGTAGTAGGCAGGAAAGGCAAACGTCCAGCCGTCAGGACCGTCAAAACCGCCATTAACGACCAAGTTGCCTTGAGCTGCGGCCAATTGTGGGAGGTTTGACAGAGCCAATGTTATTAAAACAACACTGATTTTCAAAGTCATATATGGCTTAAACCTTTTCTGCGATTCCTGAAAAACATTGTGCTGATAATTCCACCAACTCCAATCAAGCAAAGACTGCTTGGCTCGGGAACAGCTTCCATGGAGATATTGTCAATCGCGTAGGCATAGTCTGTTCCATTTATCTGCGCCTCCAGGCTTAAAAGCGCGCTCGTTGAAGTGGCCGTATAATCAAAATTGAAACTATACCATTTGTAATCTGCCGGGGCTGCCGTTTCAAACAAGAAAACTCCGTCGAGCGCCACTCCAAAACTATTGTCCGTAGGAGAATTTTTCCCTCCTATCTCTCGATAATCCCCTGACACGTTATAAATAGCTCCAATTATCAAGCCATTGATTGTTTGGCTCGCTGTAGGACTGGTAGAAGGCGAAACAGGGCCAAACAATGAAACGTCACCGGGTGGATTACCTGAGGTGGATTCGTAGCCGCTTCCAAAAATATTGGTTATCATCCAACCTGCGGCACTGGTATCGAAGTCTCCATTGAAAACAAAGTTGCCTTGGGCGGTGGCCAATTGTGGAAGGAGCAAAAGCGCCAATGAGGTTAAAACAATATAAGTTTTTAGAGTCATATACGGTTTCATAATTTAATATACCATTGAATTGCTTTTTATCACGGTGTTCCCAATGGAACGCCGTTGTGAAATTGAAAAACGTATCGTCCCGGCACGGCGCTGTTGAAGTTACTGTAAATCAGCCCTGTCGTCGAATTGGAATCCAGAAATGCCCCGTTAGTTCCTGAACCATCCAATTCAAATGTTGAACCGCTCGCGCTGGCATAGCCCGCTCGCGCGGAATAACCGCCCAGACCACCACTTCCACCGCTCGCACTACCTGATTCCCATTGAATTTGGGCATAGTTAAACTCAAGATCAAAATCTCCATTCGTCCGATCAGACCGGTCTATCAATACCAACTGAAATGAATTCAGCTTGTCGGCCTTTTGGTAATAATATCCAACGTCAATCCAATTGACCCCGAAGGCGCCCCGGCCATCCACTGTGTTGGTGCCATAGGTCGTCACACCCGATCCCGAACTTCTTGTATCCACATCAGCCCAGAATGGGGCGATAATGTTAGTGACAAGATTGACGAGCGGAGTGGGTATATAATTCGGTAAATAGCCAGCAAAAGTCACGTTGCCATTGTTATTCACATAAAGATTTGTGTAAGATGTCCCAAAGAAGTTGATGGAAAACCCAATGGTCGCCAACAAATTAGTCAGCAAATTGCCAGACGAACCATTCCCAGTATAATCATCGTCATTGGGCCCCAAAGATTGTTGGTCGAACCCGGCTCGAATGGCGTTTGAAGGCCCCAAGCTGAAGAAGCCTTGCGTTGGCGGCAGATTGCTTGCCACAAGATTTGTTTGGCCAGGGGCGCACCGCAGCAACCGTTTCCAATTGTAAGGAATTGCCAGATTAGTCTTAAAATACAAACTGAAAACGCCATTGGTCACATTCCACGGCGTATGAATCACCAAATAGGCCGTCAGGGCCGTTCCGGTGTTGGTCGTTCCTACGATTTGAAGCCAAAGATCGTTGGTCGTGAATACTTGGGGTTGAAAACTTAAACTGAAACTACCACCGCCGTTTGTGCCACCATTACCAAAACCCGGCGGAAGCGGCGCATCCACCACCATCATGCCTCCCGCAGCAGATGATTCCGGGTAGTCCAGATCGTCAAGCAGGTAAAAGCTCGCACCCGAATCCAAACTTATATTCCAAACGGGGATCTGCCGAATGTCCGCTGGGAGAGGCGGCCAATTGGGATGGGCCAATGAATAAAAAGTCCCAACCATCCCTCCGCGTGGCAAATCCTCCACCGCTATCGTTGGCGTGGCCGACAGCACATCTAACAATTCTCCCAATTGCGCGTCGGAAAGTGTTCTCACCGTCCTGATGTTTGTGGCCGACAATGAAACTGTTCCGGCTGGAATCTCCGGCACGACCACCTGGCAGTGCAAACTGAAGGTTATTGCAAGAACAAACGCAATTCCTGCCGAAACCGCCTGCGTCTTTTCCATAAAATTTTAATCCGGTTTCTCCCAGATTCAGGAGCGACTCTAAATCTTCAGCAGGAAAATTCAAGCAGAAAGATAAAAGGTTATACAATCTGTTATCCCCGGCGGCTTCCTGATTACGTGGCCGACGTGCCCAAAAAGTTGCCGCATCAAAAGTTAATCGGGGATGCCATCCGAATACATCGGAAAGCATGTAAAATGAGCCAGGAAAAGCTGGCGGAAAAGGCCGATTTGCATCCCGTCTATCTCGGCCAGGTTGAACGCGGAGAACAAACGGTGAGCGTCCATGCCCTGATGAGGGTTGCCAAATCCCTTGGCGTGCGAGTGCGTGATCTGGTTAAAAATCTTTAGCACAGCCCTGTCTAAACTTCTTCCGGCTATTCGTCAAAGAGGGACTGTTTCAGTTTCAACTGGACTCACGGAATGGGTTTTGAGAATAACAGGTTGTGAGCCACGCGTGTTTGACCGCCATCCCCCTCCACCAGCCGCCACCGCCCAAGCCAGCCGGACGCGAATTAATGGCGTTGTTTTCGGTCTGGCTGGTCGTGGCGCTGGTGGTCACCGGTTTTGCGACCCGGGAACTGTCCGTTCCGGGATTATATTATGACGAAGCGATTTTTGCCGGACAGGCCAAGGACTTTCTGACCGGCAGACTTCATGGCAGCCATATGCCCGGCACCATGGACGTAAATTGGTTCGGCCGCCCCTTCCCGATTTTAGTCCAAAGCTATATCGGAGCCCTGAAGTGCTGGCTGCTCATCCCGGATTTTGCGGTGTTCGGCCCCAGTGTCCCGGTGCTGCGGCTTACGACCCTGGGCTGGGGTTTGATGGGTCTGCTCTTCTTCATGTTGTGGACCCGGAGGCTGTTGGGGTTGTCGGCGGCACTGGTCGCCGGACCATTGCTGGGGCTGGATCCTTCCTATTTTTTCATGACGGCGCATGATTGGGGTTCGGTGGCGCTGAGTTTTCTCTGCCGCTTTGCCGGGTTTGGTTTGGCGCTGCTCTGGTGGCAGGGGCGAAAATGGCATCAACTCTTTTTCGCGACGTTTTTTTTCGGGCTGGGCTTTTTTAACAAGGTTGATTTTTTCGTGATCCTTTTGGGCTGTGGTCTGGCGTTGCTGTTCACCCACCGGCGGGAGATGGCGTCCGCCATCAAGGCGGCCCCCGCCGGGTTTGTGCTGGGCGGCTCGGGTTTCCTGCTGGTCGCGGTTCCCATGTTGGTGTTGCAGGCCGGCCTGATTCTAAAGATGGCGGGAGTGACAAGTGGAAAAACCGGGCTGGCGGAAAAAGCCCGCGTTACCCTGGCCATGTATGACGGCTCGTACTTTTGGCGTCTTATGGACGTGGGCGGGCGCTTCGAAAAAATGTTTGAAGTCTCATCTGCGGTTTGGAGCCCGTTCGGTCTTTTCTTTCTGCTGGCGTCGGTATTCCTGATCGTGGAGGTGACAAGGCATTTCCGAACCGATCAACGGTGCCGGCTGCTGGCCTGGCTGCTGTTCAGCGCCTTTTTTGAGACCGTGGGTTTCCTGTTGCTTCCCGGCGGCGATCGCTTGCATCACGCCCTGCTGGTTTATCCATTTCCACAGTTGATCATCACCGCGGCGTTGGTGCGGCTCTGGCAGAAGCCACCGGCGACAACTGGACGCAGTTCGATCCGGCGCATCCTCGCTGTGGGGATCGGTTTGACGTTGATCGCGGGCCATCTGTTCGCCATCCAACAGACCGGGCGCTTGATCCAAGAAACCGGCGGCCGTGGTTGGTGGTCGAAGGCGATGGATGATTTCTGCAATGATGTCAAGGGGCGCACCGATTTGACCATTGTCAGTCTTGACTGGGGTTTTAACGAACAACTCCTGTTTCTAACCGACGGTCCGCGCTTGTCGGAGCCTTTGTGGCAGATGACGCCGGACGGGAAGCTTGGGATCAATCCACATCCGAATACCATTTATCTCATTCATCCTCCGGAATATACCCTGTACCACTCCGCCACACGGTTTTTGAAAAATCTCCAGCCTGCGGATAGCCGAAGAGCAATGGCCCGTGCCTACTTTAACCGTGAAAATCAGGTGGTATTTTATGCCATTCGGTTCGCGCCTGAATGAGGTTTCATTGGCGCTCCCCGTTCCAGCAGAAATTTTCGGGCTTGCGCTTTGGCCGCGTCCCGCGTTGAGTCAGTGTGTGACCGGCGCATTTCTCAACGCCCTGGGCATTTTAATCGGCGCGCTGTTGGGGCTGGCAACGCCCAAACCGCTGTCCGTCCGAACGCAGGTGTTCTTTCGGTCGGCCCTCGGTGTGGCCACCATTTTCTTCGGCTTGCGGCTCGTCTGGCTGAGTGTCAACGGAACTTTTTTGGCGGCATCGAAACAAATGTTCATTGCCGTGCTCGCCCTAACGCTGGGATTTTGGCTTGGCAAACTGCTGCGCCTGCAAAAAATCTCGAATCGCCTTGGCCACTACGCGGGCCATTTGGTCGCGTTCCGCGCCATCGGGCGCGCCGCGCAAAGCTGGCGACGGTTTCACCGCCTGCGCCATTTTGTTTTGTGCCGCGCCGCTGGGTTTGCTGGGAGCCGTGACCGATGGCCTGCCGCCGAGGGAAAGTGCATTCGGTTATTTCTGGCTGCTGGCCATCAAAGCCGTGATGGACGGACTGGCCATGACTGGATTCGTGAAACTGTTCGGCTGGCCGTCCGCCCTGTCGGCGTTTCCCGTCTATGCTTTTCTCGGCGGCATCACGTTCGCCTGCCAGTTTTACGCGAAACCGTTCCTCGAAATGCACGGTTTGGCGGATCCGGTCAATGCCGCCGGCGGATTGGTTGCGTGCGCCATTGCGTTGATGATTTTTGAGGTTCGCCGGGTCGAACTGGCTAATTTTCTGCCCGCCCTCGCCGTCGCGCCGCTGCTGGCGTGGCTGCTCAAATAAATTGTCCGAATCAGAACGGACGTTGAAGCGTCTGAAGCCCGCGCTCCGTCCAAAATGTTCGGCCCGGCGATTCGTGCTTCCATCCGCCTTCCTCCATCCGTTATCCTCGCCGCATGAACTGCATCGTCACCGCTGGACCAACCTACGAGCCGCTGGACGACGTGCGGCGGCTGACGAATTTCTCCACCGGCCGCCTCGGCACGGATTTGGCCAATTTTCTGGCCGCGCGCGGCCACACGGTGATTCTGCTTATTGGCGAATCGGCCACGTATGCCGGCGAACGGCGCGCACAACGGGTGGAGACCTTCACCACCACGGCGGATTTGCGCCAGAAGCTGAAGGCGGTGTCAGCCAAAAAAGTGGACGCGATTTTCCACGCGGCGGCGGTGAGCGACTTTGCGTTCGGAAAAATTTTCACGCCCAACGAATCCGGCAGGCTCACCGAGGTCAAATCCACCAAAAAAATCTCCACGCGGCCGGGCAAGCTGCTCGTGGAGCTGGTGGCGACGCCCAAGATCATCGCCGAGTTGCGCGGCTGGTTTCCGCGCACGCGCATTGTGGGATGGAAATTCGAGGCGGATGGCGCGCGCGCCGGCGCCCTCGGCGCCGCGAAACGGCAAATCACCGAATGTTCAACCGATTTATGCGTGGCGAACGGTCCGGCCTACGGCGAGGGCTTTGGCCTGGTGGCGCGGGATGGCAAGGCGGCGCATCTGGCCAGCGCGCCGTTGTTGTTTGAAGCGCTGGAGAAATTTTTGCGTTCCTCGTAGGAGCCGGCGTGTGGCTCATTGTTTTCGATTTGCAACATGCGACAAACGTCATCCCGGTGCTGTTGGAGGACTCGTAAATTGTATATCGCCTGTTTAGTCAGAGCCTCGTTTTCCCGGCGGCCACGGGGAAAACATTTTTGAATGGACCGGCCGGTTTTTCTTTGTTGCTTTGTTGCTTTGTTGTTCAATTGATTTGTGAACGCTCCGGCGACAGAAAAACAACCGCCACGCTGGTTCAACCGCACCGTCCTCGGCATCGGGCTGGCGTCGCTGTTCAGCGATTGGTCGCATGAAATCGCCACCACCGTTCTGCCCGCGTTTCTCGCCTCCCTGGGCGCGGCGGCGGCGTGGCTGGGCGTGATTGAAGGCGTCGCCGACGGCCTGTCCAGCTTCGCCAAGATGGCGTCCGGCTTTTACACAGACCGATTGCAACGCCGCAAACCTATCGCCGTCGCCGGCTATCTCATCACCGCGCTCGGCACGGCGTCTTTTGGACTGGCGACGGCGGCCTGGCACATTTTGATTTCGCGGTCGCTCGCGTGGCTCGGACGCGGCGTGCGCACACCCGTGCGCAAGGCGTTGCTTGCCGCCGCCGTCACGAAGGAAACCTACGGCCGCGCCTTCGGCTTCGAGCGGATGATGGACACCCTCGGCGCGATTGCCGGTCCGGCCACGGCTTTGGTTTTGCTCGCCGCGTTGAAGCACAATTACCGCCGCATTTTCCTGGTGACGCTCATTCCCGGCGTTTGCGCCGCCGGATTGATCGCGTTTTTCGTCCGTGAAAAGGAGCGCAAACCGGTATCGCACGTCTCGTTTGGCGAACGGCTGCGTTTGCTGCCGCAGCCTTACCGGAAATTTCTCGTCGCCGTCGGAATTTTCGGCGCGGGCGACTTCGCTCCCACGCTGTTGATCCTGCTGGCGACGCAAAAGCTCAAGCCGGAGCTGGGCGCGGCCATGGCAACCAGTATCGCAGTCGGGTTTTATATGTTGCGGAACATGTTTTATGCCGGGTTCGCCTGCGTGGCGGGCTGGCTCGCGGATCATTTCAAAAAACAATTCGTGCTCGCGTCCGGTTACGCGCTGGCGGCGGTGATGGCTGTGTTGATTGTGGCCGCGCCAATGACGTTTGGGCTGCTCGCCATTATTTTTATTCTCAGCGGCGTCCACGTGGCGATTGGAGAAACGCTGGAAGACTCGTTCTGCGCGGAACTGGTGGGTGAGGAACAGCACGGCATGGCGTTCGGCGCGCTGTCCACCGTGAATGGCGTCGGCGATTTCCTGTCGAGCGTCATCGTCGGCGCGTTGTGGACGGTGAAAGGGACCCGTGTGGCATTCGGTTACAGCGCCATTTTGTTTTCCCTAGGAGCCTTGCTGGTTTTGCGAGCACGATCAGTAACCACGGATGGACGCGGATGAATGTAACTTGCAGGCTTTTGGTATTTACAAAAAAATTCTTTCCCCCGTTTTTGCCTGGTTCTCGACACCAACAAGATGAAAATTGTGCTGGACAGGCGTTGAGAATGCATTCCTTATCTCCCATTGGATCAGTTCGGAGCCGACACAATGACAGACTCCAAACCAAAAGGTAAGAAGGCTGATGTCTTCCTATGGTGGGCTTTGGGCATTGCCTTGGCCGCCTTTGGGTTGCGTCTTTCGCTGATAAACTTTCCAACTCATTCCCATCCGGATGAACCGATTGTCGCGGCGCTGATGGAGCGATCGGTCAATCAGGGAGTCCTGACGGCGAATTGGGCGGGGTTCGACCAGCCATGGAGCCGGCCAACTTATCAATTTTCGCCATATACTTTGGTCCAATCCGCGATTGCCAGGCTGGCCTATTGGCTCTTCAGCCTGCCAACCAGTCCTGATGGATACATTCTCTTGGCTCGCATCTCATCGTGTGTTTGGGGCGCTCTGGCCGTTTTGCTGGCTTTCTTCCTGGGACGGACCTGTTTCTCTCCCCCAGCGGCACTCTGGGGCGAAGCCATCCTCGCGACCTGTTTTCTGCAGGTTCAGGATTCAATTTATGCCCGGGTTGATTCTTTTCTGTGTTGTCTTGTCCTCGTGTCCCTGGTCCTGGCGGTTCGGGCGGCGAAACGTCCAGGGTGCTATTCCTGGCTCGTCGCAACCTCTCTCAGCATGGGGGTCACCGTCGCGGCAAAATACAACGCCTTTCCGGTTCTGGTGTTGATTCCGTTCATCCCCTTCCGATGGGCGCAAACCGGCGCCACCTCATGGAGTCGCGCCGTTCTCCTGGTGATCGCCAGCCTGGGTGTCGCGGGCATTGGTTTTGTTGCCGCCACGCCCGAGTTATTGTGGCAGGCAGGTCCATTGATCACCGGGCTGCAATTCGAGATCAGCCATTATCAGACCGGCCATATCCCACATCAAGCGCATGGCTGGGAGGACAATAATCTCTTCTACTGGGCCAGGTATCTGGTTTGGCTGGGTTTTGGCTTGCTGCCCTCGCTCTTCGCCCTCCTGTTCTTTGCTCGAATCGCTAGGCTCCGCCGCTGGGAGGATTTTATGCTGGGGACTTTCCTGGCGGTCGCGGTCGTGCTCGTTCTGGCCACGAAAGTCCGGTTCGAACGCAATCTGGAGATTTGTTTGGGCCCTTTGGCCTTGGTGGCCGGAGTCACCGCCTGGGATTTGTTTCGCTGGATGAAAGGGAGCCGGAATGTTGTCGTGGCACGCTACCTTGGCATCGCCTTTGTCACCCTCTGGTTCTGCCAGCCTCTCCGGGTGCTTTATCATTTCCGGGAAACCATGGACTATCACCGACAATTGAAGACCCAATTACGCCCCCCTCTTTTGATGCCAGTCCACACCATTTTCATTCGCTTAAAAAATGAACCGCCGGAGTCGGTTGTGATGGGTTATGACCAGGCAGTTCTGGAGGATTTTGGCGACCCTTTTTCTGCGGAAATCGTGGCGCGATGGAGACGAATCCTTGGCCGTGACCCTTCCTTTATATTAATATCGCCTTGGTCCAGGCATGGTTATCCTTTTTCGACGGTGGATGTCTATCATGGGCCTGCGCGAATCTATATCTTTCAGAAGTCTGCCAAACCTGCCAACCTCGCGCCTTTGGCGCCACAGACAGCGCCTGCCGGTAGGGAGCAAGCAAAACGTGTGCAGCCCGGCAATTAGCGCTGGGACATTTTCGACGACCTGTTCCCATTGGCAACGCGCTTCGTCGGGCTTAAATGCGCCACGCCGGCCGGCGCGGGCGTGCTGGGCGTGATTTTCCCGGTTCGATGGCCGGCCCCGACGTTTGTCGCGCGCGGCAAGGGCAACGCAATTCCGCCTCGCACGGCGCGGGCCGCGTGATGAGCCGCCACAAGGCGAAGGAAACCTACAATTGGAAAATGGTGCAGCCCTATCTGGACGAACGCGGCGTGAAATTAATTTCCGCCGGTTTGGATGAAGTGCCGATGGTCTATAAAAACATCGAAGAGGTCATGGCCGCGCAAACTGACCTGGTGGAACCTCTCGCGAAATTTTTCCCGCGTCTCATCAAAATGGCGCCAGCCGGTGAACGGGCGGAGGATTGAACAGAATCGGGAAAATAATGGTTTGAACTCTCGCCCTCATCCCGGCCTTCTCCCCCGGGGAGAAGGAGAATCATTCGCCTCGTCTTTGGAATGTCGTGCGACTGGATTTGCCGGACAATCTTCCGTCAACCGGAAATCTTGCACCGGCATGTCCTCTCCTTGGGGAGAGGAAACAGGTGAGGGAGGTCGTGGACACAAATCAAAAAATCTGACGGGCTATATTCAAGAAACCGGGTGGCGACAAAGATTCCACTCCTCACGATGCAGGGCGGCGGGCGGTGGCAGGGACCCCTGCGTCTGGGATCAGTCACTTGCGCGGCAATGCGATTTTGCCGGTGCGGGTGATGTCCGTCACACCGAACGAATTCATCAATTCGACGAACTTCTGGACCTTGTCCTCGGTGCCGGTGATTTCGATGGTGAGCGATTTGGGCTGAACGTCCACGATTTTGGCGCGGAAAATGTCCGTGATTTGCATCACCTCGGCGCGCGATTTCGAGTCCACCGCCACCTTGATCAGCACCAGTTCGCGGTCCACGTATTCGCCTTCGCGGAAATCCTGCACCTTGATGACGTCCGGCAGCTTGTTGAGCTGCTTGACGATCTGCTCCAGCGTGGCCTCGTCGCCGTGCGTGACGATGGTCATGCGCGACGTCTTGGGGTCCTGGGTCGGGCCGACGTTGAGGGTGTCAATGTTGTAGCCGCGGCCGCTGAACAGGCCGGCCACGCGCGTGAGCACGCCGAATTTGTTTTCCACCAGCACTGAAATGGTATGTCGCATAGATTCCGTTGGAACGGAAGGAAAGGCTAACAACGCAAATGGATATGGTCAATTTGCAATTTCGCTTCTGTGAAAATAGACATAAAGCGCAATCAATTTCCAGACTTATAAGAATTTGAGCCGGGAGTAATATGTATTTTGGCAGTCACGCAAGCCCGAAGACCCGAATTCGGATCCACATATTTGGAAACAGAAATGATTTCCCACCCGGTCTTGGCAAGACCATTTAGATTGCTATCCAAAGTTGAGGCGTCTGGAGGATAGTCGAAAGTATCATACTGCCACGCACTTTTCGGTTGATTGTTGTTGGCGACATCCGCGGCGTGAACGTGCGTGACAATCCAGCCAGTGAGAAATATGGCGCAGACGATTAACAGTCCGACTTTCAGTTTTGTAGTGTTCATTTTGTTCTTTCGTTTAATTGGATTGAACACTGCAAATGGCGCGAAGTTTCAAAAGACCGCGGATTGCGCTCTTTTTCCTCCGCCTCCGTCGTCAGCAGGCCGTGGCCGGGACAGATCAGTGTCTCCACTAGCAGCGTGAGAATTTGTTCGCGGACTTTTTGCCTCGCCAAATCACACGACTGGTTGCCGCGTTTGATTGGATCAAGCCGGTTGCGCTTCCCATTCCTGCGCCCGGGCGATCAAAGCTTCCACACATTGCGGCCAGTCGTGAAGCGTGGCGGGATCAAAGTCCGCACCGTTCGGCCAAACCAACGTGTGGACTTCGGGATCAATTTTCACCGCATCGAATACTGTTAATGCACGCAGCGGGCCGTAAAGTTCGCCCGCCAGCACCGGACGAAAATCAATCGTCTGCTCCGCGCCGTCGTCAAACCTCATCCGCAACGTGTAAGGCGCGACGATTTTCACGGAGTGAACTCTGTAAATCGGATGGTCCATGCTTCTATTCTCACGCTAAAGGTGCGATAGGTTGAGGCGTGTGTCCAGCCTGTAATCGGTCCCAATCTTCGAGTAGTTCGGTTGATGCAGTTCCGCCCACGCTTCGACCATGCGCTGCTGTCGCTTTGGCAAATTGCCCGAAATCAGTTCAATGGGATTAATTCCATAAACAGCGACTTCATTCTGATAGTAGGCATGAAAGTGCGGCACATGGTGCTGGATGCCAGCTTCCATATACATACGAACAATAATTCCGAAAAACCGGCTCAATTCAGGCATGGACGGGTTGCGGGTTTTGATTCAACAACGCTTCCGGTTTCTGGCCGGTCACTTGCAGCCAGAGCGAATCGGGGCAAAAATCAAGCTGGTCGTTCCAAAGCAGTTCGCCGTAATCGCCGATGCGCGCCTTGCGAAAATTTTCGTAGCTGTTCCAAAAAGCAAAAACCCCCGTGCGCGGTTTTCGGGAAAAATCCACTTCGCCTTCCACCCCGTCGTTGAAACGCAGCCAGAGGCGGTAATTTTCCAAAACTTTGATGGCGATGATTTTTTTCATCACATTTTTATCTTACAACAAGTCGGAGACAGGCTCAATCTGAAATCGCGCAGTCGAAATGAATCGTGAAATCTAAAGGGAAGCCAGACGCGCTTCAAAATCTTCGACGAAAAACCGTTTCCCCTTCTGAATGACATTGTGACCCTCAGCGGAAAGTTTGCGTTTCAATCCGGCAATGCCCCCGGGATATTTCGGATTCAGCTCGCCTTTCGATTTTAACGTGCGCCAATAAGGGGTTGTATCCTTTGCCCCTTCCGCCGCGGCTTCAACGGCTGCATGGGCCGCGATCCAGGAGAAGATTCCCGTGGTAATCGGGCAGGCAGTTGTCGCGCCGTGGCGGCGCGCCAGGACCTCGCGTAATTCGTTAATCGTGGTGAGTTTGCCCTTTGGCACACGGCGCATGAGTTCGTCCACTTCCATCGGCGCGGGAATGACAAAGGTGCCCGTGCCGCCGCGTTTGCTGGTGGCGGCGTTCATGACTTTGGGAAAGCCCTTGTTGTCCGCCAGCTTTTCCCGCCAGGTTTTTCTTTGGTAACTCATAATTTTTTGTCAAGCCGGCGAGGCCAGTGGCAATTGAATTTCGGTCAGATAGTTCCTGGGGTTGCCTTTGAAAATCATTCCCGGGCCTTTGAGATATATTTCCCGGGTGGGCAGGGCCGTTTTCCATTTCCGTTCCTCCGCCTGCTTTAGAATTTTGGCATAGCTCCGGCCCAATTGATCATAAGGCCCGCGATGAACCAGCGAAAGACAACGACCACCGGGCAACTGGCGGATGGAAATGCCGTCCGCGGCAACATCCTTGCGAATGGGAAAACAAGGTTCAAAGTTCGCGTCGTCCTCGCGATATTCGGCCTCATAGTAGAGGCACAGCGCCTTTCCGCAAATGTAACGGCCGATGGCTTTGCCGAGTCGCGAAAACCCCGCGCCGCAGTTACTGTATTTGCCCTTCATGCGGATGCTGGCAATCAGCATGGGCTCAAAACTTTTTTCTTCCACCGCGAAGCTGCTGCTTTCGAGCAGTTGCCGGGCGGCTTTTTCTTTGGCAATGATTTCGCTCAACGAGTGAACGATGTCGCGGTCTTCTTGAATCCGCTGCTGAAGCATATTCTTCTGCTGCTCCAGATAATTCAGAATATCCGCCTCGTCGCTGCATTCACCGAGCACCGTGGCAATGTCCTCGATGGAAAATTCCATCTGCCGCAGCCGCATGATGACGCGCGCCTTTTCAATTTTGCCCGGGTCATAGAAGCGATAGCCGGTGGTTTCATCCACTGAACTGGGGGCGAGAATTCCCTTGTCGTGATAAAACCGGAGCGTTTTCACGGACAAGCCCGTGACCTGGGAGAATTCGCCGATGCTGTATGAATTTTTCATAATGCACCCGGTTTACAGCCTCCAGCAACTGGAGGGTCAAGAAATATTTTCGCGATTTTGAATTAAAAAAACGGGTTGTTTTGCTTCTCTTCCGCCACCGTCGTCAGCGGGCCGTGGCCGGGACAAATCAAGGTTTCCGCCGGGAGCGTGAAAATTTGTTCCCGCACTTTTTGCCTGGCCAGCTCCCACGACTGGTTGCCCCGGCCGATTGAGCCGGCGAAAATCGCATCACCCACGATGGCCACGTGCGGCGCGTCGTCCGGCCAGTTGCCGATGATATAGGTCACGCCGTCCTCCGCGTGGCCGGGGGTTTCGCGGTTCGTGATGCGCAGGCTGCCGAGCATGATGAAATCGTTGCGCCGGTTGCGGTACTGCGGCGGTGCGCCTTTGGCGTCCGTGTGCAAATGAATTTTGGGGAAGCGTTCCCGAATGGACTGCAAACCCGCCACGTGGTCCTCGTGCGTGTGCGTGATGAACAAATGCTTGAGTTGAAGCTGATTTTCCTCAACCAGCTTGAAAACGGGCGCGGCGTCCCAGCCGGTGTCGAACAACGCGGCGTCGCGGGTGACCTCATCCCAAATCAAATAGCAATGCACGGTGTTGCCGCCCTCGGTGGTGCTGATTTGCCGCAGCTCGCGCCACCCGCTCAAATCCTTTTCCGCCGGCAGCCAGCCGCTGGCAACGCCTTCGAGTTTGGCCGGATTCAGCCCGATGAGGTTCGCCAGCGCCGTGAAATCCGGCCGCTGGCCGATTTGTCCGGTGGCTTCCAGCGCGGACAGTTCGGTCACGGAAACGCCCGCGGCACCGGCTGCCGCTGCGGCTGAAACACCGCTCATTGCCCGCGCCTTGCCGATGATGTCGCCCGGATGATCTTCAAGATTCACGCGGGAACGGTAGCGATCGGCGTCAGAAATCGCAAGCACGCGGCTTGAACGCCGGTGGACGGTGTGCTACAGATTGGGCAGAAATCGAACCTATGTTTTCTTCAAAGCCCGCCAAAGAGCCGGAACGCTATTACCTGCTGCCAGGCCAGGGCGGGCGGGCGGCCCGGCGCAAACAAATGTATTTTTGGAAATGGTCCATCATCGCCGGGTTGGGGGTGTCGGCCATATTGGCGGCGGTCTTGTATTTATTGAACCGTTTGGGCTATTGAGCGCGGCGCTTGACCCGCCGGGGTTTGTTGTTAGTATGCGCCCGGATTTTGATGAAGTTTTTCCGTATCATTGCAATTGTGGCGGCGGCCGCTTGTTTCAACCTGGCGTTGCGCGCGGAATTGGTTGATGGCATCAAGGCCGTGGTGAACAGCGGCGTCGTCACGTTTGCGGAAGTCGAAGATTTCGCCGCGCCGGCGGCCCAGGCGTTGCGGCGGGAATATGCCGGCGAGCCGAACGTGTTTCAGCAAAAACTTGGCGCCGCGCTCAACGACGGTCTGGAGCAATTGATCGAGCGGCAGTTGATTTTGCACAGCTTTGACACGGAGGGCTACCGGCTGCCCGACAGCGCGGTGGATGAGCTGGTCCAGGACCGCATCCGCGAACGGTTCGGCGACCGAATCACGCTGATGAAAACGCTTCAGGCGCAGGGCGAGACGTTCGAAAAATTCCGCCAGGAGGTGCGCGACCAATATATTGTTGCCGCTTTGCGCAACAAAAACCTTTCGCCGGAAAAAATCATCATTTCGCCCTACAAAGTCGAAACTTACTACCTCGCTCACCGGGACGATTTCAAAGTCGAGGACGAAATCAAACTGCGCATGATCGTGCTCAACAAGCCTTCCGGCGACGACACCAACACGGCCAGCCTGGCCCGTGAAATCCTCGCCAAGATCAAGCAGGGCGCGACGTTTCCGGAAATGGCCTCCGTTTATTCGCAGGGTTCGCAGCGCAGCCAGGGCGGCGATTGGGGCTGGGTCGAACACTCCGTTTTGCGCAAGGAACTCGCCGACACCGCCTTCAAGCTCAAACCCGGCCAGATCAGCGGCGTGATTGAAACACCCGAAGCCTGCTATCTCATGCTCGTTGAGCAGACGCGCCCCGCGCACGTCAAACCGCTCAACGAAGTGCGCGACGACATTGAAGCGACCCTCGTCTTGCTGGAGCAGAAAAAACTCGAACAACAGTGGATTGAACAGTTGAAAAAGAAGGCGTTCATCCGCTTGTTCTGAATGCCACCGGAGTCGGTAATGTTTTTCCCTCAACTCCTTGGCGCGGCGAAGCGAAGCGAAGACGGCTCAACCAACAACCTTCAACTTTCATGACTGGCTGGATCGGCATCACGCTTGGCGATGTCACCGGCATCGGACCCGAAGTCGCCCTCAAGGCCCTCGCCGCGGAAGCCCAAAACGACAACACGCGCTACCTGCTGATTGGCGACGCGGATTCCGCCCGCCGCCTCAACCAAAAAACGGGAGTCAATCTGCCACTGAACAAATTCACCGGCCATGGCGATTCCGGCCGGTTCTTCATCGCCAGTCCATTGGCCGAACCGCTGCCGGAAAATCTGCCCGCCGGTTCGCCTGCCGCCGCGCGCGCCGCCGTCGCATCCTTGCGCGATGGCGCCGGACGCTGCCTCCGCCGCGAGCTGGACGCGCTGGTCACCTCGCCGGTCAACAAGGAATCCATCATCCGCGCCGGGCACAAATTCACCGGGCAGACTGAATTTTTTGCGAAGGCCGCCAAAACGAAGCGTTACGCCATGATGCTGCTCGGCCACGACGAACACGACCGCTGGCTGCGCGTGGCGCTCGTGACGATTCACACCTCGATCAAATCCGTGCCCAGAAAACTCACGCCGGAAAAACTTGCGCTCGCCATCGAGCTGGCCGCGCAGGCCTGCCGCGATTTGCAATTGCCGCGCGCGCGGGTGGCCGTTTGCGGCTTGAATCCGCACGCGGGCGAAGGCGGACAGTTTGGCGACGAGGAAATTAAAACCATCACCCCCACCGTTCTCGCGGCGCAAAAACGCGGGCTGGATGTCGTCGGGCCTTTGAGCGGCGACACGGTGTTTCATTACGCCTTGCAGGGAGATTTCGATGCGGTGGTCGCAATGTATCACGATCAGGGGCTGGCGCCGCTGAAAGCCGTCGCGTTCGACACCGGTGTGAATTGGACGCTGGGCCTGCCCTTCATCCGCACCTCGCCCGACCACGGCACGGCTTACGACATCGCGGGCAAAGGCATTGCCAATCCCTCGAGCATGATTTCCGCCATCCGGCTGGCGAAACAACTGGCGAAAAACCGCGCGTAATTTGTGGTAGCACCCGCCTCCGGCGGGTTCAATTCGGCGTCCCGCCGAATTGCCACGGCAAACGAAGAATGGCTGATCATCGGCCAAGCAGGAGCAGCCTGTGTCAGCTGTCAGTTTCGGGCGTGACGCCCGAAACGACCCGCGGGACGCGGGTGCTACCGATTAACCGCCAATCAGTTCGCAGACTTTGGATTGAATATCACCGCCGCGCATCAACGATTCGCCGACCAAAATCGCCTTCGCGCCACATTTCACCAATCGTTCCACGTCGGCGCGCGTGTGAATGCCGCTCTCGGCCACAAGAAGCGGCGAGGATGGAGAATTGAGTCCGTCTTCACTTCGCTTCGACGCGACGAGGATGGAGGATGGCGCGGAAGTCTTTGCCATCCTCAATCTTCCATCTTCCATCTTCGCTGCCAGCTTTTCGGTCGTGGCCAGATCCACCTTGAAATTTTTCAGATTGCGATTGTTCACGCCTATGAGCGCCGGAGAGATTTTCATCGCGCGTTCCAATTCTTCCTCATCGTGGACTTCCACCAAGACGGCGAGGCCGGCTCCAATCGCGAGTGAATGGAATTTTTCCAACTGTTCGTTGTTTAAAATGGTGGCGATGAGCAGGATGGCGTCCGCGCCCCACTCGATGGCTTCGAGAATCTGCCGCTCATCAATGATGAAATCCTTGCGCAGCAGCGGCAGGTTGACCGCCGCGCGGATTTGCCGGAGATAATCGAGCGAACCCTGGAAAAACTTTTCGTCCGTCAAAACCGACAGGCAGCTTGCGCCCGCCGTCTCGTATTCCTTCGCAATGCGAACCGGGTCGAAGTCCGGGCAGATCTCGCCCGCGGACGGCGAAGCCTTTTTCACTTCCGCGATGAGTGCGACCGGCGGGTGTAACGCAGGCGTCCCGCCGGCGGGTTTGCCGGCCGTCCCGGCCGGTGATGTTTCACGCGGCGGGACGCCGCACAAACTCGCAGCCGGGACGGCTACGCTACAAAATTTTGGCTGGCGCAGCGCTGCGAGAAAATCGCGCCGTTCGCCGTGTTCGAGCAGGGCATCGCGCAAATCGCCGGCGGCAAGCACACGCTCCGGCAGCCGCGCGACCTCCAGCTTCTTTTGTTCAACGATGGTGTCGAGGATGGACATGGGAAAATGATAATGACTAAATCCTAATGACTAAAGAATGACGAAGCACGAATCTCGAAAGAGGTGCGCCGCTCGTCATTCGGGCATTTAGACATTCTTTAGTCATTCGTTATTATGGTTTAGTCATTTATTCGTCTTCGTCTTTCACTCCCTGCATCCGCTTGGTCGGGCAGCCGGCGCGCAACCAGCCGTTCACGAACGGATCCAAATCGCCGTCCATCACCCCTTGCACATTGCTCGTTTCCACGCCGGTGCGCAAATCCTTCACCATGCGATATGGCTGGAAAACGTAGCTGCGAATCTGGTTGCCCCACGAAATGCTGCCCTTCTCGCCGTAAAACCGTTCCATGTCCGCCTTCGCCGCGTCCACCCGCTGCGCATAAATCCGCGACAGCAACAGCCGCATGGCCGTCGCGCGGTTTTGATGCTGCGAACGCTGGGTTTGCGATGCGACGACCAGACCGGTCGGAAGGTGCGTGATGCGCACGGCGGTCTCCACCTTGTTCACGTTCTGGCCGCCCTTGCCGCCGGAACGGAACGTGTCCACCTGAAATTCATTCGGCGGAATCACGATGCCGGGATCGCTCTCCTCGATTTCCGCAATCACGTCCACACTGGCGAAACTCGTGTGGCGGCGTTTGTTGGCGTCGAATGGCGAGATGCGCACCAGCCGGTGCACGCCGCGTTCGGCCTTGGCAAAGCCGTAGGCGTTTTCGCCCTCAATCAGCATGGTGATGCTCTTGAGGCCCGCGCCTTCGCCGGCCAGCGCGTCGGTGACCTCGACCTCCCAGCCGCGCGATTCGGCCCAGCGTTGATACATGCGCGACAGCATTTCCGCCCAGTCCTGCGCCTCGGTGCCGCCGGCGCCGGCGTTGATGCTGAGGATGCAATTTTTCCGGTCGTGCGGGCCGCTCAGGAAAACCTTCAATTCCAGCGCGTCGAGTTCCTTGAAAAATTTTACGAGGTCGCGGGTAAGTTCCTGTTCCACCTGCAACTGGGCGGCGGGCGGTTCGGCCTCGCCGAGTTCGAGCATCACGCGGAGATCATCGAACTGCTTTTCCGACTTGAACAGCGGCTCGATTTTATTGCGGAGGGAATTGGCCTCGTCAATCAGCGTCTGCGCCTTTTCGCGGTTGTTCCAGAAATTGTCGGCAGCCATCAGCGTGTTGATTTCGCCGATGCGCTTTTGCGCGGCGGGCACGTCAAAGAAACCTCCGCAGATGCGTGAGTTTCCCGGATGCCGTCGTGATTTCCGATTTAACCGTTTCAAACATGGTGGCGGAGGATAACGAAGCCGGAAGCCGGAAGCCAGACAGGAAAAGGCTTTTTGACGCGAATACAAAGAGATGAGTTTCAAAACCCGGCTTCAACGCAGAGGACGCAAAGAACGCGGAGACTCGCGGAGAAAATCAGGCAAGAACTCTGCGTCTCTCCGCATTCTCCGCGCTCTCTGCGTTAAAACAATCCGTGCCGAATCACGGAATGGCCAGGCGGTTGGTGGCGACGCCGGTCTGCTGAAGCGCTTGCCGCAGCCCGTCCGTGGTCAATTGCTGAACGCTGCCGTCGGCCATGACAATGTTGCCCGCGCCGTGATGCCGGTCTTTGGTCCAAGCGACCGGAGTGTTGGTCAGAAGTTGCAACACGCCGGATTTAACTGGAACACCACCAATGGTGAAATTGTCGTCGCCGGAAAGGAACATTTGCGGCTTGGTTTCGTTGGTAACATCCAAGCCGACGAAGTAGCTGATATTTGAATTTTTGAGCGTGGACCAATTGGTTGCCCAAACCCGGCGAGTATCTTCCGGGCAAAGCAGAATTTTGGGCGTGTTCACTTCATTGGACATCACTCTAAAACAGGCGGCGACATTTCCGGTGGCGATCAATTCCATCGCGCCGCCGTTCGTTACCGAAACTGCCATCGGATATTTGTTGTTGCTGTCGCCTTCCCAAAGTCGGAAGTCGATGCCGACTTGTTTAAGATCGTTGGCGCAGCTAATGCGCGAGGATTTTCGCTTCGCCATCGCAAGCGCAGGTAAAATCAAGGCGACCGCAACGACCAAAACGGCAATTACAACTAACACTTCGACCAATGTCAGCGCGGCGTTGGTTGGTTGATGGGAAAAGCGCGGTTTCATGGCCGCGACCGGCTTTACTTGCCGTGATTGATCTGACTGAGCGCGATGAGGAGCAAAACGACGATGACGACAACGACAACGCCGGCGGCGATCCAGAAATAAATGCCGACCCGGTTGCGCTTTTTGGAAAATTCCTTGCTGGTGTCAAAGCCCGGCGGACGCCCGCCGCCCTCCAACTCGCTCAGGCTGACGCCGCGCGGGATGACCAGGGTGGCTTCCGATTTCTTGGGCGGCGTTGGGGCGGAAGCATTGGGCGCCGCATTTGCAGGAGCCGTTGCGGAGGCGGCAGCCGTCGCAGAAGCAGGCGCAGCCCCGCCGGTCTCCAATTTCAATTCCACGGTCCCGAGCCGCAGGGTCTGGCCGGGTTTCAAAACGCTTTCGCCGGTGACGGGCTGGTCGTTGATGAAGGTGCCGTTCGTCGAATTGAGGTCTTTGACGACGACGTCGCTGCCGCGCAATAGCACTTCGCAATGATGGCTGGAAACCGACGTCTCGGCGATTTGAAACGTGTTGTCCTCAACGCGGCCAACCGTGGTGCGATCCACGTTTAGCTCGTGTGCGCGGCCGCTCAGGCCTGGAGTCAGAATAACAAGTTTGGCCATGGACTTACGCAACCGATTATGGACACAGCCCGTTTCAAGTCAAACCGAAAACTGGCCATGTGAACTTTTTATCCCCGCCGCTCAATCAGCGAGCGGAATTCGGCGAACAACGGCGTCGAATCATGCGGCCCCGGCGAGGCTTCGGGATGATATTGCACGCAAAAGACCGGCTTGGTCTTGTGGCGCAGGCCCTCGACGGTCTGATCGTTCAAATTGATGCGGTTCACCGCCACGCCGGCGGCCAGCGATTTCGCGTCCACCGCAAAACCGTGATTCTGCGCCGTGATTTCGACCCGGCCGGATTCCAAATCTTTCACCGGCTGGTTTGCGCCGCGATGGCCGAACTTTAGCTTGAAAGTTTTTCCGCCGAAGGCTTGGCCGAGAATCTGGTGGCCAAGACAAATCCCAAAAATCGGAACGCCGCTGTCCACGAGCGTTTTCACCTCGCGGACGATGTAATTGAGCGCCGACGGGTCGCCGGGGCCGTTGGACAGGAAAATGCCCGCCGGTTTGTGCTTGAGCGCCTCGGCGGCGGTCGCCGTGGCCGGCAAAACCTGCGTTGCAAAACCATGCTGCCGCAATCGCCGCAAAATGTTGTACTTCATCCCGTAGTCAAAGGCGACGATGGGAATGTCTGCCGCCGGCAGCGGCTCGCGCAACTGGCGGGCGTTGGCCGGTTCGTTGCCGATGGCCAGCTTGAAGCTCGCGCTCTGCTCGTCTTTTTCGTCCCATCGAAACGCCTGCTTGTGCGTGACTTCCTTGACGTAATCCACACCCACAAAGACAAATTCCTTCGCGCGTTTGATGGCTTCCGCCTCTGAAATGTCTTCCGTGGAAATGAACCCGTTCATCGCGCCGCGCACGCGGAGCTTTTTCGTCAGCGCGCGCGTGTCAATGCTCTGGATGCCCGGAATGCCGTTCTTTTCCAGATATTCCGCCAGCGAACTGTCCGCGCGCCAGTTGCTGACGACGGGCGAGAGTTCGCGGATGACAAAGCCGGCCACGTGCGGCCGCCACGACTCCACGTCCACCTCGTTGACGCCATAGTTGCCGATGAGCGGATACGTCATCGTGACAATCTGGGCTTTGTAGGACGGGTCGGTGAGAATTTCCTGGTAGCCGGTCATGGAAGTGTTGAAGCAGACCTCGCCGCACGCGGAGGCGCGCGCGCCAAAACCTTGTCCGTGGAACACGGAACCGTCTTCCAGTGCCAGAATTGCTTTCATCAAAATCAACGGATGCTAGGCGAGCCGCGCAAAAACAGAAAGAAATTTCAACCACGGATGGACGGCGTAAAGCCGCGTGGCGGCCACGCCGCCATACGCGGATGAACACGGATTTCAGAACTGTAAGCCCTGATTCGCGGGTTACGCGGCGACCGTTTCGGCCCTTTCGGACCAGACGATTTTGCCGCCGACAATGGTGGTCACCGCCCGGCCCTTGAGCTTCCAGCCGAAGAACGGGCTGTTGGCCGATTTGCTCGCAGTTCCGGCGCGCTCAAAAACCCATTCGCGATCGGGATCAATGACGGTCACATCGGCATCCGCACCGACGGCCAGCGTGCCTTTTGGCAGATTCAGTAGCCGCGCCGGGTTGACGGTGTATTTGGCAATCAAATCAGGCAGGCTCAGTCGTTTGGCGTGGAAAAGCTGCATGAGCGAAAGCGCGAGTTCGGTTTCGAGCCCGGTGATGCCGAACGGCGCGTAATCGAATTCCACTTCCTTCTCGTAATCACAATGCGGCGCATGGTCGCTGCACAGAATTTCAATCGTGCCGTCGGCCAGCCCCTCCAAAACCGCCTCGCGGTCGCGCGCGGCGCGCAAAGGTGGATTCATTTTGAAATTCGTGTCGTAAGCCGGCCACTCCGGCAGGTTGAGGGCTGAGAGTTGAGGGTTGAGAGCCAGAAGAGCTTTCCCATCCTCCGCCCAGAATTTTTCGCTGCCGGCCACGGCGGCGTCGGTCAGCGTGAAATGGTGCGGGCAGGCCTCGCCGGAAACCGGCACGCCGCGTTTCTTTGCTTCGCGCAGCCGGGCAACGCTGCCCGCGGCGCTGAGGTGCTGGCAATGGACGCGCGCCCCGGTGAGCTCGGCGAGCAGGATGTTGCGCGCCACAATCATTTCCTCGCCCGCCGCCGGCCAGCCGCGCAGGCCCAGCACGGTGTTCCAGTAACCCTCGTGCATCACGCCGTCGGTCACGAGCGAATAATCCTGGCAATGATCCATCACCGGCAGGTCGAACATTTTCGCGTATTCCAGCGCGCGGCGCATCAGCTCATTGTTCTGCACACAATGGCCGTCGTCGGTGATGGCGATGACGCCGGCGCGTTTGAGCGACCCGATGGACGCGAGTTCCTCGCCCGCGATGTTTTTCGTGATGGCGCCGGCAACGAAGACGTTCACGACGCCGTTTTGGGCGGCGCGTTCGTGGATGAGCGCGACGGTTCCGGCGTTGTCAATCGCGGGCACCGTGTTGGGCATGCAAACGACCGACGTGAAGCCGCCGCGCGCGGCGGCGGCGGTGCCGGTGGCAATATTTTCCTTGGCCGTCTGGCCGGGCTCGCGCAAGTGGACGTGCAAATCAATCAAGCCGGGGCAAACAATGAGTCCGCTTACGTCCATCCGCTCGGCATCGCGCGGCGCTTTCTTCGCGGCGTCCGCGCCGACCGCCGCGATTTTGCCCGCCGAAATCAAAACATCCGCTTTGGCGTCGAGCCGGCTGGCCGGATCCACGACGCGTCCGCCGGTGAGAAGCAACGCTGCCATGCGCGCGAGGCTACACGAGCGGAATTGACAATGCAAGCCGGTTTGATAATTTTAAGTTTTGAATTCTTAATTTTGAGTTGAAGTAAAAATGGCTGCCCAACTCAAAACTTATAATTAAAAACTAAGAATTCTTTGCGGGCGTAGTTCAATGGTAGAACGGAAGCCTTCCAAGCTTCACACGTGGGTTCGATTCCCATCGCCCGCTCCAATTTAGATTTCACTCAATGAAATCAATGTTTTCGTGAGTTTTTGACGGTTTCAAACCATCCAACTGCTAACGCCTACTGCTAGCAAGCCCATGTATTTCAGAGATGCTTTTTGCGGCTTTTTGCGGGTGAAATTGCCGCTGTCCTAGACTCTCGCCGGGCGGTTCGGCGCGGCCTGGAGCGATTGCGCGCGAAGGATTACCTGCCTGTGAACAGTTCGCCAGGGCGGTTTTCGACAACGCAAGATTATTCATTGCCAAGCCGTAAATGCGGCTTCAATCAATTTAAGGATGAACCAGCCAAGCGCCGCGAACAACAGCCAAACCAGTCCCCATGCTGCCGAGATTTTCCATAGCAACCCAAAAAGACTGCGCTGGATTGAACCGCACGCCGGACACCACAACGCCCGTTGGCTCATCGGCGCGCCGCAATCGGCACAGGTAATCATCCGGCTGACTGGCGGCTTTGGCGCTGGCGGCGCGACAAATTCCGCAAGGTTCAAATAAAGCTGCGTGGACTTTCCGCAATGTGGGCATTCAATGACTTGACCGAGCACGCGATTACTTGTTGAACCGGCGCGATCAAGTTGATCCGCGTCAAACTCAACGCTTTTGCCGCAGTTTTGGCACTGGCATTTGGCAATCATGGGTTGACCTCTCGTAACGGGGTGCCATTCATCCTGCGCCAGTTTGTCTGACAAATCGGATTTCGATGCAAGTAAATTTCACGGATGGCAACCGGCGCGGATCACGCGGGCGCGAGAAACGTCTGGCCGGCGGCGCGGCGGCGGCGGCGCAATCGTCTCATGCCGTCGCGCGCGTATTTGCGAACGCGGTTCGGCTTGCACAGGCCGCACGCGGACGATTTGCGCGCCTTGATTCTCCGTTGCGTGAACTTCGTTTTCACGGCTTCACTTTCAATTTTTCGGCGGCGGCCAGTTTGCGCTGATTCACGTCAAAGGTCAGAAACTCGTCCGCTTCTGAAACCAACGCCGCCGCTACGTGGAGAATGTCCAGACCGCGGTAGCCGTCCGTTACTGTCCATAATCGCGCAATGCGGCGCGCTTCCGCAAACGTCTGCGGCCAGTCCGTCCCCACGATCTCCACCGCGCCGGAAGCCAGGTCCGCCCGCCAGTCGCTCAACGCCTTGTGACCCTGGGCTGGCGCGAGCTTTTTGCGGAACATGGCCAGTTCAATCGCCTCCTCCACTTCAAACGCCAGCAGCGCGGACACCTCCAGCGCACGATGGCGTCCAGCCAAATGCGCCGCCGCCTTTGCAGAGTGAACATCCAGCAAATACAGGCTCAGGATGAAACTCGTGTCGGGATAGTCCTTCACGAACGCTCTCCCCGGCTTTCCTCAATCATCACTTGGACTTCCTCGGCGGAATAGACCTGGTTGCCAAAGTTGGCTCGCAAACGCGCCATGATGTCGGGCATCTTAAATCGGCGCGGCTTCCCCGGCTTGGCGGGCACCAGCCGCGCGAAGAGCTTTCCAGATTTGGTGATCTGCACCGGCTCGCCCTCGGCAATCCACGCGGCGACGCGCGGAAAGCGGTTTCGCAAATCTCTGACGGTGGCTGTTTTCATCGTGAGACAAATATGTATCACACAGCCAGGCCTGTCAACTGCGTTTGAAAATGTCCGGCGGGCGGCAAATCGGATTCAGCCAGACGACGGGATTTTTTGCCGGCGGCGCGGAGCTTTTCCAAGTGCGCCAGCCATTCACGGCACCGGGCTTTCACCATTTTTCCCAATGCACATAGTCGCAGTTGAACCGGCTGCGCGGCTCTTTTTCCTCGCCGGGATGGCCAATGGCAATGGTGGCGATGGGGATGACCGATGCGGGCAATCGGAGAATTTCCTTGAGCTTCCGGACGCGTTCTTCCCGCGGGTGAACCCCCAGCCAGCAGGCGCCCAAGCCCAGCGCGTGGACGCACAGCAGCAGGTTCTCGATGGCCGCCGAACAATCCTGCAGCAGATAACTGAGCTGGCGATCGTGCGCCGCATCGAGGTCGCCGCATACCACGATGCCCAGCGGGGCCGTGGCCAGCATGCCGCCATTGGGCAAAGCCGCCGCGATGGTTGACAGCGTTTCCTTTTTTCGGACGACCACAAAGCGCCAGGGGTCCCGGGCCACCGCCGAGGGCGCCGCCATGGCCGCCTGCAAAAGTTGGGTGACCGCCGCTTCGTCAACTTGGCCGGGCGCATAAACCCTGATGCTTCGCCGACCAAGGATGAACCGGAGTTTGTCGTTTGTGGTCGAGCTCATGATTTTCGCTTCGAGCGTACTCCGCAGCGTCAAATCTGGACAGCCGCAAATTGTCGCGCCGTTTGATGATAAACCGCGTGGCAAAGCTTTACGCGGCCTTTCCCCCGGGGACTAAGCTCTCGCAGACAGGCTGGCGCTGCCGTTGGCACGAGCCGGGGCATTCCCCGTACCATTCCCTTTGAGCACCGAGGCGCCGGCTGCGGGACGGGTGACAAATATCGTTGGTTCGATGCCGGTTTTCTTGGTGTAGTCAGCGGTGATTTTTTGGGTTATGGCCTTGACCGCATCGCTTTTCACCAAGGCTACGGCACAACCGCCAAAACCGCCACCGGTCATGCGACAGCCGTAAATTCCGCCTTTAATGCCGATGCGTTCGGCGATTTCGACGACGGCGTCCAACTCCTTGCAACTGACTTCGTAATCGTCACGCAACGAAGCGTGGCTGGCATACATGAGCTGGCCGACGGTTGTCCAGTCGGCGGCGCGAACACCCTTGGCGGCATGAACCGTGCGCTCGATTTCGCTGATGACGTGGCGGGCGCGGCGGAAAACGACCTTGTCCATCCTGCTCCGGGCTTGTTCCAGAAGTTCGGAGGTCGCATCCCGGAGCGAAGCCACGCCGAAATTTTTGGCGGCGGCTTCACATTGCTTGCGGCGCGCGGGATATTCGCTGCCGGTCAATTCGTGTTTCACGCTGGTGTTGATGATGAGCACGGTGACGGCGGGGTCGGCCATCGGCACCAGTTCCGGTTTCCGCGAACGGCAATCGAGGAGCAGGATCCGGTTTTCCTGACCCAGGACGGAAATATACTGATCCATGATGCCGCACGGCATGCCGGCGTATTCATGCTCGGCCTTCTGACACAGCAACGCCTTTTCCACCGGGTCGAGCTTCCGTCCGGTGATGATTTCGAGCAGGGTGGCCATGGACACTTCGAGGGCGGCGCTGCTGGAAAGGCCGCCCCCCAGCGGCACGGTCGAGCAAATCAGCGCATCGAAACCGCCGGGATTCAGTCCGCGGGCCAGGAAACCGGCAATAACGCCGAGAGGATAATTGCCCCAATGGCCCCGCGGATACGGTTTAAGGGGCTGCGCAAGATTAATGATTGCCGGCTTGTCGCTGTGAGTGGAGTAAAGCCGGATCAGCTTGGTATCCGGATTCGGACGGTCGGCGGCAATGAGGGTGTAACGCTCAATCGCCATCGGGAACACAAAGCCGTCATTGTAGTCGGTATGCTCGCCGATAAGGTTGACGCGGCCGGGCGCGGCGGCAATCCAGCATGGCTGGCGTCCATAAACATAGACGAATTGCCGGGCCGTTTCGGCGGCGAGATCTTTCAGTGTCATAAATGATGTAATTCCTGCATCAGTGCCAGCTTGATATCGTTTGTTATATTGGTCGTTCACACCCGGCAACCCGCCAAACCGTCTGCCAAGGTGTTCGAGATTATTAACACAAATGAGCCGGGAAAAAATGAATTAGGGACAGAATGCGGGTTTGCGGGGTGGATTGCTCCTGGCGCGGGGCGAAATGCGGGGAGAAAATCAAATATCAAATGAAGGGGAACCCGAAATTGACTGGTTTCTCTGACAAAACGCGCGCATCGGCTGTCACCCCGGGATTCGCTTCAAAATGGTTGTGAGCTTCGGTGTCCGGTGCTTGTGTTTGCGCCTTTGCGTGAAACCGGAATAACAAAACAGGCGGTCAGGCGCAGGACCGCCCGCGCTGGTAACCGGAGGTTGTCTTGCTTACTCGAAATCCATCTCGTAGCTGTAAACATTGCCGTTGAGCCGGCTCTGGATTTTGTAATTCGATTTGTTGATGACCGCCTGCATCGGTTTGTTCTCCGTGAGAACTTCGGCGGTGAAGCCGCGGATGCCGTTGCGGCGGGCCACGCGCATCAGGTGCTTTCAAGAGGAAGGTGCCAATGCCGTGGTTCTGCCACTGGTCGCTCACCACGAACGCCACTTCCGCGAGGTTCGTCTTCGGGTCGAGATAATAGCTGCCCACCGCGATAATCTCTTCGCCATACGCCTCGGGCAGCGTGCCGACGATGGTCACGTCGTTGCGATGGTCAATATAAACAAAATCCTGGATTTGCTGCCGCGACACGCGTTTGGAGTGGCTCATGAAGCGGTAATAAATCGTCGCCGCCGACAGCTTGTAGAACAGGTCGCGCATCCGCGGTTCGTCGGTGGGATGGATGGCGCGGAAGTTCATCTGCGTGCCGTCATTGAGCAGGTAGGTGGTGCGGAGCTCCTTGGGTCCGACGAGGATTTTGCCCTCCAGGTCGGCCATTTCGGTGGAAAGATATTTCGCGTTGATGGCGTCGCGGAGCAGGTCGGCGCGGAATTTCGGGTGGGCGATGCTGATGAGGGCCAGGGCGCGTTCCTGGATGCTTTTGCCGTGCAGATACGCCACGCCGTATTCGGTCACGACGTAATGCACGCCCGCGCGGGTCGTCACCACGCCGGCTCCCTCGCTGAGGTGGGTCACGATGCGCGAGATGGCGCCGCCCTTGGCGGTGGAAGGCAGCGCGATGATGGCCTTGCCGCCGCGCGATTTGGCCGCGCCGCGGTTGAAATCCACCTGCCCGCCGACGCCGGAGAAAAACTTCGAACCGATGGAATCGGCGCACACCTGGCCGGTCAGGTCTATCTCCAGCGCGGTATTGACCGCGACCATCTTGTTTTGCTGGCGGATGACGGACGGGTCGTTGACGTACTCCGTCGGCTGGAAGGAGAAGAGTGGATTGTTGTCAATGTAATCGTAAATCCGCCGCGTGCCGATGGCGAAGCTGGCGACAATTTTGCCGTGATCCGTCGTCTTGCGCGCGCCGTTGATGGCGCCCGACTCGATCAACTCAATAATGCTGTCGGTGACCATTTCCGTGTGAACGCCGAGGTCTTTCTTGTCCTTGAAGAAGCCCAGCATCGCCTGCGGAATGCGCCCGATGCCGAACTCGATGGTGGAACCGTCTTCCACGAGCGCGGCGATGTATTCGGCAATCTGCCGGGTCGTCTCGGTGATTTCAGCCGCCGGCACTTCCAGAATCGCCGCCTGCGACGGCACCAGCACGTCAATGTCATGGGCGTGGATGGAACAATTCCCGAGCGTGCGCGGCATGTTCGGGTTCACCTGCGCGATGACCAGCGAGGCATTTTCGGTGGCGCTCTTCACAATATCCACCGACACGCCCAGGCTGCACATGCCGTGCGCGTCCGGCGGCGTGACGTGGATGAGGGCCACGTCGAGCGGGAGCTGGCCGGAGTCAAACAGGCGCGGAATGTCCGACAGGTGGATGGGCGTGTAGTCGCCCAGGCCTTCCTGGATGATGTCGCGCACGTTCTCGGCGATGAAAAAGCTGTTTACGCGGAAGTATTGCGCCAGTTCCTTGTGCGCATAAGGCGCGTCGCCAAAAGTGAGCAGATGGACAATCTCGGTGTCCGGCAGTTCGGTGGCGCGCCTGGTCAAGGCGCTGACCAGCTCCAGCGGTTCGCCCGTGCCGGTGCCGATGAACACGCGCTGGCCGGGCCGGATTTTTTTTACCGCCTCGGTGGCCGTGAGAACTTGCAACTTATAAGTCTCCTGCCAGTTGGGATCGTAGGTGATGGTCTTACTCATGTGCTTTGCCCACGGTTGAAAGTGTCATGCGCGCATCGGCCACGTAAGCTTGAACGCCCACCGGGCCGACGATAAACGGGTTGATGTCCAGTTCCATAATCTCCGGATAATCCGTGACGAGCTGGCTGATGCGCTGCAGCGCGCCGGCGATGGCCTCCAGGTCCACGGGCGCCTGGCCGCGCGCGCCCTGCAACAGCGCGTAGGAACGCGTGCCTTTGAGCATCTGCATCGCCTCCTCCGCCGTGATGGGCGCGAGGTGGAAGGTCACGTCCTTCATGACTTCCACGAAAATGCCGCCCAGACCGAACATCAGCATCGGCCCGAATTGCGGGTCGCGGGTCATGCCCAGAATCACTTCGCGGCCGCGCTGGCCCATTTTTTCCACATAAGCGCCGCGGAGATGCGCGTTGGGCGCGCGTTTCTGGATGCGCAGGATCATCAAATCGAAGGCGTCGCGCACCTGCTCGGCGTTGGCGAGATTGATGCGGACGCCGCCGAAATCGGATTTATGAATGATGTCGGGCGAGGAAATTTTCAACACGACCGGGTAGCCGATGCGTTCGGCAATTTCCACGGCCTCGTCGCCGGTCTGGGCCAGTTGGCCTCCCAGAACATTGAAATCGTAGGCGCGCAGGATTTCCTTCGCCTCGACTTCCCCGATCTGCGTGACGCCGCTGCGCTCCTGCACGTTGATGATGCGGTCCACGCGCCGGCGATTGACCGGGAAGCGCGTGACCATGCGCGCCGGACGCCGTTTCCAGGCCGAGTAATCGCACATCGCCCGGAGCGCGGTGATGGCGCGGTCGGGCGACGGATAATTCGGAATGCCCAAAGCCATCAACTTTTCCTTCGCTGTCACCACTTCCGTGCCACCCATGAATACCGCCAGCATCGGCTTTTTGCCCTGATGTGCCGCGCCGAGTTTCTCCGCCAACTCCAGCGGCTTGGTCATGTTCTGCGGGGTGACCACGACCACGATGGCGTCAATGTTTTCATCCTCCTGCATCACTTCGAACGCTTTGGTGTAACGGTCGGGATCGGCATCGCCGATGACGTCAATCGGGTTGCCGAACGCGCCCGCCGCCGGCATGAATGTGCGCAGTTTCGCGTCGCTTTCCTTGCCGGGCGAAACCATTTTCAAGCCCAGACTTTCAGCGGCATCCGCCGCCATGATGCCCGGGCCGCCGGCGTTGGTGATGATGGCCACGCGCTCGCCATTCGGGAGCGGCTGCATGGCAAAGGCCGTGGCGTAATCGAACAACGCCTCGAAATTTTCCGCGCGGATGACGCCGGCGCGTTTGAATGCCGCGCCGTAAGCCATGTCCGCGCCCGCCAGGCTGCCGGTGTGCGACGAGGCGGCTTTGGCGCCAGCCGAAGTGACGCCGACTTTCAGGATGACCACCGGCTTGATACTGGCAGCCTGTTCGGCGATGCGCAAAAACTTGTCGCCTTCCTTGATGCTTTCCAGATAACCGGCAATGACCCTGGTTTCCTTGTCTTCCGCGAGCGTCTGGATGAAATCCACCTCGTTGAGGTCCGCCTTGTTGCCGAAGCTGATGACCTTGCCGAGGCCGAGCTTCTGTTCCGCCGCCCAGTCGAGGATGGCCACGCAGAGCGCGCCGGACTGGGAGATGACGGAAATTTTTCCGGGCGGCGGGACGGACGGCGCGAACGTGGCGTTCATGTGATGGTCCGTGTTGAGCACGCCCAGGCAGTTCGGCCCGACCATCCGCACGCCGCCGGCGCGGCAGATTTCAACCAGCTCCTGTTCAGCCTTCGCGCCCGCGGCGCCGACTTCCTTGAAACCGGCCGTGATGACGATGACTGATTTTGCGCCCGCTTTAATCGAACTCTGGAGGGCGTCTTTCACGTATTTGCCGCCCACCATGATGATGCTGAGGTCAATGGGCCCTTTGTACTCGTCGAGTGACTTGTAGCATTTGAGGCCGAGAATTTCGCCGCCGTCGAGGTTGATGGGAACGATCGGCCCCTTGAAGCCGTTGTTGACAAGATTGGCCAGCACCGCGTAACCCACTTTGTCCGGCTTGCGGGAAGCCCCGATCACGGCGATGGCCTTGGGATATAAAAGCGTCTCAAGCATAAATTTTAACCGCGTAAAAAAACAAAATCCGCCCTTTCCGCGCGCCCCGCTCACCAAACCTTGTTGAAGGCTTTACCAATTTTGCAAAGTTTTGCTGTCCGTGAACAAGTTAATGCCCGCTGGGCGTTCCGGCTCCAAACGTGCCAAAATAGTTTGCCGCCGGCGAGATGGTCCGCTTGGCCGCTGACACAGATCGGCTGCACAAGGCCACCAAAGAGATTTCAAAATACTGGCGCACTAAGCGTGAACATCGCACGAGACCTGCTTCGCGTCTGAGCAACGATATCACCACGAAATGCCTTTCTTAGTAAAATGTTCTTGAGCCGGAAGTTGCTGGCAGCTTAAATCAAATTGTGCGCATAAACGTCTTCTTCCTTTGTCTGGCCGGTTTTATTTTGCCAGTTCTTGCCGATGAAACGCTGCCGTTGCTCAAGATCGGCAGTCAAACTTACAGCAACGTTACTGTGACCACGGTATCCGCCACGGACATCTACTTCGTCTCCAGTCAGGGAATGGGCAATGCAAAATTGAAGGACCTTGATCCCGCCTTGCAGAAACATTTCCAATATGACCCGGCCAGGGTTCAGGCGGCGGTACAAAAGCGAATGACCGCCACGAACAAATTGACAGTCACCATCAACCAACAAACCATTTCCGCCTGGCGCACTGCCGACTTGGAAAGCGCAAAGCAGGAAGCCGTTGCCGCCCATAAGCCCATTGCTTGGATCGCCGCCTCACCAGATTTTCTGAATGGCCCGGGCGAAATGTCGAATCCCGGTTCGGGCAACGCCACTTGGTACGCCTTCTACGTTTTGAGAGACAAAGCCATCCTTGTTTTCGAGGATGCGTATGCGGAAAACCACAAAGTCCTGCCACTTGTGGATAAGGCGTTACACACGCCCAATCCGCATTACACGCCGCCGAGCGTCGTCTTTCTCGATCCAGAGGCAAAACAAGTGATCACAGTGGTTACTTACGAACGTGATTTTGCGAAAAGGTCGCGCTCGTTTGCTGACGCCTTGGACCGGATTAAAGGGAAATATTAATTTGTAAATGGCCGCAAAAGGGACTTTCCAAATACTGGCGAAACAAGCGCGAGCACCATTACACTCCTGAACCGGGTTACATCCAGTGTCAGGCTCGGAACGGTAAAGCTTCCTCTTTCGATTCCGAACTCCGTCAGTCCGGCCATTGACCGCCACCGGCTCAACGGGCGAGCAATTGCGCGCGATATTCCGTGGGCGACTGGCCCAGCAGCTTTTTGAAAACCCGGTTGAAGTGCGTGAGCGACTCGAACCCGACCTCAAACGCGATTTCGCTCACCCGCAGGTTCGGATTCAACAGCAGATTTTTCGCCTTCTCAATGCGAACGCGCGACAGGTAGTCGGTGAAATTGATGCCCGTGACCTTCTTGAACATTTTGCAAAAGTAAAACGTGCTCATGTTGACGGCCTTGGCCGCCCGGGCGAGCGAAAGGTGCTCGGTGTGGTGTTCGTAAATGTATTCCTTGGCGCGCCGGATGATCGGCGGCTCGGCGTTCTTTTGCTGGATGAAAATCTGGTTGCCCAGCATCGCCAGATGCTGCGCGAAAATCACGAGCAGTTTGACGATGGATTCGTGCTGTCTGGCGGTCACCACCTTCGTGGAATAGTAGGCCCTCCGGAGCGCCTCCCGATCCACTTCCACACCCCATCCCGCCACCAACTGGGCGGCCCGCTCAAACTGGCGCGGGGCCGGCCTGCGGCCGAAAAGCTGTCCGGTTTGCAGATAACCGATGAGCCGGTTGCCCAGCCGCACCGGCACGGCCGTGTCGAGCAGTCCGGCATGACAGGTGATCGTCTTTGGTTCAGTGGCGGCTTTTTCGCAAAGCTGTTCCCACGCCTGCAAACAGGCGGCGCACGCGTGGCTGTTCTGCGACACCAGCGCGCAAAAGGGATTTTCGTTCCGCTTGCCATGATGCGGCAACTGCCAGGTTTCCACCGGCTGCAACGACACCGGCAGGCCCGTCAACACATTGAACGCGCGCTCATAATCCTGATAAATCTTCGAATCCGATATGGCCTTGATCAGGGCGCGGTTGTCGGTGCCGGCGCTGCTGTCGCTGCGGCCCATCGCCCCGGACCGGGTTCTGGCCTTGGCGGGAGGAGCTTTTTTCGCGGCGCCGGCGCCGGGAACATTTTGATGGAAGCACGGCTGAACCAAACAACCCTTCGCGGGGTGAGACCGGGTCGCTGACACCCCTTTTGCCCGCTTTACAAAAGTTGTTGGCACAGGAACAATTTAAGCAAACCCCAAACGTGCGTCAAGTGAAATGCCCCGGCACAAACGCGGTTCCTCCCAATCTTTAAAATGCGAACAAATATGTCTTGCTGCTTTCTCACCAAGAAAAGTATAAGCGCCGAACGACAGTTGAACGTTCAGAAGGCTGGACGTTTTCGCACTGTCGGAGTGCTTCTCGATCTCCCCCGGGCGAAGGGCCGTTGACAATCATCGCTTCCGATGATGGCGGATTGTGCCGATGCGGTGAATCGGCTTGCTGGCGGCGCGGCTTTGGGTTACGAAAATGACGATGAAACAATTCGGGCGCATATTGCCATGGCTGATGTTGTCCGCCCCGATTTTCGCGCTCGCGCAAATTGATCCGGTCCAGCGCGATCTGATTCAGCTTGGCTACAACGAGGCGTTTGAAGGCCACTCACCGTTCGCCGGCTACGCGTTTTACTATCACAACCAGCCGGATTTTTTGCGCACGAACCTGACGCTGCGGCTGGCGCTCGCCCCGGTGTATCTCGATTCCGAGTTTGGCTTTGTCCACGGGCTGGGGCCGCACACGGACTTTGCCATCGGTCTGGCGGGCGGCGGTTATGCGGACAGTTACAACGAAATTCGTGGCGGCACCTTTCTTCCGCGTGAATCGTTCATCGGTCACGGCGGCGAAATTTCAGCCAGCGTTTATCATTTGTTCAACCCCGGCGACCAGATTCCGTTGAATTTGATTCTGCGCGGCACGGCGCACTATTCCACTTTCGACCGCAGTGATGACACGGCTGCCAACTTTGTGCTGCCGCGGGATCGCGGCGAGTTCAGCGTGCGCACGGGGTTGCGCTGGGGTGGCATCGAACCGACGCTGTTCCCGCCGCTCGCGATGGAATTGTCCGTCTGGTATGAAGGGCGGCTTCGCACTGATTCCGGGACGTACGGCATCAACGGCGACCGCGCCGTCGAGGAGCAATCGCATTTATTTTGGGCGGAAGCGGCGCTGTCCTATACGCTGCCCAAGAGCCAGCAGAATTTTTACGTGCGGCTGATGGCCGGCACGAGCGTGGACGCCGACCGTTTCAGCGCGTATCGCCTCGGCGGATATTTGCCGCTGGTGGCGGAATTTCCGCTGTCGCTGCCGGGTTATTATTTCCAGGAAATCAGCGCGCGGCAATTTGTGCTGTTCAACGCGAATTACCTCCTGCCGCTCGACAAAAGCCAGCGCTGGAATCTCAGCGCGAACGCGGCCACCGCCGTCGTGGATTATCTGCCCGGCACGGGGCAGCCCGGCAACTCGCTCACCGGCGTGGGCGGCGGTATTTTTTATCGCGCGCCGTCCGACCGTTTCAAAATCATGCTCGACTACGCTTACGGTATGAATGCCATCCGGTCGCACGGTCGCGGCGCGCACAGCATCGGCCTGTTGTTGCAATGGGATTTGAGGCCGACGCATGGCGAAGGTTTCCATCCCGCGCATCCCAACCGCTGGCGCGGCTGGCAATGGTTATTGGGCGACTAGACGGAACGCACGGCGATTCGATTCAACTTGCGCAAACCGCCGTCGTTTGGTTTAGTATGAGTACGGGTGCGCATATGGTGGAATTGGCAGACACGCTACTTTGAGGTGGTAGTGCCGAAAGGTGTGCAGGTTCAAGTCCTGCTATGCGCACCAAAATTCTCCGGGAAATTGCAGCTTCTTCCTTTTTGCGACACGATTTGCGCGCAACTTTCCAAGCTTTTGGAAATGTAAACCAGGGAGCCGATTGGAATCAGCCGGCGGCGGGTGACAAATCCAGGAGCCGGGCCTGCGGAATCCGTTCGGCGATGATCAGACGGACCAGGTTCACCCAGCGCTGGCAGCGGTCGAGCACGATGCCGTCGGAAGTGGCGATGATCTGGCCGGTGTGCGACAGGACATGGTCCGGACTGAAGGTCAGTTCCGCCTCCATTTTCCACCCGGCGGCACCGGCGGTTTCGAGGGTGAGCGTCTTGAGACGTCCGCTGTTCGACACCGGTTTGTCGAGCCACCAGCGGCAGCAGCTCACGCCCAAAGCCTGCGCGGTTTCCCCAATCAATCGCAGGGCGGGCAGTGTCTCGTTCATTTTGCGATAACGCCGGTGAATGCCCGCGATGTCCCGGCAGCAACCATCACGGCCCGGCAGAACAATCCCGCCCGCCAGCGCGCTTTCGAGCAGTGTCAGCACGTTATAACCGTCCAGCCAGAGTTCCTGTCCCCGGAGTTGAGCGGGTTCAACGCGGAGTTGCTGGCGGCGTTGCGCGTCATCGCGGGAGCAGGCGTAACGGGAAACAGCCATGCGCTGGCGGCTGGTGAGCGAATACCGGTTGCCTGCCAGTGCGAGAGCGGAACGCGCGGCGTAGCCGCGATCGAGCAGCCAGCACAGGTCGGCGGCGGCGGCGCGCAACGCGGGGAGTTGCCGGTCGGCAAAAAGCCGTTCGTCCTGGGGCGCCAGGCCCCGGTGTGTTTGATGGCTGGCCACGGGAAAAAAGTGGCACAACCCGGCCCAAAAATCAGCTTCCGTCTCAGGCCATCAATTTCAGATGGTCTCGGCTTGCATGGCGCGGATTGCGGTGATGTTCATCTCGCTTGTCGAACTGGGTGCATTGTGATTAGCTTCGCGCCATGTTGAGCGGTCAAAACGAAGCCTTTCCCCGTGTGCTGATGGACAAGGCGCGGCGACTTAAGCTGATTGCATGAGCAAATTACAGGAAGTCCGCGAAAACGAAGTCGCTTTCTGCGCCGATGTCAAATCTTGGGCCGACGCATTATTTTCCTCGCGTCCAGACTGGCCGTTTACACATGCCAAGATTGAGCAATACGGAACTGGAAACAACAAACGCTCCGATTTGCGTATTTTCTGCAAAGGCAGCCAAACGCCGGTTCTCGCTGGCGAAGTAAAACTCCCCGGGACTCCCGAAGGTCGCAGTCCCTTCGACCCGGCATTGATGCAGGATGCCTTCAACAAGGCGGACAACATTCAAGCCCCTTATTTCTTTACTTGGAACGTCAACACTTTCGTCCTTTTTGACCGCAGCAAGTGGGATGTTCCGATGGTGGAGCGGCGATTGAAAGATTGGGATTTGGGATTTAACCTCACTTCCCCCGGCGACTGCAAACGCCCGGACGTTCACGCTTCCATTCGCGACAAATTTCTTCCAGAACTCTTCGAAATGTTGGCTGGCATAGTGGAAGGCAAGGTTGTGGAGTGGGGCGTGCCACCTGACGATGTTTTCATTCGCTCGCTGGAAAGTCATTTGGAGTGGCCGGTGTTAGGCACGCGTGACTATCTTATTGCAACTTCGGCAACAGACGCGGTTTTTTCCTCACAGTTACAATCTTGGATGGCGGAGGAGATGAATTGGACGTTTGATCCAGGCGATGCGAATAACTGGAGCGAAACTTTGGAGCGCGCGGCCAGAACGCTTTGCTACATCTTTTCCAATCGCGCGATTTTTTACGAAGCCATCCGGGCGAAGTATCCTGACGATCTCAACCAATTGAAGATGCCCCGGCGCGGACGCAATGACCAGCGCGGCATCTACGACTACTTTCGCGACCAGTTCAAACGCGCCGTTGCTGAAACGGGCGATTACGAACCCATTTTTTATCCGCAAGTGAATGATTGGGCGGGCGCGCTGATCTTTGCCTCCGATATGGCCTGCCAAGGTTGGACGGGACTGTTCACCAATCTTGCCCAATACAACTTTCGCGAAATTCCATACGACATCATCGGCGGAATTTTTCAAAAGCTGATCTCGCCGGAAGAACGGCAAAAGTTCGGACAATTTTATACCAACGAAGACATCATTGACGTCATCAATGCTTTTTGCATCCGGCGGGCCGGAGACAGTGTCATAGATCCCGCGTGCGGTTCGGGCAGCTTTCTTGTCCGCGCTTACCACCGCAAGGCCTGGCTTTCCGAACAAAAAAGCGGTGGCCGACGGCATCAGGATTCCCGAATGAGGCATCAAGACTTGTTGCGCGAAATTTACGGCTGCGACATCGCGTTGTTCGCCGCGCATTTGGCCACTTTGAATCTCGCCTCGCGCCATATTGAAGACGAGGAAAATTATCCCTACATCGCCCGCGCCAATTTTTTTGAAATACCGGATCACCGCGACAGGTTTTCCGCTGTCCCCGGATTGCGCGAGGCAAACGGGGAAAAAGACATGATCGCCGTGCCCTTGCCGGATGTGGACGCGGTGATTGGAAATCCGCCTTATGTGCGACAGGAAGGAATTCCAAAAGAAAGTGAACTGAAACGCCAGAAAGGTGAAACCAAGGAAGCCTACGAAGCCCGGCGGAAAACCACCAAGGATTATCTTCAGGAACTCTGCAAAGAACTCTGGCCGGGGCTGAGGCTTTCCGGCCGGAGCGATCTTCATTGTTACTTTTGGCCGGTGGCGGCGAGCTTGTTAAAGGAAGGCGGTCATTTCGGTTTCCTGACTTCGTCCAGTTGGCTGGATGTAGATTACGGTTTTGCTCTTCAGGGATGGATTTTGAAAGGTTTCAAGCTGATTGCAGTGATTGAAAGCCTAGATGAGCCGTGGTTCAAGGATGCGCGGGTCAAAACCTCGATCACCATTCTGCAACGCTGCGATGACCTAAAAATCCGGATGGATAACGTCGTGAAATTCGTCCGCCTTTTCAAGCCAGTTAAAGAAATTCTGGGTGACCGCCCGCACGGCGATGAAGCCGCCCGTCAAAATGCCGCCGAAGCGTTGCGCAAAATCATTCTCCAAACCAATGCGCCGTTTTCCAACGCCCAGATGCGTATTATTCCGGTCACACAACAGGCCTTGTGGGACGAAGGAGTGCGCGCCGGCACATTGCTCAAAGCCGAAGAAATAGTGGAAACGGAATCCGAGGAGCAAGAAGAAGCGGAAAACAACGGTTCCGCGCTCAAGGAGGCGGCGGCGATGTATCGAATCGGTTCCGATTATGTGGCGGGCAAATGGGGGCGTTTCCTTCGTGCGCCTGACCTGTATTTCCAGTTGATTAAAGATTACCAAAGCCGCCTCGTTCGGCTGGGTGAAATCGCCGAGGTCCGTTTTGGAATCAAAAGTGGGTGCGACGATTTTTTCATGCCGCGCGATGTGACGGACGAAGTTTTGAACGAGGTTAAAGAAGGATTGCTCTGGAATAACGTGGGGCTGATGACCTCGTGCAAACGAAGTGAAATCGAAAGCGGCAAGATTCGGATTGTCCGCGCTGGTGACAATACCCTGCATCCCATTGAAACCAAATATCTCAAACCGGAAGTCCATAGCCTGATGCAGGTAGATCGTCCTGTCATCCGCGCCAGCGATTTGGATCGGGTCGTCCTTTGGGTCAACGAACCGCCTGGCGCATTAGGACACTCCTATGCCGCCAAATATATCCGTTGGGGTGCTAAACAAACTTTTGCCTCAAACAAATCCAAGGCCGTGCCCGTTCCACAACGGAAGACCTGTGCCTCACGACCGTTGTGGTATGATTTGACGACCGATAAAATCGGAGTCTCTTTTTGGCCAAAGGCACAAAAGTATCGCCATATAATTCCAACCAACCCTGAGTCTCTGGTCTGCAATTGCAATTTATACACAGTGGTTCCTGAGTTAAAAAGTCGTAGCGAGCGGATTGCACTGGCAGCGATTCTTAACAGCACTTTGGTTGCGCTCTTTAAGTGTTTCTACGGTCGTTATGCCGGCACCGAAGGCACGCTTAAAACCGAGGTGGTGGATACCGTTCTTTTGGAAATTCCCGACCCGCGTGGTGTTTCTCCTGAATTGGCTGAACGCCTTGACGGCGCGTTGAAAAAGATGATGCGGCGCGACGTGACTCATCTGGTTGAAGAAGCGTTGCTCCAATGCCATTCCGAGGAAGCGATGCGGGCGATTCTGCTTAACGAAGCCAAACTCCCGGCAGAGCTATGCCAGGAGGACCGGCGCGAACTTGATGATTGCGTATTCGAACTCATCGGCGTCACCAATATACAGGAGCGCAAAAAAATGGTGGACGAACTCTATCGCGTAACCACCGAGTATTACCGTTACCAGCGCACACAGGATATTCAGGCGATGGAGAACCGGGCCGGTAACAATGCGCGCCGGTTCGATGCACAGGATTTGGCCGGAAGCATATGGCAGTCGCTGCCTGAAGGCGGGCAAGGGCCTGCCGTGGCCGAGTGGATCAAATCGGCCTACCCGAAAGCCGAAGCGGTCGAAATCCCAGAGGGCAAGCCAACGGCTCTTGGGGCGAGCGATATGTTTGATCCCAACGGCGTCGTTTTCAAAGGCAACAAAGAGGCGCATCATGTCCGCTATGCCAGCCCGGAACAAGCCGCCCTAGTCGCGGCCTTGGCCGAAGTCGGAATTCGAGGACACATTGAAGTTCCCAAATTGGCTGCGGACTGCGGCCAGTGTCTGAAGGAATTGCGAATCCGCATCAAATCTGCCGAAGAACATTTCGCCGAGCTGGCCGCCTCCCGCACAGGCACGCAATCGCTTCAAGAGAAAACCACGACTCTCCTTCTGCACTGGTTTGTTCACGGAAGGAACTCGTAAAACCTTCGCCGCCAAGGCTGTTAGTGTTGTTTCTTGCTCAGGACCATCGGGCCGACCCAGCGCGTGTTGTATTTTGCCATCCAGTCGTTGTTAAGCCCGGCCGGTCGCTGCTGTTGGTCATACGCCTGATCGTCCATGCCGTGAAACGGCAGCGGCTCAACCCGCCAGCCCTGGCCGACATGAAAATCCGCGTCCTTGTCCCAGCCGACGGCATACAGGAAAAAGTCGCGGACAAAACCGGCGGGCTTGGCCGGCAGTTGTTCCGACTGGAAGGACAGGGCAAGTTCATCACCGCCGTTCAAAAGCACGAGCGCGTCGTCGCTTTTTTGAATCAGTTCGTCCACCGGCCCATACCGCGTGCACCAGCCGGACGGCGTGCGCCGCCAGGGCGGTTCGGACCGGAGCCGGTTGTAAACCGGCGTAAGCGGCAGCGAGCGAGGCAGCAAGGCAAACTCGCTGAATCCCCGCCAGTGCAAATCGCTGTGCCCGGGAACCAAAGCGGTCTGATGATTCTGATCCGCCGCAATCTTCTCGCAGACGGAGGCGGAATCCCAATAGAGTTCAAACGCCGTTGTCAGCCGGAGACGCCGCGCGCCCGGCGGCAGTTTTTTCTCCAGGTCAACGAGGATGGTTTTGGTCTTGCCCGCTGGCACGCCCACGTCAACATCAACTTTCTTCCACGAACCGTCCGGCAATTCGGCTTCGAGCACGGGGAATGGAAACGGCAGATTCGGGTCGAGCGACGCCGCGACGTTTGCCATGCCGCCGCCGAAACGCAGCCAGCCGTTTAGAACGAGGACGAGCGGACGGTCGGCGGGCAGTTCGCCAAAATCCATGGTCACGGAAAACGGTTCGGCCAGTCCGCGCAATTGCGGCTCGCGCAAATGCACCGGCGAAACCATCCGGCCATCCGTCTTCGCCAATGCCTCGGTCACATCCAAGCCGTCGCTGCGGGTGGCCTGCTTGAGCGCGGCCACCGGACGCAGCGTCCAGAGTTCGTGCGGCGGGAAGGGTTTGCCCGGAAGCATTTTGCTCGTTGGACAAACCAGCGTTCCGGCCGGATGGTCCACCGCCACCAGCCGGGCCTCGTCGAGATAAAGCACTTCGCGGAGCTCTTCGGTGATCCTGACTTCATACGCGCCGTCCTTCGGCGGAAATTGCTGTTCGCCGCCCAGCGCCAGGAATTCTTCCGGATCGGATTCGACGTAGCGGGTCTTGCTGACCGGCAGTCCGAGCGGCGACGCGCCGAGGATGTCGGTCACAAATTTGAACCGCTGGCCGTCCCAGGCGTAAAGATACGGGCACGAGCCGCTGGGCAGGGTCAGTTCATCGAGCGTCAATTGATTGGTGGGGACCGCCACGTCCACCAGCGTGCTGGAGAGGTCGAACCAGCGGGTTTTGAGCGCGTCGAGCTTGTCGTGTTTGCCGACGCCGATTTCCAGTGGAAATTCCTGCATCGTGCGAATCGTCCGCCAGTTGCCGGCCGCCAGTTCCACGCGCACGCCGAGCGCGCTGGCATTGGAGCGATTGCCCGCCAGCCGCAGTTTCAGTTGCCGGTTCGCGTTGCCGCCGTCGTTTCGCAAAAACCGCAGGCCGTTGGGTGTGCTGGCGATGAGGTCGGTGTCGCCGTCGCCGTCAAAATCAGCCGCCACCAGCGCGTCCACCGGGCCGATTTTATCCAGGCCGAGTTCGGCGGTGACATCGGCAAATCCGGCCTTGCCCAAATTGCGCCAGACCCGCACGCCGTTGCCATAAGCAATGATGTCCAGCCAGCCGTCGTTGTCGTAATCCACGAGCAAAATTCCCTTCACCTGCAGGCCGCCCAACGGCAGGGTCAACCGTTCCGTCATGCCCCCAAAGATAACGGTGAGGTCGCGTTCGCCAGCCACGACGAGGTCGGCGCGCAGGTCGTTGTTCAAATCACCGGTGGCAATGACACTTCCCACCGGCCAGTCCGCCGGCGAATTGGTTTCCACAAAAGCACCCGCGCGTTGTTTGGGGAAGAAAATGGGCGGCTGGCCGTCGCGGGTCACAAACACACCCGGTACGTCAGCGTTGTCCCAGTCTTCCACGGCCAGATGTTCAGCGCCGGCAAACGCCGCGGGCAGCCCCGAATTGGCGGTGTTGTCCTGCAGGTAAAAGTTACCGAGATTTTGATAAACGCGCAGTCCGCTGCCGTCCGGCAGAACCGCCAGCAGATCGAGTTTGCCCGTGAAATCGAGGTCCGCCAGCAGGCCGTCGCGCGCCTGGAGGTTTTCCAGCCCGGTGAACGCCGTGAAATCGCGGGCCTGGCCATTGGTGGCGAATTTGAAGGCTTGCGACGCCTGGTCGCCGAGCACAATTACATCCTCAAACCGGCCGTTGTTCATGTCGCCCACCAGACAACGGCGATAGGTCACGCCGGGTTTGGCGGGCAGGAGTTCGCCGAGCGGTTCGAACCGGCCGTTTTGATTGCCCAGGACGCGAAAGCCTTTTTCGCCTTCCATCACAAAGAGGCTGTTGCGTCCGTCGTGGTTGCAATCCAGCACCGCCATCGGCCCGTGATAATTTGACGGCTGGCTGAACGCGGTGGCGGTGGCATCCGTGAAACGCACCGGAATGCCGCGGCGTTCGGGTTGCTCCAAGACAAAGGCCATCCGCGGTTGGGTGTATTTGCAGCGCTCGAAGGTGGCCGGGCCGCTCGGGCCGCCGGGATTTTTGGCCAGGATTTCCTGGTGCTTCTGCATTTCCCGCGCGGCATCCTCCGCCCGGCCGGTGCGCTGGTATAGCTGGCTAAGCTGGTAATGGGCGGACGGATGCTCCGGCTCGAAGCGCACGATGTTTTCAAATTCGCTGATGGCTTCGTCAACATGCCCCAGACGCGCTTGCGCCAGGCCGAGCTGGAAATGCACGGCGGTCACGATGTTGTCTATTTGCTCGGATTGCTGGAGAGCCTGGACGGCCGGCTCCGTCTGGTTCAAGCGCAAATGAGCGCAGCCCATCAGGTACCAAGCCGCCGCGCTGTTGTGATCGAGATTGAGGGCCTGCTGGCACTGGGCGATCACGTTCGTGCAGTCCCCGGCGAGCAGGCAGGCGTTGGCCAGATTCAACCGCGCGTCGAGATTTTCCGGCGCCAGTTTTATCACCTGCAGGTAGGCGGCGATGGCGTTGGTGGCGTCGCCTTTTTCCAGATAACCGTTGCCGCGCGTCATCAGGCGCGTAAAGCCGGTTTCACCCCGGGTGGGCCGCAACAGAACGATGGCCAGCGCCACCAAGCCGAGCCCGAGGACGATCAAAATCAAACGCTTTGACATAGGGTGTATCGGTTCATTCGCTCTCACAGTTCATGGCTGCCTGAACATGGTGAGTGATTGACGCCTACTTAACCGCGAAATGGATTGGAGGGAAAGCGCAAATTGCGGAGCGCGTCAAGGATGGGTGCATTCGGTGGGCACTGCCTCCGTAGCGGCAGCCATCCTGGCTGCCGTATCGACCGGCTTCCAGCCGGGTGGTCTGATGTTAAAAGCGAGGTCATGACGTGGTTTTGGTTTTTGTGGTCCGGGCGGCAAGATGCCGCCGGATACGGCAGGCAAGGACGCCTGCCACTACAGGTCAGGGACAGCGCCAGGTTTGCCCCGTCACCGCACGGCAAAGAGTGATCCCGCTTCTTTTCAACCACCGATTGGCCCGACCAGCCCGCCTTTTATCCGCTCATCCCCAAAAGCCAACCGCCTGTCCCAGAACGATATGGCCCCAAATGATTATACTGTAATTTGATTCACAGACTGACTCTAAGCAGCACTAATTACAATATAAAGCCAACTCATAGTCGTTGTTGGTGGCAAATCAGATGCCTCTCTTCCGCGACGCCCGACGCAGGCTGCCAGACCCGCTGGCGCATGATGTTTTTATGAACAACTCCAAATGTTATTTGTGCCGGTTTGCCGCCATTGTCGTGGTTTGTGGTGTTTTGGCGCTGGCCGCCATCGCAATCAAACGGCAACTCGCCAAACCCGCCGCCGCCACGCCGCGTCCGCCAGTGCCGGCGCTGGCCGTCACCCCTCCGATTCCCGCCGGACCAAATGATTTGTTCGAGGATGTCACCGCCAAGGCGGGCATCAATTTTGTCCACCAGTTTTGTGACACGAAAATTGCGAACATCCTCGAATCCAACGGCGCGGGCGGTTGCTGGATTGATTACGACGGCGACGGGCTGATGGATTTGTTCCTGGTGAATTCCGGCCCGCTCGACGGCGTCACGCATCATGTGCCCGGCACACCCTGCGAAGGACCGCGCCTGTATCGAAATCGCGGCGATGGCACGTTCGAGGATGTCACGAAAAAGGCCGGCTTGGGCGGCATGGGCGGCTTGGGTTATTGCACCGCCGCCATTGCCGGCGATTATGACAACGACGGCCATACCGACCTTTATGTCGTCGGCGTGGGACGCTCCTATCTTTTCCACAATCGCGGCGACGGCACGTTCGAGGATGTCACGGAAAAGGCCGGCGTTGCCAACCTCGGCGGCACGGGCCTCGGCGCGGTCTGGTTGGACGCGGACAACGACGGCTATCTCGACCTCTTTGTCGCGAACTACCTCACCTTCGATCCGAACTACCAACTCTACTACAATCCGGACGCCTATCCCGGCCCGCTTTCCTACAAACCGCAATTCAACAAGCTTTATCATAACCGCGGCGACGGCACGTTTGAGGACGTCAGCAAGGCTTCCGGCATCGAAATTCCCGGACACCGGGCGATGTCCGTGGCCGTGTTCGACTACAACGGCGACGGCGCGCCGGACCTTTACATTTCCAACGACGGCACGCCGAACCTGCTGCTGCTCAACGACGGCAAGGGCCATTTCAAGGACGTGGCGCTCCAGGCTGGCGTGGCCTTCAACGCGATGGGCGAGGCCGCCGGTTCCATGGCCGCCACCATCGGCGATTGCAACGGTGACGGCATGGAAGACATTCTCGTGACGCGCCTGGGCTATGGCTCGCTTTACATGGGCACGACCAACGGGGTTTATGACGACCGCATGATGGCGTCGGGGCTTGGCTCGCTGACCGCGCAATTCGTCGGCTGGGGCGGCTGCTTCCTCGACTACGACAACAGCGGCAAGCTCGACATCTTCATCGCCAACGGCGACCCGCATTACCTCGTCGGCTGGGAAAGTTTGCTTTTGGAAAATCGAGGTGACGGCACATTCACAGACGCGGCGGCCAAGGGCGGCGCGTATTTCACCACCAAGGTCCGTGCCCGCGGCAGCGCCGTGGCGGATTACGACAACGACGGCCGCATGGACATCATCGTGACCACGATGGGCGACCGGCCGTTCCTGCTGCACAACCGGGACAAGTCCGGCAACCACTGGCTTACGCTCGATCTCGAAGGCACGAAGAGCAACCGCGACGGGTTCGGCGCGAAAGTGAAAGTCACCGCCGGCGGCAAAACGTATTTCGGCGAATCGCGCTGTGCGTTCGGCTTCCTCATGCAAAGCGACCGCCGCCTGCACTTCGGCCTGGGCAAGGCGACGAATGTGGACCGCATCGAAATTCTGTGGCCCAGCAAACAGACCCAGGAACTGACCAACGTCAAGGTGGATCAAATCCTCAAGGTCCGCGAACCCGGCGAGCGGAAATAAACGTGAACATGGCCGGCCATTTTCAAATTTCCGTTGTCGCCGCCAGTCTCGTCTTGCTGGCCGGCGCCGGTTGCCGCAAGCCCGTGCCGCCTGCCGGCGCGCTGGTCCTGACGCAATCGCCGGCGACCGCCACGGCCGCTTCGGCATCGGACATTCTGGATTTGCGTTATCCGCTTGGCAGCCGCGTCGTGCTGATGGAAGCGCCGCTGGGTTCCGGGCGCGTGCAGGTGCTTTCGGAAGGTCTGGCCGCCGCCGGTGATCCGATTGTTTCCTACGACGGCCAGCGCGTTTTCTTCGCGGGCAAAGCCAGCGCCGCCAGTGAATGGCAGATTTATCAGGAAGATTTGGCGGGCGGGCGTCCTCAAATGCTGACCTCGATGCCCGGCGGCGCGATGAGCCCGACGCTGCTTCCCAACGGAAGCCTGGTCTTCGTTTCGCCGGTGCCAAAAATCGGCGGGCTCAATTCCAGCCAGCCACCGTCCGCGCTTTATATTCAATCGCCCGGCGGCCAGCCGCGCCAGTTGACCTTCAGTTCCAGCAGCATTACCGAGCCGACGATGCTTGCCGATGGAAGAATTCTGTTTGTCTCCACCCAACCGCCGGAGATCATCCAACTCCGTCTCCGGCCCGGCGCTGTTCACGGTCAACAACGACGGCACGGAAATCACCGCCTTCGCCGGCCCGGAAGATCCCGCCTCCGCCATCCAGCGGCCCCGGCTGCTCGCCGATGGCCGCGTCGTCTTTCTGGTTTCAAAATCCGGCTCCAGTACGGCGGGATTTGTCCGCCTGGCCCGGCCATTTCAAAGCCGCGCGCCGCTGTTTCCCGGTGTGACGGCGCGCGTCAGTTCGGTGGAGGCCGCGAGCAATGGTGATTTGCTGGTGTGCGCTGAAAATGCATCGGGCGCCAAGACTTCTCTGGCGCTGTTCCGCGTCAGTCCCACCGCGACCGCGCTGGGCGCGCCGCTTCTGGCCGATCCGGCCTGGAATAATTGCGAGGCGGTTGAAGTGTCCCCGCATCGCCAGCCCATGGGCCGGCTTTCGACCATGGACCTCACGAAATCAACCGGAAAAATTCTTTGTCTGGATGCGAATTTTTCCAGCGACCCGGCGGACGGATCAGCGCCCCCGACCACCCATGTCCGTGTGCTGGCGCAAACGTCGCCGGGAAATATTAGCGCGCTCGGCGAGGTGCCGGTGCAGGCCGACGGTTCGTTTCTGGCGGAAGTGCCGGCGGACGTGCCGATCGGTTTCGAGACGCTCGATGAAAATGGCCGGGTCCTGCGGCGGGAAGCGCCGATGATTTGGGTGCGGCCGGCCGAAAACCGCTCCTGCATCGGCTGCCACGAACCGCACAACCGCTCGCCGCAGAATCATCGTCCCTTGGCCGTGAGTGTTCCCATAACAAGTCTGGGTTTGAAAAACGCCGGGTTGGCCCCAACGAAATCCAACTGATGAAAAAACGCCTCCTGGTCATTCTATTGGTTCTGACGGGCCTCGCCGGCGTGGCGCTCTGGCTCCGGCAGAATTATTGGACCGACCACATGCTGCGCATGTCGCATCAGAAGAATCTTGGCGAAAGTGACCTGTTTCAATTGTCACCTCGTTTCCACCGACCGGTTGCGCTGGGCCCAACCCCGGCCGCATCACGACGCGCCCGCCGGGCTCGCGGTCTCGCCGGACGGCAAGAAAATTTACATCGCCCTCGATGACCGCGATCAAGTGGCCGAGGCGGACACGGCTTCGCGGCAGGTTCTGCGCCGGGTCAAGGTGGCGGGCCGGCCGTTTGGACTGGCCCTGGACACGGCGGGGAAAAATCTCTTCGTCACCTGCCGGGACGGCGACCGGCTGGCGGTGCTGGACACGCAAACCTTGAGCGAAACAGGCTCGATCCCCGTGGGCATGGCGCCGGTGGCCGTGGCTTTTTGCCGCACGGCCGCTGGTGACCGCCTCGTGGTGGCCAATTCCATGTCGGACGACATCTCGGTGCTTTCCGTTTCGCCGTTGCAGGAATTGGGCCGGCCCTCGGCGGGCCGCGACCCGTTTGCCGTGGCCATCACGCCGGACGGAACGCGGGCGTTTATCGCCAACCGCCTGGTTAGCCTGGCCACGGGCCATACCATTCCCGCGTCGGAAATCACCGAGATTGATCCGATGACGGCGCGCACGGCGCGGCGCGAATCACTGGACTCGGCGCATCAATCCGAAGGCATCTGCGCCGTGCCGTCGCGGCCCTGGATGCTGGCGCCGCTGGTCAAGGTGCGCAATCTCGTCCCGATCACGCAGGTGGCCAACGGCTGGGTGATGTCGAGCGGACTGGCGGTCACCGACATCAAAACCGGCGACGTCATCCAGATGCCGCTCGACGAGGCAAACGATTATTTTGCCGACCCGTCGGGCATCGTGGCGGACCCGGCTGGCCGGCGCGCCTTTGTTGCGTCCGGCGGCGGCGACGTGGTCACCGTGGTGGATTTGGAACGCCTGGCCGGCTGGCTGGAAAAAGCGGACCCGGCGACAAAACGGGACGCGATTTACGACGTGTCGCTTTCACCCGAATACGTCACCGCCCGCATTCCCACCGAGCGCAATCCGAAGCAACTGGCGCTCAGTCCGGACGGCGGCACGCTGTTCGTCGCGGAACGGCTGGCGGACAGCATTCTCGTGGTGGACGCAAAAAGCCTGGCCGCGCAGGGCCGGATCGTGCTGGGCGACGGCGGATTGAATGATCCGATCCGGCGCGGCGAGAAGGTTTTCACGAAGGCGGGTTTCACCTTCCAGAATCAATTTTCCTGCCGCTCCTGCCATCCCGACGGCCACGTGGACGGCCTCAGTTATGATTTTGACACGAGCGGCATTGGCGACAACCTGCTCGACAACCGCAGTCTGATGGGCGTGGCCGGCACCGAGCCGTTCAAGTGGAACGGGAAAAATCCCACCCTCGAAGTACAGTGCGGCCCGCGCTTCGCCCGGGTGCTGATGCGCACCGACCCGATTCCACAAAAGGAGTTGCTGGACCTGACGACGTACATCAAGTCGCTGCCGCCGCACCGCGTCGCCATCCGGAACGCGGACGGCACGCTGACGCCGTCGCAGGAACGCGGCAAGGCGATTTTCTTCGCCACGAAGACCCCGGGCGGCAAGGAGATTCCGCACGAGCGCCGGTGCTCGACGTGTCATCGCCCGCCGCTGTACTCGGTGCGGCTGTCGTTTGACGTGGGCACCGGAGGCCTGTTCGACACGCCGCATTTGCTGGGCATTGCCGCCAGCGCGCCGTATTTGCACGACGGCCGGGCGCAATCGCTGGAGGAACTCTGGACCATCTACAACACAAACGACCTGCACGGCGTGAGCAGTTACATGAACAAAATCCAGCTCAACGATTTGATTGATTATCTGAAAACCCTCTGAACCGAAAGGAATGCAGCCATGAAGACCATCCTGAGAACCTGTTTGAATAGCGGCTTGAGACGGGTCGTGTTTCGCTGGGAGTTCCGCCTTCAGGCGGTTCCCGCGCGATGCCGCCTGAAGGCGGAACTCCAAACCGGCGTTTTCAAACCGGCTCTGAGTCGCCTGGCGCTCGCGATGGGAATGGCGCTGTTCCTCCAATTCGCCGGTGCGCCCGGCGTCCGCGCCGCGGAAACGGCGACGAATGACGCGCCCCTGCCGTTCCCGTTGATTGACCGGTTTGAAAACTTCCAAATGAAGGACGGATTGCCCGCGCACAAGGCCCACTGCGTGTTGCGCGCCAGCGACGGCAAGCTCTGGGTGGGCACCTACAACGGCGTGCTGGTGCGCGAGGACGGAAAGTTCCGCCACATCGGCGTCGAGGACGGCCTGAGCCACAAGATGGTCATGTGCATGGTGGAGGACAAGCGCACCGGCGACATGTGGATCGGCACCATGCGCGGGTTGAACCGCTACAGCGCCGGACGCATCACCACCTATCTGCAAACCACCAGCGGCCTGCCGAACAACGTGGTCTATGGGGTGGACATCATGGGCGACTTGCTCTGGGTGGCCACCGCCGCGGGCCTGGGGTCGTTGAATCTCAAGACCGGCGAATGGGCCATTTACGACCAAAGCAACACCGTCATGCACGAACCGTGGGTCTATGCGGTGAAGGGCGCGAAAGACCGCATTTTCGTGGGCGTGTGGGGCGGCGGCATTCTCGAATACGAACTGGCCAACAAGATTTTCAAGGAACACCGCGACCCGGACCGTGATTTTCATTACGAACTCGTGCATGACGCCGGCCCGGTTGCCGACATCACCTCCTGGATTGCCTGGGAGGACGGCATTCTCTGGCAGGGAACGTATTTCGGCATGTCGCGCTACGACGGCTCGCGCTGGCGCACCTGGCAGGAGAAAAAATCGCCGCTCGTCTCCAACTTCGTCAACTTCATCTGGCCCCATGGCCGCGTCGCCTGGGTGGGCACCGACCGCGGCATTTCCGTGACCGACGGCGACACCTGGGTCACTTATCGCACCAATGAAAAGGGCGAAGGCATTGTTGAAATTACGCGTCCCGGCCAGCCCGTTGAGACGCGGACGATGTCCACCAAACTCCCGAATGATTTCGTCCTCGGCATCTGGGTGGACGACCAGGAAGCCTGGTTCGCCACCTCCGACGGCCTGTCGCACGCGATTTTCGCGGCCCCGCCAAAACCAACCAAAGTCGCGGACGCCCAATAACCATCATTTAAGAAAGGTCACCAAAATTATGAAAACAAACTTCATCATTCCCGGCAGTCAGATGGATCGCGTCATCAACTATTCCGACTCGGAAAAAATCGAGCGCCGCGCGCTCGGTTTGCCCGCGAGCGAACCCGCGCCCCGCGGCATCATCAAACAACTGCCGAAAGGCCGGAAGGTGGTCGGCAAAAAGGCCATCACCGAGCCGAAGGTCTTGAACGAAGCGAAGGAATACGGCGCGGCCTTCGTGCGCGGCCTGCGCGTGGACCTGCCCGGCGGCATCACGCACCTGCTCTTCAGCGGCACCGCCAGCGTCGGCCCGAACGGCGAGACGCTTTACCCCGGCGATTTTCGCGCCCAGCTCTGGCGCACGTATCACAACCTCACCGGCCTGCTCGCCAGCGAGGGCGCCACCTGGCACGACATGGTCCGCACCACCTGTTACATCCGCGACATCGAACGCGACTACGGCGAATTCAACTCCATCCGCAACGAATTTTTCCACGCGCTGGGGCTGAACCCGTTTCCGGCCAGCACCGGCATCCAGGCGCGGATTTGCCGGAGTGATTTGCTCGTGGAAATCGAAGCCATCGCCATTCTCATAAAGTAGGAGGCCGCCATGAAAAAACTATTCCTGGTTTTGACCGGCCTGCTGGCCCTCGCGCCGGCCGGCTGGTGCGCCTACGAGGAAAAAGAGGACACCAACCCCAACACCAACTTCATCGCCGAACCAGTCTTGGCGCCGGGCACGCGGCCCGTGCAAAAATCGGAGGGCGACTATCCTTTCTACGGAGGCAACTATCCCTTCTACGGAAACGTGCCGGAGGAAATGCTGCCCTACCGCAACATCGAACCTTACTACCGTTACTGGCTCACGCGCCTGAACTTCTACGGGCCGGGCCGTGATTATCCCGCTCCGCCCGACCTGAAAACGCTCCGGGTCGGCCTGCTCAGTCCGCCGCCTTACGGCCCGGAAGCCGTCCGGGGCGAAATGAGCAAGAAAGGCGTGGTGCTGGCGATCGAAGAAGCCAACGCCGCGCGCCAGCCCGGCGAACTACCATTCGAACTGGTCGAAAAAGCCGACTCGCCGCAGTGGGGCAGCGCTGCGAACATCGCCGTCGAGTTCGCCGACACCAATGCGCTCGCCTTCATCGGCACGGTTGACGGCGACGCCACGCATGTCGCGCTGCGTGTGGTGTTGAAGACCGAGATGTTCATGGTCAACTGTTCCGATCCAGACCCGTCGCTGACCGAGACGCAAATTCCCTGGCTGTTGCGCAATTTTCCCGACAACCGCCAGCAGGGTTATTTGCTCGCCCGGCTGATGGTGGAGGAGCGCGGCCTGACCAAAATCGTCGTGTTCCGCGGCAACAGCCGTCCGGGCCGCATGGGCGTCCGGCCTTTCGTGGATGCCGTGCGCCGGCTCGGCCATCCGGTGTTGCAGGAAATCAATTTCAAGGACGGCGACCGCACATTCGACACGCAGGTGGCCGTCATCAAACAGGCGAATCCGGAAGCCGTGGTCTTCTGGGGCAATCCCGCCGAAACCGGTCCGGCTGCGGCCCAACTGCGGGCGGCGGGCGTGAAGGCCGCGTTCTATGGCTTCGACCGGCTCGTGGACCCGGACTTCGTCACGCTCGCCGGTCCGGCGGTGGCGGAAGGCACAACGGCCGCCTATCCTTTCGACCCGGATAAAACCGACCCGGCCTGGACGAATTTCGTCGCGCGTTTTCAAAAACGTTACGGCATGAAACCGGACATTTACGCCGGTTATGCCTACGACGGCGCGCAAATGCTCATCGCCGCGATCAGGAAAGCCGGACCGAACCGCTACCGGATTCAAGACAGATGAGAGCCATCAGACGAATACAACGGGGTGTGCGGTTACATGCGCTTCGACGGCCGCTCGGACAACATCGCGCCGATTGTTTATGCCGAATATCGGCAGGGCCGCTGGCATTATTTCCCGCCGCCGAAAGCAAAGCCGCCCCAAACCGCCGCGAAGTAATTCATGCCTGACAGCCTGTTTAGAAATCCTTCCCCTCGTAGCAGCCGAGGTGACGAGGCTCAAATATTTTCGAAAACAATCAGAGCCTCCTCACGTCGGCTGCTACATTTTCAACGGGCTGCCCGGCAGCGTGCGCCTGGCCCTAATCGTTCTCGCCCTGATGGCGGGTGCGGCGTGCCTGCACGCAGGTGAAATATCAGCCGACGGCACCAACCTCGTCATCGGCCTGCTCGTGCCGCCGGAGGAACCCGCCGCCGCCAGCCTCCGCGACGGCGCAACGCTCGGCGTGGAACTGGCCAATCAATCTTCCGGCCCGCGCATCAGCCTCGTCATCCGCGGACGCACCGGCCAATGGGGCGCGGACGGCGTCGAAGCCGCCCGGATGGCCACCGACGACGGCGCGCTGGGTTTGATCGCGCCGCCGGACGGCGCGGCCACGCATTTGGTGTTGCAGGTTTCCGGCCGCACCGCCGTGCCGCTGATTACCTTGAGCGCCGACTCTTCGGTCAGCCAGACCGGCGTGCCTTGGATGGCGCGCATCGTTCCGCGCACCGTCGAGGAGGCGAAAACATTGTTCACCGGCATCCATGCCAGTCATTGGACCGCCGTGGTTCCAGACGGGCGCGCTGGACGCGAGGCAGCCCGCGACCTCAACGAAGCCGCGACCAATAGCAATTGCTCCATCGAGAAAATGATTGAAGTGAAACCGGCATTCACGAACACAACGCGGCTCGGCAAACAAATCCTGAAGAATCATCCTGACGCCGTTCTGCTCTGGCTGGATCCGGCCACGGCCGGGACGCTGGCGAAGGCGCTGCGGGCCGCGGGTTTTGCCGGCACGCTGGCCGGACCGGGCCGGCTGCGCTCGGCAGATTTTGCAAAAACGGCGGGCGGTGCCATGGACGGATTTATGGTATCGGGTCCCATTTTGGAAAAGGATGCCGCAACCGCGTTCCAACATTTCACCAACATTTTCCGCACACGATTCAGCCATGAACCGGACGCAACGGCGGCGGCGGCTTACGACGCAACGACGTTGTTGATACACATCCTAAGACAGCCTGGCGGCCATCCGGCGCACGAGGCTTTTCCCATCGGTTTTTCACTGGCCGGTGCGACCGGAATTTTGAGCTTTGACTCCGAAGGCAATCGGAAGGTAAATCTTCAGTTGTTCAAAGCGCACGGCGGGCAATTCCTTCCCGCCGGAGCCGGAGCGAATCCATAGAAACCATGAACAAAATAAAATTTGCGGGTGACAATTTCATTCGGAATTCCGCCTTCAGGCGGCTTGGATGTACACTCGCGTTTGGCCGCCTGAAGGCGGAACTCCAAACGGGGGCCGTGTCCAAATGCGCCAGTTTCATGCTGGCCGGGTTAATAGTCTTGGCCGTGGCCGGCTGCGAGCGGCAATCTGCCTTGCAAACCGCGCCGCCGACGGAACCGGCGGTGACGTTCAAGCCGCAGGAGATGGCCGATGCCCTCCACGCCGTGATTGCCGCCGACCATGACACCTATGCCCGCCTGGTTTTGCAAAACTACCCGCCGGGCGGCACGCCGGGGTCGGACGAAAATCTCATGGCGCTGCACGCCCGGATGCTGCGCCAGGCGTCTGAATCCGTTCAGCAGCAGGGCGCGGAATTCCACTATGTCCTGCGTTCGCTCTGGCCGATCAATCCGAAGAACGCGCCGGAAACCGACACGGAGAAAGCCGGCCTGCAATACGTCCTCGACCATCCCGGCACGAATTATTACGGCGGGGAATCGCTCGGCGGCCGCCGCTATTTCACCGCCGTCTATGCCGAGGTGGCCACCGTCAACGCCTGCGCCGACTGCCACAACCGGAATCCATCCAGCCCGAAAAAAGATTTCAAAACCGGCGACGTGATGGGCGGCCTGGTCGTGCGCGTGCCGCTGGAATTTTGACCGCGGATTGGAACCATGTTTCGCATCGGCATAGACCTCGGCGGCACGAAGATCGAGGGCATTGTTCTGGATGCCCAAGGCAAGGAACTTTTCCGCCAGCGCGTCGAGACGCAGCAGGAAAAGGGTTACGCCCACATCCTGAACCGGATCAAAGGGCTGTATGACGAACTGGCCGCCGGCATTCAGGGCGCGCCGCATACGTTCGGCATCGGCACGCCCGGGGCCGTTTCGCCGCGCACTGGCTTTCTGAAAAATTCCAACACGACTTTGCATGAACGGCCAGCCTTTGAAGCCGGAACTTGAACGCATCCTCGGCCGGAAAGTTGAGATGCAAAACGACGCCAACTGCTTCGCGATGGCCGAGGCGCTGTTTGGCGCAGGCAAAGGCCGGAAGCTGGTTTTCGGCGTCATCATGGGCACGGGGTGCGGCGGGGGAATTGTTCACCAACGGCGAGGTCATCACCGGTCCGCAAGGCATTGCCGGTGAATGGGGTCACATGTCCATCGCCCCGGACGGCCCGTTGTGCTACTGCGGCCAGCGCGGTTGCGTGGAGACGTACATCAGCGGCGGCGGATTGGAAGCGCGTTACACCGAACGGTTCGGAGAAAAAAAGCCGTTCAAGGAAATCGCGAAGGGTTATTACGCCGGCGACGCGAAGGCGGTGGAGTTCATGAAAATGTTCTTCCGCAACTTCGGCCGCTCGCTGGCCAACCTCATTGACGTGCTGGACCCGGACGTGGTGGTGCTCGGCGGCGGCGTTTCAAATTTTGACGCGCTTTACACCGAAGGCGTCGCGGAAGTTGCCAGATACGTTTTCAGCGACCACCTCGAGACGCCCATCGTCAAACATCAACTCGGCGATTCCGCCGGCGTCATCGGCGCGGCATTGATCGGGGTTTGAAGCAAAAAAACGCCGGACAGGCTTCCAGCCGTGTCTCCAATCAATCAGGGTCAGGCAAGATGCCCGGCCTTCATTTGAGAGCGAACGTTCCCCATACGTTTTTTCAATGTTCGCCAAAGTTTTTTAATTCGGCGGACAGTTGCAGTTTTGTTATTTTTACCTTGCATGAGCCAAACCATTAAACGCTCCAAACTTACCATCCGCGGATGCCTTGAATGTGTCATTTGGCTGCTGCGGGCTGGCTTTGTATTTTATCTGGCAGTCTGCGTGGTCATGGCAATTTTTCAACGGCGGCTGCTCTACTTGCCTCCGGTCTATACTTCAGAACGGGTGGAGCAAATGGCCCGGACGGCAAGGCTCGAACGCTGGAAGGATTCCTCCGGTCGAGCCATCGGGATGAAGCGCCTATCCCCCCAACAGCCGGCGGCGGGCCGGGTGTTGATCGTGTATGGCATGGGAGGTTGCGCGACTGCCTGTGCCCATTACGTGGACGTCATTCAGAACGTTGCCGCGTTCGACGTGTTCATCGTGGAATATCCCGGTTATGCGGACCGTCCGGGTTCACCGAGCCAGAAGAGTTTATTTCGCGCCGCCGATGAAGCCTTTCAACTGCTCGCCACAAACGGGCCGGTTTATCTGGTGGGCGAGTCGCTCGGCACCGGCGTGGCCGCCTATCTGGCCGGAACCTATCCCGACAAGGTTGCCGGGGTGGTTTTGTTTGCACCCTACAACCGGCTGGCCGATGCCGCGCAATATCGTTATCCAATTCTTCCGGTGCATTTGCTGCTCGTTGACCGTTTCCCTTCGGAAGATTATCTCCGCAACTATCACGGTCCGGTCGGAGTGCTGGTGGCGGGTGAGGATCAGGTGGTGCCGGAGAAATTGGGTCTTCGCCTTTACAACGGTTATGCCGGTCCAAAGCAGCTTTGGGAATTTCCACTGGACGATCATGGGATCGGTCATGGATCGGCTGCCGAGAATCTGGAAACAAATCATCACTTTTTTGCAGGCCAATCAACCGGCTCCAAAGCATCCATAAATCCGGCGCGGCCTTGATTGGGGTTTGATGAGGCAAGCCGGAGCACGATTGGCATTAAATCCTTAACCTGAATTCCGAAGTTGAATTTTGAAACGCGCAAGGAGCGCGGCGTTTACGCCGCTTCAATGCCCACCCCACCCGTGATTCACACGCGCCCAAAACCGTTCGGACGGTGAAGCGGCGTGAACGCCGCGCTCCTATGAGATGACTTTGATTGTCCGCCTTTTCTATTTCGGAATTCGGGCTTAATCAATGTAGCCGCGTTTGTGAAATTGCGGATTACATTGACCGCGCTTTTACAAGCGCGGCTACACGGTCCATGAAACTACCCGTGCCACAATAAATTGTCATTTGGCGAAACCTATGATAAGTTGTTAACACGTTTATGTTTTGCTTAACTTATGACTCGTCGCGACCGGCCAGCCATGATCCCGAGTGGGGATGCCGTTCCAACCCTGACGGCGCCGGTCGCGATTTATCCCGCATCGAAACCCATTGAAAAATGAAAGCGCCGCTGCCAACCAACGAAGCCGAACGACTCGCGGCACTGAAGGAGTATCACATTCTTGATACCGGGAACGAGCAGTCCTACGACGATATCACCGCGCTGGCCGCGCATATTTGCGAGGTTCCCATCGCCATGATTTCCCTGGTGGACGAGGCCCGGCAGTGGTTCAAATCGAGATTGGGAGTGGAGCCGCAGCAAACGCCCCGCGAGGTCGCATTCTGTGCGCACACGATTCTCCAGGACAAGCACTTCATCGTCAGAGACGCAACGAAGGACCGGCGGTTTGCCGGCAGTGCGCTGGTCACAGGCGAACCTCATATCCGATTTTACGCGGGCATTCCCCTGGTCAATCCGGAAGGGCAGGCGCTGGGAACGCTTTGTGTGGTTGACCATCAACCGCGCCGGCTTTCGATCGCACAGCATAAAGCGTTACAGGCCCTGTCGCGGCAGGTCATGGCGCTGCTGGAGTCGAGGCGGGTTTCGGCGCGCCTGGCGAATGCGCTCGAACTAGTCAAAACGTTGCAGGAATTGCTGCCCATATGCGCCTGGTGCAAGCGCATCCGGGATGATGAGGGATACTGGAATCAGGTTGAGGCTTACTTCCATAAATACACGGGGACTGATTTTACCCACGGCATTTGTCCCCAGTGCCTGGAGAAGCTGCATGCCAAATGGAAGCACAAAGGATCAGCAACTGAAACTGCGCCTGCGCAGGCCTGATATTCGCCGCGCATCTGCGGCCGGGCGGCCCCGCTTTTCGCTGCCAAAAGGCTGTCGCGCCGAGTCGTAGCTCGAAGCGCTTTTGGTGAACTGTCAATTAGCCCGCCTATGCGCTGTGCGTTGCGGCGCGGCAGTCTTCGCCCTCGCTGCGCTTCAAGCGAAGACTGGTGGGCCCAGCAGGATTTGAACCTGCGACCAAGCGATTATGAGTCGCCTGCTCTGACCACTGAGCTATGGGCCCATCATGTTGAAAGTAAATGGTTTTTTTGACGTTTTGTTATCCTCAATTTTAGCATTGTATCCCGCAGGCTTTTGCTGTTTATGACAACATCAAACGCAGACACAGGCCGGGATGCAAAACCCGCAAAACCATCGCGCGACAACGCCATTTCGCCGGATCGCAAATGGCGTTCGTTTCCCAAAGTTCCAAACTTGGCGCAATACGTCGGCACAGGCGCTTATTTTGGCCGCGTGAAAATTGGGGGCAAGACTTTTCGTGAAAGTCTTGAAACAGACGTTTTCACAACCGCAAAGCTCCGCTTGCCCGACTTCATCAAAAAAAAGCGCAAACTTGCCGCCCGAAAAGGGGCGGCGGATGTGAAAACAACGGGCGGAGTGAGGTTGGTTTTATTTTTAGTTTTCATAGGCAGAGTAGTGTAACCCAGTAACTGACACCGGGCCTCGGCCTTCTCATTCTATCTTGGTGTCATGGTGATCTCTTTCCCATTTTAAATACAGCAAATAACAACCAACGGAAACGAGTGCCAAAACGAGCCCGCCCCACAACATCCAGCGCGATAAAAGCATGAGGAGATCCGCAAGACGAACTTTCGCCCCGTCGCCAGAAGCCAGTGCTGCATTGCGAGCAGCAACAGCCTGCGGATAATAAAACAGGCCGACTATGAAGCCCAAGAAGCCGCAAAAACCTAAACTTAGAATGCCATATTTAGTGGTCATAAAGCAATGACACCTAACGTAGATATAGGTCATCCGAAGTTATTCATGGGCGGGGCTTGACCCTCTAACGACTACTCAAGAGGGCGTCCTGTATGACATGACGACTTTTCTATATTGGCGTCGCCGGGTCAAGCCTGCGGGAGAACAAAAAACCAAAACATTAAACCATGAATCAAAATTGTAAATTATTTGGACTGACCCCTTTCTTTTCCGCGCGATATTCACTGGTGTCCAAAACAGGTTTTTAAACTGATTGCGTGAATGGCGAAATCAACCTGCATTTGCGCGTCTTGGACAGCATTCCATTCATCTGGATTCTTGTTTGCCCACCTGAATTTAGAAATCGTGTTTTATGACGATAATTCGCAATGTTTTCGACCTGTCTGCGCCGATATTTCCACTGTTTTGGACAGCAGTGCGCGGTGTTAGGCATCATCTACTAGTAATAAGCTCTACCTCGTCAGGCTCGATGCCGTTATGTCCGCTCCGCCCTTCACATAGTGACTCTTCTTTCTGCCAAATCGTCTTTACGCTTTCGGGAGCGTGTTCGGGCGTGGCACTGCTAATCCATGTAAACACCTCGACAAACCGAGGTTTGCCTCCGCCTTCGGTGTCCTGAACAATGATATGCGGCTCGGCAAATACCAAATGCTCGCCGCTATAAACGTCCCAAGCGTGCGCTAGTAACGACTGAAACTCTGCCTCCTTGCCGGGCTGGACGTGATAAGTAACCATCACCGTCTCGGAGTCGGACTTGGCACCGCTAGTCTGGTGCGTCGTCGAACAGCCTGCCAATGCCAGAAGCGAAACAGCAAACGGCAAATAAAAGGTCTTCATAGTTTCATGCGCTCGATGATGCCTAACGTCCAAATATAGGTCATCCGAAGTTATTCATGGGCGGGGCGGCGGGCCGAAGGGAAGCCCCCGCCGCTCCGACGGTGAATAACTTCGCCGCCGCGACCGGCGCGGCGACGGGATCAGGATGGCCTTTGGTTGTCATTTCCTGTATCCAGTTAAACGTTTTCCCGCCCCGGCGGGCCAGGTCTGCGAACGTCCAGTCGCTTAAACGACTTTGAGCTTATGGACCGGCCCGCCGGGCGGGGCTTGACCCTCTAACGACTACTCAAGAGGGCGTTGCTATATTGCAATGACGACTCTTCTATATTGGCGTCGCCGGGTCAAGCCTGCGGGAGAACAAAAACATTAAACCATGGATCAAAATTGTAAATTATTTGGACTGACCCCTTGACGAACTGCTGGCCCGCGTTAAAGATCAGGTCACACCCAAGGGTCTGGGCGGCATGACGCTGGTGACCTTGGACGGCGAGGTGTGCGACTGGAAGCGCTTCAGCAACCGCAAACAGGTCGGCAGTTACACCGGTTGTTGTCCCGGCGAACACAGTTCGGGCAATAAACGGCGCGTGGGCGGCATTGACCGGCTGGGCAACGGCCGGGTGCGGGCCTTGCTGGTCGAAGCCGTGTGGCGCTTCCTGCAATGGCAGCCCCACTGGAAAGCGGCGGCCAAAATGAAAACCAAACTGGGCGCGGGCACCGCCATGAAGAAGAAGACCGTGATTGCGCTGGCCCGCCAACTGGCCATTGACCTGTGGCGCTGGCGCACCGGCCGCTGCACGATGGAAGAACTCGGCTGGATACCCGCGTAAACCTTCAACCCCTGATTTGATTTTGTCCCCTTCCCAAGAACAGAGCGTGAGTGAATTTGCGACCGGGCGGTTCCTGCCCGCAGCCGGAGCTGGTGGGCGCAAGCCCTGCCCGTCGGTTAGAAGGGGCGGAACCCCCGGTCGCCGCAGTCACACAAGTATGACACCATGGGCGTTGGCCTTCGTGCCAACTGTCCGGATAGGAGCTGGTGCGTGGCGACTTAGCCAGGCATGCGTTCAAGCGGCGACACCGGTCGTTCATACTCACGCGATGAACTTTGGAAATAACACCTCCACCACGGAGGGGAAAGGAATTGCTGGGAAGAGGAATGAGTGACCAGAGCCTGGAACCGCCCGGAAGCGATTACGGGTTAGTTAATCCTCACCGCTTTGCGCACGACTCCGCTCCACTCCGTTGCGCTCCGCGTGTTGAACACCTCCATCAAAATACTTTTACTCGAACCCTTCAATCCTATTGACAACCCTCATAGGGGCTCCGGCGACTGGTTAGGCGTCATTTTTCAAATACTCCTGATGTGGTCGAATCATCTCAAATGCGGCGTCTTCTATCTGACGCTCGTGAGCAAACATCCACTTGCTGAGGCTGTCTGCTCTAACTGGCTCGTCGCGAATAACCATGCCAGAACGATAATGCTCCGCAATCTCAACATGGCCAAATTTCTCGAACGCATGACCGACACGCTCAAATGTCTCTTTCGGAATGCCCTCGTAATACTGCCAATCAGAAGCCAACCCACTCAATAATCCGGCAAAAAAGCCAGCACTCATCTGGCAAAGCTCGGTCACGCTCCATCACGCTGACCAAATGATGCAAGCCGACCAAATCTCGCTTGGCGAAAAGTCCATCTATATACGAATTAGCAAAACGGACACGCATGACGCCTAACGAAAATATAGGTCATCCGAAGTTATTCATGGGCGGGGCGGCGGGCCGAAGGGAAGCCCCCGCCGCTCCGACGGTGAATAACTTCGCCGCCGCGACCGGCGCGGTGGCGGGATCAGGATGGCGGTTGGTTGTCATTTCCTGTATCCAGTTAAACGTTTTCCCGCCCCGGCGGGCCAGGTCTGCTAACGTCCAGTCGCTTAGACGACTTTGAGCTTATGGACCGGCCCGCCGGGCGGGGCTTGACCCTCTAACGACTACTCAAGAGGGCGTCCTGTATGACATGACGACTTTTCTATATTGCCGTCGCCGGGTCAAGCCTGCGGGAGAACAAAAAACCAAAACATTAAACCATGAATCAAAATTGTAAATTATTTGGACTGACCCCTTTATGCCACTCCATTCCGACCGCTAAGTTTCGTCACTCAGCAGAAATATATGGTGCGACCAAAGCGGCGTTGGTTTCTCCGCAATGGGTCAACCGGCCCGCGAGATGGGCTGGCCACTGCTTTGCAACACCCTGTTTTAATTCTTTAAGGGGGCTGTTCAGCCTATCCTCATATTAGGCAGCAATTTCTCAATGACGCACATAAGAATAAAAGAGAGCCGCCAAAAATACAGACGCAATAATCGAACAGATGTTCCCCGCCAACGAAGCCACCCAACACTGACGTATGGATGGAACTGGAAGCGTGGCTGCCGGTGAGGGCACAAACCGGCACATCAAATAAATCAGGCTGCCCTCAAGAACAATAATCAGCCCCTCCGCAACAACGAGACCCGACAAACCAGAAAGCGCGCCTCTCAAATACCAAACAAGGTAAAGATAGTGCCGCAACCAAGAAATCCCCAGCACAAGAAAAATGAAAAGTGGATAGGTCAGTATGTGCATCCCAAAAATCCAAAGAATGAAAAGACGCGGCGTGCGAAACCGGCGAAGAATCAGCATGACACAAACTGCCTCGAAAAATATGGCAATGCCAATTTGGGGAATCTCCGTTGTCCAACTTGTCGGGGCCGCGATTGGGTTAGCCTGTGCGGAAAAAGCACAAAAAAGCAACGCTGCCAAAATCACAAAGCGGCGAAGATGAATGGGCGTGCTCATGCTGCCTAACGTAGAATATAGGTCATCCGAAGTTATTCATGGGCGGGGCGGCGGGCCGAAGGGAAGCCCCCGCCGTTCCGACGGTGAATAACTTCGCCGCCGCGACCGGCGCGGTGGCGGGATCAGGATGGCCTTTGGTTGTCATTTCCTGTATCCAGTTAAACGTTTTCCCGCCCCGGCGGGCCAGGTCTGCTAACGTCCAGTCGCCTAGACGACTTTGAGCTTATGGACCGGCCCGCCGGGCGGGGCTTGACCCTCTAACGACTACTCAAGAGGGCGTCCTGTATGACATGACGACTTTTCTATATTGCCGTCGCCGGGTCAAGCCTGCGGGAGAACAAAATGACCATCAACTATCAACCCCGTAAAGGGGCGTGGCCCCCACGGGGCTTTACGCTCCTCAACCGCACCATGAACCCACCGCATCCCCATGACCTGATCATCGGCCTGGATCGTTCCGACAAAAAGGCCGACCTGCACCTCATCACCACCGCCACCGGCCAGCGCCGGTCCCAAACCATTGACACCGCCCCCGAAGCGCTCTGGGAATGGCTGCTGGAATTGCGCCAGCAACATCCCCAGGCCCGCGTCGGGCTGTGCCTGGAACAACCCGCCGTCCATCTCATCGCCTTCCTCGAAAGCTATGACTGGATCACGCTCTATCCCATCAACCCCATCATGCTCCAGAAGTTTCGTGAGGCGTTCGTCACCAGCCGCGCCAAGGATGACGCCAAGGATGCCCAATACCTGGCGGAGTTGCTCCTGACCCATCACGACCAGCTCCAGCCCTGGGCGCCCGAGGACAGCGCCACCCGCGCGGTGCAACAGTTGGTGTTCCATCGCCGGGCGGTGGTGGACGAGCGCACGGCCCTGACCAACCGCCTGATCGCCCTGTTAAAACAATACTTTCCGCAGGCCCTGGTGCTGTGTGGCGAGGACTTGTGGCGTCCGCTGGCCGCGCGGTTCCTGCTCAAATGGCCCAGCCTCCAAGCCGTGCAAAAAGCCAAACCGGCCACGCTCCAAGCGTTCTATCATCTCAATGGCTCGCGCAGCGCCAAACTCCTGGAACAACGGCTGGCGCTGGTGGCCAAAGCCGTGCCGGTGACGGATGAAACGGCGTTGATCGAAAGCTTCGGGTTGCGGGTGCAGTTGATCTGCCGGCAGTTGCAACTGGTGCAACAGACCCTCCGGAGTTACGAGCAACAGATGGCCTCGGCGTATGCGGCGCATCCCGACCGTGAAATCTTCGCCAGTCTGCCCGGAGCCGGACCGGTGTTGGGGCCGCGGCTGCTGGCGAGCCTGGGTTCCCAGCGCGAACGCTTCGGCGCGGCGGCGGATTTGCAGCAGTACACGGGGCTTGCGCCGGTGACCAAGCGTAGCGGGGGCAGTTGTTACATTCACCGGCGGTATCTGTGTCCGAAGTTCCACAAGCAGAGCTTCCACGAGTATTCCAAGGAAAGCATCTTATGGAGCCGGTGGGCGGCGGCCTACTACCTGCAACAACGCACCAAGGGCTGTCCGCACCACATGGCGGTGCGGGCCTTGGCCTACAAATGGCAGCGGGTGATCTTCCGTTGCTGGCAGAATCGCACCCCTTATCAGGAAGCCATCTATGAGGCGGCTTTGCGGAAAAGCGGCAGTCCGCTGGTGGCCTTGTTTGACAAGGTGGAATTGGGCAAAAGTCCCTTTAAAAACCTGGTGAAAAAATCCTGAAAAAACCCTTGACGGATTACCTCAGAGGTGAGCTCAGGCACGCGGGACCAATGAGCGTCAACCGCGAAGCGGAACTGGACCGCCATCCCGCGTTGCCTGCAGCGATTTGTTAGGTGGCTGGTTTATCATCATCTGATTTCGTTGGTGGTTTTGGGATAATATCTTTGACGAACCAGCTAACTATTCGATCTGCATACCGAAGACAAATGACAGCCAAAATAATATGCAAAGCGGTGCGAAGCGCTATAAACCAACCTCTAGGGGTGAGATAAAATCCTGGTGTCATATACTCCAGCAAGTAAGTAGTCTCTACCAAAGCGTAGAAGAAAAGCCACAAAGCCTGCAATCGGATGAGGAAAATGGCAAACTGTCTGAACGTCATACGCTCCCAAAACCGCTGCTCTTCTGGTGAAATAATATGCCCCAACGCCTCTGCCGAAGTGCTGACAAAAGCATCGGTGCTGCACGACGGACAACTTATCGCCTCGTCGGGATTCTCAAAACCACAGTTTGCGCATTTTTTCATAAAGCTCGAAGCCGCCTAACATTATTATTAAGCTGCAGGGTGTGCACGACATCGTGCACGGTTGGTTTTTACAACCCTGCCTGTTATCATGCACCTATGAAAGCAGACCTGCGAATTTCTATCAAGGATTTTCACCGCAACAAAAATCTCAAAATCCAGCTCCAACGCGCCATTTTTTCTCACCGCCAGTTCTTTGTGCGCATGAATGGCACACCCTGGCCCAAGGACGGCCGGCCCGTCTCCCTCACCAAATTGCTCACCAGCCTCCGCAAATCCCTGGTCAAAGCTGGTGAAGGCAACCGCTAATTTCCTTTTCAAAACGGCTCCGCCGCCGGTCGAAATAAATCGTTGTGCAGATCGGCTTCCGTCACCGGCCCGACATCTATGTTATCCGCCTCCGGCGATCTGGCCTCCCGCCAGTGCGCCGTTGCCGGGGCCTCAAACGCCAGTTCTTCAAACTTGAACCACAACATCCGACTGGCCGCCGCCATTTTCTGTTTTGATTTCGCCTCCAGAAACGCCAACGGGTCTGCCACATACAGCGCCAGTCGCTTCGCCGCCACCCCGGACTCAAATTCACCTTTTCCAAACCGCAGCGGCATCGGAATGCTGGCAATGATGTCCCGCAGGTAGTAATTCCAGCGCGGTCCGAAGCAATCAGCGAACAGGCCGTAATCCCTGAAATCGAGCATGGCCGCGGCCAGCCTCAGCCGCGTGCGATACAACAGATTGCCGAGGCTGTTGATCAGAAGCGATGGCGAAATGCCGTCCAAT
>CAWFZJ010000008.1:0-194614 GCA_963820205.1 uncultured Verrucomicrobiae bacterium
ACGGCACCGGCTGGACCGGCTGGTAGCCGACGCGGGTATATTTGGGCGTGCAATAATAAGTGACGCCGGCCATCACCACGCCGCCCACCAGCGCCAGCACGACGCCAATTTGCAGCGGCAACCAGTTTGTCCACTTCGGAAAAATCGCTGGCATTACGTGCGACCGCTTACTTGGTCAAAAATTGTCCATCACTCCGCAAATGTTGTGGTTATGTTTAGTCGGCGTCCGCTCCACTCGCAAGAAGGTTTGTCATAAATTCCAGTTTATCGAGTTTAGGCGGGGTGCATTCGCCACCGCCGCCAAACTGTAACGGCGGGCATCCTGCCGCCGGGCCACGAAACCGTACTAATGTTATGACCGCGCTTCCACATCAAACCACCCGGCTGGACCTGTCTGCCAGCAGGCAGGGGTCAAACGCAAATCGCGTTCCGGAGCTGCGATAGCGATGCTTTATGCCGTTGCCTGGGGCGGTCCCATTCCGATATCAAGGAGTCACAGGAGCCGGTGCAAGACAATTCCTTTAGGTCGGGAGGAATTTTCGAAAACCATGAACCTCATTCAAATCATAACCGCAGGCTTCATAAAATTTGTGCGCGGCTTGGCGATAGGATGAAGAGCAAAACTGTATAAAAATGCAGTTTCGCTTTATGGCAATGGATTCGATTTCAGCCAGCAACAATTTCCCCGCCCCTTTTCCGTGCCACTTGGAATCCACGATGAGATTTTCCATGACCATGAAGGGCTGGCCCTGCTTCAGCAGGTCCAGGCAGACGATTCCCATTATTGAGCCGATCAGCAGATGGTTTTCAGTTTTTGCCCCCAGCAGATAATAATCGTCACAATGGTCCATCTTGATGAAGATTTCTTTCATCCGTTTCCGATCTGTCTTCTCCTCAACCAGTTGATCGTAGAGCCCGGCGAGTTGGGGCAGGTCATTGATTTGAATTCTTTCGATACTTAACCTGGCGGACTCGCCATACGACTTAAGATTGGGCTTTGACATGACGCGGGAATGTTTTTGAATGCGGAATGAAAACCGCCCCAAGTCAATTGGCGGCGACCAATTCCTGCACCGAAATGCCGCGCAGCTCGAAGAGCCGGCGGATGGTGTCCTCGATCAGGTTGTTCGGGCAGGAGGCGCCGGCGGTGACGCCAACGGTGATTTTGCCATGTGGCAGCCAGTCGCGGGTTTCGATTTCTTTTTTGTCGTGCTGCTCGTAGTGGCGGATGAGCTTGTCGGATTCCATTTTGGCCGCGTTTTTGATGAAGTAGGTCGGGAGTTTGGCCTCACCCATTTCGGCGAGGTGCGACGTGTTCGATGAATTGTAGCCGCCGATGACAATGAGCAGGTCAATCGGCTCGCGCAAAAGTTTTTGCAGGGCGTCCTGGCGATCCTGGGTGGCGCCGCAAATCGTGTCGAAGAAGCGGAAATGCTGGTCAATGGCCGCTACGCCGAATTTTTTAATCATCGCGGCCTTCAGGCGGTTTTGCACCTCCTCGGTCTCGCCGCGCAGCATGGTGGTTTGATTGGCGACGCCGATGGCCTGCAAATGCTGGTCGGGGTCGAATCCCTCGGAGTAGGCGCCCTTGAATTTTTCCAGAAAGTCCCGCTTGTTGCCGCCGTTGATGATGTAATGGCAGACGTAATCCGTTTCCTCCAGCGTGAAGACGACGAGATAATGTCCGCTGCCGTAAGCGCGCGCTTGCGAGCTCGTGGCCTTGGTCTCCTCGTGCCATGACTTGCCGTGAATGATGCTGGTGACGCGTTCCTTGGAGTATTGGCGGACGCGTTTCCAGACGCTCATCACGTCGCCGCAGGTGGTGTCCACGAGCACACAGCCCTTTTCCTCAAGCCGTTTGCGGGTGGCGACTTCCGTGCCGAAGGCGGGAATGATGGCCACATCGCCGGCCTGCAATTGCGCCAGTTCATCCTCGGTTGGCTTGGGCGAAATGATCTTGATGCCCATGTTGCGAATCTGGTCGTTGACCTCCGGGTTGTGAATGATTTCGCCGAGCAGGTAAATCGGCTTGTCCGGCGGGAAAAATTTTCGCGCGGCGTAGGCGAGGTCAATCGCGCGCTCGACGCCATAGCAAAACCCGAATTCCTTGGCGAGCTTGACGGTAAGGTCGCCGGCGGAGAGCACGTGGCCATTGGCGCGGATGCGCTCGACGACTTCACTGCGATAGTGCGAAAGCACCTGTGCCTGCACGGCAGCCATGATGTCGGGCCGGCGAAGGTTGACTTTTTGGGCGGCGGGCGCTCTTGTTGACATGGCGGAAGCAATGTAACATGGCGTCTGTCACCGTCCAGCCGGAAAGGCGGAGGGAATGTGGTGCTGGAGTGATGGAGCATTGGAGTACTGGAAGAAACATCCCATTACTCCATCGCTCCAACACTCCGTTCGGCAGCGGACGATAATTGATAAAATAAATTGCGGTGGGACAAATTAATGTCATTATCACCCCTGCCCGTCGGAGCGTAGCTCAGCTTGGTAGAGCACCAGCTTTGGGAGCTGGCTGTCGCAGGTTCAAATCCTGTCGCTCCGACCATTTTTATTTCTTCATCCCGGTTCCGCAAATATCTCCCCGGATTATTCCTGATGTTGTTCGCATTTCGCTTGCGGGTGGCGAAAATTTGATCGGCTGCGCAAAACGAAACAGAGATGACGAGAGTTTTTCAACGGCATCAAATTATTAATACCCAATATAAACCTTTGTAAACAGGGCGCTTTGTGCGCCTTCGATTAGGAATATCCACGGCTGGCATTACCGCTGCTAAACGGGTCTGGCATGGTTCAGCCAGACGCAAGTGCAGTTGAATGATTAAACGACACTGTGAAACAAACATGAAAAAAATCGAAGCCATTCTCAAGCCTTTCAAGCTTGAGGAAGTTAAAGACGCGCTCGCCGAAGTGGGCGTCGAAGGGATGACCGTGAGCGAGGTCAAGGGTTTCGGCCGGCAGAAGGGCCACACCGAAATCTATCGCGGCAGCGAATACACCATGGACTTCCTGCCCAAAATCAAAATCGAACTCGTCGTGCCAGACGACCGTGCCGACAACGCCATTGCCGCCGTGGTTCACAGCGCCAGGACCGGAAAAATCGGCGATGGGAAAATTTTCGTCACAGCCATAGAACAGGCAGTTCGCATACGCACGGATGAAACCGGCAACCTGGCAATATGATCAGCAACGTAGAAACCAAATAAACCAGCAAAACAGAAACAGTTAAACGACAACCGATATGACAAACGAACCAACATCACCCGGCGGCGGAAACAAACCCACCACCAAAGCAACCTTGGGATTGACAGGGCTAACCATCAACGCCATGGCCTTGATTGCGCCCGGCGCATTCCTGTGGCTGACGTTTCAGGAGCAAGCGCTCTATGGCGCGCCAATGGCCGGCTGCGGCATGTGGATTGGCCTGCTCGCCGCGCTGCTGCTGTGCTTCGCGACGGCCATTAGTTACGCCGAACTCTCCAAACTCTATCCCGGCGCGGGCTCTTCCTACCTGTACGCCGAGCAGGCGTTTTTGTCCAAGACCCGTGCGTATAAATTTGCGCGTATCGCCAAATTCTTCACCGGCTGGGCCAGTCATTTGTATTACTGGGTTTATCCCGGCCTGATGGTCGGGGTCACGGCGATTCTGGGCGGCTATCTGGCCAGCCAGTTTTGGCCGAACACCTTCAGTGGCACCTACAACAGCCCGTTGTTCATGTGGCTGTTCTGCATCGTCTTCTCGGTGCTGGTGGGCTACATCGCCTACCGCGGCGTGAACGGCACCACGGCGGTCAACATGGGGATCAACATCATTCAGATCAGCGCGCTGGTGGTTTTCGCGGTAATGGCCATCGCCTATCGCAGCAATCATCCGCAAGGATCGGTGGGCTGGCATCTGTCCGGCGGAACGCCGGTCAACTACAATGTGGATCAAGTGAATGTCACGGATGACAAGGGAAAGCCCGTGCAAGACACCTGGGCGGACAGCTCGCTAAAAACCGACGCCAAGGGTCAACCGGTTTACAAACAACAAGACCGTCAAGTCGTCGCTGACGACCTGGATAAAACCAAGAACACCGATGCCGTGGTATTGGGCACCTTGACCGCGATGGGACTCGCCGTGGGCGACCCGTATCCGGTCTTTCAAAAGGACGAGGCCGGCAAGCTCAAACTGGACAAGGACGGTCATGCCGTATCCGACCCGTTCATTTTAAGCTACAAGCCCGAAGACGCCATCACCGGCAAGCCGGGTGACGCGAAAGATCCGCAAACCTTTAATTTTCACACTTCGGCCAAGTCGGTCATTGCGCCGCACAAATTCAACTTCCTGCTCATCCAAGCATGCATCGCGATCCTTCTGCTCGTGGGATTCGAGTCGGTGACGTCCATGGGTGAAGAGGCGAAGAATCCGAAGAAGGACATCGGACGCGCCGTGTTGCTGTCCCTGGTAATTCAAGGCGCCATGTGCTACCTGTTCGAGTATTTCGCCGCGAATTATTTTCTGAACAGCGGCTACACGATGTCCAATGCCGGGGCTTCCGGCGCGCCTCTGGGCGATATGATGGTGCTCGTTGGCACCTGGGCATTTGGCAGTTATGCGGCTGGCCGGGCGTTCATGCTCGTGCAGGCCGGCACGGTGTTCCTGGCTTTGATCGGCACGACCCTGGCCTGCATCAACACCGGCGCCCGGGTGACTTATGCCATGGGCCGGGACGAGGAAGTGCCGTCGCATTTCGGTTTGATCCATGGCCGGACGCTTTCACCGCACCGTGCCATCTGGGCGCTGGTGGTGATCTCGGTCGTCATCGGCATTCTGACCACGGTGGCCTATCTCGGTGGCCAATCCTCGGACCTGGCCGCTTTGGACAAGCACAACTTTTGGTACAGCTTCGGCGTCTTCTCGCCGCATGTTTATACCTGGCTGCCCAATTCGCTGGTCACCATTACGCTCATCAGCAACTTCGGCACGTTCCTGCTCTACATGACGACTTGCATCGTGGCCATCGTGGCGTTCAGAGAGCACCACAGCTTCAACGGGTTCAAGCACTTCGTGGTGCCGATCTTCGGGCTGCTGGCGAACCTGGGCTGCATGATATTCTATCTGGTCGGCCCGTTCACGGTCAGCGGCATGAGCTGGCATGAACCTTACATCGCGCTGGGTTTCGCCGCGATCTGGGGCATCTACGGCCTCATTTACTTCAAATCCAGGAGCGCCAAGCTCGGCCGGTCCACAATTCTGACCGAGAAACCCGCTTATGTAAACTGAGGCCGAGGAGGAACAATGCATAGCCCGGCCACCGTGATGGTGGCCGGGCTTCTTTGCACCGCTGCGGGACAACATCCACTTTACTTACAGTCTTTCGCTCAACAAAAATCTCGGTTAACCTTGGCCAGCCAATGAAAATAAAATGTTTCCAGCTTTCCAGCATCGGAACCGTTCGCGACCACAACGAAGACTTCATCGCCTTTTGGGAACCGGAAGACTTTCAGCAGTTGCAGGCCATCGGCAGCATCGCCGTTCTGGCCGATGGTGTGGGCGGCGAAGGCAACGGCGACATTGCCAGCCGCCTGGCGGCGGAAACCGCCTTGGAAATTTTCAAGGAAGCCAAACCGGAAACTCCCACCAATGATTCCGTCCGCCGGATTTTCGACGAAGCGGCCGCGAGAATTTTTCAGGCCGCCCAAAAGCAGGGCCGCATGTCCACCACGCTACTGGCCTCCATCTTTCGCGACGACAAGGTCACCATCGCGCACGTTGGCGATTCCCGCGCCTACCTCATCCGCGCCGGGAAGATCAAGCGGATGACCACCGACCATTCTTATACTTCATTGCAGGTCAAATTGGGATTGTTGCTGGAGCGGAACGCCATGACCAGCCAGCACCGCTCCACACTGACGCGCAGTGTCGGCTCGGACCCGATTTGTCATTACGACATCAAAACGGAAACCCTGGAGCAGGGAGATTTGATTTTGCATTGTTCGGATGGGCTTTACGGTTTTGTTTTGGACGATGAAATTCTGGATGCGGTCATCAAGTATCATCCCGGCGAAGCGTGCAAACGCCTGATCGAGCAGGCGGAACGCCGCCAGGCCAGCGACAATGTTTCCGTCCAGATTATTCAGGTGTGGCAGGTGGAACAGTCATTGCAAGCCCAGACCGCCGCCGTCAAAACCCGCCGCGCGCTCGGCAATGACATTGGCGTGGGAAGTTTGCTCGATGAGCGGTTTGAAATCACCGATGTCATCGCCAAGAGCGGCATGGCTTCGCTGTTCAAAGCCAACGACCGGCAAACCGGCAAGGCGGTGGCCTTGAAAATTCCCTATCTGCAAATTGAAAGCGACCCGGCGGGATTTGACCGTTTTCGCCGCGAGGAGGAGATCGGGATCAAGCTCAATCATCCGTATATCCTGAAAATTCTTCCCGTCGAAAAAAAGAGCCGGCCTTATTTTGCGATGGAATATCTCGAAGGCCAGACCTTGAGCGAATTGCTGCGCAACGTGCGGCCCCTGCCGGAACCGGACGCGGTCAAAATCGCCAGCCACATTTGCACCGCCCTCTCTTATATGCACCAAAGCGGAGTCGTGCATCGCGATTTGAAGCCGGCCAACATCATGCTGTGCAACGACGGCTCGATTCGCATCATGGATTTTGGAATTGCCCGGGCGGCCAATGCCCGGCGGCTCACCTTTGTCGGCTTCACGCCCACGATGGGCACGCCCGATTACATGGCGCCGGAGCAGGTCAAAGGCAGCCGGGGCGACGAACGAACGGACATCTACAGCCTGGGAGCAATCCTGTACGAGATGGCCACGGGCGAGCCGCCCTTTGCCGGAGACAGCCCTTATGTGATCATGAACGCCCGCGTCACGGGCGACCCGCAGGCGCCCCGAAAAATAAATCCGAATCTGACGCCCGTGCTCGAGGAAATCATTCTGCACGCGATGGAGCGTGATCCCAAGCACCGGTATCAAACTGCTCTTGAAATGAGAACCGAACTGGAGAACTACGAGGCGGTGGTCATGACCAGCCGTTACACCCGGTTGCAGGCGCCCCAGGTCTGGAAATCACGGTTCCGGATGGTGCCGATGATCATCGGCTTTGTCCTGTTGCAGGTGGCCATCTTTTTGCTTTTGCTGTGGCATTTCCGCAAACACTGATGGCGGCAACGAATATGAAATCTCGAAACCGCTGGCTTGGGACGGACAGCTTTCCATTTTTCCTCTTTTTGCATCTGCAATGATTCTTGTCTGATGGAAATCGGCACACATCGTCCGCGCAACGTCGGCTGGGCCAGGGCGGCAGGTCTGCTCTACGGCGACTGGGGCACGAGCAAGGCCTATGTCATCGGGCTGGCCTTTATCGCCGCCGGTTTTTCCTCTTTTCCGATCATCCTGGCGGTTTGCCTTCTGACCGGGCTGGTCGGCTACAATTACATCATCGTTTGCCGGCATTTCCCGGACGGCGGCGGCGTCTATTCCTCCGCGCGCGAACAAAGCCGGGTGCTGGCCGTGCTCGGGTCGTTGTTGCTGCTGGCGGATTTCATCGTGACCGCCGCCATGAGCTGCTGGGATGCCATGAGCTATTTTGGCGTGCCCCGGGAGTATCTCAAACTGGCCACCATCAGTGCCATTCTGCTCATCGGCTATCATCAATTATTTCGGGCCGAAACATTCCGGCAGTTTTGCCATCACCCTGGCCTTGCCGATGGTGGCGGTCGTCGTGGCCATCATTGCCTTGAGCGCGCCACATCTCAGCTTTGCTTACCTTGAACCGTCCCATGCCAGCTTCAGCAGGAACTGGGTTGCTTTTGTCGGTGTCATCCTCGCGTTGAGCGGTGTCGAGGCCATCGCCAATCTCACAGGAGTAATGACGCTGGATCCCAAGGCGACGGCGAACGCTCCAAGCGTAGCGATCACTTCGAAAAATGCGATTTGGCCGGTGGCGGTTGAAGTGGTGTTGGGCACCGCGCTGCTCGGTTGGGCCATGCTTTCGCTGCCGCATTCGTTGTCGGACAATATCAAGAGCCGCTATGCGGACATGCTCCGGTTTTTGGGAGAGGAGTATGGCACCATGGCGCTGGGACCGTATTTCGGGCATATTTTCGGGGCTGTCATCGGCCTGGTGGTCGGTCTGTTGCTGCTCAGCGCGGTCAACACGGCGGTGGGCGCCATGATCGGACTCATTTACATGCTGGCGCGCGACCGCGAGATGCCGCGGCCCTTTGCCAGACTCAATTCCCACGGCGTCCCCTGGCAGCCGCTGCTGGTGGCGACCATCCTGCCCATCATTCTGGTCATCCTGTCCGATGATTTGGATTCCTTGGCGGACATGTACGCCATCGGCGTCGTCGGGGCGATCACCGTCAATCTCGGTTCGAGTTGTTTCAACAAGCGGCTGAAATTGAACTGGCGTGAATTCACGATCATGGTGACGACGTTCGCGATTTTGTTCGCCATCGAGATCACCATCGCCAAGACCAAGCCGGCGGCGCTCTTTTTTCGCCACGTGCGTTTTGCTGCTCGGGTTCGGCTTGCGCTGGTATGCGATGAAACGAGCCGGAATCGAAACCGTGATGTTGAGCAAGGAAATGGCAGCGGTGGTCAGTCCCGAGTCGGTGGCAAACCTCCGGCCCAACTTTGCGCCCGGCCAGGCGATTCTCGTGGCGGCGCGCGGTTTCACGCCGGTGCTGCGTTACGCCGTGGAAGAAGCCCGGCTGCGACAGGGGAATTTGTATGTGCTTTACGTCAAACAACTCGTCGTCAATCTGCCGGGTCCGCTGGCGGACCAGGAACGCCCGCGCTGGCAGAATGACCGGCAAGCAGCCGAAATCATATACAGCATGCTCGAACTGGCCCAAGGCACGGGCGTGAACGTGCTGCCTGTTTACGCCGTGAGCGACAATCCGGCAGGGACCATCATTGACATTGCTGCAACGCTTGGCGTGGACATGCTGATGTTGGGTGCGCCGCATCGGAGTTCAATGGTCAAACTTCTCAGGGGCGACATCGTGGCTGAGGTGGCCAGAAACCTTCCCGAAAATATCCAACTCATCATCCACAGTTGAACGGCGGCGCCCGGAACTGTTCCGGCACAGCTTGGGAGCGCCGGCGTCTCGCCGGCGTTCCCAGAAAGAAAACACTGAGGAAACGGAAATTATTGCCGCTGGTGAAATCAGATTCGATTGAGCAAAAGGCGACAGCTATTTTCCCCGGGTTCGATTTTCCAAAACGCGCAAAGCCCTGGCAGCCGCGCAGTTTGACCAACATTGATCTGGCTTTGTGTCACTGGCAAGAAGCTTGCTACATAATTTTTCGAAAACAAAATAATCAGAATCGGGAAAAATGGTTGCGTGCAGCAACTGCGGATAACATTTCCAACCGCGGCGAGAAATCGTTGTGGTTGGTTGCTGGGTGAGAAGGGAGTGGCGGGTGCCGCAAAGGCGCCCGCCGCTTCCGCTCCGAGTTCATAGCCAAATTTTATGAGATAATCTGGCTGAGGAAACATTTGGATTTCAGTGGTGAAGAATGCTCTGGCTGCGCAAAACGCAACAGCATCAGCAAGGTTTTTATTTTCGCCGATGAAAAATGTTCCGTTGCGCATCAAGAGGTTGCGTGAACTGCCGGAAGAATTTCAGGTGCTGGCATTGCCGTTGCTAAACGCTGTCCGACCAGAACCGGTGTGCCCTGCTCCACTCACCAGCAGTGCCGACGGGTCTGGTTGGAACCAACAACTCAACCCAGCATAAAATGAAAAAAATTGAAGCAATCATCAAACCGTTCAAGCTCGATGAAGTCAAGGATGCCCTCGGCGAAGTTGGCATCGAAGGCATGACCGTGAGCGAGGTCAAGGGATTTGGCCGCCAAAAGGGCCACACCGAAATCTATCGCGGCAGCGAATACACCGTGGACTTCCTGCCGAAAATAAAAATCGAACTGGTGGTGACCGACCAGCAATTAACCAAGGCGGTGGACGTGATCTCCAAGGCGGCCAAAACCGGAAAAATCGGCGACGGCAAGATTTTTGTTTCCACCGTGGAGCAGGCCGTGCGGATTCGCACGGAAGAAAAAGGCGAGTCAGCCGTCTGAACTCATGGAACCTCATCAACCTTTAATTAAAACGACCATGAAAAAATTTCTCCTGACCTTCGCTTGGATAACCACTTTTGCCTTCGGCGCTTTGCCGCTGCGCGCGGACACGGCAACGAATCTGCCAGCGCCAACCGTTGAGCAACGCCTTTCGGCGCTCGAAGCCTACATCAATAATGGCGACCCCACCGGCGCGTTGCCAAAGGATACCAATGGCAATCTGACCATCACCGCTCCGGCGACCGTGGGCGTTCCCGGTCCCGGACACAACGCCTGGCAAATGACTTCCGCCGCGCTGGTGTTGTTCATGACGCTGCCCGGACTGGCGCTGTTCTATGGCGGTCTCGTTCGCCGCAAAAACATCCTTTCCGTGATGGCGCAATGCCTGCTCATCACGGGATTGGTCACCATTCTGTGGTGGCTTTGCGGTTACAGCCTGGTCTTCCACAGCGGCAACGCCTTCTTGGGCGGTTTGGGCTTTGCCTTCCTGAACAACGTCACTTCGGCTCCGAACACCGATTATTCCTACTGGGTGTCGCATAACGTGTTTGCGATGTACCAATTGATGTTCGCCATCATCACGCCGGCGCTGATCCTCGGCGCCATCGCCGAGCGCATGAAATTTTCGGCCATCTTCCTGTTCATGACGCTGTGGATGTTCGTCGTCTATTTCCCGCAGGCCCACATGGTCTGGGGCATTGACGGCCTGATGAACGGCGTCTGGAACGCAAAGGCGGGAATCAAGGCCATTGACTTCGCCGGCGGCACGGTGGTGCATATGACCTCCGGCTGGTCGGCGCTCATCCTCTGCATCATTCTCGGCAAACGCATTGGCTTTGGCCGGGAAAACATCGCGCCGCACAGCATGGTGCTTTGCATGATCGGCACCGGAATGTTGTGGGTGGGCTGGTACGGATTCAACGCCGGCAGCGCGGTCGGGGCCGACGTCATCGCCGCCAACGCCTTTACGACCACCACGCTGGCCACGGCGGTCGCCTCCTTCGTCTGGCCGATGATGGAATGGCTGGTGCGGGGCAAGCCCAGCGTGCTCGGCTTCTGTTCCGGCGCGGTGGCGGGCTTGGTGGTCATCACCCCGGCTTGCGGATTTGTCACGCCAACGGGCGCGGTGATTATCGGCATTGCCGCAGGCTTGATTCCCTGGTTCTTTTGCTACAAAGTCAAAGGCTGGTTCGGGTATGATGACGCGCTGGACACGTTCGGCGTGCATGCGATTGGCGGAACGATCGGCGCGTTCCTGACCGGCTGCCTGGCGCGCAATGCGGCGAATGCGAACCTGCGCCACCAACCTGAAGGCCCAGGTGACGGATCACTTTTTTCCAGCCGCTGGTGCTGGAACAACTCAAGGCCATTGGCCTGACCCTGGTGCTGGCGATTGTGGGCACAACGGTCATCGCCTTTATTGTCAAGGCAATTGTTGGATTGCGGCCGAGTGAAGAAGTGGAAGTCGCCGGACTTGACCTTGCGGACCACGGCGAAGAAGGGTATCACCAAGCGGGTTGATTGAATTGAAAGAATCAGCCAGAATGGAAAAAACAGATTCGGCGGGGTCATGTTGGCGCGGGCAGTGTGGTTGGCGCCGGCATGACCTCGTGATTGCAGAACAACCAAAACCAAACATAAAAAATAAAACATGAGCACACCCAAGAGCGTATTAGAATTGGCCAAGAAGACCGGGGCGAAAATGGTGGACATCAAGTTCGTGGACACCTTTGGCACCTGGCAACATTTCACCATGCCCATCGGCGAACTGTCCGAGGAAACTTTTGCCGAAGGCATCGGCTTCGACGGCTCCTCCATCCGCGGCTGGAAAAGCATCGAGGCTTCCGACATGCTGGCGATGCCCGACCCGAACACGGCGTTCATTGATCCGTTCTGCGCCGTCACGACGTTGAGCCTCACCTGCACCGTGGCCGAAACCGGCACGCTGGAGCCTTACAGCCGCGACCCGCGCGGCATCGCGCAGAAGGCGGAAAAATATCTCGTCTCCACCGGCATCGGCGACCAGGCGTTTATCGGCCCCGAGGCGGAATTTTTCATCTTCGACAACGTCCAGTTCGACTCCAAGTGCAACGGCACATTCTACTCCATTGACAGCGAGGAAGGCATCTGGAACAGCGGTCGCGACGAAATGCCGAACCTCGGCAACAAAATCCGGCACAAGGAAGGCTATTTCCCGGTCCCACCCGCCGACACCCAGCAGGACATCCGCACCGAAATGGTGCTGACGATGGAAGAATTGGGCGTCAAAATCGAAAAGCAGCACCACGAAGTCGCCACCGCCGGCCAGGCGGAGATTGACTACCGTTTCAGCACGCTCGTCACCGCCGCCGACTGGATGATGATTTACAAATACGTCATCAAGAACGTCGCCAAGAAACACGGCAAGACCGCCTGCTTCATGCCCAAGCCGCTCTTCGGCGACAACGGCTCCGGCATGCACACCCACCAATCCTTGTGGAGCAAGGGCAAGCCGCTCTTTGCCGGCAAGGAATACGGCGGCCTCAGCCAGATGGCGTTGTACTACGCCGGCGGTTTGCTCAAGCACGCCAAGGCCCTGTGCGCCATTTGCAATCCCACCACGAACAGCTACAAACGCCTCGTGCCGGGTTACGAAGCCCCCGTCAACCTCGCCTACAGCGCCCGCAACCGCAGCGCCGCCGTCCGCATCCCGACCTACAGCGACAGCCCGAAGGCCAAGCGCCTCGAATATCGCCCGCCGGATCCGGCGGCGAATCCGTATCTCTGCTTCGCCGCGCTGCTCATGGCCGGTCTGGACGGCATCCAGAACAAGATCAAGCCGGGCGAACCGCTCGACAAAAACATCTACGAACTGCCGCCGGAAGAACTGAAGAAGGTTCCGAATGTGGCCGGCAGTCTCAGCGAAGCGCTCGATTGCCTGGAGAAGGACCACGCGTTCCTGACCAAGGGCGACGTCTTCACCGAAGACTTCATTGACATGTGGATCAGCACCAAGCGGAAAGAGCACGACGCCATCCGCCTGCGTCCGCATCCGTACGAATTCTTCATGTACTACGACGTGTAACACACGCTCCGGAGGAGCTGGGGACAACGGCGCGGGCCAGAAACCCGCGCCGTTTTTTGTTTCAGCCAAGGGATTGGGCTGGTTTGGTGGGGCGAGGCGACTGACGAGCCGGCTCGCGAGGACGCTCGCCCCACCGAAACCGAACAGGCGTGATAAGCCGGGTAAAAATGAATTTGCGATTGGGGGATTCATTGGTTATCTTTGAAACATGACGGAAGTTCAGCACAACCGGCTGAGACGGATCATGAAGGATGCCCTTCGGATTCAGGACCGCTTTGCCGCCGAGCCTGTCCTCGCCCGAACAGGAAAAGGATGCCTCAAAAGCGAAGGCGTCGCGACGTTGCAACGGATCAAAGCCGGTTTAAGGAAATCCGCGGCTCATTGAAGCAGCCGACTCCCCATGTCGCGCCTTGTCAAACCCTGGCTCGCCTCATTCGACTGGGAAATTGTCACTGAAATCAATCGCGGCCTTTGCAAGCAGAAGAACGCCCTGCACAAACCCACTTCCGACGGACATCTGCCCGCCAAAACTCTTTGGGAGAAAAATCAATCCAGGGAACTATCCCTGACCGAAGCGCTCGAAATCTGCCTGAAATGTCACCGGCTGGCGCCCTTCTGTTTTTACAATGGAAATACTTTTGCCGCCATTGCGCGCGATTTCATCACGGAATTGTCGCCGAAAATTGCGGCGGACAAGGCCCACATCTTGCGCAGCATCGCCGGCCACATCGTTGCCGGAACCGCCACCGACATCGAACGCAAACAACTGGATTCCATCCTCGCCGCGCTGGGAAAATAGACTGATGAAGAATGGTGCGCTTCGCCACCGCCACCATTTCCACTACCTGGGAGCACTGGCGTCTCGCGGCCCGTTACGTTGCGACGGACACCCCCAACCAGCCGACGAGACGTCGGCGTTCCCAGGGCCTGCAATCCGGTTTGCACGGAAATCTCGCGGACGTTCCACCTTCTTGCAAAGTGCCAGAGGGCTGGCGCAGTCCAGGACGCTTCGCGGATTTCAGGAATCATCGTATCCCGCGCAGCGTCTTGGAGTGCGGTGGCCCTCCACCGCTTGATTCAAAGCATTAATTCGCAACTATAATTGAACATGATTCACAAACTGACTTTCCGAATTTCTTGATCAAGTTGCCATTGCATTTCGGGCATTGACTGATTGGTTTAAAATTGTCTGCGCCTGTGTCTTGAAACCACCAATAATAACAAGGGCGAATGGTTGAAAGTTTCGCACAAACCATATAACCGCGCTCATTGGCTGCGCTGTGCGGGTCAGAAAGTTGCACTCGCGCCCAATTCTCAAATTCGCCCGAATCGAGCCACAGTTTGTAAAAGCAACCGTAGAATTCCCGCCAAGATGCAATTTCATCCGCCAGTTCAGGAGTGGGTCGAAGTCGTTCCGCTGGAACCTCAAAATTACAATCGGCACAACGAATAGGGTTTTCTGAAATTGCGTAGCAAAGAACTATCGGATTTGCCTCCTTGCAAGAGCAGATTTCATCCGCTGGGGTAGGTGGCCCTGGCTTAAGCTTCCAATATGGATCGTTCTCTGGCATCTGAATTCAGTCCTCAAAATAATATTGAATCAAATTTATTTCAACTCCGCCGCCATTTCCTCGCCCAACGCCGCCGCTTCGGCAATCGGGCGTTTCAGGTTTGTTTGGGTTTGATCTCTCCACTCAAGAGGCGCTCCAGTTCGTTGGCCAGTTTTAGTTCGTGCGCCCATTGCTTGAGGTAATTTTGATCCAGCGCGCCCGCTTGCACGGCCACCACGCCAACGGCGTCGCCCAGTTGCCGGTCGGAGGGAGTGATGCGGTTCCAGACGAGCTTGTGCAGAATGACGTCTTCCGCCGTGGCAATCCAGGCCGGTTCGCCAAAAAGGGTGACGGCCACGCGGCGCCGGAGCATTTCCCGGTCGAAGGGCGCGGATTTGGGCAGCCAAAAATCCACCTTCAACGCGGAACGGGTGTCAATGGCGTTGAATTGGTGCGGTGGTTGGTGCGCGGCGCGCACGGCGGCTTCGTCAATGTGGAAATCGCCGCTGAAAGCCTGCACGATGGCGGTGACGGCGGAAGCAGGCAGCAGCACGACGAAATCCAGATCGTGCGTGGTGCGCGGGATGCCCCAGTAATTGCTGGCCATTGAACCGGTGAGATAGTAAGTCACGCCGCTCCGGTTCAGCCGGCGCAGACAATCCACGAGCAGTTCGCGTTCGTTCATGCGGCGCGAGCCAGTTTGAGGCGGGCGTGCAGATGACGCTCGATTTCGGCGGCCTTGGCTCCCGGATGCTGCCGCCGGATTCCTTCGCGGGCGACATCACACGATAATTCGTGCAACTCCAGCGCCACCGCTAGCCGTTGTTCACCGGTCATCTGGCGATAGCTCTCAATCTGTCTTTCCCCAGCCTCAGTCGCAGTCATATCACGAACAGCAATTTCTGATTTCAACCTAAACTCATCGGCGGAAACTGGCAATGGTTTGTTTTCGCCTTCTGTCGAAAACAAAGTTCATTTCAATTCCGCCGCCAATTTCTCACCCAGCGCCGCTGCTTCGGCCATCGGACGTTTTCCCTCGGCGCGCCTGGCCGGGCCTTCCCGGAATGACACCGCGCGCATCTCCATCCGGCTGCCGTCAATTTCTGCATAAGCCGCTACCGGACTCTGGCAGCCGCCGCCCATCGCGCGCAAAAACGCCCGCTCCGCCGTGACGCATTGGAACGTGTTGAAATGGTTCAGCCGCTCGCAAATTTTGGCGATGCGCTCGTCATCGGCTCGGATTTCAATGCCGATGGCCCCCTGCCCTACGCACGGCAGCATCACATCCGCGTCCAGAACCGTCGCCAGCAAGCCGTCCGGCACGGCGTCGCCTTCGAGTTTGCCTTCGGGCGTGACGCGAAAATTCAGCCGCGTCAGACCGGCCAGCGCGAGCACCGTCGCGTCCAGTTCTCCGCGCTCGGCAACTTTCTGCATCCGCGTGGTGACGTTGCCGCGGATTTCCACCACTTTCAAATCCGGCCGCGCCGCAAGCAATTGTTCCTTGCGCCGCGTGCTGCTGGTGGCAATTGTCGCGCCTTTCGGTAAATCTTTCAGCTTCACGTGCGGTTTGAAGCCGCGTAATGCGTCCTGACCCGGCACCCAGTCGGCGGAATCCGTGTCGGCAGCGCGAGCCTTGATGAATTTGGCATCGCGATAAATCAGCACGTCGCGCACATCGGCGCGTTTGGGCGTGGCGGCAAGGACCAATCCGGCCGGCAGATCGGTCGGCAAATCCTTCAGGCTATGCACAGCCAGATCAGCCTGGCCTTTGACCAGGGCGACTTCGAGTTCCTTGGTGAACAGCCCTTTCGGCAAATTTTCGCCAACCTTTGCCATGGAGGCCTTCTGCAATTTGTCGCCGGTGGTCTTGATGATTTTCAGCTCGAAACGCAGTTTGGGAAACGTTTCGCGGCATTGCGTGGCGATCAGGTTGGCCTGCGCCAGCGCGAGCGCGCTGCCGCGTGTCGCAATTATGATTGGTCTTTCAGAAGCCATTTATTTAACTATAGATAAACACGAATAAACACGGATGGAAAGAAAACTGGACAGTCTTTAATCGTAGAAATTACGTTTCATTTTCCTCTGCGGAGTAAATACCCCACCAAACTTCAATCCCAAGTTTTCCAAGTTTGAGCATTTGATGAGGCCAAAGTGCTGGTCCGCCCTGCCCATGAGATACCCAATACGACATAATATCCAATTTGCATCCCCTTTGATGGAGCGCTTTGATTACTTTGCCTTTGCCGTCGAGAGCCTCAAGTATCAAATCGATATGCCGGCGGGTGTCTTTTGAACTACTAAACTTTTCCGTCGAGTAAAACCATCCATGGGCTTTTCGAAAAAGTCCTTTGCTGTGAGGTTCTCCTTTTAGAAATGATTTTGTCGGGGCAACACCAAGAGCATTGGTTATTTCAGCAGCACTGACTTCATCCGCAAATATTCGTAACGTCGAGAATGTTTTGGCGCAAGTTGGATAGTTGTCATCATATTCAGGTTGGTTCATACGCGTCATATCCGTGGTCATCCGTGGTCATCCGTGGTTTAAAACTTTTTATATCCAGCATTGCAACGACCTTTTCGACTATGATCGCCTCACACCTTGCAATCTCATCCTTGCGCTGTTTCAAGTAGTCGTCAGCGATGGCCTGGAGGTCATCAATGTTGTAGAGGTAAACGTTCTCCAGAAAATTCACCTCCGGGTCAATGTCGCGCGGCACGGCGATGTCAATGAGCAGCAGCGGACGTTGCTGGCGCGCCTTCATCAGCGGCTCAAGCCTGGCGCGGTCAAGAATATGATGCGGCGCGGACGTGCTGCTGATGGCGATGTCAATCTTCTCAAATTCCCCCGCCCAATCGTCGAATTGCACGGCGCGTCCGCCGAACTCTTTGGCCAGCGCCACCGCGCGTTCGTGCGAACGGTTGGCGACGATGATGCTCCGCGCGCCGCGCGACAGCAGGGCGCGCGCGGTTTTTTCGCTCGTTTCGCCCGCGCCGATGACCAGTACTTCGCGGTCGTTGAGCGAATTGAAAATTTTCTCCGCCAGTTCCACGGCGACCGACGCCACGGACACGCTGCCGCGCTGAATGTTCGTCTCGGTGCGGATGTGTTTGGCCACGTGGAACGCGCGCTGGAACGCCTTGTTCAGCCGGACGCCGGTGTGTTGGTGTTGCAATGCGAGTTCATAAGCCTTTTTGAGCTGGCCGAGGATTTCAGTCTCGCCGAGCACCATCGAGTCTAGGCCGCAGGCGACCTTGAACAAATGGTGCAAGCTTTGCGGCTCGGCCAACGTGTAGAGTTCGTCACCAATATTGGCAGGGACGGCGCGCTGCGCCGTCCGGTCATCGCAGCGCGATGGCCCTACCGGTTCAACTCCCTCACCCCGCACAAGCGGGGAGAGGGCCGGGGGGCGGGGATCTGAACTTGAGAAAACGTCCTCCTCGCCCCGGCCCTCTCCTCGCCGAGGAGAGGGAGAAGAACTTTGCGCATCGTTTTCATCTTGGTGGGGCGAGCGTCCTCGTGAGCCGGAATCGTGTTCCAACGGCGGCTCGCCAGTAGTCTCACCCCACCTTGCGAGAAATTGTTTCAATTCAGCAAATGCTTTGGCAGGTTCGAACGCCGTCGCGGCGTAAATTTCCACCCGGTTGCACGTCGAAAGAATCACCGCCTCGCCGGCGATGCCGGATTCGCGCAGTGATTTGAGCGCCCCGGGAATTTTCGCCTCGGCAAAGGCGAACCGTTCCCGCAATTCGACGGGCGACGAATGGTGGCTCAGGCCGATGACGACAATGTTCATGCGGAACAGGTGAAACGTAAAACGTGAAACGTGAAACCAAGACAAATCGGGGCCGGCTCCTGACACTCGCCTGTCGCGCCGAAGCATTGCGAAGGCGGGACACTCGACACTCGACACGTTTGGTTCATGGATGATGCAGGGTGGAGAGCAGGTTCGTGCCCCAAAAGGTCAGCAGCAGGAAGGCGAACGCGGCAATGACGCCGGTTGCAAAACGGCGGCTCGATTGGCGGAAAAACCGGCGCAACACCAGCAGCGCCAGATAAACCAGCCACATGAAAATGGACCAGACCACCTTCGGGTCCGTCCAGTAGGCCGTGTGCTCCGGCCGGGGCAGACGCCCGCCGGCATCCAACCCGAAGGTGAAAAGCGCCAGCCCGGCAAACACCAGACGGCTGGTGATGGTTTCGAGCCGTTGAATCGGCGGCATCAGCGACAGCACGGCGCGGAGCTTGTGAAATTTCAAATCGTGCTGTTGCGTCAAAAACATTCCCGCCGCCGCCGCGCCCAGCCCGAAGGCGCCGTAGGCGAGCAGGATCATCGCCGCGTGCAGACTGGTCAGCGCGCCGGAAAATTCCGGGTCCGGGCCGCGCGGCGGGTCCAGCGCGGGCATCAGTGCGAACACGCCAATGGCAAACAGCACCGGCGACGCAAACGCGCCGAGAAATCGCAGTCGCGGCAGTAAGCCAACGACAAGGTAGGCGGCAACGAGCGCCCATGCAATGAACGTGGTGGCTTCGTAAAGATTGTTGACGGGGCATTGATCAATCCGAAGGCCGCGTTGGAACATGGCGACCGTGTGCAGCGCGAACGCGACGAGCAGCAGGAGATAATTCACATGGTCATCCTTGCGAAAACCCTTCCGCCACAGGAAAACCGAGTAAACCGTGCTCAAACCGTAAACCGCCACGGCGAGCAAAAAGAAATGTCGGTCAGTGAACCAAGCCACAGTAACAGGTTAAGCGCGGAAATGAACGGTGCAAGCGGCAATTCGGGAATGGATTTAACAGCAGGGATGGGATTATCTGCGACACTCTTCCCTCTTAAATCTGATGAAACCGCCTTGTCGCCAACGTGACGAATTAATTCTGGATCAAAAGATATCATGGTATCCGGCTGCCGGTTTAATGTCTGGCGGAACTGGATTTCAGTTCCTTCACCATGAATTCATGCTCGGCGCGCTTCAGGTATTCGTCCAGCATCGCCGCGGTGGCGGTGGCGCCGCAACGGGTCGCGCCCAAGTCGCGGACTTTGATGAGGCCGTCGAGGTTGCGAACCCCGCCGGCGGCTTTTACCTGCACCTTCGCCGAAACACTCGCGCGCATGAGCGCGAGATCGTGTTCGGTGGCGCCTTTGTAATTGTAACTGCCATCGGGCTGTTTCACGAAGCCGTAGCCGGTGCTTGTCTTCACCCAATCGGCTCCGGCGCGCTCGCACAACTGGCAGAGCTTCTTCTTAAAATCATCGCTGCTCAATCCGGCGCCGCCCTTGGCCAGGTAATCATTCTCAAAAATAACCTTTACCTTCGCGCCACGTTGGTGCGCCTCGTCGCAGACAGCCTTGATGTCGCGTTCGACATAGTCCCAGTCGCCGCTCAACGCCTTGCCGATGTTGATGACCATTTCAATCTCGACGGCTCCGTCTTTGCAGGCCAGCTCGGTCTCGTAGCGTTTCGATTCCGTTGTCGAGCTGCCGTGCGGAAAACCGATGACGGCGCCGACGAACACGCCGGTGCCTTTGAGCAATTCCGCAACGCGTTTGACGGCGTAGGGTTTGATGCAAACCGACGCCACGCCGTATTTTGCGGCCAGCTTGCAGCCTTCCTCCAAGTCCTGATCCGTCATCGTCGGATGCAGGAGCGAGTGGTCAATCATCTTGGCGAGTTCTTCGTAGGTGTATTTCATGTTTGGATGCTTTCCGTTTCGTTGTCCTCTGTTCGTTGGTCATGCTCAAACCATAAACCGCCGCGGCGAGCAAAAGGAAATGACGATTCGTGAACCAAGCCACGGTGACAGGTTAAATCAGAAAAGCCTCCGGGCAAGCGGCAAGTGCATTGAATCCATTCCTTGCTATTCAAAAAAGACATTTCTATTCTCAACCCGGACGCACACCGATATGAGCTATACTACTAATTATCTCCAATCCGAATCGGTCGCCGCACAGGGACCCGAAATCATCGCGCTGGTCAACTGCATGATCCAGGACGCCATCAGGCTCAGCGCCAGCGACCTCCACATTGAGCCGTGGGAAAAAGTCATCGAGGTGCGCGCCCGCGTCAACGGCGTGCTCACCGAGGTGGCGCATCTGCCGCTCGATCTGCTGGACAAAATCTCGATGCGTTTCAAGGTGATGTCCAATCTCGTCACCTATCAGGCCGGCATGCCGCAGGACGGCACCACCATCTGCGGACCGGAACTGGATGGCGTGCAGTTGCGCGTTTCCATTTTCCCCACGACCCGCGGCGAGAAAATCGTCGTGCGGCTGTTTGATCCGCGCGACCGGCGTTTTGACCTGAACACACTCGGTTTCGACGATGCCACCCGGCAGGGGCTTTTGCGCCTGCTCAAACGGTCGAGCGGCCTGCTGCTGTTCACCGGTCCCACAGGTTCGGGCAAAACGAGCACGATGTATTCGGCGCTTTGTTACATCATGCAACGCGACGGGATCTGCATGAGCATCAGCACGGTGGAAGACCCGGTGGAGTTCAATCTGCCGATGGTCAGCCAGACGCAGGTTCATCCCGCGCAGGAATTCACCTATGCCCTGGCGCTGAAAAGCATCCTCCGGCAGGACCCGCAGGTGGTCATGGTGGGCGAAATTCGCGACCCGGAGACGGCCGCCATCGCCGTGCAGGCCGGGTTGACCGGGCATCTGGTCATCAGCACCATTCACTCCGGCACCTCGGCGGGCACGTTCACCCGGCTCATCAACATGGAAATCGAGCCGTTCATGCTGGCGTCGAGCGTGCTGGGCGTGATGGGTTTGCGGCTGGTGCGTTGCAATTGCCCGAAATGCATGCAACCCTACGAGCCGGAACCAAGCCAGTTGAAGGTGATGCCGGAAGCCTTGATGCCTGAAGCCCAGTTCCGCCGGGGTCCAGGTTGTGAGCATTGCAACAACACCGGTTTTTCCGGACGCCTGCCGGTGACGGAATTGCTGGCGGTCACCGAACCGTTCCGGGAGGCGGTGCTGAAGCGACAGCAGACCTCCGCGCTGGAACAGGTTGCCATCCAGCAGGGCATGCGCACGCTGTGGCAAAACGGCCTGCAACGCGTGGTCACCGGCGAAACGACACTGGAAGAAATCATCCGCGTGGTGGCGGCGGACATGATTTAGAAATCCGAAGTGCGTAGCGGCGCGTCGGCAGACTGCCGCTGACTGAATTCAAAATGGCGGCGCTCTGCCGGGACGCCGCTACGCCCACACACCAATCAAGCCTCAAGTCCAAACGCCACTTGCCCCGGTCGTCCATCCCAAAATGGTTTCAGGGAATGGATTCCCTTCTGAATTGGCACTCTGAATCTGCCGCTTGCCAAGCCGGCGTGTGTTTTGTTCTAATCTGCGCGTGCTCAACCAACAGACACTCAATCGCCCCGCCAGTTTTTCCGGCATCGGCCTGCACAGCGGCAGCCGGGTGAACATGACCCTCCTGCCCGCGCCCGCAAACAGCGGCGTGCGGTTCCGCCGCGTGGATCTCGAAGGCAGGCCGGAAATTGAGGCGCGCGTGGAAAATGTCAGCGAAACCAACCGTTCGACGACGCTGGCCAAGGGCAATGTGAAAGTTCACACCGTCGAGCACGTGCTCGCGGCGCTGGCCGGTTATGGCATTGACAACGCCGTGATCGAACTGGACGCGAACGAACCGCCCATCGCCGACGGCAGTTCGCGCGAGTTTTGCAAAATCATCCAGTCGGCCGGCCTCGCGCCACAGGCGGAAAAACGCGAGCCATTCACACCTGCCGAGCCGATTGAGCTGCGGATGGGCGAAACGATGATGACGTTGTTTCCCGACGACGGATTCAAAATCAGTTGCACCAGCGCGGACAAAAAAGGGCGGTTCACGCAATTTTACAGCACGGAAGTCACCCCCAATGCCTGGGAAAAGGAACTGGCCCACGCGCGGACGTTTTGTTTTTACGAGGAAATCGAGTTTCTGATCAAAAACGGCCTCATCAAGGGCGGCGGCCTGGAAAATGCCGTCGTCATCCGCGACGACGCGGTGCTTACCACCGAGCCGCTGCGGTATCCCGAGGAATTCGTGCGGCACAAGATGCTCGACATTGTCGGCGACCTGTCGCTGCTTGGCCGTCCCATCCGCGGGCATTTGATTGCCATCAAACCGAGCCACGCGGCGAACTGCGAGATGGTCCGGCAGATTGTCGCCCAGATGAACAAGCCGTTGCGCAACGCGCAGGCCTTCGGCCCGCCACCGACCCCCGCCCCGAAGGCAGGCGACGAGAAAAAAAACGTCATCATGGAAACCATGGCGCAAGGGGGCGTGCTGGACACCATCCAGATCATGCAAATTCTTCCGCACCGCTATCCGTTTTTGATGCTGGATCGGGTGGCGAAGATTGAGGGCAACTGCATCACGGCCGTCAAAAATATCACGATTAACGAACCCTATTTTCAGGGGCATTTCCCCGGACATCCCGTCATGCCGGGCGTGCTGCAACTGGAGGCCGTCGCGCAGGCCGCCGGGATTCTCATGCTGCGCCAGGCGGCCAACCTCGGCCAGCTCGCTTATTTCATGTCTGCGGAGAACGTAAAATGGCGCAAACCGGTGCTGCCGGGGGACGTGCTGGTCATTGAGGTTGAACTGACCCGGTCGCGCGGCAAAATCGGCAAGGCCAAGGGCGTTTGCAAGGTGCGCGACGAAATCGTCAGCGAAGCCGAAGTCACGTTCATCCTGCTCGACGCCGTGAAATGATTCATCCCTCCGCCATTGTTCATCCCAAGGCGCAGCTCGGTTCCGGGTGCGAAATTGGTCCGTACTGCATCATCGGCGAAAACGCGGTGCTCGGCGATGGCTGCAAACTGCACTCGCACGTCGTCATTGACGGCCACACGAAGCTGGGCCGGGAGAATGAAATTTTCCCGTTCGCCAGCCTCGGGTTGAAAACCCAGGACTTGAAGTGGAAAGGTGGCGTCACTTGCACGGAAATCGGCGATGGCAACACGTTCCGCGAATACGTCACCATTCACAGCGCGACCGGCGACGGCGAAGTCACGCGCGTCGGTTCGCACAACACCATCCTCGCCTATTGTCACATCGCGCACAATTGCACGCTGGGCGACCGCGTCATCATGTCCAACGTCGCGACGCTGGCGGGCCACGTGACCGTGGAGGACCACGCGGTCGTCGGCGGACTGGCGGCGGTGCATCAATTTTGCCGCATCGGGAAAATGTCCATGATTGGCGGCTGCTCAAAAATCGTGCAGGACGTGCCGCCGTTCATGATCGTGGACGGCAACCCCGGCGAGACGCGCACCATCAACAAGGTCGGCATGGAACGCCACGGCGTTTCCGAGGAGGCGCAGAATGCGCTGCGCCATGCTTACAAAATTCTGTTCCGCGAAGGACTCACCATTCCCAACGCGCTGGTGAAGATCGAATCGGAACTGCCGAAACTTCCGGAGATCCAATACTTGGTCAACTTTGTCCGCGCCAGCGAGCGCGGCATCAGCAAGTAAGCCAGTTGGAGTTCACGCTTCAGCGTGTACCGCGGCATCGAAGAACAAGCTGAAGCTTGAACTCCAACATCAGGCATAGCGCGAGCGCAGATTCCACTCGTTCAACAAATCGCGCGGGATTTCCGACAGGAACCGCGACGGCTCCTGCATGGCGTCCATGCCGGTGCTGCCGTAACCGGCGCGGATCAGCGGGTAACTCAGGTAAAGCTCGTTTTTCGCCCGGGTGATGGCCACGTAAAACAGCCGGCGTTCCTCCTCCTCGCCTTCGGTGCTTTCCATCGAACGCGCGGACGGAAACAGGCCGTCACAAAGCATGATGACAAACACCACGTCGAATTCCAGGCCCTTCGCCTGATGAATCGTTGAGAGCCGGATTCGGTCGGCGTCGCGGGTGGCCGGATCGCCGTCCTCGGCTTCGACGTTGGTGAGCAGCGCCAGTTGCGTGAGGAATTCCTCAATTGACCCGAATTGATACGCAAACACGGCGAGTTGTTCGAGGTCTTCCAGCCGGTTGCGGTAATTGGCGAAGTTTTCCTTGAGATAATCGTCGTAGCCCGCGTCCATCACGATGCGCAACATTTTCGCCGCGCTCTTGCGGACGGTCTCATCCTCAAGCTGCGAAATGGTCTCGACGAATTGCTTCCAGGCGGTGGCGGCCTTTGCCGGGACGGATTTGGCACAGACTTGGAGGGCGGCGGACAAAACTGGATAAGCGCCCCTCGCCCCATCCCTCTCCCCGCCAGGCGGTGAGAGGGTGTCCGCAGGACCGGAGAGGGGAGTGTGTGGCTTCAAACGTTCCGCGAATTGTTTCCAGATTTTATCCGCTCCTTTCGAGCCGATCCCCGGCAACAGCAAGGCGATGCGCTTGAAGGCAATTTCGTCGCGCGGATTGGCGACGAGCTTGAGATACGCCGTCGCATCCTTGATGTGCGCCTGCTCGAAAAACCGGATGCCGCTGGTGATGGAAAACGGGATGTTCCGCTTCGTAAGTTCGAGCTGCAATTCCAGCGCGTGAAAATGCGAGCGGTAAAGCACGGCCACCTGGTTCAGGTCCACGCCCTCCTCGGGCAATTCCGCCACGCGCTGCGCGATGAATGCGGCCTGCTGCGCGGCGTCGCTGCACGCGATGAGCGCGGGTTTCAGGCCGGACTTGCGCGCCGGCGCAAGTTCCTTGGTGAATTGCTCGGTGTTGGCGGCGATGGCGGCGTTGGCCACCTTGAGAATTTCCGGCGTGCTGCGATAGTTCGTCTCGATCTTGAAAACTTTCGCGTCGGGATAACGTTTCGGAAACTGGAAGATGTTCAGGAAATTCGCCCCGCGCCAGGCGTAGATGCTTTGCGCATCGTCGCCCACGACGGTAACGTTGTGATGCCGCTGGGCGAGCAGGTCAATCAGGTCGCTTTGGAGCTTGTTGGTGTCCTGGTATTCGTCCACGAGGATGAACTGGAACCGGCGCTGGTAATGTTCGCACACGGCCGCGTGCTCCTGCAACAGCCTGAGCCACAGCGCGAGCAGATCGTCGAAATCCATCGCGTTAGTCGCGCGTTTGCGGGCGATGTAACGCTTCTGCACGTCGGCAACCTGCGGGGTGATTTTCTCGAAGTAATCGAATTGCTCCTTGAGCATTTCCGCGGTGCTCTTGTGCGTGTTGACCGACAGCGAAACAATTTCGCAGAGCACATCGGGTTTCGGGAAATGCGAGCCTTTTTTAGTTTCGATGCCGGCGTCGGCGATGCAAGCCTTGATCAAATCCTTCGCGTCATCACGGTCGAGAATCGTGAAATCGCGCCGGTATCCGAGCAAATCGGCGTGCTGGCGCAAAATCCGCGCGCCAATGGAATGGAACGTGCCGCCCCAAAGCGACGGCAGTTGCCGGCCCAGCAAATCGGCGACCCGGCGCATCATTTCGCCGGCGGCCTTGTTCGTGAACGTAAGCAGCAAAATTCTGTCCGGCGGAATCCCCTGCTCCAGCAGATAAGCGACGCGATAGGTGAGCGTGCGCGTCTTGCCCGAACCCGCGCCGGCGATGACGAGCGCCGGGCCGGGCGGCGCGGTGACGGCGGCCAGTTGCTGCGGATTCAATTCGCGCGCGTAATCAATTTGCAGATTGATCTCGGAACGGAACGGTTCGATAACGTAATCGCGCGACATGGCGCGGAATTGAAAAGGCAAATGCCGGCTTGTGAAAGAAAAATATCGCTGGAGTTCAAGCTTCAGCTTGTAGCGGCGGCGGACACGCTGAAGCGTGAACTCCAACGCGACCGGCACAATGGCTGGAATATGTCGCCCCCTACGCCGCCGTTTTCGCGCGTGCAACGCGCCTGTCCTGCCAGTCAAGAAACAGCAACGTCAGCAGGACGAGGGACGCGATGCCGGTGCATGCCGGCGCCAGCCACCGGTCCAGCGGAAGCGAGCCTCGCATGGGCAGCCGGAGTTGCGCCGAGAGAATGTCCAGGCTGCCGGGAAAAGAAGTTTGCGCGAGGACATTGCCATACCCGGAAACTGCTTGCGAAATGCCGGAACTGGCCAGGCGGAAAATGGGGATGCCGTATTCCGCCGCGCGCACAGGCGCGACCCGCGAGTGTAGCTCGTGCTGATGCCGTCCCCAGTCTTCCAGATCCATCGTCGGCACGATGAGCAGTTGCGCGCCCTGTTCCACCAGCCGGTCGGTGACGCGGGTGTAACTCAGATCGTAGCAGATGCAGATGCCGATTTTGCCCCAAGGCGAATTCCAGATTTCCTGTCTGGGCGCGGGAAGGCCGTCCTTGAAAAACTGGATCGGCACGCTCTTGGCTTGATGGAAAATAATTTCGCCGTTTGTGCCAACCACGAAGGAGGTGTTGTAATAATCGTTGGTGCCCGCCGGGTCCTTGCCGCCGACGACCAAAAAGCGCGAATGTTCGCGGCACCAATCTTTCAGCAAATCCGGCACCGGGCCGTCGAGGGTGTATTCGCTCAACACGAAAATCTGGGCGTCGGGATTTTTGGCTAGAGCCTTGTTGAGGGCCTTGGGCAAAACGTTCGGCGAAGGGAATTCCATCTGGATGCCGGCGATGGAGAGAGGATGAAAAGGCCTTTCATATCTAACAGCAGCATCGAACTGAAGAACGAATGCCAAACCAATCAGTAAAAGCAACAGCATTATAAGCCACCCAATTAAAACTCGCTTGAGCAAGTGTCGGTTGATAAATACGGCAATGATGGCGAACATCAAAAAACCGACGCCATACATTCCAAATCTATCAAACGGATTGTATCTGAAATTGGACAGGGCATACCCGACATTCAGCCACGAGAATTTCAGGTAGTAAAGTTCGCTGCGGAAATATTCGATTCCCGTCCAGATAATCGGAATCAGCCACAGAACTTTGACTTTTCCCCAGCGCCGGATGCTGCCGCAAACAATCGCCGCGAACAGTCCGACCCAAAACGCCAACACCAGCCAGAGTGCAATCGCGGCAGCGTTGAAGATGCGCCAAAAGAAAAACAATTGCGGCGCGCTGCATAGAAATCCGGTTGTCAGCCCGAAATAAAACGCGCGGCGGACGCTTGGCTGGTCCGTCAACCGGACGAGAAAGTACGCGTAGCCAAAAATCAACAAGCCGGCGGCGGGAAACTTGGTGGAAGTGTAGGCCGCGTGAAAACACGCCACCGCCAGCACCAGCCACAGAAAAGATTTTCCCCAGCCCTGTGGTTTCACCGATAGATTCTGAATGTTCATCGTTACACCAGTTATATGCCTGTTTATTTAAACCGTTCGATAAAGTTACGCCATGCAAAATCTTGCTCGCGTTTCCCGACGGGCGCATTCGGGCACTGCCCCGTAGCGGCAGCCATCCTTGGCTGCCGTATCGCCCGGCTTCCAGGCGGGTGGTTTGATGTGGAAGCGACTTTATAACTTGGGTTCGGTTTTGTAGCCCGGGCGGCAGGGATGCCGCCAGATACGGCAGATAGGATGCCCGCCGCTACAGATCGGGAGCCGTGTCCTCGAACGCGCCGTCACTTCCTGCCTTCCTGTTTTCCTAATTGAATTTTTGTGGCGTTCCCCTACCCTTTCCGCATGGAACAGTCGCAATTTGCCCAGTACCTCGCCGTGTTGATGCTGCTCGTGCTGGCCATCGCCGCGCCGTTCGGGATGATTCTGGTGTCCATACTGGTCGGCAAACGCGGCCAACGCAACCGGATCAAGGACACCGCCTACGAGTGCGGCATGATTCCGATGGGCGAAGGCAACCCGCGCATGTCGGTGAAGTTCCACCTCGTGGCGATGCTGTTCATCCTGTTTGACATCGAGGTCGTGTTCCTTTTTCCGTGGGCGGTGGTTTACAAGGACATGCTCAAGGACCCGGCCACGCGGAATTTGATCCTCGGCTCCATGATTTCCTTCCTCGCGATTTTATTCGCCGGCTACCTTTACGCCGTGAAGAAAAAGGCGTTTGATTGGAAAAGTTGAGTTGGAGTTCAAGCTTCAGCTTGTCTGGATGGACGACCGGGCTGGATGAAATTGATGTTTTACGCCCGCCCTCAACCTGACCTTCTCCCCCAGGAGAAGGAAAAGCTGCTGGCCGTTTCTGGTTTTACGGTTGATCGTCCGGCAAATCCAGTCGCACGAATTTACAAGCCGCCGGCGAACGATTCTCCCTCTCCTCGGAGGAGAGGGCCGGGGTGAGACGGATGTGAACTATTCCGCAATCCGAATTCCGCAGGGGAAACGGGCGGACGTAGCGGCGTCTCGGCAGAGCGCCGCAAACTGTGACGGGAATTCAAATGGCGGCTTTCTCCCGAAAGCCGCTACGCCGAAGGCAGACTTGTCGCGGCGAAGCTTTGCGAAGACGGAAATCTGATGATGGCGGACGCGAACTCTTTTCCTGAATTCATTTTAGGATGGACGACTGGACTTGCTTGCAGTTGGAAACCAATTATTCTCGCGCAATGGGAAAGAAATCACGGATCAAGCTTGTCTCCTTCGCGTTTAATGTGGCTGTTATCTTTCTTTGTTCAAGCTTGCCCGCATTATCCCAGACGACAAATTCTTTTTTTCAATTTGTCAACGACCAAAGCGAACGGCACTACACGCAAGTTCCGCATGAAGTGCTGGCATTTTATTACGGTTGGTATGGCTTGTCTCCCGAACGAAATCCTTGGGGTGATGCTGACACGAATAAACATGTGCTGACAAGGGCTGCACGCTATCCAGTCAAAGGCGCTTACAATTCCCATAATCCGGCGGTGATAGATTGGCAGATTGATCAAGCTAAAACGCATGGCATCACTGGCTTTGTCATAAGTTGGTGGGGGACGAGTGATTGGGATGCATGGCATGATCAGTCCTTGTCGCTTTTGCTTGAACACGCGGAAAAGAAAAATTTCAAGATTTCAATTTACTGGGAACAAGCTCCCGGCGATGACCAAGGCCAGATTGATCGCGCAGTCAATGAAGTATCATATGTTTTGAAAAAATATGGGAAAAGCCCGGCCTTTCTGAAAGTGGACGGCAAACCGGTCATCTTTGCTTACAACCGCGTGGTCATGTTTCAAGTGACGGTGTCGTCATGGCCAGCAATCATCGAAGGGATTCGAGCACGCGCCGGTGATTTTGTGCTGCTTGGTGATGGTCAGCAAAGCAGTTGTGCATATCTTTTCGATGGCATTCATTCATACGGTTTAAACGGTTTGCCTGAGGAATTTGAAAAACATCTCGCGATAAATAATCTTGGCGATTTTCGTGCATGGGCTGCACATTTCTATGCCAATGGTGTGAAGCTGGCGCGACAACGGAATCGAATCAGTTGCCTCGTGGTAGTGCCCGGTTCAGATGCAAGAAAAGCTTACAAATTCGATTGGCAAACCGACCGACTGGATGGACAGATGTATCGAACACTTTGGGAAGAAGCCATCGAGGCAAAACCAGATTGGGTAATCATCACATCGTGGAACGAATGGCCGGAAGGGTCGGAGATTGAACCCAGCCTGGAATATGGCGATAAGTATCTTCAAATCACTGCCGAATATTCCCAACGCTTTCTTAATAGTGCGCTGGTCAATGCACCGCTTCCCGTTCCCTTGCCCCGATTTGTTCCCAGCACGACCAATGACTTGAACACAATATTACTGAATCGGAAAGTCGGTGTGTTGGCACAGGATTCAGTGAACGATACGGAATTCTGGCTCGCCTACTGTGGCGCAACACTCCAGCCATTAACGTGGGCGGTTTTGATTGATCCGAAAATTTTTAATGCCACTAATCTGCCGGTTTTCATCCATATCGCCGGCGAGCATTACATTAGCAGCATCAAAGTGACAGATGACGTGACACGGTCTCTTATTCGTTATTTGCATGAAGGCGGATTTCTAGTCAGTCTGCCACCAGCTTCACCTTGGCCGCTCACTTACGACGATAGCCGCAAGGGGATTCCGTTCTGCATTACAGATAAACTCGCGTTAGGAGTGGACAACGGTTTTGAACAACTTCCCGCCGGAACAGAGCTTAAATTTCATGTCAACAAGAGTGCTTTGTTCGGATTGCCGCCCACAGCACCATTTCCCACAAACGGCGATGTTCGTTTCAGACCGGCAAATCGCTCGCGAGTTCCTTCTGCTGATTATTATTTGCCGCTCGTGCAATTGTGGGACGCGCAAATGCACTTTCAAGGAGATGCGGCGGTTTACATTCAGCACAGAACCGCATCCTTGTCGCCCGGAAAAACCATTTACGTCTCGATGCAAACTCCCGGAGCGTTAGGTTCGGATGAATTTTTCCCGTCGCTGTATCAATTCATTTCCACGAAGTTAAAACCGCAGTAGTTAAGACATAAATGACCCGCGCTATTTTCAAACCAGCGTGCCGGTGCAGCCGGGCAGGGTTGGAGTTCAAGCTTTAGCTTGTTGGTTCGGCAGGGGACACGCTGACCCAGGCTGCGCCGGAGGCTTCGCCGAGGCGAGAGCGTGAACTCCAACTTTGAACGCTTCGGCAGCGCGCATTACCTTTCGTTCGCGGTTAAAGTTTGGGTCTCGCAGAGCTCGCCCCTCCGATATCCGTGTTCATCCGCCCGTCCTCCGCAGTGGCTCTGCTACGGAGGGTGGATGTTCATCCGTGGTTGAAATTTTTTTCACGAATTCCCAATCAAAATTCCCGCCAGGAAAACCAGCGCGCCGCCCAGCGCCACCTGGAACAATGCCGACGCCCACGGCGTGTCCATGAACCGGTGGCGAATCCACGAGATGATGCCCAGTTCCACCAGCACCACGCCCACGGCGACGGCGACGGCGGTTTTCAAATTCGGAATCAAAAACGGCAGCGTGTGCCCGAGGCCGCCCAGCGTGGTCATCAGCCCGCAAACGAAACCGCGCGCCCACGGATGGCCGCGGCCGGTGAGGCTGCCGTCGTCGGAACACGCCTCCGCAAAGCCCATGCTGATGCCCGCGCCGCTGCTGGCGGCGAGGCCGACCAGAAAAGTTTCCCAACTGCTGTGCGTGGCGAACGCGGCGGCAAACAGCGGCGCCAGCGTCGAAATGGACCCATCCATCAGGCCGGCCAAACCCGGCTGAATGACTTGCAGCAGGAAGAGCCGTTTCTGCTGCGATTTTTCATCTTCGCTGAGTTTGGTGAGGGTGATGCGTTCGGCGGTGTGCGCGTGGTTGCGTTCCTCCTCCGCGAGATCGCCGAGCAACTGTCGGATGCCCGTGTCGGTCGTGCGACGCCCGGCAACTTCGTAAAATCGTTTCGTTTCCAACTCCATGCTTTCGGCGGTTTTCTGGACGATTTTCAAGCCGAGCGGGCGCACGAGCCAGACGGAGCGGCGGTTCACAAACCCGCGCACGTCCTGCCGGCGAATCAACGGCACATGATCGCCGAAGCGGCTTTTGTAAAGTTCGAGCAGGCGGTGGCGGTGGCCGTCTTCTTCGCGGCGCATCACGCGGAATTTCTCTGCCTGCTCGGGATAATTTTCCTGCAGGCCGGCGGCAAAATCCTCATAGACGCGCGCGTCCTCCTCTTCAAGCGAGATGGCCAGCGCAAGGATTTCCTGTTCGGTGAGGCTGTCAAAGGTTTTCATGCGTGATAAATCATTGTTTGTTCAAACTTAACGCCCCTCGCCCCACCCTCTCCCCGCCTGGCGGGGAGAGGGTGGCGCGCAGCGACAGGTGAGGGGTCAATTTCTTCATTCTCTTGCCTGCTGGCCGTCATAAAAACGGCGAAAACAATCGCGCGGCGGCGTCGCGCAACTTTGCCGGAAAAGCCCGTCCGTCCACTTCCGCCAAAGTCACCTCGCGCGCACCACGCAACTTCTTCTCGACAACCACCGTCATCGCGTGCGCAAACTCGCGTCCGTAACACTCCACGTTCAACTCAAAATTCAGCCGCAAACTGCGCGCGTCCCAGTTGGCCGAGCCGAGCAAAACCCAGTGGCCGTCCACAATCATCAATTTCGAATGGTCGAACGGCGGCGGCGTGAGCCAGAGACGGCAGCCGCGTTCGAGCACCTGCCACCACATTGCGCGCGACGCCCAATGCACGAACGGCAGATTGTTTTTGGCCGGCAGAATGATGTCCACCTGCGCGCCGCGCAGCGCCGCAAGATTCAGCGCGGAAATGAGCGCCGGGTCCGGCAGAAAATACGGCGTGAGAATCTGCACGGACGCCCGCGCCTCCGCGAGCGCGGCGAGCAGCGTCAGGCGCAGCTTTTCAAAATCGGCGTCCGGCCCATCGGTGATGACCCGCGCGATGACGCCCGGACTGGCGGGCCGGGGTTCGGGGAACCAAGCCTCGCCTTGGAGGACTTCGCCGGTGGTGAACGCCCAGTCGTTGGCGAACGCCGCCTGCAATTGGGCCACCACCGGGCCTTCCACGCGAAATTGCAGGTCCTGAACTGCGTTTTTGGTGGGGCGAGCGTCCCCGCGAGCCGTCGCCGCCATGTTATGATTACGCGAATTCGGCTCGTCGGTAGCCTCGCCCCACCGTTTGCCGAGCACATTGCCCTGGCGGATGTTCATGCCGCCGGTGAAGGCGATTTGTCCGTCCACCGCCAGCAGCTTGCGGTGATTGCGCAGGTTCAATGTCATCACCCGCCACGGGGCGAGCGACGGCAAAAAACGCGCGACGTGCACGTTGGAATGCCTCAATTTGTGGATGACGGACGGCCACGAATAACGCGCGCCGGCGGAATCAATCAGGACGCGCACGGCCACCCCGCGCGCGACGGCGCGGCTCAACGCGGCGGCGAATTGTTCCCCGGTCGGATCGTTGTCGAAAATGTAGGTGGAAAGCGAGATGGATTTTTTTGCCGATTCGATGGCGGCGAGCATGGCGGGAAACGCCTCGTCGCCGTTGACGAGCGGCTGGACTTGGTTGCCGGGGGTGAGTGGAAATGCGGCAATGCGGCTGACCACGTCTGCCAGCAATTTTAGATGTTCCACTCCGGCCAATTGCGGCTCGCCGAGGTTTGCGGGGATGATCCGGTCCGCGGGTTTTGTGAGGCGCAGCGCGATGGCGCGGCGGCGGATGCGATTGACGCCGAACACGAGGTAAAGGATCGGACCCAACAGCGGCATCAGCCAGATGACGCCGATCCAAAGCGTGGCGGCGCGGGAATCACGTTTGTGGAGCAAGGCATGAACCGAGGCCAGCAGGGCGGCCAGAAAATCAAAGCCCGCGGCCAGGTGCGGCCAAAACCGGGAAATTTGCTCGAGCCAAACCATTGTTGGCCAACTTTATGAACGAAGCCCGACCGACGCAAGCTGGGAGAATGGAACATAACATCGAACGCCGAACATCGAACATCCAATCTGCGTTGTTCTCGTCAATTTACGCAACTCCGATGAATCGCAAGCACTCGACAAAAGCCGGTGTTCACGGATTTATGCCGGCCCACGCTTGGTTCTGGACGAAGGGCGATTGGCTGAATTATTTTGGGCGCGAATGAACGACGCCAATGCCAGTACCGCGATGGAAACGCCGCCGGACACCGCCTGCTGTCCAGGTTGCGGCGGGCCGGTCGGCTTGAATGAAAAACGCTGTCCGCATTGCGGCCGGCCCGCGGCAAAGTCGCACGGTTTTTTTTATTTCGCGTTCTGGGTCGCATTGTCGCTGATTGTGGCGGCATTGATTGGTTATATTTTTTACGTTGGATTTCAGATGTTGAACCGGATGCTTTGAGAAACGTCGGAGAAGCTGCGGACTTTTCCAGTTGCCTAAAACCCGCGGCGGTTTACGATTCCGCTGCGTGAGGCGAAGACTTTTACGCGCACAGTCAATCTGCATGAGCCATCACCAGGCCAAACCCCGCGCTCCCGCCTGGCGTGAAGGGTTTGGAAAATGCCGGTTGGACTGGCAAACAAATAATGCCAAACACTATGTCGAACTTATCCTTTGGAGTTTTGCTCATCGGCGATCAGCCCAAGTGTCTGCGGCTGCTGCGCAAACAACCGTTTGAAGTGGTTTGTGCCAGCCGGCTGACGGACGGGCTGGCTCAATTGCAGGCCAGACGATTCGGCTTGGTGCTCATGTCCTTGTCGCTGCCGGATGGCCAGGGCACGGAGGCGTTTGTCAAGGTCCATGAAGCGGCGCTCCATGTGCCGATCATCGTGCTGGCGGCACAAGCGGAGGAGAAACCGGCGATCAACATGATGTCGCTGGGCGCCCAGGATTATTTGTTCGTGCCGGAATTGACCGGCCCGATGCTGGCCCGGGCGATTCACAACGCCATCGAACGCCACTTGATCCGGGAGGAGCACAGCCGGGCCGGGCATCTGCTGGAGGTGCTCATGGACAACATTCCCGACGGGATTTATTTCAAGGACACGGCGAGCCAGTTTGTGATGATCAACCGGGGCCAGGCGAAGAAGTTCGGTTTGGCCGATCCCCATCTGGCCGTAGGCAAGTCGGATGCGGACTTTTTCAAACCGGCTCATGCGCAACAGGCGCTGGCCGACGAACAGCACATCATGCAGACCGGCCAGCCGCTGGTGGGCATCGAAGAAAAGGAAACCTGGCCGGATGGCCGGGAGACCTGGGTGTCCACCACCAAAATGCCGTTGCGAGACCGGACCGGACGGGTCCTGGGCACGTTCGGCATTTCGCGTGACATCACGGGACACCGGCAGATCGAGCAAACGCTCGCTCAACGCACCGTCGAGCTTTCCAAAGAACGCCTCCTGTTGCGCACGCTCATTGACAACCTGCCGGATGCCATCTACGCCAAGGACGCCGCCGGCCGGAAGACCATGGCCAATCCAGCCGACCTGAAAAACCTCCGCTGCAAAACCGAAGCCGACGCCATCGGCAAAAGTGATTTTGATCTCTTCCCGCAGGAGGTTGCCCAAAAATTTTACGATGACGACCAGAAGGTGATTCACGGCGAACCGGTCATCAACCGGGAGGAGCATTTCTTCGACGAAGCCGGCCGGAAACGCTGGCTGGTGACCAGCAAGCTGCCGCTGCGTGATCAAGACGGCAAGATCATCGGTCTGGTGGGCATTGGCCATGACATCACGGAACGGAAACAAGCGGAAGAGACGCTGGACCGGGAACGCCGCCTCCTGCGCACGTTGATTGACAACCTGCCGGACGCCATCTACGCCAAGGATGCCGCCGGCCGGAAGACGCTGGCCAACCTCGCCGACCTGAAAAACCTTCACTTCAAAACCGAGGCCGAAACCATCGGCAAAACCGATTTCGACCTCTTTCCGCGCAAACTTGCCGAAAAACTTTACGCCGACGACCAGAAGGTGATTCAGGGCCAGCCGCTCATCAACCGCGAGGAATATTACCTGGACGATCAGGGCCTGGAACACTGGCTGTTGACCAGCAAGCTGCCGCTGCGTGATCAAAGCGGAACGATCACCGGCCTGGTGGGCATCAACCGGGACATCACGGCGCGCAAGCAGGCGGAAATCAAGCTGGCCTACGAACAGGAACTTTTCCAGACGCTGCTGGAAACCGTTCCGGACAACATTTACTTCAAAGATCGCAAATCGTGCTTCGTCCGGGTGAGCCGGTCGAAGGTGGAAGACACGCTGCAAATCGTCCGTGACAATTATCGCGTGGCACAACCGAATGCCGGTTCGGCAGAATGGCCTTCCCATCTGGCCGGCGTCAAGCCCTTCGCCGAATGGCTGATCGGCAAGACCGATTTCGACACTTTTCCGGAGGCGCAAGCCCGTGCCGCTTATGAAGACGAACAGGAGATTATCCGCACGGGCAAGTCCATCGTTGGCAAACTCGAGAAAACAACCCTCTCCAATTGCAAGGCCATCTGGCGGCTCTCGACGAAGATGCCCTGGCGCGACAAGGATGGGAATATCATCGGAACTCTTGGCATCTCCAAGGACGTAACGGCGATCGAAGAGGCGGAAGAAGCGCTGGCGCGGGAACGCCTTCTCCTGCGCACGGTCATTGACAACCTGCCGGATGCCATCTACGCCAAGGACACCGCCGGCCGGAAGACCATGGCCAATCCGGCCGACCTGAAAAACCTCCGCTGTAAAACCGAAGCCGACGCCATCGGCAAAAGCGATTTTGATCTCTTCCCGCCGGAGGTTGCCAAAAAATTTTACGACGACGACCAGAAGGTGATTCACGGCGAGCCGGTCATCAACCGGGAGGAGCATTTCTTCGACGAAGCCGGCCGGAAACGCTGGTTGTTGACCAGCAAGCTGCCGCTGCGCGAACAAAGCGGAAAGATCGTCGGCTTGGTGGGCATTGGCCATGACTTCACGAAACGCAAGGAGGTCGAGTTGGCGCTCGCCGAGCGCACGCAGCAACTGGAACAGAAGCACAAGCAAACCGAGGAGGAATTGAAGATGGCGCGCGAGTTGCAACTGGCCATGCTGCCGCACGAATTCCCCTGCGTGCCGCGCCACAAGCCGCGCGCGGAAAGCGATCTGGAGTTTTTCAGCTTCTTTTTCCCGGCGGGCGCGGTCAGCGGGGATTTCTTCGATGTGATCCCGCTTTCGGACACGGCCGTGGGCCTGTTTATTTGCGACGTGATGGGCCATGACGTGCGCGCGGCGCTGGTGACGGCCATGATGCGCTCCCTGGTGGTGGATCTGAGCGCCACGACCGAGCCTGGCGAGTTGCTCGCCCAGATCAACCGCGAGGTGGCGGGCGTTTTCAACCAAACCGGCTCCACCATGTTTGCCACCGCCTTTTACCTGATCGCCGACGTGGCCCGCGCGGAGTTGCGCTATGCGAGCGCGGCGCATCCCGAACCCATACTCCTGCACCGGCAACAGGGCACGGCTGAATGGCTGGGGCACAACCCGGGACAAAAAAAAGGCCCGGCTTTGGGGCTTTTTGCCGAAGGACAGTTTCCCACCCACCGGTGTCCGATGGAGGTGGGCGACTTGATTGCGCTGTTCACCGACGGGTTGATCGAAGCCGAAGGGGCAAACCACGAGTCATTCAGCCCCGAGCGCCTGCTGGCGGCGGTTCGCCAGCGCGCCACACAGCCGACGAACGAGCTGTTCACGGGGCTGCTTGACGAAATCAAAAAATTCTCCGCCAGTTCTGAATTCGAGGACGATGTTTGCATCGTGGGCGTGGAGGTCAAACGGCTGGAAGCGGAACAACCCAACTGGATGGTCTGAGCCAATTTGCCGGCTAGCTTCGCGAACGGTTCGCAAAATCATTCAGAGTGGCGACCCTACCGGGACTCGAACCCGGGCTCCCACCGTGAAAGGGTGGTGTCCTAACCGCTAGACCATAGGGTCGTCGAAAGGCGGAGCAATATAGTCGCCATTGCCGCGCTGTCACGACAATTCACAGCACTTTCACCGTCGGCGCTCGTCGTGGCGGCGGCCATCTCTGGCTGCCGTATCGCCCGGCTTCCAGCCGGAACGTTTGCTGCCGCCCTCCACCGGGCGGCAAGATGCCGCCGGATACGGCAGGCAGGATGCCCGCCGCTACAGCCGCAAATTCCCGTTTGCTTCAGCCCGTTTTTTCCCATAGCCTGCATTGATTCTTAAATGAAAATTTTTATTGATGGCAAATATTATGACGAGCGCGCCGCGAAGATTTCGGTCTTCGATCACGGGCTGCTTTACGGTGACGGGATTTTTGAGGGCATTCGCGCCTATCACGGTCGGGTGTTCAAACTCAAGGAGCACATTGACCGGCTGTTTTACTCGGCCAAGGCCATCCTGCTCCAAATCCCGATGTCGCCCAAGCAAATCATGCGCGCGACCGTCGAGACGTGCCGGAAAAATAAAATCCGCGACGGCTACATCCGGCTCGTGGTGACGCGCGGCGTGGGCACGCTCGGCTTGAACCCGAAGAAGCTGCAAACGTCCGTCGGTCATCATCATCGCGGACAAAATCCAGCTTTACCCGCCGGAATTTTATCAGCGCGGGCTGGACATCATCACGGTGCCGACGACCCGCAATCTGCACAGCGCGCTCAACCCGGCCATCAAGTCGCTGAATTATCTCAACAACATTCTCGCCAAAATCGAGGCGAACAATGGCGGTTGCGAGGAGGCGGTGATGTTGAACGCGGAAGGGTTCGTGGCCGAATGCACGGGCGACAATCTGTTCATCGTGAAGAACGGCGCGCTGTTCACGCCGCCGCTGTCCGCTGGCGCGCTTTACGGCATCACACGCCAGACGGTGATTGAACTGGCCGAAACCGCCGGCCTGAAGGTGTCGGAGCCGAACCTGACGCGTTACGACCTGTTCAACGCGGATGAATGTTTCCTGACGGGCACGGGCGCGGAAATCGTGCCGGTGGTGAAAATTGATGGCCGCGTCATCGGCACGGGCAAACCGGGTCCGGTCACGCGCCAACTGGAGGACGACTATCACGCCTTGACGAAAACCTCCGGCGAGCCGATATACCAATAGGCATTGTTTGGCTTGGTTTTTGCTGAATTAAGCCGTTTATAAGTTGTATTTTGCGCTTGTTCAGGCTGAAGTGAATTTATGCTGTGCTCCAATTGCAAAGAAAAACCGGCGACGGTGCATCTGACCCAGATCGTGGGGGACAAGATGCAGAAGCTGGACTTGTGCGAGGAATGCGCCAAAGCCAAGGGCGTAAATGATCCGGGCGGTTTTGCGCTCGCGGATTTGATGCTCGGCCTCGGCGCGTCCCAGGAAATCGAGCAGGCGGGCGGCGGCGTCGAAACCAAGTGCCCGCGCTGCGGGTTCACCCAGGCGGATTTCAAAAAATCGGGGCGGCTGGGCTGCCCGGAGTGTTACAAAGCTTTTGCCGAGGGCCTGGAAGGTTTGCTCAAGACGATGCACAAAGGCACACGGCACGCGGGCAAAGTGCCGGAAGCGCTCCGCACATCACGCGACCAGGCCGACCGGGTCAAATTGCTGCAAAAGAAACTGGATAAGGCCATCAAGGAGGAAAATTTCGAACAGGCCGCCCAGTTGCGCGACGAGCTGAAACAACTGTCCCCGCGCGGCACGGGTTTGACCGTCACCTGAGCCATGGACATCCATAAATTTCTCATTTCACCCGCCGAGACCGCGCAACGGCACGGCCCCCACGACCGGATTGTCATGTCCAGCCGCGTCCGGCTCGCGCGCAATCTCAAGGACGCGGCCTTTCCCGGCTGGGCGAAAAAGCCGGAGCGCATCCGCGTGCTGGATTTGATTCGTCCGGCGGTCGAAAGTTTGCCGGAGATGAAGGACGCCTTTTCCGAGGCGATGGACAATCTCAGCGCGCTCGACAAACAGATTCTGGTCGAGCGGCATTTGATCAGCCGCGAACACGCCGCGAAAACCACCGGCAGCGGCCTGGTGCTGAATCGCGACGAAACGTTCTGCGTGATGATCAACGAGGAGGACCATTTGCGGATGCAAGCGCTGCGCCCCGGCCTGCAATTGCGGCAGGCGTGGAGCGCGATTGATCATCTGGATTCCGAACTGGAGAAAAAACTCGATTACGCCTTCAACAACGACCTGGGTTACATGACCGCCTGCCCCACCAATCTCGGCACGGGCATTCGCGTCAGCGCCATGCTGCATTTGCCGGGGCTGGTTTTGGGCGAACAAATCAATCCCATCGTCCAGTCCGTCAACAAGCTCGGCCTCGCCGTGCGCGGGCTTTACGGCGAAGGCACGGAGGCGCTCGGCAACGTTTTTCAGGTGTCGAACCAGATGACGCTCGGCGAAGATGAAATAACCATCGTCGAGCGGCTGGACAAGGTTTTGTCGCAGATCATCGAGCACGAGGAAAACGCGCGGCAGACCCTTTTGGAGAAGCAGCCGAAAGTCGTCTATAACCACATTGGCCGCGCCTACGGAATTCTGGCCAACGCGCACAGCATTTCATCCAAGGAAACGATGAACCTCCTGTCGTTCATGCGGCTGGGCGTGGAACTGAACCTGTTTCCCGGCACCGAACGCGCCCTGGTGGACGAGCTGTTCATCCTGACGCAGCCGGCGCATTTGCAGAGAATGCTTTCAGACAAATTGTCCGCCGAGGAACGCGACCTGGTTCGCGCCGACATGCTCCGCGAACGCTTGAAAAACGTGGGCCGGCCGGTCGCAAAACATTTTGGCGTGCCGGGAACGGGGAATTAAAATCGCTTCCTTGACGCTTTCAGTGGAATGAGAGTTTACGCGCGCCCTCACTTTGATCCCCCCCTCCCAAGAGAGATTTCGCCGAACAATTTCGCGCTTTGAACCCCTGAACCGTAGCAGCCGACGTGAGTCGGCTCTAACATCGCTTTGGACGAGATGGAGCGGACTGACGTCCGCTGCTACGTGGTTCATGGGGAGCTTCGACCTCCAACTTTGGACGCGTACCGGGGCAATGAACCGGGGTGCAGTACCTGGGAGCGCCGGCGTCCCGCCGGCGGGTTCCGGTTTTCGTCTCCCGACTGGCCGGCGATACGTCGGCGCTCCCAGAAGGTTCATGGAAATGGCGAGGGCGGACGTCTTCTTTCCATCCATAATGTCGTGGCCCCACCCGAAAAACTGGTTTCACACACTGTTATCCAAACTTTGTTGGACAAAATGGCATAACCGTTGCATTATGTTTTGAGTATGAGCGACGAAGCCATGAGCAATTTCACGCCGCGCGCACAGCAGGTGCTCGCGCTGGCGCGCAAGGAGGCCGACCGCTTCAATCACAACTTTCTCGGCACCGAACATCTGTTGCTCGGCCTGATCAAATTGGGACAGGGCGTTGCCGTCAATGTGCTCCAAAAAATGGGCCTCGACCTCGAAACCGTCCGCATGGAGGTCGAAAAACAGGTCGGCACCGGCCCCGACCAGAAAATGATCGGGAACATTCCCTACACCCCGCGCGTGAAAAAAGTGCTGGCCCTCGCCTCCAAGGAAGCCAAGGCGCTCAATCACACCTACGTCGGCACCGAACACATCTTGCTCGGCCTGCTCCGCGAAGGCGACGGCGTCGCCGCCAAGGTGCTCAAAAATCTCGACGTGGACATCGAGCAGACGCGGCAGGAAATTTTGCGGGAGCTGGATCCCAATTTCACCGGCGAGGAATCGTCCGTGCCCGAGCCTGGAGAAAAGGCGCCGTCAGCGGCGGGGCCGGAGAAAAAGGGCGAAGTCAAAACGCCCGCGCTCAAGGCGTTTGGCCGCGACCTCACGGAAATGGCGCGCAAAGGCGACCTGGACCCGGTCATCGGCCGCAAAAACGAAATCGAGCGCGTCATTCAGATTCTCTGCCGCCGCACCAAGAACAATCCCGTTTTGCTCGGCGAAGCGGGCGTGGGCAAGACGGCCATCGTCGAGGGCCTCGCGCAGGAAATCGCCTCCGGCAACGTGCCGGATATCTTGCGCGACAAGCGCGTCGTCACCCTCGACCTCGCGCTCATGGTCGCGGGCACGAAATATCGCGGCCAGTTTGAAGAGCGCATCAAGGCCGTCATGGACGAGATCCGCCGCTCCAAGAACATCATTTTGTTCATTGACGAACTGCACACCATAGTCGGCGCCGGTTCCGCCGAAGGCACGATGGACGCCTCGAACATCATCAAGCCCGCCCTCAGCCGCGGCGAGATGCAATGCGTCGGCGCCACCACCCTCAACGAATACCGCAAATACATCGAGAAGGACGCCGCGCTCGAACGCCGTTTTCAGGCCATCAAGGTCGAAGCGCCTTCGATTGACGAGGCGGTTTTGATTTTGAAGGGCCTGCGCCGCAAATACGAAGACCATCACAAGGTCGAATTCACCGACAAAGCCGTCGAAACCGCCGTCAAATTGTCCGACCGTTACATCACCGACCGGTTTTTGCCGGACAAGGCGATTGACGTGATGGACGAATCCGGTTCCCGCGCGCGCATCGGCACCATGACCCGGCCGCCGGAGACCAAGGCGCTCGAGGTTGAGATTGAGGAAATCAAGACCCAAAAGGAACGCGCCATCAAGAACCAGGATTTTGAAGGCGCCGCCTCCATGCGCGACAAGGAAAAGCACGCCAAGGAAAAACTGGAGTCCATGCTTGCCGCCTGGCGCGTCAGCCGCGAGGAAAAACGCGTGGTCGTGGACGAAGACGACATTTTGCACGTCGTCGCCAAATGGACCGGCATCCCCATCAAGCGCATGGGCCAGGACGAAACGCAACGATTGCTCGCCATCGAAACCGAGATGGAAAAGGTTGTCGTCGGCCAGCGTGAAGCCGTTTCCGCGATTTGCAAGGCGTTGCGCCGTTCGCGGGCGGATTTGAAAGACCCGCGCCGGCCCATCGGCACGTTTTTGCTGCTCGGCCCCACCGGCGTCGGCAAAACCCTTCTGGCCAGGACCATGGCCGAACAGATGTTCGGCGACTCCAAAGGCGCTCGTCTCCCTCGACATGAGCGAATACATGGAGAAATTCAACGTCTCCCGCCTGATCGGCTCCCCGCCGGGCTACGTCGGTTACGAGGAAGGCGGCCAGCTCACCGAAAAAGTCCGCCGCAACCCCTACTCCGTCGTGCTCTTCGACGAAATTGACAAGGCGCACCCGGACGTGTGGAACATCCTGTTGCAAATTCTCGAAGACGGCAAACTGACCGACAACATCGGGCGTGTCGTCAATTTCCGCAACTGCATCATCCTGATGACTTCCAACGTCGGTTCGGATGTCATCAAACGCGGAGTCCACCCTCGGTTTCTCGCCCATCAGCGACGAGGCCACCTACGAAAAAATGCGCGAACGGACCATGGACGAGGCCAAAAAGACCTTCCGCCCCGAATTCCTGAACCGGCTGGACGACCTGATTGTGTTCCGTTCATTCACCAAGCCCGACCTCATCCAAATCCTCAATCTGGAAGTCGAAAAGGTGCTGGAACGGCTGCGCCACAAGAACATCCGGCTCGAACTGGATGACAAGGCGAAGGATTTTCTGGTGGAAAAAGGCTACGACCCGCAATACGGCGCCCGGCCCATGCGCCGTGCCGTGGAGCGCTTCCTCGAAGACCCGCTCGCCGAGGAAATCCTCAAGGGCAATTTGCACGAAGGCGAGCCTATCCTCGTCACCAGCGACAAGCAAAAACTCGTCTTCAATCAAACCGCCGCCGCCGAGGGCGCCCTGTCGAGCTGATCTCTCAGTTCAACGTTGGAAGTTGAGCGTTGAATGTTCGACGTTGGTTTTTCGCTCAACCAACCGATAAAAACGTTCAACGCTCAACGTCGAACGTTCAATTTTTAACTCTTGGCAACGGCTCAACGGACTTGCGTGTGCCGGCCATGCGCAGACTCGCCGCAAAGATGCGAATCAATTCCTCCGTTTCATCCACCAGCGGTTCAACCAGTGCGGCTTTGAGCAACGGGATCCGTTGAATCAATCGCAGCCAGCGGCGCGACTCCCGCAACTCCTTGTGGCAGATTTTGAGCTTGTGGACAAAATCCTTTCTCGATTCCGCCGCCTGCGCCTCACCGTGATTCGGCAGCGGCGATGTGCCTGAACGCAATAGTTGCCCGGCAACGTGGTTGCCTGCTCGTGAATCGGGCAATCGCTCCACCAGCCGGATGACTCGCGCTGCATATTCCAGCAGCCGTTCCTCCAGATCATATTTCGTTTCCATATATCCCCATTTTTTAGTTCAAAGTTGAACGTTGACCGTTAAACGTTCAATGTTTCTTTTCTTCATCAAATTCGGTCCAAAGGACTTTTGACTCCCAACCCCGGCTTCTGCATCACATGGGTATATATCTGTGTCGTCGTCACATCCTTGTGCCCGAGCAAATCCTGAACCGTGCGGATGTCATAACCATTTTCCAGCAAATGCGTCGCGAACGAATGCCGCAAGGTGTGCGGCGTCACCAGTTTGATCAGCCCGGCACGTTTCGCAGCCAGTTTGATGGAATGCTGCGCCGCCGCATCGCTCACATGATGCCGCCGTCTCACTTTCGTCTCCGGGTCAAGGCTCAATTCCGCCGACGGAAACACCCATTGCCAGCCCCATTCCTGTTCCGCCTTCGGATACTTCCGTCTCAAAGCTTCCGGCAGCCACACCTTGCCATGACCCGCCGCCACATCCTCACGCCATGTCCGCCGCACCACTTCCAGATGCCGTTGGAGTTCAAGCTTCAGCTTGTCCGGCAACATCGTGGTTCGATCCTTGTCCCCTTTGCCGCCGTGAACCGTGATTTGATTGCGCGCAAAATCCACGTCCTTGACCCGCAATCTCAGACACTCCAGCAACCGCAGCCCCGTGCCATACAGCACCTGCCCAATCAATTGCTGAGTACCGCTCAATTGCTGCAACAAGCCTCGCGCTTCCATCTGGCTCAACACCACCGGCACCCGCCGCGACCGTTTGGCCTGCTCGAATCCGTCCACCCAATCCATCTCCACGCCCAACACCTCGCGATATAAAAACAACAATGCGTTTAGCGCTTGATTCTGTGTGGCCGCACCCACTTGAAGCCGCGCCGCCAAGTCCGTCAAAAAGGCCCGCACTTCCACCTCGCCCATGTCCTTGGGATGCCGCCAAATCCACTTCGGTAGCGGCCCGTCTGTGACCGCCGCTGGTTTGCGATGGAATAAAATATACCGTCGAATCCATTGCAGATACGTTTCCTCCGTGCGATGCGACAATTGCTTGAACCGCATCACTTCCCGGCACTGGTCCAGAAACTTCAACTTGGGGTTGGGAACCAGTCGCCCCAAAGGCTTCCTTTGCCGGACCGCAGCTTCTGCCGCATAGTTGTGACGCCCCGGAAAACTCCCGCGATTTGCATTCATGAATTAGGCCAAACAAATAACTTGCCTGTTTTGCGTAAGCCAGCATATTTTAACGACATGGCAACGAAAGCAAGAGTCTTGCTTCCCGACTTAGGCCAAACCGCGGTTTGGCCGAATACCTGTTAGGCTTCAAGAACGCGATCCAGTGCGTCTTGGCCGCTTTTCCGCTCCGGTGGCCGTAAAGCGGCTTTTCAGGCGTCAGTTTCAAAATGTCGTTCACTGGGATTTCTTGCTCGTTCCACTTAAAGATGAGCGTGCCGTTTGGCTTGAGGACGCGGAAGCACTCAGCGAAGCCGGCGCGCAGCATTTCTTCCCACCCGGCGAACAGAAGCCCGTATTTCATTCCGGTGCAGCCTTTCAGTCTAGCCTGTGTTCCGTTGCAGTGCGGCGGGTCAAAGACGACGTGATAGAACGTATCCGCAGGGAATGGCAGGCTTGTGAAGTCAGCCTTGATGTCGGGCGAGATTATGAGCGTTTGGCCGTTGGCGATCTTCCCAAAGTTTTCTTCGCGGCAGTCCGCAAAGATTGCCCTGCCGTCTCTCTTGTCATACCACATTCCACGAGGCCCACAGCACGCATCCAGCACGGGCGGGAAGCCTAACAACCGCATGGAGCCAACGGCGGTTACGCCTTGCATTACATTTTCAGAAGTGTTCATGGTTTGAGTTATTCGCGCCGTGGCTCATGCGGAGCGTTAGACGGATTACGAGCATCGCAATTATATGAAAATACTAATCGCAGTAAATTACGAGATAAACGGCAAACGGCTGGAGCATGAATCCTTAAAAAGATCGTGGCAGACATATATTGACGAATTACAAACAATCGCAGACACATTGGAAGGCTGCGAAACGTTTGGGAGAGGTTGCTGGCTATTGAGCCGCGAAGACCATGTTCCATTATTAGAGACTGTTCTACGCAGATCAGGAGGGTTGACGTTTCAGTATCGCATAGTCTTTTTGAACCTGGCGGATGAGGATACATGGACAATATCTCCCAAATCCGTCTAACAATGCGCTGCACACAACAGCCACTGCCCTTGCCGTTTATCGGATGATTATTTTGCATTTTTATCCTTTTGGTTTTGCCCAGCACCAGCCGCGTTCGTCGTGGCTGTGTGTGAGCTTGATTCGTTAGGCATCTTCACACCACCATGATATGAATGACACGACAACGAAATTGATTGCTGGGCCACATTTGCTTTATGTGTCCGGCGGCGACGTGAACTTTGAGCAGCTTCAGCCCATCGTCGAGACTGTGCCACATTTCCAGTTGGGGCCGTTTTGCTGGCTTGTACGACCACCACCGGACCGAAGCCGTTTTGTAGAAGCTCTGCGGGCAGCACTTCCAGAGGCACCGCGTAAATCCGAACTTCTTCTATGCCCCGTTTCACGGTACTCATTGTCGTACGGGACACAAGGCGGCTTGGGATTAGGTGCTTGGCTAAAGAAATATGGAGGCGACGCATGATGCCTAACAAGGGCGCTGCACCACGACAGCCGGTGCCCTCGCCACGAGCGGATGGTTTACTTTTCATTTGTTTCCTTTGGTTGCGCTCCACCGCTGCCGCCACCGGCTGCGGGTGAGCTTAGTTCGTTAGGTGTCATTCGCGCATCGTATGAGTGAGAAAACATTTGAAGGCAGAACACGCGCCCAATGGTTGACGATGCGTAGTCCAAGCACGGAGTTAGATTGGAAGTATCCCATTCCACAAGTAAAGGTTCACGAAGCATTGCTTTGGTTTGAGGAGCAGGACAAGCAATCACGCCACGAGACGGAGGAGCGACGGTTCCAGACCCAGTTGGACGAAGCGAGGCGGCAGGGTTCGTTGACGCGAAGGATTGCGTGGTTGGCGCTAGGTATTTCAGCAGGCGCTCTTGCAGTGTCCATATTGAGACATTCTCCACCTGCACCACTGCAAACAGCACCATTATCACAGCCTGCGTCCACAGTATCGCCTGCGCCGACCAGCGCCTCGCACGCCATACCAGCCACCCCAAAGCCATGACGACCATGACACCTAACAATGCGCTGCACCCAACAGCCGGTACGCCCACCACGTTCAACATTTCATTCATTTTGTTTGTCCTTTCTGCGCCCCACCACTGCCGCCACCGGCTGTGGGTGAGCTTGATTCGTTAGACCTCCCGGCGTGCGCCACTTCCACCATTGCATGAGCCAGAGCATCCGACTCAATCAGTTCGCGCATCTTGCGGCCAACTTCTGTCGCGGGTTGTCCTGTCATCGTGTGCGCCACGTCCATAAACATTGCGATACAGCCGAGTTTGATCCGTTCGAGGTCGCTGACATTTCCACGGTCGGCCAGCGATTCGCGGATTTTCCCGAAGGTTTGCACATCATCCCATCCATGCTCCATCGCGCTTGCGAAGTAGTGCGGCATCGAGATGACGCATTGCTTTTCTTCGGCTTGGTCGAGCGAGAACCAGAGCGGCACGCCCATTGTGTCAGCCAGTTGAAACGCACCACCAAGCACCATGCGTCCATCGGCAGTAAAGCCACAGAGACAGATTGGCGGAGCGATGTTGACGGGAGGTCTAACACTGCGCTGCACCGCAACAGCCGGTGTCCCCGCACGTTCAGGGTCAGTTGTCATTCGATTCCTTTGGTTGCGCTCCACCACTGCCGCCCCCGGCTGTGGGTGAGCTTGGTTCGTTAGGCGGCTTGGCGATACAACTTTGAACTATGAACACTGAAGACACAAAAGCAGAAAACCTAGAAACTTGCAAGCAGTGTGGTGAACGAGTGAAGTTAGATGATGATGGATTTTGCCCAGAATGTGGCACGCGCCCAGTGCCATTACCCGGCGAGATTGGAACTTGTAAGCAGTGTGGGGAGCAAGTAAAGTATGACAAGGATGGGTTTTGTCCAAAATGTAGCACAAAACCGACATCAATTCGTAGTGACTTTGAAACTTGCACGGCATGTGGCAAAAAAGTAAAGTTTGACAAGGACGGGATTTGCCCTAAATGTGCCACACCTAAACCTATTCCTGTTCAGAGTAAAAATACAGAACCGGTAGTCAACCTATCAGGAGGCGAAAGATGGAAAGATGCGTTGATAGAGATTATGTGTGCAATTGGGGGTTTTTTGTTGTTAAACTTTTCATTAGCAGACCAGTTGCACTTATCGCCAGCCACCACAAAGGGTATAGACTTTCTTTTATTTATCTGGCTAATTAGTGCATTCCGACGGTTCTTATAGCTTGGCAGTTAGTGTCATTTATATGATCTTAAACCAGCCGCCTAACAAGTCGCCGGAGCCCCTATGAGGGTTGTCAATAGGATTGAAGGGTTCGAGTAAAAGTATTTTGATGGAGGTGTTCAACACGCGGAGCGCAACGGAGTGGAGCGGAGTCGTGCGCAAAGCGGTGAGGATTAACCAACCCGTAATCGCTTCCGGGCGGTTCCAGGCTCTGGTCACTCATTCCTCTTCCCAGCAATTCCTTTCCGCTCCGTGGTGGAGGTGTTATTTCCAAAGTTCATCGCGTGAGTATGAACGACCGGTGTCGCCGCTTGAACGCATGCCTGGCTAAGTCGCCACGCACCAGCTCCTATCCGGACAGTTGGCACGAAGGCCAACGCCCATGGTGTCATACTTGTGTGACTGCGGCGACCGGGGGTTCCGCCCCTTCTAACCGACGGGCAGGGCTTGCGCCCACCAGCTCCGGCTGCGGGCAGGAACCGCCCGGTCGCAAATTCACTCACGCTCTGTTCTTGGGAAGGGGACAAAATCAAATCAGGGGTTGAAGGTTTACGCGGGTATCCAGCCGAGTTCTTCCATCGTGCAGCGGCCGGTGCGCCAGCGCCACAGGTCAATGGCCAGTTGGCGGGCCAGCGCAATCACGGTCTTCTTCTTCATGGCGGTGCCCGCGCCCAGCTTGGTTTTCATTTTGGCCGCCGCTTTCCAGTGGGGCTGCCATTGCAGGAAGCGCCACACGGCTTCGACCAGCAAGGCCCGCACCCGGTCGTTGCCCAGCCGGTCAATGCCGCCCACGCGCCGTTTATTGCCCGAACTGTGTTCGCCGGGACAACAACCGGTGTAACTGCCGACCTGTTTGCGGTTGCTGAAGCGCTTCCAGTCGCACACCTCGCCGTCCAAGGTCACCAGCGTCATGCCGCCCAGACCCTTGGGTGTGACCTGATCTTTAACGCGGGCCAGCAGTTCGGCTTGGAGTTGGGCCAGTTGCGCCTCGATCTCCACGATCAAATCGCGCAGCTTGGCCAGCACGCCCAGCACCCACGGATCGAGCGTGGCGAGCTTGGGCCAGTTGCGCGGGCCCCACCAGCGATGCGGCAGTTGCGCATGACAATACTCGGCGACCTGGCTGTGGCCGCGATTGGCCAGGCTGCGGATGGCGCCGGCCAGAAACTTCCGGCGGCGGGTGCCTTCGCGCTGGCGTTGCTCGGTCTCGGACGGAATGCGGATGGGCGAGAGTTCGTCGCGGTTGCCATCCAGCCAGCGGGACAGGCGCAGGCACAGGGCGCGGGCATCGAGCTTGTCGGTCTTGCGCTTGCCGTTGAGGGCGATGGGCGTGATGAGAAAACTTTGGGCGCCGACGGCCACGAGTTCGCGGTGGAGGACAAAGCCGAAGCCGCAGCTTTCCTGCACGCAGAAGACTTGGAAACCTTCGGCGACCCACTTTTTGACCTGGGCGCCGAGCTGTTCGCGGGTGAACTTGCGCGGGGCGTGCGGATTGGCGTGGTCTTTCTGGGCCACGGCCATGATGAATTCGAGGTGGACGTCCAGGCCGAGCTTGAGCATCGGCTTGGCCGGGTCAATGACGGCGGTGGGCAACGGTTGGCGCGGCGGAATGATCTTGATGGTTGCGGGCTTGTCAAAGGACGTGCTCAGCGATACGGTTTGGGGTGTCATGATGGGTTTGAGAATGTATTCTTTCATAGATGTGATGATTGTTTGTTTGAATTACGTTCGCAGCGTGTCACTGAATGGTGCCGCGTTCAACCCATCATGGCATCTAACCGCCGTTGGCGCTGTCTGTTGTCCGCAAGAGTCGCAGGTTCACGATGTCGCAGTTCGGCTGCGGCTCAGCTTTTTTCGTTAGGTGCCAAATGTTATCCTCTGAACAAACATGGCGAGGCGGTGCAAGAATTGGATTGAAGAACGCCACATGGCCTTTTGCCCACTCAAGGTCACACCTGAGCAGCTCGTGTTGCAGGTTGTCATTTTGGGCACATACGTTTTCAGGCCGGAGCAAGTGACCGGAGTTGAGCCGTATGGACTTATTCCATTTGCTGGCAAGGGAGTTCGGATTCGCCATCAAGTTATGGGTTATCCAGAGAAGATTGTCTTTTGGTATTTGTGCGCGAATCCAAAGCCGATTGCTGACAAAATTAGAGAGTATGGTTATGGCACCTAACAAATCGCTGCAGGCAACGCGGGATGGCGCTCTCAGTTCCGCTTCGCGGTTGACGCTGGTTGGTCCCGCGGAAAGGGGTCAGTCCAAACAATTTACAATTTTGATTCATGGTTTAATGTTTTGGTTTTTTGTTCTCCCGCAGGCTTGACCCGGCGACGGCAATATAGAAAAGTCGTCATGTGATACAGGACGCCCTCTTGAGTAGTCGTTAGAGGGTCAAGCCCCGCCCGGCGGGCCGGTCCATAAGCTCAAAGTCGTCTAAGCGACTGGACGTTAGCAGACCTGGCCCGCCGGGGCGGGAAAACGTTTAACTGGATACAGGAAATGACAACCAAAGGCCATCCTGATCCCGCCACCGCGCCGGTCGCGGCGGCGAAGTTATTCACCGTCGGAGCGGCGGGGGCTTCCCTTCGGCCCGCCGCCCCGCCCATGAATAACTTCGGATGACCTATATCTGGACGTTAGCCGTCTTAGCCGCACCACATGAACGAACGCACACTGTCATCTGTTCAAACGTTCTGGATGAAGTTCATATTTCCAACGATTTGGGTTTCCATGTTTGGGCCGGGCACTTTGGGATTATTTGTTGGAGTGTTCCATGACCACCATGATGCAGCTCCACCGGGTTGGATGAAGTGGCAATTTTTGGCGATCTGGACTGTTGGTTCATTATTTATTTGGTGGACCTGTGGACGGCTCAAAAAGGTGCGCATTGACGGTTCTGCAATCTACGTTTCAAACTATTTGAAGGAAATTAAGATTCCATTGGATTCGGTTCGAGACGTTACCGAAAACCGATGGATCAACATCCATCCCGTCACAATTCATTTTCGACATGCAACGCCGTTTGGTGATCGCATTGTTTTCATGCCTACTATACGCTTTTTTAGCTGGAGATCGCATCCGGTGGTAAGCGAACTTCGGCAACTAGCCCATGTGCAAGCACATTGACCCAGAAACCACCAGGAGACGGCTATCAAATCGCTGCAGGCAACGCGGGATGGCGTCTCCAGTTCCGCTATCGCGGAGGGCGTCATCAGTCCCGCGTGCCTATATTGATTTTAGGCCACATCCAGTATGTCAGCGATAAAATCACAGAGAAAATGGAGATGGATTTTCATCGTTTGTGAAGCGATGGCGGCTGGTTTTTTGTGGTAGCCACAGTTGCCAGGTGGTTCTACCCACGGGGCTATCCTCAGCCACCAGCTTTGGGGATTACACTTGCATATTCGGCGCTGCTTTCATGGCTATTCCTTTTAATTGCCAGCCCCTTCTTTTTTCGTTCATTGCGCGGTATTGCGGTCGCCGGTTGGAGCATTGCTTTAGCCATTCTTGTGATATTTGTCTGTGCGCTATTATTAGATTGATGTGGCCTATCAAGTCGCAAGCCTGTGTGAAAAGTGCTGACACGAAATTCGGTAACAATCATATTTTCGATATGACGCATTTTGATAAAACGAGCAGATGATGGAATGGTCGAAAAATGAGTTTTCACACAGCCTCGCGCTCCAGCCAACAGCCACCGCCCTTTGAGTTTTGACCGAGCCATGAAATTTGAATATCATCTTTGCATTGTTCAGCCCGTCGCCGGTCGCTGTGGCTGGACGTTAGGCGTCATTCACGTTTTATGAAAAAACACACATCACTAATCATTGCGGTATTTCTTGGCTTGTTATTGGTTGGCTGTTCAAAGCACGCCACGGGGCCAAATCAGGTTTTGTTTGATTATCTCGGCAATCCGGTCGCACCGCCTGCGAATATGGACGCCGCCTACACCAAGGAAGGGTTAACGAGTGCGATGCAGGAAGCCGCGCAAGCCGCCAACATCACGCTTACGAAAGTTGAGGTTGACGATTCGGAGTTTCCATTCCTAGTCGGAGTGTTTTGTGCGAATAAGGGCGATGCAGAGAAATTAAAGGAACAGATTCGGAAGATGACGGCCTACAATTATACTGGCGGCATCGGTGGCGACACCCTGATGGCAATGAATCTTGTTCCATATAGCGCATTTCCAACGGATGCCCACGAGCGGATTCCTCACCGGATGATGCTTCGAGAGGCGGTGCTCTACGACAAAATGAGTAGAAACCATTAGGCCCTTTAGATGTTCGACATGACGCCTATCAAGTCGCAAGGCTGTGTGAAAAGTGCTGACTGAAATTTGGCAACGATCACATTGTCGCGGTTGACATCGCAGGCCTGGCGTGGCTGAGTTTCGGTCGTCAGGCGGCCTGGCGTTTACGACAAGATATGATTGATTTACTGATTCTGTTTTTGTTTGTGATTCTGGGCGTTTGCACCGCCATTTATCTTTGCCGGCGCGCCCTGAAAGGTTTGAGAGACCAGAAGATGGTTGCTGATCGAGGCACGTTCACCGGCAAGGATGCCGTCTCGCTTGCGCGCGTGTATTTCTTTTTTGCCGCGGTTTGCATCATTTCATCGGCAGCATTTATATTTCTTTTGATTGCCAGGCTGATTCATGTATTTCGATGATTATGCCGGTTAAGAGCGCTGCAGGCAACAGCCGCTGCCCTTGCCAGTTGCGATTGATTTGATGAGAACCGGGTTGCAATTAACCTTCAACGGGCTGTACTGCCGGGGAAACCGCCCGTCCGCGGGAGCAAACACGATGGAGCGCGTTGGCGACGGGGACAATTTTCTCGCGCAGGCCCTCGCCCATCAGGCAGATTTGAATCCAGTTTTTCCGGCGCAGATATTCGCTGTTGCAACTCAGGAGATAACCGGCTTCCTGCATCGCCTCGCCGATTTTCAGCGAATTCATTTCCGGCGGCAACGCGATGGTAATGACAGCGGGCGACGTCTTCTTGCCGTTGCCAATCAAGTCGAGCCCCATCTCCGCCAGGCACCGGCGCAGCCCGGCGGACAATGTCGCAGTCTGGGCAAATCGTCTTTCCCAATCCACGCGTTTCACCGCGGCGTGCAGCGCGTGCAGCAAATTGGAGGAAAACGTGAACGGGATGCCGTTCTCCTGCGCGTAATAACCGAGGTCGAGATAGCGTGGCAATTTGTCCGGTGCGGGCACGATCTGGTGGTGGTAAAAAACCATGGTCAGCCCCGGATACGCGCGCAGCCCCTTGCCGCTGGAACACGACGCCAGGTAAACACCGGTCAGGTCCACCGGCAGCGTGCCGATGGTGCTGATGCAATCGAGGCACAATTTCACGCCGCGCACCAGGCAAATGGTTTTGAGCGCGTCGAGGTCGGCCAGAGTGCCCGTGGAGGTTTCGCAGTGCGCACACCAGAGCCAGGCGTGCGCGGATCGGCCGGAAAGTTTTTCCCTGACGGCGTTCAAATCCAGCGGTTCGCCCCACGGAAATTCCAGCGCATCAAATTCCAGATGAAACCGCCGGGCCTGATCCACCAGCCGGCTGCCGAATTCGCCATTGGTCAAAATCAATCCGCGGCCCTTGAGCAATGACAATTGGCCGGCGACCACGTCGTTGGCCAGCGTGCCGGAGCCCATGAACAGCTCGACGTTTTGCGCGCGGACCAGCCCGCAGAGGATTTGTTTGGCGGCCAGAAAATCCTTTTTAAAACTGTCGCTGCGGTGCGATTCCGGCGCCTGCTCGAACGCGCGCCGCACTTCGCGCCGCACGGTTACCGGGCCGGGCAGAAAATTCACCGCGCTGGGATGAAACGAACGCGCGGGCGACGAGCGCAGAAATTCGCGCGCCGTGACCTCGAACGTTTCCAGCGTCACATACATTGGCTGAAACTGCGCGTCGCCGCCGCCAACGAGCGGGCCGAAGGGCACGAAGCCCAGGTGCTGGTAAAGCTTGGTCTGCCTCGTGGTGCCGGAAATAATCGCCAGATCGTAGCCCTTTTCGACGCCATGCTGCCAGAGCAGCGCGAGAATGCCCTGCAACACCTGTCCGCCCCGCGCGCCGCGGAATTTCTTTTCGATGGCGAGCAGCCGGATTTCACAGATGGTCCGCCCCGGCGGCAGGTGCGAATCGAGGTTCGGCACTTTTTGGTCGAGCGAGAACGGACGCCGGCCGCGCACGGCGAGCATCCCGACGAGTTTCTGGCTGCCAAGACAAATCAAATAGGTGTTCTCGGCGTGGAATTTGTCCACCAGCCGCTGGGCGGCGGAGGGTTGATGCTGCGGAATTTCCTCGACGAAGGTCCGGTAATTCAGGCGGTGAATTTGTTCGAATTCCCAGTCTTCGGTCGCAACTTTGAATACCAGCGGTTCCTGTGGATTCATAATTTGGTTGACTCCGGTTTCGGCACAACCCCGCGTCGCGCCCACAGCCCGGAAATTTCTTCGCCGATATTTCGCCGGTGCGCAAACAAAATCATCGCCGACAAAACAGCCATCAGCGTCGCCGTCAAGCCGGCGCGGTGGAACCACCCGTCGGCCAGGGGCAGACAGACGTAGGCGAACATGGCGGGGAACAAAGTTTTCCGCGTGACGGCCCACCCGCACAGAAACACCACGAGAATCGTCAACGCGACCCGATAGTCAAACAGCAGCAGCGCAGCGAACGAGGTGACCACGCCCTTGCCGCCGCGAAAGCTCAATTGCGCCGGCCAGATTTGTCCGGCAACCACGGCCAGCACGGCCAGCGCGGCCAGGGGCTGGTGGTTCGTCCACTCACGCGCGGCCCAGACCGCCAGCGCGCCCTTGCCGAAATCACCGAGCATCGTCAGCACAAAGCCGGATTTGCCCAATACGCGACCGACGTTGCTGGCGCCGGTGCTGCCGCTTTCGATTTCACGGATGTCCCGGCCCGTGCGCGCGCGGACGAGGTAATAGCCGGTGGCGAAACAACCGAGGAAATAAGCGACCAACACGGAGCCGGTCGCTTGAAGGCCGTTTGCAGACTGCAAATGTTCAATCCATGCCATACAGGCAGTCGCTTTTTGATGATCCGGCGTATTTTAACGCGAACCGGTTCGCAGTGCGAATCAAAAATTTTGTCCGACCGTTGATTTTTTCAATGTGCCGCAGCGGCAGCCATCGCGGGCTGCCATATCGCCCGGCTTCCAGCCAAGTGACCTGATGTGGGAACGAGGCCATGACGCAGAATCAGTTTTGTGACCGGGCGGCAAGATGCCGCCAGACACGGCAGCGGGCCCGATGAAGCAGGGGTTCCCGGGCCAGGGATGCCCACCGCTACGGACAGCGAGCCGAGGCGCGCCTTTAAGCGGGCGAACCAGACATCATTATCGGAACGCGCTTTGTCTCGACAAGCGATGAAGATTGCGGCAAGGTTTTCCTGCCAGGGCCCATGGAATGTGGACTTACGAACCCCGCCAGGGCCGGAAGGCAGCAACGGTAGTTTGCTCCGTATCTGCCGTGGTCACCCTGGCATTTCCATTTATGATTTATGATTGACGATTGACGATTTGAAAACAATTTGCATCGCACAAAGTCTTAATCGTAATCTTGTTCTTAATCAAAATGTCATATCAGGTCATAGCCAGAAAATACCGCCCGCAGCGGTTTGCCGACGTGGTCGGGCAGGAGCACGTCACCCAGACGCTCGCCAATGCCATCGGGCAGAAGCGCATCGCGCACGCCTACCTGTTCTGCGGCCCGCGCGGCACGGGCAAGACCACCATCGCCCGCATTTTTGCCAAATGCCTGAATTGCACCGGCGGCCCGAAAATCGACTTTGACGACCAGGACTCGCGCTGCATTGAAATCGCCGAGGGCCGCTCGCTCGACGTTCTGGAAATTGACGGCGCGAGCAACAACGGCGTCGAGCAGGTTCGCGAACTCCGCGAGACGTGCAAGTACGCACCCGCCAATTCGCAGTTCAAAATCTACATCATTGACGAGGTCCACATGCTCTCGACGGCGGCGTTCAACGCGCTGCTCAAGACGCTCGAAGAGCCGCCGGCACACGTGAAGTTCATGTTCGCCACGACCGACCCGGAGAAGGTCCTGCCGACCATCCTTTCGCGCTGCCAGCGATTTGACCTGCGCCGGATTCCCTCCGCCCTCATCACCAAGCACCTTGCGCTCATTGCGAAACAGGAAAAGGTGAAGATTGACGAGGCGGCGCTCCACGCCATCGCGCGCGGCGCGGACGGCGGAATGCGCGACGCCGAATCCACGCTTGACCAGCTCATCAGCTTTTGCGGCGACAAAATCGAGGAGGCCGACGTGCTTTCCATGTTCGGCCTGGCCGCGCAAAGCCAGATTCTCGGTTTGAGCCAGGCCGTCCTGGGCGGTGAAATCCAGGCCGCGCTCACCGAACTGAACGAACTCGCGCAAAACGGCAAGGACCTTGGCCGCCTGCTCTCCGACCTGCTGAATCATTTCCGCAACCTGCTCATTTTCCAGGTGTCGCGCGGCGATTTGAATCTGCTCGAGGTTTCCGAAGCCGAAGTCGCGGCGCTCAAGGAACAGTCCGGGCTGGCCGATACCGCAGCCCTCACGCGAATTCTTGAAGTGCTGACCGATGCCGAGCTGCGCCTGCGCGACATTTCATCCAAGAAAATTTTGCTGGAAGTCGCAATGCTCAAGGCCATCGAGGCGCGCAACGCCGTCAGCCTCGATGCCGTCCTGAAGCAGCTCAACCAATTGCGCGGCGGCCAAAGTGGCGCGGGCGTCCCGCCTGCGCAGGCAGCCGCTCCGGCGGAGCGCCGAGCACCCGCTCGGCTCGAAACGGCGGCGCCCAAAACCGTCCACCAACAGGCCGGGCCGGTGCCCGGCGCTCCGATAACTTTGGCCGAAACGCCGCCGGTGTCCGCCGACCTGGCCGGATTGTGGACCGGGTTGATTGAAGCCGTTGGCCGGGTCAGTCCATTCACGCGGAGTTATCTCGTGGACGCCAATCCGGTTTCGTTCGACAAAAACGTGCTCACGATCGGCTTTGATCCCGAGTTTGCCGATCACCTCGGCCTGGTGGACAACGCGCGCAATCACACGCTGCTCCAGACCAAACTCGCCGAACTCGGCCACGCCAACGCGCAGATCAAATTCGTAAAAGTAGAAGCGTCTGCGATGGCCGCGAAGCAAAACGAGGGCGTTGGAGTTCAAGCTTCAGCTTGTTCGGCTGACACGCTAAAGCGTGAACTCCAACCCAAACCGGTTGCATCCGCAGCACCCGCCGCGAAGGGAAAACCGGCGTCCGTTCCCTTCGACAAAAACGATTTCAAGAACGATCCCTTGATTCAAAAGGCCCTGGAAATTTTCAAAGGCCAGATTGTGGAAGTGCGCGCCTGACCTTCAACTCTCAACCCTCAACTCTCAACTTTCCCATGTCCAGCATCGGCAAACTCATGAAACAGGCTGCGCGCATGCAGCAGCAAATGGAACAGGTGCAGGCGCAACTCGCCGCGCGCACCGTCGAGGCCACCAGCGGCGGCGGCGCGGTCAAAATCGCCGCCAAATGCGACGGCACCATCGCCTCGGTGAAAATTGATCCGCAGGCGCTCAATCCGTCCGACGCGCAATTGCTCGAGGACATGATTGTGACCGCCGCCAACCAGGCGCTCGGCCAAGCCAAGGAAATCTCCAACGCCGAGATGGGCAAGGTCACCGCCGGGCTCAACTTGCCGGGATTTGGATAAAATGGCCGGAAATGACTAATGCTTAAATCCTAATGACTAAAGAATACCGAACGCCCAAATTCAGAATTCCCAAGGCCGCGATGAGGGATTGGTCATTAGGGTTTAGTCATTCCTTCGTCATTAGGGCTTAGTCATTCGTCATTCCATGTCTGTCCTTCCCGAATCCATCATCTCCTTGATTTCCGCCCTGGCCAAGCTGCCCGGCGTCGGGCCGCGTTCCGCCGAGCGCATCGCCCTGCACCTGGTCCAGGCTGATTCGGCGGTGGTGAAACAACTGGCGGACATCATTCTCCAAGCCCGCGAGAAAATTCAATTTTGCACGACCTGCGGCGCGTTGACCGAAAAATCCCCCTGTCCGATCTGTGACGACGCCCGGCGCGAGACGTCGCTCGTGTGCGTGGTCGAGCGCGCGGTGGACATTTTGAGCGTCGAAAAATCCGGCACCTTCCGCGGCAAGTTCCACGTGCTCGGCGGAAAAATTTCCCCGCTCGACGGCGTTGAGCCGGAAGACTTGCGCATTGCTGAATTGGAGAAACGCCTGGCCCATGAACCGATCAAAGAAATTATCATTGCGCTGGGCACGGACGTGGAAGGCGACGCGACCAGTTTTTATCTGGCCAAACGGTTGGCGCGCCCGGGACTCAAAATTTCCCGGATTGCCTACGGTTTGCCCGCCGGGAGCGGCTTGGAATTTGCCGATGAACTGACCTTGAGCCGGGCGCTGGAAGGCCGCAGGGAGATGACCGGGAAATGACAAATGACTAAGAGCTTATCCCTAAATAATCTTTACACCGTGTGTGGGCTTTGTTACGTTGTCGGCATGAGCAAAGTTTACTCTTGGGAAGTGTCCGATGAACTCTGGACTCGGGTCGAGCCGCTGGTTCCAGTGCGCGCGGCGCGGGCCAAAGATCAAAAATACCAGCGGCGTCCCGGAGGCGGGCGCAAGCCGTTAAAATCGCGCTCCGTGTTCGCTGCCATTGTGTACGTGTTGCGGACGGGTTGTCAATGGAAAGCGTTGCCCAAGAGTTTTGGCAGTGCCACGGCGGTTCACCGTCGCTTTCAGCAGTGGCGCGCGGCGGGATTCTTCCGCCGACTGTGGCGGGCCGGTTTGGCCGAATACGATGATCTGGAAGGGATTGCCTGGGAATGGCAGAGCATTGACGGCACTCAGGGCAAAGCTCCCTTGGCGCTGGAAGCGGTAGGCAACAACCCCACGGATCGGGGGAAAAAAAGGCACCAAACGCAGTTTGCTGGTCGACGGGACTGGCGTCCCGCTCTCGCTTATCGTCGCGGGGCCAACCGGCATGATGTGAAACTGCTGGCCGAAACACTGGACAGCATTGTGATTCGGCGACCCAAGCCAACCCGTCGGTGTCGCCAAAACCTGTGTGCCGATAAAGGCTACAGCGGCAAGCCCGCCGCCGCGATCATGCGGAAACGCGGTTATATTCCGCAGGTGCGGCAAATCGGCCAGGAAACCAAACCGATCTGCGGGCGGAAGCAGCCTGCCCGCCGATGGCGGGTGGAACGAACGCATTCGTGGTTGAACCGTTTCCGCAAGTTGCTGGTGCGGTACGAAAAGAAGGCGGAGAATTATCTGGGCTTGTTGCATTGCGCTTCGGCCTTGATTTGCTGGCGAATGTGTTGAATACGTAAAATCGTTATTTAGGGATAAGCTCTAAACCATAATGACTAAGGAATGCCAAATCCTGAAATCCAAATTTGTCCATGCGCCGCAACCTTCGTCATTGGTGCTCGGTTATTCTTTAGTCATTAGGGCTTAGTCAATTGTCATTCAGTTTGCCCGCGCCTTCTTAAAATCATGGAAACCCCGAAAATTGTTGTATTTGACCTGGGCAAGGTGCTGGTGGATTTCGATTATTCGATTGCCGCCCGCAAGGTCGCCGCGCGCAGCGCCCGCGCCGTTGATCAGCTCCGTTCCTTTTTGGAAAGTTCGCCGTTGCTCGTCCAGTTTGAAACCGGCCGGGTGACCCGGCAGGAATTTTTTGCGGAGATCTGCCGGGCCACCGGTTTTCGCGGCACGATTGAAGAATTCGGCGAATTTTTCGCGGACATTTTCACGGCCATTCCGGCGATGATTGAACTTCATGCCGGGCTGCGCCGGCGCGGCATTCCGACCTACATTTTTTCGAACACCAACGACCTGGCCATCGAGCACATCCGGCGGAGTTTCCCATTCTTCCGCGACTTCGACGGCTACATTTTTTCCTATGAAGTGGGCGCGATGAAGCCGGACGCCAAAATTTACGAGGCGCTGGAGAAATTTGCCGGCCAGCACGGGGCGGAAATTCTTTACCTGGACGACCGTCCGGAAAACGTGGCGGGCGGCGCGGTGCGCGGCTGGCGGACGATTTTACACGAGACCCCGGAAAAAACGCGGGCGGCGCTGGAGAAATTCGGAGTGCTGTAGGAGCCGACGCAAGGAGACTCAATGATTCGAAACCGCGTGAGATCGGCGTAGCGGCGGCCCGGCAGAGCGCCGCCATTAACTTCCGATTGAAAAATGCGGCGGTCGGCCGACCGCCGCTACGTCACATCACCGCGGCTTGACCGGCTTGACCGGCTTGAGGCCGACCTCGTGGGCGATGTCATCGAATTCGTCGTGGCTGACGTTTTCCAGATGCTTGCCGCGCGCCTTGAGCTTTTCGTTGATTTTGACGGCCTTCTCGGTCATCTGCTCGTGGGTTTCTTCCGTGCCCCCGACCAAAGCAAAGTTCGGCCCGGTCGTCAGACGTTTGTGGCCGTCGGTGTCCAACCCAATACCGAGCATGATTGTCTTGCGTTTTTTCTTTTGCGGCGTGTTCGCCATGAATTCAAGCTAAAGGCGGCTGCGCTCATGGTCAAGCATGGGACGGAACGTTCGCGGGCTTTTAATCATTCGCGCCGCGAACCGGGATGGTTTGCCCCGCCATTGTTGGCGGTTGTGCCAGGTTACGCCCCCACCGGCAACGGCCTGCCGCTCCATGCTTGACTGAAAGGGAGCGCATTTTACAGTGTTTCGGTTTGGGCAAAACCCTTGTGATCGGCATGCGTTTTAAATTCCATGAATAGTCGTTGGGCAATCGTCATCGCGGCAGCTCTGGTGGCTTTCGCCAGCTTCGCGATCACCTGGCAGGTCCGGCATCACGATGATGTGCATGAAGCGTATTCGTCACTGGCGCTGTCTCTTCTTCGAGGAAAGCAACTGTCGGGGATTTCCAATGTTTTTCTAAGAAGCAGCGCAAATATTCGGGCCTCAGGAACGGGCTGGTATTACGATTTGGTTTTGCCGGGGAATGCTCGTGTTTTTATGACGGACATGACCGGCCCCACCAACAACTACAAGATTGGGTACTATCATTGGGTGACTTATTACCTCTTTCCCCGTGAGGTTGGAACGAGTCTGGATCATATCACCCGATTAACCAAGGACGGTTTGCTCGGCAAGACATCCGAGTCCGATCAAGAAATTCTTACTAATGGATTCGATGTGAGGTATGACAATCTTCCAAAGGATAACCTGTCTGTCAAAGCGTTGAGGGAGCTTCCCTTGAAGTTCCCAAACAATCCGGCCTGGTTTGATTCCAATTCCGACAGGGCCATGGCGTTTTTGCTGCCCTTGTTGACGGCATTGGCGGGGATGTGGCTGTTCCGTTTTTTGTTTTCCACTTTAAGCGAGCGGATGCCGCTGCTCGAACAACTGGCCTGCGGCTTGGGCTTGGGAATGATGGCCGCGGCCGCGCTCACGCTCGGCGTCAAATTGTGCGGGTTTTCAGGGCGAGGTTTGATCTTCTTTGTGGCCACTGTGGGCGGCATCGCGGAAATGTGGCGCAACCGCAAGCTTTACTTGACCGGGATTGTCGGCGGCTGCCGGAGTACAATTTGCAGTCCCGCCAAATCGGCCCTCTTTGTGAGCGGACTGTTTGTGTTCCTGATTCTCTTCCGTCTAGCCGGGCGGCAAGGGCTGGTTGAGCCGGACGCGGTCATGGCGTGGATGCTCAAGGCGAAGATTATGCATCTCTACCACGGGAGAGAACTGGTGCAATGGTTTTCCAATCCACGTCTGGCGCATGCGAATTTTGACTTTCCCACGCTCGTGCCCTCACTGCATTCAGCTACGTTTGACTCGATCGGGCATGTGGATGAATTTGTCACCAAGTTCTGGCCCACTTGGATGCTGTTGTTCCTTATCGGCGCTCTGGCCTCGCTGAACCGGGCCGGGAAAAGCTGGTTTCATGCCCCGTTATTTGCCCTCCTGGGTGTATTACTGTTGCCGGCCACCCAGATGTTCGTCCAGATGGAAGGCGGCACCCTGCCGATGGTCTTCTTCACCGTTATGGGTTTCGTGCAATGCGCTCTTTGGCTGGCGGGAAAAGATCGCGCCCGGCTTGGTCTTGGACTGACGTTTTTATTTGGAGCGGCCATGTCGAAATTTGAGGGTTTCATTTTTCTGGCGCTGGTGGGAAGCTGGATGTTACTTCTACCTTCGGCACGACCCCCGTTAAGGCCGTCGTCCCACTTCTGGCCGGTGCTGGCATTCTGTTTTCTGGCGGCTCTGCCATTTGTTTGTTTGCGTATTCAGACACCTTCTTTACACTACGAATCGGGTTGGGCCGGTTATGCCCTGCACCATCCGGGCATCACGCTCTCGAGCTGGCCCAGCACGTTCATGATAATGCTCGCTCATATGTTTGTGAAACCTGACTTTGCAAACTGGAGCGTGGAAGGCGGACAGCTCTGCTGGATCGGCCGATGGGATGGCTTTTCATCGTTGTATAATCATTTGACCCTCGGTTTGGCCTGGCTTTGCTTGTTTCTGACGGCGGCGCTTTGGTTCGCCATTCCTGCCCGCCGCCAAATCGCCATCTGGATTCTGGCCATGTTCCTCGGTGCCGTGGCTGCGTTATGCGGAGTGTTCGTCAGCTTTGTCAGCATCAAAGGTTTAAGCGTTGCAACCGATATTTACACCCGTGATTTGAACGGGGGGCGATACCTGCTTCCAGTATTGCTGGCATGGTTCGCCACGACGATGACCATGCTTTTTGCCAATCCGTCTTCGTCGGCATCAACTCCGGGCACGGGTGCGACTGTCGCTTGCCCGCCGACATCTGCCAGCACTCCCGACCTGGGCCGCCCTGCGTTGAAACACGGTTGCTGGTTGGCCATCGGCGCGCTTTTGATCGTGGCTCTGGGCGTGTTTGTCTTGCCGGAAAACAAATCTCCTTTGCCGAAGAATCCGTTGCCAAATCTGGCGGCCACAAATTCCTTGAACGATTCTAAAACCAACTCGCCTGAAAACCCCGACCTGCAGGCGAGAACGGAACTTGCCAGACAACTGGAAAAGGCCGGAAAGTTCGCCGAAGCTGTTCAAGCGTATCGCGAGGCCGCTCGCCGCTATCCCAATGACCCGATTGCGTTAAACAATCTGGCTTGGAGCCTGGCGGCGAATCCCCGATCGGAATTGCGTAATGGGAAAGAAGCTGTGCAGCTTGCCAGCAAGGCGGTCGAATTGACCGGCCAACAACCAATTTTCATAGGAACCCTTGCTGCCGTTTATGTCGAAGACGGCCAGTTTGCCAAAGCCGTTGAAATGGCTAAAAAGGCGCGCGACATTGCCCTGTTGACGCGCCAGCCGGAAGTGGCCGCGATATACGAACAATTGTTAAAAAAATACTCCGCCGACAAGTCGGTTGGCATGACGAATGACCCGTAGCAGAAGACTCTTTTAATCAGCACGCGCTTTGAATTCCATGCATAGTCGTTGGGGAACCCTCGTCAGCACATCACTGGTGGCTTTCGCCGGCTTCGTGATCGTGTGGCAGTTTTTACATTGCAAGGCGATGGATTTTTCGTCCCTGGCCGTATCGTGCATCCGGGCGGAACACCTGCCGAAGATTTCCCGCATCCCGGACCGTGAAGGTTGTGTAAACGCCGGGGAATGCCGGTTCCTCGATCTGGTCCTGCCTAAAGATGCGCGCATTTTCATGCCGGACATGACTGGTCCCACAAATTACGGGAAGATTGGGGATTATTATTTCGCAACTTATTATCTCTTCCCCCGGGAGATCGGCGTGAGCGTGGGCCAGCCCGCCCGCTTAACCAAGGACGGCTTCCTGGGCAAGACTGCCGGGTCCGATCAGGAAATTCTTTCCAACGGATTCGACGTTAGAATAGATGTCGCGCCGGATTGCTCGCATGTCGGATACAAGGTGCTGCGTGATCTGCCCCTGCGGAAACCGGTCAACCCGGATTGGTTCGGATCCAATTCCGACACGGCCATCGCATTTCTGCTTCCTTTGCTAACGGCGTTGGCGGGCATGGGGTTGTTCCGCTTTTTGTTCCCCGCCTTGGGTGGGCGGATGCCGCTGCTGGAACAACTGGCCTGCGCCTTGGGCTTGGGAATGATGGCGGTGGCCGCGCTCGCGCTGGGCGTCAAACTCTGTGGCTTTTCAGGGCAAAGATTAATTCTCGCTGTGACCGCCCTGGGCGGCATTGTGGAAGCGTGGCACAACCGCAAGCCCTATTTGACCGGGATTAGTGGCGGCTGCCAGAAGCTGATTCGCAGCCCCGTTGCTCTTGCCATTTTGGCGGTCGGGCTGTTTGTCTTCCTGATTCTTTTCCGTCTGGCCGGGCTGCAGGGACTGGTGGAATTCGATGCGATAGCGGCGTGGTCGCTCAAGGCAAAGATCATGCACCTCTACAACGGAACAGAACTGGTGCAATGGTTTTCCAATCCGCGTCTGGCGCACGCGCATCTGGACTACCCCACGCTCGTACCCTCGCTGCATTCAGCCACGTATGATTCCATCGGCCACGTGGATGAGTTTGTCACCAAATTCTGGCCCGCTTGGATGCTGTTGTTTCTTCTGCTCGCCCTGGCCTCATTGAGCCGGGGTGGAAAAAGCCGGTTTCACGCCCCTCACTTTGCGCTCCTGGGCCTGTTGCTTTTACCGGTTACCCAAATCCACGTCCAGTGGGAAGGCGGCACCTTGCCGATGGTATTCTTCACGGTTATGGGCTTCGCGCAATGCGCTCTCTGGCTGGTTGGGAAAGACCGTGCCCGGCTTGGGCTGGGGCTGACACTTTTGTTCGGCGCGGCCATGGCAAAATTTGAGGGTTTCATTTTTCTGGCGCTGGTGGGAAGCTGGATGTTGCTGCTGCCGTCGGCGCGGCCCTCATTGAAACCGCCTCCTCGTCTCTGGCCGGTGCTGGCTTTCTGGTTTCTGGCGGCTCTGCCCTTTGTCTGCCTGCGTATCCAGATACCTTCATTACAATTCGAATCCGGTTGGGCCGGTTATGCCCTGCACCATCCCGGCAGCACGCTGGCAAACTATCCGTGGATATTCATGGTTCTTTTTGCCCGCTTGTTTGTAAGCTCCGATTTTGCCAGCTGGAGTGGTGAAGGCGGACAGACTCCACTGGATCGGCCGTTGGGATGGCTTTTCATCATTGTATAATCATTTGACTCTCGGTCTGGCATGGTTTTGCCTGTTGCTGACGGTGGCGCTCTGGTTTGCCATTTCCGCCCGGCGACCAATCATCCTCTGGATGCTGGCGATGCTGATCGGCGCCTTGGCCGCGTTTAGCTTTGTCTTTGCAGCCTTATCCAACGTCACCGATCTCGTTTCAACGATCGGTTACACCGCCGATAACACCGCCGGGCGATATCTGTTACCCATGCTGCTGGCCTGGTTCGCCACGATGATGATCCTGTTTTTTGCGGAGTTGCCGTCGTCCACACCAATTGCTTCCAGCCCGGATGCCGAACCATCCATTGCACCTCAACTCCAGCCGGGTCTTGGGCCGGTGGGAAGAAATCGAAAAAACAAGGCCGGCAGGCAACGGCGCCGGCATTGATGACCACCTCGCCAAAGTTCTTTGGCACAAATTACCACGGAGCGCGGACAGCTTTGTGAGCGAGCTGGATGCAACCGCAGACCAATACGCGGACAAGGCTGTCCGCGCCCCTTTGGTTGCGGCTGTTGCCGCGCCAGGTTTTCGCCGTTAATCATTCGCGCCGCGAACCGGCACGGTCAGCGGCCGGCCATTGTCCGATGCGCCTAGTTTCAGCAGAAACGGCACGGCGATTTTCGCCCATTCCGGCGGCGTCGGGTAGCCCGAAGCCGAACCGCCAAAGCAACTGCGCAGCATGCCGGTGTTGATGATGCCGGGATTGAGCGGAACGGCGGCCATGCCCGGCGGCAATTCCTGCGCCAGCGCCTGCGTGAGACCTTCAATCGCCCACTTGGTGGCGCAATACGGCGCGACTTCTCCGTCGGTCGAGCGACCCCAGCCGGAACTGAAATTCACGATGACGCCACTTTGGTTTTTCACCATGGCCGGGACAAAATGGCGGATGACATTCGCCACGCCTTTGAGATTCACGTCAATCACGTCGGAAAATTCCCGCGCCGGAACTTCCCAAAGCCGCGCGTTGCGGTTGATGAGTCCGGCGTTGTTGAGCACCAAATCCGGCGCGCCGTGGGATTTCAAAATGCGTTTCGCCCACGCGGCGACCGCTCCGTCGCTGGCCACGTCCACCACCGCAAAATCGTGTGGCGAACAAAATTGCTTTTGCAACCGCGCGATTTCGTCTGGGGAACGTCCACAGCCCAGCACGGTTTGGCCGAGCCGGATGAATTCCTCCGTCATCGCGCGGCCGAGGCCGCGCGAGACGCCGGTGATGAGAATCGTCTTTGGGTTTGGCGACATGATTCAGATTTAACGCAAAGACGCGAAGAAGCAAAGCCGCAACCCAATGGAAACGCCTTTAACGCAGAGACGCCGAGAACGCAGAGAGCCGCAAAGCTCTTTCTTTAACTGCGGATGGATACGAATGGACACGGATAAGAGCGAGACGTGAATTCAGTTAGCGATCATTCGCGCCATTCGTGTCATGCATGGTGCCCTCCTTTTTCCAATCCGTGTGAATCTGTGTCCATCCGTGGTAACAATCTTCTCAGAAAGGAACGATGTCATGAGATGGCACTGCGGAGAACGCAGAGCTTCGCAGCGTTTGATTTCCTCCGCGGTCTTCGGCACCGGCAACCCATACCCTCGACCGGCGACACCGTACCCAGTCCGGCCATCGCCATTTATCTGGGGACTCGTGTAACTCGCCCCTCCGGTTTCGGGCGTATCCTGACACTGCCCCCGATTTTGTAGCGGCAGGCATCTCCTGCCTGCCGTATCCGGCGGCATCCCTGCCGCCCGGGCCGCAAAACCCAACCCACGTCATGACCTCGCTTCCACAACAGAGAATACCCGGCTGGAAGCCGGGTGATACGGCAGCCAAGGATGGCTGCCGCTACGGGGCAGTGCGCGATGCGCCCCTCCGATTTCTAAGTTCTCGGATTGAACTTGGATTCGCGGGCGAGTTGCTCCCACAATTTTTTCTCCGCGTCCGTGACTTTGGCCGGCACGGCGATTTTGGTGACGACCATCAGATCGCCGCGCGCCCCGTCGCGGGTCGGCAGGCCGCGGGCGCGCACGCGAAGCTTCTGGCCGTTTTGCGTGCCGGGCGGAATTTTGATGTTCACCCGGCCGTCCAGCGCGGGCACGGAAAGGTTCAACCCCAGCACGGCTTCCCACGGCGCCAGCTCGGCCTCGTAAATCAAATTGTGGTCCTCAACCTCGAAGTCGGGATGCCGGGCCAGCCGCACGCGCAAATACAAATCGCCGGCCTCACCCCCGCTGCTGCCGGCTTCGCCGCGCCCGGCGAGCCGCAATTTCTGTCCCTCGGTCACGCCGGGCGGAACTTTGACCTGATAAGTTTCCGTTTTCACCGAGCGGCCGGCTGGACGGCGCACGTTGACCGAGCGCACGGAGCCGCGCAGGGCCTCTTCGAGCGTGACCAGAATGTCGCCCTCAATGTCGCGTCCGCGCTCGGCGAATTCTTCCTCGCCAAAATCCGCGGAACGGCCAAAGCCGCCCGCGCCCCCGCGCATCCGCGAACCGAAGAGTTGTTCAAAGAAATCGCTGAAGCCGGTGCCGCCAAAATGGGTCTCGAATTCTTCGCCCCCGCCGCCGCGCCCGCGAAAAGTCTGGCCGCCGGAGAATTGTTCCCAGCCGGACGGCGGACGAAAATCCGCGCCGGACTTCCAATTCGCGCCCAGTTCGTCGTATTTTTTGCGTTTGGCCGGATCGCTCAAGACCTCGTAGGCCTCGTTGATTTCCTTGAATTTTTCCTCGGCCTTCTTCTTGTCTTTGGCAACGTCGGGATGATATTGCCGCGCGAGTTTGCGGAAGGATTTTTTCAACTCATCGTCGCTCGCCGTGCGTAGCACGCCGAGGATTTCGTAATAATCTTTGTATTGAACGGGCATAGGACAACTTCACGAGAGGATGTGCCAGCGCGTGAAGTTTGTCAAAATCTCGGTTGCAGCTCTTTTAAACCCGAATTCCAAAGCTCGAAATCCGAAGGCAATCCAAATGCCGGAATCCGAAATAACGCCAACGGCACCGGTCGTTATATTTTCGGGCTTCTTCTCGCCGCGCTGTCGAAGCGGGTCGGGATTTGGAATTCGAATTTCGGATTTAAAGTCACAACCCCCGACCCCGTTAAAATCCCGGCTATTTCCCCTTCTTCGTATTGTCCACACTGAGATATAGCGTGCCGACGAGATCGCCCTGCCGACGCCAGATTTTGAGCAGGATTTGGTCCCCTTTGGCCTGCCGGCCCAGTCTGACCGCGTCGTCGGCGTTGCTCACCGTCCGGCGGTTGATTTCCACAATCACGTCGCCACGCCGCAATCCGGCCTCGGCGGAATTCGAGTCCGGGTCAACATCCGTAACCAACGCGCCTCGAATTTCATCTTTGATTTCGAGTTGCTGGCGTATGCCCTGGTTCAAATCCTGCACCGTCACGCCCTCCAGCGCGTCAACGGTGGAATGGTGGGGATTGGAATCGTCCTGGTCATTCTGGCCTTGCGTCATGCTGGCGGGCAATTCAGCGAGCGTGACTGCAACTATCTTTTCATGGCCGTCGCGTAACAGCTTCACCGTTGCCGGGGAGCCGGGGAGACACTCCGAAACGACCAGTTGGAGACTGCTCTTGTCTGTAATGCCCTTGCCATTGAACTCGATGATAACGTCGCCGGCCTTGATTCCGGCCTTCTCGGCAGGGGTGTTGGAAAAGACGTTGCCGACCAGGGCGCCATTCTGGCTGGACAAATTGAAGGATTTGGCCAGGCCGGCGTCAATGTCCTGGGAAAAGATGCCGAGGTAACCGCGCACCACTTTGCCGCCGCTGATGAGGCGTTCCATGATCCGGCGGGCCATGTTGACCGGCACGGCGAAACCGATGCCCTGGTTGCCGCCCGTGCGGCTGATGATGGCCGTGTTGATGCCGACGAGCCGGCCTTCGGCGTCCACAAGCGCGCCGCCGGAGTTGCCGGGATTGATTGCCGCGTCGGTCTGAATGAAATCCTGGTATTGGTTGAAACCGGGGAGTCCCTTGCGCCCCAACGCGCTGACGATACCCATCGTCACCGTATGATCCAAGCCGAAGGGGTCGCCGATGGCCAACACAACGTCCCCCACCTCCAATTGGCCGCTGTCTGCCAGCGTGATGGCCGGCAGGTCCTTCGCGTCAATCTTCAAAACCGCCACATCGGTCGGCGGATCCGTGCCAACGACCCGGGTGGTGTATTCCTTCTTGTCATCCGCAAGGCGCACCTTGATTTCGTCGGCCCCGTCCACCACGTGGTTGGCCGTGAGGATGTAGCCATCCGGTGAAATGATGACCCCCGAGCCAAGACTTTGTTCCCGGCGCGTGCGTTCACGGTCGTCGTCGGGAATCTGGCCGCCGAAAAATTGCCGGAAAAACGGGTCGTTGAGCAGCGGATTGCGCATCAGCCGTTCATGCACGATGTGCGTGGAGTAAATGTTCACGACGCTCGGCGCGGCTTTTTTGACGACGGGCGCGAAGCTGGCGCCGAGTTTGGCGTCGCGGTTGACGGGCGTGGTCTCAACCTTGATGGCCGGCCCGGCGTCCTTGCCCCACGAGGTGAGGTGAAAGACGGCGACCATGACCAGCGCGCCCACCATTGCCGACAAAAATCCAACCAATGATCTTGAAAACCATTTCATAGCCATTGGGAAATGGACAGCGCTCCGCCTTGAATGTTCAAACCGCCCGCAACTATTTGGCTGGCTGTGGCTGTGACTGCTGGAGTTTGGCCGCGTCTTCGGGTTTGATGACTTCGATCTTCGCGCCTTTTTTCATTTCTTCCTGCGAAGGCACTTTGATGATGTCGCTGGTGAGCGGCGCGGCCGGCCCGGATGCGGCCGCCGGCGATGGATGTTCGGTGGCAAGCAGTTCGATTTCAAAAATCAAAACGGAATCCGGCTGGATGCCGGGGCGTCCCCGTTCGCCGTAAGCGAGTTCCGACGGCACAAACAACTGCCACTTGGAACCGGCCTTCATCTGCATGAGCGCTTCCGTCCAACCGCGAATGACATTGCCGACAGGAAATTGCGCGGGATGGCCGGTCTTGGCGGAACTGTCAAATTCCTTGCCATCAATAAATGTGCCGCGATAGTTTACCGTTACCGTGTCGTTCATCATGGGTGTGGCGCCGCTGCCATTGGTGATAACGAGGTATTGCAGGCCGTCAGGCAGGGTGACGACCCCGGGCTTGGTTTTGTTTTCAGCCAGAAACGCGTCACCGTCCTTTTTATTCTTCTCCGCCATTTCCTGCCGCTTTTTTTCCTGTTTGGCGCCAATCTCTTTTTGAAAGTCGTTCAACGTGCTGCCCATTTCCTGCTCGGTCATCAAGGTTGGGCCGCCCGCCTGAGCGTCCTTCATCCCGCGGACCAGCCATTCATATTCCACTTCAATACCCTGCTGCTTCCAGCGGGTGCCATACATCATGCCAACCGCATAACTGTCGCGCGACTTTTCGTCGCTGAATACATTCGTGCCAGCCGGCTTTTGAGCCGCCAGAGGCGGGTTGACTGTTTCATTTGTTTTTGACTGAGAGGCGACGCCTGCCAGGCAGGCCGCGTTCAGGGAAAAAATCATGGCCAATGCAATTGTCTTCATAGGATTAATTTTGGAGAGGGATTATGGACATTTGAATTTATTTTGCAATCCTGTTTTACACCTAAAAACGCGGCAAAAAGTTTGACAAGCGCGGGCGGAACCTTAGATTGCGTGCGCTTTGGACGGGGTCGTAGCTCAGTTGGCAGAGCGCCTGAATGGCATTCAGGAGGTCAGGGGTTCGAACCCCCTCGGCTCCACCAGTCTTCGCTCGGAGCGCAACGAAGAGCGAAGACTGCCGCGCCGGCTCGTCTCGCCGTAGTTGAACGAAGGCGGAAGCGAAGCGAAGGCGGGCTATCGGAGTTCAACCCGGCGCATGGAGCAACAATTCAGCGCCGCGTCAATCCCACGCCCAGCTGGAGCAGTTTTTGGACGCCGGCATCCGACTTCGCCTCGGCGTAAATCCGCAGGACCGGTTCCGTGCCGGAGCCGCGCAACATGAGCCACGACGAATCCGCCGCGACAAATTTTACGCCGTCAAAGGTTTTCATGTCGGCCAGCGGCGAGCGCAGTAATTTCTCCGGCGGATTGTTTTTCAAAAATTCCATCAGCGCCGCGCGCCTTTCGAGCGGATAATGCGTGTCCACCCGCCCGTAACGATGCGGCCCAAATTGTTTCTCCAGTCTCGCCAGCAGTTGGTTTACCGACACTCGTTCGGTCGCGAGCAGTTCGAGCAGCATCAAGCCGGCGGCAATGCCGTCACGCTCGGGAATGTGGCCGGGGAAACCGATGCCGCCGCTTTCTTCCGCGCCGAGCAGCACGCCGCCCTTGAGCATCTCGGCGCAAATGTATTTGAAACCCACACCCGTCTCGACCAGCGGCAGGCCGTAAGCCGCGCACATTTTGTCCACCATCGAAGTCGTCGTCAGCGCCTTGACGACCCGCCGGGCGGGCGGGCGCTGGAGTTCACGCTTTAGCGTGTTCCCTTGCTCGCAAGCTAAAGCTTGAACTCCAACCTTGCCTCCCTGGCGATTGACAATCAAATGATGGAGCAACAGGCAGATAATCTGGTGCGTCGTCAAATAATTGCCACGGCCATCCATGCCGCCGACCCGGTCGGCATCGCCATCGGTCACCAGGCAGATGTCATGCGGATGTTTTTTGAGAAACGCCTGGCTGCGCGCATAATTTTGCACGATCGGCTCGGGATTGATGCCGCCAAAAAATGCGTCGTGCTCTCCGTTGAGCGTGGTGACCTTGCAGGAGGTGCCGGCGAGCAACTGCTCGAAACAACCCGCGCCCACGCCGAAGAGCGCGTCGTGCGCGAAACGAAGTTTTGAGTTCGCGATGAGCTTGAAGTCCACCAGTTTTTTGAGTGCCGCATAATGCGCCGGGCGGACGTCGGCAATTCTGATCTTTCCCGGAGCGCCGGCGTCCCGCCGGGATTGACGAAATTCGCCGGCGAGCCGCCGGCGCTCCAAGGCTCGACGCAGCGAACCGGATTTTTATCCAGGAAACTTTCCACCGCCTGGCACGTTTCAGAGTCGCTCGACCCGCCGTAATACGATTTGAGCTTGAAGCCGTTGAAAATCGGTGGATTGTGGCTGGCGGTAATCATCACCCCGCCGACGGCGCGCAGATTTTTGACGGCGAATGAAACCGACGGCGTCGGCGTCGGTTCGGGCGTGAGGATGACTTGAAAATGATTTCCGGCGAGGACTTCGGCGGTGATTTGCGCAAACCGGTCGGAAAGAAAACGCCGGTCATAGCCGACGACGACTTTTGGCTCGTAGCCGAAAATTTCCGACTTCCGACTTCCGATTTCCGATTTCCAATAGTCCGCCGCCGCCTGCGCAACGCGCGCGACGTTGGCAAACGTGAAATCTTCCGCGATGACCGCGCGCCAGCCGTCCGTGCCGAATTTGATTGGTGCCATATTGCGAAGATTAAACCTTCAAATCCGCCAGCGCGGGGTCATTGGCGTTGACAATCTTGCGCAGTTTTGCTGACGGCGGCTTTGAGATTGTGCGCGCGGAACAGGGTCGTGCCGCTTACAAACGTGTCCGCGCCCGCGCGGGCGCATTCGGCGGCGGTCTGGAAATTGATGCCGCCGTCCACGCTGATGCGGTAGGGCAATTGCCTTTCGCGCCGCCACGCCTCGGCCTGCTGGATTTTGGGCAGCGTTTCGTGAATGAATTCCTGCCCGCCAAACCCAGGGTTGACGGTCATTACGAGCAGCAAATCAATTTGATCGAGATACGGCTGGACCCCGGCGATGGCGGTGGGCGGGTTGATGGCGAGGCCGACTTTTTTGCCGAGCGATTTGATTTTCCAAATCAGCGACGCGACCCGTTCGCCGAGTTCGACGTGAATGATGATTTCGTCCGCGCCCGCCGTGGCGAAAGGTTCAAACAGAATTTCCGGGCGCGAGCACATGAGGTGAACGTCGAAAAATAATTTCGTCAGCGGCCGGACCGCTCGGACCACCTGGGGGCCGAAGGAAAGGTTGGGCACGAAATGGCCGTCCATGATGTCGAAGTGCAGCCAGTCGGCGCCGGAACGGCTGGCGCGCCCGACTTCCTTGCCGAAGCGGGCGTGGTCGGAGGCGAGCAGCGAGGGCGCGATAATCATGCGCTGAGTTTAAGCGGGGACGCCGTCGAAGAAAAGTTGGAAGTGCGGCACAGGAAGTCGCGCTATTCAGCGCGTCCGTTATCCAGGCAGCGGCGCACGGTCAGCGCGAGCGTCTGTGGCTGGTAAGGTTTTTGCAAATAATTCAACTCCGGCTCCAGCCTGAAGTCCTTGCCGACGATGTCGGCGCTGTAACCGCTGGTGAAAATGACTTTCAATCCCGGCCGGTCCATCCACAGTTTTTCCGCCAGTTCGCGGCCGTTCATGTTGTCGGGCATCACCAGATCGGTGAACAGCAGGGCGATTTCGTCCCTGTGCTGGTTCCACATCTTGAGGGCTTCGATGCCATTGCCGGCCTGCAAGATTTTGTAGCCGTATTTTTGGAGCACGCGCGCGACGAGTTCCCGCACGGCTTTTTCGTCTTCCACGAGCAAAACCGTTTCACTGCCGCCACGAATGGTGATTGGCGTTGCCGGTTTCTCGGCTTCGGCGTGCTCCGAACCCGCATGGGGAATGTAAATGCGAAACGTCGTGCCTTTGCCGACGGCGCTTTCCACCTCGATCCAGCCCTGATGCTGTTTGACAATGCCATAAACCGTCGCCAAACCGAGGCCGGTGCCTTTGCCGACTTCTTTCGTGGTGAAAAACGGCTCAAAAATACGCTGAAGATTTTCCGGCGGAATGCCGCAGCCGGTGTCCGTCTTGCTGACGCAGACAAAGCGGCCGGCGCGCGCTTCGGGATGGTGTTGGACATGCGTTTCGTTCACCTCGACGATGGAAATGCGCACCGCCAGCCGTCCGCCCTTGGGCATGGCATCGCGCGCATTGACGGCCAGATTGAGCAAGACCTGCTCCATCATGCCCGCATCGGCCTCCACCATGGCCGGCGTCTGGCAGTAATTTAATTGCAACGACACGTCCTCGCCCAAAAGCCGTCCCAGGAGGTCGGTGATGTTGCCGACGATTTTATTCATGTCCAATTTTCTGGGCTGGATGAGCTGGCGGCGGCTGAACGTGAGCAATTGCCGCGTCAAGCCGGCGGCGCGCTCGGCGGCCTGGGTGATTTGCTGGGCGGATCGCGACGCCGATTCCTCCAGGTCGGCGGACACCAATAGCGAGGCATGGCCATGAATAACGGTGAGGATGTTGTTGAAATCGTGCGCGACTCCGCCGGCGAGCTGGCCGATGGCTTCCATTTTTTGCGACTGGCGCAACTGTTCTTCCAATCGCCGTTGCGTGGTGACGTCCCGAAACAAGCTGAAGAGCAGCAGCGGATGCCCGCGCAATTCAACGAACGAATCGGTGATTTCCAATGCCGTCACCTGGCCGTTGTGAAGAGTGAATTGGCGTTGAATTTTACGGCCCACGGCGCGGGTGCGGAAATGGTCACGATGCCGTTTTAGCATGGCTTGCGGCTTTTCGGATTCGGCATAGACAACGGTGAACAGCTTGTCTTCCAACTGTTCCGCCTCCAGGCCGAACAATTTGCAGTAGGCCTTGTTGACGGCGATGACGACCCCGTTTTCATCCGTCAGACGCATCCCATCCACGGAATTTTCCCAAACGGAACGGAAAAGCATTTCGGAACTTTGCACCGCCGTTTCGGCGGCGCGCCGTTCGGAGATGTCGCGCACGTGCAACAGCAGGGCGGGTTTGCCGCTGTATTCCACGCGGCCGGCGCGCACTTCCACGGGTGTCACGTTGCCGTCGGCGGCCAGGCTTTCCCCCTCCACCCAGAACAATTTGCCGCTCGCCAACTTTTGGAAATCGCGGTGGGCGGTCTTCCGGCGCGCCGGTGGAATGAGGTCGTTCAGGGCATTTTTGCCAATTAATTGTTCGCGCGTCAGACCGTGCAGCACGCATGCGGCGAAATTGACATCCAGCACCGTGCCGTCCATGTCCTCAACAAAAATGGCATCCGGCGAATTTTCAAACAGATCGCGAAAACGCTGCCGGCTTTCGCGCAAATCCTGCTCGGCGCGGACGCGTTCCAGCGCGCCGCCGCACTGGTCGGCCAGGGTCTGGAGCACTTCCAAATCGCGGTTGTGGTAGGTGCCGGGCCTGTGGTTCTGAACAAAAAGCAGGCCGATGACACGTTCGCCTTTGCAAATGGGCGCAAGCATGGTGTCGGCGGAAAAGAGCTTGGTTTCAAAGGACGACAGCAGTTCCGCTCCTTTCTTAATGACGCGCTGAACAAGGGCGTTGGCGGTTTTGGGCTGGGGTGATGAGGGTATTTCCACCCGCTGTCCTTCGACCGTGGTGATGGTGAGCAGCGAAAAAACCTCGTCGCGTTCGGCAAAATACAAATCGAGCGCGAAATCATCCCACTGGAAAAGCGCGTCGGCGGCCTGACAAATGATCATGGCCGCCTCGGAACTGTTGCTGGCGGAACTGAGCCGGTGGCCCAGCTTGGAGAAAACCGAGTTGCGGTGCTCAATGCGCAAACGCTCGGTCACGTCGGTGGCCATGGTCAACGCGGCCAGGCGCTCGCCAAAAACCATCGGACTCCAGATCACCTCCACGTCAATGAGGCTGCCGTCCTTGCGCCGATGGCGCCAAATGATGTTGCGATCGGCGGTATCCAGCGCAGCGCTTTGGGAGGCGCCGTTTTTTTCCGACGGACGAATGTCCGCCAGGGTCCTGGTCAGAAATTCTTCACGCGAATAACCGTAATGTTGAATGGCCGCTTCGTTGACTTCCAAAAACGCCTGGGTTTCGAGGTCGAACACCCACATCGGATTCGGATTGCCGTGAAAAAGGAGGCGGTATTGTTTTTCACTGTTGCGCAATTCCTCCTCCGCGTGCCAGCGATCCGTCACGTCGCGGCAATCGGCCACGAGTCCGCCGATTTCCGGGTCGGACAGATGGTTCTGGCCGACCAGTTCCAGATGCCGCCATTCGCCGATTTTGTTCTGGTGGCGAAATTGTGTTTTTACCGTGCGTTCCGGGTGCTCGAGCGCAAATTGAAACGCCTCCTGCGCCCGCGGCAAATCATCGGCGTGTACGCGGGCGAAGAAATTTTGTCCGCGCAACTCCTCCGGTTTGTAACCCAGCACCCGCTCGATTGAAGGGCTGGCGTAGAGAAGATTCCCGTCGCGGCTCAATATGCAGAGCACGTCGAGCGAATTTTCCGTGAGCGTGCGGAAGTATTTTTCACGGCGAACCAGCTCGATTTCCACCGCCCGGAGCCTGGCCCGTTCTTCCGTCTCCTGCACGGCGCGGCGGACGGCGGAAGGCAGCCGGTCCGGATTCTGCTTGAGCAGATAATCGGTTGAGCCCGCCTTCAGGCTTTCTATGGCCGCTTGTTCGCCGATGGTGCCGGAAACGAGAATGAACGGAACATGTGGGGTTTTTTTTCGCACCAGGGCCAGCGCATCCAGGCCGGAAAACGACGGCAGGTGATAGTCCGAAATGATGACGTCAAACGCATCGGCATCCAATGCGGCCTGAAACGCCGCGCGGTCCCCGACGCATTTCAACTCGGCGTCCAAACCGTCCTGGGCAAAAAGCGAACGGACCAACTCGGCGAAATCCGGGTCGTCTTCCAGATGTAAAATTTGCAGCTTTTTATTCATCCCTTGCGGAATAACAATCCCCGCCCCATTTTCCCGCCCCGTATTTTGAAAAGCAAACATCCAAACGTCCCGAAAGTAAAGCGCGGATGGCCGGCTTTCGCCATTGACATTCACGGGTTTTCGACTAAATTCGCCCCCCTTTTAAGTCAAAGCACCATTTTATTTATGCCGAATACGAAATCAGCCGAACGCCGGGCGCGCAGCAACGAGCGCAAGCATCAGCACAATCGCAGCGTCAAGTCGCGCCTGCACCGCCTCGAAAAAGATTATCGCGCGCTGCTGGCTGACGGCAAAAAGGATGAAGCCGCCAAACTGCTGCCCGGTGTCCATTCCGCTTTCGACAAGGCCGCCAAAGCCGGCGTGCTGCCCCGCACCACCGTCAGCCGGAAGAAATCGCGCCTCGCCGCGGTGTTGAACTGAACAGCCGCGGTCGGCGCAGGCCCATTTTGGCCAGCCGATAGCTCAGGCCGATGGCAAGGCAGCCGAAGCCGTATTTCACACTGCGCCGGAAATTGATTGAGGACGCCTCTTTGAAATACTTTGTCGGGCAGCTCACCTCGGCAATGGTGAAGCCGTGCCAGAGGATTTGCGCCAGCATCTGATTGTCGAAAACGAAGTCGTCGGAGTTGCTGGCCCAATCGAGCCGCTCCAATATCTCCCGCGAGAACGCCCGGTAACCAGTGTGATATTCCGAAAGTTTTGCCCCCAGCAAAACATTCTCCGCAAAAGTCAGAAACCGGTTGGCGATGTATTTCCAAACCGGCATCCCGCCTTTGAGGGAATAGCCGCCCAGAATGCGGCTGCCCAGCACGCACGGATGCAGCCCGTTGGCGATAATCGAGGCCATCGCCGGAATCAGCTTCGGCGTGTATTGATAATCGGGATGGAGCATGATGACGATGTCCGCGCCCGTTTCAAGGGCAAGCCGATAGCACGTTTTTTGGTTGCCGCCATAACCCATGTTGCGCTCATGCACGTGAACGCGCATGCCCGGGAGCGACCGGGCAACCTCCACGGTGTCGTCGCGGCTGCGGTCGTCCACCAGGATGATTTCGTCCACGATGCCCTGCTCGCGCACTTCATTGTAAGTCTGGCGCAACGTTTGCGCGGCGTTGTAAGCCGGCATCACCACGGCGATTTTTTTTCCGAAATACATGGCTTCCGAAATTTTGGCTCATCCTGCCTGAAACATTCCAAACCTAGAAGCCAAAAATTGGAGCGCGTGTGATTAAAAGTTCGATGTTCGATGTTGAGTATTGCGGCCTCGCTTCCAGGCTTTGAACGCGCCAAAGCCTGATTCGCCTGATTTCATTTTTTGCGTGCAGCGGAGCGGTCTGGCTTCCGCCAGCCGGCTGCGTTCTGGGCGTAGCCGTTGGCGCTGAGGAGGTTGAGCGCGTCCCGGAGTTCCGCCAACATGGCCGGAAAATTGCTGCTTTTCGGTCGTGCGGCGGCATAATTCCGCAAGAATGGAATTGCGCAGGCCGCCGCCTTGTGATTGATATTGCAACATGACTGGCCATCCGGAGTTGATTGACAAGCAACGGACGATTCTTTTGGCGTCCGGCCCGGGCATTAATCGCCAATGCCATCCCATGAATGTGGCGGATTTTCTTCTTCGAGCGGTTCGCCACTGCCCCGTCACACTGCTGGCCTTGCTCGTTGGCCTTCCGGCATTTGCCGCCGCGCCCAATCCGGCCCCGGCCGGCTGGGAAACGGTGGACGTACTTCGAACCAATTGGATCCCGCGAGTCATTACCAACGCCATCGAGATTCGGATGCCGACGAATATTTTCATCACCGAGTACCGCACCAACCGTTTTGTGGAATGGCGGACCAACGTCGTTGACGTTTACCGGACCAATCGTTTTGTGGAATGGCAAACCAACGTCATTGACGTTTACCGGACCAACTGGGCGACGCGGACGCGGACGAACACGATCGCCATCGAACAGACCCAAACCAATCTCGTCATCGCCTATCAGACCAACTTGAACATCATAACTTTGACCAACTGGGAGACCGCGTTGGTGTTTAAAACCAATTTGGCGACGAAAACCCTGACCAACAGCGTCATGGTGGAACAGACGCGAACCAATCTCACCACCAGGTATCAGACCAATGTGAATACCCTGACCCTGACCAACTGGGAAACGGTGCTGGTGATCAAGACCAACCGGGTCAAGCAGTCCGTCGCCAAGCTGGTCGAAGTAAACCTGCCTGCCGCTCCGGCTGACGTGGTGAAAGCCCCCGGCGGCGCCGAATCGAAAGTCGCGACCGCCACAGCATCTGCCACCTTGGAGTCAGGAACCGGCTGGACAGTGGAAGCGGCCCGGACCGAAAAATCGCCGGCCGGCAACCAGGTGGAGGTGCAATTGAAATTGAAATCGGCGGGTATCGCAGTTTCAACCTTGTCTTTGCAGGAATGGCGGGTGGAGCGCACGGACGGGTCGGTGCTCTTGTTTGGCCAGGGCCAGGAATTCAAGCGCGAGCTGCCTCTGGGGACATACAAGGTTCAGGTTACAACCCGGTTGGCTGAAGGCAGCCCGTCAGAGCTTGTGCGCGCCTACCTCGAGGTGACGCGTGAAGGGGTTTCCATCAAAAACATCCCATGATGGCAAGGGGTGGGGACGCGAAGCGGACGCCGCTGTCAAAAATTGCCAAGACCATGACAAAAACCCGCTTGCCCGACCGTCATCGTTGACCTACGTTGTGGGCTGTGAAAAAAGCGGAGGCATCGTGTAAAGTTGTCGAGGGCCAGTGCGCCGGGCCGGAGGTCTGTCCCCTGAGCCGGGTCAAGGCCGGGACCACCGTTTGCATCAAGGAACTGGTGGCGTCGCCCGAATTGCGCGACCGGCTGCGCGAGCTTGGCCTCGGCGAGGAACAACGCATCAAGTTGTTGAGCAGCGAAGCCAATGTCATCTGCCAGGTCTGCAACGCCCGCCTGGCCCTGAGCGAAAAACTGGCCAGAGCCATTTTGGTCGAACCCGTTCCCGCCGACGCACGATAAATTTATGTCCGAAGCTCCCCAGCCGCTGAGTTCGGTTGCCGTGGGCACGACGGCAACCGTTGCCGAAATCAAGCTCCCGCCCGAAAGCCGTCCGCGCCTCATGGAAATGGGGTTGCTGGTCGGCAGCGCTGTTCAACTCGTCCGCTTTGCGCCGCTCGGCGACCCGGTGGAAATCAAAGTCCGCGGCTACAACCTCACCTTGCGCAAGCACGAGGCGGATCAGATTTTGGTCAAGACGAATTCGTAGTGCGGCCCCAGGCCCCAACCGCCGATTCGATGAACCATAATAATTTTCAGAGTTTATATCGCGAAGCATACACAAGGCTCGGTCGTCAGTTGACACCGCAGGACGGGATTCCTGAAGTGGTGTTTACTGCCGGGGAGCGCAAGCTCGGCGGAAGACTTCCCAATTCGTTGCGTGATTTCTATCTCGTGGCCGGACGGGAAAAGGTGCTGAACCATGCTTTCAATAGAATTCTTGCACCAGACGATTGGGAGATACATGCCGGCAAGTTCCCCTTCATGGTGGAAAATCAGTACGCTGTCGTTTGGGGGATCGACATCAGCGCCACACCAGCAGTGGATGCGGTGGTTTTCCAAGGTCCGATCGTAAAAGGAGAAGCAAGACAGTGGTTTGAGGAACATAAGCAGTGCTCGACATTTTTGGTGTTCATGCTTCATCTACAGGCGGCCTACGGCGGCGGTTTGGCATACTCTGCGTCAACGCCTGCTCCAGCCAGCTTGATTTCGGCGCTTGATGCCAATTGGCAGTTTGTCGGAGAGGTAAATGGGATGCGTGCGTACGGACGGCAAGGTCAGGCTGCATGTTTTTTGAAGTGGCCGGATTTGATCAAGAAGACAGATGGCTGGCTTTTATGTGCTGGAGCCTCCACCAAGTCTGGATTGGATGCGATTGCCGCCGATCTGGGCCTTGACTGGGAATATCAACGACCTAAATCGAAGCAGCGGCCAGACCAGAAATGAGTTCCCAAGTCTCATCCGATTTAGGCCAAGCGTCGGGGAAGAATCCCGTCTCCGCCTTTGTCATTCTGACGGGCAATCCGAATTGCGGCAAGACGACCCTGTTCAACTCGCTCACCGGTTTGCGCGCCAAGGTCGGCAATTACGCCGGCGTCACTGTCGAACGCAAGGAAGGCAAACTGCTGGGTGCGCCCGCCAAATCTGACATTCGCGTGCTCGATTTGCCCGGCACGTACAGCCTCAGCCCCAATTCGCTGGACGAGCAGATTTCGCGCGACGTGCTCCTCAACCGCCTGCCCGAACTGCCGCCGCCCGGCTTGATTGTGGTGGTCGTGGACGCCTCGAACCTCCAGCGGAATCTTTATTACGCCACCCAGGTCGTTGAGCTGGGCCATCCCACGCTCATCGCGCTGAACATGGTGGATGTGGCGGAAGCCAACGGCCATCGCATTGATGAACAGAAACTTGCTGATGCCCTTGGCGTGCCGGTGTTGCCGGTGGTTGCCAGCAATGGCACCGGCGTGCCGGAATTGCGGGCAAAAATTATCGCTGCCGTTCAAAGCCCGCCCGTAATGAAACCTGAGTTGTTTTGCCAGTTGCCCGGATTGTTTCGGATTGAAGCCACCGGATTGGCCGACCTGCTGGCGGCGACTTTTCAGGAACGGCGGATGCAGGCCACGGCTGAGGCGCTGCTGCTGTTGAGCAACGAAAAGGCGCTGGCATCGTCCAAGGAACATTATCCGCAAAAAATCCAGGACGCCGTGACCGCCGCCCGCAAGCGGCTGGAAAACCATGGCATAGACTGGCGCGGCGCGCCCATTGAATGGCGATACGCGCGCATCGCGGAAATGCAGCAGGCGGTCACCTCCGAACTCGCGCCGCCGGGCGAAACGTTCAGCGACAAGCTGGATCGCGTCCTCACCCACAAAATCTGGGGCACGCTGATTTTCATCGGCATCATGACGCTGATGTTTCAGAGCATTTTCACCTTCGCGCACCTGCCCATGGACGCGTTGCAGGCGATGGTGGACTGGCTGGGCGGCGCAATCGGCAAACTGATTCCGCCCGGCGATTTGAATTCATTGCTGGTGAATGGCGTGGTTGCGGGTGTCGGCGCGGTGATTGTTTTTCTGCCGCAAATTCTGCTGTTGTTTTTGTTCATCGGCTTTCTCGAAGACACCGGCTACATGGCGCGCGCGGCGTTTTTGATGGACCGGCTGATGAGCAAGATCGGGCTGCACGGCAAAAGTTTCATTCCCATGCTGAGTTCGTATGCCTGCGCCATTCCCGGCATCATGGCCACGCGCACGATTGAAACGCCCAAGGACCGGCTGGTGACGATCCTGGTCGCGCCGCTGATGAGCTGCTCGGCGCGCCTGCCGGTTTATACGCTGCTGATTGCGGCGTGCATACCCGACATCAAAGTCCTCGGCATCCTGAAGCTTCAAGGCCTGACGATGCTGGCGATGTATCTGCTCGGCACGGTCGTGGCGCTGCTGATGGCGTGGCTGTTCAAAAAAACGCTGCTCAAAGGCGAACCGCCCATGCTCATCATGGAATTGCCGCCCTACAAACGGCCGCTGGTGCGCGTCGTGGCGCGGCACATGTGGGACCGCGCGCGGCTATTCCTGCGCCGCGCGGGCACGGTGATTTTGGGCATCAACATCCTGCTTTGGTTTCTGGCGACGTATCCGAAAATTGAAAACGGAGTGATGGGGCATCGGAGTGATGGGGTGATGGAAAAGACTGCAACACCCCAACTCTCCAGCACTCCAACACTCCGCTCTCCCGCAGAATTCGCGGGCGCACAGCTTCGCAACAGCTTTGCCGGCCGCATGGGCCGCGCCATCGAACCCATCATCGCACCGCTGGGATTTGATTGGAAAATGGGCATTGGCATCATTACGTCGTTTGCGGCGCGCGAAGTTTTCGTAAGCACGATGTCCACGGTCTATAACGTCGGCCAGGCGGACGATTCCGAATCGGGCACGCAAACCCTGGCGCAAACGTTGCGGGCGCAAACACGGCCGAACGGCACTCCGGTTTATACCACGTTAGTGGCGGTCACGTTGATGGTGTTTTATGTCTTCGCCCTGCAATGCGCGAGCACGGTGGCCGTGGTGCGGCGCGAGACGAATTCATGGAAATGGCCGCTGTTCCAGTGGGTCTATATGGGAATTCTGGCCTGGGGTCTGGCGTTTATCACCTATCAAGGCGGACGCTGGCTGGGCTGGGGTTGAGGATGACAATTGATCCGGCAAATCCAGTCGCGCGAATTTTCAAAGGCGCGGCGGCCGGCGTTTTGTTTGTCACCACCATTTCAGAACAATTGCCGAACAATTCCCGTGCTTGTCGGCCCCGCAGCCTCTTGTTAATGTCGCATCGTGCCAACCGAAACCGGGATGAAAGAAAAATTCTTTGGCAAACTCGAAACCCTGATCGCAGAAGCGCGACGGCTCATAACCCGCGGGTTTGACGAACAGGAGCCGGAGGAGGCTACAAAGCAAAGCCTGATTGAACCCGTGTTGCAGGCCTTGGGCTTCACTTCCGAAGCCAATTACACCCGCGAGTTCAAAATCCTCGGCGATTCGGTGGATTATCTCCTGAAATCCGACCGTCCGCTCATGTTCGTTGAAGCCAAGAGCCTGCTGGACTGTCTGGACAAGAACCTTTTCGACAAACACCGCGAGCAGGTCCATCGCTACATACAAAATTACCGCCTCAGCCCTGAAATCACCGCGATGGCGCAGCCGGTCAAATGGATTCTGCTCGCCAATTTCGCCCAGCTTCACTTCATCCGCGTCAACGAAGTCACGCCCTCGTTCTCCTTCAAGCTGGATGACCTCTGGCCGCGCCGGGAGGAGCTCTGGGAACTGCTCGCGCTCGAAAATCTCGAAGCGAACCGTATTGACGAGGTTTATGACCAGCACAAGAAGGCCGGCCTGGATCAGCAGTTTCTCGCGGACCTCAAACGCTGGCGGCTGCTCATCGCCAATGGCTTTGCCCTGCGCAACCAGAAGCGTTCGCTCGACGAAATCACCCTCGCCAGCCAGCAACTTTTGGATCGGTTCATTTTCTGCCGCATGTTGGAAACCCAACGGCTGGTCGAATACAACAAGCTCGCCCGCACTTACAGCAATTACGAAGTCCTTTACGCCCGCGCCGACAAAACCTTCGGCGAAATCCTGCGCGAATCGCTCTTTGTCGAGATCAAAAACGATTTCAACACCGAACTTTTCGAGCAACCGCTGCTCTGCGACCAGCTTGCCATGGACAACGTCGTGCTATCCGCTGTCATCGGGCACGAACCGCTCGCGCCCGAACTGGCCGCGCAGTGCGGTTTTGAATCCGGCCAGGGCGAACTGCTGGCCTTCCGCCACCTCTACCGGTACGACTTCAGCCTCATGTCGTCGGACGTGATGGGCGCGGTCTATGAACGCTTCCTCGCCCACAAGCTGCTCCAGGATGGCGGACGTGTCGTCATCGAGGACACCGACGAACTGCGCAAAAAGGAAGGCATCTACTACACGCCGCAATACATCGTGGACTACATCGTCAGCCACACGCTGGGCGAGAAAATCAAACCCATCCTCGCCGAAGCCAAAACGCTGCTCGGCTACAAAAATTTCAAGGGCGCGATTGCCAAAATTCGCGAACTGGGCGAAATCAAGGTGCTCGACCCGGCCATGGGTTCCGGCTCGTTCCTGCTCCGCGCCTTCGATGCGCTGGTGAAGGCTTACGACGAGTACAACCAGGAATGCCGCCGCCTCAAAAAGGAGCGCAACGGACACGGCGCACTCTTTGACGCCGACTTCGTCATCCCGGAGGAAGTTCTGGAAGCGCCGCTCCACGTGCTCACGGAAAACATTTTTGGCGTGGATTTGGACAAACAGGCGGTGGAAGTGGCCAAACTCAACCTCTGGCTGCGTTACATGGCCGTGAACCGGGACCCATTCATCGAACGGCTGCGGCAAAAGCGCGGCAGCCAGCCGCTCAGCCTGCTGCCCAACCTGACGCACAATCTCAAACGCGGCAACTCGCTCATCGCCGACAAATCCGTAGCCGGCGACACGGCATTCGACTGGGAAAAGGAATTTCCGGAAATTGTAGGACAGGCTTCCAGCCTGTCTCCATCTGAAAAGAAAAAGTCAGAGACAGGCGCGACGCCTGTCCTACGCGGCGGCTTCGATGTCGTCATTGGCAATCCGCCTTACGTCCTCCTTCAGGAGGAGTTCAAAGACGAAAAGCAACTGGCATTCCTTCGCGCTCGGTTCGCGGTTGCATCCTACAAGGTTGACACTTATCACTTATTCATGGAACGAGGAATTGACCTTGCGAAGCCCGGCGGGTTTTGCGCGATGATTACACCAGCCAATTTTCTCACAAATAATTTTCTTGTCGGACTTCGACGCTTTCTGATTGAAAAATCGAAAATCGAACAGATCGTCGTTATCGACGAAGGCGTATTCGAGGGAATCAGCGTGGACAATGCGGTTTATGTAGTGCGAGCCAAAGAAACAACCACCACGAATTTCCCAATTCTTCACGCCCGGTCAGAGAATGGATCACTCCAAATCGAGTCTCAAAACCCGATTTCTGTTTCGTCTGCACTTGCTGACGAGCATGTGCTTTTTACGGGCGAAGGGAACGCTGATTTGAAAGCTATTTTGAACCGCATTCAGCAAGAGTCTGTGCCTCTCAACGAGATTGCCGACGTGAATTTTGGAAAGCAGCTTCGAGATAGGAAAAAATTCGAGAAAGATGTCATTACGATTCCTGTTACTGGAAAAATTCCAACTGACTATAAACCATGTTACACGGGTGAGGACATTACGCGTTATCATGTTTCATGGAATAGTCTGGCCTGTCTTGATATGGAAGAAGCTCGAAGTGGGGGCTGCTGGGATGCCACAAAGCAAAATGCAAAGAACAAGCTGCTAACGCGCCAGATCGGAATCTATCCTGAATTTGGCCTCGACCGTCATGGCTACCAGTGCCTAAACACCATTTTTATGGTGAACGTCCGTGAAAAAAACTGCGACTTTCGTTTGCTTTTGGGCGTTTTGAACTCGGCTCTCTTAAGAGCATACTGGTCGAATCGTTTTTATGACCAACGGCGAACATTTCCAAAGATCAAGGGCACATATCTTCAAGAGATGCCGATCAAAGTGGCCAAGTCAAAAACGGAAACGGCAATTTCCAAGCAAATAGTAAAGCTCGTTGACGAATTACTGCTTGCACACGAACGCTCACATGAAATTCCTCGTCTTATTAGCAAAAAAATCGCTCACGCAGCTAACCACACGCCCTCCAACCTCGCGCATTACCTGCAACAAGATTTCGCGGCGGCGGTGAAGCCGGAAATCCTGATTGACGACGTGCAACGCACCGGCTTCGTCCACGAAATCCGCGTTGAGTCTGTAGCGGCGGTCTGTGACCGCCGCCATTCCAACGAAGATGTGAGCGACGGTCACAGACCGCCGCTACAGGAAATTACTTTCACGGCCACGGTCACTGACAAACTGGCCGACAAACCGCGTCCCTTGCCGGTTTTGCGGCTGACCTTCAAGGATGACGCGCTGCGCCAGTTTATCTATGCCGCGTGGCGGCAATTTCTGGATGCCAACTCGCGCAAGAAAAAGTGGACGACCGGCAAAAAGCCGGAGCCGATTTATCCGCTGCTGGTCAACACGCTGGAACCACTGGTCTATTTCAGTTCCGGCGCGGGCGACAATTTGCGCGCCATCCGTGACTTGATGAAAACCGTCGCCGCCGAAGCCGGCAGCGCCGACCTCGCCGCGATTGAATCCGAAATCGAGAAGCTCGATCACGAGATTGACCAGCGCGTTTATGAACTTTACGGCCTGACCGACGCCGAAATCAAAATCGTGGAAGACGCGGCCAAATGAAGGCATTTGCCGGGCATTTTTGAGTGTCCCGGGATTCATCATGCGCCAGTGCGACGCAGCCTGGCTTTTCATGCCGATGTGCCGGATGAACACCACCAGGCCACAAAAAGAAATTATTTTATACAAATTTCCCGCGAGTGGTGTCTATTGAATGAAACCGTGAATGGCGACGAACATTTAGACCGGTGCGAAAGGCTCTACGCGGCGAAGGCGGCGGAATTGATCGTTTATGGCCGGGCGCTGGGCCTGAGCCACGGCGAAGCCGAGGATGTGTTGCAGGAAACGTTCCTGGCGCTGATGCAAAAACCGCAGCAATTGCATCTGCCGGAGCATTACTGCATGCGCAGTTTCAGGAATCGCGCGTTGAATCACCGGCGTTCGTTGTGGCGGCGGCTCACCCGCGAACTGGAATCACAGCGCTGGTTTGAGAAATCGCCCGCGGAAAGCCCGGCCGAGCGTGCCGCCATGCGCTGTCTGGCGGAACTGCCGCTGGAACAGCGGGAAGTGGTCGTGCTGAAAATCTGGCACCGGTACACGTTCGAGGAAATTGGTGAATTGCTGGAGATTTCACCGAATACGGCCTCGGGCCGGTACCGTTATGGATTGCAAAAAATAAAACTCCAACTGGAAGGAGCAGCTTATGAAAGAGACGAACTTGCTGGAAACTCAGTTGCGTTCCTGGCGGCCGCGACGCCCGTCGGCGAGGCTTAAGCGGCGGCTGTTTGCCGCCCCGGCCAGAGTCATGCCCCCAATGGCGTGGTTTCTGGGCTGGCTGGCGCCGGCCACGGCGTGCGCATTGCTCACCCTTTCGGTTTTTAATTCGGGGAACAGTCTTCCCGTCCGTTCGTCGCGGCACGAACCAATGGTCGCCATGATGTTGAGCAATCAGAGTTACGCGGCGTGTGTCTCGAGCGCCTTTCAGTCGGGCCAAAATGATCCGCCCTCCATCACGGTTGACTGGACGAACCGGAGCGGTTCCACTTCCGGTATGAACCCCTTTGTGCGTGCAGAATGAATTGATTAAGATCGGGCCGCATTGCATAACGAAGTTATCCAATATCGAACATCCGGCGGCAAAAGGGTCCGCCAGTGTGATTCAAACACATCATTAAACGCATTGATTTTTGTGGACAAACGCGGCGGTTGTCCTTCAAATATGCGGTTTTACACAGCCTCAATTCATCGCAAATGAGCAAAGACAAACGCAAAACGCAAAACGCAAAACAATCGGCGCCCGCCGCCAAGATGCCGCCACCGGCACCCGTGCGAGTGCCTCCGCTCTTTCGTAAAATAGACTGGCTGGCGCTGGTCATCACCTTTGCGGTGATTTGGACCGTCTATTTCTTGACCCTGGCGCCCGAGCAGACACTGGAGGATTCCGGCGAATTATGCACCGGCTCCTTCTACGCGGGCATCCCCCATCCGCCGGGTTATCCCTTCTGGGCGATCTATTCCTGGCTTTGGACGAAGCTGCTGGTGGTTGGCAATGTCGCGTGGCGTGTGGAAGTGGGCGAAGCCACCGCCGCCGCCCTGGCATGCGGCCTGGTTGCCTTCATGGTTTCGCGAGGCAGCAGCATGTTCATGGAGGGAATCGAAGAACTGAGGAACATCACCAGCCAATGGGAAAACATCATCTGTGTGGTTTCAGGAACTGTCGCCGGCCTGTTGCTGGGCCTCGGGGGCGTCATGTGGAGCGAGTCGGTGGCCATCAATCGAATTTCTCCCTTCGGCCTGCCCTGGATGATGATTGTTCTGCTCTGTCTGCTGAGGTGGATTTACGCCCCGCACCAACGAGGCTACCTCTACTGCGCCATGTTCTTTTTTGGCATCTGCCTGACCATTCACCAGACCCTGCTGGTCGCGGCCATGGGCATTGAAGTCGCTGTCGCTGCCACCCAACCCCGGCTCGGTCGTGACCTCTTTCTTGGCAACAGCATAGTTTATGTGGTGGGGTTGATCGCCAACAGCACCCACTTCACCAACATGCTCGACACCGCCCAGATGGTGCTGCTCATTTACCACGTGGTTGGGCTTGGCTCGACCGCTGTCTGGATTTGGCTGAGTTTCAAGACCAAGGGCCTCGGCGGCGAATGGAAAGCCATTCTTTTGATGGGGCTGCTGTGGCTGGCGGGCGCGTCATTCTTCTTCTACGAGCCGATTGCAGGCATGACCGACCCGCCGATGCAATGGGGTTATCCGCGCACCGTCGAGGGATTTTTCCACGCGTTGGGCCGCGGTCAATACGAAAAAGCCAGTCCGTCGGACTTTGTCCATGATCCAAGCCGTTTCATCACGCAACTCGGCATTTTAGTCAGCGATATTGCCACCGAGTTCAATTGGGTTTTGGTTTTCATTGCGCTGGTGCCGCTGTTGTTTTTCTTCAAAATGCAAAAACGCGAACGCTCCTGGATCACCGGCCTGGTCGCAATTTATCTTTGCGTTGGCGTGCTGCTGATGGTGCTCATGAACACGTCGCCCGACCGTCAGTCGGCGGAGTTGAACAAAGTATTTTTTATCACCTCCCACGGAATAATTGCCATCATGGCCGGCTATGGGATGGCGCTGATTGCCTCGTTCATGGCCACCCATTTCGGACGGTTTCGTATTGTCGGCCTCTTGCTGGGAATGGTCACGCTCGTGCCGGCCTTCCTGACCCTTTACAACGGCGTGAGCAACACGTTTTTTGGCGACGTCGGTTTGCTGTCCTATAATTCCATCCTGATTTTTTTTATTTGTCTGGCGGCTTCTTTCGTCCTCACTGCCCTGGCCGCGCAATTTTTCATCCGGACCCGCGACCGATCAGCCACCCCGCCGGAGGACGACCGTTTGTATTTCCTGGTGTTTGCAGTCGCAGCAGCCCTTTGCCTGGGCACGACCCTTATCATGATTTTCTTCCAAGGCGACAGCTTGAGCATCCGGCAAATTTGGGGGGCCTTGAGCCAGGTATTTGCGCCCCATCAATACAGCCTGCCCGTCATGGCCGGCTTGCTGGTTCTGGGCGTGGTCGTGGTGTTCATCGGCAGCCTGTTTGTTTATCGTCAGCGCGCGCCGCTGGCCATCACCTTGGGACTTTTTGTCATCCTTCCGCTGGCCTCCGGCCTGTCCCACTGGGCGCACAGCGAACAACGGAACCACTGGTTCGGTTACTGGTTTGGACATGACATGTTTTCGCCGCCGTTCGTCGCGCCGGATGGCAAACTTACCTATGACGCCAATTTGCGAAAACAGGCGATGAAAGGACCCAACGGGGATCTCGTCTATCCCGAAATGACCAAGGACACCATCCTTTTTGGCGGCACCGACCCCGGCCGTTTTTGTCCCACTTACGCGATTTTTTGTGACAGTTTCATTCCGCACAATTGCCAGCCGGCCCAGGACCAGAACTTTGACCGGCGGGATGTTTATCTCATCACTCAAAACGCCCTGGCCGACGGCACTTATCTCGATTACCTCCGCGCACAATACTTCCGCAGCCAGCAGATAGACCCGCCTTTTTTCAGCGAACTGGCCCGCACGCTCCTGAAGGACGAACCCTACCAAACCAATCTGCTGGCCCGCATCGTGTCACCGCTGGATTGGATCTTTGAAGCCCGCGGCGCCCGCATCGAAAAACGCTGGCGCGTCTCCACCTCGTGGTTCAACGGCAAGGACTTCACGAACCTGCCCGCCTTGGCGGCCAGGTTGCATTCCAGCCAGGATCCGCTCTCCCGGTGGCTCTTCCAACAACTCGGCAAGCCGACTCAGGACTTGATCACCAACCGGGGCGACGAAAACCAACTGCGCGCAAAGCTGGCTGACGACTTGAACCGTCTGCTTGAAGCCGGGCCGATTTACGACCCAAGCCGGTTCGCACAGGTGAAGATTTCGGATTATCTTCGACAATTCATCGCTCAAAATCCCCAGAGCGATACTCGCATTCGCTTGAATCGGCTGCTGCTGGAAGCCGCCTATCCGGACGAAATGGCCAAAAGCCCTGGGGGAGTTTATCCCGACCGCGAGATTTACATCCCCAGCCCCGAGGATTCGCAACAATGCTTCACGGACTACATGCAAGATGCGCAACGCCGGATGCAACTTGGCCAGTTGATGCCTGGTGAAACCGTGAGCGCCGATCCCGCCAGCGGAAGAATGCAGGTCAGCGGCCAGGTCGCCGTGATGATGATCAACGGCCTGCTGTGCAAGGTCATTTTCGATCACAATCCCAACAACGAATTTTTCGTCGAGGAAAGTTTCCCGTTGCAGTGGATGTATCCGTACGAAACGCCCTTTGGCATCATCATGAAAATCAATCGCAAGCCGCTGCCGGAACTCCCGGACGAGGTCTTCAAGCGGGATCACGCTTTTTGGAGCAAATATTCCGACCGGCTCATCGGCAACTGGATCACCTACGACACCTCGGTTTCCAACATCGTGGATTTCATTGACAAGGTTTATATGCGCCACGATTACCGCGGCTTCCAGGGCGATCTCAGATTTGTCCGCGACGACCAGGCCCAAAAGTCGTTTTCCAAACTTCGCAGTTCCATCGCCGGCGTTTACGCGTGGCGTTCGAGCGCCCAGTGCCCGGACGAGTATCGCCAAAAAAATGTAGCCGGCACGCAGGCGCTGATGCGCGAAACTGATTTCGCATTCAAACAGGCGTTCGCTTTCTGCCCCTACAGCCCGGAAGCCGTCTTTCGTTACATCAATTTTTTGCTTCAATTTAACCGCCTGGACGATGCGCTGCTGGTGGCCCAGACCTGTTTGAAGCTCGATCCCTACAACGATCAGGTCCGGGGAACCGTGAAACAGTTGGGGGATTTCAAAAACCAGTCCGGCGACCGCGCCAAGGTCGAAACGCAACTGCAGCAGATGGAAAATGAAGCGCGCACAAATCCGGGCAACTTTCAAAACCTCCTGTCCCTGGCCAGCCTCTACCTCCAAATGCAGCAAACCAACCGAACCATCGAACTGTTTGACCGGGCGATGGCTGATCCGCATCTTTCTGCCAACGTGGCCGGCTTCATCGCCCAGACTTATGCTAAAATGGGCAACCTGCCCAAACTTGAAGCCGTTCTCCAAAAAATCGTGACCCTCGTTCCCGACCAGCCCGAACCCTGGTATGACCTCGCCGCCCTCGAAGCCGTGCTCGGAAAGTCCGACCCGGCCCTGCAAAGCCTCCACAAGTCGCTTGACTTGAGCGCCCAGCGGCTCAAGAGCAATCCCACCGCCCACGATCTGTTGAACGAAGCGCGCAAGGACCAGCACTTTGATCAGTTGCGAAACCTGCCAGAGTTCCAAAAATTGGTCCCGCCGAGTTAGCCCGCACGCTCATCCCAGTTGCCGGCTTACGAACAATCGCCTAACTTGACGGCTCAAAATTATTTTGCTGAAACGACCGCATGAAGAAAACGGTATTGCCAACGCCGAAAACCGGAACCGCTGAAGCCGCGCCGCCCATCGCAGCGGCAGCGACTCCCGCCGCTTCCGTTCCGGAACTCACGCCGGGGCAACTGGAAGAACTCAAGGCCCGCGCCGCCAAAGCCGACGAACATTGGGATCGTCTGCTCCGCACCGCGGCCGATCTTGAAAATTTCAAGAAGCGCGCCGCGCGCGAACGCATCGAAGCCGCCCAATCCGCCAACGTCGCGCTGCTGCAAAAACTGCTGCCCGTCCTCGATCACTTTGAAATGGCGCAAACCGCCGCGCAGGCCGCGGAGGACGACAAACTTGCCTCCCTGCAAGCCGGCATTGCGATGATTCAGCAGCAACTCAAAAGCATTCTGGCCGAAACCGGCCTGGAAGAAATTGACGCCGCCGGCAAACCGTTTGACCCCATGCTGCACGAAGCCGTTTCGCAAATGGAATCGAAGGATGTCCCGGAAGGCCGGGTCCTCCAGCAAATTCGCAAAGGTTATAAATTGCGCGACCGTCTGTTGCGGCCGGCGGCGGTCATTGTCGCCAAAAAACCTGCTGCGCCGCCCGCAACCTGAGCCATGCCCAAGCGCGATTATTACGAGGTGCTCGGCGTCGGCCGCAACGCCAGCGATGAGGAAATTAAAAAGGCTTACCGCCAGTTGGCCGTCAAATTTCATCCGGACAAAAATCCGGGCGACAAATCGGCCGAGGAAAAGTTCAAGGAAATCGGCGAGGCCTACGAGGCGTTGAGCGACCCGCAAAAACGCGCGGCCTACGACCAATATGGCCACGCGGCGTTCGATCCCCGCGCGCGCGCCGGCCGCGCCGGTGGATTCGGCGGCGGCTTTCATGATCCGTTTGAAATCTTCCGCGAGGTCTTTGGCGGCGTGGGCGGCGGCAGCATTTTTGAAAGTTTCTTCGGCGGCGGCCAGGACCCGTCGCAACCGCAACGCGGCGATGACTTGCGTTACGATTTGGAAATCACGCTGGAAGACGCGGCGCTCGGCTGCGAAAAGGAAATTTCCGTGTCGAAGCTCGACCGCTGCGACGTGTGCAACGGCTCCGGCATGGAACCCGGCTCGAAAATCCGGACGTGCTCGACCTGCGGCGGGCGCGGGCAGGTGCTCACCTCGCGCGGCATCTTCAGCATCGCGCAAACCTGTCCGCACTGCAAGGGCGCCGGACGCGTTCTGGAAAAGCCGTGCAAATCGTGCCATGGCAACGGCCAGCTCGAACGCAGTTCCAAAATCAAACTCCGCATCCCGCCGGGCGTGGACGCCGGTTCGCGCCTGCGTTCCTCCGGCAACGGCGAAGCCGGCTTTCGCGGCGGGCCGCCGGGCGATTTATACGTCGTGCTGCATGTCAAGGCACACGAAATTTTCCAGCGCGATGGTGACGACCTGCTCTGCGAAGTGCCGGTCAGTTTTGTCCAGGCGGCCCTGGGCGCGGAAATTGAAGTGCCCACGCTCGACGGCAGGGCGACGATTAAAATCCCCGGCGGCACACAGCCAGGCACCACCTTTCGCGTCAAAGGCAAGGGCGTGAAAAATTTGCAGGGCTATGGCCAGGGCGATTTGCGCGTCCGCGTCCAGGTCGAAGTCCCGTCGCGCCTGACTTCGGAGCAGAAGGCCCGGCTGCAGGCATTCGCTGAATCGTGCGGCGAAGACGCCAACCCCATCAGCAAAAGCTTTTTTGAAAAGGCCAGGAAATTATTTGGATGAAGATTGGAGTAATGGAGAACTGGAGCCATGTGGTGATGTGAGCGAAAGCAGTCATCAATCCATCAATCCAATACTCCAACAATCCATTTTTTAGCATGCATCGTTTCTATTTGCCGCCAGGATCAACGCGGGGCAATACGCTCCGGCTCGACGGGCGCGAGGCGCATCACGCGCTGCGCGTTTTGCGTCTGAAACGCGGCGAACTCGTCGCCGTTTTGGACGGCGCCGGAAATGAATTTCTTTGCGCGGTCGAAAACAGTTCGCGCGATGCCGTCACGCTGTCCGTGTCGCTTAAAAATTTCACGCCGCCCCTCCCCTGCTCCATCACGCTGCTGCAGGCCGTGCCCAAAGGAAAAATCATCGAAAGCATCATCCAGAAAGCCGTCGAACTGGGCGCGCGGCGGATTGTCCCGCTCTTGACCGCACGCGTGGTGACGCAACTCGACGACGGGGACGCCGGGAACAAACGCGACAAGTGGCAGCAGGTGGCCGTGGAAGCCATCAAACAATGCGGCGCCGTCTGGCTGCCAATAATCGAGGCGCCGACAACCATCGAGCAGTTTCTTGACCCCCAACGTAGCGGCGGGCGGCAGACCGCCGGATTCGTTCAGGAAAACAAAAAGTGCGGCTCTCTTCCGAAAGCCGCCACGCCGGCACAGTTTGAACTGTCACTCGTTGGCTCGCTGCAAAAGGAACGCCGCCACCCGCGCGCATGTCTTCAGGAATTTCAGGCGAAGCGTGGACGTTTGCCGCAAAGCGTCGGCGTCTGGATCGGGCCGGAAGGCGATTTCACGCTGGAGGAATTGGACGCGATTCAAGCGGCGGGCGCGTTGCCGATTTCGCTGGGCCGGCTGGTGCTGCGCGTCGAGACTGCGGCAATTTATTGCCTTTCGATTTTGAATTACGAATTAACTTCCGTGCCGTAAAGATTTCCTCTCCACCTCGAAGAGGACCACGTTTCGCAAAGCGATTTCGCGACTTGGGACACCCATCTTGTGGCGGGCTTGGGAAGCCATTGGAATTAAAGGCGAGGTGTCGAAAACTGACGCACTTAACTCGCGGTTGGAGTCCAAGCTTCAGCTTGCCACACAGCACGGCAAATCCGGCCGGATAAATACCAGATTGCTCCGGGGGGAGCGAGATCCGTCAGAAAGGCGCGGCCAATTCATTTCGTGTGGTTCGTGTTTTTCGTGGTTAAATTCCTCGTGCTTCCAAACAAGCTGAAGCTTGAACTCCAACACGCAGGCGGGCTGCCCGCACCCTACCTCGATTGCACCAGCACGCGGAAGGCGCGGCCCAAATGTTCCGGATGCGTGAGAGTTTGAAACTGGCGGGCTTGGGCTGAAGTCCATCCATCTGCGCTTCCACCTCCGTCCGATTTCGACGCGACAAGTTCGCCAAAAGATTTTTCTAAAATCCGTGTCAGAAATTGCGACTGTGTTGAAAATATTTCCGTGGTCAACCCGCACGCTTCACCGACTTTCTGGATGGCAGAAAAGTTGACGTGCGCGGTGAGGTCTTGTTGCCCGATGCTGGCCAGCAAGTCGTCGCTGGCGTGATGGCGGAAATAGGCGCGGAGCGTGCCGTGCCTGCGGGCGGGCGAAAATAGTTCGTCGGCGGTGAAACCGTAATCAATGGTCAGCAATTTACCCCGTCCCAAAACCTGCGCGGCTTCGCGCCACCAGCTTTCGGCGGCGGGGCAGGTTTCGATGATGTAACCGTCGGGAAGCACTGACTCCAAGGCTGAAGGCTGAAGGCTGAAGGCTGTAGGCTGAATTTTGGCCCAGACAAATTTTTCGCCGTCAACCGCCACACCCCATTCAAACCACTTTTTGTTTTGCGCGTCCCAGCCGAGGCGATGGACCGGCAGGGCGTCCAAAAGCTCGTTGGAGAAAATAATGCCGCGCAGCGGCGGGTGACGGGTGGCGGGTGACGAGTGACACGTTCGCTCCTGAAGCAGCGATTGAAAGCCGGTGAACCAGCGAATGCGGGACGCGAAGTCTTTCAGCGTTTGCTCTTGCCATTTTTGCCGGCGCGGTGAGGGTTCGATGATCCAGTATTCGATTTGTTCGAACAGTTTCGGGCGTTTCAATTGCAGCCAGGCCAGGATATCCTTGGCCAGTTGGCCGTCGTGGGCGCCGGCTTCAATCAGGTTGAGAGTTGAGGGGTGAGGGTTGAGGGTTTCGAGCCATTCCGCGAATTGGCAGGCGAGGAACTGGCCGAAAAGTTCGCCGACGCCGACGCTGGTGTAAAAATCGCCATGGCGTCCAGGATTGTCTTTTTTTGTTTCATAGTATCCATGAACTGGACAATAAAGGGCGAGTTCCATGAAGCGCGCGAAGGGTAAAACCCCGCGTTGGGCGGCTTCGCGGCCAATGATTTCAGACAGAATGTTCACAACTTGCGTTTGGCGCAGCTTTAGCTAACATTTTCACAAAGAAAGAACGTATGGCCAAAATTGACGCGTTTTTCAATCTGATGTTTGAGCAGAAGGCGTCGGACTTGCACATGACCACCGGCAATCCGCCCATGTTGCGCATCAACGGCGAGATGGAGCGCGTGGACTATCCACCGCTCGAAAACGACTCGCTCAAGACCATGCTCTACGAAATCACCCCGGATTACAAAGTCAAACAATTCGAAGAATTGGGCGATGTGGATTTTGGCTACGAAATTCCCAACATTTCGCGGTTCCGCGTCAACTTTTTCATCGAGAAGAATGGCGTCGGCGCGGTGTTCCGGCAAATTCCCAGCCGCGTGCTTTCGTTTGAAGATTTTGACAAACTCGAAGCGCCGCTGCCCCCGGTCCTGAAAAAATTCACGATGCTGAACCGCGGATTGGTGGTGGTTACCGGACCGACCGGTTCCGGCAAATCCACGACGCTGGCGACGATGTTGGATTACGCGAACAAAAACCGCAAAGACCACATCATCACCCTGGAAGATCCGATTGAATTCGTCCATATCAGCAAAAGTTGTCTGGTGAACCATCGGGAAGTCGGGGTCCACACCAAATCCTTTGCGTCGGGTTTGCGCGGCGCGTTGCGCGAAGACCCGGACATCATTCTCGTCGGAGAAATGCGCGACTTGGAAACCATTGAACTGGCCATCACCGCCGCGGCCACCGGCCACCTGGTTTTCGGCACACTGCACACCACCAGCGCCGCCAAGACGGTGGACCGCATCATTGACGTGTTTCCCGCGGAACAGCAAAATAAAATCCGCCAGACGCTGTCCGAGGCGCTGAAGGGCATTGTGGCGCAGACGCTGTTCAAGCGCCGGGACAAGAAAGGGCGCATCGCGGCGTTTGAAATACTGGTTTTCAACACCGCCATCGCCAATCTCGTCCGCGAAGGCAAGACCCACCAAATTCCCGGCATGATTCAAGTCGGCAAGAAAATGGGCAATCAACCGCTCGACGATCACATCATGGAACACGTGCGCATGAAACGGATTTCGCCGGAAGACGCTTACGACAAGGCGTTGGATCGGAAAAAATTCCGCCCCTTGCTCGCCCATCCACCGGACGAAGACGACTCCACCTGATCTGATTTTATGCGGCGACTTGAACTGAATCAAATGCTGGAGACGATGCTGGCTTCACAGCCGGAGATTTCCGATGTATTGTTCACGGTGGATCGCCCGCCACAAGTCGAGGCTTACGGCGAGCTCAAACCGGTGGTTTTTGACCCGCCGATTGAAAAGCTCACCCCGTACCAGACCGAAACCATCGCGTTGAACATCATCGGTGACAATCTGTGGCAGATTGAAGACCTGTTGCGCCACGGTTCCTGTGACGCTTCCTATGCGCTCTCGGACAAGGCCCGTTTCCGCGTCAACGTCTTCGCGCAACGCGGAAATTATTCCATCGTCTGCCGCCAGCTTAATGTGGTCATCCCCACGCTGGAACAGTTGAAGTTTCCGGAAATTTTCAAGCTCATCCCAAAGGAAAAAACCGGCTTGGTTCTTATCACCGGCGCCACCGGTTCCGGCAAAACCACCACGCTGGCCGCCATTCTGAATGAAATCAACGCATCCAAGGCCGTCCATATTGTCACCTTGGAAGACCCGGTTGAATATGTCCATCCGCACAACAAGGCGACTTTCAACCAGCGTGAATTGGGCATTGATTTCGATTCTTACGTCAATGGTTTGCGCGCGGCGCTGCGCCAGGCGCCGAAGGTCATTCTCGTCGGCGAAATGCGCGATCGCGATACGGTGAAGATCGCCTTGAGCGCCGCGGAAACCGGGCATCTGGTCCTCACCACCCTGCACACGATCAACGCGGGTGAAACCGTCAACCGTATTCTGGGCATGTTTGAGCCGGCCGAGCAGGAGCAAGTCCGCGTGCGTCTGGCCGACTCGTTGCGCTGGATCGTCAGTCAGCGGCTGGTGCCCAAAGTCAGCGGCGCGCGCTTTGCGCTGCTCGAGATCATGGGCGCGAACCTCCGCACCCAGGAGGCCATACGGCTGGGTGAAAGCGAGGGCAAAACCTTCTACGAAATTATCGAGTCCAGTACTCCCTTCGGCTGGCGGACCTTCGACCACGCCTGCATGGAAGCTTACGAACAGGGCCTCATCACGGAGGAAACCGCCCTGCTCTATTGCACCAAACAAAGCGTCATCTCCCGCGCCATTGACAACGTCAAAAAATCCCGCGGCGAAAGGACCTCCACCATGGGCTCGCTGCGCATGAAGACCCCGGCACCAGTGGCCGCAGCGGCAGAGGCCGCGCCACCCATCCTCAAAATCAAATAACCATGAATGGCTCATTCGATTTCGTCAGCACCGAGGACAAACCGGCCTTGCTCGCCTTTTCCACGCCCGACTGGCTTGACACGGCCAAAGCCGCCTTGCGCGAGCTTGGTTACAAAATCCACACCGCCGCCACCCACAGCGATTTCATCGTGCGCTTCGGCCAGGCGCATTACCAGGTCGTGGTCCTCGAGGAACTTTTCGGCGCGAACACCATTGACGAAAATCTCACGCTCAAGGCGCTGCAAACCATGCCCGTCAACCACCGCCGCCACTCGACAATTATTCTGCTCGGCAATTCATTCCAGACGTTCACCCCCATGGAGGCCTTCAAGTACAGCGTCCACGCCGTCATCAACAGTTCCGAAATGTTTTTGCTCAAGCAACTGGTGGAAAAGGCCGTGGCCGACAACGAACTGTTCCTGCACAGCTTCCGCGAAGTTCAAACCCGCGTTTATACCAGCGGCAATCGCTTGTAATCTTCGGCCTCCATTCAATATTGAGGATTTGTTGTTGGCGGTTTGGGATCACCTCCCAGACCCTTTTGGTAGCGCAGGTTTCCAAACCTGCCGTATCGCCGACTTTCCGCCTTCGCGTTGCGCCAAAGCGCCGCTCCGGCGCAACGGCGGCCAAGTCAGCAGCACACAAAATGTTACGCCAGCAGCAGCGGGTTTGGAAACCCGCGCCTGCCGCCGTCGGCTGCCCTTTGCCATTGACTTTTTTGACCCGATTCCATAACCTCACGCAAGTTGCTAATCAAACTAGGAATGAATTCCCAGTTTGTCCATTATTATCTGCTTAATAGGAATTCTTTCCTACTAATCAATAGTTAGGTGTATCCGCACATGAGTAACCCTTTCAAAGATGACGAACAAGATGCCATCAATACGGCGGCGATGCTGGCTTTCCAGCGAGCGGAGCTTTTAGCGCTTAAAGCTGTCTTCCTCGAATTTTTGAAGAAACAGAATGTTTCAGTAGGTGGTATGCCTGCAAAAGATGCCATGCTCAAGGCGAGAGATGTTTACTTGAAAGCTGTTCTTGCCAAACTGTCCGACGATTATCCAAATCAAGCCACAAGGATTACAGAGATTGTCGAAGATTTGAAAAATTTTGTGCCATGATACACCTAACACCTATTAAGCCAGGACGGTCAACAAAAAAGCATTCCCTGACGGAAACGATTTCTTTCCGTTTTCGCGTCCTCAGAACTGACAAAAGGGGTCGGTTCTTAGTATTGACACATAACTCCACACAACAACGCGCCCTGCGCGGTCTTCATCCTGGAGCGTGGCTTGGCAAGCCGAACACGACCGTTCCGACTCTGCATATTTTGGGATTGGCAGATTGTAAATTTCCTGTCAATCAATCCGCCGTCGCCGTGATTGCCGACTGACGGCAACGCAGATAAAAGAAAGTTGAATTCATTTTCACATGACTCGCCTTGACCAGGCCTTGGTTGAACGCGGCCTTTGCGAAAGCCGCGAGCGCGCCAAACGCGCCATTCTCGCCGGACAGGTCCGCGTCAACGCCCAGTCCGCCCGCAAACCCAGCGATGTCGTCAAGGCAGATGACCAGCTTACCCTCGATGCCGGCGACAAATACGTCAGCCGAGGCGGCCACAAGCTGGAACACGCCCTGAACCACTTTCATCTGGATGTCGCCGGGATGACCGCGCTTGATTTGGGCGCATCCACTGGTGGATTTACCGATTGCCTGCTGCAACACGGCGCAGCGAAGGTTTTTGCCGTGGACGTCGGTCGGGGGCAGCTCGCCTGGAAGCTCCGGCAGGATCGCCGGGTGGTCGTCATGGAAAAGACCAATGCCCGCCATCTGACCACCGCGCAATTTTCCAAGCCGTTCATCCCCGCCGATCTGGCCGTGATTGATTGCTCGTTTATTTCGTTGCGCAACATTTTACCCGCCGCCATTGCTTTATTGCGGCCAGATGGCAAGATTGTGGCGCTCGTCAAACCGCAGTTTGAAGCCGGCAAGGCCGAAGCCGACAAGGGCTGCGGCGTCATCAGCGACCCGCTGGTGCATGAGCGGGTGCTGGATGAACTGCGGGAATTCGTCCGTGCGCAAACCGGCGTGCGCTGGCAGGGCGTGGTGGAATCACCGTTGCTCGGACCGGCGGGCAACAAGGAATTTTTGGCGTTAATTGAAAAAACAAGCTGACAAAATCAAACGCGTCGGGCTGATCGGCAATTCCGACAAGGCCGCCTGCGCCGACAGCGTTCGCAAGGCCACACGACTCGTTCAACGCGCCGGACGCAAGGTATTGTGCGACACCGGGACCGCCCGGCTGGCCGGGTTGAAAAACTCCGCGTGCGGCGATGCCGCCGCGCTGGCGCGCGAAGTGGACTTGCTGCTGGTGTTTGGCGGCGACGGCACCATGCTGCACGTCGCCCGCGCAATCGCCGGCTCGCCCACGCCGATGCTCGGGGTCAACATCGGCGGCCTCGGCTTTCTCACCGCCGTGCCGTCGGATGAAATGACCCGCGCTCTGGCGCACGTCTGGCGCGGTGAATTCAAATACGAATCCCGCGCCTTGATCGAGGTCGGCGGCCGCTGGCAGGGCCGGCCGTTTCGTGAAACCGCGCTTAATGACATCGTGGTCAGCCGCAGCGGAATTTTACGGCTCATCAAACTTGACGTCAGCGTGGACGGCGAACTGGTCGCGCGCTACCACGGCGACGGATTAATCATCAGCACGCCAACCGGTTCAACGGCGTATTCGCTGGCGGCGGGCGGCGCCATTGTTTCGCCCACCGCCGAAGTGTTTGCCCTCACACCGATTTGTCCGCACACGCTGTCAAATCGTCCGCTCATTTTGCCGTTGACCTCAACCATTCGCGTCCAGGTCGTCAATTCGCCACCGGCGACGATTTTGAGCGCGGACGGCCAGTTTGTCGCCGAACTCGCCGCTGGCGACGAAGTGACGGTTCGCCGCAGCCAGGGCACGGTCCGGCTGATGCATCTGGCGGACAGTTCGTTTTGGGAGGCATTGCGCCGCAAACTGCACTGGCGCGGAGCGTATTTATGAAAGGCTGAAAGCTGAAGGCTGAAGGCTGAATGAAGAAGAAGCCAAAATTTAATTTGATGAATGTTTTTCCTTTAGCCTTTAGCCTTCAGCCTTCAGCCTTTTAAAATCATGGTTCGACTTAAAGACATTGCCCGGCACGCGGGCGTCTCGGTGATGACGGTCTCGAAGGCGTTGCGCGACCAGCGGGATGTGTCGGCAGCCACAAAGTTGCGCATCAAGTCGCTGGCGCAACAAATGGGCTACGTTCCCGATTCGACCGCGCAGGGGCTGCGCACCCGGACGACGAAATTGTTTGGACTGGTCATTCCCTCAAGCACGAATCCGATTTTCACGCGGGTGGTTTATGCCATAGAGGAGCGCGCGCATGAACTGGGCTATGGCATTTTGCTGGCGCACACGCACAACATGCCGGAACGCGAAGAAACCGGCATCCGGCGGCTGTTGTCGCGGCGTGTGGACGGGCTGTTCATTTCACCGGTTTACCGCTTTGAAGCCGAGGCACGCGTCTATCAGGAAGTGGTGGCGCGCCAGATCCCGACGGTTCTTATCGGACCGCCCGCGCCATTTTGTAAATCGTTTCCCAGCGTGGAAATTGATGAAGCGCTCGCCAGTTTCACCGCCACGCAACATTTGCTGAAGCTCGGTCACAAACGCATCGCGTATCTCACCGGCCCGCCGACGGCGCTGTGGGCGCATGAGCGGTTTGAAGGCTACCGCCGCGCCTTGCGCGAAGCCGGATTGGACGCGGATGACAAGCTGGTTTTTCAAGCCGGCAGCACCATTGAAGATGGCGCCAAAGCCGCGTTGCAAATGTTGAATGAATCGTGCGGCGCCACAGCCGTTCAAGCCGTCAATGACCTCGTCGCCATCGGCTGTGCCGAGGCGTTGTTCGCAAAAGGATTGCGGATTCCGGAGGACATTTCACTCGTGGGTTTTGGCAACATTACCATGGCCAAGCATGTTCGCGTGCCGTTGACGACCATCCGGCAGCCGAAATTCCGGCTCGGCATGGCCGCCGTGGACATGATGGTAAATTTACTGCGGGGCCAGCCCGTTGAAACCAAACGTTTGTCCGCCGAACTCGCCGAACGCAAGAGCACCGCGCCGCCAAAAGGCAAAACGACGAGCCCCGGACCGCCTTGACCGCCCATGAGCGCGACGCAAATCCGGCTGTCGGCACACTTATGAATCTTGCAACGATGTGAGAGCGCTTCGTCTTGCCGGGTCCGGGCTTGAAGGTTCACAGTTGCCGCCCGTTGAAAAAATGGCCAGTTTCTTCGAGTTAATTGAATGACAACCTCGTCTCAAACAACGAACAGCCACCGGGAACGCCTGCGCGCCTGGTGGGAGCGCGGCTGGTTGAAGGGATTATTGCTCGTCGTTGCCGTCTTCTTCGCCTACCAGCCGGCGTGGCACGCGGGCTTCGTCTGGGACGACGATCTTTATGTGACGCAGAACCGGCTGCTGACGGCGCCGGATGGGTTGAAACGGATTTGGTTCTCGCTGGATTCGCCGTCGCAATATTTCCCTCTGACCTACACGACGTTTTGGCTGGAGCGCCTGCTGTGGGGGTTGAATCCCGCGGGCTATCATGGGGTCAACATTTTGCTGCACGCAGTGAATGCGCTGCTGGTGTGGCGGTTGCTGAAACGGTTGGGAGTGCCGGGGGCTTGGCTGGCAGCGGGGATATTTGCGCTGCATCCAGTGCAGGTGGAATCGGTGGCTTGGGTCACCGAGCGGAAGAACGTGTTGTCCCTTTTTTTCTGTTTGCTGGCGCTGCTGGCGTGGATTGAATTCGTCGAAGACCGGCCAAAACCGTGGTGGCGATTTTATTTCCTGTCCCTGTTATTTTTCGCGCTGGCGCTGTGCAGCAAGACGACTGCCTGCACGCTGCCAGCGGCCTTGCTCTTGATATTGTGGCTGAAGGAGAAACCGTTCAGCCGGTTCCGGCTGGCGCAGATTATTCCATTCCTCGTGATGGGGGCGGGCATGGGGCTGGTAACGGTATGGTGGGAGCGATACCATCAAGGCACCCAAGGGCCGCTTTTTTCGCTTGGTTTGCCGGAACGCATTCTCATTGCGAGTCGCGCGGTTTGGTTTTACCTGGGCAAACTGGTCTGGCCGGCGAACCTGACGTTCAGTTATCCCCGCTGGACCATCAACCCCGCCGATCCGCTCGCCTACGGCTGGCTGGTTGCCGGAGCCGGATTGGGCGCGGCAATTTATTTCGCCAGACGATATGCCGGACGCGGTGTCGAGGTGGCGGCGTTGTTTTACGTGGCGACGTTGAGTCCATTGCTGGGCTTCATCATGCTTTACACTTTCTACTTTTCGTTCGTGGCGGACCACTATCAATATGTTGCGAGCATCGGTCCTATCGCGCTGGCGGCGGCGGGGATGACTAGGGCGTTCAGTTCTTTCGAGAAAGGGAAACCCTTCCTGAGACCGGCGCTGGGCGGGACGCTGTTGCTGGCGCTCGGGCTTCTGACGTGGCGGCAATGCGGGATGTATGCCGATCTGGAAACTCTCTGGCGGGCAACCATTGCCCGGAACCCAAGTTCCTTTCTGGCTCACGTCAACCTCGGCAGTGTTCTGGTCCAACAAGGGCACGTGGATGAAGCCATCGCCCATTTCAAAACAGCTCTGGAGGCCAGGCCCGATTACGTCGGAGCTTTCAACAACCTCGGCAACGCCCTGCTCCAAAAAGGGCAGGTGGACGAGGCGATGGAACAATTTCAAAAGGCCTTGGCATTCCAACCTGACGACGCCATGGTCCACAACAGCCTTGGCACCGCCCTTCTTCAAAAGGGACAGGTGGATCAGGCCATTGTCCATTACCAAAAAGCCTTGGAAATCATGCCTGACTCCGCCGAAGTCTGCTGTGGCCTCGGCAATGCCCTGCTCCAAAAGGGGCGGGTGGATGAGGCGATGGAACAATTTCAAAAAGCCATTCGACTTCAACCTGATCTTGCCCCGGCTCATTACGACCTCGGCAACCTTTTGCTGCAAAAGGGGCAGGTGGACGAGGCGATCACCTGTTACCAAATGGCCTTGAAAATCAAACCCGGCTACGCCGAAGCCCGCTACAACCTCGGCAACGCCTTTCTCCAGGAACGCAGCGTGGATGAAGCGATTCAGCAATACCAAAGCGCCCTGGACATTAAACCCGACTATGCTGAAGCCCGCATCAACCTCGGCGCCGCCTTGTTCCAAAAGGGACGGCTGGACGACGCGGCGGAACAGCTCCAGCAGGCCATCAACCTCCACCCTGATTCGGCACGGGCACATTATAATCTCAGCCAGATTCTTTTCTCGAAAGGGCGGGTGGACGAGGCGATGGCGCACCTGCAAAAGGCGCTGGAAATTCGTCCCGACTACGCAAAGGCGCACGCCACCCTCGGTGTCGCTCTGTTCCAGAAAGGGCAGGTGGACGAGGCCATCGCGCGCTTCCAAAAGGCCTTGGAAATCGAGCCCGACGACGCAGAGGTCCATATCAACCTTGGCCTTGCTTTTTTTAAAAAAGGGCGGGTGGACGAGGCCATCGCACGCTTCCAAAAGGCTTTGGAACTCAGTCCGGGCAACTCGAAAGCCTGCTATAACCTCACCCATGTGGCCTGGGCACTGGCAACCAGTCCGGAGGCGTCCGTCCGAAATGGGGTCAAGGCCATCGCGTTGGTTGAACAAGTCGAACAGTTTTCCAAGGGCGGGAATCCTTTGGTTCTTGAGACGCTGGCCGCGGCTTATGCCGAGGCGGGGCGATTTCCCGAAGCCATCGCCTCAGCCGGGCGGGCGCGGCAGTTGGCTGCTCAACAAGGCAATGCCTCACTGGCTGATGTTCTTGGCAGGCAAATCAAGCTGTATCAAGCCGGCACTCCGTTCCGCGATACCAGCTTGCCTGTCGCCCCAACTCCACTTGCTCCTCCTTGACCGGCCATGGACGGAACGCAATTTTCAGTCCGGCTGTCCCGGTTTTTACGCGGTTCAGTGCTCACTGATTCTGTGCCGCCAGAAATCTTTCGGCGTCAATCGCCGCCGCGCAGCCCGCGCCCGCCGCCGTGACGGCCTGCCGATAAACCCGATCCGCGCAGTCGCCCGCCACAAACACGCCCGGCACATTGGTCATCGTGCCGCGCCGCGAAATGATGTAGCCGCTGGCGTCCATCTCGATTTGTCCCTTGAAGATTTCCGTGTTCGGTCCGTGGCCGACGGCGATGAACACACCGGCGCAGTTCAAGACCGATTCCGCGCCGGTCTGGAGATTTTTCAAGCGCACGCCGGTGACCTTGTCCTGTTTCACATCGAGAACTTCCGTCACCGCCGAATCCCATATCGGTTTGATTTTCGGATTCGACAGCGTGCGTTCAGCCATGATTTTTGACGCGCGCAACGAATTCCGGCGATGCACGAGATGCACGACCGAGCCAAAGCGCGTCAAATAAAGCGCCTCTTCGCACGCGGAATCGCCGCCGCCGACCACGACGAGCGGCTGGTTGCGGAAAACCGGCAGCGCGCCGTCGCACGTGGCGCAATACGTCACGCCTTTGGTTTCCAGCAAATCCTCGCCGGGGGCGCCGAGATGTTTGTGGCTCGCGCCGGTGGCGATGATGACCGCCAAGGCCTCAACCCGTTCACCGTCCACCGTGAGTGTGAAGGGACGTTTGGAAAAATCCGCCGCCTCGACCGTGCCGAAGCTCGCCCGCGCGCCGAAGCGTTCGGCTTGTTTTTGCATTCGCGCCATCAATTCGTAGCCGTCCACGCCCTCGGGAAAACCGGGGAAATTTTCCACGATGCTCGTGGTGGTGAGCAGGCCGCCGGGCTGCCGGCCGGTGAGCACGAGCGGTTGTAAACTGGCGCGCGCGGTGTACAGCGCCGCCGTCCAGCCCGCGCAGCCTGAACCAATAATGACGATTTTTTCCATAGGCGGGCGAAAGGTAGTGCGTGAATGCGCCGGATGCAAGTTCGACGGCGCGATTTACATTTGCCGTCCGTGCCATTTGCGGTTTTACTGGCGCGAATGAAGCGCTCCCTTGTCACCCATTGGATCAAAATTGTTGCCGGTTCGTTTTGTTTGAGCGCGCAGCTCTTCTGCCACGCGCAATCGGCGCCGACAAATTTATGGACGCTCCAACTGCCGCTTTATAACGCCGATGCGTCTCCAGCCATTGCGCCGGATGGCACGATTTATCAGGCGACTTTTGAAGGCTATTTGCTGGCGGTTACGCCTCAGGGCGGGGTTAAATGGACCTTCCGGATTAATTCAGAAATAAAGTCAACCCCGGCGATTGGCGATGACGGAACGATTTACTTCGGCGCGCGCAACCGAAACTTTTACGCTGTCACGCCGCAAGGCAAACTCAAATGGACCTTCCCGACCGGTGCCTGGATTGACTCTTCCCCGGCGATTGCGGAGGACGGGACGATTTATTTCGGCTCGTGGGACGCAAATTTTTACGCGCTTAATCCCAACGGCTCGAAGAAATGGGTTTTTGCCACAAGCAATGTCGTTGTTTCGTCACCGGCGATTGGGAAGGATGGAACGATTTACTTCGGTTCACACGACACGAAGTTTTACGCGCTGCAACCGGACGGCAGCCTTTTGTGGTCGTTCACCACCGGTGCGCCCATCACCTCCTCGCCGGCGATCAATTCGGATGGCACGATTTATTTTGCTTCGACGGATGGCTATCTTTATGCGTTGCGACCAGACCATTCGGAATTGTGGCGGTTGTACAGCGGCGGTGCGACCGAGTCTTCGCCCGTGCTGGATGAAAAGGGCAATCTCTATCTGGCGGTAAATAAAGTCGGGGTTTCCATCAGCAGCGACGGGAAACTGCGGCGGAAATTTAATTTTAGCCCGGTCTTAATTGACGCCACTCCTGCCGTTGCCGCGAACGGCGAGGTTTATTTTGCCTCACCGTGGCGAACGCTGCGTGCTTATCAAGTCAACAACTCCGAACTGTGGCGTGTTGACACGGTCGCAAATCTCGTCGCTTCGCCGGTCATTGGCGACGACGGAACCGTTTATGTGTCCGATGGCCAGTTTTTGCGCGCCATCAATTCCACCAACGGGCTGGCGCCGCCGGCAAAAAGCTCTTGGCCGATGTTCCGCGCCAATGCCCGTCACACCGGCCGGGTCCAAAGCGTGAATTGAACCCGACCCGCGAAGTTAGGGGCGGGCATACCCGTCCCGGGCTTTACAGCCGTTCGCGCCCGCTGAAGCCGGTGTCGAGGTCGTGCCAGAATTCAATGTCCTCCTCGTCCTGTTCCCAGCAGAGGAAAACCTCCCTGCCACCCATGATGGCGGGAAAATCAATCAGGCCGCGTTCCAAATCCTTGATGATAATCCGGCGGCGTTGAAACTCGGCGAGCACTTCCTGCATGTCCGCCAGCGCGCGAATCCAGTTGTTGACCGTTTCGCCGCCGATGTCATTCCCCTGCTCCGCCAGACCGCTCAGGCGCTTGTCGTAACGCTCCAGATCCTTGCGCAGCCGGTTGAGCAATTCCAGCCACTTGCGGATTTGCGGCAAGAGCGCGCCCGCTTCGTCGCGGGTGTAGTGCTTGTCAAAACGATGTTCCATCGGCAAAAAACTCGCGCGGGTGGCAAAATAAATGCCGTTCGCGACGGCCCCGCAAGGCAACCGCGCGCGAACGGATGAATCCTGCATCGGCAGATTACTTCTGCCAGGTGCGCTTCTTGTGACGATTCAAGCGCAGCTTCTTGCGCCGTTTGTGCTTGTTGATTTTGGCCTTGCGGCGTTTTTTTAGTGAACCCATAACATTAGGCGGACAACAGACTACCGCTTTTGGCGTCATCATGGCAAGCAATTTGCACAGCATGACAATTGGAAAACCCTGGAATCACGCCAACGAAATCATCAAATAACCGCCATGAACACCAAATCGCAAGTCACCCTCAACCTCAACAAACGCGTTTAAACATCCCGCTGTTTTCGGTGATGACATTTTGCTTTAGCGAGTTTGTGAATCTGTCCTTCCACTGCATAGCGGAGTTGGGCGCTCGTGTTTTTAAATCCAAGAATTCTGGCAACTGCCGTCGGGATTTCTTTTTGGGTTGCTCCGTGGCCGTGGTCGATGACAGCGAGAATCGCCGCCCTCAATTCTGATGGGGCGATTCTTTCCGGTTTCCGAAGATCGGGTGATGAGACGTTTTCACGATTGCGTATCTGTATTGGATAACCTTTTATGGAAAGGAATCCGTCCTCATTGAGGCACTGGTCTGATCTCATGAGCCAACTGATGCCTCGTTTGACCGCGCTTTGGATTCGTGAACCAGCCCGGGCGAAGCCCCAAAGCGCTTTAACGCGGTTTGTGATCTCATCTTCGTGGATTGGCCCCTCAATTTGCACGATTTTCAGGATGATATCGCCCAGTATTCCAAATGAAAGCGCGTGCGGTTCCTGACGCGTTGGAACTTCGAAACGCGCCTCAATGTATGGCACTGCGAGTTTTGCCAATGAGTTGTCATCCAGTTTTGGCAGGGCCTCATCCCGGATAATTTCGCCATTTGTTTCAATTTTGGCCGCGTGATTTGTTTTGCCGATTTTGGCGGCTTCGATTGCTGCTGCAATTTTTCGAAGTTGGTCGGCTTGGCGCTGGAGCCAATCTGTGGACCAGACGCGATGTATAACCCAGCCATGATCTTCAAGTACTGCCTGACGAAGTCTGTCACGGTCCCGAGCCGACCGGGAACTGTGATACGTCGCACCATCGCATTCGATGCCCAGAATAAATCGGCCGGGCGTCTGCCTGTCCCGAACACCGAGGTCAATGAAGAACCCGGCTTCCCCCACTTGGGGTACAACTTCATAACCAAGGCCTTCAACCGCACGCCGAACGGATTCCTCAAACGGAGAATCTTCCGCTCGCCCCGAAACAGTGGCCACCGAGAGTTTGCCGGATTCCGCATAGGCCAGAAACACTTTCAGGGAGGCCACTCCTCGCCCCTTCGCTCGTTCCAAGTCAATGTCATCGGCCGTAATTGAAGTAAAAACATGACAACGCTTTTTGGCCCGGGAAATCAAAACATTCACCGGCGTTCACCGCCCTCGTTGCCAAGGGGACCGAAGCGCATGGCCATATAACCACTGGCGTTTTTGCCGTAGCCAACCGAAATAAAAATCACGTCGCGCTCGTCACCTTGAACGTTCTCCAGGTTCTTGCAAAAAAACGGCTCGGTCGGATGCGCTGCAAAAAACTCTTCGATTTCGGGATTTTGACGTTGCATCAGTTCGAGTTCATTGCGAATAGCCTTCTGCTGTTTGACAGAAAACGCGGCAACACCTAACGACAACTCAGGCGAATTTCGGGCGTGCTCAACGATTGCACGGCACACGGCTTTTGCCTCAACCCGATTTGTAGCTGACACCCCTGCGTCAAAAACACCGCCCTCAACAAAATGAAACTTCAAACCAAGTTCCGGATTCAATTCAAACGGAGACGGCACAATAAAAAGTTGGTCGTCATAAAACTCGTGATTACTGACTGCGATAAGCGAATGATGTCGGCTGCGGTAATGCCAGCGGAGCATTTTCTCGGGCAAACCGCGAGCCCTGCACAAACCCAAAATGCTCTCAATATCCTGCACCTGCGCCGCCTGCGGCTCATCATCGCCTTCCTCGTCATAATCTTCGCCGTCGGACGTCAACCGGGCAAAAAACTTTGTCGGCGGCAACTGCTTCGAATCACCAACAACCACAATCTGCTTGCATCTGGCGATGGCGCCCAAAGCGTCCACTGGTTGAACTTGGCTGGCTTCATCAATCACCAATAAATCAAACTCGACGGAACCAGGCTCCAAAAACTGCGCTACTGACAATGGCGACATCATAAAAACGGGCTTAATGCATTGCACCACGGAGCAGGCATCTTTCAAAAGACGGCGCACTGTGCGATGGCCCCTCTTTCGTTCCATCTCGCTTCGCACAATACCAGCAGCACCCACAGCGCTATGTGGCGGCATACGCTCGTAGTGCGCCATGAGCGCCCTGTATTTCGCCAAAGCCAAACGTTCGCTGTCTAACTGTCGAAACTCGGCAACGTGCCGTTCGTGTAGCTCGCCATCAAAATGGGCGAGTTCGGGTTTCTGACGCACAATACTTCTTAGCAACTGGCTAAAGTATATGCGGTCGTAGGAATCCGTGGCTTCTTTTGTTGGGATTTTCCCGTTTTCGAGGGCATTGATCAGGCTGTTAAGCCCCTGTTCGCGGCCGTGTTGTGCCCGCAGTGCGTAGGCCGTCCAGGCTGGTAACTGGTTTATGGAATCGACCCAAGTTTTTAGCCGTTCGCCTATTGTGTTAATCGCTATTTCGTTGAGTTCTGTATTGGCGAACGTGGTGTTGAAATCTACTGAGAGTTCCGTGAAGAGTTTTTGTATTGTTTCGCGTGCTGTTGTCAGCCGCTCTTTCAATTGCTCAACCAGTTTGGCAGTTGTGCCTGTGTCGGTAATGCCGGCAAACATGTGCCGGAAGCTCGTACTTAGGCCAGCTTCGATTTGTTGTGCGACCCAGCCGAGGATGACCGTGAACTGTTCCCAGTCGGATTTTTCCTCTAGCCATAGTGAACCAAACGCTGACCGGCCGAGTGCATCATGCTCACGGAGTTTCCGCAGTGATTGCTGGCCGATAATGATGCCATCAATGAATGCCAGCCGGTCTGCATAAGTTTTGGGCAGTTCACCTTTCATCACGCCTTTAATTTCTGCAATGGAGGCGCGGTATTTTGAATTGAATATCCGCAGGAGCGACTGGCCACGGGCTGCGATTTGTTGGCGCTGTTCGGAGAAATCCTTTTCCCACGCTTTTTCGATGATTTGTTTTTCTGCCTGTTTTTGTGCGTTGGAGAATTTTTGTCCTTCCGCCACCAGGTCACGTAGTGGTTCCAGGTCTGCATCCCATGTGGCATTGCAAAGCGCCTCTTTGTCAATTTTTGGAGCACTCACGACGTAGCCGGCAATGATCAACTGTTCGTCTGTTTCTGTGAATGTTTCTGGAACCGGCTGCGACAGGTTTTAAGCGAGAGCTGAGGTGGTTTCCAGCAAATTTGTAATGGCAGCGCTGGCTTGGCTGATGCGTTTCGAGAGCGGATCCAAGTCAATTTGTAGTATGGCCGTGATGTTTATGCCTCGCCACGGATGCTGTGCGGGCAAGCCGATTTGATCTATACGCTGCGCCAGATCCTCAATGACGCCACGGTTTGAGCGCCGTTGTTCTGCCGTCCAATCTCCAGCATTTGTAAAAGTCGACTCGTTTGCTTTGACCCCGCGTTTTTCAAGCATCGAGAGATGGCCGATGATGGCGAATGGTGTCAGCCCGCTTTGTTTGTACTGTTCGTGAATTGATTTTGCATGTTGGTTAAGAATGCTCCGTTTTTCGTGAAGTTTCGGAATCAGTGATTCCAGATCTTTTCAGCTGCGGTTTCCCAAGCGTCCACGTTTTTCCAAGTTCCTCGATGACCGTCTTTTTTTTGCTCTTATTGTATTGGAGTGTAATTCAAGGCAAAGTGCGCCGAGGCCCTCGTTTTGGAGACGCCTTTGGACAACTTGGAGCGCAGCCAGTTTTTCTGCAACGAAGAGCACGCGTTTTCCATCCATGACCGCAGTGGCGATGATGTTGGTAATGCTTTGTGATTTTCCGGTCCCCGGCGGTCCTTGAACGACCATGCTCCGACCTTGCCTCACGCTTTCAATGGCCAATGTTTGCGTGCTATCTGCATCGACTACATGATCGAGTTTTGCGACCGGAATCATTTCGTCCAATTGGGAATCGTCACTAAAGATATTCTCCGTCTGAGGAAATCCATCCAGCAACAACCCGGCGACGAGTGGCTGGTTAATCAGGTGGGCCGGGGTCGGCCACGCCTTGGGATCCAGATCGCGGAACATCAAAAATTTGGCAAATGAAAAAAAACCAAGCGTTATCTCATCAGGCGAAACCTCCCAATTCTTCGCTCCTGCGATTGCCGCCGATACAGCCTCTAAATACGCCGCGACGTCAAAATCGTCGTCGTCCTTAAAATCCGGAAGCTCAATACCGAAGTCCTCCTTCAACTTCGCATACAACGATAAATTCTCGACAATGTCTTCCTCTGTCCATCGCAGAATAAATTTCTCGGATGCCGTTTTTCGCGAAAGCTCAACCGGAATCAAAATCAACGGAGCAAAACGCGGTGTATCAGCAGCATCAGCCTCAAACCACCGCAAATGACCCAGGGCTAAATATAGGATGTTAACGCCGGCTTCCTCAATCATCGCGCGGCTGTCATGATAAAGGTCCAACAAACGACGTTGTAAGCCCTCCGAGGAAAGAGATGTTTGAAGCCGGCAATCCACATAACGCCGTGGTAACCCTGTGGCCTCGTCAATGTCCTCGTCCAGAAGCTCATTCTCAGGCTGAGACAAAACCGGGTCTGTCAACAAGTCTTCCTCGGCGTCACCACCAGCAGACTCACCTGTTTTGTCCGCCGTAGAAACAGCAACCTCGCGAGGCAAAAAACTAAAAGACTTTTTCTCAGCGACCAGCAACCGATACTCCTGTTCACTAATCTCGTCTTGAACTGTGACGATGCGAGCCGACGACGAATCCACAGGAATCGACAATAGCCGATTCCTTGTCGACAGGTCGAGAAGCTCCCTGCGACTCATATCAAGCAGCTCTTCCATGGTGGCAGGCATCTTGGTTTTTATTGTATTCAAACAAATTATGTTGAACAACCCCGCATTAATCCGGCCAAAGACGCGGGCATAAGTTCAGAGGCGTTACAGTGTCCGGCGAAAGAGCAGCGTCGCCGCCGTCATCGCCAGCGCCGTGAAAACAACAAGGAAAAGCAAATCACCGCTGATGGCCATCAAGCCGGTGTTTTTCAAGACCAGTTGTTTGAATCCATGCACGGCATAAGTGAACGGGTCAACCACCGCGATGGCTTTCATCCAGGCCGGAAACGATCCCGTGGGATACACCGCGCCGCTGGGAAAATACAAGACGGTGTTCAACATCCCAAAAATGGCGCGGGGCACGAGCGGGTCGCTGATGCGCACCATGATTAAAAACATCATGCTGATCAATGCCAGCGCCGTCACCACCACCAGCAACAGCATCCGCGCCATGCGCAGGGGATTCAGCGGATCGGGAATTCCCGCGATGAGCGAGCCGGCGGTGATTAAAACGACGCCGGCGATGATGGCTTTGGCCGCGCCGGACAGCGTGAAGCCCAGAATCAATTCGAATTTCCCAATGGGCGTGACGAGATAGCCTTCGTGCAGGCCGCGCGCCTTGTCATCAATGAAAATGATCCCGCCGCCGATCATGGCCGAAACGAAAATGGCCAGCACGATGGTGCCGGGCAGCAGATACTGGATGTAAGGCACGTAAGGGTAAATCTCGACGACGGAAAGCGTCGCCGCCGCCGTCACGCGCGGCGGAACAGACGGTGAATTGTAAGCCGGCAGCATTTCACTCAAAACGCCCTCGACCGCCGAAGCGGAAAACTGGTCCGTGTTGTCTTCGATGAGCGCAACGCGGGGATTGGCGCCGGCGAGAACTTTGCGGGAGAATTGCGGCGGGATGTTCAGCAAGCCGTTGATTTTTCCATTGCGCAAATCGTGCATGGCCTCGGCCCGGTCATGGTAATAAACGGGGGTGAACGTCCGCGCGTTCGCGGCGACCGCCTGGAACATTTCCTGCAACTGGATCGCCGGCACACCGTGGTCCTCATCCACCACCCCGATCTCAAGATTCTTGATTTTCCCGCCGAACGCGTAGCCCAGCACGACGAGCTGGACCATCGGCATGATGATGGAGACCACCACCAAAACCGGGCTGCGCCGGAAGCGGCGCAAATCGCGTTCAATGATGGCCCAGACTCGATGCATGGCGTCCTGATTTTATCTTCGCTGGAGCAGAAACGGACTGTTGGCCGCCGTCGGCGTCTGCAACATGTCGCGCAATTGATGGCCGGTGTAATGCACGAAAACGTCGTCGAGCGTCGTGCTTTGAACGGAAAGCGAAGCGACGGTTGTGTTCGCCACGCGCGCGGCTTCCATCAACGCGACCGTCGTGCGCGGGCCGTTGTGCGAGGCAATTCGGAAAACATGGTCTTCCGCCTTCACCTCGGCCACGTCGGGCAGGGCTTTTAATGTTTCCATCCAGTTTTGCGGCACGCCGGAAAAACTGACTTCCAGAATGTTTTTGCCGGGAATGGAAGCCTTCAGTTTCAGCGGCGAATCGAGCGCCACCAGCTTGCCGTGGTCCACGATGGCGATGCGGTCGCACAACTTGTCGGCCTCATCCATGTAATGCGTCGTGACCAGGATCGTCAGGTCGCGTTCGCGTTTGAGCCGCGTGAGCATTTCCCAGACGGCCACGCGGGAAACCGGGTCGAGGCCGGTGGTCGGCTCGTCGAGGAAGAAAAGTTTTCGGCTCATGCACCAGCCCGCGCGCAATTTCCAGCCGCCGCCGCATGCCGCCGGAAAACATTTTCACCGGCTTGTCCGCCCATGGTTCCAGGTCCACCTCCTTGAGCAGCTCCTTGATGGTTCGCAGCCGTTTCTCGCGCGGGATGCCGTAGAGCTTGGCAAAGATGCTCATGTTTTCATCCGCGCTCAAATCCAGGTCGCTGGTCATCGCCTGGGGAATGACGCCGATGGACTGGCGCACGGCATTGGCCGCGCGAACAATGTCGAAGCCGTTGACGCGCGCCGTGCCGGAAGTCGGCGGCACCAGCGTCGTCAACATGCGGATAAGCGTGGATTTGCCCGCGCCGTTCGGACCGAGCAACCCAAAGACTTCCCCGTGTTCGACGGAAAAATTCAGCGCGTCCACGGCGACGAAATCGCCGAAACGCTTGGTTAAATTTTCAACTTCGATGTCAAACATGGTTTTCGTGAAACGCCTTTCACGTCTCACGTTTCAGCATCATGGTTTTGCTCCACTGGAATTGTTTGCCAGCGGCAGCGTCACATACGCCGTCATTCCCACGGCCAGCGCGCGGTCGCGATTGTTGCATCGCAGGCGGATCTCAAAAGTTTTGATGTCACGTTTGGTGCGGCTCACGTCGCGCTGGGTGGCATAATCGGCGTCCACACTGCGGTAAAAGACCGCGCCTTCGCGCAGCACTCCAGACGGCAGTTTCACTTGCAACCGGTCACCGAGATGAATCCGGTCAATGTAAGTTTCCTCGACATCGGCACGCACCCAAAGATCATCCTGATTGATCAGGGTGACAATCGCCTGGCCGGGATTGACGACTTCGCCCGGCAACGCCGCACGGGTATCCACGATGCCATTGGTCGGCGCAAGAATTTTGGTGTAATTCAGGTAAATCCGGGCTTTGTCCTTTTGCGCCTCGGCGGCCTGGATTTGTTTTTTTACGGATTCGACCCGCGCCTGGGCGGCTTCGTAAGCGGTTCGTGCCTGATCGAAAGCCTGCACCGACTCGACCTGGTTTGTGTAAAGACCGTTGATGCGTTCAAAATTGAGCCGCGCGTTTTCAGAATCAGCTTGCGCCTGCACAAGATCGGCGGACAATTGTTGCTCGCTGCTGGCGTAAAACGCCATGTCCGCCTGCCATTGTTCGGGCTGAATTTGCGCCAGCAATTCGCCGTTGGTAACCGTGTCACCTTCCTTGACGAGCAGTTGTTGCAGCCGGCCTTGAATTTCCGAACTCACAATGACTTCATCCGTCGTCACCATGCCGGTCAGGACGAGTTCGCCGCTTTGGCGCGTGGTGGCGTAATAAACGCCACCGGCGACGATGGCGAGACCCAAAACCACAAGGGGAATTTTGCGCTTCTTCATAACGATGGGAAATTTGGATTCACGAACAGGCCGTGGCGGATGAAATCGAGCACTTCCTGTTTGCGCCGCTTCAAGTTCACCGCGCTGTAAGCGTCCGAGCGCCCCATCAATTGCAGCATCGGCGCGGCGGAGAAATAAAATACGATCAGCGAAACCAGGGACATGGCGGTGTGAAAACGATCCGCCCGGCGAAATTCGCCGTCCCGCATTCCCCGCTCCAGCAGTTTGCCCAGCGCTTCGCCACGCGGCTTGAAATATTTATGCACCAGCCGTTTCGCGAGCCGGCCCCCAGCCATCATCACCTGTTGATGCAGCGACGCATAACGATGCCGCTCGCTGATAAAATCAAAATGCAAACCGACATAACGAAGGAGAATGGCGCGCGCCGATCCGGGCGCGGTGAGCACCGCCAGCGCCTGGCGGTTGAATTCACAGAAATGATCCTCCACCACCGCTTCATACAAGCTTTCCTTGCCCTGGAAATAATAGTACAGCAGCGCCTTGTTGACCCCGGCGGCGGCGGCAATGGCCTCCGTGCGCGCCCCGGCCAGGCCGGACCGGGCAAAAACGCGCCCGGCGGCGGCCAGAATCGCGGCGCGGGTCTCCGCGCTGCGCCGTTGGCGGCCGGCCCGTCCGTGAAAGGTTGAAGCGTTCATAATTTAACTAACCAGATAGTTAAGTATTATCTCCAGTTCAGTCCCTGTCAAGCAGAGACGGCAAAAGGCCGTTGGAAACCCCGGAATCACGCCAACGAAACCAGAAAAATACCGCCATGAACACCATATCGCAAATCACCTTTAACTGGAACGCATTACTCCCAGATGCGCACCCATCCCGACCTCTTGGAACTTCACTGGCGGATTTACGCGAGTCATTTCTAAACTTGCGCCATCATATCCTCATGCTTCGCCCCGCCGCGCGTTTTTTTGCCTGCCGGAGTGCTTCGCTCAATTCATCAAACCGTTCTTTATGCAATACTCGTAAGCCGCTGCAGCCCAAGTCATTCGCTGCTGCCTAAATCGTTTCCAAACTGTATTGTCTTGAGCTTGAGTAAGAGCTCATTTACATCAGCAGCTCGTTGTTTCGCAACAGCCGCTTTTTGAACCAGTTCGCCTCTCAACTTGCCTTGGTCATACCCATTCGCAGCTTTATACTGGCCGACCATTTGATTGTAATCTTCCACTGCGTCTTTCTGTTTCTGCAAAGCGTCGTTGTATTGGTGTGTGAGCGTTTGGTAGTCTCTGAATTCCTTTGGATTGGAAAACGAATGGCCGGAGTAGTACCTGGCGTTTTTACTTCGGTTAACGACAAAGCCGCCGGTCGTTTCAAGCGCCAGCCACTTCCCCGGAGCCACTTCCGCCATCACCCATGCGTGGTTGGCTTCAGCCATGGAGTTAATGTCGTTCTCGACGTTGCCCACCTGAATTCTTGCTTCGATCCCCTTCGTGTGAACCATATCCCACACCTCACAGGCCATGTCGCCACACACGAAGATGTCTTCCGCCGCTCCGGCTTGTGTTCCAACATAGGTATGCGCCCTACGGTAGTCATACAGGATTTGGGAGACCGTTCTGAAATTTTCTGATTCCTGTTTGAGCTTTTCTGATTCCTTTGCGGCTTGCCGGCTGGCCTCTTCTGCCCTGAGTTTCGCTTGCCCCTCCTCGTAGGCAGCAGCCCGTTGCGGATCGTATCCGTACTGTTTTTGAACGGATTCAGCTAGATTCTCAAATTTGAGCTTCGTCGCGCCAATTCCACCGCCCGCCGGCGTATATCCAATCCTTAATCCATCCGCATCAACTTTTTGCACCGTCACGCCTTTGTAGGTCGTTCCGTCGAGGGTTGTAATTTCGTCCGGCGCAGCATTATTGGTTTTATCTCGGAACGGTTCCCGCGATCCAGGCCTTACCACCAGATCCCCCACAGGCGGAGTCCACTTGTTGGTTGCCGGTGAATTAGAAGTCTGTGAATAAATTGTCCCTGCGCCGAGAAACAACAAACTCGCAATCCAACACAGGTGCGGCGGCTTTGCGGATTTTTTCATCGGTCCATTTGTTGATGTTCTGCGCATTGATTTCAAAACCGTTATGATCCATTGCTCTTTCCAAGACCAATTCAAGATGCCGCCGATGATGCAATGGGGAGGAGTCGAAACTTGCCAAAACAGGCCAAAATCAATAGACCACTTTGTTTAGCGGATATTCGATGATGCCTTCCGCGCCGGCCGCTTTGAGTTGCGGAATCAATTCGCGCACCACGTGCTCGTCAATGATCGTCTCCACAGCCACCCACCCTTTCAGGCTCAGATTGGAAATGGTCGGGTTGCGCAACGCCGGCAAATTCCTGAGCAAACTCTCAAGATTTTTCTCGGCGATGTTCATTTTCAATCCGACTTTCGCCTCGGCCTCCAGCGCGCCCTTCAGCAGCATCGAGAGCGTCTCGATTTTTTTCCGCTTCCAGGAATCCCTCCAGGCGGCGTGATTGGCGATGAGCCGCGGCGTGGAACTCAGCAGTTCGTCCACAATGCGCAGTTTGTTCGCGCGCAACGAGGAACCGGTCTCGGTCACCTCGACGATCGCGTCCACCAGTTCGTGCGCCTTCACCTCGGTCGCGCCCCAGGAAAATTCCACCTCGGCCTGCACGCCATGCTTCTTCAGATACTTTTTCGTCAGATTGACGACCTCGGTGGCGATGCGTTTGCCCTGCAAATCCTTGACTGATTTCACCGGAGAATCTTCCGGCACGCATAACACCCAGCGGGCCGGGCGGCGCGAAACCTTGCTGAACAAAAATTCGCCCACTTCGTGGACCTTTGAGCCGTTTTCAACGATCCAATCGTAACCGGTGATGCCACAATCGAGATAGCCGTGCTCGACGTAGCGGCTGATTTCCTGCGCGCGAATCAGCCGGATTTCCAGCTCGTCATCATCCACGTACGGGATGTAGGAACGGCTGTTGACCTGAATGTTAAAGCCGGCTTTGGCCATCTTTTCGATGGTGGCCTCCTGCAAACTGCCCTTGGGCAGACCAAATCTTAATTTTTTGCTCATTCAAATTCGTTTCGCAAATCGCTCTTCACGCGCGTACGCAAATGTCTTTTCGACAATTGCTTCCCCGCTTGGCTGGATTAATTTGCCAAGTTCGGCGCGGCAACGCCAACTTTTTCATCCGGGTCAGCGCCGCGCTACTGTACGCTTTGAATAATCCACTCTCCATCAACTTTCACCAATACGAAGGCGTACAGCCCCGACACCGCCTCGCCCGCATTCCAGGTGCCAATGGCTTCGGACACGTCATTCGTCGGTTCAATGGCTTTCGCGCTTAAAATCAGGCCCGGCTTGCCCGTATCCTTGTCAATCGGCGCCTGGTTCGGACTCTGTTGCATCCGGTCGTTCGGCTTGAGCGGCGGATTGTGATGCGGAAATTTTCGAATCAGCGCCGCCACCCGGTCGTCGCTGCCCGTGAGAAAAATCGCGGTGTAATCGCCGCCGTCCCAAGGGTGTTTGTCCAGCAAATAGCCATAAACCGCCATTTCGATTTTGAAATCATCGCTGACATCGGTGACATCGGGTTTCCGGCTCTCACGAGGTTTTTCCGCAAGGTTGCCCGTGCTGCAGCCGGCCAGCAGGCAGAGAAACAACGCGGCAACAATTGAGATGGCTTTCATGTTTTAATTTTTACCACGGATGGACAAGAGGCATAGGGGAGTGGAGCATTGGAGCCATGTGCTTTTTCCAACACTCCGGTTCTCCAGCAATCCATTTCGCGTCCGGGTTCATTCGTGTTTAAACTTGTTTTTCCAAATTACCCGCCGTCCCGCCACAGAAATTTCCCCGCGGGCAATTGCCGCCACGCACTTCGGATACAACTCATGCTCCGCCGCGTGGATTCGCTGATGCAAACTTTCCGGGGTGTCGGTGTCCAGCACCGGAACCGTTTGCTGGCCGATGATTGGCCCGCAATCCACGCCGGCGTCCACGAAATGCACCGTGCAACCCGCCACCTTCACGCCATGATCCAGTGCCTGCTTCCAGGCTTCAAGCCCGGGAAACGACGGCAGCAGTGACGGATGAATGTTCACGATGCGGCCCTCGAATGCACGCAGGAAATCGCCTTTCAGCACCCGCATGAAACCCGCGAGCACAATCAAATCCGCCTTCGCCGCCTGCAACGTGCTGACGAACGCCCCTTCCGCCTCCTCGTCCAGCTTCGTGCGGAATTTCCCCGGCGGGATGAACCGGGCGGGAATTTTCCGGTCACGGGCGTGCGCCAGAATTCCCGCGCTTTCGACATCGCTCAACACAACCGCGACTTCCGCCGGAATTCCGCCCGCCGCCACAGCATCGGCAATCGCGACAAAGTTTGACCCTTTGCCAGAGCCGAGGACGCCCAATTGAAATTTGTTGTTCACGATGTTTAATTCAGATAGTTCAAGATGGGACAATTTAGCGGCGCAAATTTCCGGATTTCTTCCCGGAATTCAGCCGGACACGACTGAAACAGGGGAAGCCAGGCAACTTTTCCACTGTCCCTCGAATAAATGCGGAGCCAGGGCAGATTGAAAAGCGTGATTTTTTTGATTTTTGCCACGTCCGGCCAGCGAATAAAGCGCCGCCATCCCCAGAATGAGTGGGCATAAATCCCCTCTGGCGAAAATCCGGCGGGGAACAGCCAGAAAATCATTGATGCCCAAAGAACGGCAAATGGAATGCCAAAGAACACCCAAATTGCGAGCAAAAGAAGCCAGCGAACGCGCGCAAAGCCTTCCTGAATGACTACAAATGCAGACCCCAACCCTGCTCCCCATATGAAAATACAGAGAGCCATTGTGACAACTGCGGCTCTGAACTTCTTGACATTGGGTGGAATTGAACAAGTCATGACCCTTGCGAATTTGTGCCACGGCTTTTGTTTAGTCAAACCATGAATGTCACAACTTTGATCCGCGGTGCTGCCGCCGATGGAATAAAATCGTGTCAGTTCACGTCTCCGTTTGCCGGATCATAGATCACGCCCATGAACAAAACGGATTGGGTCTGGTCGTCGGCGATGACAAAGAGGAACGGCCGATCCACAATCATTTCAATTTGACTTTGTTGACGGTGCCAAATTGCCGCGCGGCCCCAAATTTGTTGATTTTTTTATTGAATCCGTGCCGCTCCCGCGCAATGTTAAATCATGGCAAGAGCGAAGTCATTGCCTCTTCATGGCGATTTGTCCCGCACCAGCGGACGTTGCAAAATATCCGCAGTTCCTTTTTTCGCGTCCAAACACACTTCACGAACCTATGGGTGCTGAAACCAACATTCCGCCCGGCAAGAAGATTTTGGTGGTGGATGACGATCAGATCATTCTGAAAACTCTGACCATCGCGCTGAAATGCAAAGGTTACCAGGTACTCACGGCCACTGACGGTCCCGGAGCCGTCAGCATGGTCAGCCGGGACAGGCCGGATTTGATCCTGCTCGACATCAACTTCCCGCCCGATGCGGCGAATGTCGGCGGGGCGCTCCAGGACGGATTTTTCATCATCGAATGGCTCCGCCGCATGGGCGAAGCCGGGGACATTCCCATTATCATCATTTCCGGGGACAAGTCGGCGAAATATCGGAGGCGCATCCAGGCCGCCAAAGTTGTGGGGTTCTTCCCCAAACCGATTGACCATACCGCATTGGTGGCGACCATTCGCGCCACGCTCGGCGAGGATGCGGGTGACCAACCGGCCGGACCGGCCGGGCCAATTGAAGGACAAAGCCCGGCTTAAAGGGACATGTTTCATTGGTAGTCCGTCTTAACTTCGCCGTGGCCTCTCCGGAATGACTAATGATTAAATCCTAATGACTAAAGAATTTCCAAATGACCCAATGACCAATTCGTCATTCGAGCTTCGGGCTTCTTTCGTCATTAGAGCAGTTTAATCAAAACTGTAGCCATGTATTTTTCGAGAAATGCTCTAAAATAAAGGCGAATAGACTGTTTCGTGTGGCTACGAAGCGACTGAAAATGCTCTAGGGCTTATGAATTAGTCATTTCGCGGAGCGGTAGTTCATATTCCCCCAAACCTTCGGTGGCGGCGGGCGTATTCCTCCAGCGCGTCGAAAAATTGCGGCTTGCGGAAATCCGGCCAGAGCGTGGGCGTGATTACGAGTTCGGCGTAGGAAATCTGCCACAGCAGAAAATTGCTCACGCGCATCTCGCCACTCGTGCGAATCAGCAGGTCCGGGTCGGGAATGTTCCGCGTGTACAGATGCTGGGCAAAAACCTGTTCGGTGATGTCCGCCGGATCCAGCTTGCCCCGCTTGACCTTCTCGGCGATGCCGCGGACGGCGTCCACAATTTCAATGCGGCTGCCGTAGCTCAACGCCATGACGAGCGTAAGCCCGCTGTTTTTGGAAAGGGTCGCGATGGATTTCTTGAGATGTTCCTGCACATTTTCCGGCAGGCGGTAAATCTGTCCGATGACTTCCAGCCGCACGTTGTTTTTGTTCAACTCCGGCGTTTCGGTCTTGAGATAGTGGATGAGATATTTCATCAACGCATCCACCTCGTCCTTGGGCCGGTTCCAATTCTCGGCGGAAAAAGCGTAGAGCGTGAGATACTTGACGCCGAGTTCGCCGGCGGTGCGGATGATGGTGCGCGCGGATTCCGCGCCCTGCCGGTGTCCCTCGATGCGCGGCAGCCCGCGCTGCTTCGCCCAGCGGCCGTTGCCGTCCATGATCACCGCGACATGCCGCGGCAGCGAGGCCTTGGCCTCGGCGCTCAAATGTGGAGTGGCGGTGCTCATTTTGCTTGTCAGCAGATTACGCAGATTGCGCTGATTTCAAAACTATAAAAAAACATGGACATGATAGTTTTAGAAAATAAATTTAAGCCATGAATCGAGAACCTCTTTCACCACCTTTAATGGTTGTCTTCCAAAAATCTGTCGAGGAACATTTTGGCAGCGTAGCACAAAGATTCGATTCTAAATTGGAGCGAGTTTCATCACGGCTTTATGGTTTCCTAACAAGGTATGCATTGGTCACAATTACCGTGCATGCCGGGCATGTTCCCACCGTCTGCGTAAATCTTCGTGAACGTCGGCCCGATGATACGTCCATAGTTGATGATGAAACAGGCATGATTGGACTGGGTGTTCTAAAATGGTTTCGTGCTCCACCATATACGCCACACGAGGGGATAGCTGCCGAACTTCCAATAGAAGGGCATATCAAAGCTCAAATCAAAATACTTGCTGCATATTTATTAAGTTACGGACAGTCATTCCTAAATGATCCAAATGCTGATTGGGTTGGAGCACGCGCGTGGCTTGATGAAAGAGTCAAAACTGTGCGCACGCCATCCGAACAAAAAGTAAAACCCGGCCAACTCAACGATTACATCGGAAATTACAATGTGCATGACGCATGGATAACAATGAATTTATTGAAACTTGAGCGATGGTCTCCAATTTTTGAATGTAATCTTCCATCGCAATTAAAGGCAGTCCTAGATTCAGCAGACGACCATCTTTACATTGATGTTTCTTTTAGAGGTATTCCCAGCGAAAAGGGCCGTTATGGCCGGAATGGCGCGTGCATTCGTGAAGTGCGAATTTTACAAATTTGAAAACTGAAAAACAATCCGCGATTAAACAAAAATCGTCTGGTCGCGGCTCGGGCCGACGGAGGCGATGGCCAGCTTCGCCCCGGTCAATTCGGCAATCGCCTTCAAATAGGCGCGTGCTCTGGGCGGCAGTTGCTTCCACGTGCGCGCCTTGTCGGTTGGCGTCCGCCAGCCTTCAAATTCCACATACACCGACTCGCATTCCGCAAGCGTCTGCGCGTCGTTGGGAACGAAATCGTAACGCGCCTTGCCGTGACGATAGGCGACGCAAACTTTGATGGTCTCCACCGTGTCGAGACCGTCGAGGTTCGTGACGGCAAGCTTGTCAATGCCGTTGACCATGGTTGCATGCCGGGTGGCCACGCTGTCGAACCAGCCGCAGCGCCGCGCACGGCCGGTCGTCGCGCCGAATTCGCGCCCCATCGCATGCAGCATGTCGGCGATCTCGGCGCTCTCCGTCGGCAAAGGCCCCTCGCCCACCCGCGTCGTGTAGGCCTTCATCACGCCGACGACGTCGTCCATCTTGTTTGGCGCCACACCGGAGCCGGTGGACGCACCGCCCGCCGTGGTGTTCGATGAGGTGACGAATGGATACGTGCCGTGATCAATGTCGAGGAACGTCCCCTGCGCGCCCTCGAACAAAATGTTGTCACCCCGCCGCGTCGCTTCATGCAGCAGCACGACGGTGTTGGCGACAAACGGCTTCAAAAATTTTCCGGCGGCGAGATATTCCTTGAGCACCTGTTTGAAGGAAAGCGGTTTCGCGCCGAGCGCGCGCAGCACTTCGTTGTTTTCCTTGATGCGCTGGCACAATTTTTCCTCAAACCGTTCCGGCGTCACCAGGTCAATCATCCGCAGGCCGACGCGCGCCGCCTTGTCGCCGTAGGCCGGGCCAATGCCGCGTTTGGTGGTGCCGATCTTGTTTTTGCCCTTGAGCACTTCGCGCTGGGCATCCAGCTCGCGGTGATACGGCAGGACGACGTGGGCGGTCTCGCTCACGACCAGGTTGCCGCCGACCTTGACGCCGTGTTTGCGCAGGCCGGTGATTTCGTCCACGAGGCCGACGGGGTCAATGACCACGCCGTTGCCGATGACGCAGAGTTTGTTTTTGCGCAGGATGCCGGACGGCACGAGGTGGAGGACGTACTTTTGTTTGCCGATGAAAACGGTGTGGCCGGCATTGTTGCCGCCGGCGTAGCGGACGACGATGTCCGCGTTCTCCGTCAGCACGTCAATGATTTTTCCTTTGCCTTCATCGCCCCATTGGGCGCCGACCAAAATTGTGTTTGCCATATTTTTTCAAGGTGGGACAGGCTTTCAGCCTGTCTCTATTCTATTTGACAGGCAGGATGCCTGTCCCACTGCAACAAAAATCCCCGAACGCAAATTCGGGGCAAAGCGCATGTCTTTGCGTTGGGAAGCTAGAGACGGAAAAGAGCGATGTCAATTCCGCAGAAATAATTTCAAGACAATATCAATATGATTTTGGCTTGCCGAGTCGAAGCTCGGAGCGCATCACCGAACGACGATTTTTACCCGCCTTCACGCTTCGCGCTCCGGCGCGGCAGTCTTCACTCTGCGCTGCGCTCCGAGCGAAGACTGGCGGAGAGAGAGGGATTCGAACCCTCGATACCCTTTTGGAGTATGCACGCTTTCCAGGCGTGTGCCTTCAACCACTCGGCCATCTCTCCAACCGTTTATTTACAAGCACTTAACAAGGTTTCAAGATTTACAATTTGACTTTTTGATACTGTGCGTGTGAAAGACAAAATATCAAAAAATCTTTGGCTAAAGACACCGTTTGCAAATCTGGTTCGTTATGTGCCATCGGGCATTTATTTCGCACGAATACGGGTTCGGAGCAAGCTGATTCGCCGTTCGCTCAAAACCAACAAGCTGGCCGTCGCCAAGCTCCGGTTGTGGGAAGCATTCCGCGACCCCAAGGACGGCAAGGTGAAGCTGGATGGCGAGAACGTCACTGAGTTTCCGAAGCTTGCCTTGCTGGAGCAGGACCGGGCGTATCAGTTGAACAATAACCAGTGACATCCGTTCGCGCGATATTTGTCCTGGTGGTGTCAGATTTTAACCAGATCCGCAAGCGGGGAAAGTGGCGCGTGCCGTGCTGGTTGCAAATTGGACACGACCAGGCATTGATGGGGTGAGTGTTCGCGTGGTTGGCATACGGCTTGGCCTTCAAATCCGCAAGCCCGATGACAAACACAGGAACGCGAACGGGGAATGGAACTGCAAACCATGGTCATGATGATGGCAAACTGAAATTTTGACAATCGGCTAATCGTGACACATTATGTGACACATGAAGACAGCATCAATCCGTGATGTGCGGCATGATTTCAGCCGTATTCTGGCGTGGGTAAGCAATGGCGAAGAAGTCACGATCACGAAGCCCCGTCGCATCGTGGCCCGGCTATTGCCGGCACGCGCACCCAAAACGGCTGATGTGCGGATGCCGGACATCGCGGGCCGGCTGCAAAAGGTTTTTGGCCGGAAAGTTATTTCAGACAAGGCAATGGGGGCGGTGCTGGACGAAAGCCGGGGTTCTTATTGAAAGCCTACGCTGATTCCAGTTTTATTGTTGCGCTTTATCTACAGCAACAAAGTTCAGCCGTTGCCGCCGCGTTCATGCAACGATACGGCGAGCCGTTGCCGTTCACGCCCTGGCATCGGTTGGAAGCGCGCAATGCCATCCGGCTGGCGGTCTTTCACAAGCTGATTGATTCAACCCAGAGCAAGACGCAACTCAAACAAATGGATGTGGACTTGCAAGATGAATCTTTGTTGGCGCCTACGCCGTTGGATTGGGTCGCCATGTTGCGCGAAGCTGAAAAACTGGGCGCGGCACACGCTGAGAATTCCGGTTGTCGCAGTGGTGATCTGGTTCACGTTGCGGCGGCGGTGGAACTCGGCTTTGATCTCTTTCTGACTTACGATGAATGTCAAAGAAAAATGGCAAAGGCAGCGGGCCTGTCGGTGAAATTTTGAGGCGGCCAATTCTGATACGGCCATTTGATACTGTATGCGGTTTTGGACGGATTTCTGATGATTGTTGGGAAAGTCGAAATGCGAGAAACTCAATAATGACAAGGCTTTAGGAGGTGTGAGGAAACGTGCAAAAGTGCATTTCTTAATTTCGCCACGTTCCGAGATCAAGGGCCGGTTTGGAATACAAACCTGGCCAACCCCAAGGCTGCTCCACCCAGGATCAGCCAAGTTGAGTTGACCCGATAGAACAGCAGCCAGACCGCAGACGCCACCGCCAGCGCAATGGTCAGCCAATCCATCAGCGCCGTCCCGCCCAATTGCCAAGTCACAACGGCCATGAGCGCCAAGGAAGCCACACTCAAGCCGGCGAGAAACCCGCCGACCAGCCGGGATTGGCGGAGACGCGGTACAAACGGCTCGATAAAGGCCGCCACCAAAAACGCCGGCAGGAAAATCGCCACGGTGGCCGCGAGGGCCGCTTGGGGTCCACCCAGTATATACCCGATGAAGGTGGCGGTGGCGAACAACGGTCCCGGTGTGAACTGGCCAACGGAGATGGCGTCCAAAAGCCGGCCTTCGGTGAGCCAATGCCGGTGTTCAACCAAGTCGGTGTGCAGAAAAGCCACCAGCACGTAACTGCTGCCAAACATCACGACACCGACCTTGAAAAAGAAGAGAAGCATGGGCCAGACGCTGAACGGCGCCATTGTGCCAGCCGTCGTGGAAAACAGATCAAATCCGGATGTGGCTCCCAGCAAGGGTGTCAGGCCGGCCACGGTTCCCCTGGGCGGTTGCTCTGCGGCGCGGACGGCGACCATGAACACACCGGAAACCAGCAGGATCAGCAGCAGATTGACGCCAAAACAATCCAGCGCGATAGCCCCGGCGCCGACAATGGCCAGCAACGGCGTTTTAACCGCGGCACGTCCCAGATTCCATATCGCCTGCACCATCACCGCGATGATGACAGGCTTGACGCCGTAGAACAGTCCCTCCGTCTGCGACAGATCCCCGTAATTCAAGTAAGCCCAGCCGATAACGCTGACGATGAGCGCGGCAGGCAGGATGAAACAAACGCCACCCAGCAAGAGTCCCAGCCAGCCGGCGCGGCGATAACCGATGAACATTGCCATCTCCGTCGAGTTTGGCCCCGGGATAAGGTTGACGATGTCCAGCAAGTCGAAAAATTCCGCCCGTGAAATCCAGCCGCGCTGGATAACGACCTCTTGTTCCATCTGGGCGATATGGACCGTCGGACCACCGAAGGCGGTGGCGCCCAAGCGAAGAAACAATCCCGCCACACCAAACAGGTTGGCCATTTTTCTAGGAGGTGTGGAACTCATTGCGTTTGTTTTGTCGGGACATAAATGTTTCACCCCGTTAGGGACACCCTAAAGGTAGCCTAATGGGGAAGGGTTGCAAACTGGATTTGCTCAGACGAAACGGGACACGGAAATGCACAAGGGAATGATGGAATAATGGAGCGCGGGAATAAGGAACGCCGACTCATCAAATCAACATCCCGGGCACCCCAACACTCCAAGGCGCATTAAGTTTGAGGCACCGCTTTGGGAGGCGTGAGTTTGAGCACGTCAGCCCGCATTTCCTTGCCAGCCTTGAATTTGACCATCGCCCGTGCGGGAATCGGCACGTCGGTTTCCGGCGCGTTGGGATTGCGTCCAATTCGGGCTTTGCGAACCTTGATTTCGAAGACGCCGAAGTTGCGGAGTTCCACCTTGTCACCCTTGGCGAGCGCCTCGGCGATGTAATCAAGGGTTTTTTGCACCACGTCGAACACTTGCTGCTGGACGAGGCCGGTTTCGCTGCTGATGCGCACGACTAGATCACGTTTTGTGAGTGTCATAACATTTTATCGGGTCGAATTCATTATCATTGAACCACACGGATTGTCCAAAAGTCGCTGGCCAGATTGTCGTCGGTTACATAGGCGAAAGGCAAGGTGAAATATCCCTTCATGCCCCATTTGCCGCCCCACGAATTGCGGACAACGAACCATTGCTTCGCATCGTCATAACCGACGCCGACAACGGCATGGCCGCCAATGGCCGCCTCGCCGGATTTCGGCAGCGACGCATGGCCGGTCCGGGCCACCTGCGCGCTTTCAAAACTTTCATAGACCGTGAATCCAAACACGAATGGATAGCCCGAAGCAAGACAGCCTTTAAGCTGGCTGAGAATCGGCGTCAGGCGCTGATAGAGCACCGCCTTGTATTTGAGCGCGTCGCCGTAGCACTTGGCTGGCGGCCGGGTTTTGAATTTGGCGATGACGTACGGCCACTCGGTCTCGGGGCAATCGCCCTGCCTGCTTACGCTCTTGATGCCGTCGCGAATTTGCGCGCCGCTGTCGGAACCGATCGTGTGTTCGATGGCGCGTTCGTTGTAATAAATGAAGAGGCGCGACGGCGTGAAGCCGGACAACTTCTGTTTCCTCCGGTCAAATTCGATGGCTCCGGCAATGGCGTTGGCGGTGCAACTGCCGAGCTGGCCCTGGTCATAAACCGGCGGGCATTGCGGACGAAGGTCAACCTGGACCGGCAAGACACCGGCCAGTTCCACCGGTGCGGCGTAAAAATGGTCGCGCTGATCCGGCAAATCAGGCAGCCAGCCGTAACGAGCAATCTTGTAGTTCATAAGTTTCGTTGCCACTGTTAAATTAAACGCTGTCTTTGAATTATTGAAGTTGACCAGACTTGTCCACAAAAAAGTGGCGTCGGCTGAACGGCCTCTCCGCATCCATCACTTAAAAACTTTACAGACAAGCCGTGAATCCGCAGAGTGGACGGGTGATTGAAAACGTTTCCCGGATTCAACCGTTGCAGTCTTCTCCGGCAACCCGCCGACAAACGGAGGGGCATCCAGACCAATGAAAACCACCTCGCTCATTTCCCGCTTCTGCGCCGCCGGCATCCTTTTCCTCCCGTTGACTCCGGCCACCGCGCAGGCGGAGGACAACCTGCCGGTGATGCCGTTGTCGGAAATCAAGCCCGGCATGACTGGAGAATGGCACACCGTCGTCTCCGGAACCCGCATTGACAGCTTCCCCATGCAGGTGGTGGGCATCGCCGAAAATTTCATCGGCCCGCAACGTCCCGTCATCATCTGCAAAGCGCTTGACCCGACCAACATCTTCACCGGCCCGGTGGCCGGAATGAGCGGCAGCCCGGTTTTTATCGGAGGAAAGCTCATCGGCGCCTATGCCTACGGATTCACCTGGCCGAAGCAACAGGCGTTGATCGGCGTCACCCCCATCGAAGCCATGCTCGAAGTGGAAAACGGCTATCCCCCGGCTTCCCAATTTCCGGGGACAAATGGCCAGGCGCGGGTTGTCGCCGCCGCCTACCCGCAATGGCTGGCGGCTCCCACCGACGGGGCGAATCTGCCCTCGCTGGCAACGTTGCAATCCGCCATGAAACCGCTCCCGACGCCGTTGTTCGCCTCCGGCGTTTCGGAATGCACGCTGAAGAAATTCGGCCCGCAATTGGCCGCGCTGGGCCTCGACGTGATGCAAGCCCCCTCTGGAACGGTCACCCACAACATTGATAACGATCTGAAACCAGGGTCGCCTCTGGCCGGGGTGTTGATGAGCGGGGATTTTCATTTTGCCGGAACCGGCACGGTCACCTGGCGCAATGGCAACCGCATTCTGGCCTTCGGCCATCCCTTCCTGCAAAGCGGGCCGACGGAAATGCCCATGGCTTCCGCGGAAATCCTCACGGTGGTGCAGTCGCTCGCGCGGTCGTTCAAATTGTCCAACACCGGCCCGGTCATCGGCTCGATTTATCAGGATCGGTTGACCGCCATCGCCGGCGAAATCGGACGCCGGGCGCCCACCACGCATTTCGACGTGCAACTACAGGCCCCGGGCGGACGGGAACGTCATTTTCAAGCAGAGATGTTCCAAAACCAGATGTTCTCGCCCATCCTCTCCGCCATCGGGCTTCTCGAATCGCTTTACGATACAATGGAATCGGAGGAAAAACAGACGATTTTTATGGAAACCACCATGGAAATTGAAGGGCATGCTCCGGTCAAGCTGTCGGAAGCCGCCAGTGGCGAAGATGCCGCATTCCCGCTGGCCATCCGCCAGCTTTCCCTCTATGAATCCTTGCTCAACAATCCCTGCGAATTCCCGAACGTGAAGTCGCTGACCTTCCACGTCCGCCTGGTGGACGGCTGGAAATCGTCCCGGCTGGATTCGCTCGAAATGGATCAAAACGAAATCCGGCCCGGGGCCACACTGCACGCGGTAGTGAACCTGCGCAATTACCGAGGCGAAGCATCCGTGATCCCCGTGTCGGTTCCCATCCCCGCTGACCTGCGCGCATCAGAAGTGCAACTCTTCGTCGGCGACGCGGATGCGGCGCTGCGGATGGATGAACCGCCCCAGGTGCCGCCGCTAACGCTGGACCAGGTGCTCGACCGCCTCCGCCGATCCCGTTCGCACCGGAACATCTGCGTGAAGCTGTTGCAAACAGCGCGCGGTCTTTCCCTCGAAGGCCGGAACCTGCCCGACCTGCCGCCTTCGGCCCTCGCCCAATTGGAATCCCCAAATTCCAGCAGCCAGAAAGCGACCCTCAATCGCATCACCCTTTGGGAAACGAATTTTCCCGCGGAAGGAACCTTCAGCGGACAACTAACACTACCAGTGAGGATTAAATGAAACGACTCCCCTTGATTCTGTTCGCGGGAACGGCGCTGCTCGCGTTGAATTCCGCTCCGGTCGCGCAGGCGGTGAATACGGACCAGGTGAACCATGACACCTTCGCCGAATTCAGCCCCGGTGAATTCGACAACGTCTCGCTCACCAGCGACGGCCATCTGGAACTCGCGCCGGCCATGACCAATTGCGCCGACGTCACCGACCCGGTCATCTGGGCCGCCGTGCAGGATGCGCAGGGCAATGTGTTTTTCGGCACCGGCAACCAAGGCAAAGTTTACAAGCTCACGCCAAAGGGCGAACTCTCGGTCTTCTTCGCGCCCAACGAGGTGATGGTCCACGCGCTGGCCCTCGACGGCAAGGGACGGCTTTACGCCGCAACTTCGCCCAACGGCCGCGTGTATCGTCTCGAAGCCGATGGCCGGGCCGAGGTTTTTTGCGCCCCCGGCGAAACCTATGTCTGGGCCATGACCTTCGGCAATGACGGGGCGCTTTATCTGGCCACGGGCAATCATGGAAAAATCCTGCGCGTAGCCCCGACCAATTCCGCCCCCGCCCAAGCCACGACCTACCTCGAAACCGAGGAAACCCACATCAACGCGCTGGCGTGGACCCGGGACGGGAACCTGCTGGCCGGCACCAGCCCGCATGGTTATCTCTACTGCATTGACAAAACCAATCATGGCTTTGTCCTGTTCAATTCCGGTGACGCTGAAATCAAACAGATCGCCGTCGCCTCCAATGGAATCATCTACGTCTCAACCTTTGTGGGTAATTCCAAGCCGGAAGCGCCGCCGGGCGCAGGCTTGATCCTTTCCCTCATGGGTGCCGGCGCCACCAGCGAGAATGCGTCCAAGGCCGCCGCAACTTCCAATACCCCGCCATCTTCACCCATGCCGACGGACGGCGGGCCGTTGGGCGCGCTGGGAGCAGCCATGACCGGCGGTCCCGGCCTGGCCGGAATGCCGGGCAAGGGCGAACCGTCGCAAGGCGGGATTTACCGCCTTGATACCAATGGCTTTCACGAGCGCTATTGGACCGCGCCGGACGAGGCCATTTACTCGATGATCCTGTTGCCGGACGGAAATCTCCTGGCCGGCACCGGCGACAAGGGACGGATTTACTCCATCTCCGATCCGAATCACTGGAAACTGTTGCAAAAAACCAGCGACGGCGCCCAAGTGTCCGCGTTGTTGCCCGACACCGCCGAATCGAAACGGTACTACGCCGCCACCAGCCATCCGGGAAAACTTTACCGGCTCGACTTCACCCTGGCGACCAACGGCATCTACACATCCAAAGCATTTGATGCGAAACAAAAAAGTTTCTGGGGTAAAATTCATCCCGACGGCGATGTTCCCGATGGCGCCGGGCTGGAATTTTCCACCCGCTCCGGCAACACGGACAAGCCGGAAAAAACTTGGAGCGATTGGTCCAAGCCAGCGCCCTTGGGCCAGGAAATAAGCGTTTCCAGCCCGCCCGCCCGGTATCTGCAGTATCGGGTGTCGTTCAAGCGCGATGCCAAATCGCCCAGCGCGACGGCCCAATTGCAGCGCGTACGGTTGTATTATCAAAGCCAGAATGGCGCCCCCGTCATCTCGCGCGTCAAGGTTTACACCGAAGGCTTCGGGGTCTCCAAAATGCCGATGCCCCAGATGGATCAGCCGGTCAACCTGGACCAGCTTCTGGGCAGTGGTGCCGGCAGCGGCAACCGGCCGGGCAATTCAGATTCGCTTTCGGGCGGGAACGCCGGCAGCAGTGCCTTCACGCCCAATCTTCTGTCAGCCATGGCCATGCGCCCGGCTTTGAAGCTGACCAAAAGTCCCGGCCTTTGCACGGTGGTCTGGACGGCCAGCGACCCCAACCAGGACAAACTCACCTTTTCTGTCGCCATCCGCTCCGGAACCGAAAAGACCTGGACCACGCTCGTGGACAAAACCGAGGACACGTTTTTTTCCTTTGACACCACCGGTTTCCGCGAAGGCTTTTATTTTGTAAAAGTGACCGCCTCGGATGCCGCCCTCCAACACGCCGGAAACCGCCCGGACCGCGGAAGAAACCAGCGAGGCATTTTTAATTGATAACACACCGCCGGTGCTCACCATCAAAAAACAAGCGGTGGAAAAAGACCGCGCCCGCATCATCGTCGAAGCGGTGGACAATGCCAGCGTGATCAGTTCCGCCGCCTATTCACTCGATGGCAAGGACGAGGTGGCCCTGCGCCCGGACAACCTGATGTTTGATTCGACCAACGAAACGTTCGCCGTCGAACTGACCGGCTTGGCCCCGGGCGCGCACAGCCTGCTGTTGCGCGTGCAAAACGACGCGAAAAACACGTCTGTTCTCAAGCTCAACTTTGAAGTGAAATAAATATTCCGTTTCCCGGAGCGCTGATCGCCAAGCACGCGAATCTCCAACCGGGGCAAAATCCCGCGGGCTGGCGCAGAATCACAACGTCGTGCGGACAAGGCTGTCCATAGCGGCAGGCATCCTGCCAGTCGGTCCACAAAATCGAATCCACGTCAAGACCCCGCTTCCACATCAGAGACCACCCGGATGGAAGCCGGGCTGTACGGCAACCAGAGACGGCCACCGCTACAGAAACGCCCTTCTTGCCGGAGCGCCTTGGTTTCGTTACCTTGTCCCTGTGAACTGCCTGACGAAACAGGAACAACTGGTTCTTTGTATCGTTCTGGGTTTGCTGCTGACCGGTTGGGCCGTTAAAATCTATCGTGCCGCCCATCCGCCAGCGGCAGTGACCCGGGTGGCGGTGCCTTAACATGCAAGAAATCAATTTTGACGAAGCGGTTGAGTTGATCCTCGCCCGGGATTCGCGTTATCCGCGCGAAGCCTACGTGTTTGTCCGCGAGGCGCTGGACTACACGCAAAAGCTCGTCGGCAAGGAAACCCGCGGCGCCATCCGCCACGTCAGCGGCCAGGAACTGCTCGAGGGCATCCGGAAATTCGCGTTGAACCAGTTTGGCCCGATGACGGCGACGGTGTTCGAGGAATGGAACATCCGCCATTGCCGCGACTTTGGCGAAATTGTTTTCAACATGGTGGAAATCGGCCTGCTCGCCAAAACGGAGAAGGACACGCGCGACGATTTTCAAAACGGCTACGATTTCACCGACGCCTTCCGCAAGCCTTTCTGGCCGCAGAGCAAATTGAAGGCGGTGGCGAAAACGGCTGCCAGTTAAAAATCCCGGCTGATAGTTGTTGCGCCAGCAATTCAGTGTTGTTAGAATGCTTTCAACAGCAATCAACAATGAAACCGTTAAACATTGTGCTGTTGGTAACGATCTTGGTTACCGTTGATTCCATGTTTGCCCAGACATGGATGCAGACCGGCGCACCCACCAATGGCTGGTCGGCCATTGCGTGTTCAGCAGACGGAAACAAATTAGTGGCGCTGGCCAATCGCTTGAATCCTCGCGGCTACACTTCGACCAATTCGGGTATGACGTGGACGACCAACGGCGCGCCTGGCGCTTCATGGTGCTCTGTGGCATCGTCTGCGGATGGAACAAAACTGGTCGCGGCAACGGTGGGGGCTCAAGTCGAGTACCCCGACGGCTTCATTTACATTTCGTCCGATTCAGGTTCAACCTGGCAATTGACCAGTGCGCCGAGTAATCAATGGATTTCAGTCGCATCTTCGGCGAACGGTTGCGAACTCGCGGCAGTGGCAACGTATTCCACAATAATTCACCCCGGTTTGGGTTATGGTTTGCTGTTTATCTCCACCAACTCGGGAATTGCCTGGCAGTCGAATAATGTGTCCCAAGCCTGGAATTCGGTTGCTTTGTCCGCGGACGGAACCGTGCTGGCGGGAATTTGCGGCACAGGGCTTCTCATCTCCACCAATTCGGGAGTTGCCTGGACATCAAATAACCTGCCGGCGGGTGTCACCTGGCAAAACATCCTTTGCACGGCAGATGGAAGTCATCTGATGGTGGTTGGATATGGCCGTTCATTCACCACCGCTGCCATTTGCACGTCCACAAATTTGGGAACAACCTGGACAACCAACAGCTTTCCGATCGCCAGATCTTCCTTCTCCATCGCTTCGTCGGCCGACGGAACAACGTTGGTGGGCGCCGGTGGCGACTGGCTTTGCACTTCCACCAATTCAGGAGTTACCTGGACGACCAATGATTTTCAAAATATGGGAATTGTTTGTGTTGCCTCATCAGCCGACGGGCACAAATTATTCGCAGTAACTTCTCCGGCAATGGGTCATCCCCCTTTGGGTGGTCAGATTTATACATGGTATTCGCCTCCAACCCCGCGATTAGACCTTGCTCCTTCAGACGCCGGTCTTGTTCTTTCCTGGCTCATCCCTTCAACCAATTTCATGTTGCAGCAAAATTGGGATTTGAGCACGTCCAACTGGACAACGGTAACGGATACGCCCGCGCTCAATCTCGCCAACCTGCAGAATCAAGTCATTCTCCCACCGCCCGCCAGCAACAGTTTTTACCGGCTGGCGACTCCATAGGCTGATTGCCGTTTCCAGCCAGCGCTTGATCCGTTTCGCCATCCGGCTTCGCGGCAAGTCATAGCGCTTCTTCATAAACATAAACGGGTCGTAAAAGGGACCTCACTATTGATACTTTGACTTTCATCGTTATTTTGTTGCCCGACAACTCGACACATGCGCCCGGCCTGCCCAAAACGCCATTTCCCAAGTCAGGCGCAACCCTTCAAGCGTCAGCAACGGGTCAACGGCCGTGATTTCCGGCAATTTCGCCGCCATCAGCTTCGCGTAGCCGCCGGTGGCAACCACCGGCAATCGCTTCACTTTCAATTCGCGCCTCAGTTCGGCAATCAATTCCCGGACCAGCCCGCGATAACCATGGACCGCGCCGACCAACATCGCTTCCTCGGTGCTTTTCCCGATGCTCGTTTTGATTTCGTGGATTTTGATTCGCGGCAACAAGGCCGTTTTCTCGTGCAAATAATCCGTCATCGCCGCCAGCCCCGGCGCGATGATGCCGCCGGCGTAATTGCCGGCGCGATTGACCACATCGAACGTGACCGCCGTGCCGAAATCGAGCACCACCACCGGCGCGCCAAAATGATGTCGCGCGGCAACCGCGTTCGCCAGGCGGTCCGGTCCGATGGTGTCCGGCTTTGGATAATCAATACCCACGCCGGCCAGCGTTTGGGGTGTGAGTTCGAGCATCAGAACGCCGGACACCGCCTCGGCGTGTTGCCGAACTTTCTTTCGAGCCGGGTTGATGCTCGGTGCTCCAATTGGGGCAATGAATTTGCGGACAAATGGCGTTGCGCGCGGCACCACACTGCACAGCGCCGCACCGTCGAGCGTGGCGTGGCCGGTGAATTTCCTCACGAGTTTCGCCGCAGTGCCATTGAACCAGCTCGCTGTGGGAACGTCGGCCTGTTTCACGACCCGGCGTTGGTCAGCCAGACCGATGTGCGTGTTCGTGTTGCCGATGTCGAAAAGCAAAATCATGCAAAATGGATAAGCGGAAAGCAAAAAAGCGAAAATCGGAAACACGCCCGCCGCCTGACGTTTCCGCTTGCCCGCTTTCCGCTTTGCGCTTTGGTTCTCATTTCTCCAAGGTCACATCACCGCCGGTGATCCTTTCCAGCCGTCCGTGATCCGTCCGCAGCAGCAGCGCGCCGTCGTCGTCCAGCGATTCCGCGTGACCGCAAATCTGTCGTTCGCCGATTTGAATCGTCACCTCGCGGCCAATCGTCTTGCAATGCTCCTGCCACTCTTCCGCCACCTCCGCGAAAAAGCCGCCGCAAATTCGCGCGTATTCGGAATCCAGTTCGCGCAAAATGGTCGTTGCCACCTCCGCCCGCGAAATCTCCCTGCCCGCTTCGATTTTGAGCGAAGTCGCCAGCTTGCGCAACTCCGGCGAAAACTCGCTCGTGCTCAGATTTACGTCCACGCCAATGCCCAAGATGACGTGGCGAACCCGGTCCAGTTCCGCGCTCAACTCCGTCAATATGCCGGCAACTTTTTTCCCGCCGATTAAAATGTCGTTCGGCCATTTGATTTCGGGACGCAGGCCGGTTTCGGCTTGAATCGCGCGCCGCAGAGCTGTTGCGGAAGCGACCGTCAACTGGGTCGTTTCCTGCGGACGCAAATCGGGCCGCAGCAAGACGGAAAACCAAAGCCCCTTCCGCCCGGGAGAAATCCACTTGCGGCCGAGCCGTCCCCTGCCCTTCGTTTGCGATTCGGCGAAAACCACCGCGCCCTCCTTGACGCCGTCGCGGGCAAGTTTTTCGATCACATCGTTCGTCGAGGTCGTCTGCTCGAACACGTGGATGTCGCGCCCGATGACCTTCGTTTTGCCGAGGCGCGCGAGCAAATCGTCCGCGTGCAACACATCCGGCGCGCCGACCAGCCGGTAGCCGAAATGCGGGCCGGCCTCGATTTCGTAGCCGAGCCGGCGCAATTCCTCGATGCGCCCCCAAATCGCCGCGCGCGTGACCCCCAGCTCCTCCGCGAGGTCCGCGCCCGACACGCCGTCCTGGTTCGCGCGCAGCGCCGAAAGAATTTTTGCGTCCGTGGTCATTATCTCGTTGGAGTTCAAGCTTCAGCTTGTTCTTCCAAAAACAGTGTGATGTGAAACAAGCCAAAGCTTGAACTCCAACATCATGTTTCAAAATCCAGCCCGATGTCCACCGCCGGCGCGGAATGCGTCAGCGCGCCGACGGAAATAAAATCCACGCCGGTCTTCGCAATCGCGCGGACGTTTCCAGGGTTCACTCCGCCGCTGGCCTCGGTTTTCGCGCGGCCTTTGATTTTTTGCACCGCCAGCCGCAACAGCGCCGGCTTCATGTTGTCGAGCAGAATGATGTCCGCGCCCGCGTCGGCGGCCTGCCCGGCCTGCTCCAGCGTGTCGGCCTCAACCTCGATTTTCAGTTGCGGAAATTTCGCGTGCGCGCGCCGGACGGCGGCGGCTACGGCGTTCGGCTTTGCGCCGCGCAACGCGGCGAGGTGGTTGTCCTTGATGAGCACCATGTCATCCAGGCCAAAGCGATGGTTTTTTCCGCCGCCACACGCGACGGCGTATTTTTCAAATCGCCGCCAGCCGGGCGTGGTTTTGCGCGTGTCAAGAATCCGCGCCGGCGTGCCTTTGACGGCGTCCACGTATTGCGCCGTGAGCGTCGCGATGCCGGACAACCGCTGGACAAAATTCAACGCCACGCGCTCGGCGCTCAGGATCGCGCGCGCCGGGCCGGAAATTTTCAGCAAAATATCGTCACCCTTGACGCACTGGCCGTCTTTGGCCAGGCGTTTCATTTTGACTGCGGCGGAAAGTTCGCGAAACGCGCCTTCGGCAAAATCGAGTCCGGCGACGACCAGCGGTTCACGCGCCCGCATGACGGCTTTGGCTGTCGCAACTTCGGGGACGATGGCGAACGTTGTGGCGTCACCGCTGCCGATGTCCTCGGCCAGCGCGGCCAGGACGGCGCGACGAATTTCTGCGGCGGACAATTCCATGCCGCCAAGATGAAGGCGAATGGAATAGGGGAAAAGAAAAAACGGGCCGTGGAGAACAGGGCTGAAATTATCCGCAGATCAAGTCCGACAGGAATTCCTCAAACTCCAGATCGAACTGGTGAATACCGAGGACCGCATCAGACCGCGCGCCGTTTTTACAACGGCAACGTCCGCGATTACCGCAACAAATGCGAAACCTTCCCCAGCAATCTGGTGGCCAATATCTTCGGTTTCAAATCGGAAGGGGATTTTTCAGCGTGCCGCCTTCGGTCAAGGACGTGCCGAACGTGGGTCTTGCAACGTCGCAACCGCGAAACGATTTATCGGAGCCGGGTTAACGAGGCCGGTGTTTTCGATTTACGATTGTCGCGTTGTGCTGGGAGCGCCGAACTCCGATTCGGCAATGTTCGCAGGGAATTGCTTGTTCGTGCCGATTCGGAGATCGGCCTCCCTTGGTCCTGCGGACGGTTTAATTCCTCGACTTCGACCGGGTTAATTGCTAATTTGGTGTCATGGACGGCGACGAACGCGAAATTTATCAATTCCTCCAAACTTGGGGATCTGAGTACGTTGGCGCAAAGGAAATTGCCCGCCGCGCCACCACCAAAAAACGATTTTACGACGATCCCGACTGGGCCAAGGTGGTCCTGATGCGGATGCAGGAGCACGGTATTCTGGAAAGAGACAATCAGGGCCGCTACCGCATCAAACCGGTTTCCAGAAAAAATAGAAACAAGCACTGGGTTGCGCCGGACATCGACAAAATCCTCCACGAAAGCGGCGTGGAGGTTGAAACCCGCGATGGCCTTGCCCCGGACGAGCATTACGAGCAGCCCTGACCGCTCATTTGCCCGGCGCGATTACCAAACCGGATTCGCCACGCCAAATATTTTCCGTTTGCACCCGACATGTTCGCCGCGCTGCTCACCACGCTGTTGTTTTCCATCTCCGCCATTTGCGGCCATCGCACCTCGACGCGGCTGGGCGGCGTGGAGGCGAATTTCTGGCGCATCTGCGGCGCCCTGTTTTTTCTGGCGATTTGGGCGAATACACTGGGCGCGGGCACCAGCGGCAGGGCCTTCCCCCTTTTTGTCCTGAGCGGACTGGCCGGCATTGGCGTCGGCGACACCGCGTATTTTCAGGCGCTGCCACGGCTCGGCAGCCGCCGGACGGTTTTGATCTCCCAATGCCTCATCGCACCGTTCGCCATGTTAATGGAATGGCTCTGGCTCGGCACCCGGCTGAACCTCGCGCAAATGGTTTGCGTGATCGTGATTCTCGCCGGCGTGGTCATTGCGCTGGCGCCGGGCGACCATTTGAAAATCGCGCCGCGCCGGTTTTGGACCGGCCTGCTCGCCTGCGCCATCGCCGCGCTCGGCGGCGCGCTCGCCGCGGTGTTGAGCCGCAAAGCCTACTTCGTCGCGCACGCGGCGGGCGAACATCCCGATCCCGGCACCACCGGCTACCAGCGCGTCGTCGGCGGCGCCGTTGCGCTCGGACTGGTATTCCTGATTGTGAAATGGCGGCATGTCCGCCGGCACGGCGATGATGCGCAAATGATGGATTCCTTTTCCGCGCGGGAAAAATTCAAGCTTTGGCCATGGGTCTTGGTCAACAGCCTGGCCGGGCAGACGATTGGCGTGAGCTGCATGCAATGGGCGCTCGAAAACACGCCCACCGGCATCGTTACCGCCATCATCGCCACAACGCCCATCGTGATGCTGCCGCTGGCGCGCGTTTTTGAAGGTGAAAAAATCACCGCGCGGTCGCTCGCCGGCGGGCTCATCGCCGTCGGAGGCGTGCTGGGCCTGACGTTTTGGCATTGAATCATTTGGGAAAACAAACTTCCATTCGTCCTCGAAATCGAATGACCGACAACGAAGAGCAATGAAGAGGACGAATTTGATGAAAACGGAGTTGCCAGCCGCCGTTGAATCGCTCGGGATTGAAAAATTCCGACGCCACATTTTTCTTTGCGCGGACGCGACCGAGCCGAAATGCTGCCCGCGCGAGGCCGGGCTGGCCGCGTGGGAATTTTTGAAACGGCGGCTCAAGGAATTGAATCTCGCCGGTCCGGAGCCGCTGGTTTATCGCACCAAGGCCAACTGCCTGCGCGTCTGTGTGCGCGGCCCGATCGCGGTCGTTTATCCCGAAGGCGTCTGGTATCACTCCTGCGCGCCTGAGGTGCTGGAGCGCATCATTCAGGATCACTTGCTCGGCGGGAAGATCGTCGAAGAATTTGCCTTTGCCAAAAATCCGCTGTAATGAATCAGCCAGGTTTTTATTCTGAAAGCCATAGCAGTTCAGGTTGACATCGGCACACAACATTTCAGGGAAAAACCTGCGAATCTTTTGCTTTCTTGCAAAGCGCCAGCCGCCGCCGCTTTTCCCAGCGGCGGATCATACTGTGCCAATGTTAACCAAAACTGCTATAAAGGCCGAATTCACTTTCTGCTGGACTATTTTACTTTCAACGCGCAAAGTCGGGTCGGTTTCAGAGGAATCATGGCCAGACTTCTGATCAAAATGCAGGGTTTGGAAAACCGGACGTTTGAATTGCGTTTCGGCGTTAATCGCGTCGGGCGCGATCCGGGCTGTGATATCCCCATTGATCATCCCACGGTGTCCTTCAACCACTGTGAACTGGATCTGTCTGTCGCCGGCGTGAAGCTCCGCGATTGCGGTTCGACCAACGGCACATTTGTCAACGGTGATCACATCAAGGAATCGTGGTTGTTTCCCGGCCAAACAGTGCATCTGGGCGACGTGGAGTTGTTCGTCGAATCCACCGAGGTCAATGTCGCCATTCCCAAGTTTGAGCGTGAGCGTCCGAAGCCGCCGGTGGTGCTGGAAGGCGGCGTGATGCTGTGTCCGCGCCATCCCCAGATGCACGCCACTTACAAATGCACGCACTGCCGCGAGGTAATGTGCGAGAGTTGCGTGCATATCATGCAACGCAAAGGCGGCGACCCGCTGTACCTCTGCACGCTCTGCAGCCACAAGTGCGAACCCATTGAAGTTGTGCGGCCTCAGAAGAAAAAAAAGGCATTCATCGGTTTTTTGCGGGACACGGTCAAACTCAAGTTCGGACGCTTTGCCGGAACGCGAGAAATCGGCAAGGTAGGCGCACCCCTTTTCAGTCCGGCGGCTCGTTTTTCAAAAACCGCTGGACCATTTTCTCCAATGCGGAAATCCAGAGCGGATGGCCGTTCAGACACGGGATTTGCGCGAACCATTCCCCGCCCGCCGCCAAAAATGCTTCGCGCCCGCGCAGGCCGATTTCTTCCAGCGTTTCCAGGCAATCCGACACGAATGCCGGACAGATGACCAGCAGCCGTTTGTATCCGCGCTTGGGCAGTTCAGCCAGTTCAAAATCCGTGTACGGCTTCAGCCACGGGTCGCGGCCCAGCCGGGATTGGAACGAAATGGAACACTGGTTCGCCGGGATGCCCGCGTGCGCGACAAAAGCCGCCATGGTTTTGAAACATTGCGCGCGGTAACACGTCGCGTGCGCCGGACTGGCCGTTTCACAACAATTCGGCGCGGTCAAACAATGCCTGCCGGTCGGGTCGGACTTGCGCAAATGCCGTTCCGGAATGCCGTGGAAACTGAACAACAAATGGTCGTAGCCCGCTTCCAGATGATTGGCCGCGCTGTCCACCAGCGCCGCGATGTAATCCGACGCGTCGCCGTAGGGCGGCTGCACGACAATCTTCATCTTCGGCGCGATCACCCCCGCCACTTCCCGCACCCGCGCCACCGCTGTTTCGTAACTCGACATCGCGTAATGCGGAAACAGCGGAATCAAAAAAACCTTGTCAATGTTCTGCTCCTTGAGCTTGCGGATGGCGCTTTTGATGGACGGATTTTGATAACGCATGGCCAGTTCCACCGGCACGGCGGGGACCAGTTCCTGCAACTTCGCCTGGACCTTGCGGCTCGTGACGATGAGCGGCGAACCTTCCGGCAGCCAGATTTTGCGGTACGCTTCGGCGGCCTGCCTTGGCCGGTTGATGAGAATCATCCCCACGATGAGCCGCCGCAGCGGCCAAGGCGTGTCAATCACCCGCCCGTCCATCAGAAACTCGTTCAAATAACGGCGCACGTCGCCCACCGAGGTCGAGTCCGGCGAACCCAGATTGACCAGCAGGACGGCTTTGTTCATGTGCGAAAATATTTAACCACTAATAAACACGGATGAACCCCAAGAACAGCGCGCGGGTCTGTGACCCGCACGCCAAAAAATCGGTATTCGTGTCTCTTAGTGTCCATTCGTGGTTTTAAAAGTTGTCCCCACCCGTTCCGCTATGTTGACCCCCGACAAGATCGAATCCCCCAGCGAAACGCCGTCGCGATAATGGCCGGCAAAGAAAAAGCCCGCCGCCTGGTTTTCGATTTCGTTCATCAATTCGCGGTAACGGCCGTAGCCGACGTTGTATTGCGGAATTGCCTTCGGATAAAGCACGCAATGCTGGAAGACCGGCTTGCCGCTCACACCCAGCAGCACCCGCAGGTCTTCACATGTCAGCGCGACCAGCTTTTCCACCGGCAGCAGGGCCAGTTCAGGATAACGCTGGCCGCCGATGTAACTCGTCAGCGTCAAATGGCCGGCGGGCGCACGATTGGGAAACAACGACGACGAGAAAATCGTGCCGAGAATTTTGAAGCCCTCAATCTTGGGAATCAACATGCCGAACCCTTCGCACGGATGCGCCACGTCTTCGCGCCGGAACCCCAATACCACACTGGCCACCGGCGGATAACGAATTTCGGAAAAAACATCCAAACTTATAGAATTTCCCCTCTCCCGGTCCCGCTCTGTGTGGACCACCCTCTCCCCGCTTGGGCGGGGCGAGGGAGTATTATCGCACGCTGCAGTTTTCTCCCTCTCCCCGCCAAACGGGGAGAGGGCCGAGGCGAGGGGCGCGTTCTCGTTTGTTTGTAGTTCAATCTGCAACTCCGCCAGTTTGTGCGCCGTGCCGCAATAAATCACCGCGCTGTGCTCGATTTGGAAACTTGGATGTTCGATGTTCGATGTTGGAAGTTCGATGTTTCCTTGAGGTTCACGCCCGTTCTCGTGCACCGTCAGCGTCCAGCCATCCGCCGTTTGCGTCAACTTTGTAACAGCCGTGTTCAGCTTCACCGCGGCACCGAGCAGCGCCGCCAGCGTGTCCGGCAAAACCTGCAAGCCTTCATCGAAGGAAAACTTCGGCGCGCGGTCCTTCGCGATTTCGCCGCTCCGCTTCCGCGCACCCGCGCCAAAAATCTGGCCCTTGATCAGCGAACCGTAATTGTCCTCCAGCGCCTTGAGCTTGGGAAAAGCGTGCGTCAGGGAAAGCTGGTGCGGATCGCCCGCGTAAATTCCGGCCACCAGCGCATCAATCGCCTGATCCAAAAATTCCTGGTTCAGCCGGCGCACGACGAATTGTGCGATGCTTTCCTCGACTCCATCCCGGCGGCGCGGCACGAACGGTTCGCGCAGCACAGCCAGCTTGGCTCCGGCGGTGAAAAGCTTCGTCGTGAAAAATCCCAGCGGCGAACCCGGCATTTCAATCGGACGGCCATAACGAACGACATAACGCGCCTCGGCCTTTGGGTCCGGGTCCAGCCGGCGCGGCTGCAAACCGGCGTCGCGAACAAGCTGGCCAATCTTCGGCGACGTTTCGAGCAGCGTGTTCGGCCCGAACTCGGCGAGCCAGCCATCCTGGCACAGCGACTGAATCACGCCGCCGACTCGCCCGCCGGCTTCATAAACCGTGACCGGAACGCCCTTGCGTTTCAGATAAAACGCCGCGGTCAACCCCGTGATGCCGGCCCCGATGATGGCGACGGATTTCATGCTTGAACATCCGCTGATGACGAATCCTTCTCATATTTGTTCAACGGATCATTTTTATCAAAGCAATTGCGATACGATAAGCAAGTAACCGACCAAGAAGGAAAACTTGTCTGCTTCCTCATCGCTTGAATGGCAGGGCCACTCCAATCAACCTCGATAAACATGAATGGATGATCAGGATTATACATTTTATTATCAGGACAGTGTCGCCGCGCCCGCAAGCTTACATGATTTGACTCGCAAACGAGATTCATCTCGGACAATACAGTAACCATCTTTTCAAAAAGTTCGTGAACCTGTGCGCGAATATCAGAGTCCTCTTCAGGACAACCTCAAAAACAACTTGAAACCATCTAAAAATCTTTCCATTCGAGCTAGGAAATGCCGGGTCATACGACACACGAAAACGACCCGGCATAAACGACCGGAGCTGCGCTTCAACTTGTTTAATTTGAATCTCCGGTGATTTGTTTTTTAATGGCCACATATCAAATCGCCCTCGAATGTATCCGCTCGGCCACGGGCGCGAGGGTGTTGTCGAAACACATCGCGTTTATTTGGTTCGCTCGGCCTTGCGTTTGCGGGCGGCACGATAGGAGGTCGGCTTTGCGCACTGGCCGGTGGCAATTTTCGCGTGGGCATGGTCGTGCAGAACTGCGTCAGCCTGGACATCCGCTCCGGCTGGTACTTCGGGATGGTATATCCGCGCGTCAAGCTGCTTTTGCCTGCGCTGGTAATAAGCGACTTGCTTCCGGGGATCAAAACCAAACTTCCTGGCGATCTGGCGGCGGATGGCCCAGATTTCCTCCAGCGTCTCGTCATGTTTCACTTTCATAATCTTTCTCCAGCAACTCCAGCAGTGTCACCAGCAGCGGCGTGCGCAGTCCGAGCAGCGCGTTGACGCGCCGAATATGCCCCAACTTGTTGGCATTGGCCAGATGCTTGCAATTCCATGTCACCAGCATATCACAATTGTAATATGACGCGAGCGCAAGGTGGTCGGCATCGCCGATGGCTTCGGCGGGCATGAGCTTGTGTTGCAAATAAACTGCGGCGATTTCGGCGACCTCGGCGGTGTAGTCCAATTGTTCCAAATGCCGGACCAGCGCAATGGATTCATCCCGTCGTGCCGCATCGGGAATCTTTCCCAATTCTTCAAACACAACGGCAGAGGTGACCAGCCGCTGATCCGGCCTGGACTTGTCCCACCATTCATGCGTCCAGTTCCGCCGGGCTTCAATGTCAATCCCGGCGCGCCTTTCGGAATAGAAACTCGGGATTGTCGTCTCGACGTAAATGAGCGTGCTCATAAATCAGACCGTCCTTGAATGTTTCCGTTCGCCTACCGGCGCGAGGGTGTTGTCGAAGCACATCGCAATGTTGCGGATGAACAGGCGGCCGGTGTCGGTGACTTCCAGGCCGGCCGGCGTGCGTCTCACCAGGCCATCGGCCTCAAACGGCGCGAGCGACGCGAGTTCCGGCGCAAAGTGTTCCGCGAAGTTGAGGCCGAGCTTTTGCGACATCGCGGCGTAATCGAGTGAAAGGTCGCACATCACGCGCATGATGGTTTCGCGGCGGATTTTGTCCTCGTCGGTCAGGAAATACGCGCGCTGCAACGGCACCCGGCCGGCGTCCACGGCCGCTTGCCATTTCGGCAGTTCCTTCTCGTTCTGCCAGTAGGCGTCGGGAATCTGCGAGATGCTTGACATGCCGAACGCGTAAATGTCCGAGCCGGCGCGCGTGCTGTAACCCTGGAAATTGCGCTGGAGCTGCTTGTTGCGCTGCGCCACGGCCAGTTCGTCGTTGGGCCGCGCGAAATGATCCATGCCGATATAGACGTATTGGTTGTTGGCGGTGAGCTTTTCGATGACGAGTTTGAGAAGTTGAAGCTTGGTTTCGGCAGCCGGAAGATGCTTTTGCTGCTCCAGGATTTTTTGGGCGGGCTTGACCCACGGCACGTGCGCGTAGCTGAAGACGGCGAGCCGGTCGGGCTTCATTTCCAGCACGGTGTCGAGCGTCTCGTTGAACGATTCTGGCGTCTGGTGCGGCAGGCCGTAGATGAGATCCAGGTTGATCGAGCCGTAGCCCAGCTCGCGCATCCAATCCATGGCCTGCTGCGTCATTTCGCGCGGCTGGATGCGGTGGACGGCCTCCTGGACTTTCGGGTTGAAATCCTGCACGCCCATCGAGGCGCGGTTGAAACCGATCTCGCGCAGCGCGGCCAGGTGCTCGCGCGTAAGCCGGCGCGGGTCCACTTCCACGCTGGCTTCTATGCCCGGCGAAAAAGTGAAGTGCTTGTGGATGATTTCGCCAAGCCGGCGGATTTCGTCCGGCTTTAAAAAAGTCGGCGAGCCGCCGCCAAAGTGGAGTTGCCCGGCTTTGCGCTGCGGATTCAAGCGCGGCACCATCTCCGCCACCTCGCGGCCGAGGGAATCCACGTAGGCCATGCCTTTGTCGTGGTTGAGCGTGATGACGGTGGTGCAGCCGCAAAACCAGCAAAGCGTCTCGCAGAATGGAATGTGAAAATAAATGGAAAGGTCGCAGGCCGTCTGGTTGTTCGCGGTAATTTTTTCAGCCAGGGCCGGCCACGTTATCGCGTCGGTGAACTTTGTCGCCGGCGGATAGCTGGTGTAACGCGGCCCGGCCACGTTGTATTTTTGCACCAGATCAAGATCAACTTTGAGCGTGCTCATGGATTGAGAAAATGGAGGAAAATCCAAGCTCGCCCTCACGGCACGGGGCAAGGACATGGGTAACACAATGAGGCAAGGACATAGGTTACACTTTTCGACTTTTGGTCGGATGCTTGTGGGCGTAGGCCGAAGGCCGGAGACCACAAGCATCCGATGCGCGCAACTCCCCCAGTGGCACGCGAACCAGATACACGACGTGCTTGCCCATTCCTACAGGTTTCAATCCGACTTTCATACCGACGAAGGCTTCTCCGACAAAGCGAAGTCTCCCCTGCCATCGAATCTGCCCATTGCTGCGGACGCTGCGCACCTTCCAACCCTTGGGATAACTCAACGGCAACTGGTTGGTCCACCGGTACGGTCGGCCTTTGCGGTAACATTCCGCCGGCGTTCGCTGGCCCAGCGCTTCGTGCGGACGAACTCCATTGTAGCCATTGACCCAGCGATCCGTTCGCCGTTGTTGAGCTCGCATCGTGCTGGAGGCCGGAGCCGCCAGGTCGGCTTTGAGTTCCCGATGCATTTGTTCGTGCGCACCATTCTGTTCGGGATGACCCGGCGCAATAAACTCCACTTGGATGCCCAACGCCGTCCACCAGGCACTCAAACGCGTCAGCCCCGCCGGGCCGTTGGATCCAAACGGGCCGCCATTGTCCACCCGGATCACCCGAGGCAAACCAAAACGCCGGAACAACCGTATAAACACTGCGCGCGCACGCCACCATTGCTGGTCGGGCAGCAGCCGTACCGCCAAAAGATATCGACTGAACAAATCCCGTACGGTCAACGGCTCGATCCGCTGTCCGTCGTGGGTTCGGAACCAGCCCTTGTAGTCCACCGTCCATACCTGATTGGACCGCGTCGGCACCGTTAGTCTCGGGCGCAGCAACTGCGGGCCGTGGGGAGGCCGGGCGCGTCGGTGGCGGGTCAACTGCCATCGCTGCAACCACAACGTGATCGTTCGTACCGCCGGAACCCGTTGACGGGGAGATTGACGACGCAACTGTTCCCGGAGTTTCTTGGCTCCCCAGCGCCGATGTCGGTGCCGCAAACGTCGGATCCGCCGCAACCAGCCAGCCGGGGTCTGATGGGGGAACCTTTTGGGGCGGCGCGAGCGGTCGCGCAATCCGCCCAAACCTTGCCGCAGAAAACGTCGCTTCCATTTGTAGCCGGTTTTGCGACTGATCCGGAAAATGCGACACACTTCCGCAAACGATTGTTGGGCCTTGAGCACCAGTTTTACAAAGCCGACACGGGCTTGAACCAAAGAAATAGATTTCCACGACATGCCCGTGGAAAAGCCCCAAATCCTTACCCAATGTGTAACCTATGTCCATGCCCTCAAGTGTTACCCATGTCCTTGCCCCGTGCCCACCCTGACCCTCTCCCCCGGGGAGAGGGAACAGCCATCGGATGCTTTGTCCTTCACGAACGACCGTCCGGCAAATCCAGTGGCAGAACATTTCGTAAGACGGCGAATCATTCTCCCTCTCCTGGGGGAGAGGGCCGGGGCGAGGGCGGACGTTTATCTGGCCTCCGTTCATCATTTGAAACTACGAACAGCATCAACCAGGGCGGCGATGTTTTCCAATTTCGCGTTGGGCGGCACGCCGTGGCCGAGGTTGAAAATATGGCCCTTGCGACCGCGCATGGCTTCGAGCACGGCCCGCGTTTCCTGCGCGACTGCTTCCGGCGTGGCGTCGCTGAGCAGCGCGGGCGCCAGGTTGCCTTGCAGCGCGATGTCAACAGGCAACAGCCGGCGCGCGTGAGCCAGTGGAAATTGCCAGTCAATCCCCAGCACGCTTGCGCCGGTCGCCAGCAGGTCGTCCCAATTTCCGTGCGTGCCGAGGGAGAAGACAATCACGGGTGGAGCGCCGGCCTCCGGCACGGCGTGTTGGAGTTCACGCTTTAGCGTGTCTTCGGAACAAGCTGAAGCTTGAACTCCAGCTTCCCGCGCCGGGCCGGAGGACGGCGCTCCAATACCGGCGACGATGTCGCGCATCCAGCGTCCGGAGGCTTCCTGAAAATCCGTTGGCGCGAGCTGGCCGCCGTGACTGTCGAAAATCTGGAGCGCGTCCGCGCCGGCGTTGATTTGCATTTGCAGATAAGCGATGATGGCGGCGGTGAGTTTTTCGGCCAGCGCATGAAAAGTTTGCCGGTCTTCGTGAAAAAGCTTCAACGCGCGGGTGTATTTCTCGGCGCTGCCGCCTTCCATCATGAACGTGGCCAGCGTCCACGGCGAACCCGAGAAGCCGATGAGCGCGGTCTGGTCGCCGAGTTCCTTCCTGAGCAGCCGTAACGCCCGGTCCACGTAGCTGAGGCGTTCGGTCACACGTTCGACGGAAAGGCGCTCGATATCGGTCTTGGTGCGCACGGCAAAATCCATGACCAGGCCGCCGGTGTCGCGGAAACGGTAGGGCTGCCCCATCGCTTCGGGAATGACGAGGATGTCGCTGAACAAAATCGCCGCATCGAATCCGAATCGCCGAACCGGCTGGATCGTGACTTCGGCGGCCAGGCCGGGCGTTTGAATCAATTCCAAAAAGGAATGCTTTTCCTTGAGTTCGCGATACTCCGGCAAGGCGCGGCCGGCCTGCCGCATCAGCCAGACCGGCGGGCGATCCACCGCGCGGCAACGGCAGGCGTCGAGAAACCGGCGGCGGTTCGTCAGTTTGCCCGGGGCGGCGGGCGCGCCGGCATTGGCATTGGTGGCAATGGCAGACATGGGTTCTAGCGCTTTGGCTGCATTGTTATTAGCATGCCCAATCGGATTTGAACAGCCGGTTGCGCTTCATTTTTTTGAGCAACTTTGTCCGAACCCCGGTTTTTAATCCACAGCGAGATTATGAAAGACAACGAACACCTTTCCAACCTCCGCGAATCAGGCTGGCGGCGGAAACTCACCGAAGCCGAACAAGGCGAATTGCACGCCCAGCTCGCCGCCCATCCCGACGCCTGTGCCGATTGGGAAATGGAATCCACCTTGAACGCCGCGCTCGCCCAATTGCCGGATGCGAGTGTGCCGTCGAATTTCACCGCGCGGGTGCTTCAGGCGGTCGAACGCGAAGAGTCCCGGCCCCGCGCCTGGGGCTGGCGTTGGAACTGGCACAGTCTGGTGCCGCGCGTCGCCTTTGCGGCGGCGGTGATTGCGTTCGCCGGTTTGGCTGTTCAGCATCATGAAATTTACAGTCAGCGCACCGTACTCGCCAGGAACGTTGCGCTCGCGACGCGGGGCCAACCGTTGCCCAGCGCGGAAGCGCTGGAAAATTTTGACGCCATCCGCCGCATGAGCCAGCCCCAGCATGCGGATGACGAATTGCTGGCCTTGATGCAATGATTCGTTCGCTGCAGCGTCCTGCTTTGCGGAACTGGCTCGTGGTCGCGCTCGCGGCCGGCCAGTTGGCCGTATTCCGGACCGCCGCTGAAACGGTCACCAATGTTCGGGCGCCGCAAAAATTAATTTCCACGACGACGATTCCTTTGCCGCCCATACCGCACTTGAAGTCGCCCGTGGATTTGTTCCGCGAGCTGCTGGCGATGACACCCGTCGAGCGGGAAAGTTACCTGACGAATCGGCCGCCGGGAATCCGCGCCCGCATTCTCGCCAAGGTGCGCGAATACGAGGCGCTCGACCCGAACGAGCGCGAATTGCGCCTGCGCGCCACGGAATTGCGCTGGTATTTGCTGCCCCTCCTGCACGAATCTCCGACGAACCGTGCCGCGCGGCTGGCGGCCATCCCGGATGATTTGCAGACCCTGGTGAAAAACCGTCTCCGGCAATGGGACATCCTGCCGCCGGCATTGAAGGCGGAATTTCTGGAGAGCGAGCGCACCCTGCGTTATTTCACGCATGTGGACCCGTCCAACAGCCCGCCGCTGCCGCCGGTGCCGCACCACAAACCGCGCGGTCCCGATCTGGCGCACTGGGAAATGCTTTCCGAAGACCAGCGCCAAAAAGTCACCGCCCAATTCAACCGTTTTTTTGAACTGACACCGGCGGAAAAACAAAAGACGCTCAACACCCTGTCGGATGCCGAGCGGCAGCAAATGGAAAAAACGCTGGAGACGTTTGGGAAACTGCCGCCGGCGCAACGCTTCAAGTGCATCCGCGCGTTCACGGAATTTGCCGGCCTGAGCGCGGCGGAAAAACAGGACTTTTTGAAGAATGCCCAGCGCTGGTCGCAAATGTCGCCGAAGGAACGCCAGACCTGGCGCGATCTCGTCACGCACGTCCCCGCATGGCCGCCGTTGCCACCCGCGCTCATCCTGCCGCCCGTGCCGCCTCTTTATCATCCGGCCCTGGCCACCAACCACGGTTGAGCGCGCGACGAATTTCAATTCCCATTTCCGCCGCCGCGGCTTAATTTCCCGCCGTGCATCCGATTGCGTTTCAATTCGGCTCCTTCACGATTCACTGGTATGGCGTGATGATCGCGCTGGCGTTTTTGGCGGGGCTTTGGACCGCCACCCGGCGCGCCGCGCGTGAAAACATTTCCGGCGAGAAAATCGCCGACATCGTGTTCTGGCTGATGGTCGGCGCGATTGTCGGCGCGCGCGCCGTCTATGTGGCGACTTATTGGAAGGATGAGTTCGCCAGCGAGCCGTTCCGGGAAATCTTCATGATCCAGCACGGCGGACTGGTGTATTACGGCGGACTGATCGGCGCCACCCTTGCCGGCATCATCTACATCTGCTGGAAAAAACTGCTTTTGTGGAAAACCGCCGACGTGCTCGCGCCCAGCATCGCGCTGGGAAACGTGTTTGGACGTATCGGCTGCCTGCTGAATGGCTGTTGCTACGGCCGCGCGTGCAGCCTGCCATGGGCCATCCGGTTTCCCGAGGACAATCCGCTTCATCCCCCGGCCACGCCGGTGCATCCGACGCAAATTTACGACGCGTTGTTGAACTTTGTTCTCTATCTTTTTTTGGCGTGGCTGTTACGGCACAAAAAATTTAACGGCCAGGTGTTCGCCACCTATCTCATCGGCTACGCCATCTTCCGTTCTCTCGTGGAATGCTTTCGCGGCGATTATCCGCCGGACCAAATCCATTTCGGCCTCACGCCGGGACAATTGGTCAGCATCCCCATTTTCATCGCCGGCCTGACGCTCGCGGCGGTGCTTTCGCGCCGCGCTGAAACAAAACGAGGATAGATGAAAAAAAACGAAGATGGAAAATGGAAGATGGAGGATGGATTTCGCCATCTTCAATCCTCCATCCTCCATCCTCGCCCGGTTTTGATCGCCGGTCCGACCGCCGTTGGCAAATCCGAAATCGCCCTGCGCCTCGCGGAGCAGCTCGGCGGCGAAATCATTTCCGCCGATTCCATGCAGGTCTATCGCGGACTCGACATCGGCACGGCCAAGCCGCCGCCCGCCGCCCGCGCCCGTGTGCCGCATCACCTCATTGACATCTGCAATTTGACCGAATCCTTCGATGCCGCGCAATTCGCCCGGCTCGCGCACCGCGCCGTGGCGGAAATCCAGTCGCGCGGCCGCGTGCCGGTCCTTTGCGGTGGCACTGGACTTTACTTCAAAGCTTTTCTTGAAGGGCTGGGTGAAGCGCCGCCCGCCGACGCCCAATTGCGCGCCGAACTTGAAACCGCGCCGCTGGAAAATCTGCTGGCCGAATTGAAAGCACGCGACCCGGCGGCTTACGAAAAAATTGACAAACAAAACCCGCGCCGCGTCATCCGCGCCGTGGAAGTCATCCGGCTCACCGGAAAACCGTTTTCCACACAGCAGTCGCGGTGGGGCGAGACCACTGGCGAGCCGCAAGGCCAAAATGAAACTTCCGGCTCGCGAGGACGCTCGCCCCACCAATTGAAAGCGTCACCCGCCTGCTGCACCGAAGCGTCTGGGCCAAGGCCGGTCACTTGTCACTTTTTCTGTTTCACACGCCCGCCAGCGGACTTGCACACCCGCATCAATGCCCGCGTGGACGCGATGTTCGCGCGCGGCCTGGTGGACGAGACGCGCGAATTACAGAAGCGTGGCCTCGCGGAAAACAAAACGGCAATGCAGGCCATCGGCTACCGGCAGGTGGTGGAACATTTGCGCGGTGAACGGTCATTGGCGGAAACCATCGAGCTGGTGAAAATCCGCACCCGGCAATTTGCCAAACGGCAACTGACCTGGTTCCGCGCCCAAAAAAATCTGGAATGGATAGAATTGAAGCTGGATGAATCGGTGGAAGCAGTTGTAGAAAAGCTGGCTTATAAAGAACTGGATTTGGACGATGAAAATTTTGGTCTCTGAGCGTTTCGGTCACGCTGCGGTTCGTGCGCAGCTCGATCTGCCGGATTTTTTTTGAGAATCTCGCGTGGAATCATGGCGACGACTATCCTTTGATTAATATTGAACTTACGGTTCGACTCCAATGATGACCAGTGGAACAGCGGGAACTCCACGGCCATTTCGGATTACATTATACAACTCGCCTTCGTAATAGCCTGGGCCAGAAGACATATTTTGCTGCAACGATTTCATTGCAAGAATCTCGATTCCAACATCAATCTGATCACGCACGTAGAAAGCGAGATGTTTCACGAAAAGGTCGTATGCAACGAAAGAATACTTTCCAAACTGCACCTCAATGGCCACACGGTCTTTGACAAAGTCTGTCTGGTTGTAACTGAAAATGGGAACTTCGCCCGCTGCTTGGATGTCGGCTTTCTGTTCATCTGCCGGTTTTGACAAAGTCTTTCGGATCAACTTCTCGTCTTTAGTTACCCAATAGTCCTCCAGATCGAGTCGTTTCTCATATTCTTTGTCGAGGTTGTAGGGCGGAGAAGTAACGACCAATTGGATGCTTTCTTTGGGCATCTGGCGCAGCATTGCCAGACAATCTCCCTGGAAAACAGTAGCTCGCTCGGAGGCTTCAAAGTTAGTTCCTATTTCGATTGTGTCGAACATTGCTGGATTTGTAACGGATCGTTTGTTCACTTGCCATTCAAAACGGTTTCATTCGCGTTCGCCGAACTTAAATCAGGCAATGAAAAAACTCTCGCAAGAAACTTCCCACGGTCTGCTTCGGTCAAATTGCCCTGCAAATAATCACGATAAATTGCCGCGAGTGTTTGTGCTGGCGTGCGTGATGACATTCGGAATGAAGGTGCATTTGCTGCTCCTTCTGAAATATCAACACGCAGGTCGTGCTCAAAGGGTGGAAACAAGCTGGCTCGCAGCGTCATCGGTGACAATTGAGCATCCGGTGGTAGGCGCAAGTCTGGATTTCCCATCATGCTCACATGGCATCCGAACGATCTATACGCAGACCATCGTGAGACATCGTTAGGGTTAATTGTAAGTATAAACCTGCAATTTTCTCCCGGCTGCCCCCAAATTGCTGCATTGAGAAACAAATCCTTTGCAATTCCTGGTCCTGCATTTCTAAGAACCAAACCTAGCGATGCTTCAATCCTCCCTTGTGATATTTGAGGCGGCTCTACATTGAACATTAAATAGACTTCAGGCTGCGGTCTGCGCCCGAACATACCTGCAAGCACTTGGTGGGGCGTCGGAACAAAAGATGATCCGGCTCGTATGAGATATTTTTTACTCTGAACCGTTTGATGGGGTGCGGAGTTGCTCTTGGGCACATAAGTAATAACGAATCCTTCGTCACGATTAGGTCGTTGAACCACCGCGTTTCTGACACCTGAAAGAACGGGAATCGTGCATCCAGATATAGTACGTTCAATCCAACTTCTAAACCGAGTGGGATTTGTTATCGGTTTTTTGGACCTCGCAACATCAGCGTTATCTGTTCCCTCTTTGCAATAAACACCCCAAACAATTACACCACCTTCCGAATTGGCAAAACCTGAAATCGCGTTGGCAAGATTGTTTCTGTCAGCTTCGTTAAATCTATTCCCAGTTCCATTATCGCTCGACGTTACAAAATCGAGAAACAATTCTTCGGCTGCACGGTCTCTGATAAGTTCATCAATAGCCTTTTCACCGTCTTTGGCAATTCGTTCAAAAAGTTCTTCGGCGCGTTCCATAAATTATTCCGGCTCACGGCACAGGCAGTTCATCAAAGATTTTTCTGGATGATTTAGCTTTCCCTCGGCCGTTTGACCACAACATCAACCCCCGCCTTGTTTTTGGCAATCATGTTCGCGGGCAGGATGCCGCGCCACAAGACGTTCGGATAAACCACCGCGCCGCGTCCGAGGATGCTGCCGGGGTTCAGCACGGCGTTGCAGCCGGCTTCCGCGCCGTCCCCCATCAGCGCGCCGAACTTGCGCAGGCCGGTGTCGAACGGCACGCCGTCCACCTCCACCTCGATGTTGCCGGGGAACATCTTGAAGTTGGAAATTTTCACGCCCGCGCCGAGGTGCGCCTTGTGGCCGAGAATGGAGTCGCCAATGTAATTGAAGTGCGGCGCCTGCGCGTTGTTGAACAGCAGCGAGTTTTTCAGTTCGCTGGAATTGCCGACGACGCAGCCGTTGCCGATGATGACGTTTTCGCGGATGTAGGCGTTGTGGCGAATCTGGCAGCCCTGCCCGATGATGGCCGGGCCTTTGATCATCGCGCCGTCCTCAACCACCGTGTCCTTGCCGATGAAAACCTTTTCGCCGATGAAGGCCCTGCCCTCGCAGCGGTTGTGCAGGGCCGGATTCAAATTCACGGCGAGGTAGCCCTCGATTTTTTTGAGGGCGTCCCAGGCGAACTTGCAGCCGTCGAAAATGGCGGCGTGTTCGGTCTGGCTCAGGTCAAACAGGTCGGCTGGCATGAACATGGCGGCAAGTTAGGCGAAACCGCGGCGGCGGAAAAGCGAAATGGCGCGGGCTTGCCATTCGGCGTAGCAGGGGTATTTTTGCGGCTGGCGCGCTCCCGTAGCTCAAATGGATAGAGCAGCGGTTTCCTAAACCGCGGATCCCAGTTCAATTCCGGGCGGGGGTACCATTTAACCCGTTGTGCCGCAAAACCTCGCGTGGCCGGAACATTTTCCGCAACTATTTCATCGTAACCATGTTATATTCTCTGACGTCTTAAATTGACAACAGCCTGATTATGAAAATTGAATTCTTCAAAAGGTGTGTTTGGGGAACGACGACTGTGATTTTATGTTTGATGGGCGTCCGTTCACCATTTAATTCCCCGGCGCAAGCACAACCCACTCCGCCCACTCCGGACAGTGCAATGGAATCCAGCGCGTTGCCGCCGGACATTCTGCCGACCAGCCCGCTGGCCCAGGTCATCCGGCTGATGCAGGCCGGCGTGGATGAAGGCATCATCATGGCTTACGTCACGAATTCCGGCAGCACGTTCAATCTCAACCCGGACAAAATAATTTATTTGAAGGACATTGGCCTGCCGAACGAAATCGTCACCGCGATGATGCAGCGCGACCAGCAGTTGCAGCAGCAAATGACCGCCACGACCTATCAACCGCCACCTCAACCGGCTCCCGTTCCCGAAACGACCGAGCCGCCGGAAACCGCGCCTGCACCGCCGCCGGTGGAGCAGCCGGTGGAGCAACCAGCGGAAGTCACGGTGAATTATTTTTATGACAACCTCGCGCCGTACGGCGCCTGGATAAACGTGGACGGCTACGGCCGTTGCTGGCGGCCCAGCGTGGTGGTTTACAACCCCGGCTGGCAACCGTATTGCGATCACGGACATTGGGTCTATACCGATTGCGGCTGGTATTGGTTTTCGGATTATTCCTGGGGCTGGGCGCCGTTTCACTACGGCCGCTGGTTCCGGCATCCGCACTGGGGCTGGTGCTGGGCGCCGGACACCATTTGGGGTCCGTCCTGGGTGACCTGGCGGTATTCTGACAGTTACTGTGGCTGGGCGCCGCTCCCGCCATTTGCGGTATATCGGGAAGGCGTTGGATTCTTTTTTAATGGGATCGCCGTCAGCGTCGGTTTCGATTTCGGCCTGAGCTGGAATTGTTTCGCGTTTGTGCCGATTGGACATTTTTGCGACCCGCATCCGCGCCGCTATTGTGTGGCACCGGCCCAGGTAACGCAAATTTACAACCACACCACGGTCATCAACAACTTCGGTGTCCACAATCACAACTTGGTCAATCATGGGATTGATCCGGAACACATTGCCGCTGTCACCCGAACACCCATCCATCCCATCTCCATCCGGGATGCCGCCTCGCCATCCGGACACGGCCCGCCCGGCGATCAACTCAGTCACGATGGCCGCACGCTGGTCGTGAACCGGCCGCACTTTGTGGACCATCCGGTTCCCGGCGAAAACAGAAACAATCGGCCGATGCCATCCGTGTCTCCGGCACAAAACCACTCCCAGCAACTGAATGACAATCAGTCGGCGCCTCTAACACGGCATATTAAACAATCACAGGTTCCGGTCGTCACCACCCGCAGCCCGCAGGAAGGCGACACGATTCATGTCCCGGCGCAACCCCTGACGCCACCGGCCAATTATCATTATTCACCACCAAAGCCGAATTTTGACAACCGGACCATCTCTCCCCGAGGACGGGAGCAGTTGCAACCGTCAGAAGCTCCGGTGGTCACCCCAATCCCCAACCAGTGGCCGCACAATGCGCCCGAAGTCAGCCACCAGAACGCGCCGGCTGCCGAGCCCGTCGAGCGATCGCAACACAACGAGTCGTCATCGTCAACAAAATCGTCAGGACAAAATCAGAACCAAAACAGTTCCGGCAACAACTCCAACAACGGTCCCGGCAATGGTTCGGGTCGCGGTCCAGGACATTGACTGGCCGCTGGTTTTAATTGTCAAACGCCGCGGCATGCCGGTTGCGCCCGGCGTTTTTGCTTTTGCAACCCCGCCGCCGCTGGCAAAATCCGCTGCGTGAGCATCACGCGGCGGCAATTTGAACAAATGCAGGAACGCCTCGGCGGCGCTTCCCCGCGCGCGGTCTCGCCGGTTTTTACCCCGGCGTTGCGCGCCGCGCCCGATGCGCATCGCGTCATTCTCGGCGTGGACCCGTCGCTGCGCGGCACCGGCTACGGCGATCATCAAACTGGCGAAGCCGTTTCCGGAAACATTGGCGCACGGCACCATTTCCTGCCCGGCCGGCTGGGAACGCTCGCGCTGTCTCGTTAAAATTTCCCAAACCCTGCGCGAAGCCATTCAAAAACATGGCCCGACGGTATGTGTCATCGAGGGTCTTTTTTACGCGCAAAATCTGCAAACCGCGCTCATCATGGGCGAGGCGCGTGGCGCGGCGCTCGCCGCCATAGCCGAAGCCGGCCTGGAAATTTTTGAAATCGCACCGCGCAAGGTGAAGCAGGCCGTCGTCGGCTACGGCGCGGCGCAAAAGTCTGCTGTCGCCAAAATGGTCCAGCGAATGTTGAATTTGCCCAAACCGCCCGCGCCGGACGCGGCGGACGCGCTGGCGCTGGCGCTCGCCCATGCGCAGGGAAACAGCCGATACAACCTGACGCCGCTGAAGAAAATCTGACACATGCATACAGACAAAATGTTCTCGGTTTCTGTAAGCCCTTTGACGATTGTCATTGCAATCGTTGTGATTGCCATAATCGGTCTGTTGTGGTTTTTCGGACACGGCAAAAACTGAATCATGATCACTTTTCTCCAAGGCAAACTCGTCGAGGCGCTGCCCACGCAGGTCGTCGTGGACGTCAACGGCGTCGGCTACGAGGCGCTTATTCCGCTGTCGTCGTTCAACAAGCTGCCGCAGCCAGGCGAGACGGTGAAACTGCTCACGCAACTGGTCATCCGCGAGGACGCGCACACGCTTTACGGTTTCACGACTGCGGCGGAACGCGATTTGTTCCGCCTGCTGATCAACACCGTTTCCGGCATCGGGCCAAAGATCGCGCTGAACATCTTGAGCGGCATGAACCCGGTCGCATTTCGCGGCGCGGTGGCCGGCGGCGACGTGAAGGCGCTTTCGCAAATTTCCGGTGTCGGCAAAAAGACCGCCGAGCGCATTATCGTCGAACTGCGCGACAAAATCGGCGCGGCGGGCGCGTGGGAGGCGGCGAGCGCGAAGCGGGCGTTGTCGCCGGACGACCAGAAACTCAACGACGCCGTGCTGGCGCTGATGGCGCTGGGCTTCAAACAAGTTGACGCGCACGACGCCGTTCGCCACGCGCAAAGCATGCTTGGCGCGAAGGCAACGGTCGAAGACCTGGTGCGGGCGTGCCTGAAAAAAGGAGCGTGATGGCCGAATCAAATCCGAAATCCGGCGGCGTGGTTGTGCCGCACAAGGCCAGGTGGCATCAGCGTTTCGCGGCCATTCTGATTGGCCTTTTCATTCGCGCAGTGACTGTGACCATCCGGTTTCGACTGGATGACCGTTCCGCCCCCTTCAACAGTGTGCCGGGGGAAAAATTCATTTTTGCCGTCTGGCACAACCGGCTGGCGTTGTGTCTGATGTTGTATCGGCGATACGCCGTCCGTTCCGAGCCGGACCGGCGCATGGCCGCGATTGTCAGCGCAAGCCGGGACGGCGGGATGCTGGCGCGGATCCTCGAACATTTCAACGTCGAGCCGGTTCGCGGTTCGTCCAGCCGGCGCGGCGGGCAGGCGTTGCGCGAAATGGTTTCGTGGGCGGAACGCGGTTGCGACCTGGGCATCACTCCCGACGGCCCGCGGGGTCCGTGTTATCAGGTTCAGGAAGGCGTGATTTCCACGGCGCAATTGACCGGATTCCCGATTGTGCCGGCCTCCTACCATCTCAATTGGAAAATTCGGCTGAAAAGCTGGGACCGCTTCCAAGTGCCGCTGCCGTTTGCGCTCTGCGAAGTCTCGGTCGGCAAGATCATGCGCGTGCCGCGCGACGCAACGGACGCCGAGCGCGAGGAATTCCGCAAACAGCTCGAAGCCGACCTGCGCCGAATCACGCGGGATTGAGGAAACCACGAAACACAAGAAACACACCAAAAGTTTTGCCAGCCGACCGACGAATGTTATAAACAATTTCGTGTTTTTTGTGTATTTCGTGGTTTGAATCCCAAGAGCACATGATCGCCCGCGTCAGCCTTGAAATTGCCCTCCGCAAGGAATTCGATTACTTGATTCCGCCCGGCTTGGCCGGACAGATCGAGGTGGGCAGCCGGGTGCAGGTGCCCTTCGGCCCGCGCAAGATTCTTGGGTTGCGTCACCGCGCTCGCCGAAGAATCGGCACACACCAATCTCAAACCAATTCTCAAAGTCATCGGCGCCCAGACGCTCGTCACGCCGAAGGTCCTGAAACTCGCCCGCTGGATTGCCGAGTATTATTGCTGCGCGCCGGAAATTGCGCTCGAAATCCGTTTTGCCCGAAGCCGTGCGCAAGGAGGAATCCGGCTGGCGCGAACGGCTGTTCGTCCGCGCGCTGTCGGTGAGCGGCGAATTTCCAAAATTGCCCAAGCGCCAGCAGGAAGTCTGGAACATCATTGAGGAGCGGCGCGAGCTGCCGTTGCAGGAATTGGTTGAACTCGCCGAAACCACCGCCGCCACCATCCGCAAACTCGAAGATCGCGGCCTGGTTGAAATCGCTCCACAAATCTCCGAACGCGATCCCTATGCCCGCGAACACATTTTGCCGTCTCAGCCATTGGCATTGAATTATGCACAGGCAAAAGCGTTGGGGAAAATCATAACGGCGATGAGTAGCTGTGGTAGCACCCGCGTCTCGCGGGTGGAGGCGGGCGTCACGCCCGCCTCTCGTCCGACAACCAAACCCGGTCCGATTTTAGAAACCACCGCCCGCAAACGCAGCCTGCCGCATTTTGAAATTCCGGGTTTTATCTATCACGTCACCTGGCAGACGCAGAACAAACTCGTTCTTTCGCCCGAAGCACGCACAAAAACGCTGGAAGCATGTCATCACTGGCACGGTAAAAAAGTGAAATGCTACGCCGCATGTGTGATGCCCGACCACGTTCATTTGCTGATTCAACCTTTGCCGATTCAGGAAGCCGGGAAAACAGGCGTATATTCGCTTCCGGAAATATTGCACAGCATCAAATCATTTTCCGCTCATGAGGTGAATAAGGCAATGAAACGCTCCGGGCCGGTCTGGATGGATGAATCGTTTGACCGCCTGATTCGATCCGAAGCGGATTTGCATAAAACCTGGGATTACATTTGGAATAATCCGCGAACGATTGGGCTGGTCGGACCGATGGAGGATTATCCTTACATCTGGACCCCGGGCGTATCAGATACCGTTGAAAATGTTCGGCGGGACGCCGAACATGACCCGCGAGACGCGGGTGCTACACAACAGAAATCGGATGTCGCAAAGCCATCCCAGGTTTTCTTGCTTCACGGCGTCACCGGTTCGGGCAAGACGGAGGTCTATCTCCAGGCCATCGCCCATGCGCTCGAACAGGGCAAAGGCGCGATCGTACTCGTGCCGGAAATCTCGCTCACGCCGCAAACGGTCGAGCGATTCAAGGCGCGGTTCAGTTCCGGCAAACTCCAGACGCTCGTCGCCGTGTTGCACAGCCATTTGTCCGCCGGCGAACGCCACGATGAATGGCACAAGATTCGCCAGGGTCGCGCGCGCATCGTCATCGGCGCGCGGTCGGCGATTTTTGCGCCGGTTGAACCGCTCGGCCTCATCATCGTGGACGAGGAACACGAGCATTCTTACAAGCAGGAGGAGGCGCCGCGCTACCACGCCCGCGACGTGGCCATCATGCGCGGCCAGATGGAAAATGCCGTCGTCGTGCTCGGCTCGGCCACGCCGTCGCTGGAAAGTTATTACAACTGCAAAAAGGGCAAATACACCCTGCTCGAACTGCCGGAGCGCGTGGACGACCAGAAAATGCCGCACGTCCGCGTCGTGGACATGCGCCAGGCCGCGTCCGAACAGCGCGGGAAGGAAGGCATCCCGATTTTTTCGCCGCAACTCAAGGAAGCCATCACGCAACGGCTTGAACGCGAGTGAACAGACAATTTTGTTTTTGAACCGGCGGGGTTATTCGACGTCGCTGCAATGCCCCAAGTGCGGCGAAGTCGTTCAGTGTCCGAATTGCAGCCTCGCGCTCACGTTTCACCGGCAGGAACAAAAACTCTGCTGCCACATTTGCGGCCACGTCGCGCCCGTGCCATCCGTTTGCCCGAACGCGAAATGCAAAAACCCGGCGATCCGTTTTGCCGGCACGGGCACGCAGCGGGTCGAGGAAACGCTCGCCAAACTGTTCCCGCAGGCGCGCATCAAGCGCATGGATGCCGACACGATGAAGCGCAAGGACGATTACCGGAAGGTGCTCGGCGATTTTCGCACGGGCAAGACCGACATCCTCGTCGGCACGCAGATGATTGCCAAGGGACTGCATTTCCCGAACGTCACGCTCGTCGGCATCATTTACGCCGATCTTGCGCTGCATCAGCCGGATTTTCGCGCCGGCGAGCGCACCTTCCAACTGCTCACGCAGGTCGCCGGGCGTGCCGGGCGCGGCGATGTTGAGGGCGAGGTTTTTGTGCAGGCGTTCGCGCCGTTTCATCCGGCCATCCAATACGCGCGCCGACACGATTTCACCGGTTTTTACGACCAGGAAATCGAATTCCGCGAACAACTGAAATATCCGCCCATCAGCCGCGTGGCGTTGCTCACGCTCAAGGGCCGCAACGAGGACAAGGTGAAATTCAGCGCCGAACATTTGAAACGGGAACTGGAGAAAAGCCTTAAATCTTCGGATAACGAAAACGAACCCCCCATCCGGTCTGCGACCACCTTCTCCCCGTTTGGCGGGGAGAAGGCCAGGGCGAGGGGTGCGTTCAAAGATTTAATCATCGCCGGTCCGGCGCCGGCGCCGTTGCTGCGCGCGGAAACTTTTTATCGCTACCAGATCATGCTGCGGACGCGCGCGATGAGCAAATTGAGCCAGGCCCTGGCAAAAATCATCGGGACACTCGCCCTGCCGGATGACGTGACCCTGGCGGTGGACATTGACCCGGTGAATCTGGGGTAGCCCCGGATGGCACAGGCCTCCGGCTTGTTGTTTCGGGCGTCACGCCCAAACCGTTGCGGGACGGACGAACGCTTGCCTTTGTCCGACTGCCTGCAACCTGCGTCGCACAACGGAATTCGGCGGGACGCCGAATCTCAACCTGCGGGACGCGGGTGCTACCGTATGATTTATCGAGACGCTTGTCATCGCCGGCCAATTTGATCTGGGCGATGCGGCGTTCGTATTCCACTGCGCTGACTTCGCGGGGAATGGCGTGGCAAAATTTTTCAAAGCCGGGGAATTTCCAGAGGTTCGGAAAATCACGGCATTGCTGCGGTTTCACGGATTGCACGGCGCAGCCGTTGCCTTCCAGGAAAGACGCACCCGCCGTCCGGCTTTTCCTGCAAGGCCAGGCCGCCCCGATCCCAGCGCAGCCGCGTGAATTGCTGGATGAATTCGGATTCGCTGATGTTCTTGAACGCGGCGAGCCGGGTGATTTCCGCCTCCGTCAAACGCACCTGCCCCGGCCAGCGGCAACAAGCCGTGCAACGTTGACATTCGAGAAAAATTGGCACGCGAACCAGCCTGGCGATTACGCCATTTTAATTCCCCGCTGCCACAAATCGAAGTGATACAGCGCGACGACGACGAGGGGGTGGCCGATTTTTTCGTCGGCGACGAGTTTCGTCACTTCCTTCACCGGCATCAGCCGCGTTGCCAGATCCTCGCCATAATCGAATTCCACGCCGTGTTTCAACCGGCAGTTTTCAATCAGCACGGTGTAGGTTTTGTTGCTCAAGATGGCCGGGTTTGACCAGATCTCTCCAAGCAGGCGGGCGTGGTCACCTTCATAGCCGGTCTCCTCGCGCAACTCGCGCGCGGCGGTCGCCACCGGATCGGTCTCGCCCGGGTCCATCATGCCGCCGGGAATTTCGAGTTCCACGGTGTTCGAGCCGTGGCGGTATTGCTCTACCATCACCAGTTGCTGGTCGGGCGTGACGGCAACCACATTGACCCAATTGACGCTTTCGAGAACATAAAAATCATGTTCCTTGCCGGTGCGCGGCGAAATTTTCACGTCCGAACGCAGCTTGAAGATCCGGAAATCGCCGAGGAGCTTCGAACTGATTTGTTTCCACGGTTTTATCACAAGTTGAAAAGATTTTAACGCAGAGACGCCGAGACGCAGAGGACAAAGTTTGATTTTTGCGCCCTTTGCACCTTCGCGTCTTTGCGTTAAGAACCCCCGGCTTGTGCCGCCCAGCCTTGTTTCATCAGGTTGAGCAGGTGCTGCAAGGCTTCCTCGTAGCTGCGGCCTTTTTGCGCGGCAAGCTGGCGGGCGCGCTTGTCGAGTTGCGCGGCCATCTCCGCGGATTTTTCGGCGGGACAGCCGAGGGCAACCAGAACCTTGGCGAGTTCGGACGTTTCCATTTGCTTTATAGGTGCGCTTATCGGTTGGAGTTCACGCTTCAGCGTGTTCCCCGTGCGCCAACAGCCTGAAGGCTGGACTCTAACAAATCACTTCACTGCGTCGCGCGGGACGATTTTGATGCTGATGATGTCCATGCGTTTGTCGGGGCGATCCTGCGGATGCGTAGGCGTGGTGCCGATTTTTTCCAAAACGTCGTCGCCTTTGATCAGTTTGCCAAACGCGGTGTATTGACGGTCGAGAAATGTCGGATCGCCATGGCAGATGAAAAACTGGCTGCCGGCGGAATCGGGATTATTGGAGCGCGCCATGGAAATGACGCCGCGGGTATGCGAGCGGTCGTTGAACTCGGCCTTGATGGTATGGCCCGGCCCGCCCGTGCCCCACATGTTTTCCTTGGCCGGATCCTTGGTCAGCGGGTCGCCGCCTTGTATCATGAATCCTGGAATCACGCGGTGGAAACACGTGCCGTCGTAAAAGCCCTTGCTGGCCAGCGTCTTGAAATTCTCGACGGTTTTGGGTGCTACCTCCGGCCAGAATTCGATGACCATTACGCCCTCGGTGGTGGTGATGACAGCAACTTCATTCATAAATAATTATCTGATTATGTCGTTCTTTGCAGGCAATTCCACTGACAATATGGTCGCGGATTTGATGTAATCAAGGTTCGGAAAATCTTTTTTCAAATAGGCGTTGCCTTCCACCGCGATGCGCTCCGGATTTGGCCCACTACCGCCCTGTTGCGGCATGTCGCCATATTCGCTGTTGATCTTATCCACCACGTCCATTCCGGAAATGACTTTGCCGAATGACGGGAAGCCCATGCTGTCGAGCCGAGTATTGTCGGCAAAGTTGATAAACAACTGCGTCGTGCGCGTGTTCGGTCCGCCCATGGCGAAGGTGATCGTGCCGCGCGTGTTGCTGCCTTTGACAGGATCGTCGGCAATCGCCGCCCCGCGCCATTTCGCGGAGACGCCCGGGTCGCCGTGGATGCCGAACTGGCACATGAAGCCGGGAATCACGCGGAAGAAGGCGATGTCCTTGAAGTAGCCGGAACGAACGAGGTTGTAAAAGCGATCCGCGCCGTTGGGCGAGAGCGATCGCGTGACTTCAATGGTAAACTTCCCCTTGGTCGTGTCGAACTGCGCCTTGAAGGTTTCGGGCGCCTGCTCGTTGAGTTTGGCGGGATCAGTGAAGCCCGGCGAAGGGGCCGAAGATTTCTCATCCTTCTTGGCCTCTTCGGCCTGAACCATCGCAACGGCGGCAAAAAGGCCGAGCGCACACAGTAAATGAATTGTTTTCATGGGCGGGAAATTTTCCAGACTCGCGGGTAAAAGTCACGCGCGGAATTTGGCGTTTCAAGCCATCGGCGGCGGGGCGTTTTTGTCTTCGTGGGATTTTTGGCTCTCGTTCATCGCACTCGTGATCAAGCTTCCCTGCGACACAGTACGGGAACGCTGCCACATGAAAATCGCCAGACCACCCACCACAGCCAAAAAAGCCGCGCCCCAGGCCCAAACAGCCTTATGGCCGATCCCGGAATTTTCGGGCAGTGGCGCGGCGGCATTCGTTGGCGTCAGCGGCTCATTGGTGATTTCGGTTTGCGCGGGAACAGCGCTGGTTTGTTCCATTGGCGCAACGGCTGGTGGTTTCATCTCGTTGGTAAACATGGGTGCGGGCGTCGAGGTTGCGGTCATGGGCACCGGGACAACGGCCTTCGTCGGCATCTGTGGCGCAGTTGTGATATTGGATTTAACCGGAACGGCGCTTGTTTGCATCAACGGCACAATGGCCGGTGGTTTCACCTCGTTGGTAACCGAGGGTGCGGCCATCGGCGGCGGGACGGCAACTTCGTTGGTGTTGGGGGTGCTGGTGGTGGCATCGGTTTGCGTGTTGGTTTTGATTTCGTCAGCCAAAGCCGTCGCCATTCCCGCGGCAAGCACGAAGGCGCAGATGTAAATCCTAGCTTTCATGGACGGGAATTTTCCAGACTCGCGGCCAAAAGTCACGGGTGGAATTAAACCATTTTCATAGAACAGGCCATGGGCTGTCACCAGCCTAGCGGGCGCGGCGCAACAGGAAAACCACCAGACCCCCCGCCAGAAATGCCACGCCAATGGCCAAAGCACCTTTACGGCCGATCCCGGAACTTTCAGGCGGTGGCGTGGCGGCTTTCGCCGGTATCAGTGGTACGGCGGTGATATTGGGTTGATCGGGAATGGCGCTGGTTTGCCCCCATGGCATTACATCTGGCGGTTTCCCTTCGTTGGCAACCGCAGGTGCGGGCGTTGATGTTACGATCATCGGCGGTGAATTGGCCGGGACCGGTTTCGGCTGGGACGGCGGCACTTGGTTGGTGATGGTCGTCCCGACAATAATAAGCGATGGGACGCTGGATGGTGGCAGGTTTGGTGGTGCGGGCGCCTCCGCTCCCGGTGGCGCTTGGGCGACTTCTGGCAGGAGAGGAAACTCTGGAAGACTCACCGGCTGAGGCGGGAAACTCACCCTGCAACCGACGTACTGGCCGCGTTGCGAGCGCAACCCAATGATGATTGGCAACCGCTCCGCCTGCCGTTCACTCTGACGTTGCTGAAAAACTTGGTTGATCCCGGGGTCGTAGGGTGTTCCGTGAATTTCTCCTTTGCCGTCGCAAAAAATCAGCACCGTCAGCCGCTCGGAACCCTGCGCGACTTGATTCAGTGATGGCTGCAACGCGTCAAAGTCCGTTTTTTTTGAGTAATGCTGTTTGCTGACAAACCTGGTAATGTTCGACGCAATCATCGGCGCGTTCTCCGGCATCCAGTATTGCAGCGGAAACTGTCCCCTGTGCAAATCCTGGTCGAACGTCCACACGCCAATGCTGTCGCCTGAATGCAACTGCCCGTTCGTGCTGGCTGCCAGTATCTCGTTAAGCGCCTTTTGCGCCGCCGGCAAACGCTTTTTCATGTCTGACGAAGTGTCAAAAATGAGCAGAAAACGGTTATCCACCTTTTGCGCCGCCGGTTGTGCGCGCAGCGCCGGAGCCATAAAAGTTCCGACGAGCAGCGCCGTGAGAACCAACGCACGGCAGACCCTCTTGTTTTGGCGCGTTTGTGTTTTCATTTCAAATTGTGCTGTTGACTTCGGTTGAACCGGTTCCGTTCCGTGCGATTATAACTCCGCAATTCATCCTGCAATTCCATCAGCGCGCTTTCAACCATGCGAATGAAATTCGCGCAGCTCGACGCCAGGCCGCCCATGCCCGTCACCGTGTCGCGCTCGGCCCTGTCGTCCGTGACCGCCAGCACCTCGCCATAAGCGCTGAACCGGTGCGCCGCGCGCTCGATCATTTGATCGGCGGTCTGCCCCGCGCGCGAAAATAAAACTTCAACGGCCGGATTCGATTCGCGCGGCGGCGTGCCCATCGGCGCGCCTGAACCGTCAAAAAAAATGGTGACCGGCGTGCCCGTCGCGTCGTGATAGCGCGTGAGAATGTAAATCAATTCCTCGCGCGCGCGGGCCGCATGACGCGGCTGGCTGTGGGCCAGTTCCGGCCAGTTGTGCAACAGGCTGTAGCCATCCACCAAAATGCGCGCCAGCGCCATGAGCGGAGCATAATCATTCCCGCCCCAAGTCCCAAGTCCAAAGTTGGCTCGACTTTGACATCGGGCTTTGGACTTCATTCGGACTTGAATCTTGATACCTCAAGCTTGAAACTGCCCTTCATGGCAGCCGCCAACACCATCTTTCAAAAATCAAATCGCGGAATTGCCGCGCTAGCGCTGGTTGTGTTCACCCTCGACCAGTTCACCAAATGGCTGGTGCTGCGCACACTCAACATGGGCGATGACAAGATCGTCATCCCCGGTTTCTTCAAACTGGTTCATTGGGGCAACACCGGCGCGGCGTGGAGCCTCTTCAGCGGCAACAACGCTGCGCTCGCCCTGGTCGCCCTGTTTGCGCTCGTTGCGCTGTTTCTCACGCGCCACCACTTCAATTCGCAAACACTCTCCGGCCAGATTGCCTTCGGCCTGATTTTTGGCGGCATCGCCGGCAACCTCACCGACCGCCTCCTGCCCAGCCGCCACGCCGTCGTGGATTTTCTCTACTTCTACCTGCAACAACGCGGCGGTCGGGTCATTGATTTTCCCGCCTTCAACGTCGCCGACACCGCCATCTGCACCGGCGTGGGACTGATTTTTCTCATCACCTGGAAAACCGAGCATACTCCCAAACCCGCGTCTGATTGATGCGCCATGCCCACGCGCACGGAAAATTTAATCGTCGAAAAATCGATCCCGTACGGGCGGATGGACACGTATTTGCGCGAAAAATTTCCCGCCGCCTCGCGCGGAGCGCTGCAACGGCTGATGGAACAGGGCCACATCCTCGTCAATGGCCACACGGTCAAACCCACGCACAGCCCGCGCGCCGGCGAACAAATTGAAGTCCGTTGGCCGGAGGCAATACCCGCCGAAGCGCAACCGGAAGAAATCCCGCTCACCATTCTTTTTGAGGACCCATCGCTGCTCGTGCTGAACAAACCCGCCGGAATTGTCGTGCATCCCGGCGCCGGACACGAGGAACATACGCTCGTCAACGCCCTGCTTCACCATTGCCAGGGGTCGCTCAGCGGCATCGGCGGCGTCGCGCGGCCCGGCATCGTGCACCGGCTCGACAAGGATACCAGCGGCTGCCTCGTCGTTGCCAAGAATGACGAAACCCATCTCGCGCTCTCGGTGCAATTCGCCAAACGGCGGGTGGAAAAGATTTACAACGCGATTGTCTGCGGCGAACTAGCCCGCGAAGCCGGCGAAATCCGCGCCGCCATCGCCCGGCATCCATCGCACCGCAAACGCATGGCGGCGCGCGGCGACGATTCCGGCCGCGCCGCCCACACGAGCTACCGGGTGCTGGAGCGGCTGAACGCCGCCACGCTGGTCGAGGCGCAAATCCACACCGGCCGCACCCATCAGGTCCGCGTGCATTTCCAATTCATCGGCCATCCGCTGGTCGGCGATGAAACCTACGGCGCGCGGCAGAACGCGCGGTTGAAAGAGTTGACGGACTACGCCGCGCCGCGGGTGATGCTGCACGCGCGCGAGTTGTCATTCATCCATCCGCGCACGGAGGAGCAAATGAGCTTTGAAGCGCCGCTGCCGAAGGATTTTCGCGAGGCGCTGAAAGCTTTGCGGATGGAAAGTTAAATGGCGCTTGCGCGCAGGAATGCCCGCCCTCATCCCGGCCTTCTCCCCCAGGAGAAGGAGAATTATCAGCCATCATCGTGTAATGTCGTGCGTCGGAGTCGGCCGGATGGACTTTCGCAAAACCGGAACTGTCGCCGGCTATTCCCTCTCCTTGGGGAGAGGGTCAGGGCGAGGGAGGATTTTCGTGATGCACTGAATAAATTCCCACCGGCTTGACCCCTTGCCCTGTAGTGTTACAGTTTGTGTATGACAGAGACGCTGACCATTCGTCTGCCCAAATCGCTGGCGCGGGATTTCCGCGCCAAGACGCGCGCCGCCAAAACCAATCCCACCGAAGTTTTGCGCGAGGCGGCGGCCAATTATGTCCGCCATGACCCGGCGGCGCGCAATGCCGTTGTGGAACACATCCGCGCCCGCGCCGGAACCTGGGACGGAGACATTTCCGGTGAAGAATTATTGCGGAGGACCCGTCCGTGATTCTCGTGGACACTTCGGTGATCGTTGCCTGGCTGGACAAAAATCATCCGCAGCATCGCGCCTGCCTGAAGACCATTGAACATTGGGCGCAACGCGGGCAGCTCGCGGTCAGTTCGGTAACTTACGGTGAACTCGCGGCCGGCGGACGCGCGCGCGAGGCGGTGGAAGAGGATTTGCGTGATTTTGAAAAAATCCCGCTGGATACGGATGCCACCTGGCGCGCCGGCATGGCGTTCCGCCAATATCGCCGCAAGGATTCCGACGATCCCGTGCTGCCGGATTTTTTCATCCGCGCCCAGGCGGCGATGAGGAATCTTCCCCATTTGACGAACGACCGCCGCAGGACCAAATCATTTCCCGACGTGGATTTTGAGTTTGTTTGAACCGGCAAGTTTGGATGCGCGTTGAAAGTTTCAGGCAGAACTTAAGGGGCAATGGTGCTACCGAATTCCCGGTTCGAAAAAGAAAAACCAAATAATCAAAGAGAGGGTCAACATCCAGCCAACAATACCAATTGGAACGATGAATCTCTTCGGTATGCGGTCATATAAAAACAAGCTCACCGCAGTAATTGCCAAAACGATTCCGAGCGCGACATAGACAAAATATTTTTCACCGACAAGCCGTGGTAACTGCCCCAATAACGATGTCAATAGAGCCATGACAAAAAAGGGAAAGCCAAGGTAAATACGCAAGCGACCGCCTAAACCAACATATTTCCTTTCAATTTCTTCTTCAGTTTTCGGATCCGCTTTGGCCACTTTCGCAGAAACAACGAGCCCAACAATAAAGCCGATTATTCCTCCAGCTATAAGCACGGGCATGCTTTTGGCTGCAAAAACAAATTGATCGTTAACGTTTTTGTAAATATGGATAGCCCAAAATCCGACGACCAGCCAAGTTAAGCCAAAGCCAGCCAAGCCTGCCAGGACAGCAAAGCCTCCAATGGATAAAGCGCTTTGAATCGTGATGGGGCGATGTTTTTTGGTCGGGTTGGATGGGGCAGTTAACGGCTTGGGCTTGGAAAAGACAAGCGGGCTCTGGTCAAGGACGCACACAACTGCATTGTCAGGATATTCCTTTCCGCAATAGGAGCACTTTTTCATTAGATATTTCGGACGCTAAACTTCTATTTTCACCGCGTCCAGTTTGATTTTCAATCTCACAGTAGGAGACGAGGTAACGAGTCTTTATTTAAATTCAAACCTGCCTTTCATTTTTTCAATGAACCTCCTCACGTCGGCTTCTACAATTGTTAATGGAAAATTTGTTCGCCTGACGCGCGGGATTTTTGCATATTCCACCCCAATGAAATCCATGACGGGCTACGGTCGGGGCGAGAGTGCGCGGGACGGCTTCAAAATCACCGTGGAACTCAGCGCGGTGAACCGCCGGCAGACGGAAATTTCCGTGAACCTGCCGCGCGAACTGGAGATGCTCGAAGCGCCCATCCGCGACGCCATCAACGCCCGGGTCGCGCGCGGGCGCGTCACGGCGCGCATCACCCTCCACGCCGCCAACGGCAAGTCGGCGGCGCGCGCCCACATCAACCTCCCGCTCGCCAAAGCTTACGCGACGGAACTGGCGCGGCTGGCAAAGCAGTTGAAACTGTCCGGCGAAATAACGCTGGATCAAATCGTCCGCGCGCCGGGCGTGTTTCAGACGGATGAGGAGCTGGTGGACGCGGAAAACATCTGGCCGGTCGTCGAAAAGGCGTTGAAGCAGGCGCTGGCCGCGCTGGTGAAAATGCGCGAACGCGAAGGCGCGCATCTGGCGCAGGACCTGGCCGCGCGCGTCAGTTTTATGCGCCAATGCGCCGGACGCGTCCAGAAACAGGCGCCCCAAACGGCGGAGCGTTACCGCCAGCAGCTCATCGAGCGCATCAAGAATGCCGGGCTGGAATCGCCCGCGCCGGACGACGAGCGGTTGTTGAAGGAAATCGTTTTGTTCGCCGACCGTTCGGATATTTCGGAGGAGCTGACGCGGCTGCAAAGCCATTTCCAGCAGTTTGAGGATTGCGGCAAGTCGAAGGAGCCGGTGGGCCGCACGCTGGATTTTCTCGCGCAGGAAATGAACCGCGAAATCAACACCATCGGGTCGAAGGCCAATGACGCGCTGATTGCGCGCGAGGTGGTGGCGCTGAAGGCGGAATTGGAAAAATTCCGCGAACAGGCGCAGAATGTTGAATGACGCTTGGAATGACTAATGCCAAACCATAATGACCAAGGAATTCCCAATGGCTAATCCTGAAAATTCCGCGACCAACGCCGGCGATGTTTTGTCATTCGAGCTTCGTCATTATTTAGTCATTAGAATTTAGCAATTAGTCATTTTTTCAATGCCAAACGCCAGTCCATTGCTCATCCTGATTTCCGCCCCGTCCGGCGGCGGGAAGACGACGTTGTGCCAGCAGTTGCTTGCCGCGCGGCCGGACATGACTCGCGCCATCACCTGCACCACCCGCGCGCCACGGCCGGGCGAGAAGAACGACGTGGATTATTATTTTCTGGACCCGGCGGATTTTCAACGGCGCGTGCAGGCGGGCGAATTCATCGAACACGCGACGGTTTTTGGCCGCAGTTACGGCCTTTTGCGCTCCGAACTGCTGAACAAGTTGCGGCGCGACCGGGATGTGCTGCTGAACGTGGACGTGCAGGGCGCGGCGACGATCCGCAACCGGGCGCTGGCCGATCCAGAATTGAAGCACGCTCTGGTGACGGTGTTTTTGACTCCGCCATCCATTGCCGTGCTGGAGGAACGATTGAAAAAACGCGCGGCGGACGCGCCGGAAGAAATCCAAAGGCGGCTGGGCATCGCGCGGAAGGAGATCGCGCAGTGGAATAATTTTGATTACCTTCTAATCAGCACGGCCATTCCGGAGGATTTGCGGAGGATGCTGGCGGTGGTCGAGGCGGAAAAGATGCGTTCGACCAGGGCTAAAGCGCTGGAATTTTAACCGCTAATCAGCGCTTATCATCGCTAATTTATGAAAGCAGAGATTTACAAAGACGAAGGCTACAAACTCATGGGTTCGGCTTTTGAGGTGTACAACGAGCAGGGTTGCGGCTTGGCCGAGGAGATTTACCAGGAAAGCATGGAAATTGAACTGGAATCACGTGGGATTCCTTTCCGCGCCAAGCGGGAGTTGAAATGTTTCTACAAAAGGCATGAATTGAAGAAACGTTATGTTCCTGACCTGTTTGTGTTTGAATGTCTGGTGGTCGAATTGAAATCCGTTTCCCAACTATTGCCCGAACACGAAGCGCAACTCATCAATTATATGCGGATCACCAAACAACCGGTCGGGTATCTCATCAATTTTGGCCGCAAGGATACGCTGGAATGGAAGCGGTTTATTTTGTCCGAATTCATTCCGGAACAAAAAAGATTAGCGTCAATTAGCGCAGATTAGCGGTTTGTGTAAGACTCCCATTTCAGGTTAAACTTGGACATGAGCGTTTCACGGAAAATCATTCTCGGCGTGACCGGTTCCATCGCCGCGCACAAGGCGGCGGACCTGGCCAGCCTGCTGACCAAACAAAAATGCAGCGTGCGCGTGGTGATGACCGCCGACGCGCAGCGGTTCATCACGCCGCTGCCGTTCAAAGTGCTCTCGCGCCATCCGGTCGTGACCGATCTCTTCGCCGCGGAGGAGGGCTGGAAACCAACGCATACTGAAATGGCCGATCAAGCCGGCCTGTTGCTCATTGCGCCAGCCACGGCCAATGTGATTGCAAAACTGGCGCACGGCCTGGCGGACGACGCGCTGACGTGCCTGGCACTGGCGTTGAATCCGAAGGCGAAAATTTTGATCGCACCGGCCATGAACGGCAAAATGTGGCTGCACCCGGCCACGCAGCAGAATGTGAAAACGCTGAAGGCGCGCGGCGCGGGATTCATCGGGCCGGACGAGGGGATGCTTTCCTGCGGTTACGAAGGCATTGGCCGGATGTGGCCGGTGGAAGCGATTGCGCAGCGCGCGTTGAAATTGTTGCGCTGAAATATTACCGGCCGACCGCGAGCTGATTATGAAACCGAGCCATGCCCTGTGGCTGAAACGCCTGTTTATCGCGCTGGAAATCCCGGCACCCGACCCGCAGCGGTTGCTCCATCGCATTGGAAGCATGGAGCGGAACGTCATGCTGCCGGTCAGAGCCGTCGCCATCGGCGCCATCTTTTATTCCTTTGTTTCGACGCCGTGGTTCGGGCTGGCGTTAAGCACGCTGGATGTGGCGGTCGAAACGGTTCAGTACATTTTTTGGTTTTATGTGCTCGCCAGCGTCGCGCTGGCGGTCCCGCTGCTGAACCCGGGACGGCTGCCGCTGGCGGTCGTGCAATGGACGGTGGTCACGAGCAGTCTGGTGGACGGACTTTTCATCGCGGGCATGACGCTGATTACCGGCGGCCTGGACAGCACTTTTTTTTGGCTGTTTGTCGTATTGATTGTGCGCAACGCAGTGAGCATCCCGCCGGGGTTTTTACAACTGTTTTTGAATGTTGCCATCAGCCTCTGCTATGTGCTGGCGGTCGTGCTGGACATCTATGTTTCCCAAAATCTGGATGAACTCACACGACGCGGACTGGACCTGCCCTCGCGCGAGGATTGGGGAGAGCCGTTTATGCTGCGGCTGGTGGTGCTGCTGCTGACGACCGTTTGCTGCTACGGCCTGCAGGCGCTGTTGGAACGCGAGCGGCTGGCCGCCGAGGAAGCGGAAGAATTCGCCGCGCGCGAAAGCCAGTTGCATTCCGCCGGACGACTCGCTGCCGAGTTTGCGCATCAGATCAAAAACCCGCTGGCGGTCATCAACAATGTTGCGTTCTCACTGCAACGCTCCCTGCGCGCCGGCAAAACCGTCTCCGCGCAGCAGGTCGAAATCATCCAGGAAGAAGTCGCCCGCGCCGACCGGGTCATCACCCAAATCATGGGCTACGCGCAATTGAGCGAAGGCCACGTCGAAAAACTCAGCGTCATTGAGGAGCTTAACCGCGCCATTGTTCAGGTGTTTCCACCCGCCGTGCCGACGGCCATTCAAGTCCACCGCGAATACGGCCACAGCTTTCCGCCGCTGCTCATGCAGCGCGGCCACTTGTCCGAAATTTTCCTGAACCTTTTGAAAAATGCGCGCGAAGCGCTCGGCGACAAGGGCAGCGTGAGGGTCGCCGCTCATTGCCACCGTGATCATTTGATTGAAATTTCCGTGCGCGACGATGGACCCGGCATTCCGCCTGACAAAATCGAGCGGATTTTTGAGGCTTACTACACCACCAAGGATCGCGGCACCGGCCTTGGGCTGGCCATCGTAAAACACAACGTCGAGCTTTACGGCGGTCATGTGCGCGCGGAATCGGTGCTTGGAAAGGGGGCCAAATTTACGTTAACCTTCCCGGCGAAAACACTGCTGAAACAAGCTTGATGAACACGCTGCTGCCACCGGTGCTCGTCGTGGACGACGAGAAGAACATGCGCCTGTCCTTGCAAACGGTGCTGAAAGGCGAGGGCTACGCCGTGCGCGCGGTCGAATCCGCCGAGGAGGCGCTGAATCTGCTGGCGAGCGAGGAATTTTTCATGGTCATCACCGACGCCCGCCTCGGCGGCATGAGCGGCTACGAGTTTCTCGCCCGCCTTCACAATCAATGGCCCGACCTGCCGGCGATCATGCTCACCGCCTACGCCACGCCCAAACACGCCGTCGAAGCCATCCAGGCCGGGGCGATGGATTATCTGGCCAAACCGTTCGCGCCGGAGGAATTGCTCCACACGACGGCGCGCTGCGCCGAGCGCCACCGGCTGTTGCGGGAAAATGCCGCGCTGCGCTCGCGCGCCAACGAAACCTTCAGCCTGGATCAGATCGTGGGGGAATCGCCCAAAATGCGCGAGCTGCGAAAACTGATCCAAACCGTTGGACGAACCGATGCGCGGGTGCTCATTCTCGGCGAAAGCGGCACGGGCAAGGAGCTCGTCGCCGGCGCGCTGCACGGATTGAGCCAGCGGCGCGACGCCGGTTATGTCCGCATCAACTGCGCCGCCATCCCCGAAACCCTGCTCGAAAGTGAATTGTTTGGCCACGAAAAGGGCGCGTTCACCGGCGCGGTGAAACAAAAGCCCGGCCGCGTCGAGGAAGCCGATGGCGGCACGATTTTTCTCGATGAAATTGCAGACATGAGCAAGCCGCTCCAGGCCAAACTCCTGCGGTTTCTCGAAGACGGCACTTTCACGCGCGTCGGCGGCACGCAGGAACTTCGCGTCAACGTCCGCCTCATCGCCGCGACCAATCGCGACATCGTGCAAGCCATCGCCGAAGGCCAGTTTCGCGAGGATTTGTTTCACCGCCTGAACGTGGTGCAGTTCCGCCTGCCGCTGCTGCGCGAGCGGGAGGGAGATGTATTGCTGCTGGCCGGGCATTTTTTGAAAATGTTCCGTGCCACGATGAACAAAAATGTGGACGGCATCGCGCCCGCCGCGCGCCAGAAATTGCTTTCGCATGCCTGGCCCGGCAATGTCCGCGAATTGCGCAACGTTATCGAACGCGCGCTGATTTTGGAAATGACGCAGGAAATCCAGCCGTCCAGTCTGCCGGATTTCCAAGTCGAAACCCGCCTGCAAAAAGCCGCGCCCGCGCAGGTTGCCCGCGACGAATCGCTCGATGACGCGCTGGCGCGCCTGGAACGCGAATTGATCACCCACGCGCTGGCCGAAAACGATTCGAGCCTGACACGCGCCGCCGAACAGCTTAAGTTAAGCCGCCATTCGCTCCGTTACCGGATGCAACGGCTGAACATGAACGTCGGCGACAACGCTCCGGGTGAAAGCCCGTGACGGTGAACCGGCAATGATCTGAAACCTGATTTATCTTGATATCATGGACGACGCATTACCCGCCATAGGCAGTTTGTCCCCGGAATGGGTGGATTTTTTCATCATGGCCGGAGCCATCGCGCTGGTGGCAATCGGCGCGTTGATTTGGGCTTTTTTCATTCGCAAGCGGGGGCAACGGCGACGGCGTAAATTCCGCCATCACCATGAACATCGTTTGCCAAATCCCACCCTGGCCCAAGACGGCGGATTGCCGCCGGTTCGCGAGGAAGAAAAACCTCCCGGCCAGCAGATGCCAACCACGCAACCGTGATGGACCACAGCCGCGCAATCACCCGCAAAAGCGCCTCCAATCTGGCGCTCGCCTTTGTGGTGCTGCCGCGCGCCAAACGTGACGCCATGTCGGCGCTCTACGCCTTTTGCCGCGAAGTGGATGACGTGGCTGATAATGAATCTGTTCCCATGGAAAAGCGCCGCGCCCAACTCGCCGAATGGCGCGAGGACATCAAACGCGCTTGCGAAAACCAAACACCGCAATTTCCCGTGAATCAGGAATTGCAACCCGTCGTTCAAAAATTTTCCCTGCCGTTTGAATTGTTCGACACGCTCATCAAAGGCTGCGAGATGGATTTGGATATCCAGCGCTATGACGATTTTGAGCAGCTTGAGCTTTATTGTTACCGCGTCGCGTCGGTCGTCGGCCTGTTAAGCATCGGAATTTTCGGCTATAAAATCCCGGCGTGCCGCGATTACGCCGTTTACCTCGGCAAGGCGCTGCAACTCACCAACATTCTGCGCGACGTGTCCACCGACGCCGAACGCGGCCGGATATATCTGCCGCTGTCTGAGTTGAAAAAATTCAAAGTGTTGCCTGATGAAATCTTGCGGCAGGAATACTCCGAACGCTTCGCGCAACTCGCCGCCAGCGTTGCCGGACGCGCCAAAAAATTTTATCTCCTGGCCCGGGAAACCTTGCCCGCGGAGGATCGGCGCTCCATGGCCGCCGCCGAATTGATGGGCTCGGTTTACTGGCGGCTGCTGAAAAAATTGGAATCGAAGAAATTCAATGTTTTCTGCCCATGCCCCACCAGAATCACCAACGGACACAAAATCCTTTTGATCTTTCAAAGCTGGGTGCGCTCCGCCACGGGCACAACGACTCCAAACTATGGATGGCCCTGAACCCCAGCCTTTCGCCGCAGCCGGGACACAGAACTCCGTCTCTTCAAATCGGAAATCCGAAATCCGAAATCCGAAATTGGGCTGCCGCCTCATTGTCAACGCCGACGACTTCGGCCGCTCATCCTCCATCAACCAGGCCGTCATCCGCGCGCATCGCGAGGGGATTTTGACCACCGCCAGCCTGATGGTGAACGAGCCGGCTTCGACGAAGCGGTCAAGCTGGCCAAGGAAAATCCCAAACTGGGCGTCGGCTTGCATCTCACGCTGCTGTGCGGACACGCCGCGCTGCCGCCGGAAAAAATCCCCGGCCTGGTCAATTCGCGCGGCGAATTTTCCAGCAACCCCGTTGGCGCCGGCTTTCGCTATTTTTTCAATCGCAGCCTGCGCGAACCGCTGCGCGCGGAAATCCACGCGCAATTTGCACAAGTTCCACGCCACCGGCCTGCCGCTCGACCACGTCAATGGCCACTTGCATCTGCATCTGCATCCGGTTGTTTTCGGGATTTTGATGGAAGATGCGGAGAAATTGGGCATCCGCCGGATGCGGTTCACCCGCGATTGTCTCGCCCGCAGCCGGCGCATGGCGCGCGGACGCTGGTTTTACCGCGTCTCGCACGCGGCGATTTACCAATGGCTTTCCAGCCGCGCCCGCGAACCGTTGCGCCAGCGCGGCATCCGCCACACGCAAATCACTTTCGGCCTGCTGCAGGATTCGCGGGTGGATGAGGATTACATTTTGAAACTGCTGCCGGAACTGCCGCCGGGCGATTCGGAGCTTTACTCGCATCCGTCGCTGGACGAATTTAAGCATGAATTCGACGCGCTCGTGAGTCCGCGCGTGAAGGAACAGATAAACCAAACTCGGCATCGAATTGATTCGTTACCAGGATTTGTAGCATGACCAAGATTCTCGTTATTTTGATTTTTGCGCTGTGTGTGGAAGCCGTCGGCGTGGTGTTTTTGAGCAAAGGGCTGAAGCAAATCGGGAAAGTGCAAAGCGTCACCGCGCGCGAAATCGGACGCATCATCGCCAAAGGCGCGGCCAATCCCAGCGTGCTGCTGGGCGTGGCGCTGGAAGCGGCGTTTTTTGGCGCGCTGATTTATCTGCTTTCCCAGCGCGACGTGAGTTTGATCTGGCCGCTGACCGCGCTCGGCTTCCTCATCACCGCGCTCGCGGCCAAATTGATATTGAAGGAGGAAGTGTCGGCGGTGCGTTGGGCGGGCATTTTTTTGATCGTCATCGGCGCTTCCCTCGTCAGCTACAGCGAAAAAGCGAAGCAAAAGCCCGCACCGCCGCCAGCCAGTCAACCAGAAACAGGAGTAAAATAATTTCGGTAGGGCGCGTTCTCCGAACGCGCCGCGGCTGGCTCGGAGGAGCCGACCCTACCGTCAAGGGCAAGTGATTTTGGACAACACTTCCGCCAGCCGTTCCGCCGCGAACCGGGTTTGTTTCTGCAACTTCAACAACGCGCCGATTTTTCCCGGTGACCTGGCAATCGCCCATGCCAGTTTGCCGAAATCCAGGCTCTTGTCCGGTTTGGCGAGCGCATTGAAATCCAGCGGCAAATTTTCGTTCGCCGTGTCTGAAATCACGCGCACGGTGGCACAGAGAATCCCGCGCTCGCGGCAGAGGGCGTGAATCGTCGCCGATTCCATCTCCACCGCGTCCGCGCCGGTTTCGGCGCGAAATTTTTTCTTTTCGGCAACGGTCGTGGCAATGCGGTCGGCGCAGAAAAACTTCGCCGGCTTCGCTCCGGCGGCGAGAAGGCGGGTTGGGAGTTGAGCGTTGAGAGTTGAGAGTTCAAAAACAACGTCGCCGGGCTTCAAATCCGGATTCAGCCCGCCGGCGAAACCGCAGGTCAGCACATAATGCTGGTGGGGCGAGCGCTACCGCGAGCCGGGCCTGGCTGGCTGGAGTGTCTTGAGAGCGGCTCGCGGGGACGCTCGCCCCACCAGAATGGCCAGCCAGAAATTCGCGCACGGATTTTTCGGCATTCCGGCGTCCGATGCCGGTGATGAGAATGGCAGCGGCTTGCGCGGCAGCCGCCGTGCCCGCCGCCATTTTCCGAAATGGCGCGGCTTCTTCTTTCAGCGCGAAGCAGGCAAGCAGGTTCATGTCAGGAATGATTTAAGGCAAATACTGTGCTCAATTTCCGCTCCATTGGTAATCGTATCCCGCCGGCGGATCATAATAAGCTGCGACTGAGAAGTCCCCATTGGGATAGCCAAGCGTGCTGTTCCAATAAAAATTGATGTAGCTGACGTGGCTGTCCACAAAACTGACCAAGTTTTTGGCATCGTTAAATATCGGCAAACCACCTGACGCAGGCGGTTTCGGCTGATGCCATGAGTAAGGCATGAGGGCCGGCGCTTCCACAACCAAAACTGTTTTGGCGGAATTTTTAACCGCACTGAGTTTTTGGCCGCCGATGCCGGGCAAGACTCCGTTGTCAGCGAAATGGGGATAGTTGGTGGTTAGCAGGTTTGCGCCGTTAAAATCATAACTCGAAAAATGGTAGGTCCGTTGCTCGTGCTGGCCATGCGGCACATAGACAAGGGAAGAGTCATTATAGTGAAATGTGTCCGCCGGACAGGCGAAAATCTTGTCTTGCGGCGACGACGGCCCGTGCAGGCCAACATAGCTTTTCACGGCCTCTTTGTAGGTAACATAAGTACCCGCGCCCGTATTGGGCAACGTATCACCATTGTCCCCGGCGTACAGGTGAACGCCCAGATTGATTTGTTTCAGATTGTTCAAACAAGTTGTTCGCTTGGCCCGGGCTTTCGCCCCAGACAAGACCGGCAACAACAAAGCGACCAAAATGGCGATGATCGCAATGACCACCAGCAATTCAATCAGGGTGAATGCGCGCCGTGGATTCATTTCCGATAAAAACACCGGCAATGGAGATTCGTTTCAAGCCATTATTTTCAGTCGAGAGATTTTCATTTGATTCCCGCCAGCCTTTCCTTCCAGATGCGGAACAGCTCCACCGTGGCGCGGACGTCGCGCAGGCAGTATTCGGCGATGTCCCGGAATTTGCCCTCGGCCATCAGCGTGTTCACGTCCATGCCGGTGACACCGTGGCTTTTGGGCGATTCGATGCCGAACGCCTTGCAGTAAAAATCCAGGTTGAACCGCCGCGCCGCGCCTTCACGTCCGCTCACGCCGTAAAACGTGAATTGTTCCGCCAGATCGCAATGCGGTTCGACGGCGTACCGGTAGCCCAGCCAGTTCTTTTTCGAGATGGGCACGTTGAGCAGCGCCGAGCGGAGATAAATGAACGGCACGTCGAAGCCGCGTCCGTTGAACGTCACGACCGAATCGTAATGCTTGGCCACGTCCCAAAACGCCGTGAGCAATTCAAATTCATCCGCGCACGGCATGAATTCGACCGGCCCGGCCTCGCCCTCGGCCTCCTCAAAATCTTCGGCGAGAAACTGAACCTGCCCGCGTTGCGTGTCGGCGTTGAGCATGGCGATGCAGACGACCTGCGCGGTGAACGGCCAGAGATTGAACTGCTGGCGAATTTCGGCGCGCTTGGTTTCGCGGGCCGGTTCGTCGGCGATTTTCTCAGCCTCGCGGAACAGGTATTCCCGCTGCGCCTCGTCAAAATTTTCCAGCGGCAGCGCGGAGGTCTCGATGTCAAAAACGATGGTGGCCATGAGGGAATTAACCGCCAAGTTGCCAAGGACGCCAAGAAAAATTTCCAGATTTGTTTCCGAATCCCTGGCGAACTTGGCGTCTTGGCGGTTTCCCCAAACCCTTGAATAAACTTGCTGTCGGCGCCGGTTTTACCAGTATTCCGGCAAGGTAGTTGCTGTCAAACCGACATTGAACGAACGAAACTATGCAAACGGATCCGCTGGCCCAACTCATTCAAGAGGATCAATTCGTCGGCTGGGTCTTCCAGATTGATTACGAGAGCGCCGCCGTCATTACCAACGACGTCTGGAAAACCCAGGCCAATGGAATTCCCCGGAATTGCTTTCTGCTCGCCACCTCGATCATTCCCGGGGAGCCGGCCGGGGAAGTGATCCTGCTCCGCGTGATGGGTTCCGCGCTCCTGCCGGTGGAAGACAAGCTGATCGGGCTGAAGATTGCGGATCTCAAAAACCGCGCCGTCAAGGCCATCGGACAGGAAATGGACAACCTGACCAAGAGTGAGATTCAATTTAGCGGTCTGGCCTGTCGCATTCTCGGCACCTTTTACAATCAGAACGGCGCGCTCCGCCTGGGCGCGGACATCGAATCCTATCTCAACGCCGCCGAGCTAAGGGTGTATTGTCCCCGGGCCGCCGCGCTGGAAACGATCATTAATTATGTCAGCCCCGAGCGCGCCATTGCGACTGCGGAGGATGCGCAGCGGCTGGGATTCAAGGGCGCCCTGCCCCGCTTTCCCATTGGCACCGTTCGTTTTACTTCCACTGACCGGCTCCATCGGAGAGACGCGGCCAGCCGCGTGGTTTTTAATTTGAACGCCGTTGATTTCCTCGCCCGGCGCACGGGGGTGTTCGGCATGACCCGCACGGGCAAGTCCAACACGGTGAAACAACTCGTGTCCGTGGTCATGCGGACCAGCTCGCAATGCGGACTCAAAATCGGCCAGATCATCTACGACCTGAACGGTGAATACGCCAATGCCAACCAGCAGGACAAAGGCTCCATCGCCGAGGTTTATCCCAAAGACACCGTCCGTTACCGGATCATTCCCGTGGCGGGCTTTCAACCGATTCTGAATAATTTCTACACCCAGATTCAGGAAGGCCATGCCACGCTGCGGGCGCTCATCGAGGCCAACCACCTGCCGCGTTCGGCGGATCTGGAAGCCTTCCAGAGCATCATGTTTGATGAACCGCGCAAGGAAGACTACGACGATGAGGACGAGTGGGCCAAACACAATGCCCGTTACCGCCGGAAGGTGGCGGCCTATCACGCCGTTTTGGCCCGCGCCGGCTTTGAATTGCCCAAGGGGTTTCAGATCCAGTTCGAGGCCAGCGCCATCGTGTGCAAATTGGTGAATCCCTCGGTTGATCCCAACGATGGCCTGACCGCCGCGCAAGCCTTCACGTGGTTTGACCTCGCCCGCCAGATTCAGGAGCAGCTCTACTCCAGCGGCAACGATCCCTGGTTTGACCCGGACACCAAAGCCCTGGCCAACATGCTGCTGCAGAAAAACGATCAGGGGGCCTACATTCCCGGCTACCGGCTGTTGCAGCCCTTCAAGAGTTATCACTCTCCTTATCGCAACACGGATGTCAGCGTCGAAATTTACAAGCACCTGATGGATGGCAAAATTGTCATCCTTGACCTCTCCGTCGGCGACACGACCCAGCGTGACCGCCTCAGCAAGCGCATCGCCCAGCACATCTTCCAAAGCTCGATGGCGATCTTCAGCTTGGGCAAGCATCCGCCGAACATCGTCATCTACGTCGAGGAAGCCCACAATCTCATCGGCCGCAACGAGCCGCTGACGGAGACCTGGCCCCGCATTGTGAAGGAAGGCGCCAAGGCCCGGATTGCGACCGTCTATGCCACGCAGGAGGTTTCCTCGATTCATCCGAACATTCTCTCCAACACGGAGAACATGTTCGTGTCGCACCTCAACAACGAGAATGAATTCAAGGAACTCGCGAAGTTCTACGACTTCTGTGATTTTGAAAGCTCCATCCTGCACACGCAGGACGTCGGGTTCAACCGGGTGAAAACCTTGTCCAATCCCTTCGTCATCCCCGTGCAGGTTGACAAGTTCAACCCCGATCTGGAAAAGCGGCGGGCGGGATAAAAGCCGTTGCTGACAATGCCGCAAACGCGCTTTTTCCTTGCGCGTTCTTTGTGTTCTCCTAATGTCGTTTTTGAAAAAGAAAGAAATTTGAACTGATTTAAATCAACAAAAGCTTTAACCTCGTTTTGCGATGTTGACACACTTACGAATTAAGAACTTCAAGCGTTTTCCCGACGCGGACATTGAGTTGGGTCAAGCAGTCGTTTTCATCGGCCAAAACAACTCCGGTAAAACAACAGCATTGCAATCTCTAGCTCTGTGGGATGTTGGTCTCCGCAAGTGGAACGAAGAATACAAAGGTAAAACCGCTCCGGCACAACGTCCGGGTGTCACCATCAATCGGCGCGACCTCGTTGCCATCCCGGTGCCAAGCGCAAATCTGCTTTGGCGAAATCTTCACACTCGCGACATCAAAAGAATTAGTGGCAAACAGGAGACACAAGGCGTCCGCATTGACATCATCGTGGACGGTGTGCATGAGGGGAAAAACTGGAGGTGTGGATTGGAGTTTGATTACGCAAATCCAGAATCATTCTACTGCCGTCCTTTACGACTCGGTAACGGCAAACAACCGGAACGCATGTTGATTCCGCCTGCTACAGCGGAAACTTTAGTCGCCTTCCTTCCACCCATGTCTGGATTGGCGGCGACCGAACCGAAGTGGGAGGCGGGACGAATCAACGTCCTGCTCGGTGAAGGTCAGACGGCACAAGTGCTGCGTAATCTTTGCCACCAACTCCATGAGCAGCCAGCGCCAAAAACGGGATGGCAGGAGGTTTCTGATTACATCGAGTCTCTATTCGGCGCAAAACTTCAGCCGCCGGAATTCATCAAGGAGCGCGGTGAAATAACCATGTCCTATCAAGATCAGGAAGGCTGCATGCTCGACCTTTCCTGCGCCGGTCGCGGCCTGCAACAGACACTCCTGCTGCTCGCTCACCTTTACGCGAATCCGAAGACAGTTCTCTTGCTCGACGAACCCGATGCCCATCTTGAAGTTCTTCGCCAGCGCCAAATTTATCAACTGTTGACGGACGTGGCCGCCCGACAAGGTTCGCAAATCATCGCCGCCAGCCATTCTGAAGTTGTCCTGAACGAAGCCGCCAACCGCGATGTCGTCATCGCTTTTGTTGGTCCGCCCCATCGCATTGACGACCGGGGACAGCAAGTCCTCAAGGCGCTCACCGACATCGGCTTTGACCAGTATTACCAGGCAGAACTCAAAGGCTGGGCGCTCTATCTCGAAGGTTCGACCGACCTTGCCATACTTAAGACGTTTGCCCAAACCCTCGAACATCCGGCCGCCAGCGTGTTAGAACGTCCTTTTGTCCACTATCTTACCACCAATCTTCCGAATCGGGCGCGCGAACACTTCTATGGAATCCGCGAAGCGAAGCCAGATTTGGTTGGATTTGCTTTATTCGACCGCATTGACAAGCCGCTTGATACCGGCAAACCCCTGACTGAAACGATGTGGCAGAAGCGCGAAATCGAGAATTATCTCTGTCAGGAATCCGTCCTGCTCGCCTATGCCCGGCACGACCAGCCGGACGATTTGTTCGGTCGTGCTGAAGCGGATCGGCGCGTGCAAACCATGCGTGATTGCATTCAGGAAGTGACCATTGCGCTCCAAACTTTGGGCCGGCCTGATCCCTGGTCTGCTGACGTTAAAGCCAGTGACGATTTCCTAAATCCACTCTTTGATCGGTTCTTCAAACAACTCGGCCTGCCCAACTTGTTGAGGAAGACGGATTATCATGCTCTCGCGCGGCTCGTGCCCAAGGAGAAAATTGACTCCGATGTCGTTGCCAAACTGGACGGGATATTTGCGGTCGCGCAGAAAGCTAAATCCAAGGAGACTTAAAGATCGCCTCGGTTCTTTTGATTTTGGCGCGGGCACCATCAGCGCTTCTTGAGATATTCATCCATGGCCCGGGCGGTGCTTGCCCATGGCGAGGATGACGGGGGCCGCGCCGCGCACAATGTCGCCGCCGGCAAACACGCCCGGCGGACTGGTCATCCTGGCCTCGCCGACTGGAACAGGTTTGATCATTCTAAATATGTTGTTGTCTAAACTAAATTATCAATTAATCTTTTACTTGAATCAGGTGGGCGAGCATTCTTGATTTTTTACCGAAACTTTTCCCTACTCTTGACGCAGCGCCGTTTGCGCTGTGCATGAATAGCCCCTCGAATCAAAACCGGGCTGAAATCGCCAACAAGAAAAAAGATGCTTATATGAAATACAAACTTTCGTTCAACATCCGGTTAACAAAATGGCTGTTGCTTTCACTGGCTGCGTTGGCGTCGGTTCTCGGTTCCAGTGCGATGCCGGCGTCTCCGTCTTGTGTCCCGGCGCCTTCGGGCTTGGTGGGTTGGTGGCCGGGGGAAGGCAATGCCAATGACGTTTTCGGCGCGAACAATGGCATGCTTGAAAATGTGACCTTTACCAACGGCATGGTGGGTCAAGGCTTCTATTTGAACGGATCCAATGCGGATGTGCAGATACCGGATTCAGCCAGTCTCAAACCGGCAAGTGTAACGGTCGAAACCTGGGTCAGGCTTGATGCCCTGGCGTCGCCAGTCGCCGCCTACCCAGGACTGCAATACATTGTTTTCAAGCAAAACTCACGGGACGGGAGTTTCGAGGGTTATGACCTCGAGAAGAACCTGACAGAAGACGGTCAAGACGTCTTTCGCTTTCAGGTCACCTCGGCTGATGGAACACAGGTTCCTGCGGCTTCCACGACGATTCCTCAAGTTGGAGTCTGGTATCATCTGGCCGGGACTTACGACAGCAGCAGCGGTTACGTGAATCTCTATGTCAACGGCGTATTGGAAGGCAGTGCTTATGCCGGCTTTCCGTTGGATTATGGAACGCGCCCCGTATTCATTGGAACGACAGGCCAGCCAGGGTGGGACGGCAGGGTGCAAGGAACCGTGGACGAAGTTTCCATTTATAACCGCGCGCTTTCTCCCGATGAAATAGCCTCCATCTACAGCGCCGGCAGCGCGGGCAAATGCCCCGGACCCTTTCCACCTGGAATCACCGTGCAGCCAACGAATCAGACGGTGGTGGTGGGTGGCACGGCGACGTTCACGGTGATGGCAGGCGGCACGCCGCCGTTGAGTTACCAATGGAACTTCAATGGGACGAACATCAGCGGGGCGACAAATACTTTGTTGACACTGACCAATGTGCAATCCTCTCAGGCGGGCAATTATGCGGTGCTGGTGACCAACACCCTCGGTTCGGTTCTCAGTTCCAATGCGGTATTGACGGCCAATACGCCGCCGCCTTGTGTCCCGGCGCCTTCAGGCCTGGTGGGTTGGTGGCCGGGGGAAGGCAATGCCAATGACGTTACGGGCAACAACAACGGGACATTGGTGGGCGATGTTGGTTTTGCGCCCGGTGAAGTGGGTCAGGCCTTCTCGTTCGACGGAGTGAGCAGCTATGTTTCCATTCCGGACTCGCCTTTGCTGGACTCACTGACCACCAGCATTACCATTGAACTGTGGCTCAAAACGGACCAGGTGACCTCGGATTGGACGGGGATTGTCGCCAAGGGAAATTCCGCCTGGCAATTGCAAGCGACGCCCGGTGCTAATACGGTTGATTTTAACGTGTCCCTTGACGCCGGGGACTTGTCTGGCAGCCAAAGCATCAACGACGGCCAGTGGCATCACGTGGCAGGCGTTTACGATGGGACCAACATGTTCCTCTACATGGACGGCACGCTGGATGTTTCGATGCCGGCCACGGGTTTGATTCCCCAGAACAGCGATCCGTTGGCCATTGGAGCAAACGTGCAGGCGTATGTCCCCGGTTGTGGTTGTAATGAACCAGGGTACTTCTTCAACGGGTTGATTGACGAGGTGTCCATTTACAACCGGGCGCTGACGGCCCAGGAAATCCAGGCGATTTACGCGGCAGGCTGCGGCGGCAAATGCTATGCGCCAACGCCATCGGCCAACGTGCCGGTCATTTTTGCCTTCAGCCCGATTTCCGGTGCCGCCGGCACCAACGTGACGATCAGGGGGACCAACTTCAGTCCCGTGGCAGCAAGCAACATTGTTTATTTTGGCGCCGTGCAGGCTCAAGTAACCGCAGCCAGTGCAACGAACCTGGTGGTGACGGTGCCGGTGGGCGCGACCTATGCGCCGATCACGGAGACGGTGAATGGATTGGTGGCCTTCGCCAACGCGGCATTCCAGCCGACGTTCCTCGGAGATGGTTTGGGCATCGGCCCCTCCAGCTTTGCGCCGCGCGTGGATTTGGCGGGCGGGAGTGGCTCTTATCTGATCGTGATTGCCGACCTGGATGGCGATGGCAAACCAGACTTGGTGGTGGCCAATGGCTATGATAACAACATTTCGTTGTTCCGCAACATCAGCACCAACGGTTCGTTGAGCATTAACTCATTTGCTCCGCGTGTGGACCTGCCTTCCATTGGGGGAGGAATCGGCGGGCTTGCGGTGGCGGATGTGGATGGGGACGGAAAACTGGATCTGGTGGTCTCTGACTATGTCAACAACCAGGTTTTGGTTTACAGGAATATCTCCACCGCAGGGACGCTGACCGCCAATTCGTTTGCCCCGCCGGTGGCCTTCAATGTCGGTGCATATCCTTTGGCGGTGCGCGTGGGGGATTTGGACGGTGATGGAAGGCCTGACATTGCCTGTGTTTGTTTCGAGGACAACACCATTTCGATCCTGCGGAACATTGGGACGGCGGGAAGTCTCGACACGAATTCCTTTGCTCCTCAAGTGACTTTGGCGACGGGGAATAATCCCCACGATTTGGTGATTGCGGATTTGGATGGCGACGGCAAACCGGATTTGGCCCAGGTCAATTACAATTCGTCATTCGTGTCGGTATTTCGGAACGTCAGTGTTCAGGGGGTGATTGATACGAATTCATTTGCGGCCCGGGTGGATTTTGCCGCATCGGGCATGGGTGACTCGATTATCGCGGGAGATGTGGATGGAGATGGCAAAGTGGATTTGGTGGCCGGCTGGGCTATCGGTTCGGCAATCGCGGTTTACCACAACCTCGCCAATCCCGGTTCTTTGGACACAAATTCGTTTGCGCCGGAGGTGGATTTTCCGGCTCCCGGTTGGGTGCGGAGCGTGGCCATGGGAGATTTAAATGGCGACGGCAAACCGGATATCAGCCTGACCTGCGAAGTGGATAGTTTCATGTGTGTTTACCAAAACTTGAGCGCGCCGGGCAGCTTTACGAATACGTCACTAGGTGGCCGGGTGGATTACGGAGCGGGTTGGAATCCTCATGGCGTGGCGATTGGTGATCTGGATGGGGATGGCCGGCCTGATGTCGTTTTTGGCAACCAGTATGACAGCACGGTTTCAATTTATCAGAATGTGATGCCGTTCGGGCCAGGTTCGGCATTGGATCATTTCGCTTGGGATCCCATCCCGTCACCTCGATTCGTTAACACGCCGTTCACCGTTACCATCCGGGCGCAAGACCCGACCAACGGCATCTTTACCAATTTCACCGGCACCGCCATTTTGGGGACAACCAATGGCGTAGCCATCACTCCATCGGTTTCCGGCAATTTTGTGCAGGGCGTGTGGACCGGCTCGGTGGTTATTTCCCAGGCGGCTTCGAACCTGGTGTTACAGGCCGACGACGGGTTTGGGCACTTAGGCCTCGCCAATCCCATCAGTGTCATCAACCTGCCCAGTCTGGGGATGTGGTGTTCCGGCAACATTGCCTTGTTTATATGGCCGGCCGGATACTCGGGATTCGTGCTGGAATCTTCGGGCAACCTGTCGCCGGCATCGTGGGTGGTGGTTCCGTATGCTCCGTTCCAGTTTGGTGATGAGTGCTTTCTTCCGTTGGATATGACCGGAACCAATGGCTTCTATCGCCTGCGGTTCCCCGGCCCTTGAACATACAGTCGGGAATCAAGCAGTTGATGAATTGGGGTAATCCGTCGCCGTTGCCCGAAGCGGGTATTTTTCCAGGCGAGAACGACCCCGGCTGATGCTGCGACGATGGCGAAAAAGGAAGTTGCGAAACACGTCAAAGGCAGCGGCGTGCCGGGTAACGTCAGTGCGTCTTGAGATATTCGTCCATGGCCTGGGCGGTGCGCTTGCCGTCGCCCATGGCCAGAATGACGGTGGCCGCGCCGCGCACGATGTCGCCGCCGGCGAACACGCCCGGCAGACTGGTCATCCCGGCGTCATCCGCTACAATGTTGCCCCATTTGTTGAGCTTCAGGTCCGGACAGGTCGCGGTGAGCAGCGGGTTGGCGCGCGTGCCGATGGCCACCACCACGATGTCGCACGGGAGGACAAATTCCGAACCGGGCACGGTCACGGGCCGCGCGCGGCCGGAGGCATCCGGCTCGCCCAGCTTCATGCGAACGCATTTGAGGCCCGTCACCCAGCGCTTGTCGTTGCCGATGACTTCCACCGGCGCGGTGAGAAATTCAAACTGGATGCCTTCCTCGCCGGCGTGGTGAACTTCCTCCGCGCGGGCAGGAAGTTCGTTCTTGGTGCGGCGATAGACAATCATGGCGGAGGCGGCGCCAAGGCGTTTGGCGGTGCGCACCGAATCCATTGCCACGTTGCCGCCGCCCACGACGGCCACGCATTTGCCGTGAAGCACGGGCGTGTCGGCGTTGGGGAACTGGTAGGCGGCCATCAGGTTGACGCGCGTGAGGTACTCGTTCGCGGAATAGACGCCCTTTAAATTTTCGCCCGGCACATTCATGAAAACGGGCAATCCGGCGCCGTTGGCAATGAATACGGCGTCGAAACGCTCGCGCAATTCGGGCAGCGTGTAGGTGCGTCCAATGACTACGTTGCACTCGATCTTCACGCCGGCGCTCTGCAACCGCTGGACTTCCTGCGAAACAATTTTTTTGGGGAGACGAAACTCCGGGATGCCGTACACCAGCACGCCGCCGGGTTTGTGGAGCGCCTCATAGACCGTGACGTCGTGGCCCATGCGGACCAGTTCGCCGGCGGCGGTGAGTCCCGCCGGACCGGAGCCGACAATGGCCACGCGCTTGCCGGTGGCGGGCGCCTTGGTGGAAGTCAATTGATCCGAATGATTTCGCGCCCAGTCGGCGACGTAGCGTTCGAGGTAGCCGACGCCCACCGGCGAGCCTTTGGCGCCGCGCACGCAAACTTCCTCGCATTGCGTTTCCTGCGGGCAGACGCGGCCGGTGATGGCGGGCAGTGCGTTGTCGCAAAGGAGGCATTGCGCGGCCTCGGCGATTTTGCCTTCCGAAACCAGGCCGATGAAGCGCGGGATGTTGACGTTCACCGGGCAGCCCGCCATGCAGCGCGGGTCTTTGCATTGGATGCAGCGGTCAGCTTCCAACAAGGCAAGCTGCTCCGTGAAACCGAGGTTGACCTCCTCAAAGTTGGCGGCGCGGGCGGTGGAAGCCTGCTCGGGCATCTTCTGCCGGTTGATTTGCAGGCGCTCCTTGGTGGATATTTTGCCAGGCATAAAAACGTCAGGAAATTCGGAAGAATGTTAACTGGGGAGGGTCTGCTTGAGACGGCAATTCTCCTCCGCACAAGCCAGGGATTTTTGTTCGTATTCGCGGTAGGCGGAGAGCCGGTCCATCAGTTCGTCAAAATTCACTCCGTGGCCGTCGAATTCGGGGCCGTCCACGCACGCAAACTTCGTCTCGCCGCCCACGGATACGCGGCACCCGCCGCACATCCCCGTGCCGTCAATCATCACCGGGTTCAACGACACAATCGTGCGGACGCCCAGCGGCTTGGTCAGGTTCACCACCGCGCGCATCATCGGCACCGGGCCGACGGCATAGACAATCCCAATGCCGCCGCCTGCCAGCGCGTCCTTTGCGGCGTCGGTCACAAAACCTTTCCGGCCATAGCTGCCGTCGTCCGTGCAGACAATCACTTCGCCCAGCCGGCGCAGTTCAGCTTCAAAAATCACCCATTCCTTCGAGCGTCCGCCGATGATGCTCGTAACTTTGACGCCGCGCTTGTGCAATCCTTGGGCGATGGGATGCACGACGGCCGTGCCGACGCCGCCGCCGATGCACAAGGCGCGCCCGAATTCAATCATCTCCGTGGGATGCCCCAGCGGACCGACGATGTCCGCGATGGCCTGGCCCGGCTCCAGCGCCACGAGATCGCGCGTGCTTTTCCCGACGGCTTGAATCACCAGCGCGATGGTTCCGGCGGCGGGGTCGGCGTCCGCAATCGTCAGCGGGATGCGTTCGGCGCCTTCGGCGTGGTGAACGATGACAAACTGGCCCGGCTGGCGGATCTGGGCAATCCGCGGCGCTTGAACGTCGAGACGGGTGACGTTCGGGCTGAGACACTGCTTGGATACAATAGTGTGCATCAAATACTTGATTGTTAACTTAACATGTCCGTTGCAGGACCCGGCGTCAAACGGCTCCCGCCGTCCCGGACGGACGCCGTGCCGTCTTTATGGGACGTGAATGATGCCAGCGTGCGTGGTTCCGGTCAATACTTGCGTTGGAAAATGCGCTTAACTGGGTGCAACTGCCCCGTAGCGGCAGCCATCCCTGGCTGCCGTATTGCCGGCTTCCAGCCGGGTGTTTCGGTTGTGATTGCGAGGTCATGGGCCTTCGTTCGGTTGCGAACCGGTCGGCAGGATGCCTGCCGCTACAGATCGGTGGCAGTGCGTGAATGCACCGTGAATTGCTCTCTGTCGCTGCTCCCACTTTTGCGCCAGCCGAAGAGCTTTTCGCGCTTGATGACTTCCGCAATCACGGGCGGGACGAGTTTTTCCCACGACACATCGCCAGCCTCGATTTTATCCGGTACGTCGCGCGAGCGGATGCGCAAAAAGTCCGCGTTGGTGCTCGTGAGCCCCTGGATGAAATGGTTTTCGGTCAGGTGCGCATAGACATGCCGCAGATGCGGTGCGACCGGGAAGTTGTCCACCGTGACGGTCTGGCCGGTGGCGAAGTTAAGGCTCGGATAGACGTTGAGCCGCCGGGGTTCTTGAAGAGTTGACCCAGACCGCCGAGCAGGCCGCCTTCGTTTTCGTTGTAAAGAGCCTCGTCGAAAATCGGCGAGCCGGTGCGCGCCAATCGCCAGGCCGATGGGCTGGTTCGTGTAGCGGCCGAGATACGACGCCAGGCGATGAAACCGGCGGAAGTTCGAGATGAACACCGTCCGGCCCAGCGCGCGCAGCATGTCGGCGCGCTGCAAAAAATCGGGGTGGCTGATCACATCGTCCGGTGTCAGGTGGCGCAACGTCATTTCCACCAAAACCACCGGCGGCTCGTTCTTCAAGTCCGGCTCGCGGACGAATTGTTCCAACGCCCGCTCCAGCACGTCGAGCGTGGCATTGGTCACGGGACGGAAACTGCCGCGCTGGACGAGCACGGTTTCTTGTGCAGCACGTCGTCCCATTGCACCGCTTCGCCCTCGGCGGTGAACATGGCCGCCTCGGTGAGGTCCTGCTCGACGAGTTGCAACGCCATCAGCCGGTTGTCCAC
>CAWFZJ010000009.1:0-358385 GCA_963820205.1 uncultured Verrucomicrobiae bacterium
AGCGTAATGCAGCTTGGTTTCAATCCGCGCCCCGGCCACGTGACCGGGGCGACTGGTGATGCCGGTCACCGGTCGGCCTAATGCAGTCGGTTTCAATCCGCGCCCCGGCCACGTGACCGGGGCGACTGGCGAATTTTCGCGCGGGCGAGCGGTCACGCGGTTTCAATCCGCGCCCCGGCCACGTGACCGGGGCGACTTGACAGCCAAAGCATGTCGTTTTGACCGTTCAGGTTTCAATCCGCGCCCCGGCCACGTGACCGGGGCGACTGTAGTCGGGGCGGAGTCGGGGCGGTTACGCTCCGTTTCAATCCGCGCCCCGGCCACGTGACCGGGGCGACTCCGGGCCGTAGGAGCGGTGGAACGTTCGGAAGTTTCAATCCGCGCCCCGGCCACGTGACCGGGGCGACACGAGAGTGAGGCCCTAATGGCGAGCGGTGCAGGTTTCAATCCGCGCCCCGGCCACGTGACCGGGGCGACCGGCCATGTCAAAGTAACTTAAGGCAATGTTCACGAGTTTCAATCCGCGCCCCGGCCACGTGACCGGGGCGACGATATGTGGTTCGAGTCTGCTGCTTTCGACGGAAAGTTTCAATCCGCGCCCCGGCCACGTGACCGGGGCGACCAAGCGGTTCGCCGAGCATCAATTTGCGTGCCGAGTTTCAATCCGCGCCCCGGCCACGTGACCGGGGCGACGTCCGCCTGCCGGCAAGGTCCGATTTTGCACGACCAGGTTTCAATCCGCGCCCCGGCCACGTGACCGGGGCGACTCGCCCTTTTTGCTGTTGCACGATGCAGCAAAGCGTTTCAATCCGCGCCCCGGCCACGTGACCGGGGCGACGCTGCCTTTGCCGGCTGGTATGCCCGCCACAAGGGTTTCAATCCGCGCCCCGGCCACGTGACCGGGGCGACGCATCTCCCAGTCGGCTTGATGCAGTCGAAGGTCAGTTTCAATCCGCGCCCCGGCCACGTGACCGGGGCGACACACTTGGACTTTGTGGCAGTTGTCGCACTGGGCGTAGTTTCAATCCGCGCCCCGGCCACGTGACCGGGGCGACACGCCAACCGTGCGGCGTTTCACGCCAGCTTCGGTAGTTTCAATCCGCGCCCCGGCCACGTGACCGGGGCGACTCGCCGAAGTCCTCAAATACGCAGTCAAAGGAAGCGGTTTCAATCCGCGCCCCGGCCACGTGACCGGGGCGACGCTCTTCTTTGGCCAGCTTGGGCTGGCATTCGTGTTTCAATCCGCGCCCCGGCCACGTGACCGGGGCGACACTCGTCAAGTGGAATGGGCACGGTCGAGCGTCAGTTTCAATCCGCGCCCCGGCCACGTGACCGGGGCGACCATGATCGCACATGGTGAGCTGCAGGATGTCAAAGTTGTTTCAATCCGCGCCCCGGCCACGTGACCGGGGCGACCAAATGCGGTGTGCTGGAGCGAGACAGTGGCAGGGTTTCAATCCGCGCCCCGGCCACGTGACCGGGGCGACGCCAAGCCACATACCCCGGCACGACCTCTGAACCAAGTTTCAATCCGCGCCCCGGCCACGTGACCGGGGCGACGTTGCCGTGTCTTGGACCGGCTTGGGATTGGCGTTTCAATCCGCGCCCCGGCCACGTGACCGGGGCGACGAACGCTTAGTGTGGGTGCGCAACTCACCCGATGAGTTTCAATCCGCGCCCCGGCCACGTGACCGGGGCGACCGGTTGACGCATTGGACAGCCAAAGCACGTCGTAGTTGTTTCAATCCGCGCCCCGGCCACGTGACCGGGGCGACGCATCACCAGTCGGTTTGATGCAGTCGAAAGTAAGTTTCAATCCGCGCCCCGGCCACGTGACCGGGGCGACTCGGCATGACAACAATGCATCCGTATCTGGAGTCGATGTTTCAATCCGCGCCCCGGCCACGTGACCGGGGCGACGTCGCATGGTGGGCCGTTGAAATCGACCAGCCGAGTTTCAATCCGCGCCCCGGCCACGTGACCGGGGCGACTTGCTCGCGATAGTAGCATATCCGCCCGACACGTTGTTTCAATCCGCGCCCCGGCCACGTGACCGGGGCGACCGCGCGGCATACCTTTGACTGCCGAATCCGGATAAGAGTTTCAATCCGCGCCCCGGCCACGTGACCGGGGCGACCATCGCTGCGCGTGCAACTCGCACCGCGTCGATCGTTTCAATCCGCGCCCCGGCCACGTGACCGGGGCGACCTGACTCGGCTTGTCGACGTACCCGAGCTGTCAGGTTTCAATCCGCGCCCCGGCCACGTGACCGGGGCGACGTCGCGTGGTTTCATCGCTCGGACAGTCAGAACGTGTTTCAATCCGCGCCCCGGCCACGTGACCGGGGCGACACGATCGCGGTTGTACGTTATTGTTCGCGATGTGCGAAGTTTCAATCCGCGCCCCGGCCACGTGACCGGGGCGACCTCGGCAATCAGACGTCGACTGCGTAAATTCCGCATGGTTTCAATCCGCGCCCCGGCCACGTGACCGGGGCGACGACAACTGTAAGCAGAAACAAACCACGCTGTGGCCAGTTTCAATCCGCGCCCCGGCCACGTGACCGGGGCGACTAGCCGTTCCGTCGAACACCAGCGCCATGTCTTTGTTTCAATCCGCGCCCCGGCCACGTGACCGGGGCGACAGCATCGACTTCCCGATCGCAACCGACGCTCACGATCTGGTTTCAATCCGCGCCCCGGCCACGTGACCGGGGCGACCCGGCGAGGGCTTTGAACGCGGTCTGAAGATAATCAGTTTCAATCCGCGCCCCGGCCACGTGACCGGGGCGACTGCGACCTGCCCAACTGGCCAAGCCGCAAAGACTTTGTAACCCATTTCCGCAAACCCGCCAGTTTTTCTTGCGTATCGGATTTATGAGATGTCAAAGAACGATGGAAATTATGCTCTGCCATTGAGCTTGCGCACTGGCGCGAAACCCCGGCCTCCAAGCCGCCACTGATGGTTCGCGGAAGCGCAGTCATAAAATTAGCGGTTCGGTCAAATCCATTGGTTTCTCCACGCCATGATGTTCAATTCTTTGCTTGGCGGTTTCATCCAGATAATAAAACCGCAGCGAGTCCGCGTCGCTTTTGATTTCGCGCAGCAGGCGGTCTTTCAGTTGCACCCATTCGGTCTGACCAACCTGACATTCAAACACGCTTTTCTGGACGCGCACGCCGTAATCCTCGCACGCCCGCGCAACGCGCCGCAACCGACGGAGGCCGGCCTTTTCCACCGTGGAAACATCGTAGGTGACGAGGATTAACACAAGTTGAGAGTTGAAAGTTGAAGGTTGAGGGTCATTTAGGAACGAGCGGGATGTATTCGGAAATGTCCCCGCGCAAGTGTCGGGCCAGGATGCGTGCCTGAATGTGCGGCATCTGCGCCAGCCGCAAGTTCTGATCCAGCAACGGATGTTTGAGCGTTTCCTGTTTGCGTTCCTGATAGGCTTTGATGACGAGTTTGCGTCCGGCGTCGCTGAATTCCACCGCGCCGCCTTCGCGTTCCACAAAATGTTCCGGCGCGATTTGCTGCCGGTTAATCAGCGTGACGGCCAAACGGTCGGCCAGCCACGGTCTAAATTCCTCCATCAAATCCAACGCCAGCGACGGGCGGTTGGGTCGGTCCACATGGAGAAAGCCGACGAACGGGTCCAGGCCGACACTCGTGAGCGCCGCCACGCAATCATGCCGCACCAGCGCGTAGAGAAACGAAAGCAGGCAGTTGACACGGTCACGCGGCGGACGCCGGCTGCGGGTATTAAAGGTGAAAAAAGCCCGTTGCTGCTTGAGCATGAACGTGAACACGGAGAAATAAAGTTGCGCTGCCATGCCTTCCGCGCCGCGCGCTTTTTCCATATCCGTCTGCCCGGCGAGAGGTTGCAGTTGCCTCGCCAGCGCCTCGATGACTTCCGACAATTTTTCACGCTCGGCTTCGTCGTCATTTTCCCTAGCGGCGCGCAACAGGCTGTTGCGGGAATTCTGGATTTTGCCGGCGATGATTTGCCGGGCGATGGCAACGCATTTGGCCGGTTCATCCGCCGCGCGAAATTGCGCCCGGCGCAACGTCACGCTCGTATCCGCCACGCCAGTCATGCGCGCCTGCAAATAACCAAACTCACTGTGAAAGTTCACCGCCACGCCATGTTCCCAGCACAAATCCAGCGCGGGCGGGCTTATGGTGCTCGCGCCGAAAACGCAGATGGATTCCAGGTGATGAATCGGGATGGACAGTTTGCGCCAGTCGTCTGCCTTGTCGCGGGTGCGTTCCGGTGCCGGCAAGTCCGCCGGAAACACCGGCACTTCCACCTGCAACGTGAGATGATCCCGCGCGACATAGCTGCCGGGCGTCGTCAGATAAAGCGTGTTTTGAGCAATTTCCGGCATCAAGTTTTGAATAGCTGATCGGCGAGTTGCGCCGCCCGGCTGCCAATGCCGGTGGCCTTGGGCAAACAGATTTCGTAAAGCGAACATTCCTCGCACGCCTCGCGAAATTCCGCGCGCGGAATGGCGGTTGAATCCAGTAAGGCGTGAAGTTCGGCAACGGTCTTTTCCGTCAGCGTCCGCAGCGCGGGCGTGAATTCAATTTCCCGGCGGCGTTTGCTGTCCGCGTGAAAAACCGCGCCTCGCGGAATGACGGCGTGAAACATTTCCTCCAGACACAACGCCTGGGCGCAAAGCTGGGCATCGTCGTTTTCCCACTGGCGGCGTTTGCCGACTTTGAATTCGACGGGAAAAAGCGATTGATCGGGCCGTTGCTCCACGATGTCACATTTGCCGGACAAACCGAGCCGGTCGGAAAAAACGGGCAACGCACGCAGCAGCTTCACGCCCTGCACCACTTCGTAACCCCGCAAATCGGCGTGCTCATGCACAATGTCACCGCGCAAGGTGTGTTGGTTGTCCTTAAAAATGCCCTCGACGTGGATTAGCGCGGCGCGCCGGGGACAAAAAAGGAATTGATTGATGGCGGAGAGCGGGATCATCTCGCGCGCTCCGCCCGCGTCTGGCGGCGTTGGAACTGACGGGTTCACGTCAGCTTTGTTTCGGGCCGATGGAACTCCCTTCGTGACGGATATTCAGTTTGATTCCTTTGGGCAGGTTCGCTTCGGTCCAATCACAGGTCACGGCGTAGTCGGCGAAGGATTCAGGGAAGGTCTTGCCGTCTTTTAGGCTGACCTTGATGCCTTCGATAAGTTTGTGGGAGTGGTAACAGCCGAGCCGGGCTTCACGCCGGTTTTGATCGGCGTTTTTCGGGTGCTGGGTGCCGACGTGTTCAAAGTCGTAAAGGCCGCGCACAATCATTTCGCCACGGGCAGCGGAACGGTCATGCTCGAACATCTGGAGCAACGCCTGGAAAAGCAATTCGAGATCGGCGTCAGTGAAATTGGTTTTTTCCGCAAAGGCGGGCGAGACGTAGCCTTTAGCGGCGTAAAGAGCGTAGGGGACGATGTGTTTTCGGCCTTGGATGCCTGTCTGAGCGGAAATTGATTTCGCAATCTCTAGCTCTGTCGGCGGCTTGCCTTCTTTGCCATCCGCCTCAGTGCGTGCGGCACAGACACTGATTGCTACTTCAAGCGGTGTAATGGAGTGGAAAGACTGGCCAAAGGTGATTTGTACCGGCCCGCGAACCTGGCCAAATGCTGATCCCTTCATCACTTCGGAGCCGGTGGAGAGAACGCAACCGAAGGTGCGAACGTCGTAGAACTCGCGGCAAAGCCAGTTCTTGATTCGTTCGGGCAGGGTTTCACCTGCGATGGAACCGGCTTCTTTCACAGTTTTCTCAGCCCGGTTCTGTTCCGTCTCAATGACGTTCCCCTGCTTAATGAGGATATTAAAACCGTTGGTGGTGTTGCTCGTGCGCTCCGGTGGAAACATGTCCACGAAGTTGCGGATTTTCCGTTTTTCACACACGTCGGAGACGATGCCCCGGTTGGTATTGGGATCAAGGCGCGGCAAATTGCCAGCATCAGGATCGCCGTTGGGATTGCCGTTGGTGACTTCAAACAGGAGGAGGAAGTCGTGACGGTTGGTCAGTATGTTGTTGCTCATAGATTTGTTTTTTGGTCGGAGATTAAGTTACTTGGTTTTGGATTCGGTATTTGAGGCGTCGTCTTTCTTGGTGCCGGGTCGTCGCGCAGCAGTGTCAGCAGCCATTTGTTGATAGAAGCCGAGGGCAAACCGCCCTTGTGCCTGGAGGTCGAGTGTGCGGGGGAACATCGGTGGAAGACCGGGCTTGGCCGGTTTGAACAAGGCGCACACGCCCTGAATCTGCTCACCAATGAACCGTTCGTGACCGGCGAAGCGGTTCGACTTGCTGATCTTGTTCAGGTGATGGCGGTTCAAGCGTAGCAACAGTGGGAAGACGCTGCCGGGCGAGGATGAGGCCGTGCCGAAGTAGCGTTCGGCGACGCCCGCGCCTTCGAGTTTGTAGTCATGTGCCTTGTCCTGTGCGGCGGCGAGGATGGCCAGCAGACGCCCGCAGTTGTAGGCGGGATCGTCCGTGTCGGCGGTGAGTTCAGTTTTTAGTTCCATAGTAGTGTTCTTGCGGTTGCGGTTGAGGATAAGTTTGAGCAGCGCGAAGCGGCTTTGGTCATAGAGAACGGTGTAGTTTTCATCGCGAACGAGTTTGGAGTGGAGTTGGTTGAGAATGGGCGTGAGCAGGGAGACAGTTGGCGCGCTGCCTTCCAGTGCGGCACGGTAGAGTTGAGCTGGCACTTCGGGAGCAAGGTCTTTAGCCTCGCGGACGGTGGTGCGAGCGAGCCAATACACGGACAAAGGATGGAAATCCTTTTCCTCCCCATCCGCTTTCGGTTTGGCTGGCGGTCGCTGCGGAACATCTAGTTCAAGGTCGGCGAACCACCGGCGAAAATTGTCCGCCGCATCAGCGACCGTGGTCTGCAACCATTCCTTAACCACTATACGCGGACCTGCGGCGGTGAGTGTACCAGCGAAAAACTTTTCTGTGTCCAGCGGAGGCTTTTCAATCCCCGCCCACGGCGCGGTCATGAATTTGCGCACGGTGAGCGTGTCCGGCTTATTGAGCAAGCGAGCGAACAACGTGGAAGCGGATTCACTCTGCGCGGCCCAAAAGCACAGCCAAGTCGGACCGAGCGTCAGCCAATGGTCTTCGCGTTTTGAAAGGAACTGGAGCGCTAGCAAGTATGCCTTGGAGGCTGAGACGGAGGTGGGCGCGTTGTAGCTTTTTTCAAACCCGTATGAGCGGAATGACGGACTCTCGAAACCCACGATGCCCGCGCCTGTGCCCTTGGCAGGTTTGGGTAATCCGGTCACCATTGGCGTGTGAGTTCTAGCCAGTGCCACATCCGACTCACCCGTCACCAAACAAAGACCACTTTGAGCTTCCTCTTCCGTCCCCTGCATCTCTGCCGCGTGGATCTTTCTCCAATGTTCACGAACCGACTCATTAAGGAAGATCGCTTCTGGCACGCATACCGCGAAGCTGAACAAATCGCTACCAAGCGGCTTCTCGTCGTTGCTCGCGGTTTTGACCAACCAGCCGGTTTCTTTCTCATCAAGCCGGAGGAATGAAGGTGCTTTGCCCTTAAGTCTGGACTGGAAATTGAGAATGGCATCGAATCTGGAATCACCAGTCGCCTCCTTGGCATCACGAATTTGACGCCAGAAATCCTCGTGCTTTGCCTTCAATTTCGCGACCGCCCGCGCGTTTGGTGGTTCGCCGGGTTTGGTGTTTAGGCAGAAGATCGCGCCTATGTCATCGACCAAGAAGTCAGCCACATTGCCTGAATTGGTCGCACGACTCGTCTTCGGCACGCTGTATTCGTGGCCCTTGTTGCGGCGTGGGCCTTCCGTCTCCTGTGGACCACTGGCAACAAGGTTTCCGTTCGCATCCAAGTGAATGATCCATCGAACTGGCGTGTCGCGGCGGAATGCCAGATCATCCAGCAACTTTCTGGATATAGCGAAATCGTAGAGATGTTTCAGCAGCATGGTCAGGTCCCTCCCTTGGTTGAGGTGAGAATGCGGATGTGGTCAGGATGGCAGTCCATGCGGGACCCCTCGATCTTGGCGTGGAAAAAGGCGGGCGTGGGCTTGATGGGGGCGCGACTCCAACGCGGGACTTCGGTGGTCTGCTTCTTTGAGCGGCGCCCGGCGACTGCGGGGGTTTGCGATTTGGAATTTGAAATCTCCGCATCGGAAAGCCAGCGGAAGCCTTCAGCGCGTTCACGATGATCGAAAACGTCGTAGAGCATCAGTCCAACGTCTTCGTTGAATGGTTCGGCGATCCGGCCAAGTTCAGTGCTGCGTCGTGCATGGGCGGCATCGGCGTCAGGTTCCCACTCGAAGTCAGCGGCGAATTCCCTCATGCCGAGTCCGGGCCGGTGAAAGCATTTGCCGGAGCGGGCGCGGCGTTCGATTTCGTCGAGGTATTTTCCCAATTTGTCCTCGGGGTGATTGGCCAGCGGCGTGACGCGGACTTCGGCGGTGATGAGGTATTCCACGTCTTGCAGGGCGAGCATGTTGCGCTGGGTGCCGTCGTCCGCGCCACCGCCGGCCTGGATGGGCGTGGTTTTTTCCGGCGTGTTCATCCAAGTCTTCGCGCTGTCGAGGCTAATGACTTTGGTAACTTCGTTGCGCCGGAACGAAACCCACCGCCCGCGTTTAACGACGCGGATGGAGTCAATGAGGTAGAACATTTGCGGCTCCCAGAAGACGGCTTCGAGGATGCCGCGTGCGACGGAGGGCGTCATGACGGGATAGCTGACGCGCTCGACTTTCATTTCGGGACGGGTGAAACAGGCGAAGTCGCCCCAGACACGGAGGGTGATGAGGTTTGGTTTCATGTCAAAAATGTATCGAGTGGAAGGTTGTCAATCACGAGGCCGAGGTCGGGATGATAAAACCCGTCGTCGAGAACGTAGAGTTCGAGGTTGGGCAACAAAGACCGGATGTGTTTCATGGCTTCAAGTTGTTGGAACTTGTGCGAATGGACGTTGACCATGAACCGCTGGAGGCGGCGGAGGTCGTCGCGGTTGAAGCGCGATTCGCCGGGGGCGAGCTGGCGGGTGCGGATTTCTTCGATTAGCGGCGCGGCGAATTTCCGTCCATGTGTGTCGCAAGAGATGATGACCGGCTGGCCGGAGTCATCAATAACCTTTGCTTTGCGGGAAACGGCGCGGAAACGGAGTTGCTCGCGATCCTGCTGGATGGAAGTTTCTCCACGCTTGGCGTAATCCGTGTTCACCACTTGATAAAGCGATTGGAAGTAATCGCGGAACACTTGGGGGTCAGCAGCAAGACGGTTGGAAGCCGATTCTTCGTCGCCCAACGTCGCCAGCGTAATCGCGGCTTGATCGGCGGCAGCGCGATAGACACCCGGCGGCAGTTTGTGATCCACTGGTCGGAAGACATTCACCTCGCCTGCCTTCAGTCGCCCTTCGCGATTGCAGCGCCCAGCGACTTGGACAATAGAATCAAGCGGGCCGAGCGCACGCCAGACAACGGGGAAATCTACATCCACACCAGCCTCAATAAGCTGGGTGGAGACGACACGGCACGGCTGGCCGGCAGCAAGCCGCTCACGGATTATCTGAATCAACGACAATCGGTGTTGCGGGCACATGGCGGATGACAAGTGGATCGGAGACTCCTTCGGCAAAATTCGTTTGAGTTGTTCCCAAAGCTCCTTGGCGTGGCGAGTGAGATTGACCACGCAAAGAGATTGAGAAGTCGCGGCCATTTTCTCGGCCAGTACTGGCCAATCGAGAGTTTCGCCTGTTTTCGGCAGGTGATAATTCACCCGGCGCAACTTGCGGAACAAATCGTCCGGTTCAGGGGCGATCTCGCGCAACTCGTGCGGGTCGAAACCGTCGGGCAGCGCGGGGCATTTGCGGAAGGCGGGCTGCGTGGCGGAACTGAACACAAAACTGGTGCCGTAGTTGGCCGCCAGTTCGCGGAAGACGTTGAACGTTGGTTTCAGGAGATGCGCGGGCAGCGTTTGCACTTCATCGAATATGACCACGGAGCGCGGGATGCGATGCAGCTTACGGCACTTTGACGGACTGCTGGCAAAGAGCGATTCCAGAAACTGCACTGAGGTCGTTACGATAACGGGCGCGTCCCAGTTTTCAGAAACCAGTTCCAGCCGCGACTCCTCCTCTTCATCCAAGTCATCCTTGGGACGGACGCCTGAATGATTTTCGAGTACGACTTCTTCTCCGAGAATGCGGCTATATTCAGCCGCGTTCTGTTCGATGATGGAGAGATAAGGAATAACGACAATGACGCGGCGAAGCCCGTGGGCTTTGGCGTGGGCCAAAGCGAATGCCATCGAAGCAAGCGTCTTCCCGCCGCCCGTCGGTACGGTGAGGGAAAAGAAACCGGGAGGCAGCGCGGCCCGCTCAATGGCGGTGTCGAAAATGCGGTTGCGAAGAACAGCCAGAGGGCTGCCGGGGTTTGCTTTGGCTTTGCTGCGGCGCTCCGCGTGGACTTGTTCCAGCAATTGCCCTGTCTGCAAAACTCGGTCGGGAAGCGGAGTCTCTGGCTGGCAGGCAGTATCGAGGCGGTCAGCATCAACGAGACATGAGAATAGGAGGCGGGTGTAACACTCGGCGGCGAGTTCATTTTTTACCCAAGATGGAAGCGGCGGTGGCGGTGGCAGAGAGCCAAGCTCAATTTCTAGCCGGATGATCAGTTCCGGCACGGTCTGCGTAATTCGCAACGCTGGCTTTGTCAACATTCCCGGCAGATCGCCACAGTCATGCAACCCGGCGTGATGTCCGGCAACCGGTTGCGTTGACGCAAGACTCCGTTCCATCGCCCACGCCGCGCCGAAAATTGCGTGCTGAGTTTCGACACTGCTGCCGCGCTCTCCACGCAGATACGCCTGAAACTCCTCGCGATATTTCCCCAAATCATGCAGCAGTCCGGCCAGTTTGGCTTCATCGGTCAGATTCAATGGTGCGGCAAATTGACCGGCGAGTCTGGCAACGTTGGACAAATGCGCGGCCAGCGGCTGCCAGAAAGATTCTGGTAGTGGTTCCCCATTTTCACCCGCCGCAGTATGCGCGTAGTATTTCACACGTTTCCCTTCAATCCGAAATGCTGTGATGGTTGGTAATCGGCAAAGCCGTCATTGACAAGTTTTACTTGTTCACAATTGGTCATTACTTCGGAAATCATAACCAAGGGGGTGGGACAAATGCTGTCCAACCCAAAATTAATTTTTCCAGGACAAAAACGTGTCGGTGTTGTTCGCCAGTCCGCTGATTTTGAAAACCGATGTACAGGCTCGAAAGCTCCTATCGCTATGACCATCGGAGTTCGTGGGTGGCGTGCGGGGTTTTCGGACTGGCGCGGGGTCCGGGCCTGTCTCCGGTGAATTACGGCTGCGGAACGGAGCGGCAGGCAAGCGGATTAACGGCGGGTGCAAAGTCGTGGTTGACCGCGCAACGGAGCGAAGTGAAGCAGGCCGGAACTCGCCGGAGTCAGGCGTCTTGGGCGGCGCACAGTCTTTTGGTGTGACCGAGTCGGCGACAGTCAGCCCGAAAGTCTGTGCGCCGGGGGGATTAACCAATTTGCGCTTCGGCGTTAAGTTTGACCGATGTCCGAAAAAGCGGCCAAAGTTGACTTCCCCATGTGGTAATGATAGATTTTTTTACATGAATTCTACGATGACGATAAGCAAGCTGAACCAGAATGGCAGCCGGGCAGTGAAAATTGCGCGGGCGCAGGGCCAACTGGCAATCACCGAACACGGCGAAACGGTGGCGTTCATCCTGTCCGCCGAACGGGTGGATGGGATTCTGGACACGCTGGAGATTTTGGGTGACGGGGAGGCGATGAAAACCATCCGGGCTTACGAGGCGGGCAAGCTCAAAATGAAAGATGCCGGGTGTCTCGATGACTAAAGTCCGCGTTTCCACACAGGTTGAACATTTTGTCAAAGCCCTGGCGCCTGAACCGCGGCAGGCACTCCGCGCCGGCATCAAGGGACTGGCCGAAGGCAAGGGAGATTCGAAGCCTTTGGAGGCTGATCTGGCGGGCTGGCAACGGCTCCGGGTGAAAACTTACCGGGCGGTGTTCAAGGAAATATACGAGGATGGGGAACGCATCGTGGATTGTGTTTATGTGAACCGCCGTTCGGTGGTTTACGACCTGTTCAAGGAGCTCTTGAAAAATCAACTCTTGATGGACTAAAGCACCCGTCCGGCGCACAGTCTTTTGGTGTGACCGAGTCGGCGACAGTCAGCCCGAAAGTCTGTGCGCCGGGGGAATGAGTCCACCAACTGATTAAACACCCCAAAAAGCTTCACTGAACATGCCAGCCAGAATCGCGGCCACGATCAACGCAAGACCCATAATGTCAGTCCGCGCGAGATTTGTCCTGGTGGTGTCGGGTTTGAAACCAGATCCGCGAGTGGGGGACGTGGCGCGGGGCTGGTTGCAAATTTGACACGACCAGTCATAACATGTCTGGGGAGTGACGAAACTTGGCTGCCGGAATGGATCGGCAAACTGGGCGGAGCGCAGCGGTGTGCCGTTCGGTCGCGTGGGTTCTTGGGGCAAGCCAGTCTTTCTGCTTATGCGTCAAGCCAGTCGGCTGAAAGTCTGGCGCGGGGGCGGATGCCATTTCAGCGCGACGGAACGAGCATACAAGCGGAACGGAGGCCAGATTGACGCGGAATGAAGGCTGCCGAGTATGGTCACGAAGTTGTGCTAGTTTTTGTGCTAGTTTCATATCGTTTTAAAGGGGTTTCACGAAGCGCGTGTAAAGGTAAAATAACGGTGGTTAAAATCCATTTCCAAGCTGTAAATACAATGGTTTTAGCAATTCTGAAAACGACGGGAAACGAGCGCGAAAAAGGCGTCATTTTCGATTTTTCAGTCCTCTGCTCTACCAACTGAGCTACCCAGCCAGCGCGGTCACGCATTAAACCTCGCGATTGTCCCGTTGGCAAGATGAAACGTGACAGCGGTTCGTTAAGAACGCATCTCAAATTATGAATAAAGGACGGAAAATTCTCATTGGCACCGGGCTTCAGCCCAGTGATGACATTCGCAAACCATCGGGAAGCAATTTCAACGGCTTCCGCATGCAGGGAACCCGTTGAAACGGGTTTTAACCAAGGGATAACTGGATTCACCCGGCTGAAGGGTGCTAATGAGAGGCTCGCCGGACGGCACCCGGCACCCCGCCTTATTCCTTTGGATTTTCTTCTTCAGAAACTTTCGGCAACTCCTCCTCGCCCCGGCCGTCAATCAGGTTGCTGAAAGCCAGAAGTTCATGCTGAAAAGTCTCCGCCGCCTGGCGCATTCCCTGGCGAGCAGCCGTTATCGCGGCGATCAAACGCCGCTGCTCTTTCTGGGCTGCGGGGAAAACAATTTCGATGGCCTCGAAATCTGCGATTTGAATCCTGCGGCGATTGCCGTGTCCGGTCGTGATGGCTCGAAATGCCCTCTGATAATAACGAGACCGGAAAAGCGTCTGCACAAATTCCGGCAAGAGGCGGTTGTCGGTTATCTCATAGATCGGAAATTCCTTCGTGACCAAAGCCCCGTCGAGAGCCGCCGGCACAACGGCGATGCAACCCTTCCAAAGGTCAATCGAAGAAAAAACCACGTCGTTCGTGTGTGCGGCAAACCAATCACCAGGGCTGACGGTCAAAAAATATTCTCCAATGCCGGTCGGCGGGTTGTTTCCTTTGCCGGCTGCGCGAGGTCTGGTTTCTCCGGTTTGGGATATGGTCATCACGGCATATTCCTGGTCGGTTTCAAATGTGAATTCCGGAAAAATCCTGCGGTTCATCAGCTTTGCAATTCGCTCCCGCACCCAGCCTGCTGGCGCAACGCGGTGGGCTTCCCGCTGAAACAAATGATATTGGGGATCGAGCCGGTGGCTGGGGTGGGCCTGCCAAAGTGAATCAAACGGAATGCCCAGGCAGTCGGGCCGCGTTTGGCCGGCGTAATTCGCGGGATTGGCAAGAAATTGCCGCCACTCAATCATGATGGTCCCTTGCTGGTTCTGATGCAGTAAACCTTTTCCGCCCGGACGGTATAGATCGTTGGATGGCGAAACCGCGCCCGCGGGGTTGTAACCAACGTGATTGGCCTCGGCCAAAAATGTCCGGTAATTCAAGTTGGCCCGCAAAGTTGCCGGGGCAATGACGTCGCCGGGATCAATCCTGATTCCTTCGACATTTTCATTCGCCGCAACCCTGCGCTGCCATTCTTGCGCAACAAGCTCGTCGTAAACTTGGGCGTAGGCCCGCTCAAATGCCCGTTGTTCAGCGTTCGTGAACTTTCGAAAAAAGAGAATCGAAGTTTTGTTTTGAACGCCGGATTTCCGGAAAGCATGGTCTGGCAACGAGACGATGGCTTCGATTTTGCCTCGTTTTGCCAAAAGCACCCGGGTTTGCGGGCAGTTGGATTGGGCGCCTTGATTGTTAAAAAGTCCCTCCGGCAACACCAAGCCCAGGCGGCCACCCGGTTCCAGGAATTGGATGCAACGCTCAACAATGACTTGTTCCAAGTCAACTTTTGTCCGTCCGGTTGCGACTTCAAAGTTTGCCAGCCGGTTCGCGCCGAGGTGGGCCTGGTCATTCTCTTTTACCTCATCTCCAAAAGAGGGGGTGCCAACCACGCGGGAAAATCCGGCCTCCGGGTTGTTCAAACGCGCATTGGTAAATGTCGCGTCCAAACAAGAACGGCCCGCTTCAATATTGGTGTGGCCGTCGTGATGGAGGAGCAGATTAATTTTACATATTCGCGCCAGAATTTCGTGATTCGCGATGCCGTAAACATGGGCTTGGGCGAAATCGGTCTTGAGCTGTTCACGCATAGCCTCAGGCTGTCCGGCGAGCTGTTCATCCATCCGGTGCCAGGTTTGCAAGAGCACTTCCAAAAGGAACCCGCCTGAACCTGCCGTGGGATCAAGCACGTGGTCGGCGGGCGAAATGTCGAGCACCGCCACGGTAAATTTTGCCACCTGACGCATCGTGAAATACTGGCCGAGTTCTCCACAAAAAAGTGAACCGAAAAATTCCTCGAATGCCCGGCCAATGGTATCAACGTCGGTTCCGGTAAAACTCAGCGACTGCAGGCATTGAACCACGTCCGCAATTTTCCCTTCCGGCAGGTTGATGCGCGAGTCTGGTGGAAAAACCGCCGGGTCGCTCCGTGTGGCTTCACGAAACAATTCATGGACACGGTTCGCGACTGCGGCGCTCGTCTCCCGTTTGCCAAACTGAAAACGCCGGGGTTGTCCGGCCGGGGTTGTGCGTTCATCAATTACCTTGGCGAAAATCAATTTGCTCCATCCGTCAAAGGCCAGCAATGGATCACGGCGATCACCAGCCCAGAGGAGGTAATGCGCCCGCCGGATTCGCGAACCCAGCGTCGGCGCGTCCACCGGCGCGATGTCGCCGGGTTGTCCGCCAATGTGCGCGAACTCTGGAGTTTCACCGTATTGCCGAGGAACTGCGTTTCGATCACCCAGGCGATTGGCGGTTCGTTCGGCTGGGGGGAACCCCCCCGCGTTGAAAAAAACCGAAGCGTCGCCTTCGTCGTAAAGCCCGAGCGGAGCACGCAAAGAATTTATATTCCCAAACATCTGCTCGATGGCCTGATTGCGCTGATCCGCCGTTTGTCCGCCCGCCTTGTTTTCAACCGCCAAATAGGGTTCACGGCATTGGTCGTCGCGATATACCACGATGTCCGCAAAATCGTTCGGCGTGCGGCGCGGAACCGTCACTTCCGTTCGGATGCGGTTCGTGGGATAATCACGAGCAATCACCAACCAGGCAATGGTGTGCGCCCGAACCCATTCTTCCGGGTCGGTCCAAGCGTAAGCCCGTGATTGGTTGAGGTGGTAGGTGACCCGGTTGTCGGCAATTGAAATGAAGCCGCGACGCACACCTTCCGCAACGAACTCGTTGGCTAAAACCTCCTGGCCTGAATTGAATGGCATGGTTTGAAAATATATATCCGTTTCGTTGCCTAATTGAAAGTCTTGTTACCCATTGGATTGCAAAATGAATTCATAATTCAAGGTGTGGGCATCTTATTTTAAAACGGAAATCAGGCAATCCAAAACCTTCAAAGTGCTTGCGCCGGCGGGCGCAACTTGAGGGCGTGCCGCCCCACGGAACGAAGCGCGTGTGTCTCCCCCCGCAGCAGCCAGGATTGCCAAATGAGCGCACGAATTTTCTTGGGTATTGTGGTTGTCGAACATGCTGCGGCTGAGACTGCCGCGTTCGCCGGCTCCAAGGTCAGAGCCGACTCATCTCGGCTGCTGCGGTTCAGGGTTCAAAGCGCGAAATTTCGTCTTCGCGAAATAGTTCCTCCCGATGAGCTGTTGGTATTGACGCACACTGACCTTGTTTTTCATCGCACCAGCGGTTCATCTGTGTTAATCCGTCCCCCGCCATGCGGGATTCGTGGTCAAATATTCTTAACGACAGCGCGAAAGACTTTCTTAACGCCACCGTCTGGAGTGGCGCAGCCTGTGCATCCCTTACCGGCGATGCCTCCGCCCGAAAATATTTCCGCCTGCGAAAGGATGAACGCAGCGCGGTGCTGATGGATGCCTCACAAGTTCTGGAAAGCGTTGCGCCGTTCATCCATATCAACCAACACCTCCATCAACTCGGTTTCAGCGTGCCGGCCATTCTGTCCCGGGCTGATGAAAAGGGGCTTCTGTTGCTGGAAGATTTTGGCGATGCCACCTTCACCCGCCTGCTGGACAACCAGCCTGAGCCGGAAAAGCTTTATGCGCTGGCCACCGATGTCTTGATTGCCCTGCACCAACATCCCCGGGCCATCCCCAAAGATTTGCGGGTGTATCATCCGGAAAAAATGCTGGAAGACATCGAGTTGTTTTTGGAATGGAACACGCCCACGATTGCCCAGGCGGGCAAGGACGAATTCCGGACCGTCTGGCGGGAGGTGCTGCCCTTCGCCCATCAGGTTCCAGCCTCGCTCCTGCTGCGCGATTATCACGTGGCCAATCTGATGCTGCTTCCGGACCGACAGGGCGTCCGTCAGGCCGGGTTGCTTGATTTTCAGGACGCATATCAAGGCCCGATCACCTATGACCTGGTGTCGCTGCTGGAAGACGCCCGGCGCGATGTCATGGAAAATCTCAAGGAAAAAATGGCGACCCGTTATCTGGCTCATTTCCCCGCGCTCGATCGAAACGCATTTGAAACTTCCCTGGCAATTCTGGCGGCGCTGCGGCATACGCGGGTGCTGGCCATTTTTGAACGGTTAAGCCGGCGCGAGGGCAAGCATGAGTATAAGAAACTTCATTCGCAGCGCGTGGAACGCCTGTTGCAAAAAGCCTTGCGCCATCCCATCTTGGCCGGCATGAAACGATGGATGAAGCGCTATGCCGATTGAAAAAAATGTATAATTAAAACTGGTGCCCCTCGTCCCATCCCTCTCCCCGCTCTGGCGGGGAGAGGGTGTCCGCAGGACAGGAAAGGGGTTCGTAACTACATTCTAAAGAATTATTCCGACGACCAATTTATGCAGGGTAAAATCAAAAAGGCCATGGTCTTCGCCGCCGGATACGGGACGCGGCTAAAGCCTTTGACCGACCGCATGCCAAAACCCTTGGTCCCTGTGGCGGGTAAACCCATGATTGAATACGCGCTCGACAAGCTGAGAGCGTATGGGATTCAGGAGGTCATCATCAATGTCTCGCATCTCAAGGAGCAACTGACCGCTTTTTTGTCCACCGTCAATGACCTGACCATCAAAATATCAGAAGAGGCTGAACCATTGGAAACTGGTGGCGGATTAAAAAAGGCGCTTCCGCTTTTGGGGAGTGATCCCTTCTTCACCATCAACAGCGACATCCTTTGGACGGATGAACAGGATAGCGCGCTGGACCGCCTGACCCGCTATTGGGATGATGCGAAAATGGATTTTTTGCTCCTCGCGCAATCCAAGGCCAAAGCTATCGGACATGACAGGGGCGAAGATCATCTTTTCATCAAACCTAGTAATACGATTGGTTGGAACAAGCCGGAGGCACCCTACATCATCGCCGGCATCGGAATACTCCATCCCCGCGTCTTGTTCAATGCCCCTGACGGGAAATTCACAGTCAAAATCCTCTGGCACAACGCGCTCAAGCAAAATCGCCTGGCCTGCCTGCCGCATCACGGCCAATGGTTCCAAACCGGCACCCTCCAGGACATCAAAACCGCCGAAAAATATTTCATGCGGCATGAAGGCTGATTTCCTTCCCAAGGAAGAAATCAAAACGACAACGACAATCATCGAGAGTCTGCGCAGGATTTGGCAGGATGCAGAATCACCGTCGCCAGCGCGAAAAGCGTGGCCATGACGTGGACTGGGGCGCAACTGTCACCGGAGCGCCGGCCTCTGGCGCGGCGTATTCCACAAACAGTGAACCTCGTCCCAATTCGGAGATCGGCGCTCCAAGCATGGCTTTCGAGTTTGGCGGCAGCGCGCCTGTAGCGGCAGCCGTCCTGGCTGCCGTTTCGCCCGGCTTCCAGCCGCATGGTCTGATGTAAAAGCAAGGTTTTGACGCGGGTTGCGCTCTTGTGCCCAAGCGGCAAGATGCCGCCAGATACGGCAGGCAACAAGACCGCCACTACAGATTGGCGGCAGTGCCAAGGCGCCCTTTTCGGCGCAAAAAACATTTGACTCGCAGTGCGCAGCGGGGTAATTTTACAATGAAGCTCGGTAAGCCAGAATAATCGTTAACACCAGGCATGGCTTCGAGTTGTGCCTTGGCGCAGCAACCCGATGTTCCTTGCGATTTCTGAAAGCAGCCATGAAACCAAATAGCCGGTCCACAACGGCGGGGAGCCAGTCATGAGCGCGGCCAAGACGCATTCAGTTGCCAAGACCAGCTCGCTGGCCACCCGTAAGTTGCGAGGCCCTTTGGGTGCCGCGATGTTTTCCGACCAGGCGTGGGAAGAAATTGCCCGCAGTTTCAAACTTTCCAGACGGGAGCTTCAAGTTACCAAAGACATTTTTGACGACCTTACCGAATCTGCCATTGCCGCCCATTATGGCGTTTCGCCGCACACGGTTCACACTTACTGCGAACGTTTGTATAACAAGCTTGCGGTAACCGGTCGTGTGAAATTGGTTCTGCGCGTCGTGGATGAATTTTTGCGTTGACAGCCGCGTCGGAAAGCGTTCTGCCATCGCTCCAACAGGGTCGCCGGTCGCCGCCCCCAGCATCGCAGTCGAAGGTCGAGCCGGGAATCGCATCAATTCGTTCAAATTGCGGCCTTTTTCCATCCTTCCCCCTTCATTTTTCAAAGTCCCGCCGTGTCCCCTGAGCAGCCGACTTCACAAATGCTGCTCAAAGTGTATAAATAACGTCGTCAGAGTGTGAAAATAATGCTGATTAATCGTAGGATAACAGAAAGGTTTAACAATCTATGAAAATGCAAAAAATGGTGGTTGGCGTATTATTTGGTTTTGTCTTGGGAATCAACGTTGCCTCGGCACAGAGCATTTTAGCCAATGGCTATTTTACTTTTGATGAAAACGGTACTGGCTATTTTCAAGCCACCCCAACTTCGACTGAAATCCCTCTCAGTTATAGCGTCGAGGCCGACCCGACTGGTAGATCGTCAGTTCCAGTTCTCGTTTACCAAATGCCTTGGCAGAGCGCAACCCCTGGGGATCTCATAGTAACAGAGCCAGAAGGTGGGTATGGAGATGTCGCTACCTTCTACAACTCTCCAGATGGCGGCGGATACCTTATTTTCTATTCGCTTGACAATGTTTATCAAGGCCCGGATTGGGGTATTAATGGCATGGGGACTGCATGGGCTGACATTACGGCTCCCGATTTCAACGCCGTGTTGGAGACTCCATATAATCCGACTGGCAACTATCCTCCGCAATACCTTAACGAATATGTAACTATGGATGACGCACTTCCACAAGCCACTGGTGGAGTTGGCTGGTTTATTTACACAGACAGTGCAAATTATACATACCTGTTTTACAGCGATATTCCGGAGCCATCCACGTTCGGGCTGCTGGCTCTCGGAGCATTGGGCTTGCTGTGGCGGAAGCGAAGCTAGATTTCTTTGTTAAACCTTTCAGCTTAAAAGCCGAACCGGTTTTCCGGTTCGGCTTTTGGCTTTGGAACTCAAACAATCCGCGGAAAGACCTTATCGGGGTTAACCTCTAGGTCCTTCAACGCCTTCTGCACCGTTTTCATTTCGATCTGGCCTTTTTCCGCCAACGCGTAAAGCGTGGCCATGACCGTGCTCTCAGCGTCCACCTCGAAGAACCGGCGCAGGCGGGCGCGGGTGTCGCTGCGGCCAAAGCCGTCCGTGCCCAGCGTCATCAGTCCACCCGGCACCCACGGTGCAATCTGGTCGGGCACCAGCCGCATGTAATCCGAAACCGCGACAAAGGTCCCCTGCTCTTTCGCCAGCAATGTCTCGATATAGGATTTCTTCGGCGCCGCTGCCGGATGCAGCATGTTCCAGCGTTTGCAGCGCAGGGCGTCGGTGCGAAGAAGTTTATAGCTCGTTGCACTCCACACGTCGGCAGACACGCCGTAGCGTTCGGCAAGGATTTCCTGCGCCTTGAGCGCCGAGTTGATGATCGTTCCGCTGCCGAAAATGTGGGCTTTCAAACCCTCACCCGGCCTGCGGCCAGCCTCTCCCATCGGATGGGCGAGGGAAATTTCCGGGCCGGACTTGAATTTATACAGCCCCTTCAAGATGCCGTCCTCGACGCCCGCCGGCATTGGCGGCATGGGATAATTTTCGTTGTAGAGCGTGAGGTAATAAAAAATGTCCTCGCCCTCGGCATACATCCGCCGCAGGCCATCGGCCACGATGACAGCGATTTCGTACGCGAACGCCGGATCGTAAGCCAGCAACGTCGGCACGGTGCCGGCATGGAGCAGGCTGTGGCCGTCTTGATGCTGAAGGCCTTCGCCGTTGAGCGTGGTGCGGCCGGACGTTGCGCCCAACAGAAAACCTTTCGCCCGGATATCGCCCGCCAGCCAGAACAAGTCGCCCACGCGCTGCGGACCGAACATCGAGTAGTAAATGTAAAACGGCGCCATCGGCACGCCATGGGTCGCGTAAGACGTGCCCGCCGCAATGAACGACGCCATCGAACCGGCCTCCGTAATGCCTTCTTCGAGAATCTGTCCGTCCTTCTTTTCGTTGTAGTAAAGCAGCGACTGGCTGTCCACCGGATCGTAAAGCTGCCCCTTGGACGAATAAATGCCGATGTCCTTGAACAGCGCGTCGAGGCCGAACGTGCGCGCCTCGTCGGGAATGATGGGCACGATGTTCCGGCTCAATCCCTTGTGCCGCAATAACACGCTGATCAGCCGCACAAAAGCCATCGTCGTCGAAACTCCCGTGCTTGAGCCTTTGAAAAACTCGGTGAAGAAATCGAGCTTGGGCACGTCGAGCGCCGGCAAACCGGGATTGACCAGGCGCGCGGGCAAAAAGCCACCGAGCGTTTTGCGCCGTTCGAGCAGATACTTCGTCTCCGGGCTTTCCGCCGGTGGACGATAAAATGGCGTCTCGGCAATGACATCGTCGCTGATGGGGATGTTGAACCGCGCACGGAATTCGCGCAGCTCCTTCTCGTTCATTTTTTTCTGCTGATGCGAAATGTTGCGGCCTTCACCCGCTTCGCCCAGGCCGTAGCCCTTCACCGTTTTGGCCAGAATCACCGTCGGCCGGCCCTTGTGCTCCATCGCGGCCTTGTAGGCGGCGTGGACTTTGCGCGTGTCATGGCCGCCGCGCAACAGCTTGCGAATCTGGTCGTCGGTGAGGTGGTTCACCAGTTCGAGCAATTCGGGATATTTGCCGAAGAAATGCCGGCGCGTGTAGCTGCCCGGCTCGACGGAATACTTCTGGTAATCGCCATCCACCGCCTCGCCCATGCGCTTAAGGAGCAGGCCGGATTTGTCGCGCGCGAGCAAATCGTCCCAATCGCTGCCCCAGATAACCTTGATGACATTCCAGCCGGCGCCCAGGAACGCGGCTTCAAGTTCCTGGATGATCTTCCCGTTGCCGCGCACGGGGCCGTCCAATCGCTGCAAATTGCAATTCACAACCCAGATGAGGTTGTCGAGATTCTCGCGCGACGCGAGCGTGAGCGAACCGAGCGTTTCCGGCTCGTCCGATTCGCCGTCGCCAACAAAGCACCAGACTTTTGGTTCCTCCGCCCATTTGGACAGGCCGCGCGCCTGGAGGTAGCGATTAAACCGCGCCTGATAGATGGACAAAAGGGGACCAAGCCCCATGGAGACCGTCGGGAACTGCCAGAACTCCGGCATCAGATACGGATGCGGATACGATGACAACCCGCCGCCTTCGGCCAATTCCTGCCGGAAATTTTGCAGATGTTTTTCATCCAGACGGCCTTCGAGAAACGCGCGCGCATAAATGCCCGGCGCGGCGTGACCCTGGAAATAAACCATGTCGCCGGGAAAATTCTCCGTGCGTCCGCGGAAAAAGTGATTGAACCCCACCTCGTAAAGCGTCGCCGCCGAGGCGTAGGTGGAGATGTGGCCGCCGACGTTGGTGGTGGAGTTGGCCTTGACCACCATCGCCATGGCGTTCCAGCGAATGTAGCTCTTGATCCGGCGCTCCATCTGCCAGTCGCCGGGAAACGGCGGTTGTTGCTCCGGCGGAATCGTGTTGACGTAAGGCGTGTTGAAGCCGCGCGGCAACCCGTCCTGCGACGCGCGCAGACGGTCGGCCAGCTTGTTCAGCAATTGCGCCGTCCGTTCCGGCCCCTGATTTTCCAGGGCCAGATCAAAAACGGACTGCAACGACTCCGCCCACTTGTCGCTCGAACCGTGAATTTCTTTTTTCTCCATGTTAACTATTTTACCGTGTCACCCGCCATTTATCCAATTTCACAAAAAAAGCTCGGTGGAATTAAGACGGAACCATACACTCAATGCCAGCAAAATCAGTGCAACTGTAAAATGAAATTACTCGATCTGACGCTCCCCTCGCCCGCCGAAAACCTGGCGTGCGACGAGGTGCTGCTGGACACCGCAGAAAGCGGCGACGGCGACGAGGTGCTGCGCTTTTGGGAGCCGCGGGAACATTTTGTCGTCGTCGGCTATGCGAACAAGGTGGCGACGGAAGTAAACGTCGCGGCGTGCGAAGCGCGCGGCATCCCGATTCTGCGGCGCTGTTCCGGCGGGGGCACGGTGGTGCAAGGCCCCGGTTGCCTCAACTACACGCTGGTTCTGCGAATCACCGCCGACGGCCCGCTGCATAACATCGGCGTCGCCAACCAGTTCATCATGCGCCAAAACCGCGCGGCGATTGAATCCGCAATCCCCAATCCCCAATCCGCAATTGCAGTGCGCGGTCACACGGATCTTGCCATCGGCAACCGCAAATTTTCCGGCAATTCCCAGCGTCGCCGCAAACACTTCCTGCTGTTTCATGGAACGTTCCTGCTGAAATTTGACCTTGCGCTCGTCAGCGAACTTTTGCCGATGCCATTGAAGCAGCCCGATTACCGGGAGCACCGCGCGCACGCCGAATTTTTGACCAACTTGAACATGCCGGCGAGTGACGTGAAGGCGGCGTTGCGACAGGCATGGAAGGCGGAAGAATTATTAAAAAATCCGCCACTGGAAAAGATTGCTACTCTGGCGCGGGATAAATACGCCACGCGCGAATGGAACCTGAAATTTTAACAAGGAACCCATGAAACCATGAGGAGATTATTCTCCGGTCCGCCTGCTCTCCTTATTGAAAGTCTTTTCACCGGGTCCGCGTGGCTCCTGGCAAAAACATTTCATGGTTCCGCCGGTTTTACCGGCCAGTCCATTTTGAAATCCTGCCGGGGAAAATCCAGACGGTAAAACCGGACGGCCATCGGCGACTGATAGCAACAGGTTGACTCTGAACCGGCGCCGGTCGAAATGGTCATGGACACCACTTCCAGTCCAGCCAATTCTTGCCGGCCAGTGCAAGCGAACGCGGCAAAAGACCGGTTGTCCGCAATCAGCGGTGACAGCAAAAAACCGCCGCCGGCCATGCCCGGGACGATGCGGTAACGACGTTCCGTGTGGTCTGGCAGCGACACGGTCAGCATCAATACCGGCGGTTTGTAGAGTGCCGAGACCACGGTTCCCAGCAGGGATTTCTTGATCTCGATTTCAACCCAGACCGGGCCATCGGTCGCGCCCGGCAATATGACCGGTTCGCCAAAGCGGGCCGCTGTGTTCCGAAGCGGGATCAGCCGATATTCCCGTGGCACGGCCGCCCGCGACAGGACCAAGAATCTTCCACCGTCATCCGACCTGCCCTTGAGGTCGTAAAGCGTCAGTAATTCCGGCCAGGACAGGCCGTCGTCCAGCGAAGGAAACCTGCCATCAAGCGGCTGAACAGCAAACAGGATGTTGCTGGCGGCGCCCGCTGTCCACAGGTGAGCAGCGTTTATTGCCGCCAGTTCCGGCGTATAGGCGGAATAGCTTTGGATGACCGGCCGCGGTTGATAGCGCAATCCATTGGCAAACAGGATGCTTTGATAACAGGAATAGAGGTCCGTTCCTCCTTCCATTGGTGGCAGGGGACTGGACCGGCGCAGGCGCGCGAATTTTTTTTCATAATCATCCCGCAAATATCCGGTAAATACGCCGTTAACCGGAGCCACCAAACTGTAGCGGTTGAAGGTTCCTCCCATTTGCGTTCGCAGCCCTTCCCCAGGAAACCAACGGCTGAACATGGACGAGGCCATCCATCCGGAACCAAGCAACAGCAGCAGTGCCGGACCCGCGCTTCGCCAGTTATCCGGCCTGGCCATGGCCAGAAACATCCACGAAATGAGGAAAAGCGCCATCACTGCGGTGATCTCATGCCGGTCATGCCGGACATAACCTTGTTTGAAAATGATGAACAGAATGGCTCCCAAGCCAGCCAGAGGCAGCGCCCCCAAAAAACGATGTCGCGTCCAAGCCGCCTGCCCGGTCAGCAAACAAAGCAATCCCGCCAGCAATAGAAAACAGTCGGCATCCCCTGCCTCCGTTTTCACGGTCAGCATCATCGCTTCCGTGTAACCGCTGGTGATTCGCCAGGAATTGAACAGGTATGGCCCGAACGAACTCAAATGCTGTCCGGCCAAGGCCCAAAAAAACAACAGACTGGCCGCCCACAATGGCACAATCCACGGAAAACGCCGGTGACGGAAGACATTGTCCGCCGCAATGACGGCCACCACCATCACCGTTTCCATCAAGCCGGTGAACTTGACCAGGCTCAACCAGCCCAGTGACACCACCAGCATGGCCTGTGTTGGCGTGAACACGCCTTCCTCCACAAAAAAATGCAGGAACAACAGCAGCACGACCCAGGCAGTCAGTCGGACATTGAGATCATCCCCCACTGGAATGCTGGCCAAACCGGCAAACCCAATCAGCCAGAACCAGGAAAACAACCGGTGGCCCGACAGATGCCGCGCCAGCCGCCAACCTGCCCGCCAAAACACCAGCGACAGCAGCAGCCAGGCAATCACCGCCACCGGATACGTTGCCGGATCGTAACCCCGGCCCAGAAATCCCCACGGCCCGTAGGTAAAAACGATGTCACGGCCAAACTGCCAATGCTGGCGGAAGGCCGCATGCAAAACCTGTGTCCAGGCGTTGTCAATGTCTTCATTGAACAAGTACTCATCCACCGGGGTGCCGGGGATGAATCGGGAGAACACATACAAAAGTGTGCTCACCCCGGCCAGCCAGCGGACGACCGTCGCCCAATGAATTGTTTTTCCAAGGGAATTCACAACGGCCCTTTGCGTGCGGTTTCGATTCAAACGATCATGCAAGAGAATCATCACGCCGACAAGGAAACTTGGAATCGTCACGATTCCCGGACGGGATCAACACCCCACGGGCGAATGGAACTTGAAATTCTGATAAGGAATCCATAAAACCATGAAGGGATTATCCTCCTGCCTTCCTGGTTTCCTAATTTAAAGTCTTTCCGCCAGCGCTGCCTTGCTTTTTTCGAAGACTTCCTTGTGCAGCGAATTGCCGTGCGCATCCATTGTGACGACGGCGGGGAAATCCTGCACTTCAAATTCCCAGATCGCCTCCGGCGCGCCGAATTTGTCCATCAGATAAACATTGCGCACTTTCTTGATGCACTCGGCCAGCACCTGGGCCGCGCCGCCCACCGCGTGCAGATACACGCAGCCGAATTCCTTGCACGCCGCCAGCGTCTTGTCGCCCATGCCGCCCTTGCCAATGACGCCGCGCAGGCCGAATTCCTTGATGATATGCGCCTGATACGGCTCTTCGCGGATGGACGTCGTCGGACCGGCGGCGGTGGCTTTCCAGGAACCGTCGTCCTGCTTCATCACCACCGGGCCGCAGTGGTACAGGATCCCGTCGCGAAAATTCACGCCCGGCGGCAGCTTGCCGCCCTCGTGCAGGTATTTGTGCACCGCGTCGCGCCCGGTGAACACGACGCCGGAAATCAAAACCTCATCACCGACTTTCAGCGCGCGGATTTTTTTCCCGGAAAATGGAAAGGTTAATTTTTTCATGGGATATTGGTTAAAAACATTTCGTTGGTTCAAACCTCATTCCTTGGCGCGGGGTTGGGTTGGGGAAAACAAAACGACCACCTTTACGTCGAAGGCCCGGAACAGGTCGCGAAACCGGGTCTCAATCATCCGTTTGGCATCGCCCACCGCCAGGGTTGATTCGGCGCTGTTGCGGGCTTTCTCCTTGAGCTGTATCAAGATCAACTGGTGATCGGCGGTGGTCAGCCAGTTGAGATACCCGTCTTCCTCCAGATAGTAATTGGCCTCAGGGTTGACGGTTTCCAACGACAGAATTTTTGGTTCGGGCAGTACGATGGTCACCACCCGGTTGGACGGGTCGTAGGCGGCGGAAAATCGGGCGGCCAGATCGAACCCGATTTTGGCCACGAACGTCTGGTCGGCAATGATGCGTTTGGTGCTGTGCAGGTCGGTTCGTTTATAATCAATGATCTCGCGGATATTTCTTTGCAGCACCGCCAGTTCGGCAATGGGCGTGGCGTCACAGACGGTGGTCGAGGAAATCACACTGACCTGCGACTGGAAAATCGCCTTGAAGGCGTCAATCCCGTGTTTGCCAAAATCGAACACCTTGTCAACGATTTTGCCGGGAGCGTCCACCGCCTTTTCCGCCACCACCGCAACCGGCCGGACCACCGCCAGGTGGATGGCAACGGCCGCCGTCACAATCAACAAGGCAATGCCGATAAAAATCGAAAGGATTTTATTCATCCGTCTCATTACTCCATCACTGCTTCTTGCGCGGCGGTTCATCTTTTAAAACCAAAGATTCGGTCTGTTGCTCACGATAGAATTTTTCGCGCGTCCGATGCAGCTCGGCAATGATCGGATCATGGACCCGATACGGCTTGCCCTTTGGTGGCGGCGGTTCAGTGGCCTCGCGCGCCCGTAATCGCGCCTGCAACTCCTCCGGTGAATTCACCACCGGCCCAGCGTGCGGATGCTCCACCGCCCACGCTTCCATCTGATCGAGGAAACACAACGTGTCACCGCCCGCTTCCGCCGCCAGACGCTCTTTCACGGCTTCAAGTTCCAGAAGAATTGTTTCAGCCTTCATGGTTTATCTGCTCCAAAACATTTGCCAAAAATCCGGGGCGCAAATGCAATGTTGATTTCACGGGCAGCGCCTTCAACAAATCACAAGCCGCCGCCTTTGAAATCTGTTTCCGCTGCCAGCCGCGCAAAACCAAACCCACCGTGCCGCGCACTTGAAAGCCAATCGCCTCCGCCATCGCGCGCGCCGCCGCGTCATCGCTCAAGAGACAATCACCGTGATGCTCTTTCAGCACCGCAATCGCCGCCAGTTCGCCCGCGTGCAGTCCAAATTCCTCCGCCAGTTCAAACATGGATTCAGCGGCGGACGGATTGGAACCGACCCGCACCAGACCGGGAATGGAATCAATTTTAATTTCTGGACGATGTTTCTTTGCCTCGCCCTCCACAATGTCCGGCAACAGCACTTCCTGATAACCCGCCAGCAAATTCAGCGAGCCAAGCTCATCCAGATGAATGAGCGGCCCGGCGTCGAGGACGGCGATGATTTCACCGGCACTCATTCAACGCCCATTGCACGTCCGCCATGATCTGTTTTTCCTGAAGCTCGACGGAATGCAGGCTCAAATATCGCCGCACCGCCTCCAATGCGGCGTCCTCAGGCGACTTGAACCAGCCCGCCGCCGCCAGTTTGACAAGTTGTTCGTGCAACCGGTCGGGGCATTCGAGTGTGATCGTCTTCATGGCAATCTTATCGCACAAAACTGTCCGGGTTTCAATTCAACTCTGCCCTTTGCACCGTTCGCGTCCGGTGAACACGACGCCGGAAATCAGCACCTCGTCACCGACTTTCAGCGCCCGGATTTTTTCTTCGGTGAAGGGAAAGGCGGTTTCAATCATGTACGTTTGAAGCGTAGCACTCGCTGTGTACTAGCGTTCATGAATTTTTCAAAGCGCCCGTTCAGTATTTTTAATCGGCCGGTGTGACTTCCTTCGTCGTTCGTGCTGCGATTAAATCCATCAAATCGGGTCAGCTCTTGGTCAATGTCTTTGCTCTTCGGATCATCAGCAATCAGTTCCTTATTCTTGCGGCGCGCCGCCTCAAAATTGACCAAATACTCTCGAACGTAGTGATAGCTCTCCTCCTTTGTTAAACGCACGAACCAATAATAAACGGGGATTATCCCAGCAGACGCAAGCAACCCATCTAATGGCAAAAAGATTTCCGTCATTTCGTCCAACAGATCCACTACGCGCCGGCCCGCAACCTCAAGGCGTCCACCCCGCTTGCCTTTCGTCTCTCGAACGAAATTGTCAAGATGACGTTTCTTGGTATCACGGGGTTTGCCAGAGTATTCGAATAACAGAATTTTCGCGGCAGCATTGAGATCTTGGCCGCGCTGTGTCTGGAATCTCACATACTCGCGGAAGAATTCATGTTTTGCGATCTGGCGGATAACCGAAGGCGCAAGCCCGCCCATTGCGTTACGAATCTCAGCCCCAGTTAGAGGCTTGCTCCTGTTAAGACGAACGAAGAGTTCGTTGATGAAATCCTCGGCTTCGGCAAAAACGCTCATCACAAGCAGATTGTAGGTATCGAATTCATCTGCGATGTCAGGGTAATTTTTCTGCAAATCTGGATAGCTTAGACCGGCTAACCTCAATTCGGGGTTGGGGAGGTACATGAAATCTTCGTTGAGAACTATTTTTCCATCGAAGAAGTCAAAAATCGCTTCGAAGCGCTGCTTGCCATCTATAATGGAGTAAGGAAGTTTTTGAATATTCAGTTTCGAATCACCCCATGTAAAATCGGCCATGTAGATTTTGGGCACATCAAAGCCATTAAGAATCGAGTCAATCAAATAAGCTTTGTCGGCGTCTGACCAAAGGCGACCCCTGCGTTGGTAGGGCGGATCCATATCAATCTTTGTGCGCCGACTTCGCCACCAACCCAATGTTTTGCGGTCGAGTTCGGAAATCTTAAACTTTTTGCCTTTTGGTAGTTTCATGTTTATGCCTCAAAGCCGAAGGTTCTGCGAATCTCTCGGGCAAGCCCATCCAAATCTGGAAACACAACCGACTCAGTCACACCATGCTTCAAGAGCGATTTGCGAATTGCAGGCAGCTCTTCTTTTCTGAGAATAATTTTTATCAAACAGCCTTTGGGAAATTTGTGTTTCTCGCAAACCGTTTCCATCGGCTCACTGTTCTGCCCGAAAATCGTAAACACGCCTCGTTGTGCGACAATCCGCGAACTATTGTGCGCACCGTAAAGGGCGACGGGATGATTGAACATTCCAGCATACGAGGGCACAGGTTTGTACCCCTTCAATGCTTCATCTCCAGGAGTCAACACCCCACCGTCATAGCTTTGGTGTTGGAGGGATTTGCGATTCCAAGCGATTGGATCAAGCGCCCAAACGGTGGCATCGGATGCAAATTGAAGTTTGCCGCCTTGCCTTACGGCGAAGGGAGCAGACATCACCGCAAAATATAAAGCCATCAATGGATTCTCCGTCCAATCCAACAACCGAGTAGGCACACCATAATGTTGCATAAAAAACAGCGCGTCCCAGTCGTCTGCCAATGAACGGTCATGAAACGGGATACTTCGTTGCCGGAATCGGGTGATTAGTTGTAATTCAAGGGAACTGAGTTCCGCAATTTTCCGTTTCTGTTTGTGTCGATACAGGCTCGGCTGCAAAGTGTAAGCCGCCTTGCCGCATCCTCGGTACCAGAAGGAGTGTTCCGCCTTGGCCTGAAAACCATCAACCAGCGTAACGAAATCGATGAATGATTTGGGCCGTTCCTGCTTAGGTCTTGCCATAGCTAGATTTGATTTTGAACCTAACCATTATGAATTGCACCAAGATATTGGATTGATTCTATTAAATTCAATATCAGATTCAATACAACCACTTCCCGATTTTCCCGTCCGCATCCAGCGTCACGCCCTGGCGGCGATAGGCCCAGCACATGTAGCTGATGCTGACGAAATAGGACGCGGGCAGGCGGTTCGCCGCACAAATCTTCACGCCCAACAACGTCGTCTTGCCGCCAAATCCCATCGGGCCGATGCCGAGTTCGTTCGCCGTCTTCAAAATGTCCTGCTCCAGTTTGTCCAACACCGGATTCGGGTTTCGGTCGGGAATCAGCCGCAGGAACTGCGTCTTGCTCGTCTCGTAGCTGGTCGCGCGGTCGCCGCCAATGCACACGCCCAGGATGCCCGGGCCGCAGCCCTTGCCCTGCGCCTGCAACACCGCGTCGAGAATCGCCTTGCGGCAACCGTCGAGATCGCGGTTCGCGTTGAGCTTTTCGTTCGGCAACGAGTATTGCGCGCCGACGTTTTCGCAGCCGCCACCCTTGAGCACCAGCCGCACGCTCAGATCCGGCGAGCGATGCTGATGAAAATGAAACGTAGGCGCGCCCGGCCCGACGTTCGTGCCGTCGTTTACGCCGGTGAGCGAATCCACGGAGTTCTGGCGGAGAAAACCTTTTTTCGTCGCCAGCTTCACGGCTTCCTTCGCGGTTTCTTCAAACGTGATCTGGTCGAAGCCGACCGGGCAATCCACGTAAAACAGGATGCTGCCGGTGTCCTGGCAAATCGGCTGCGACTTGCGTTTGGCGAGCTGGATATTCTGGTCAATGATTTTCAGCGCGCTCTCGGCAATCGTGCCCTTCTTTTCCTGTTCCAGCGACGCGAGAATGGCCTGGTTGACGTCGTCGGGAATTTCCGCCGAGGTGCGCCGAATCAATTCCAGCAGGGAATTTTGCAATTCGCTCATAAAAGTCGTGCCTAAAGTATTGCCTGAGCACGCCAGCGTCAACCAATGGCGATGGGCGAATGACGAATGACTAAACCATAATGACTAAAGAATGACCAAGCCCGAATGAGCAGCCAGACATATGCATTGGGGATTTGGTCATTTTGGAATTTTTAGTCATTCGGATTTAGGGATTAGTCATTCCATGAAACGGCGTGGTTTAGGAATCTTCATTCCGCGTGACGGCATTGTATTTCGCGCCAATGTTGGTTTAAAGTGGAAGCATGAAAAGCGACCTGCGTGTCGCCGCACCGCCACCGAGGCCGCTGCTGGTTTTCGACGGCGACTGCAATTTTTGCGCGTGGTGGGTCCGCCGCTGGCAGCAAACGACCGGCGACCGCGTGGATTATCTGCCCGTGCAAGACCCGCGCATCGCCGCCCAATTCCCGGAAATCCCGCGCCGGCAATTTGACACCGCCGTCCAGCTCATCGAACCCGACGGTTCGGTGTATTCCGGCGCTGAAGCCGTCTTCCGCACCCTTGCACACCATCCCAATCATCAATGGCTGTTGCGCGGATACAAAAATTCAAAAACTTTCGCGAGGTTCGCGGAATGGACGTATCACTTGGTCGCGGAAAACCGGACATTTTTCTCGCTGCTGACGCGCTGGTTCTGGGGACCGCACGCCGAATTGCCGTTGTATTTTCTCGCGCGCTGGATTTTCCTGCGCGCACTGGGTGTGATTTACCTCATCGCTTTTGTTTCGTTGTGGACGCAAATCAGCGGTTTGATCGGCCACAACGGCATCCTGCCCGCCGGCCAGTTCATGGCCGCCGCGGGCCAACAGTGCGACGCCCAAGGCATCGGACTGGAACGCTTCCATTTGCTGCCGACGCTGGGCTGGTTCAACGCGTCGGACGGCTTTCTTCATTTCCAATGCGCGGCGGGAAGTCTCTTGGCATTGTTGCTCATCATTGGCATCGCGCCCGCGCCGTGTCTGGGAGGATTGTGGCTGCTGTATCTTTCGCTGGCCACGATTGGGCGCGATTTTCTAGGTTTTCAATGGGACAATCTGCTGCTCGAAACCGGATTCCTCGCCATTTTCCTCGCGCCGCTGCAATTAATGGCATTGGCGTCCCGCCCGTGTGTTTTGAGCGGGAGTGGTGAACCAAACCGGAATCTCACGGGCGAGACGCCCGTGCCACGGCTGGTTCTCTGGCTGCTGTGGCTGCTGTTATTCAAGCTCGTGTTTTCATCCGGCTGCGTGAAGCTGTTCAGCGGCGACCCAAACTGGCGCAATCTCACCGCGCTCACGTTTCATTATCAAACCCAGCCGCTGCCCACGTGGATTGGCTGGTACGCGCAACAACTGCCGCTGTGGTTCCAAAAAATGTCCTGTGCCGGGATGTTCGGCATCGAACTGGGCACGCCGTTTCTGATTTTCGCGCCGCGCCGGCTGCGGTTTTGCGGCGGGGCGGCGATTGCCTTTCTCCAAACCCTGATCCTGCTGACCGGCAATTACACCTTCTTCAACTGGCTGACGCTGGCGCTGTGCCTGCTGCTGCTCGACGACTTCGCTTTGATGAAGTTCGCTCCTTCCCGGCTGCGCCGCATCCTGGCTAACGGAACGCCGGTCTCCGGCCCGGCCTGTGCCAATGAAATTATTCTTCGAGCCGGACCGGAGGCCGGCGCCCCCAATGCGGCCCGCCGCTGGCCCCGCGCCGTCACCATCCCGCTCGCCGTCGTGTTCATGTCCATTTCGCTCTTGCAAATGAGCCTCATGTTTGGCGCGCGACCCGTCTGGTTTTTGCCGGTGGCGGTTGCGGATGCATGGCTCTCGCCGTTCCGCACGATCAACAGCTATGGTTTGTTCGCCGTGATGACCACCGAACGGCGCGAAATCATTGTCGAAGGCAGCAACGACGGAACCCACTGGCTGGCTTATGAATTCAAATACAAACCCGGCGACGTGAACCGGCGGCCGGCCTTCGTCGCGCCGCTCCAGCCGCGCCTGGACTGGCAGATGTGGTTTGCCGCGCTGGGTAATTATCAGCAGAACCCGTGGTTCGCGAATTTCTGCGAACGGTTGCTGCAAGGCTCGCCGGAAGTGCTGGCGTTGCTGGAAAAAAATCCATTTCCCGGCCATCCGCCGCGTTACCTTCGCGCCGAATTGTATGATTATCGCTTTACCAGCTTTGCCGAGCGACGTGCCACCGGCGCTTGGTGGAAGCGCGAATTCATCGGTGAATACTTGCCGTCACTCTCCCTTCCTGAATAAATTCAGGGCGCAAAACTCATGAGCGAGACAACCGACCCAGGCTGCGCCGGAGGCTCCGCCGAGGCGGGACAACGCGCCTTTGACCGGCTCACGCCCCTGCGCTTTGGAATTTTGCTGGCGCTGCTGGTTTTCGCCGTGTTCCCGCAAGTCCTGCTTGGCCTGCAGACATTCGTGGTGCGCGACTACGGTTTTTTTGCCTATCCCCTCGCCCATTTTCAGCAGGAATGTTTCCGTCACGGCGAACTTCCGTTTTGGGATCCTTACAACAATTGCGGTGTGCCGTTTCTCGCGCAATGGAACACCATGCCGCTCTATCCACCGTCGCTCATTTACCTACTGCTGCCGCTGCAATGGTCGCTGAGTTTTTTCTGCCTGCTGCATTTGTGGTTCGCCGGCTTCGGCATGTATTTCCTGGCCCGACGCTGGGCGGGCAGTTCGTTCGCGGCGGCGTTTGCAGGCGTGGCCTTTGCGTTCAACGGCCTGACGCTCAACCTGCTCATGTGGCCCAGCCACATCGCCACGCTGAGTTGGATGCCGTGGGTCGTGCTGGCCGTTGAACTGGCGTGGCGCGAGGGCGGACGAAAAATCATTCTGGCCGCGTTTGCCGGCGCGCTGCAAATGCTCGCCGGCGGCCCGGAAATCATTTTTCTCACCTGGATTTTGCTGCTGGCGCTGTGGATTCAACAGTTTGTGAAAGGCGAAGCATCCCGCGTCTCAATGTTCTGGCGGTTTCCGCTGGCCGTGGCGCTGGTGATTGCGCTGGCGGCGGTGCAACTGCTGCCATTCCTCGATCTGGCCGCCCATTCCCAGCGGAGCGCCGGCTACGCGGACACGCGCTGGTCCATGCCAGGCTGGGGCTGGGCGAATTTTCTCGTGCCGATGGCTTTCGGCATGACGCACACCGAGGGAATCTTTTTCCAGCACGGCCAATACTGGACGTCGTCCTACTATCTTGGCATCGCCACGCTGTGGCTGGCGTTACTGGCGGTCTGGACGATCCGGGAAAGGCGCGTGTGGCTGCTGGGCGCGGTGGCGATGGTGGCGCTGATTTTTGCGCTCGGTGAAAATACTTTCGCCTATCCCGTCCTGCGCAAAATCATCCCGCAACTCAGCTTGATGACATATCCCATCAAATATGTGATCTTTGTGGCGTTTTCCGCACCGCTGCTGGCGGCATTCGCGCTGGCGCGATTATTCTCCCTCTCCTCCACCAAAAAAGGAGAGGGCCGGGGCGAGGAGGCCGGAACTTTTCAATCTCAAATCCCCTCGCCCCAGCCCTCTCCCCGCTTGGGCGGGGCGAGGGAGAAGACTCACCGCACGCAGGATTTTCAAATTTCCAGGCTGGTAACGGTCGGAATGACTTTGTTCTCTCTCCTGGTCATCATTATATTTTGGACGCAGATCGCGCCTTTGGCGGGCGACGATCCGCACGCGACTTTGCTCAACGGTTTGTCACGGGCGGCCTTTTTGATTTTGACCGGCGGGTTGCTGTTCGTTTTAACGCGTGAAAACGCGCCGGGCCTGCGTCACATCGCACCGCTCATCCTGATTCTCACCGCGTGGCTCGACGTTTACACGCATGAGCCGGTGCAAAATCCGGCGGTTCCTTCGAGTGTGTACGAATTGAATCTCGCGCGCGCCAGATTGGCGATGCAGCCGCAACCGGCGCTGGGCGAATCGCGCGCGATGGTCACGCCAGCGGCGGCGATGAGCTTCATCCGCTTTGCGTTGAACGATCCGAAAAATAATTTCCTGGTCAAGCGGCTGGGCTATTGCGCGAACTGCAACCTGCTCGATGCCGTGCCAAAAGTGGACGGTTTTTTTTCGCTCCTGCCGCGCGAGAGCGACGGCCTGACTTCCCTGCTTTACGGCGCGACCAACGCAAATTTTCCCAAGGCTCAATGATTTCCTGGGTGTCTCGCAAATCACCGCGCCGGACGAATTTTTCCACTGGCAGCCGCGCCGGACATTTCTGCCGCTGGTGACCGCCGGACAAAAGCCCGTGTTTCTCGACGACACCGGCGCGTTGCGCGCCCTGACGCAGCCGGATTTTGACGGCGGCAAAATGATCTTTCTGCCACCCGAGGCAAAATCGTTGGTGACGGTGACCAATCAAACGACCGCGCGCGTGCTCAGTTCAAAATTCGAAACGCAGCGCGCGGACATCGAAGTCGAAGCCGCTGAGCCATCGCTCGTCGTCGTGGCCCAAACATACTATCACGACTGGCGCGTTTACGTGGACGGCGAGCCGGTGCATTTGTTGCGGGGGAATTATGCGTTTCAAGCGTTTCAAGTTCCGACGGGACGGCATCACGTTCGGCTGGCTTACGAAGACCGGGCGTTTCAATTCGGCGCGGCGGTCTCGATTTGCATGGTGGTGAATTGCCTCGTTTTTCTGCATTTGCTCAGAAAGCGTCAGTTCCGTCCGCACCCTTGAGTGGGGCGCACCGCGCACTGCCCACGAAGCAAGCGGGCGTTTCGTTCGGAGTTCCGCGTTTACGCGGCAAGGGGTGGTGAACGCCCCGAACCGCCTAAAGGCGGAACTCCAAACGGGGGCAATGCGCAACCTTGAGTAAACAGCATAAAGTTGTTCTCGACAAACAGCCGCTTTTTGCGGATTCAAATGTGGCGGAAATCATGACCCAGACCAAACGCATCGGCATTTTGACGGCAGGCGGCGACAGCCCCGGCCTGAATGCCGCCATTCGTGGCGTCGGCAAGACCGCTCTCGGTTTTTACGGCATGGAGATCGTCGGCTTTCGCGACGGCTTCCGCGGCCTGGTCACGGACCGGCGGTTGCGGCTCGATCGAAGCGTGCTGGCCGGAATTCTCACCGTCGGCGGCACCATCCTCGGCACGAGCCGCGACAAGCCGCACCGCATGAAAGTTGACGGCCGCTCGCGCGACATGACCGATGTCATCGTCAGGAATTATGGGAAATACGGGCTGGCCGCGCTGGTTTGCTTGGGCGGCGGCGGCACGCAAAAAAACGCGCTGCGCCTTTCTGAAGCCGGATTGAACATCATCTCGCTCCCCAAAACCATTGACAACGACGTGGCGATGACGGACTCGTCCATTGGTTTCGCCACCGCGCTGGATATTGCGACGGAGACCATTGACCGTCTGCACAGCACGGCGCATAGTCACCATCGCATCGTGGTCGCGGAAATCATGGGGCATCGGGCGGGCTGGCTGGCGCTCGGCGCGGGCATTGCCGGCGGCGCGGACGTGATTTTAATCCCCGAAATTCCCTATCACGTTGATAAGATTGTCGAAGCCATCCGGCGCCGCAGCCGGCATGGAACCAATTTCAGCATCGTGGCTGTGGCCGAGGGCGCGATGAGCGCGGAGGACGCACGGGCCTTTTCCGCCGCCGAAACCCGCCGGGACCGGGCGCGCAACCCGCGCGAGCGCAACGACGCCAAGATGGAACTCGCCGCGCTGGAAGCCAAGCACGACGGCAACACGCTGCGGCTCGCCCGGCAACTGGAGGAACTCACGCACCTGGAATCGCGCGTCACCATCCTCGGCTACGTGCAACGCGGCGGCACGCCGTCGCCGGCGGACCGGCTGCTGGCCACGCGGCTCGGCAGCGCGTGCGCGGATTTGATTCACGACAATGTTTTTGGCGTGATGGTGGCGGCGCGCGGGGACGGCACGGAACCCGTTCCACTGGTGAAGGTGGCCGGAAAGCGCAAAACCGTTCCACCCAATCATTCGTGGGTGGAAACCGCCCGGCGGGTGGGAACCTGTTTGGGAGATTGACCATGCAGTCTTTGGCAGCACGGGTTGGCCCTGATTTCAAAACAAAAATGTGATGGACAGTGACTTGCAACCGAAACACCTTGGCGACAAGAATAATGATAGACTGCAAAACAGGCCGTCCATTATCTGTTAGGCTTCGTATGCCCATCCCCATTATTATCACCGCCCCAAACTACGCGTTTGGACAGGATTTGAAGAAGTCAGCGCCTGCCGGAATCAACGTCGCCGTCGGTTATCAGTCCGCATATTCTCCCAACGCCAATGTTCCTGCGGTTGCTATTGTAGGATTCAGCACGGTGAAGTCTTGCGATGTAGTCAGAGAGGATTTTGTGAGATGGCTATTGGATGAGACGACAAAGGACGAGCGATACACAGTTAGTTACGATGGAGTCAGGATAGAGAAGCAGGCATTAGAGTTTGGTCGGGTATTTGACGACTTGGAGGAGCACAAGAATAACAAGCCGAATCCAGAAGACGAAGCCTAATATCTGTCAGGCGGTAGCCAGACAATGTCGGACAATATTCGTTTACATTTTATGAAAAAGAGCATGGTTGTAGGACTACTGATCATCATTGGGATTGCGTTGGTTTTTATTCCGGTTCTGCTCTACTGGCGAATGGTTTTCCCATGGCATCATGTGGTCAGCTTGGATTACTACTACCAGACCAAGATTGCAGCTGCGTCTCCGCATGACCGTGACCCCCAGAACAATCTTGCCCAACTGCCAAGAGGCCATCAAAGATTCGATGGCGTCGGATTCAATGTCGCCGGGCTAATCCAGCTTGCCGGCGGAGATGATGTCGCCCAAACAAACAATCCCTATCCCGTATCCGTCGAAGGCATTCCGGTGAATCGTTTTTGCCATCAACTCCATCTTCTCCACGGAATGACGGGGGATGCAGACGACCAGACGGTGACGGCTAAATTAGTGCTGCATTATGGAGATGGTACTACTGCCGACCTTAACATCGTCCGTGGCCAACAGATTTATGGCTGGTGGTTCAAGGGAGACGGCAACCCGCCTCTGGCGGGCAACACCAAGGTCGCTTGGATTGGCGAAAATCCAACTGCGAAGAGACACGGATTTCGCATTTGGGTGTTTAAAACTTCGTTTATCAACCCTAAACCCGGCCTGCGAGTTGAGACGATTGACTATGTTTCGGCCCTTACCCCCATCGGTGCCCCGTTTTTGCTGGCGCTGACAACGGAATGAGCATCGCCTCGGTTTCATGAATCCGCCGGCTAATATGAGGATAGGCTGCAAGTATTAAGTTTCCCTCAGAGCATTCACCCATCCGAAAAAGTTTCAGCCTTTGATTCCCGTTCCGCCCTCATTCATGGGTGGTTCCCGCCTGGGGGATTAATACGCTGCCACGGACAGGCGTGCGCCACTGCTCATGCGAACAGCCAAGTTGCTGGGACGAACAGATGAACTGCCAGGGCCATTGTTTTTGATAACCGTCGCCCCAGCCGCCGGCCGGGAAACAAAAATGGTCGCTTCAATGCCGGTCTTTTTCTTGTAATCCGCCCCGATCTTTTTCGAAATGGCATCTATGGCGTCGGTCTTCACCAACGCGACAGCGCAACCGCCGAAACCGGCGCCGGTCATGCGACAGCCGAACATTCCTCCCTTGGGGCCGATGGATTTGGCAATGTCCACGACGATGTCCAGCGCCTTGCAACTCACCTCATAATCGTTGCGGAGTGAGCGGTGACTGGCATACATGAGTTTGCCGACCGCCGGCCAGTCCGAGGCGCGAATGGCTTCGGCAGCCTGCTTGGTGCGCTCAATTTCGCCGATGACATGGCGGGCGCGATGATAAACATCCTTGTCCATCCTGCTCTTCGCGCGTTTGAGCAAGTCGTCCGTGCCGTCGCGAAGCGAAGCCACGCCGAGAATTTTTGCAGCAGTCTCGCACTGTTTGCGGCGCGCGGGATATTCGCTGCCGGTCAGTTGATGCCTCACGTTGGTATTAATGATAAGCACGGTAACGGACGGGTCGCTCATCGGCACCAATTCGGGTTTCCGCGAGCGGCAGTCGAGCAACAGGACCTGGTTTTGCCGGCCCATGATGGAAATGAACTGGTCCATGATGCCGCACGGCATTCCGGCATATTCGTGCTCGGCCTTCTGGCAAAGCAGCGCTTTTTCAACGAGATCGAGTTTTTTGCCGGTGATGACTTCGAGCAGCGTGGCGGTGGCCACTTCGAGGGCGGCGCTGCTGGACAAACCGCCGCCGAACGGCACGGTCGAGTGTATCATCGCATCAAAGCCGCCGGGATTCAGTCCGCAGTCGAGAAAAGCGGCAATGACGCCGAGGGGATAATTGGCCCACGAGCCTTTGGGAAGAGGCTTCAATGGTTTCGCAAGGTCCACAGTGGCAGGTTTGTCGCCGAGAGTGGAGAAAAGCCGGATTTGGTTCGTCTCTTGGGCCGGACGATCGGCGGCGATGACGGTGTAAAGTTCAATCGCCATCGGAAGCACATAACCATCGTTGTAGTCAGTGTGTTCACCAATGATGTTAACACGACCGGGCGCGGCGACAATCCACCGCGGCTGACGGCCATACATTTTTACAAACTCCTGGATTGTGTGGTCGGTAAGTTCTTTCAGGGTCATATTTGGTACAACATTATGGGTACAACAATGGCGGCAATATAATGTATGGAAACGTCGTTGGCAAAGGATAATTTTGCAAAGCCTATCCCATTAGGGGATATACATTAAAAACGTTGATTTAATTGGCGATTTTGAATCGGGCAGGTCAAAAAGCAGTTCATCTCATTCGCATGTCAGGCTGGCGGCGGCGTCTTCCGGCTGCGCGTCGCGCCGAGCAGCATCAACACGCCAAACACGAGCAGGACGATGCCCCACCAGAGATTGATGTTGATGTCGAGTGAGCGCGCATCCGCGCCATTGACCAGACCAGTGATCACCAGCAGCGCTCCGATGAGCGAGAACATGAGGCCGATTGGCCAGCGAATATCGAGTCCCATAAAATTATTCTTTCAGTTGTTTCTCACCAGAAGATGATAGTTTAGAATGACGCAGGCGACCAGCAGAATCGTCGCCGAGCACGGCCGGACGCAAACAGGAAGTGCTGCTCGTCGTCCACGATCTTTGGCGTCAGCGAATACACCAGGCCTTCAAGTTCTTCGTCGGATTTCGTTCGTTCCGTCGCCAGCGAAATTACCAGGGTCAGAGCGAAACAGACGACGAAAGCAAGAACGCGGCGAGCCAGAAATTTTGCGCCATTTCGCTGGGGAAAGGCAGTCGCAGGAATGGATGGCCAAGAATGTTCCAAAGATAAGCGCCTTTCACCCACCGCCCTTGCCTTCGGCGATGGTCAGACCATGAAACAGCGTCGAGTGGCGATGCCGCCGAACAAGCCCAAGAACGCGCCGGTGCCGGTCGGTGCGTTTCCAGAACATGCCCAGCAGGAAAGTGGCAAACACCGGCGCGTTCACAAAGCCGAACACCAGTTGGATCATGTCCATGGCATTGTCATACATTTTGGCGAAGTAGGCGCAGCGCAATGCTCAACACGATTCCGACCACGGTGATGACCTTGCCCGATTCATGAAATAGTGCTGGTCGCTTTTGTTCGGCGCAAAGTAGGCCTGATAAAGATCGTAGGTCGAAACGGTGTTGAACGCGGTGACGTTGCCCGCCATGCCGGACATGAAGGAGGCGAGCAACGCCGTCAGCGCGAGGCCGAGCAGGCCGGGCGGGCAGTATTTTTTCACCAGCGAAAAAATGACGCCATTGTAATAATTTTCGGCGATGCTGTTGTAAAGACCCTCCTTGATTTGGTCGTCGGACAGCTTGTCATGCGGCGAAGTCGCGGCCATCAGCGAGGCGATCATTTGTCCGCATTGCGACTTTCATGCCGAGCGCGGTCGCTGAGGATTTGACGGCCGTCAGTCGGCTTCCTGCTGCGGATTCGCCGTCTTCACCGCGTGAACCGCCAGTGGCATAGGCGCTGTCGTTGACAATATGGGTGGCGGCGATGCGTAATTTTTATCCGGCATGCGAGGCCGGCGCGAGGCAATCAAGCCGGGTGAAATGACGAGAAACGGGAAAGAGCATTTTGGGCATCGCGGCGACAGCGGTGTGTGGCGGGCGGCGCTCATGTTTTTTGCCGCCATGGCGCGCTGCACGACCAGGAAGTTCGTGCACCAGTAACCGAACGAGAGCACAAAGCCGAGGCCGAAAACCATCGCAAACCAATCCACGCCCATCGGATTATGGGCCGGCCCGGCCAGCAACGGCTTCCACACGCTCGTCCAGGCATCCGGCGCGAAATGGTCTTGCTTGCTCGAATCCAATGCGCGCAGGGTTTTGGCGACGCCAATCCCAGCGTCGTTTTCAATCGCATCCCAGCCGCCGACGTCCTTGAGGCCGAGATAAACGACCGGGGCAGAAGCCGAGGACAATCATGAAGAACTGCAGCACTTCGGTGTAAATCGCCGAGGTCAATCCGCCTTTCAGCACATAAACCAGCACGACCGCCGAACAAATCCAGAGGCTTATATTGTAGTCCCAGCCGAGCAGCAGGTGCAGCAGCCGGGCCAGGCAATCCATGGAAATACCGGAGGCAGAACACCGTCATCACCGCGAACGCAATTGAGTTCAGCGCAGCGCACGCGCTCGTCAAAGCGCATATTCAGGTATTCCGGCACCGAGCGCGCCTTGGAGCCGTAGTAAAACGGCATCATGAAGACCGCCAGAAACACCATCGCCGGAATCGCGCCGACCCAGTAGAAATGGGCGGTGGCGATGCCATATTTGGTGGTGTTGGCGGCCATGCCGACCAGTTCGAGCGCGCCGAGGTTGGCGGCCATGAAGGCCAGCCCCGTCACCCAGGTGGGAATGGAGCGGCCGGACGTCAGAAAGTCCGACGACGTTTTCATGTAGCGCCGGCAGCGCGAAGCCAATGCCGATGACAAAGGCGGTGTAAGCGAGCAGAATTGTGTAATCAACCCAGCCGAGATGAATTGGTTGCATAAATGTGTGGCGCAGTTTTTATACATTCTCATCGGAGTTGTCAATCTGTTTGCTTTCCATTTGTTATTGTGGTTTATTATGGCGCTCTTGCGCCCGGGACAAAGGCCGTGCGTTTGAAAACATTATCGAAAAAGTTGATACATTTTATGCCGACTCAAATTGAAGAAAATCCCGTCACGCAAAAGACCCGCGAACTTTGCCAGGCCATCGTTGACCTGCCGAACCTGCGCGCCGCCCGCCAGCGGATTGATGCTTTTCTGGCCAATGATGCCGCGCGCGGCCAGTACGAAAGTCTGATCGCCAAAGGCCAGACGCTTCAGGAAAAACAGCAGAACTCCCTGCCGTTGGACGGCACGGAAATCGCCGATTTCGAGAAACATCGCGACGCGCTGCTGGCCAATCCCGTCGCGCGCGGCTTCCTCGATGCGCAGGAGGAACTTCACCACCTGCAACACTCGATTCAGAAATACGTCTCCAAAACGCTCGAAACCGGCCGCGTTCCCACCGCCGAAGACCTCAGCGACTCCTGCGGCGGCCACAGGCTGCGGCTGCCATCATTGATGGTGACCAGTTTGTCTGCGCCAAAATTTCAACCGCGCGATCCGAAACGTTTCGAGGACGCGCTGCGCCGCTTCGATGAAGCAAACGCCCGCGACCCAAATCGCGAGGTCATTGACGGCGTTTCGCATCCGCGCGAATTGCTTTACGCCCAACGGCTCGCGAAATGGGTTCTGCGGCTTTGCCCCGACGCTTCCGAGGAACTGCGCCTGGCCGCGCGCTGCCAGCACATTTGCCGCTGGGAAATTCCGCGCGCATCCCATCCGATGACCCGCGCCGGCTATTTGCAATGGCGTGCCACGCTCAAAAAGTTTCACGCGCAAAAGGCCGGCGAAATTCTCCGCGAAGCCGGTTATGCGGAAGACGTGATTCGCCGCGTGCAGGATTTGAACCTCAAGAAGAATTTCCCCAACGACCCCGAATCCCGCGCGCTCGAAGACGCGCTATGCCTGGTGTTCCTGGAATTTCAATTCGCCGAACTCGCCGCCAAAAGCGACGATGAAAAAATGATCAACGCGCTCCGCAAATCCTGGCGGAAAATGACCGACGCCGGCCCGCGCCGAAGCCTTGAAATTAAATTTCGGCCCGCGGGAAAAAGTGCTGCTGGAACGCGCGCTCAATACTCAGATTTGACTTTTAAGCCGCGCGGCCTGCCGGTAGGCTCGGCTCATCTTTTGATTCCGAGTATCATGCCGCCAGCGCCAAATACACCGCAAACCAGTCTGCCGCCCTTGGTGGTGGATTTGGACGGCACGCTCATCAAGACCGACTTGCTGTGGGAATCGCTCGCCCAACTCCTGCGGCGGAATCCGCTCATGCTGTTTCCGGTTCTGTTCTGGTGGATGCGCGGGCGGGCGTTCCTGAAACGGCAGCTCGCCCGGCGCGTCACGATTGATCCCGCCGCCCTGCCCTATCACGAGCCGTTTCTCGCCTTTCTGCGCGAACAAAAAAAGGCCGGCCGAAAATTGATCCTTGCCACCGCGTCCGACCGCGACATGGCTTTGCCGTCGCCAACCACATCGGGACTTTTCGACGAGGTGCTGGGCAGCGATGGCAAAACCAATCTGCGCGCTGCCAACAAACTCAAGGCGCTCATTGAAAAATTCGGCGAACGCGGTTTTGACTACGCCGGGAATTCGGCCCCCGACCTTGCAGTGTGGCGCGGGGCGCGCGAAGCCATCGTCGTCAATGCCAGCGCCTCCATTTTGAAACGGGCCGCCGAATGCGCCCGGCTTGGACCGACATTCACGCAGGATTATTCGCCATTCGCCACGTTGAAAAGCGTTCTCAACGAACTCCTGATTCGCAGCGGTTATCTCCTGGCCATCGGAGCCGGGCTTTTGCTGACCGCCGCGTTCCCAAAAATCAGCATCGCCGGTTGCGCCTGGGTCGCACCCGCCCTGATGATTGCCGCCGCATACGGCAAACGCGGATGCGATGCCTTCCGCGTCGGTTACATGGCCGGGCTGGCGCATGTCCTTTCGTCGCTTTACTGGCTGCTGCTGATTCCGGTGACGGGTTATCCCATTCTCGGCTGGATTGCATTGGGCGCCTATGTCGCGCTGTATCCGGCAATCTGGGTCTGGCTGGTGAATTGGTGGGGCGAGCGTCCTCGCGAGCCGGAACAAACTTCTTGGAGCGGTCGCGTATTATGGTCGCTGGCGGGCGCGGCCATCTGGGTGGCGCTGGAAATGGTTCGCGGGCGGTTGTTCAGCGGCTTTCCGTGGAATCCGCTGGGCGCGTCGCAATATCAACTGGTCCCGCTCATTCAAATCTCGTCGGTCACGGGCGTTTATGGCGTTTCGTTTCTGGTTGTGTGGGCTTCGCTGTCGCTGTTTTCCGCCGGACGCATGATTTTCCGCCGCCCCGCGCTACGAATGGCGTGGCAGGCGGAAATAGCCCTGCCGCTGGTCGTGGTCGTGGCGCTGTTCGTCTTCGGGTTCGCCCGAATCAGCGGACAAAATCCTTCCGGCGCGACGTTGCGAATCACGCTCGTTCAACCCAGCATTCCGCAAACTTTGATTTGGAATCCGGCGAGGATGACAAACGGTTCCAACAATTGCTTCAACTAAGCGAAGCGGCTTTGACCCAGGTTTCGGAGGGGCGAGTTACACGAGTCCCTGACACATCCGTTGCCGGCGGTTCCGATACAAGCGGGGCTCTCAGAGCTCGCCCCTCCGAAAAAACGGATCTGCTGATCTGGCCGGAATCCGCCGTGCCCAGGCTGGATGAGACCAATTACATTGCCATCACCAATCTGATCTGCCCCCACCACGTCTGGTTGATTTTGAACGCGGAGGACGCCGTCTGGCGGCCCGAAGCGAAGAACCGGGACGACTTTGACGTTTTCAACGCGGCTTATCTCGTCAATCCGGAGGGCCGATTCACGGCGGTTTATCACAAGCAAAAGCTGGTCGTCTTTGGCGAATACATCCCGCTCGTGCGCTGGCTGCCGTTCATCAAATGGTTTACCCCCATCACCGGCAGCTTTGCATCCGGCACCAATGCCGTGCCGTTTGAATTGGAGCGGTGGGGCGAGCGTCCTCGCGAGCCGTTTGGCGACATTCCACCGGACGGCTCGCCGGGAGTCTCGCCCCACCAAAGAGTCAAAACCTCCACGCTGATTTGTTTTGAGGACATGTTTCCGGAACTGGCGCGGGAATACGTCGAGGACGACACGGATTTTCTGGTGAACCTGACGAACGACGGCTGGTTCGGCGACAGCGCGGAACAATGGCAGCACGTGGCCTGCGGTGTTTTCCGCGCGGTGGAAAACGGCGTGCCGCTGGTGCGCTGTTGCAACAACGGCGTGACCTGCTGGATAGACGCCACCGGCCGCGTGCGCGAAATCTTGAAGGACCAAAACGGCAGCGTCTATGGCATCGGCGCGATGACGATTGAAGTTCCCTTGCAAAAACACGCGCCGACGTTTTACAACCGGCACGGCGACCGGTTTGGGTGGGGTTGCGTAATTTTGGTATCGGCACTTTTGCTCAAACGAATTTTCGTCCGCAAAGGTTATACCGCATCGGTCAGCGGACAATAAATGAGAATTTCAATTCATCAATATGCTGGACAGTGTTTTACAACCGGAATAGTTTCAAAAAATGAAACAGGATAGGCTGCACAACGGGGCGTCCATAATCTGTTTGGCAGCATTGAGCGCAAATGAGTAATGAATTCGCACCTTGGGGATTTGTCATTGCTGGCGCTGTGCTTGCAGTAATGGTGGGCTATTTATTCTGGTGGCCTTCCTATGCACGTTCCATTTTGCAGCGGTGGGCGTCCGCAAAGCAGTTTGAGATTTTGCAGTTTAAGCAGTGCTTTCTTTATGGCGGTTTTAGCTGGTGGACGACTTCTTACAGGCAGATGGTATTTTTTGTGAGAGTGCGCGATGATTCAGGCCGTGAGCGGACAGGGTGGGTAAAGTTTGGCCGGTTTTGGTGGGGCGGAGAGTATTCAGCTGAGCCGGAGGTTGTTTGGAGCAAGACGAATGCTGCCTAATATGAGGATAGGCTGCAAGTTCCTATTCCCTTCTCGGCACCTTACGTTTCAATTTTTCAAAACCGGTTCTATTCCAACAACGCCTCGGCGTGCTTCCTTGCCGCTTCGGTTTGACCGCCAAGCATTCGCGCCAGTTCGGTGACGCGCTCTTTTTTGTCGAGCAGCCGGATTTCCGAAATCGTGCGGCCGTCTTTCACCTGCTTGGTCACTACGTAATGCGCGTCCGCCGGCACGGCCACCTGCGGCAGATGCGTGATGCACAGCACCTGCCGCCGGGCGGCAATCTGCTTCATCTTTTCGCCCACGGCGTTGGCCGTCTCGCCGCCAATGTTGGCGTCCACCTCGTCGAAAATCAGCACGGGGATTTCGTCTTCCGCCGCGAGCACGGTTTTGAGCGCCAGCATCACGCGCGCCATTTCGCCGGACGAGGCAATCGCCCGCAACGGCTTGGCCGGCTCGCCGGCATTAGGAGCGAATTGAAATTCGATCTGGTCGAGACCAGTGGATGAAAATGGCGACCTCCCCGAACTGTAGCAGCCGACGTGAGTCGGCTCTAACATTGCTTTCGACAAGATGGAGCGGACTAACGTCCGCTGCTACGGAATTGATGGCCACGTCGAACTTGCTTTGCTTGAAACCGAGATCGTCGAGCTGCTTGCCCACGGCTTTCGCGAGTTGCGGAATTATTTTGCAGCGTTTGGCGGAAAGGTCTTTGCCCGCGCGCAACAGTTCCGCATCCAGTTTTTGCAATTCACCGTTGAGCCGGGCCAGTTCGCCGTCGCGGCTTTCCAGTTGCGCGAGCCGGCGTTTCGCGTCGTCGCCAAATGCGATGACCTCGGCCAGCGTTGCGCCGTATTTGCGCTTGAGCGAGTGGAGGAGATTCAGCCGTTCCTCAAGTTGTTGCAGTTGCGCGGGATCAACGTCCACTTTTTCCGCGTAGCGCGAAAGCTCGGACTGCAACTCGCGCAGCGCCGACGCCGCTTGTCCCTGCAATTCCACCAGCGCGCCCGCGCCCGCGTCCACGCGCTGCAATTCCTGCAAGGTGCGGCCCACCGCGCCCGCCTGCGTGAGCAGCGAAGCATCGTTCCCGTCCAGCAAATCCAGCGCGGACTGGCATAATTGCAGCAGCTTCGCGGCGTTGCTCGCGCGCTGGAACTTTTCCTCCACGCCCTCGTCTTCGCCGGGCTGCAGCCGGGCGCTGGATATTTCGTTTACCTGAAAACGCAGCAGGTCCAGTTGCTGCGCGTAGGTTTTCTCATCCACGACAAGCGCGGATTTCTCGCTTTCGAGTGCGGCACGGCGCTGGACCAGTTCGCCGAACGCCGCCCGCTCTTTTTCCAAGCCACCGAAGGCGTCGAGGATGGCGAGCTGCCGGGCGGGATGCAAAAGCGACTGGTGGTCGTGCGGGCCGTGCATGTCCACGAGCCATTCGCCAATCGCCGCCAGCACATTCAGCGTGGTGGCCGAGCCGTTGACGAACTGGCGGTTTGTTCCGCCGGCTGTGAAGGTGCGTTTGAGGACGAGCTGATTTTCCTCGCACGGTTCCAGGCCGTTCGCTTCGAGGAAACGTTGGAGTTCACGCTTTAGCGTGCCGCCCGAACAAGCTGAAGCTTGAACTCCAGCGCCCGCGTCGAACACGGCTTCGACGGAGCAACTGTCGCTGCCGGTGCGGATGAGCGAACGGTCGGCGCGTTCGCCGAGGACGAGGTTGAGCGCGCCGATGATGATGGATTTGCCCGCGCCGGTCTCGCCGGTGATGACATTGCAGCCAGGCTGAAGCTCAAGCGTCAGGTCCGGCACAAGCGCGAGGTTTTTAATGCGTAACGTCGTCAACATTGTTAGATTTTGCCCCAGTATCTTTTTTAACCACGGATGGACACGGATGGACACGGATAAAAACGGCTGGACGCTGACTCCATGAATAGGTGCGAATGGGAAAGACATTCATGTGTTTCGCGATCATTCGCGCGATACATGTCTTCAAATCCGTGTTTATCCGTGTTCATCCGTGGTTGAATTGAATAGGCTGGAAGCCGGCAACGAAAGAAAATTTTAGCATGTCGTTTTCATTCATATTTCTGGGCAGCGGCACGTCGCAGGGCGTGCCCATCATCGGCAAGGAATATCCGCCGGAATTCCTGGCCAATCCCAAAAATCATCGCACCCGGCCGTCCATTTACGTCGCCACGGACCAGGTCAAATTCGTCGTGGACACGACGCCGGAATTTCGCATCCAGATGTTGCGCGAAAACATCCGCTGGCTCGACGCGGTGATTTTCACCCATTCGCACGCCGACCACATCATGGGACTGGACGATTGCCGCCGGTTTTGCGATTTGCGCGAGGGCGCGTTGCCGGTTTACGCGAACGAGGAAACGATGGCGGCGCTCAAACGGGTCTATATTTATGCCTTTGACGGGCGGCCGATTTGGAAGGGATATTTTCACCCCGAACCGCACATCGTGGACGGACCGTTTAAACTCGGCGATTTGGAAATCATTCCCCTGCCCCTGCCGCACGGTTCGTTGATGACAAACGGTTATCTCTTCCTGCAAAACGGGAAAAAGCGGCTGGCGTATCTGAGCGATTGCAAGGAAATCCCGCCCGACGCGACGGAAAAAGTCCGGGGCGTGGAAGTGGCCGTCCTGGACGCGCTCCGTTACACGCCGCATCCGACGCACATGTGCCTGGACGAAGCGCTGACGGCGGCGCGGCGGATTGGCGCGGCACGGACGTTTTTCACGCACCTGACGCATGAATACGACCACGACAAGGCGCAGGCGGAATTGCCATCCGGCGTGACGCTCGCGTATGACGGCCTCAAGGTGGTATGCGACTAGCAAAGGTGCAACCAACGCCCCGGCGCAAGGTGCAAAAAATTCAATGCTGAATGACAAAACCCGAATGACGAAAAAATGCCCCAATGCTCAAATGGCGATTCGAGTTTTGGGAATTTGCCGTTCCCTGGTCATTCGGATTTGGAAATTCGTTATTTCTTTACAACGCGCCTCCTGGCAAACGGTCAAATGAGGAACGCATGAATAAAAATTGGACACAACTGGCAGCGATTATTTTCACGCTCGCGCCGCTGTTCGTCCGCGCGGGCGGCGATGAAGCGGTCGTGATTTACAACAAGCAAGTGCCGGAATCCAAAGCCGTTGCGGAATATTATGCCAAAATGCGCCACGTGCCGGCGCGGCAGATTTACGGCTTCACCTTGACGACCAATGAACAAATGTCACGCGACGAATTCCGCGACTCGCTGCAAATGCCGCTGGCACACAAGCTCGAGGACGCCGGACTTTGGCGCTTTGGCTCCGTCACCATTCCCGCGACCAACGACCAGCCGGAACGGGTCGAACGCCGCCTCGTTGCCGCCAAAATCCGTTACGCGGTTTTGTGCTATGGCGTGCCGCTGAAAATCGCGCCGGTTCCGATTGCGCACGAACCCGGCAAGGAAATCGCGCACCCGGAATTGCTGCGGGATGAGGCGGCGGTGGATTCCGAACTTTCCTGGCTGCCGGTGGTGAAAATGGGCATTTCGCTGGCCGGCCCGCTGCGCAACTGGGTTTATGGGGCCACCAACACCGCGTGGCTCAATCCGACCAATGGTATTTTGCTGGTCGCGCGGCTCGACGGCCCCAACGCGGACATCGCACGCGGGCTGGTGGACAAGGCGCTGACAGCCGAGCGCGACGGATTGTGGGGCCGCGCCTACTTCGACGCGCGCGGATTGACCAAAACAGAAACAAATTCCTATTACCTGGGCGACGAATGGATTCTGGGCGGGGGGGAAATCTGCCGGGAACTGGGTTTTGAAACCACCGTGGACAAAAACCCCGGCACGTTCCCCGCCGATTTTCCCATGAGCCAGATTGCCATTTATTGCGGCTGGTATGACAGGGATGTTTCCGGCCCGTTTGCCTTGCCCAAGGTTGAATTCATGCCCGGCGCGTTCGCATATCATCTGCACTCGTTCAGCGCGGACACGATCCGCAGCACCAATGAATATTGGGTGGGGCCGCTGCTCGCCAAAGGGACGACCTGCACCATGGGTTGCGTGAACGAACCGTATCTCGCCGGATCGCCGAATGTTGCCGTTTTTCTCGCGCGGCTGATTGCCCGCGGATTCACGTTTGGCGAGGCCGCCTGGGCTGCGCAACCCGTTCTGTCCTGGCAAACGACCGTCGTGGGCGACCCGCTTTACCGGCCTTTTGCCAAAGAGCCGGCGGAGTTGCACGCGGAATTGGCGCGCACCCACAACCCGCTGATTGAATGGTCTTATCTGAGCATTGTGAATTTGGGTCTTGCTCGCGGCGCGCCCGTTGCCAAACTCGCCGCTTTCCTTGAAACCATTCCCGCAACCGCCAACAGCGCCGTGCTCACCGAAAAACTCGCCGACTTTTATCAAATGCAAGGCAAACCGTCCTCGGCCATCGGAACCTACCAGCGCGCCCTGACCCTCAACCCGTCACCGGAACAACGCATCCGCATCCGGCTCACGCTGGGCGAAAAACTGCTGGCGCAGAACCGCGAAACCGACGCCATTGAAAATTACCAGCAACTGCTCGAGGAATCGCCCGATTATCCCGGCAAACCAAACATCGAGGCAAAACTGGCTGCCCTCGAACAAAAACTCGCCGGCACCAACGCTCCGGCCAGGCCGTAGCCTTCCCCCATGACAGAACAGCGAACATCGAACATTCAACAACGAACTCCGAATGAACATCCGTGGCGCGCCATTCGATGTTCAGCGTTCGATGTTGGATGTTCGATGTTTCTCAACATATTCCCTGTCACCTGAATTTTATGTCCACCTTTTACGACACCCATGCGCATCTTGATTATCAAGACTACGCGAACGATTTGCCCGAAGTGATTGAACGCGCCAGGACCGCCGGCATCACCAAAATTATTTCCATCGGCACCGATCTCGAAAGCAGCCGGCGCGCAATCAAGCTGGCCGAACGGTTCGCGGGCGTTTTTGCCGCCGTTGGCTGGCATCCATCAAACGCCCACGCGGCGCCGGACGATATTCGCCAACCACTGCGCGAACTGGTGAAACATCCCCGAGTCGTCGCCATCGGTGAAATCGGCCTCGACTACCATCATCTGCCAGGCAAAAAGCCCGGCGGCTCCGCAAACGATGACGCGCGTTACAAAACGAAACAGGCAGAAATTTTCCGGCAACAGTTGGAAATCGCCGCCGAAGCCGGACTGAACTGCGTCATTCACCAGCGAGACGCCTTTGACGACACGCTCGCGCAACTCAAACCGTTCGCCGGCAGGGTTCGCGGCGTTTTCCATTGCTTCGGCGAAAGCGCCGACCGGATGCGGCGCGTTCTGGAAACCGGTTCGCTCGTCAGCTTTACCGGCATCGTCACGTTCAAGAACGGCCAGAACGTCCGCGACACCGTGGCCGCCACGCCGCTCGACCGGTTCATGCTGGAAACCGATTGCCCGTATCTCGCGCCCGTGCCGTATCGCGGCAAACGTTGCGAACCGGCTTATGTGAAGGAAATTTCCGAAACCGTCGCGCAAGTCAAAAGCTGCCCGCTGGAAGAACTCAGCGCTGCAACGTGTAAAACGGCGGCGGAATTTTTTCCAAAGTTAAGGTAGGGTCGCCCGCCGGTGCGCAATCGGGCCACTGCCCCGTAGCGGCAGCCATCTTTGGCTGCCGTATCGCCCGGCTTCCAACCGGGTGGTCTGGAAGCGAGGGCATGATGGGGTCCGGTTTTGCGGCCCAGGCGGCAAGATGCCGCCGGATACGGCAGGCAAGGACGCCTGCCGCTACAGATCGAAGGCCGTGTGCACCCCAAAAGCGGTTGGCATCAAAGTTGCGTTATACCAAGAAGGGAAATGTAGGAATGAGAAAAAATAGTAACGCACGTGAAAAAACCGCAAAATTCGTGAAGAAAGGAGCATCGAAAACCATGAAAATCATCACTTCACTGTCTATCGCGGCCGTGGCCATCACGTTAACCTCCTGCTCGACCCCGAAGCCGCGACAAGCCTTTCACAACACCGACAATACGGCATTGATTGTTAAATCTTTGGATACCCGGACTTGCCAGATGCTGCAACCAACCGCCTCTGACAAGGAGGATAGCGACAAGGTTCTGGCAAAGGCCATGAAACTGTCCCAACATCAGACGGCTGTCGTAATTCTGGAGAATTACACCGAGCCACGGTTTGGCCCTCAGTTCCGCGATCGCGGCACAATTTGGTTCGTTGGCTTGCGGAATCTTGGATATCAACACATTGTCTTCCTTCAAGGCAGAGACGTCAGCGACCCCGAAGGTTTGCCAACCCTCGTCAAATTCGATTGACGGAATCGGGATGTGGATCCGGAGTTGTACGGTTTTGTCCAGCAATGGTATGGCCGCCAAGGAGGTAGCCGGGGCGATTAAAACTGGTTGGAAAATTGCAACATTCACAGCGCCGCCCACAACGTCCCCGACCCCTCGCCTAGGGAATCCGGCGACTGGGAACGGCGGAGGAAATTGAACGGGAGGCCATCCTGCAAGCCCTGCGCCAGCACAAATCCAACCGCACGGAAACCGCAAAGGCCCTCGGCATCAGCCGGCGCGCCCTGCTCTACAAGCTCCAGCGCTTCCGCGAACTCGGCTACACTGTGGAATAAAAAATCGTTCGTAGCAGCCGACGTGAGTCGGCTCTGACATGGCTTTGGATAAGATGGAGCGGACTCACGTCCGCTGCTACGAGGTTCATGGCGAGGAGTCGAAATTCTTTCAACCGCAGATTATACGCATAAACGCAGATTCTTTTCTCTTCAAGGCTGATTACTCGCGGCACGGGCAGGGTCATTCGACCCGATAGTAAGGCGGGATGACCTTGTCGGCCTTGTGCCGGGTCTGGAGCACCAAATCGGAATTCCGGCCGTCCACCTCGGCATAATGCCGGGCCGCATCCTCATAAGTCCGGCCGCCGGTCATGTGCCGCTTGATCACGGCCTGCTGCGTCCGCTCCTTGTCGGATTCAATGAAATAGCAAAAATCCAGCAGCGGCCGCACCTGCGCCCAATCGCCGTGATCGGACAGCAGCCAAAGTCCCTCCACCAACAGCAAAGCCGCGGGCGTCTCCACCCGGATGCGGTCCGGGACCGGGTCGTGCAATTTCCGCGAATACGCCGGGAAGGCGACGGTTTCGCCCGCCGCGAAAGCTTTCAGGTCCCTGGCCAGGGCCGCGACGTCATAAGTGTCGAACCGGCCCTTGACCTGTTTCAGCGGCACGCCGTCCGAAAAATGCGACAGCAGGTGGCGGTTCGGATAATGATAGGCGTCAATGGTGATGGCCTCGAACGCGAACGGCAGGCGGGCTTGTTTGGCCAGTTCCTGGAACAGGACGGCCACGACCGATTTCCCGGCGCCGGTGGGCCCGGCCATCCCGATGACGACGCGGGGCTTCTCGGCGGCGTTGCAAACATCCACGGTTTCCCAAAACAGGTTCAGATAAAAACCCTTTTGCCGCGGGGAAAAACCGGAGAGGTCAATGGTCTGCTCGGTGACCATCAACGCGGCTGGAAAAACCAATTCAGAACTCTGCACGCAGGGATTTTAACCACGAAACACACCAAACACACGAAAGCATTTTTTTAACCACGGCTTGTCGTGCCGAAGCTGGAGTAGGCGGAATGGACACGGATAAACACGGATTTGCTGACACAAATTCAAATGCGCTGAAGGCGCTACGGAAATTAGCCCAGGGTTGGTGCGCTGGTAGCCGTGCGCAAGCACCTACCAAAGCGGTGCTGAAGCCACCACAATCCAGACGCTTCGCGTGATCAGTGAGCCGCCCGGCAATCGCGCCAGTCCCGCATTGCAGGAGATCAAAAACTTGCCTTAACGCTTGCTGGCGTGCAGCACGATCAGGCCGCGACCACTTCCACGCGCGGAGAAAAACCGAGTTTATGAAGCAACGCCTCGCAATCTTCCCAGGCCAGGCCAAACGCGCGCACGTCGGCCACGCCGAGGCGGGCGATCACGGATGAAAGCGTCTGGGCATCACGTTCGGCCAGTTTGCCATCCAGCATGACTTGTTCCGCCCAATCCACCAACTGCGCCAGTGTCATCTCGTGGTGGAGATACGCGGCGATTTTGTCGGCGACGGTTTGTTTCGTGATCGTCATGACTGTAGCCTACACTTTCTGGTGGCCTTTATCCACCGGGAATTTTTCATGGGTCTCCACCAATTTGCCCGCGTCTTCGTAAATTTCCTGCCAAAACCGCACGGTGGTTTCGTTCGCATCCACTTCCTTCAAATAGTACGCCCGCCAGCCGAGCCGGCCCGTCACCTCCAGCCGATAGCGCCGTCCGCCGCCGGGCAAGACTTCCCAGCGGCCAAACTTCCTTTCATTTTGCTGGCGCGTGCTCAAGGTGGGAAACTTAGTCAAATTCAAATCTTCGCCAGCGCCTGTTTCAGGTCGGTGATCAAGTCCTCGACGTTTTCCAGGCCGAGGGCGATGCGGACGAGGTTGTCCACCATGCCGAGGGATTTGCGGTAGGCCACCGGATAATCGAAGAACGACATCATGGACATCTGGGTGACCAGGCTCTCGGAACCGCCGAGGCTGGGCGTGATGAGAAAGAGTTCCAGCGAGTCAATGAACCGCCGCGTTTCCTTGTCATCACCTTTCACCAGGAAAGTGATGACGCTGCCGAAGCCGCGCATCTGTTTTTTCGCCAGCCGGTGGTCCGGATGCGATTTCAATCCGGGATACCAGACCTTCAGGATTTTGGGGTGTGCTTCGAGGAACCGCGCGATTTCAAGTCCGGCGCGGTTGTGATGTTCCATCCGCAGGCCGAAGGTTTTCAATCCGCGTTCCAGCAGAAAGCAGGTGAGCGGTCCCGGAATGGAGCCGATCATCCGTTGCAGTTTGTTCAGGTCTTCGAGCTGCTGGTGATTGCCCAGCGTGACGCCGGCCAGCAAATCGTTGTGGCCGCCGAGATATTTCGTGGCCGAGTGGATGACGATATCCACGCCCAGTTCCAGCGGACGGATGTTGAAGGGCGTGGCCAGCGTGGCGTCAATCATCGTGAGCAGCTTGTGCCGCTTGGCGACCTTCACGATGGCCGGGAGGTCCGGCACGCGCAGATAGGGATTCGTCGGCAGTTCGGTGAAAATGATGTTGGTGTTGGGCTGGATGGCTTTTTCGATGGCCGCCGCCGTGGGTGCGACCAGGCTGGTTTGAATCCCGAATTTCTTCAAAAAATTGGTCGCGAAATCGCGCGTCTGCCGGTAGCAATCGCTCGTGAAAATGATGTGGCCGTCCTTTTGCATGTAGGCCATGAGCGTGAGGATGACCGCGCTCATGCCGGTGGAAAACAGAATGGCCCGTTCGGCGCCCTCGACGGCGGCGAGCTTGCGCTCGGTCTCCTGCTGCGTGGGATTGCCGTAGCGGCCGTATTCGTGCTCGCGGATGACGCGCCCCTGCCCTTTGGCCTGCATGAACTCGAAGACCTCGGACGTGGACTCAAAGCTGTAGTTCGAGGTGTGGACGATGGGCGTGGAAACGGCGTGGTGCGCCTTGCGATGTTTGCCGTGGCCGTGAATCGCCAGCGTCGCCGGGCCCCACTTAAGCTGATTGTGAATTTTAGATGTCATTGAACAAATCCTTGTCTTTTCGGAGGGGCAAAAGCTCGCAGCCGGAGTGCGCCCGTCCCCGGGCGCAGCAACTTCCGTCAGCCAGGAATGCATGGAATTTCGGAAGACTTATGGTTGACGAACATGGCTGTGGCCGAGGACAGCCACACTCCGTATTTTGAAAACTTGCCCTAGACATTGAACCGGCTCCTTTCCTTGAGGGCCAGCTTGAGCGCGTTCTTCACCGCATCCAGCCGCGCGGGCAGTTCAATCGGCTGGTTCGCATGGCGGCACGGAAAATCCAGTTCCCGCTTGTGATACTTCACCTTCATCTCAACAAATTTCAATCCATGCGCCGTGGAGATGACGACCACGCGCTCTTTTTTGTCAATCTTGCCGGCCTTGAGCAGTTTGATGAGCACCGCCAGCGCCACGCCGGTGTGCGGGCAGTTGAACATCCCGGTGCGGTCGCCCAGCGCCGCGGCGTCGGCCAGTTCCTCCTCGCTGGCCTGTTCGACAATGCCGTTGAATTGTTTCAACGTGCGGATGGCCTTCTGCACGCTCACCGGATTGCCGATTTGAATGGCGCTGGCCAAGGTCTTTTGCGCCTGAACCGGCTCGAACGTCTCGAAGTTGTTCAGATAGGACCGGTAAAGCGGATTGGCTCGCTCCGCCTGGGCCACCACGATGCGCGGCAGCTTGGAAATCAGGCCGAGGTGTTTCATCATCATCAGGCCCTTGCCGAGCGCGGACACGTTGCCGAGATTGCCGCCGGGAATGATCATCACGTCGGGAACCTGCCAGTCGAATTGCTGGACAATTTCAATGCCCACGGTCTTCTGGCCTTCGACGCGCAGCGAATTCATCGAGTTCGCCAGATACAGCGTTTCGTCCCGGGTGATTTCCTGGACGAGCTTCATGCAGCCGTCGAAGTCGGTATCGAGATAGAGCACGAGCGCGCCGTTGGAAATCGGCTGGATGAGCTGCGCGCCGGAAATTTTTCCGCGCGGAAGGAGCACGATGGACGGGATGCCCGCCGCGGCGCAGTAGGTGGCCAGCGCCGCCGAGGTGTCGCCGGTGGAGGCGCAGACGACGGCCTTGATGGGCGCGCCCTCGGAAATCATCTGCCTGACCTGCGACACGAGCACGGTCATGCCGAGGTCCTTGAACGAGCCGCTGTGGGTGTTGCCGCAGAGCTTGACCCAAAGTTCGTCCACCCCGATGATTTTTCCAAAGCGTTCGGCCCAGAACAGATTGGTGCCGCCTTCGTAAAGTGAAACCACGTCGTCGTTCTTGATCTGCGGCAGGATCCATTCCTTTTTGCCCCACACGCCGGAACCGTAGGGCCATTCGTTGCTCATGTACCGCTGTTCAAAAAGTTTTTTCCAGCTCGCGGCGCTGCGGCGTTTGAGCGCCTTGAGGTCATGCTGCACCTCCAGCAGCGAACGGCAGCGCTGGCATTGGTACACGATGGAGTTGAGCGGGTAGGTCTGCCCGCACTCCGGATTGATACATTGAAACCAGGCTCGATAGGACATGGTCGTCTTTCCTGTGCCACGCGGCCGGGAACTTTTCACCGGAACCGCCACGGCACAATTCATAATGCATCAGAATGGACGAGGCGGCCGTGGTTTTCAAGGAAACAGCACACGCCGGCCAAAAAAAATAGACCGGTTACTGCGCCGGGCAAGCCGTGGAAAGCTTATCGCCGCCCCAGCCGCTCCAGCAGTTTGCCGTGAATCCCGCCGAAACCGCCGTTGCTGAACACCACGACGATGTCGCCGCCCTGCGCGCTTTTGGCGACATGCGCGACAATGGAGTCCACGTCGGGCAGATAAGCCGCGTCCTTGCCGGCGGTTTTCAAATCCTGCATCAGCTTTTCCGGGTTGAGCCGCTCTTCGGGCGCGATCTGTTCCAGCCGCGCCACTTCCGCCACCACCACCGCGTCGGCATCGGCAAAGGCGGTGGCCAGTTCGGATTGAAACACATTCCGCCGCGTCGTGTTCGAGCGCGGCTCGAAGATGGCCCAGATTTTCTCGCGCGGATATTTCAGCCGCAGCGCTTTCAGCGTCTCCCGAATCGCCGTGGGATGATGGCCGAAATCGTCAATCAGCGTCACGCCGCCGGCGATGCCGCGCACTTCCATCCGGCGTTTGATGCCCTTGAACGTGTCGAACGCGGACTGGATCTGCTGGTTCTTCAATCCGCAATGCTTGGCGCAGGCGATGACCGCCAGCGCGTTCCGCACGTTGAGTTCGCCGACCAGGTTCAGATGAAATTTGAAGCTCGGGATTTCAAACTCCGTCGCCGTCGGGCCGTAGCGGACATTGAAAGCGTGGACGGCGTTGCCCTCGCCCAGGCCGAAACGCTTGACCGGACAATGCGTCACATCGAGCAATGACGCGAGGTTCGCGTCGTCGCCGTTGCCGAGCAGCAGGCCGTTGCGCGGGATGAGCCGGATGAAATGCGAGAACGTTTTTTTGATGGCGTCCAGGTTTTCAAAAATGTCCGCGTGGTCGAATTCGAGGTTGTTGACGATGCCGATTTCCGGCTGGTAATGGATGAACTTGCTGCGCTTGTCGAAAAACGCGGTGTCGTATTCGTCGCCCTCGATGATGAACCATTCGCTGTCGGTGAACCGCGCGCCCTGGCTGAGATTGTTCGGGATGCCGCCGATGAGGTAGCTCGGATTCAGCCCGTTGTGCTCGAACACCCACGTCAGCAGCGAGGTCGTGGTGGTCTTGCCGTGCGTGCCGGAGACGACGATGGAGCGTTTGCCGCGGATGAAGAATTCCGCCAGCAGCGCCGGCAGCGAGCAATAGCGCAGCTTGTGATCCAGCACGAACTCGGCTTCCGGGTTGCCGCGCGAAATGGCGTTGCCAATCACCACCAAGCCGGGCTTGTGCGCGAGGTTCCGTTCCGCGTAACCGTTCATCACCCCGATCTTCCGTTCCGCGAGGAACGTGGACATGGGCGGATAAACATTTTGATCCGAGCCGGTGACGGCAAAGCCTTTTTCCTGCATGGCAGCGGCGGCGGACGCCATCGCCGTGCCGCCGATGCCGACAAAGTGAACCGATTTGACTTCCGATGAAAACATTCGGGGAAGATTAACCGCCAAAACGCCAAGGCACAAAGTTTTTTGGATTCAGTGGCGACGCGGTAATTGCGCTTCACCCTCTCCGCCTCGAACGGGGTGTCGTTCCTGGGAGCGCTGGCGTCCCGCCGGCGAGTTCTGATTTTCGGCTCCCGGCTGGCCGGCCCTGTGGAATAATGGCTGCAATTCCACGGGGCCGGCGAGACGCCGGCGCTCCCAGGAGATTCAGGGACAGGTTGGCTGGAGGCTGGGTGAGGTGTCGAATTTAACCGCAAAGAACACAGAGATCGCAAAGAAAGGAGCCTGTAAATCCCTTTTTCTATGTGTTGTTTGCGTTCTTTGCGGTTACTCCAGGTATTTTTCAATCCGCTGCACGACCTTGTTCGGTCCGGCCTTTAGCCTTTGAAGTTCATGTTCCCAAATACGCACCACCCGCCAACCGGCCCGCCGCAATGTCCGCGTTACCAGCGCATCCCGCTTTTTGTTCCCCGCCAGTTTCTTTTTCCAAAAAGCACGGTTGTTCGCCGGCTTGGTCGCGTGCTTGGGACAGCCATGCCAGAAACAGCCGTCAACGAAAATTGCCGTGCGTGATTTGAGAAAAACGAAGTCTGGGCGCACGGTGAGTGACAGGTGACGGGTGACAGGTGACAAGACTGAAGCCCGTGCCTTTAGTGTCACTTGGCACTTGCCACTTGCCACGCGCACCAGCGGATGCCTTCGCCAGCCGGTGATATGATTCACGCGCAACAACCGTGCCAGCGCCAGTTCCGTGTCCCGGTTCCCGCGCGAGCGAATCCGCGACATCACTTCCGACCGCTTCGCCTTGGTGAAAACGTCAGCCATTTAGCCGGTTGAGAGTTGAGAGTTGAGCCGTCTCCGCTTCGCTTCGCCGCGCCAAGGGGTTGAGAGATTCAGGCGTTGCCCGCTGTGCCCTGGAAACATTGGCCTTGATTTTGGAAGCAATACTTCCAAAATGCGGGGCATGTGGAATCGCCTTCATGCCCTCCGTCTGCGCGGCCTCGCCCGCCAGTTTCCCGCCGTGCTGATTCTCGGCCCGCGACAGGTGGGCAAGACCACCCTGGCCCGCGCAGCTTTTCCGGCCGCGCCCTATCTGGACCTGGAGCAGCCCAACGTGCGCCAGTTGTTCGCCGACGACCCGCATTTCCAGATCGAAAGCCGCCTCACCGCGCATACCCGCGCGCTGGTGCTTGACGAAGTGCAGTGCGTGCCGGCGGTGTTCGCGGCGTTGCGCGGATTGATTGACCGCGATCGCCGCCGGTGCGGGCGTTTCATCCTGCTCGGCTCCGCGCAACCGGCCCTCATCCGGCACGTGTCCGAATCGCTCGCCGGTCGCATCGGCATTCTCGAACTCGATCCGCTGACCGTGGCCGAAGTCACGCCGGGCACGCCGAAGAAACGCTGGACCGACGTCTGGCTGCGCGGCGGTTTTCCCGATGCCCTGCGCGGCAACTTTCGTGACTGGTGGGAAGCCTACCTGCGCGCCTATCTGGAGCGCGACCTGCCGTGGCTCGGCGTGCAGGCGGACCCGGTTTTTCTCCGCCGCCTGCTTACCATGCTGGCCCACGGGCAGGGTGGGATGCTCAATACCGCGTCCCTCGGCGCCTCGCTGGGCGTCTCGCATCACACCATCGCGCGGCATCTCGACATCCTCGAGCAGACCTTTGTTCTCCGCCGCCTGCCGCCTTACTTCCGCAACGTCGGCAAGCGGCTCGTCAAGGCCCCGAAAGTCTATCTGCGCGACTCCGGCCTGCTCCACCACCTGCTCAACCTCGGCACGCTCGACGAGGTGCGCAACCATCCGGCGCACGGTGCTAGCTGGGAAACCTTCGTGCTCGAAGACATCATCCGGCGCGAGAAACTGCGGCATCCGCACGCGCAATTCTTCTTCTGGCGCACGGCGGACGGGGCGGAGATTGACCTCGTGATCGAACGCGGTTCCGAACGCGTGGCGGTGGAAATCAAGGCGGGTCGCGGCGACAAGGCCCACGCCGCCCGTGTGCTGGAACAGGCCATGCACGATGTGGGCGCGACGGCGGGCTGGATTCTCGATCAGGCTGACGGCACCGACACGTTGCGACCCGGACTCATCCGGCGCAATTACACCGGAACGCCCGAATGGTTGCCGTAGCGCCGCACAAATCCGCGACATGACTTCGGAACGTTTGGTTTTGGAAAAGACATCAGCCATTTTTTCTCAACCACGAATGAACACAGATGAACACGGATTCATACTTGTACCGTCTCCACCGTCTCGTAGAGCGCAGCAATGTTCTTGGACGCCACCCGAAATTGACTCCGCTTCTTGTGCGACGGCTTCTCCGATGACGCGTGCTCCAGCTTGATGCCCGGATCGTAATATACCGCGCCTGTCGCGAATGCCCGCAACAGCCGCAGAGAATCTGTCCGCTGCGCCAGCCGCACTTTGTAGCCGTAGGCGTATTGCCATTTCGGTTCGGTCCGGCGTTGCGACGGGACATAAACGGCTTTCGCGTGTTTGCGCGACCAATGTTCAAAAATCTTTTTGAACGACCATGAGGCAGCCACTTGGCCCGCATCGCTTACCAGTGCGATTTCCCCCTCGGCGTTGGTAATCTTTCCCGTTGCAGAGTTGAAGCCAGCCAGTTGCATCGTCAGCCCGGTGGGTGGACAACGAAGCCCCACGACATGCCGCCCGCCGAAATTCATCCGGTCTATCCGGCCCTGCTTGTCGGCGTAACCGAACTTGCGGACGAACGCTTCCGCATCATGCTGCTTGTAAAAACCGCCATCCGGCTCAGGCGTCATCAGCGTGATGGGCTTGGCGGATTCAATCCGCTCAAAATCCTCGACGGCATACTGCTTGATCTCCCAGCCGAATAAATCCGGTTCAGCATCACTGTTTTTGGGAATGCCCAATTCCGCCTCCAACGTGAACCCGCCGCATTGTGGCGCGTTGCAAGGTTTCAACTGCCCGTCTGAATCAAGCTGCTTGGAATCAATCCAGCCGAGACCGTGAACGCGACTAAACTGTGTTCAACCAAGATCACAACAAGAAACAACCATTTCCCGGGCAAACGTAATCGTCTCGTCATATTCCTCCGAATCGAAAACCCCGTCGCCCGGCACGGTCAATTTGGGCGCGCCTTCAACCACCAACAACGGTTGCACCTGACCTTGCCGTTTCCAAATCAGAAATAGACAGGCCTCATTCGCCGCATCTTTGGCGTCGAAATCGTTGCGGAGAACAACCGCGACGGTCTGCCAATTGTCGCAGGCATCAATGCCCGGATGCCATTGGCAAATGACTGTAAAGAGCCGATTCTTTGCTGGCATATCTCGGCAGATACACCTGGCCAGGTCTGCGAACTTTGGCAAGCAATTTCCCGCTTCGCAATTGCGAGTGTGTCTGGCAATCTCGCCGCATGGCTACCGGAAGACGATGGACTCGCGACGAACTGCTTGTGGCTTTGAACCTGTATCACAAGCTAACATTCGGACAACTACACGCGCGTCAACCGACGATCATAACACTTGCGGAAAAGCTGGGGCGTGGCGCGAACAGCTTGGCAATGAAGTTGTGTAATTTCGCTTCGCTTGATCCCGCGTTGAAACTTCGAGGCATCAAAGGACTTGAGGGTGCAAGCGCGTTCGACCGCGAGGCGTGGGCGGAATTTCACAAAAATCTAAATGAAGCTGCACCAGCGAGTGAAGAAGCTTTAAGAAAACTATTTGGCGTAGGTGAGAGCGACGAACTTGAAGTCCTGCCGAAAGTGGGTGTTCGGGTGCGAAAGCGCCCGCCAACCGGATCAACAGAAACAACCGCCAGCGTAAAGCAACGGCGTGGGCAGGATTATTTCCGTGATGCTGTGCTGAATAACTTTGGCGGAATTTGTGGCGTCACGCAGTTGGGAGTCCGCGAACTGTTGATTGCATCGCACATACTGCCGTGGGGCACACATGTCGCCGAACGCCTCAATGTTCGTAACGGCTTGTGTCTCTCGCGACTCCACGATGCCGCATTTGATCGCGGGTTGATTTCCTTCGATGATTCGTTGCGGCTTTTGTTATCCCCTCGGCTCAAGGCCGAGCTTCCGCACCGTGCTGCGGCTGAGAACTTCGGCGCTTACGAAGGCCAGCCGTTGCACCTTCCCGAAGATGCTGTGTTACCAGAAATTGGATTTCTCGCCGTCCATCGCGCGAAGTTCCGTTTCAAAAATTGATTTCGGTCGGTGGTGGTCAATCAAATCCGCCAGCTTGAAAAAAGATTGTCTTGCTCCTTGTTTTCAAAGCCGTGTTTGCGGCCCAAGCTCAGTTTTTTGGAGACGCCCGCGATACTGAACGGCTGGCAGGGAAACCCCGCGCAAAGAATGTCATGGGCCGGAATGTCCGCCACCGCCACGGATGAATGTCGCCGTGCGGTTCTCGCCGAAATTCGCCGCGTAGGTTTGCTGCGCGTATTTATTCCAGTCGGATGAAAACACGCATTCACATCCGGCGCGTTCAAAAGCGAAACGAAATCCGCCGATGCCACAGAAAAGGTCAATGAACTTGAGCTTGCCAGCCGCACTGCTCCCATTCGCACGATACTCAGGTGAATCTTCGTGTAAAACCGCCATTTTGGATTTGCGGCGCTTCGTCACGCGTCCACTCCTTTGCACAACTCCGCAGTGGACTGGCCAAGAGCCTTTGCAAGGCGCGCGACGTTTTTGATGCCAGGATTGCGCAGGCCGCGCTCGATGCCGCTGATGTAGGTCGGATCAAGGCTGGCGCGCTCGGCGAGTGTTTCCTGGGTGAGGTTGCGGGCTTCGCGTCGTTTGCGGACGTTCAGCCCCAGTTTGGCGAGGACAAAATCTCGTTTCGGCATGACTCATAGTCCAAGCCGAAATGGAGAAAAAGTCTATGGACTATCAGCCAGGTTGAGAAAGCGGGCAGGAAGGCTATTTCAGCCAGTTGATTTTGATTTCCTTTTCCAGCGGCTTGAATTCCGGGTCGCCGGTGACCAGTTCGGTTTTCTTCTCCTTCGCCAGCGCGGCGGCGAAGGCGTCGGCCAGGGTCAATTTGAACCGGGCTTTGAAATCGGCGGCCAGGTCCGCCAGCCGGCGGGTCGCGGGATGAAATTCAACGGGCAGACTCGTCAGAATGTCAGCGGCCCGGTTCCATTCGTCCGGGCCGTCTTTTTTGAGCAGCGTATATTTCACCTCCGCGTAGTTCACTTCGGTCATTTGCAGCGGCCGATCGGCGCTGGCGGCCTTGTGCAGCAAATCCTTGACGTGGACGGCACCCTCTTCGCCCCGGAAAAAAGCCAGCAATGCGTGCGAGTCGAGAACGGCGGCGGACATTTATTTGTCCTCCAGTTCCCGCTCCTCGCGTTTGTGTTCCGCCCATTCCTCGGCAAACGGCTTGCCGCCGGGCTTCCGTTTAAGCAGGCCATAGCCCCTCTCAATCGCCCAGCGGCTGACGGGTTTCAGGAGAATGCCGCCAGCGGTGGCTTCCACGATGGCCTTGGTGCCGTTTTCAATGTGAAATTGTTTGCGCAGCCGCAGGGGAATCACCACCTGGCCTTTGGTGGTGAACCAGACGGCATTTGCTGTTTCAGTCGTATTCATTGACAGAGTATTGCACGGCACAAATAGTCCGTCAATATAATTTTGTAGGAATTTATAATTAATTCCTACTTTCCCGCGCCGGGGACAGCCAAGGCACAAAGTTTTTTGAGCTTTGCCCAGTCCTGGCGAGGGGCTTCCCGGCGGCAGGCGGTTGCAATTTTGATGAGAAATCTTTAATTTTTTTGAAAGAACCGTTCTTTTGCTTGCGAGTTATCATGGAAGCTGCATAAACGGCACCGGATGCAGCCGCCAATTTTACGAAAAAACAACATGAAATATTGAATAAAATCGGTCATAACAAGCCACGACAAACAAAAACAAACCACCATATGAAAACAGACATTCTCCTTCCGGGCCGGTTTTTGCCGGTGATTTTTGCGACATGGTGTTCCTGCCTCTGTGCCGGACGCGCCACCGGCCAGGTGCTGGTGTGGGGGAACCCCAATATGACCAATGTGCCATCAAGCGCAACCAATGTCATCGCGCTGGCGGCGGGAGATTCCGACTGTCTTGCCTTGCGCGCCGACGGTACGGTCGTGGATTGGGTAGGCGGTAACCTGGTCAAGGTCCCGCCTGACCTGACCAATGCGGTTAGTATTGCCGCTGGCAATGGTCAATACCGTCTGGCGTCGCGCAGCAATGGAACGGTGACATCGTGGGGCACTGTTACCTACGTGCCTCCGGAAGCCACCAATGTCGTGGCCCTGGCCCTGGGGCCGGGCGCACAGCACGCCCTGGTTTTGCGGGCTGACGGCACGGTGGCCGACTGGGGCTCGTCCGATACCGCCGACATACCGCCGACCGCCAGAAATATCGTCAGCGTGGCGGCGGGTGCCCACCACAGCGTGGCCTTGCGTTCAGATGGCCAGGTGGTGGCTTGGGGCGGCAATGAAACCGGTTCAATCAACGTGCCAGCCGCCGCCACCAACATCGTGGCCATCGCTGCCGGCTGGTATGGCAATGCCGCTTTGCGCGCCGACGGAACGATTCTCGTCTGGGGTTGTTGGCACTGCGCTGCCATCCGACGGGTTCACCAATGTGGTTGATGTGGCCTGCCCATTTAATAATTTTTATTTTGGCCAAAATCTGAGTGTTTGTTCCTTCCTTGCCCTCAGAAACGATGGAACACTGGTTGAATCGGCGGGATACCACTCGGTGAGTCCGCCGGCGAACGCAACCAATGTTGCCGCTGTTGCCGCAGGCAGTTACGCCGCTCTGGCCCTGGTTGGCAGCGGCCCGCCGATTTTTCCGGGAATCCCTGTCAATCGCACGGTAGCCGGCGGTGCGACAGCCTATTTGCGCCTGATGGCTGTCGGCGCGTTCCCGTTGAGTTACCAATGGAGTTGCAACGGAACAAATATTCCCGGAGCCACCAACACGGTTCTCGTGCTGGCCAACGTCCAACCCAGTCAGTCAGGAACCTGCTATACGTTGACGGCCACCAATATATATGGCTCGGCGACCAGCGGCCCAATAAAACTCCTGACCCCGCCGTTTGTTTTCAACACCAGCTTGACCAATCTGCTGATGACGTCCAATGGACTGCAATTGCAACTGGACGGTGTTTTTGCCACCAATTCAGTGATCATCTATGCTTCCACGAATCTCGCAAACTGGCTGCCCATCCTGACCAATTCCCCGGCCACGGGTTCGGTGTTGTTCCTGGATTCGTCGGCCACAAACCGGCCTCGGTGTATTTACCGGGCGACCGAGCAGTAGTCGCTTTTGACAAATTCCACTGCCGCCAGTTCACAACGGTTCCGTCGCGTCCGACCGCGGTGACAATTGATCAACGCAAAGACACAGCGCGACGAAGCCGCGTCAGGTTCATCCGCGGTTGAAACGTTGGCCCCCGGAATGGATTCAAAATTGGTTGGCACTTTTTGCCGGCGGCGGCCACTAATTAATGGATGCACGACGCGACCGACATGGATTTGTTGCGGCAATACGCCGTTGGGAATTCCGACGCGGCCTTTGCCGCCCTGGTTTCGCGCCACGTGGACCTGGTTTATTCCGCGGCGCTGCGGAAAACCGGCAATCTCCACGCCGCCGAGGAGATCACGCAAGCGGTGTTCATCATCCTTGCGCAAAAAGCCGGGCGCATCGTGGACAAAACCATCCTGCCCGGCTGGCTGTATCAGACCGCGCGGCTGACGGCGTCGAGCTTTTTGCGTCGGGAGCGCCGCCGCGTCCGCCGTGAACAGGAGGCCTTTATGCTGTCACAATCTGACTTGTCGCGCCGAAGTGAAACGAAGGCGGATGAAACCTGGCGACTGCTTGCGCCGCTGTTGGAGGATGCGATGGGTCAATTGGGCGACAAGGACCGCGCGGCGGTGGTGCTGCGTTTTTTTGGCGGCAAAAGTTTTGCCGAAGTGGCCATGGCCGCCGGCGTCAGCGAAAATGCGGCGAAGAAACGGGTCGGCCACGCGCTGGAAAAGCTGCACCGTTATTTTTCCAAACGCGGCGTGAGTTCGACGACGGCAATAATCGCCGATGCGATTTCCACCCATTCCGTTCAGGCTGCGCCGGTGGCACTGGCAAAATCCGTGACGGCTGTGGCCATCGCCAAAGGCGCGGCGGCCAGCGGTTCAACCTTAACCCTTATCAAAGGAGCATTGAAAATTATGGCATGGACAAAAATGAAGACCGCAATCGTGGTTGGCGCCAGCGTGCTGATTGCTGCGGGGACAACAGAGATTACCATCAAAGAAATACAGAAACACCGAACTTATCAGTGGCAATCTCATGATTCTGATAGCGGGTTTGACAGTGACGTGCTTGATCAAGCCTCACCTCAAGTCAGAATTTTGCCAACGAAATTTCATCCGTTTGGAGGTACAGGGAAAAGTCATGGCAAAATAATGGGGCGGCGTGCGCCAATCAAATTCATCCTGCAAGCAGCCTATGATTTCAACCCTCACACTCGGATCCTCGTTCCAGCGGATGTGCCGGATGGCAGCTATGATTTCATTGCCAGTTTGCCGGATGGAAATCAGGAAGCCCTGCGGCAGGAAGTGAAACGAATGTTTGGCATGATTGCAAAACGTGAGATGCTGGAGACAAATGTCTTGCTTCTTAAGATTCAATTTCAAAACGCACCGGGCTTAAAACCAAATGCAAAACGCGGTGGCCGGATAACAATGGGACAAGGCGAATATAAATGCGTCAATATTCCTATTTCTATGTTCGTCGACTATTTGGAAAACAATTTTGGAATTCCGGTTATTGACCGAACTGGTCTCGTTGGACATTTCGATTTTGATCTCAAATGGAATGAACAACATGATGAACACGGACGACTTCGTCCCGAACCTTTAAGACAGGCTTTGCTTGACCAACTTGGTCTTGAACTGGTGCCCAGCAGCGAACCCATCGAGATGCTGGTGGTGGAAAAGGTTAAGTAGGACATTACTTTTCCCCAAATATGTCCTGCCAGTTGGTAGCTGCTTTACGGATTCGCTGGCGGTTGGAGCCGCGATTGTATTTCCGGCCGCAGCGATTCTATCTCCGCGATCAATTCCGACCGCAATCGGAGCAGCCGGCGGATGGCCAGGGGCGCGCGGAACAAGATCGTGGTGTTGCGCACCGCCGCGCCGAGCCGGCGCAGGTTCCGGATGTAATAATAGGCAATCAACCCGCTCACGGGCAGGGACAGTCCATACCACAAACTCGCCGGCCAGCCGAAAAACTGGTGGAAGATGACGGCATACACCAGGTAACACGGCGCAAAAGCAACGATGCCGCCGATCATTTTGGCGTGCGGCGTCTGCGCCTTGCGCTTGGACGCTTCGGTAAAGGTGACGGCATAACGCACGATTCGCACCGGGATGAAACGGTGGATCCAGCCGTAGAATGCCACCGGCGCTCCCAGCACCGCGAGCGCACACCGGAACAGGCTGCTGCCCAGAAGTTTTTTTGGGTCCGGGAATTCGGCCAGCGCTTCATCAGACACCTTGAGCCGTTTCAGCCAGCGTTCGTAGAAATCCAGTTTGGCGACAAAGGCCGCCGCGCGTTCCGGGTATTGTTCAAAAGCAATCTCCACCGCCCTGGCAATGGCCTGCGCCAGCAGCAGGCCTTCCGCCTGTCGCGACACCGGCTCGTGGATGACGCGGTTCCCGACCCGCAGCCGATCCAGGTACAGGCGCTGGACCGCCGCGACGACGCGGGCGTGCTCGAGTTGCGGCAGATGGAGGATGAGGTGTTGGATCCGGGTTTCGATTTCATGCGTCAGGCGGCGGATGCATTCCTTTCGTTCGGCTTCGTAACCGGCCAGAAATTCCGCCGCCCGGATGGGTTCGCCGAAGTTGACCAGCGCCTCGCTGCGGTAAATTTCCTTGGCCGAAAACGTCAGGCCGACGGGGACAATCTGCAGACCCAGCTTCCCGCCGTGACGGTGTTCGAGCTCCAGGGCCATCCGGGCCGCGCCCGATTTGACTTCCTTCAATTGCGGGTCGTCGTGCGTGATGCCTTCCGGGAAAATGCCCACGGCCTCGCCGCGTTCCAAAACGCGGAAGCACGCCTCGAAGGTGTCCATCATCGAACGCATGGCCTTGGGATCGTCCCTGACCCGGTTGACCGGGATGACGCCGCAATGCAAAAGCAGCCATTTGAGCGGCGGGAAACGGAAGAGCTGCACGGTGGCCATGAAGTTCACCTTGCGCCCGACGGACGCGCCGATGACGAACGAGTCGTTCAGCGAGCTGGGATGGTTGGACACGAACAGCACCGGGCCGGCGGCCGGCACGCGCTCCGCATGGAACCGTTCAATGCGGCGAAAATAAAATCCCACCGCCAGGCTGATCAGCCCGCGCATGATGTTGTAAAGACTGTTCATCAATCTGTTGCCCGGTCGCATCCGGGCGCCATCGCCGTTTGGAGTTCCGTCGCGCGATGCGGGACGAGAAAGCCTGCGCCACGCAGCGTGGACATTCTTGTCCGCGTCGAGTTGCGCCCGGGACTGTTGCTGCCGCCACCATACTTTACATTCGTCGGAACCAAACGTAAAAAAATACAACCATCCGTTTGACCTGAAATCGCTTTTCGGGCGCGGCATCGACCGATTACACTGCGCGGCAAATAGATGAACATTCCCATCATCCTTGCCCACCCGAATCCCGGGAGTTTCAACCACGCCATTGCGACAACGGCGGCGGAGACACTTCGCCAGAACGGCCATCAGGTCGTCCTTCACGACCTCTGCCGGGAAGAATTCCCGCCGCTGCTCTCCGCGGCGGAACTCCGGAAGGACGCCAAGCTCGAACCGATTGTGGCCCAGCACTGCAAGGAAATCGCCAACGCAGACGGCATTATTATCGTGCATCCGAACTGGTGGGGCATGCCGCCGGCCATCCTCAAAGGGTGGATTGACCGCGTATTGCGGCCCGAAGTGGCGTATCGCTTCATCGCCGGCGACCAGGGCGAAGGCGTGCCGGTAGGTTTGCTCAAGGCGAAGGCGGCCATCATCTTCAACACCGCCAACACGCCCGATGAACGCGAGCGAAAAGTGTTCGGCGATCCGCTGGAAACGCTGTGGAAGAATTGCGTGTTCGACCTATGCGGCGTGCACAAGGTGCATCGCCGCACGTTCGCGGTGGTTGTCACCAGCTCTCCACAACAACGCGCTGGCTGGCTGGCCGAGGTGAGGGAGACGGTGGAACAATTCTTCCCCAAACGCGGATGACTCAACACCCACCTACTCGGAAGATGAATTTCAGTTGAGCCATAAATGCGTTTGGCGCAGGATGGGGTTGTTCGTGATGGCGATGGGAAAACAGAAAATGCATATTGGTGGAGCCGACACCATTTCAAATATCAACACCAAAACCAGATGATCAAGATTCATTCCAGCAACTTCCGGCTCCGGCGCATCGTCACCGGATGGCTCCTGTTCAACGCCGCCCTGACGCTGCGGGTGGCTGCCGCCGAAGATTTTCCCGGCGCAAAATACAAGGACCCTTCGCAGCCGGTCGAAACCCGCATTGACGATCTCCTGCCGCGGCTGACGCTGGCGGAAAAGATCACGATGCTCGGCGGCGACGAAACGGGTTTTAACGCCAGCGGCGTTGAACGCCTAGGCATCCCGCCCATCCGCATGACCGACGGGCCGGTGGGGGTTCGCACCGGTGAAGCCACCGCATGGCCCGTTTCCATCAACATGGCGGCTTCTTGGGACACCAATCTGATTTACCGTTACGGCGTCGCGCTCGCCGAGGAGGTCAAGGCCAAGGGCAAAAACTGCATTCTCGGCCCGTGCGTGGGCATCCATCGCTTTCCGCTCAACGGACGAAATTTTGAGAGCTTCGGCGAAGACCCGTTTCTCTCCGGGCGCATGGCGGTGAGTTACATCCAGGGAGTCCAGAGCCGGAATGTCATCGCCACCGTCAAGCATTTCGCCTGCAACGACCAGGAATGGCAGCGCAACCGCGCCGATTCGGTGGTGGACGAGCGGACGTTGCGCGAAATCCATCTGCCCGCCTTCGAAGCAGCCGTGACCGAAGGCAAGGTCCACGCCGTCATGTCCGCCTACAACCTCGTCAACGGCCAGCATTGCAGTGAAAACAAGCATTTGCTCACCGACATTTTGAAGGGCGACTGGGGCTTCCAGGGCATCGTCATGTCCGACTGGGTGTCGGTCTATAGCGCCGCGGCGGCGGCGAACAACGGCCTCGATCTCGAAATGCCGCGCCCCGTCTGGTTCGGTGAAAGGCTCCTAGCTGCCGTCCAGGCCGGCCAGGTGTCGGAGCAGACCATTGACGACAAAATCCGCCGCTTGCTCCGCGTGCGGTTCGAGAGCGGCTCGTTTGAGAATCCTTCACCGCAGCCCAACGAGAGCGTGGTGCGCAGCGCCGCCCATCGCGCGCTCGCGCTGGAGATGGCTCAAAGAAGCATCGTGCTGCTGAAAAACGACGGCCTGCTCCCATTGTCCAAGGACAAGTTGAAGACCATCGCGTTCATCGGTCCGGCGGCCAATATCGCCCGCACCGGCGGCGGCGGCAGTTCAACCATCCAGCCGTGGGAAAAAGTCAGCCCAGTGGCGGGGATGAGGAAGCTTCTTGGCGACCGTGTAAAAGTTCTGTTTGCCGCGGGCGTGAACATGGATCCCGTTAAAGCCATAACACTGACTCCGGAATTTCTCCTGGCGCCCGACGGCACGAACCACGGTTTGCTCGGCGAATATTTTAACAATCCCGACTTGAAGGGCGAACCGCTCTTTACGCGCATTGACCCCAAAATTGATTTTGAATGGAACACCAACAGTCCTGATCCACGACTCAAGCTCACCGATTATTCCATCCGCTGGACGGGCAAACTCGTGCCGCCGCGTACGCAAACCTATTTTCTTTCCCTCACCAGCGACGATGGTTCGCGGCTTTATCTGGACGGCAAAAAGGTCGTGGACAACTGGGGAGAGCACGGCATGTCGCCGAAATCCGGCGCTGTTGATCTCGAAGCCGGCAAGGCCTACGACCTTCGCATCGAGTATTACCAGGGCGGCGGCGATGCCGGCATGCGCTTCGGTTGGCGCGATCCCAGGGATCACACGCCCAATCCCACCATCGCCGAGGCCGTAGCGGCGGCGCGGAGCGCGGATGCGGTGGTGCTCTGCGTGGGGAACACTTCGGACACCGAAGGCGAAGGCAACGACGTGGCAGACTTCCAAATGCCCGGGGGCCAGGATGAACTGGTTCAAGCCGTCCTCCAGGCGAATTCCAACACCGTCGTCGTTGTCTGGGGCGGCGTGCCGGTGCTGATGAAACCCTGGCTGCCGGAGGCGAAAGCGGTGGTAGCCGCGCTCTATCCCGGACAGGAAGGCGGGACGGCACTGGCGCAGATTCTCACCGGCGAAATCAATCCGTCCGCCAAGCTGCCGTTTTCCTACATCCAGGAGCGCAGCGATGCTCCGGAATTCACCGGCTACAAGGATCCCGGCCTCAAGGTGAATTATTCCGAAGGCGTCTTTGTCGGTTACCGTTACTACGACCAGAACAACGTCAAACCGCTGTTTCCATTCGGCCACGGTCTTTCCTACACCACGTTCAAGTATAAAAATCTGCGGATCAAGAAAACCGGCCCGGCGGCGTGCAAGGTGGTGTTCGATGTACAAAACACCGGCCCGGTCGCAGGCGCGGAAACCGTCCAGCTCTATGTCGGGCCGCGGCATCCGCCCGTGCCGCGACCGGTGCGCGAGCTAAAAGGCTTCGCCAAAATTCAACTCGCTCCCGGCGAAACCAAAACCGTCACCCTTCCGCTCGGCAAACGCTCCTTTGAATTTTTCGATCCGGAAAAAAATCAATGGACTCTCGCGCCGGGAACGTTCGATGTGTCCATCGGCGCTTCTTCCCGCGATCTGCGTTTGTCGCGGGCCGTGAAAATTCAAGCCGACTAGGGGACAAGCCAACAGCCTCCGCACTCAGGTTGCGTTCAACCTTTCCAACAACCACCGTTTTCCCCGCGCTCCGGCCAAAACGCCAGAGAGCCGGCGCACTCCAGTCAATCAAGGGTTGGCTGGAAATTCCTTGATCCTAAAATCCCGCTTTACGGCTTTCCCCCCGGCGTCTCCCGCTCGCGCGTCAGCGGAGTTGCGTTAATTCCCCGTTTTGGGATTTGCCAGTGCCGCCAAATTCAGGGATATTGACCGCCGTTTTTTACGGGCCATTTATGAAACCCCAGGTTGAAATCTATGACACGACCCTGCGCGACGGTTCGCAGGGCGAAGGCATCAATTTCTCGGTGGCGGACAAACTCCGCATCGCCGAGAAGCTCGACGCGTTCGGCGTGCATTACATTGAAGGCGGCTGGCCCGGCAGCAATCCCAAGGACATCGAGTTCTTCGCGCAGGCCAGAAAAAAAACATTCAAGCATGCGCGGCTCGCGGCATTCGGTTCCACGCGCAAAAAGGGCGTGCCCGTCGAGCAGGACGACCAGGTGCGCCTGCTTATCGAGGCCGGCACGCCGGTCGTGACCATTTATGGCAAGACTTCCATGTTGCACGTCAAGGAAGTCCTGCGCTGCACGCCGGAAGAAAATCTCGCGATGATCGGTGACACCGTGCGCTTCCTCAAGGACCACGGCAAATTTGTCATCTACGACGCCGAGCATTGTTTCGACGGCTACAAACTCGATCCCGAATACGCACTCGCTACCTGGCAGGCGGCGGAAAAGGCGGGCGCGGATTTTGTGGTGCTCTGCGATACGAATGGCGGCTGCCTGCCGGACGAAGTGGCGGCCATCACGAAGGTCGCGCTCGGCAAATTGAATTGCAAAGTCGGCATCCATACCCATGACGACATCGGCCTGGGCGTGGCCAACGCGCTCGCCGCGCTTGAAGCCGGCGCGGTGCATGTGCAGGGCACCGTCAACGGCTACGGCGAACGCACCGGCAATTGCAATCTCGTCAGCGTCATCCCGTGCGTGGCGTTGAAGCTGAAGAAAACCTGCGTGCCGGCAGCTTCGTTGCGCAAGTTGAAGGAGCTTTCGCAGTTCGTGGATGAGATCGCAAACCTGCGCCACAATCCGCGCCAGCCGTGGGTCGGCTCCGCCGCGTTCGCGCACAAGGGCGGCACGCACGTCAACGCCGTGCAAAAGCTCTCGGCGAGCTACGAACACATTGACCCGGCGCTCGTCGGCAACGCGCGCAACGTGCTCATCAGCGACCTCGCGGGCCGCAGCAACATCGTGATGAAGGCACAGGAACTCGGCTTCAAGCTCACCAACGACACGCCGGAATTGAAACCGATCCTGAACCGCATCAAGGAATTGGAAAACGCCGGCTACGAATTCGAGGCCGCCGAGGCGTCGCTCGCGCTGCTCATCGAAAAAACTTTGAAACATCGCGAGCCGCCGTTCACGGTTGAGACATATCATGTTTCGATGCGGCGCGACGCGCAGGAATCCGTTTGTGAAGCTACAATCAAAGTGCGTGTCAAAGGTGAAAAGCATCAAACCGTAGCCGAAGGTGACGGCCCGGTAAACGCACTCGACAGTGCGTTGCGCCTGGCGTTGGTGAAATTTTTTCCGCAATTGAAAAAAGTGTCATTGACTGATTATAAGGTGCGCATCCTTGCTTCCAGAAAATCAGAGCTATTACGAATAGTTCGAAAAGCAAATAGAGACAAAGAAAGCGAATTTCACAGGAGATTCATAGAAGCGACAAATAGAAACCTTGAGAAAGAAAGCGGCACCGCCGCCAAGACGCGCGTGCTGATTGAATCCAGCGACGGCAAGCGCGATTGGGGCACCGTCGGCGTGAGCGAAAACATCATCGAAGCCAGTTTGCAGGCGCTGGTGGACTCGATGGAGTTCGCGTTGTTGAAAAAATAGATCATGGGTCAAAGCATCCGAGCGACACTGGGAGCGCTGATTATTTTCGGTGCTCTTGCCGCTTGTCTTTTTTGGGCGGCGCAACCGGCGCGTGGTGAATCTTCGATTTGGATCGGACGCATCATCTCGACACTGACTGTGGCTGTTGCGGGAATTTTATTGATCTATTCAAAGACTCGCAAAAACAAAGCGCCTGACTTGCTTGCCAAAATTTGTCCAAGCTACTTTGAGAGAAATGGACTTTGCTTTGCCATCGTTCCAGAAATTGTCGGCGGGCAGAGTAGAATTTCTGTTTATTACCAAAATCGTTACGAACAACCATGCGAGGCGGTGATCTGGCTTGCGCCAACGAAGGTTGCGTTCAAAGACGTGTCGGAATTGCCCGAATTTAAAACTACAATTTTGAGTGAAGGCGGGGAGTTTGGCAGAATATCTTGTGATTTTGGACTGCCTCTGCATTTCAAAAATGAGGCTATTATGTGGAATGTTGCCGCCTCGACAAAATATCCCAAAGGACGCGGCAGGCTGCTTCGCCTACAGGATGGTTTGCGAGTTGGAACCGAAGCGGAAATCGGTGCCGGCCGTGAATTTCTCCGCTTTATTGCAGCCGTCGGACTTTTCCATTTTGAGAAACCGGCGCGCATCACCTTCAATTTTCCCGAGCAAATGTTTTCATATCCGCATTTGGGCAAATGGAAACAGGAAACAATTTGGAGGCTGGCATCGGTGTAGTTTGAATCCGTGTTAATCCGCGTCCATCCGTGGTTAAAATGATTTTTGCATGAGCGAAATTCCCAAAGCCTGCGAACCGCAGTCCGTCGAGGACATATTGACATCTATACATCGCGATGTATAGTTATCGCCATGAAAGCACGAAGACCCATCAAGTATCCATCGCACAAGAGTCCTGCTGCGGAGCTGAAGGAAGCTGCCATTGCGGATGTGGTGCAAGACGCGCCGATGGTTCGCACGCAGATTTATTTGAACCGGGAGGAGTACGACTTTTTGCAGGCCGAGGCCCGGCGCCGCAATGAGCCGATGGCGGCGGTGATCCGGAATTTCATTGATGAAAAGATGGAAATTCCCGAGGACGCCTGGACCAATAATCCAATGCTGCGTCCGACACCGCATGATCCCGATTGGGAATCACCATCAGATGCCGCGATCAACCACGATCATTATCTTTACGGTGCGCCCAAAAGTTGGCTGAAAAAAAATGGAAAATGGGTCGAAGCCCCGCCGCTGCCGGACGATTATTTTGACAATCCTGCCAGTGCGAACGCTTACGACGCCATGATTGAAAAAATGGAGCGGGAAGAAAAGCGGAAGGCGCGAGGATGAAGTCACGCATTTTTCTGGATTCCTCGTTTTGGATTGCCTATCGCGACACCCGGCAAGCAGACTGTTCACGGGCCGGGGAATTGGTCCGGCAATTTTTTGGCGATCGGAAATATTTTGTCACAACCGTGCCGGTTTTTTGCGAGATTCACGCCCGCTTTGCCAGAAACAAGACACGCCGGCAGACCATCATCTCGGATTTCTGGCATAATCCGCTCGTGCATCTTGAACCGTTAACCGACGCCGATTACCAGGAAGCCATTGCGATACTGGGCGCGCAAACCGACAAAACTTATCCATTTTGCGATGTGCTTTCGTTTGTGGTGATGCGCCGCCTGAAAATCAAGCAGGTCGCGACCTTTGATGAGCATTTTCGTCAGTTCGGTGAATTTGAAGTGTTGAGTTGAATTTATCCCATGTCTGAAATTCCCAAAGCCTACGAACCGCAGTCCGTCGAGGACAAGTGGTATGACTTCTGGCTGAAGCAGAACTGCTTCACCGCCGACCCCGCGCGCGTGTCGCCCAAGCGCCCGGCGTATTCCATCGTCATCCCGCCGCCGAACGTCACCGGCGTGCTCACCATGGGCCACGTCCTCAACAACACCATCCAGGACATCCTCGCCCGCAAGGCGCGCATGGACGGCAAGGAAGTCCTCTGGCTGCCCGGCACCGACCACGCCGGCATCGCCACCCAGACCGTCGTCGAGAAAACGCTGAAGAAATCCGGCGAAATCCGGCATCGCGACGACCTCGGCCGCGAGAAATTCCTCGAACGCGTCTGGGCCTGGAAGGAAAAGCACGGCGGCATCATCATCCAGCAGCTCAAGAAGCTCGGCGCCTCGTGCGATTGGACGCGCGAACGGTTCACGATGGACCCGGAATATTCGCGCTGCGTCCAGAAGGTGTTCGTGGAGCTTTACAAAAAAGGCCTCATCTATCGCGGCAAACGCATGGTGAACTGGTGCCCCGTCTCGCTCACCGCGCTGTCCGACGAAGAAGTCGTGATGAAGGAGCAGAAAGGCTCGCTCTATTACTTCAAGGTCGAAATCGCCGAAGCGCCGGGAACTTTTCTGACCATTGCCACGACGCGGCCCGAAACGATCCCCGGCGACACCGCCGTGGCCGTGAATCCGAAAGACCCGCGTTACGCGAAATACATCGGCAAGCATGTCGTGCGTCCGTTGCCGGCGGAATTGCCGCGCGAGCAGAAGCTCATCCCCATCATCGGCGATGAGCACGTGGATTTTGAATTCGGCACCGGCGTGTTGAAGGTGACGCCCGCGCACGACAAGGCGGACTTTGAAATCGGCCAGCGGCACAAGCTGGCGCAGATTGAAGTGATTGATGCGAAGGGGCACATGAACGAGCTGGCGGGAGCGGATTTGAACGGGCTCGACCGTTTCAAGGCGCGCAAGGTTGCCGTGGAAAAGCTTACGGAACTTGGTTCGCTGGAAAAGGAGGAACCATACACCAACAACGTTGGTTTCAGCGAGCGCGCCGACGTGCCGATTGAGCCGCGCTTGAGCGAGCAATGGTTTTTGAAATATCCGAGCGTGGAAAAATCCCGCGCGTGCGTGGAGCAGGAAGATGATTCGGTGGGGCGAGCGTCCTCGCGAGCCGGGCTCGTCAGAGCCTCGCCCCACCAGAAAATGCGTTTCCATCCGCAGCGCTGGGCGAAGGTTTATGACCACTGGATGGGCGGCATTCAAGACTGGTGCATCAGCCGCCAGCTTTGGTGGGGACACCGGATTCCGGTGTGGCACACCATTGCGGAGTCAAATGAGCTACGCACGTTTGCAGAAAGTTTTCCCAAAGACTCAATTTCGAAGAGCAAGACGTGGGCAGAATACTGCCTGAGCGGAATCAAGGGCGAATCCAGTCTGGTTCAGGTTTACCAAAACACCGACGAGTGGAAAACGCGAATTGAAGCTGTAACTGAATCGGAAGCCGAAGCTCACAAGCTACAATCACTAGGCTTCACCCAAGACCCCGACGTGCTCGACACCTGGTTCAGTTCCTGGCTCTGGCCGTTTGCGACGATGGGCTGGACCGGTAACAAATCCCAGACTCCAACACTCCAACACTCCAAGCCTTCTACCCGACCACCGACCTCGTCACCGGGCCGGACATCATTTTCTTCTGGGTCGCCCGCATGATCATGGCGGGCTACGAGTTCATGGGGGATTTGCCGTTCCGGAACGTCTATTTCACCGGCATCATCCGCGACAAGCAGGGGCGCAAGATGTCCAAGAGCCTCGGCAATTCGCCCGACCCGCTCGACCTCATCGCCAAGTTCGGCGCCGACGCGCTCCGGTTCGGCACCATGCGCAGCGCGCCGCTCGGCCAGGACATTTTGTTCGACGAACAGAACGTCGAGCTGGGCCGCAATTTCTGCAACAAGCTCTGGAACGCCTGCCGTTTCCGGCAGATGGTCGGCAGTGCCGACTTCCCAATTCAAGGGCGAAATTGATCCGAAACTTTTAACGTCCGACGACAAATGGATTTTGCTGAAGCTGGACCAGGCCATCCGCGAAATGAACACCGCGTTCGCCGACTACAAATTCAGCGACGCCACGGCGCACGCTCTACCGCTTTTTCTGGAGCGAGTATTGCGACTGGTATGTCGAGGCGAGCAAAACCGTTTTATCCGGTAGCAGCCGACGTGAGTCGGCTCAAACTTCTGGAGCCGGCGCAGAAAGTCAGAGCGGACTCACGTCCGCTGCTACGGACCCGAAAGTTACCAACACCCTGGCCGTCATTGATTTCGTTCTCTCGCACACGCTCCGCTTGTTCCACCCGTTCCTGCCGTTCATCACGGAGGAACTCTGGCACGGGATGGGTTACGCCGAGGACATGCCGGAAAACCAGGGCGGCCAGACCATCATGTTCGCGCCGTGGCCCAAGCCGCTCGACGACGATTTCAAATCGCACTACGGCTTGGCCGGGCAGGATGAGAAACACATCGAGGCGCGGAACGAACTGGTCACGCAAGGCCGCAACCTGCGCCGCACGGCGAACATTGCCGCAAGCAAGAAAATCAAGTTCATCGTCAAACCGGCGCGCGAACTGGCGGCGCACGACGTGGAAGTGCTCAAGCTGCTGCTCAACGCCGAGGCGGTCGAGGTGAGCGCGAATTATCAGCCCGCGAAAAACACGATGACCGTGCGCGCCGAGCTGGGCGATTTGTATCTGCCGCTGGAAGGCTTGATTGACAAGGAAGCCGAGACGGCGCGGCTGAAAAAGGAACTGGAGAAAATCGAAGGTGAGATTGCCAAAATCGAGCAGAAGCTGGCCAACCCGAATTTTGCGCAAAAAGTCCCGGCGAACGTTCTGGCAGAACACAAACAGCGTCTTGCCGAATGGCATGGCAAACGCGACCACGTGAAGACTGCGCTCGCCGCGTTGCAAGGGTGATTTTATCAACCACGAAATACACGAATCACACGAAAAAATTTCGCAGCCGGAGCGCCGGCCTCCGGCACGGTGGAGCGCGGCTGTCCCAGCCGCAGCACGCTCGATAAACCAAGGCCCGTGGCATTTCGGCGCTTATCTGGCAATCTGGGCCGCTGCGGGTGAGACACCCGCGCTCCGTTCCAATCTCGCAACCGGAGAAGATTTGGTTTGCTTTCCCGCGGGAGAGCCATAAGCCTCCCGTCAGAGTGCAACGAATCTTTTCATTCTTGCTTCTCCTGTTCCTGCCGCTGGCGGCGCTGGCCGACGGCATGGTGATCCCGACCGTTGCCTTTCCCGCCAAGATCACGATTCCCGACCAGCGGGCGCTGATTTGCTACTCCAACGGCACCGAGCGGCTCGTGATTGAAACGCGCTTCACCGGCGCGGGAACCAATTTCGCTTGGGTGGTTCCGCTGCCGGGCCAGCCGGTCATCGAGGAAGCCACCACCGGCTTGTTTCCCACGCTGCAATATCTGTTCCGGCCGGAAATTATTCACAATGTTCCCCGGTATTGGTTGGGGATACTGGTAACCGTTGGATTGATTTATCTTTTCCGACTATTGGTAAAATATTCGTCAATCGGTTTCACAATTTTCATCGTTTTCCTTTTGATGTTTTTCGCAGCACTCCTGCTCCCCGCGCTTTCCGCAGCGAAAATGAAAGGGATGGCGTCTGGTTCTTCAGCTCATGCCGTCTCCATCCTCGACCGCAAAATTGTCGGTGTTTTTGAAACCGCCACCATCACCTCGCACGATGCGAAAGCGCTGCAAGCGTGGTTGTCTGAAAACGGATATCGCCGTGCTCGACCAATGCGGAGCCGGTGATTGCCAGCTATGTCAAAGACGGTTGGGTTTTCGTGGCCACGAAAGTCCGGCGCGATAAGCCGGACAACGAAACCAGCACTCCGCATCCGCTGTCCTTTACCTTCAAGACCGACAAACCGGTTTATCCGATGCGGTTGACTGGTGTGGACAATGGATCATTGAGCGTTGAACTTTATGTATTCGGTTTGGCGCGGGCAGGAGCGCCGCACTTCAAGGTCGAAAGTTGTACGCGACCGAACATTGCTCATTCGTTATTGCACAAATGGGTTGGCGATTTAACAGTGGCCACCAAACTCACAGCTACACTATCACCCTCTGACATGCGCACTGATGTTTGGCTGGAACAGGCGCCTTTTCTTTTTGAACATCGGAACCGTTTGTTCAGCCGCCAAGGAGCGCTGATCACGGCGCTGAATCGGGGCGTGGAGCTTTTTGCCGCCGGTCTGGTTGTCGTCTGTCTTTTGGCGTTCGCCAGCGGGAAATATAAAACCAAACTGCCACGACTCATTGGTATCGTATTCATTGCCGGTGTTGCCGTTGCGGGATTCACTTATCTCTGTCTGCCGAAGATTGAGGTGAAATTGGTAAGAGGCTATTTCCATAATGAAATGAAAATGGAACAAATTGCTCTTCGCCTCGCTTTGGGTGACTCTGACTGGAAAACCATGGCCGAAGTTCGCACCGGCCTTCAGCAAACCATCTCAAATCCAACCAATGCGGCGAATTATGGCCTGAAAAATTGGAACAATTATTTTGTTGGCGGGCAATTCCGCGAAGAAGATTCGCCGGGAAATTATTTACTGCGTGAAACCAATAATCAGGCGCAACTTGTCTTTTTTAATCTCGATGGTGAAGAAGAGATTGCTGACACTTGGAATTTGCCCAAGCAGCATTGAAACTTCACCGCTGTATCCCAAATAATCTCGACCGGAAGCAGTTCTGCTGGCATCAAGGTGGTTTGTGAATTTACAAGCCGCCCAAAAAGCCGCCGTCCAGGCCGCGCGCGCCGCCGGCAAACTCATGCTCGCCAACTGGCACACGCCCAAGCGCGTCAATTCCGCCCACGCCCACGACATCAAGCTCGAACTGGATGTGCGCTGCCAGAAACTCATCGAAAAAACTTTGCGCGCCGCGTTCCCGCAAATTTCACTGCTCGGCGAGGAGGGTTGCTCCGGCGATGCGAACAGCGAATATCGCTGGGTGGTGGACCCGATTGACGGCACGGTGAATTATTTCCACGGCATGCCGCACGCCGCCGTTTCGATTGCGCTGCAAGTCCGAAGTCCACAGTCCGAAGTCCACAGTCCAAAACCATCCTCCATCTTCCATCCTCCATCCTCGCACCAAACCATTCTGGGCGTGATTTACGGTCCGTTCACGGACGAGCTTTGGACGGCCACGCGCGGCGGCCCGACGCGATTGAATGGCCGCGTTGTCCGCGTCAGCCGCTGCGCGCGCGTGGAGGACGCCGTCATCGCGATGGGATTTTCCAAGAGCAAATTGAACCTGGAGAAAAGCCTGCCGCACGTGAACCGGCTTTCCCGGCGGGCTATGAAAATCCGCATCATGGGTTCCGCGGCGCTCGAACTGGCCTATGTGGCCTGTGGGCGGCTGGACGCCTATGTCGAGCGCACCATCAATTTGTGGGACATCGCGGCGGGCGCGTTGCTGGTGGAATGCGCCGGCGGCGAATTTTACACGCAACCCGCGCCGGGCGGGAAATTTCGGATGGTGGCCGACAACGGCCGGCTGCGCCGGAAGCTTCAGGTCGGCAGTTTGCTGAAGTAAAAACCCGCTAAAAATTCATCGCAGAGGCGTGGAGAACGCGGAGACGCGCAGAGAAGACATCGTTCATATTTTCCCCTCCGCGAAACCCTGCGCCCCTGTAGTGGTGCTACCCGTCAGAACCCTCGCGCGGCGCGAAGATTTTGGACTGCGGTGGCAAAGCGCAGCGACGATACCGCTTTTCAGCTGCAGGCGAACTCCCAGAGCGGCGTGGCGCTTCGCTTCCCGCCGCAATCCAAAAAGTCTTGGTTGCGGCTTGAGTTGTGCCATGTCTCCGCGTTGTTCAGATTGTCCGCTCCGATCAACCACCGCCCGGTAGTTTGGTGATATGCACCTTCAATTTTTCCAGCGCCCGGGCGCGGTGGCTCAATTTGTTTTTCACGTCCTCGCCCAATTCGGCAAACGTCTGTTCCAATCCCGCCGGTACGAACAGCGGGTCGTAACCGAAGCCGTTTTTCCCGCGCGGTGTGAAACCGATGCGGCCTTCGCAAGCGCCGTCGAACAATTTTGGTGGGGCGAGGCTACTGACGAGCCTGCTCGCGGGGACACTCGCCCCACCAATTGAAGCCAGCGCAATGACGCAGCGAAACCGGGCGGTGCGTTTTTCCGGCGGAACGTCCTTGAGCAAACGCAGTAACTTGGCGTTGTTGTCGGTGTCAGGTGTGTTGCCGGACTTTGCCGAATCCAAAGCGGCGAACCGCGCCGAATGCACGCCCGGCGCGCCGTCCAGCGCGTCCACTTCCAGCCCGGAATCGTCCGCCAATACAAAATTGGATGTTGAATGTTGAATGTTGAATGTTGAATGTTTCGCTGCCAGCCACTCCGCCAGCTCGACGGCCTTCTTTGTGGCATTGCCGGCAAAGGTCGGAGCGTCCTCGACGACTTTCGGCGCGTCGGGATAATCGTTGAGCGTCAGAAAATGGAACGAGCCGCCGAGAATGGAGCGGATTTCGTCCGCCTTGTGGGCGTTGCGCGTGGCAATCACGATGGTCATCATGCGCACGATAGCAGCCGGATTTTTGTTTGGCGATATTTCAGAACCCCGCTATCTTGGCCCGATGAACCTGAAATTGATTCCGACTTTGTTGCTGCTGGCCTGCCTCACCCTTCGCGCCGAGAACGCGTCCACCAATGCCGCCGCCATTCTCACGCCGCCCGCGCCCGCCACACCACGCATTAACGGCCCGAACATTTTTGGCGTGCGACCCGGCTCGCCGTTTCTTTACACCATTCCAGCCACCGGCGACCGCCCGATGACTTTCAGCGTTGAAAATCTCCCCAAAGGACTGTCGATGGATCCCGCGACCGGCCAGATTACCGGCCTGGTCAAAAAGAAGGGGGAATATGCGATCGTGTTGCACGCCAAAAATGCGCGGGGCGAAGACCAGAAAATATTCCGCATCGTGGTGGGCGACAAAATCGCGCTCACGCCGCCGATGGGCTGGAACAGTTGGAATTGCTGGGCGGGGGCGGTGGATCAGCAAAAGGTCCTGCAATCCGCGCGCGCCATGATTGCGTCCGGGCTCATCAACCACGGCTGGACTTACGTTAACATGGACGACACCTGGCAGGGCCAGCGCACCGGCAAGGACCATGCGCTCCAGGGCAATGAGAAATTCCCCGACATGAAGGCGTTGTGCGATGAAATCCACGAGATGGGTTTGCGGGCCGGCATTTATTCCACCCCCTGGATCACTTCCTACGCCAGTTATCCGGGCGGCTCCAGCGACAACGCCGATGGCGCCTGGTCGAAAAAGCTGGCGAACGATTCCGGCCATCATCACGGCAAATACTCCTTCACCACCGCCGACGCCAATCAACTCGCGGCCTGGGGATTCGATTACCTCAAGTATGACTGGGACCCCAACGACGTGCCGCACACAAAGGAAATGAGCCAGGCCCTGCGGCATTCCGGACGCGACATTGTGTTCAGCCTCTCCAACACCGCGCCGTTCGACCACGCGGCGGACTGGGCGTGCTGGGCCAATTGCTGGCGCACCACCGGCGACATCCGGGACCACTGGATCATGACCGATGAATTCTGGGAAAACGGGATTTCGGAAATTGGTTTCAACCAGGACCGCTGGGCGCCCTATGGCGGGCCGGGCCATTGGAACGATCCGGACATGCTTGTCGTCGGTGACGTCGGCTGGGGGCCGTCCCTCCGACCCACGCACCTGACGCCGGATGAACAATACACGCACATCAGCCTTTGGTGCATGCTGTCCGCGCCGCTGCTCATCGGCTGCAATCTGGAACAGCTTGATCCGTTCACACTCGGCCTGCTGTCGAACGACGAAGTGCTCGCGATTGACCAGGATGCGCTTGGCCAACCCGCCGTCCGCGTTGCGACCTGCGGCGCGGTGGACGTTTACATGAAGCCACTCGAGGACGGCTCCAAGGCCGTGGGCTTTTTCAACCGCGACTCCACCGAACAAAAAATTTCCTTCAACAAGTTGATTTATATGGGTTTTAGCGGCCGCCAGCACGTGCGCGACCTGTGGCGGCAGCAGGATTTGCCCGACATCGCGAACACGATGAAAAACCCGTTCCCGGTGACAATTCCCGCCCACGGCGCGCAGCTCTACAAGTTCAGCCCGGCGAAATGAACGTAGCGGCGGCTCGGTAGAGCGCCGCAAATTTTGCCGTTGTTTTTCTGATGGCGGCTTTCTGCCGAAAGCCGCTACGCCATCATCTGCAAAGCCGGGGCCGGGGAAAAACCAGCGCAACGGTCATCCAGAAAATCTTTGATGAACCACCCGGGCCGCGAAGGCAGAAGTCACGGATGAAACACGGATAAAAATTGAGTCGCGCGCAGGCGGCGGATGCTCAAAAGAGACTTCCACTCAATAAACCTCGTCGTGCGTTCCGAGGCTTTCGAGCAGGATCGCCTCGCGCCCTTGTGCTGCACGAACTGGAAAACCACCCGCAAATCATAACCCGCGCTGCACGCCCACGAGCCGGCGAGGTTGCCCTTGAGCTTGTGCGTCTTGAGTTGCGGATGAAAGGCGTCCTCCGCCAGCAAGGCCAGCGCCGCTTGCAGTTCCGCCGCCGCCTGTGGCTGTTTGCGGGCAAACCGGCGGCCGGAACGGACGAACGCCGTGGAAGGCAGGAGCAGCCGTTTTAAGCAAAAATGCGTTTGACGATTTGCGCGGGCGTGGCCGGACGACAACGCCCCGCCTTGAATTCATGCCGCGCCGATTTCACCGCCTCGACCAGTTCCACCCGGCGATGTTCCGCCAGCCGGCGCTAAAGCACTTCCACGAGCGAATCCTGCTCCTCAAACGCCAGTCCATCGGCGGAATCCAGAACTTGTGCGAACTTTGTCATGACGCAATGTAGCAGACCGCCGGACTTTAGGGAATGATGATTTTGGTGGTGCCGGAAACAAAACCGCCGCCACGGTTGCCCGCAACGGCTTGGTTAAAGTTTGTTTCAAGGCTTGAGACTGCCCGTTTTCAATTCCGAACATTTCTTGACTATCGCGGTCGCTGCATCCCAATCGGACTGGCTTACGGTGAATTTTTCGTTCACGTGACTGTAACTGGCTTTGTCCGTGTAAATCCAAACAGCGGCTTGCTTGACGATGGTGGAACTGGCCTCGCCGAGGATGCAGGCGCGCACGGGATCAACTTTTCCCAGACTGAATTGCGTCCCGGTGGAGGGATTGTCCTTTTCAAAATCCGTGCAATAGGCGTCGAAAACATAAGTCCGGGGCGTGGCGCTGACGCTGATTTCACTTCTTGACACGAATCTGGTTGCGTCAACCGCCTGGCCTCTCACGCCGGCGATGACCATGTTTTGCGCGTTGGAATTTCCACTTTGCAGCCGCGTTCCCGGTGCCACCGTTAACACCAGATCGCCGCCGGCTTTGGGGGCGGTGATCACGGTGGCTTCAATGGCATCACCACTGCTCCCGCCGTTGCCGCGAAAGGTGACACCGACTTTCCCGGCAGTAACCGCTGTTGCTAAATCTTCTGTTTCTGCAAGAGCCTGAACCAAAGTTGCGTTGATCAGTAAAATCGCCAGTAACGGAAATAACTTTTTCATAACCGAAATAGTTTATTCGTGGCCACCGTGCTGGCGCAACAATTCCGCAACATCCGTTTGGCCTCGAACCTCGGCTAGCGCATTAGAGGCGTGTCGGCAGACAGCCGCATTTTTTCGGAAAATTGAATTGTCCGGCTTTCTGCCGAAAGCCGCTACGCCGGTTTTGCAGAGGTTTCTGTTTGTAAAAAAATCCCGCTGTCGGACAGAAAGTTGTGGACAACAAACGGAAACGGGTTTTCAATGGCCTCGCGTCCCTGAAAAGACGCGGTTCCTCTGCCAGTCTGACGCCGCTCGTGTGAGCGGCGCCCAGTATTATTTGTTGTGGCGTGCCCTTTAGTCCCGTGGTTCCGATTTTTGGCTGCGCCATGGCATCACTGAAAACCTCGCCCGCGGACGACGCGGAGCACGAAAACGATTTTGCGGATATGATCGAGCAGTTGGCGTTCAATTTTGCCCTTGTCTTCGCGTCTCTTTGCGCTGCCCGCGGGTCTTCTCATCAAAGCCCCCGCCATGAAAATCATATTGTCCAAATTGCTGGGCCGCGCGAGCGACCTGGCTGATGTCGAACCCCTCATCGCGCTGTTCCTCGGCGCCGCCCTGCTGGCCGTCTTCCTGTCGGCCCTGTTCCCATCCGCCAAACCCGCGTCCGGAGCAGGCGACAGTCCCGGCCTGCTCTGGACGTTGTATCGCCAGGCCAGCCGCCTGTCGTGGGCGATCCTGCTGGTGCTGTTCCTCGCCGGCACAATTTCCGTGCTGCGCATTTACCTGCGCCAGACCGGGGAAAATTTCCGGCGCACGCATGGCCGCATCACGCAGGCCAATTACAACGCCGTCCAGACCATCTGGGGTTCTGAGCAGCAGCAGGGCGAATTGCGGCTGGAAATTTACACCAACGAGCTCGTGACCGAACGCATCGAGTCCGAGGACCCCGCCAAGCCGGCGTTGTTGCGGGAAAAAACCGTGCGCCACCCCGCCACCGGCAACCCGTTCGTGGCCGAACACCACGACGTGACGCTGCGGCAAAATCCGCGCAAGAAAGGGTCCGCCTTTTACGACGGCTACGAAACCGATTGCAGCTTCACCTGGAAGTTGAGAAATCCGGGTGACACCCGGCAGAGTTGCAACCTGACCTTTCCCCTGCCCGCCGCTGGCGCGATGTACGATGCTTTGACCGCCACGCTCGACGGACAGGATGTTTTGCCGCGGATGCAAATCCAGGACGGCAGCCTGGTCCTCGCCCGCGAGTTGCAGCCGAATGAAGCGATGGATTTCCGGATTACGTTCAAGAGCCGCGGGCTTTCGTACTGGTATTTTCACGTGGGCGAACCGCGCGAAATCCGCGACTTCACCCTCATGCTGGCGCTGACGGATCTGCCCAGGACGCGGCTCAACTATCCCGACGGCTGCATGACGCCCACCGACATCAAGCCATCGGCCGGTGGCCAGGGCAGCGTGCTGACGTATCGCCTCAACCACGCGCTCACCGACAAGGGCATGGGCATCGCGCTGCCGCAACTGCCACAACCGGGCGAAACTACCCGGGCCGTGCTGGGTGAAACCGACCGCGCCTGGCTGCTGCTCTTCGCGATGTTTGTCCTGTCCCTGACACTGGCCTCGGTGCGCCATGCCGTGCCGCTGGCCATTCTGTTTGGCACAGCGACGGCGTTTGGCTACGGATTGCTGGCCGATTTCAGCGATTTGCTGTTCGGTTTTTGGGGTAGCGCCGCGGTGATTTTGCTGCCGCTGTTTCTGCTGCTGGCCTGGCTGTTGAAACGCGCGGTGAACGGCATCGGCAAATGGCTGGCGACGCAACTGCTTCTCTTTGGCATCATTTATCCATCCGTGGCGGGTTTGGATTGCGCCCGGCAAAATCTTTATCTCAACCTGTGCGGTTTTGTGCTTCTGGCCACCGTCACGTGGCTGCTGGTAAAACGTCTGGAACAACCCGAGCCGGACCAGCCGCCGGTTGCGTTCGGCAAGGCGGCCAGCAGTTGAAGGCCGGTTGGTTGCGATAAAAATGCCGCTCCGGACGGCCACCGGAGCGGCTTTTTAAGCCTTACCGTGGCGGCGTCTCGGCAGAGCGCCGCTGAATAATTTGCCTTCAGCGTGCGGCGATCTGCCGAGTCGCCGCTACGAGAACTGACTCAGCATTCCTTGTCGTCAGCGAGGAGCTTCTCGACGTGGCGGTCGAGGTCCAAGAGACTGCCGGCACAGGTGGCGGCCCGAACGCGATCCACCAACTCGGCGGCCCAGGCTTCCTCCTCCACCTGTTCCTTGATGAACCAGTGCATCAACACCTGGGCGGGATAATCCTTGGCGGCCACCGCCGCCTCATAGACGGCATTGATCCCGCCGGTGTTGGACTGTTCCATCGCCTGCGCCTGTTCCACCACTTCCAGCAGCGACTTGAAGTTCTGTTTCGGCGCCGCGATGGCAGCCAATTCGGCCGCAACCCCGCGGTCCTGAACATGTTTCATGAGCTTCTCCGCGTGTTCGCACTCCTCGCCCGACTGCTTGGCGAAGAAGCCGGCGAAACCTTTGAGGCTCCGGCTGGCGCACCAGACGGACATGGCGAGATAGGCGTGGGCGGCGGTCAGTTCGTAATTAATCTGGCGGTTGAGTTCCGTCAGCGTTTTTGTGGGAATTTTGGTTTTAGCCATAGGATTAAATTTGTTGCCTTCTTTATGCCGCAGATTGGTGTGTTGAGCAAGCAGCTTTGAATTGGAAGGTGCTGTTTCCGTCAGTGCCCCGACTTTTTGATCAGGGCCTTGCCGGAGCAATGCCCTCCAAATGGATTTCGTCCTGTTTGATGTAACTTTTCTGACGCGGCGGGATATTGTCAGTGTGAATTGCAGTTCAACCAACATACAAAAGCTCCGATGCCCGGTTAATCGAGACGAGGCTACGGCAACTCTGCTTGTAACCTTTTCGCCCCGGCGGGATACTGTCAACGTGCGCACGCGCTCGATGACCTTCCACGATTTGTATAGCCGGTATGCCGGCGATGTGTATCGCTTCGCGCATTGGTTGACGGGAAATCCCGACGACGCCCAAGACATCACTTCCGAAACGTTCGTCCGTGCCTGGACGACTCCCGAAGAACCGCGAATGGATTCGGTCAAGGCGTATCTCTTCGCCATCGCACGGAACCTCCATCGCAAGCAATGGCGTCGGACGTCACGCCTTCAGGAGTTGGACGAAGAAATGTTTGCCCCCGAAACCGCGCCGGACACGGCGGCGGAGCAGAAAGATGAATTTCAGCGGACGCTCGCCGCCCTGCAGGCCCTGCCGGAAATTGACCGGACGGTCTTGTTGCTGCGCGCCGAGGAGGAACTTTCCTACGAAGACATTTCCGCCACCACCGGCCTGTCCGTGACGGCCGCAAAAGTCAGGGTGTTTCGCGCCCGGGCAAAACTCGCCGCGCTCCTGCAAACTGAGAAAGGATAACAGCCATGAACATCACCAAAAACATCATCAACGACCTCATCCCGCTCTACTTCGCCAACGAATGCAGCGCTGACACCCGTGCGCTGGTGGACGAGTATCTGCAACAAGATCCCGAACAAGCCGCGATGCTCCGGCGAATCGCCAGCACGCCCGTTCCCGGAACCGTGCCGCCGGCAAAAAATCTCGACGAAGCAAACGCTTTTCGCCAGACCCGCCGTCGTCTTCGCCGCCGGTCCTGGCTGATGGCATTGGCCATTTTCTTTTCGCTTGCGCCGTTTTCATTTTTTGTCTCTGACACCGGACGGACGTGGTGGCTTCTGCGCGACCAACCTCAATACGCCGCATACTATGCCGCGGTCGGCGTTATGTTCTGGATACTGTATGCCGTGGAACGCAACCGTTCGCGCGGGTTCTGACAGTCGCCCTTCTGACCACGGGCAATAAAAAAGCCGCTCCGGTTTCCCGGAGCGGCTTTTAATCTGTTTCCGTAGCGGCGCCTCGGCAGAGCGCCGCTGAATAATTTCGTTTAGTATGCGGCAGCAAAGCTGAAAAAATTGGCGGTTCAAACAACCAACAATCCGCGCCGGTCGGCTGGCGCAATCGTTGCGCGGACACCAGAACGGAACTCCAGAAAATCGCTCTCGATGCCGTCGCTGAAAATAACTCCGTATTCGGGCATTTGCGATTCGATGAGCAGTGGTTGCTTGGTTGTAACGCGGCCAAAAACAAGCCCGGCCTGCGTTGTTTTGCTCGGGAACGGTTCGCGGACGGTGAAGCAGAGATAATCAGCGTCCCATGCGAATTCGCTTTTCGGCGCGAGCTTCGGCTGGCGACCAACTTGTCTTGCAGATTCTGTGCCGAGGCTTTGCACGATGCCCACCGCGCCCGCTAGAAGACTTTTGAACCAGCCCGTCGAGCCGACGCCGGTGGAAACAATCACGCCGCTCGACGATTGATTCTCCGATTTTCCGCCGGCGGTGATTTTGTATCGCGCCGAAATGTGCGAACGCGGCCCGATGAACAAATCATTCACTGCATAAAGTTTCTCGCCAGTATTCAAAGTCACTTGCGCCATCGTCACGGACTTGGCGGTTCGCCTTTTCAGCAGGACTTCGGGAACAACTTTCGCGAGGTCAGGCAGGCGGAACGGCAGGAGCTGTCCGTCCCAGCGCGCGGGATCGGGGTTAACGCCGACAACGGGCTGGCCGTTGAGATATTTAACTGTGTTAGCCACCAGCCCATCCTGCCCCAGCACAACCACGATGTCTTGTGGGCCGAAGACGAAGTTCGGCAGGAACGAACGGTCAATCAGTTGCACCCGGCCCAGCGCGCCGAGCGTCTGCTGCGCGGTTCGCACGGCGTCGGCGTATTGCTCATCCTCGCGTTCATAGTCGGAGAAATCCTGGCCCAGGTGACTGACGTAAAATTTCGCCTGCGTCCGCGTGTTGAAGCGGCGCTTCAATTCCGCCACCCGCGTAGGGCGCGTGACAAGGATGATTTTATTTTCCGTCAGCCGTTGCATGGCGCGGGATTATTTCTTGTTCATCAGTTCACGCAGCAAATCGGGTGAAATGTTCAACTCGCCGATCTTATCCGCACGGCCGGCCAGTTCTTGAAACGCGACGGCAATCAACTGCTCCGGCTTCATGCCAACGCTGGCGAGTGCTTGCAACACGCGCGCATCCACCGTGCTGATGGCTTGCATCGAAGTCGAAACGGCGTAAGCCCGCGTGTCCGCCTCGGTCTTCGCGTTTGTGGCCGCGAGCGCGACGAGCGCCTTGCGTTTGTCTTCAAGCAGAACTTTCGCCGCCATGTCAGCCTGCGCAATCTGGTGCTGCTTCTCCTGCACGGCGCGCTCGGCGTCCATCTGCGTTTCGCGGATTTGCCGTTTCTTGTTCTCGACGGCGATCTCGGTGTTCAACTCGTTCTCCTTGATCGCGCGCTCCTGTTCGACCGCCGAATTTCTGCGGGCGTAAATCGCCTCGTCCGCCTCCTTCAACAATTGTTCGCGTGTCTCGGCCTCCAATGCCCGCGCGGTTTCCGGCGTCGGCTTGATCGCGAGAATGTTCAGGCCCAGAATTTCCAAACCGAGCTGCGCCACTTCACCCGAAGCCGTCAAACCTTTCCGCACCGCCTGCACCAAGGCGTCCGACGCGCGGATCGCTTCGCGAAGCGGCAACTTCTGAAGTTCGGAGCGTGCCAGCACATTCACAGCGTTGATGACGCGCTGCGGCAATTTCTGCGGGTCTTCCGAAACGTAACCCTGTCCGCGCGCGTTGAGCGTGAAGTTCATCAGCCCCGCGACCTTCCTGGCGTCCGCGACGCGATAGGTGACCTGGCCCTGAATCGTCACGGCCTGAAAGTCCGCCGTGACTTCCTCAAAGATGAACGGCGCATCGTCGCTCGCCAGCGGCACGGCCACCAGCGACGTGCTCGGCGCGTAATAGAAAAACGACAACCCAACACCTTCGCGCACGACCTGCCCCTTGCGATATTGGAACAGATAAACGGTTGGTTGAACTTTGACGAACTGGATTCCGAGCATGTTATGTCCTTTGGTTGTTGGTTAGTATGGCGGAAACATTCTGCGCAAACCATGCACGAGCACGGCTGCCAAGAAAAACAAATTCCGGGGGATAATGCCCGGCCAGAAAAGGTAAACGGGTTGTCTTGCGTCAGGGTCAGCGAATCGGACAGCGACTCGGCCAAGCCAGTGCTTCGAACGCGGCCAGTCGTTCAAACCCGCCAACCACTCGCCGGGAATTCCTCCACGACCAACCTCACAGCCGGCCAGAGAACCAGTTATGGCCGCAATCGTGTCCGTGTCACCACCACAACGGACAGCGCTTTGAATCGCCTCGCGGTAATCTCCACGATGCCGCAGCCACGCAAACAAAGCGACGGGAACGGTGTGAAACGCGTAGCCCGTCACTGCCGACTTGAGGCCAAGGTCTTCCGCGAACTGCTTTACGCTTTGTCCGCCGCTCAATCCGCCAGCAAACTGCTCGCAAACTCGAAGCCACTCGCTATCCTCGCTCAACGCGGGAAGCCGCGCTTGAAATTGTTCCAGCGACTCTCCGCGCACTATCCCCGCCGCAGCCTCGGCAGCCGCCAACGCCGCCGTCTCCGCACGCGGGTCTGTGTGCGTCAGCCGTGTCGAAGCTCGAACGAAACCCCGCCGTCTGGTTTCGTCATGGGCGAAAGCGGCGCCAATAATGGCGCTCCGCATTGCCGGCCCGTTTCCTGCCGAATAGACGCCGCTCCGTTCCGGCGAAAGACCAAGCCACAATCTCACACACGCCCGCGCGGTCGCCATCCCCACACCGGCGGGCAGTCCGAGAAACCACCAGCGAAGTTTCCATGCGAGACACCGCCTGAACATCTCCACATCTCCAGCCGCGAGAATCAAAGCCTGCGCCGTCATCGCCGCGTGTTCCGTGTCGTCGCTCATCATGCCGCGACCAAACACAAACCTGTGCTTCAACTCACCCGGCCACCGGCGCGCAATCCGTTCCGCCGACATTCCCTCCGCTGGCAAGCCAATCGCGTCCCCAACCGCGCCGCCAAGCAGCAGGCCGAGGATTCGTTCTTGGGTTGTCAGTTGAGCTTTCATTTCAAAGCCAGAAGCTGAAGCCGCGTTTCTTGAACTGTTCGTAGCGCCTCGCGTCGAAGCGATACAGGCGGGCGGCGCGATGCGCCACGTCCTGCTGGATTTCATCCGTCTCCGCAAGAAGCCCCATGCCGAGGATTTTCTTGCGGAAGTTGCGCTTGTCCAGCGGTTCTTCGAGGCAGACTTCGTAAAGATGTTGAAGCTGGCTCAAGGTGAACTTCTCCGGCAACAACTCGAAACCGATGGGTTCATAGCGAACCTTGCCCTTCAACCGCCGCAATGCCATGCCAAGAATCTCCGCGTGGTCAAACGCGAGAGACGGCACTTCGTCGGCGCTGAACCATGCGGCATCGCTGGCGTCAGTCGCCGGCCTCAGCGGATGGTCGGCAAGATTCACGAGCGAATAATACGCCACGCTCACCACGCGCTCGCGCGGGTCGCGCTGCACGTCACCGAAGGTGTAAAGCTGCTCCAGAAAAACATCGCTGACACCCGCCTCTTCGGACAATTCCCGCCGTGCAGCCGCATCCAGCGTCTCGTTTACCCGTACAAAGCCACCCGGCAGTGCCCACTTGCCCGCAAACGGTTTCAGCTTTCGCTGAATGAGCAACACCTTCAAGTCGCCCTCGTCGAGACCCAACAATACGCAGTCCACCGTCAACGCGGGGCGAGGATATTTATAGGCATTTTGCATGGCAATCTGTTACGCGGCTATTGTTAGTGTTTATATTACACTATGTCAAGCGCAAAAAGAAATTCTTTGAAGCGCGGCATTCACACCTCTTTGACGTAACGGGCGTTGATGCGGGTTGAACCGCGCGCCCCGATAAACAAAAAGCCGCTCCAGTTTCCCGGAGCGGCTTTGAATCTCTTTCCGTGGCGGCGTCTCGGCAGAGCGCCGCTGAATATTTTTGTTCCGTGTGCGGCGCTCTGCCGAGTCGCCGCTACAACGGAATTATTTCTTCTTCGCCGGTTTGGCGGCTTCGTCCTCCAGCGCGGCTTGGGCGGCGGCCAATCGCGCCACGGGCACGCGGAACGGTGAGCAGCTTACATACGTCAGCCCGACGCGATGGCAGAATTTCACGCTCTCCGGGTCGCCGCCGTGTTCGCCGCAGATGCCCAGCTTGATGCCAGGACGGGTCTTGTTGCCCCTCTCGGCGGCAATCTTGATGAGTTGGCCCACGCCGCTCTGGTCAATCGTGGCAAACGGATTTTTCTTGATGATTTCCTGTTCCTGATACGGTCCGAGGAACGAGCCGGAATCGTCGCGGCTCATGCCCAGGCAGGTCTGGGTCAGGTCGTTGGTGCCGAAGCTGAAGAACTGCGCGGTTTGCGCGATTTCGTCCGCCGTGAGCGCGCCGCGCGGCACTTCAATCATCGTGCCGACGAGGTAATCGAGCTTCACCTTCTTCTCGGCCATGACTTCCTTCGCCACGCGATGGACGACTTCGACCTGCAGGTCCAGTTCCTTCTTGAACCCGACGAGCGGGATCATGACTTCGGGTTTCACCTTGATGCCGGCTTTCTGCACGTCGGCGGCGGCTTCGAACACCGCGCGCGATTGCATCTCGGAAATTTCCGGATAGACAATACCCAGGCGGCAGCCGCGGAATCCGAGCATGGGGTTGAACTCGTGGAGTTCCTTGACGCGCTGTTTGATCTTGGCGACGGGCACGCCCATCTTGGCAGCGAGGTCCTGTTGCGCGGCGTCTTCGTTCGGCAGGAATTCGTGCAGCGGCGGATCCAGGAAACGAATCGTCGCCGGCAATCCCTTCAATTCCTTGAACATGCCGGTGAAATCCTCCCGCTGGTAAGGCAGGATTTTGGCCAGCGCGGCCTTCCGGTCTTCCTTGGTGTCGGCCAGAATCATTTCGCGCATGGCATCAATGCGGTTGCCCGCGAAGAACATGTGCTCGGTGCGGCACAGGCCGATGCCCGAGGCGCCGAACGCGATGGCATTGGCGGTCTGTTCCGGCGTGTCGGCATTGGTGCGGACCTGGAGCCGGGTGGCCTTCGCGCACCAGTCCATGAGCTTCTGGAAGTTCTGGTAGGTCTGGCTTTCCTTGGCCGTGAGCGATTTCTCAACGAGCACCTGGACGATTTCCGAAGCCGCTGTCGGGAGCTGGCCGGCATAAACGTCACCGGCGGTGCCGTTGATGGAGAGAAAGTCGCCTTCCTTGTAAGTCGCGCCGTCCACGGTCATGGTCCGGGCGGTGTAATCAATCTGCAACGCAGCCGCGCCGCAAACGCAAACCTTGCCCATCTGACGGGCCACGAGCGCCGCGTGCGAACTGACGCCGCCCTTGGCGGTGAGGATGCCTTCGGAGGCGATCATGCCGCGCAAATCTTCCGGGGAAGTTTCGTTGCGGACGAGCAGGACTTTTTCGCCCTTCTCGGCGGCAGCCACGGCGCGGTCGGCGTTGAGATACATTTTGCCGGAAGCGGCGCCGGGGCCGGCGGGCAAACCCTTGGCGATGCAACGGGCGGCCTTCATGGCCTTGCGATCAAATACCGGTGCGAGCACCTGGTCCAACTGGTCGGCGGGCACGCGCTTGATGGCGGTCTTCCAGTCAATCAGCTTTTCCGCCTCCATTTCGATGGCGAAACGGACCGCCGCGAGGCCGGTGCGCTTGCCGTTGCGGGTCTGGAGCATGAACAGCTTGCCGTCCTGAATCGTGAACTCGAAATCCTGCACGTCTTTGAAGTGCGATTCGAGGGTCTTGCGGACCTGTTCCAGCTCGGCAAAGGCGGCGGGCAGGTGTTTCTTGAGCTGCGCCACCGGTTCGGGCGTGCGCACGCCGGCGACGACGTCTTCGCCCTGGGCATTGATGAGAAATTCGCCGTAGAAAACTTTTTCGCCGGTCGCGGGGTCGCGGGTAAAGGCGACGCCGGAGCCGGACTGGTCACCGGTGTTGCCATAAACCATCGCCTGCACATTGACGGCGGTGCCCCACTCGGCGGGGATGCCGTATTTGCGGCGATAGACGATGGCGCGGTCGTTCATCCAGGAACCGAACACGGCGCCGGTTGCGCCCCAAAGCTGCTTCCAGGGATCCTGCGGAAATTCCTTGCCGGTGCGCTCCTTGATCAAAGCCTTGAAACGGTTCACCAACTCCTGGAGATCGGACACCGTCATCTTCGTGTCTTCGATGTCGGCGTGATGACGGTCGTGTTTGAGCTTGTGGATGACCACTTCAAACGGCTCGTGATCCTCGTCCTTGCCCTTCTGGACGCCCATGACGACGTCGCCATACATCTGGATGAAGCGGCGGTAACAATCCCACGCGAAACGCTCGTTCTTCGTCGCCTTGACGAGGGCGAGGACGGTTTCGTCGTTGAGGCCGAGGTTCAAAATGGTATCCATCATGCCGGGCATCGAATCGCGCGCGCCGGAACGGACGGAGACGAGCAGCGGCATGGCCGTCTTGTCGCCGAACTTCGTGCCCATGATTTTCTCGATGAAGGCGATGCCTTCCTTGGCCTGCGCGTCGAGGACCTTGGGGTAGGTCTTCTTGTTGTCGTAATAATAGGTGCAGACCTCGGTGGTGATGGTGAAGCCGGGAGGCACCGGGAGGCCGATGCGGCTCATTTCGGCGAGGTTCGCGCCTTTGCCGCCGAGCAGGGGTTTCATGGAACCGTTGCCATCGGCCTTCTTGTTGCCAAACAGATAAACGTATTTCAATGTTTTAGCCATAAATGTTCAATTCAAAATAATTGCGCTTTCAATTTCGCACGGGGAATTCCACCGAAATAAAGCGTGGGCAATCTAACAAACGCCCGCCCGGTGTCAACGAACGAAACCGGAAAAGCCAAAATCTGCTGCATCAATAACAATATGTGGAGATGGCCATTTTTGGCCGTGCCGACAATCGCCAATGGCCACAAAGGAAATTCAAGTTTCGCCAGCAATGCCAATGGATTCAGCGTTTTTTGACTTCCCTTGTGTTCTCATCCATTCTTTTGCTGTCGCCTGTCATTCTGTTAGCAAATGTTAGCAAACCGTTATCAACAGCTTCTGCGACTGGCATGGGCAAGGGCGGTTTAGCCCAAAACACCGAGCGCAGCGGACATAAAAACTCGCCCAGCGTGACGCAGCGAAGCCGGGCGGACATCGTGGCGAGTGTCCGGCAAATGAGGACTCCCTTATTTTTTGGCCGACCCGTCTCCGCCATGTGCCGGGGGGTGGGGCGATTTCAGACGCCATCGTTCCGCGTAGGGGAGGTTTTCAGACAGCGGGCCATTTTCCGCGAGAGCGGCGCGGAACTGTGCGGGAACTAACTAGGAAACGAGCAAAACTGGCTTTTTATATGGGTCGCGGGTGTTCTCTCGACTGTCACGCGGGTAATGAGTCCACGCGCGAGCCATTTACGGTAAGATTCCGATACCTGCTGCATCGCCTGACGTTCAATCCCGGCCAGCCGTGGAACTTCTCTGCCTCGGCAAATTCGGCATTGCACCACTACCAGCACTCGCTCCGGCTTGACCAGAGGACGGTGGCATGTTTTGGGGGCGGCGGGGGGTGAACGGAAACGACGTAGATGTCGGTGGTCTATAAATCGAAGTTTCAGGGAGACTTTATCTGAATAAACTTCATGCTCCGAATCTCCACTCCTCGGCAAATGTCCGAGGGACACCTAAACCAGCAGCCGCTTTGAAACCGGCGCGCATCGCTGAGGCAGCAGGGGGCGGAAGTTCTTTGCCCTCCGGTGCTCCAAAGAAAATTGTTGCGTTAAACGTCGGGTTGGAATTCTCGCCCAACACGAGCGCGCAGTCTTCAAAAGTCAAAATTTCTCGCACGGGTTTGGAGGGATGTTGCAGCGACACCCACACGAGGCGATCACCGGCCTTTACACGCCAGATGTTAGGGCCGTCCATTGGTTCTTTGGGTTTGTAGCCAGCACCAAGACGTTTCTGCATCTCCCAGACTGCCCGGTTTGCCACTTCCAGGGGATTGAGTTCAAACCACACTGGCAAATCCGGCCAACGGTTGGTGATGGTCAAAAAATCCGCATCGCGCATTTGCCAGAAATCCCGAATCTTCCACGAGGATTCGTGGTCGGCTGTGAGAAAAGTGTCCGTGCCCACCCACAAGACATATTCGCCGGCACGACACGACCAGCGCAAGGTTTCATCGCCGCGAAAAATATGTGCGACCGCTTGCTGATTGTCTGCGGAGTTCATGCGTGTCAATTGTTCTTAAGGAGTCGCGGCTTTAGAATACCAACGCGCCTTCGGCTTTGGCGATGAGCGAGTCACGGATTGGCCGGGCAAATTCAGCCAGCGTTGAAAATGTGGCCTGTTCGTGTTGGCGGTAAAGACTTTCAGGAATGATGAGGTATTCCCATTGTTGCGGCTGACTAATTCCGTCGGGCGGTTTTGTGTTTGATGCTGACTCGCACCATGTATTTGCCGCTCGCGTTTTGAGTGCGACTTGGGCGAGTTCCAAATCCCTGTCCGCTTTCGTTTCAACCAAGAACATTTTATCGGCGGTCTTCAAGAGAAAATCCACGCTGTAACTTCGCGCTATGCCGTCGGCGTCACGATAAAGAATCTCCATTTTGTGCGGTCTTTCCGCGCGTCCAAAAGCCAGCACGTCTGATTGCGTGTCGAGGGTGTGCTGAATGAAATCGTGTTCCAAGTTCCCGCCGGTATCAGCAAACCGTTGGCGCGGGTAGATGCAACGCTGCGTCGGCACGGATTTGCTTTCACGCATAACGAGCAAACGCGCGTCCGAAAGCCGCTGCCAATTTCCTTTCTGGTGATCGTAGCGGGTTTCGCCAATCTGTTTCACAATCGCCCGGCGCAAAGTTTCAACCACATGGTCAGTAACCATTGGAAAAGCCAGCGCGACCACGTTCTCGGCTTTCGAGAAATCAATTTGCCGCCCAAAAAGCCGGTTCGTTGCGAAATTTTCCACCAATTCCGCGATAGCGGCCTTGTGCGCGGTGAGCAAGGCGGTTCGCCCCTCTTTGGCAATGGCGTTCGTGGTGGTTCTTAAAAAGTGGTTGAAGTCGTAATACTCTTTTTCCAGCCGCCAAGTTTTCGCCTTTGTGCCGGTGTCCAAGTGCGTATCGGCAATTTTTGTCTTGGCGAGGTGCGACGCCTGCTCGAATGTCATTCTGCACGGCGGAAGTTGCGACAGAGCAATTTGAGACAAATCCGGCTTGGTGCTTGCCTCGAAAATTTGCACTGGCCAAGCAATGTCAAATTCAGGCACGCGGGCGGGCAGCAATTCCACTTGAATCAAATCGCCCGCGATGGAACGTGGCTGCGTTTTGCCGCTGCCGATGAAATAACCATCCTGCCGCAACGAATCGTAAAAGGCGCGGAAGCGGGGATGCTCGACGATGAAAAGACAGTCCAGCGAGTTCGACGGTTGCCGATGATGCACCAACGCCTCCCGCGCCTCCTCTTTCATGTTCCAAAGTTCCGGGTATCGGTATTGCGGAAACATGAGCCGCAAGCCGCGCCCGACGATTTGTTCCAAGAGCAAATCGGCCTCCGTCGCCCGTAACACAACCACGATGCAAATGTTGGTCTTGTCGAAACCTTCCCGCAGCATCAAGACGCTCGCAATGACGCGCAACGGGTCGTCGTTTTCGTCAACCATATCCAGCCGCAAGCGCGCTTTGTCCAATTCGGCGTCCGGCATTTCCGAATGAATCGCCATGACGAGTTTTTCGTCATAAGCGCGCCCGCGCTCGTCGGTTTGCGCCGCCAAATGTTTCGTCACCAAGTTGGCGACTTCCGTTTCCTCGCACAAAACCAGCATCACCGGCTTGCGGTCGAGGCCGCGCTTGGAAAATTCCTGCGCGATTTGTTCCAACTTTTCCCGTCCGATTTGCAGCATCATTTTCTGGCCGTCGGATAACGCAACAATTTCACCGCGCCGCTTGCCTTCGGCTTCCTCGCGGACGGCGCGAAAATCCAGTTCTTCCAGCGTTTGCCCAAAAGCTGCTTCACGTTCCTCGACAAAAATTTGTTTCACCAGCATATCTGCAAGCCCCTGTTTCAAGTCGTAATCGTAAATGATATGCGGGAAATACTCGCGCTTGACACCGCTGCCATAAAACGGCGTGGCCGAAAAATCCACTTGCATCAAAAAATTCTGTGCGTTGCCGTGCCGCTCAATTTGCCGCTCATGCAGCACACGCACGAAACGCCGCCAGACCAATTCCTCGTTGCCTTGCGTCGTTTTGCTGTGAACGTGATGCGCTTCGTCATTCATCACCGCCAGGTCGGGGAATTCACCCAAAAAATCCGCGATGATTTCCCCGCGTGGCTGCTCCTCCATGTCCTCACCTGTCGCCTGCTCCCAAAGGCTGGGCTTGTCTTTTTTCAGCCGAAACTGCTGCCAGTTAGTCAGGTAAATGAACGCGCCGTCAACTGCGGGCATATTCGCCCGCACGTCATCACGCACGAGTAGTTCCCGGTGCAAATGAAACAATCCCCGCCACTGCGCGCCGCTGGGGATGAATAGTTCCTTTTCGTAGTCACTCGCTTTTGGGTCGCGGTTGCCGTGCCGGTCGCGCTTGCCTTTGAATGAATCCAACAGGCGGTTCAAAACTTCATGCCCCGGCGCGACCACCAGAAACCGCGCCGAGTATTGTCCCGGACGCTCATTGCGAATCGCGTTGAAGTATTGCCAGACAATCAGCGCGGCCAGAACCCACGTCTTGCCGCTGCCTGTCGCCATTTTCAGGCAGTATTTCGGAAACGCAATCGAGTCGAGTTCTTCCGTCAGCGCGCCGCCATACGCCAAAATTTCAGGACATAATTTCTCGAACAATCTTTTCGGCGTCAGCAAGCGCGGTTCGCCGACGCCACGTTCGTCCCGGCCTAAAATTTCGTGGCAATAAATCACCGTCTCAATCGCCCGCTGCTGGCACGGATGGAATTTCTCGCTTGCCGTTTCATCGCGCCGAAACCAATGGCTCAACAGCGTAGCCGTGGTTTGCGTGACGCCCGGCCAGCCTTGCTGACTCCACGCCTCTACTTCTGGCGCAAGTTCCTTGTCCAACCACGTTTTGGACATCACGTTTTGCTCTCGGCTTCTGCGCGCCATGATTATTTGCCCCCCACTTCAATCGTGGCCGACGCATCGTTTCCAAATACGTCCACCACGCGCACGGCGATTGTGCGTTTGCCTTTGGGCAACTTCTGCGTTGCTTCCACCGGCACAATGGAAATTCGTTTCCCGTTGCCGCGAATCGCCTGCCACTCGCTTTTGAATGTCGCGCCGTCGTATTCCCAATCCACCGCCCAATAATCAATCAGCACGGCGAAATTCTCTTTGACCAGCCGCAGCAATTCTTCGCGCTGCTCGTCTTTCTCAACCGGAAAATCAAACAGCACATAGCGTTCGATGCCGACAGTGATTTGCACGCCGCCTTTGACCGCTTGAATCTTCGGCGTTTTCAATTTCAGATACGGCTTTTCGTGAAAACGGATTTTGCCCGCCAGCTTCTCAATGTCGGCTTCGTCTTTGGCCTTCTTCAAGTAATCGTAAATTTCCGGCGGTATGGTGCGGGTTTCGATTTTTGTTTTGATTGGCGGCTGGGCGTGCTTCAGCCGGTTGTCCAACTCCGTCGAATAATTGTAATCGTAATCCCAGCCGAGAATCACAAGCCGCCGGTAGCCCGTGCCGTCCAGCTTTTCCGCAAGCCGTGCCAGTTCCTCGATTTTGCGCGCCGTCACCGGACGGTCGGGATAACCGACAAAAATCAATTCTTGCTGTGAATTCTCGCCCGCCTTCGTGCCTAAATCACGGTGCTGCTGATGCGGCGTTGCGCCGAACAGTTTCAAAACAATCCGCTGCATCTCGCCGATTCTGCCACCGGACAAATAAATCATCTCGCGCTGATAATTGCCGATGTTTTCGATCAGAAATGGCTTTGCCCCCATTCGCACCAACCGTTGCCGCGCCAGTTGGATTGAGACTTTCCCAAAATCACAACCAATCCAATTGCGTTCGTTCTGTTCGGCTACAAATTGTGTCATCCCAGAGCCACCAAAAAAATCCGCGACCAACTCACCCTTTTTTGAACAGGCTTTGATAATTCTTTCGAGTAACGGAAACGGCTTTTCCGTGGGATAACCGACCCGCTTTAACCCATCAATGGGGTAGCGGCCTGCAATAGCCATAGGCCACCAATCTTCGGGGACTTTTCCCTTCGCATCCAAGTCATAAGTTTCAGCGACAAAGCCAGACCCCTCAAGGCCAGCTTTGAAATTCTCTTTTGTTTTTTCGTCATGCGGGATGCGCACTTCGGAATCGTTGAATTCCCACCGCGAAGATTTTGAATACCAGAAAATGACATCGTGCTTTCGACTAAACTGTCGTTGTCCCGGTGAGCCGGGTCCGGTGTAACACCAGGCAATTTCATTTCGGAAGCCCGGCGCGTCTTTCGATTCACCCGCCGCGCCTCTCCCAAACACTTCATCGAGGATAAGTTTTACATAATGCCCGACGTGCCAATCGAGGTGAACGAAAATTGAGCCATCTTCCGCGAGCAGCCGTTTCATCAATTGCAGGCGTGGATAAAGCATATCCAAAAATGAATCGAGGCCGCCCGCCCAAATATCCGTGTAGGCCAGCCGTTCAATAATGGACGGCTGCTTGTTGAACTCCTCGCCGCCAATCGTGACGGAAAAATGATAGTCCTCGGATGAAGCGAACGGCGGGTCAACGTAGATGAGATTGATTTTGCCTTCGTAGCCGTTTGCCAGCAACGCTTGCATCGCCAGCAAATTATCGCCCCAAATCAGGCGATTCATTTTCTGCTTGTCCAACTCCGCTTCGCCCAGCGTGCCATCGCGGAATGACAGCGGCAACGCGCCTGCCGCCGCCGGATTCGGGATCACCACTTCGGCGGTTTGAAATTCAATGTCCTTTGGATTCGGAGCGCGTCGCGGTTTGGAATCCCAAACCAATTTTGCGGAATCTTTCCGCCGCCGGACAGGGCTTGGCCGGTGCTTCGGAAGATTCGGGCGGACTGGCTGGCGTTTGTTTTTTCGGCTCGAAAGCGCGTTCCTGCTTCAGTCGAAATTCCGTTTCGATTGGAAGCTCACCGCCGCCTTTGTGTTTGGGTTCCGCCATTGCCGCGCGTCAGCGCAACGACGAACCACGGAATAAAAGGGCGCGGACTTAACGCCCTTCCTTAGAGGCACCGCGAAGCGCCCGTCGAGAGAAGACGCCAAGCCGCGCCGTTCGGCGCGTGCTCGGTTGGTCTCTCGACTGAAAAATTCGCGGTTTTCTAAGGAGACCGTAGCCGTAGCTACGCAGATTGTTTTTTTGGTTTGGTTACATTCGTTTTTTCAGAACGCTGACGATTGAACCAAACGGCAGCAGTCAAAGCAAGAATTGCTGGCGGGCGAGAGCATCCAATGCGCGAGCCATGTAATTGACAGGTTTGACGCCCGCGTATTTCCCGCTAAACCCTTGCAAATTCTCGCGTGTTCCTCGCTAAAATGCCAGACGCGGGAAAACGGCGAGAGAATAGCGAGGATGAACGCGGGCGCGAAGCTAGGCAAAATCCTCGCTCAAGCGGGCTGTTAGCCCAATGAAAAGAGTGTTCCGCGCACGCGCACGGGTGCGCGAGTCATGTAGGCGGCAACTGACCTTTAATTGAGCAGAGAATGATTTGTTTGCACGATCAAAACGAACGACCGGCTATTTGCTCAGTAATTCCTGTATTATTTTTTCCAATTCACAAGACTGAATTTTCCCTTGTGATTCTAGCGAATCGTATGCTTTGGATTTACAGGCTGTCATTGTGGCAGCTTCGACGATTTCACCTGGCGACAGAGAATCGAAACCGACTGTTGTGCTTTCAAATTCCCAATGAAAAAGATTCAAAAATTCCTCCATTAACTCCAGTGTCATTCTAAAATCTGCAAATATGATTGTTGGTAATACTGATGGGTCTAGGCTGGATTTTCTGTCAAAATGGGCAATCTGTTTGTGCCGGACTTTTCGGATGTTTTTAACTGCGTCACTAATTTTCTTCAACGAGTCGCAAACCTCTCGGCCAAAACTTTTGTTTTTTGCAGACTGAATAGCTGGTGTTAGTGACCAAAGCGAGAGGTTGGGTTGTTTCGTCGAGTCTTTGTCTGTCAAACGCGAAATTTGGAGAATTATTTCTTCCTCAATCAGGCTTTGAAAAACGCCGAGCAGCGGCCCAAAAGCCTCACTAAACAGCACGCATCTTTTCCTGTCTTCAATAAACAGGTAATTGTGAACGCCCCATAAATTGCGGAGTTCGTAAACTTCACCCTCAACATAGGGTATTACCTCCTGAATTGACTTTGGAAAGGCCGAATAATCGTCAGTGACTTTGGCAGGCATAAATGATTTTTACGAGTCACCCAAAATCGTCATGTCAGGTCAAGCCTGATTGCACGTCTGAGCCATCAAGTTTTTTGAGCCATGCGATATAACGATCACACTGACGCCATTCGACGCTGAATTTTTTACTGCGGCGGAATGGATTTGCGTTTTGGTTTTCCCGGCGCGGAGCAATCGTGCGATGTAACCGCGCCGCTCGTCAATTTGCTGGTGCGTGGCTTTGACATAGGGCTTGCGCTGGCCGGGGCGGATGACGGGTGGTTTGGTCGGCTTCATCGTGGCAGAATCCTTTCCAGAATGGCGACGGCGGCGAACACAAAGTTTTTGAACCATGCGACGGTGCGGTGGAAATGGTTTGGGGACTTCATGTTTTAAGCCGGTAGTCTTGTGCGTGACGGAGTTGCCGCCGTTCGCCGGTTTTTTCAAGCTGGCCGTCATCGCAAAGTTTGCGGATGGCGCGGGCAGCCGTGCGGTAGCTGACGCCCGCAACAAGGCCAGCGTCCCGCGCGCCGATGAAAAAATCATTGCTCTTGGATTCGGCGCAATGCTGGCGGATGGCGAACAAAATCTTTTCGGGCGGTATGGCGGCGTGTGGAAAACCTTTGTGCCGCGTCCACCGAAGCCACTTTTCTGCGGCGGATTTGAACCAACTTTTGCGCCGCGCCCCTTCAACGCTGTCGCGTAGTTCGCGCCGGTATTCATCCGGCGAGCAACGCAGCCGGACACCCTGTTTTTGGTGTTCACGGAACCATGATTCAAAAGCCGAATCGATCAGCCGTGCGGTTACAGGCTCTTGAATCCGGTCGGCGTGTAATGCGATGGCCAAGCCTAAATCCAAAATGTTTTTGTGCGTTTTAACCATATCGCCTGACATCGGCGCAATGTTGGCGTAATTTCGGCCAAACCAATTCCAGCAGGTCAAAGCCAGTTGTCCACCATAGGCAGATGGCACACAGCGAGTAATCCCCCCAATACCGCTGTGTGACACTGGCAAGATTATCGGTAGAACATCAGCAGATGGATTAACCCACAAGCCACGGTCAAAGCTGACGAAGCTGGCGCGGGAAACATCCTTGCCAGATTCATCAACCTCGCATCCGTAGGTGTTGCGGACGTGTTCGGCGACTTGTTCAAAGGCGATGGCGTGATTTTCCGGCGAACAAGGCGGGATTCTAAAAAGCAACCGGACACCTTCACCACGAATTGAACGAAACGCGGCGAGACAAAACCTGTCGGCGACGGCATTTTGAATTGTGGAAACGGCTTTGGCTTCGCCCAGGCCATCCAGATCAACACCGATTTGACCGGAGTGCTGGAGCAATCTTTCATTGGCGCGGTAGCCGAATACGCCCGCCCATGTCGCAAAAGGCAGCAACTTTTTAGCGGCTTTTTGCTCGTCGCTGTCGTGCGGCAGCGAACGGACGCGCAGAACGGATTCTTGCCATACGCCGGACTGAATATCCATCAACACGTTGCCGGTGGTGCGGGTTTGCAGTTCCCACGGCCTTTGAACATCAAGACCAAAGGAAACGGGGGCGGAGATGTTGGCGGGCGTTGTCATCCGGCTTCAACCATTCGACGCCGTGGCGGGCACGCTGTCATGCAATCCTCTCTGCGATAAATGCCAAAAGAGATTCAGAATGAATGCCGATGCTGCGGCGATTCCCCGGCGGCGTGAATTTTTTCAGCAGACCGCGCTTGCAAAGTTGGTCAACGTAGCGCGGCGTCCTGTTGCCTAAAAGTTGCGCGGTTTGTTCGCGGGAATAAATTCGCGGCGTGTCCTTCGCGGGTGGTATAGATTGCGGTTGCGCGCCGCCGTTGCGAAGAAGTGTCACGAGCCGGATGCGGTCGGCGACGTTTAACGTCACATCGGTTTTCAATCCGGCGCGTATCAATTCAATCGTTGAGTCCAACATAAATTTTTCCGTTTGCGCACTTTGCGCTTTTGTTGACTCAACGTAGCACCGGGTTTTGAGAGCAAATGAACGGGTTGAAGGAACTGCACCGAAGAAGCACTACTGCGAACCGAAGCTGATTAAAAAACCACCGAAGCAGCGGTTTTGAAAACCGAAAAAGTTTTTGACAAAAATCGCGCGGGCTACTGCTTGCGCTTGCCAGCGGTTGTTGGCCGCTGGGATTCGGACGGGTTTCTTTTTTGGGTGCGACTTTGCTGATCCTGCCAATGTTTTTTAAACCGCTCCCAGCGCATAAGGCAAAGGGTTTGAAGCAATATCCGGTTGTTTTCCAGACAGTAGCTAATCTCCTCGTCAGGCTGGCTTTGCCACTTTTGATGCCACTCTTGATATGTCTTTCGTTTTCCCATCACATAGTTATTCATGTGATAGGATCGCCCCTCTTGTAGGAGCTTCGCGTTTTGTTCCGTCTCACGATTGTATTGTTCTTCTGTAAGCTGTGGACGGTTCTTTTTCTCCTTTTCATAAAAGACCTTCACGGCCTTTTTCAATGCCGTCAACGATAGTTTTCCTTCGTTGCGCTTTTGTTGGGCGGTAGGCAGAAATGGCAACTGGCCCGAATCTTTTTCGTTGCTCCGCAATATCTCATCGAACGTCACCTTGCTAAATGCCAATTCCATGTCGGCTTTGAGGGTTTCTATCCCGCGCAAAGACTTTGGCAAAGTCCCGATGTATCGCTCTGCCGCCATTAGTAATTCATGCGCGTTGCGAACTGCTTCCGCCGGAGTCATTTTCGCTTCACTTTTATTCATCAATGGTGCTGCAATCTCCGCCAAAATTTCGGGCTTCAAGTTTTCATCCGCACACAACACTTCTGGTCTGCGGAATTTTTCTCCCGACAAGTCAACATCCAATCGGGAAAGCCGACTTTTTTGTTTGCGATTCCAATCCTCGGCTTTCCTCTGTGCCTCCATCAAAAGGAGATAAGCGTCTTGGGCAACAAACATTTCAACGCCGCGCAGTTTCCGTCCTGCGATGTAAGGCTGGACTGTCCGCAACCAGTATTCTTTCGCCAGCCGCAACTCCCTTTCGATCTCCGCTCGTGGCTTTGTAATGTCAGTTTGAGAAGGGATTACGAGGATGTGATTCATAGTAGCTCCGTTCGGTTAATTGGCGGCGAGCATTGCCAGCGCCGCAGACTTTTTTTCGCGGAGATTCTTTGCCGTCATGCTTTCGCATTATGCTGCTATCGCTGGCAACGCGGCAATCGCGTTTTGCTCCGCTACCCGGTTTGAATGACTGTAGTGCATCGTCATAGCTGGCGAGCTATGGCCAACCAAAGATTGAAGCACCGACAACGGGACACCACCCATTGCGCACATGCTGACAAATGTATGCCTCAGCGAATGGAACCCGACATCTACCACGGCCCGCAATCCCTGTTCACGCTTCTTGTTTGTCTCGATGCCACAGTCTGCAAAGTGGGCTTGGATTCGATGTGTAAGGGCATAACGCCGTCCCGCCAGATAGAGCGCGGCCATTTCAGGCAGAACATGGCCATTGATTTTGTCGCCCGGCAACGCCAACAGGACATCGCGCAAGATCGGATGAATGGGAATTTGAATGAGTCCCTTTTGCCCTTTCCGCCGGCTGATTTTGTTCGGAACAAGACGGATGACGTTGCGCTGTAAATCCACTTCCGACCATTCGAGGGTGGCGACATCACCCAAACGCAAGCCCGTGTAGATGCCGACACAAAACGCCACCTTCATTTCGCCTTGCGCTTTGGAACAGATCAGCGTCAGTTCGTCCACTGTCAATTCACGGCGGCTTTCTCTGGCGACTTGAAGCGGAGGAAATTTTGTCCAGACGTTATCCGTCAATTTGTTTTCATCCGACAGGGACAAGACTTTCCAAATGTAACGCATCAAAGCCATGTGTTCATTGACCGTTCCAAAGGACAGTCCGCGCTTGATAAGGTTATCCAGATACGCCCTGGCAATCTCGCGTTTGACGCCAGCGAGCGTTTTAATCTCCGGGTGCTCTGACTCCATCCACGTCTGGAACTGCGTCCAGCGGGACTCGTAATTGCCGAGCGTTGCCAGACCGCATGACTTTCGACCACTGCTAGGCTTGGCAAAGGCCGACCAAGCTGCTTTGATGGACAGGCCGGGAGTCTGGCTTTCAATTTCAGCTTTGGTGTTATCAATCCGCCGTTGGATGCCCTGTAGGAGTTCAACCTTGTCCTCTTTGGCGAACAAGTCCAAGAGCTTCGCCTTTGCCTTTTCCGCTTCCGGCAATGTGGTGATTGATGCTCCGTGTTCATTGCGTAACGCCTTGCAGAATTGTTTGCCGCCGTGTCGCCACATGGCGTAGAAGGTTGCGCCCCGTTTAATGAGGCTGCCCATTGATTTTGTTTTCATCGGTTTTGGGTGGTTGTCGTTGTGTGTCGTTATGTTCGCTACCGTGCTCTTAACCTACACCAAAACGGGCGGATTGCAATACAAATGTTATCAAATCTTTCAAAATGCCTGCAATATGCTGTTTAACATCACTAACAATATTGATGTTCGCCGTCGGAAAGCGCCTTAAACAGGGCATTTAACCACGGATGGACACGGATGGACACGGGTTTCAACCACGAAAAACACGAACCACACGATAACTTTGCCCCCAAAGGCGCGATACCCGAATTTCCCAGCCGCATAAACAAAAACCGGGCTTGACATTTTTATATCAATGTATTAATTGTTTAATACATTCGTCGGGCACCCCGGCTCGGGCGGCCCGACGGTGAAAATATCATGCAACTTCGAATCTCCGTGGAGGATGGCGCGCCCATCTATCAACAAATCGTCGAACAGGTGAAGTACCTCGTGGCCGCCGGACGGTTCAAGCCCGGCGACGATGTCCCGCCCATTCGCGTGCTGGCCGAACAATTACGGATCAATCCCAACACCGTGGCGCGCGCCTATCTCGAACTCGAACGCGAGGGCATCGTCACCATGCGGCAGGGTTTCGGCACCACGGTGGCCCAGGTGAAGACTCACCTGCCCCGGCGGGAAAAGCTCCGGCTCCTGGCCGAACCTGCCGACGTACTCCTGACCAACGCGCACCACCTGGACGTGGAATTGGACGAAGTCGTCACCCTCCTGCATGATCGAGATGCCGCCATGCAACCGAAATCATCCAAATGAAATTCCCATCTCCCTCCTCGGCCGAGGCCGTCATCGCCGTCAGCGGTGTGTCGCGCCATTTCGGGTCCAAGGCCGCCCTCAACGACGTGTCGGTGTTCGTCCCGCGCGGCAGCGTGCTGGGATTGGTGGGCGAAAACGGCGCCGGCAAAACCACTTTAATCAAACATCTGCTGGGCGCGCTGAAGGCCCAGGCGGGCAGCGTCCGGGTTTTTGGCCTCGACCCGGTGCGTGATCCGGTGGGCGTGCTGGGCCGCGTGGGTTATCTGTCGGAGCGTCGCGACCTGCCCGGCTGGATGCGGGTGGACGAGTTCATGCGCTATACCCAGGCGTTTTATCCGGGTTGGGACGAGCAATACGCCGGGCAGCTTTTGGAACAATTCCAACTGGACCCGGCGCAAAAAATCAAAACCCTGTCGCAAGGGCAACAGGCCAAAATCGGTCTGCTGACTTCCCTGGCGTACCGGCCGGAGCTGTTGATTCTGGATGAACCCAGTTCGGGTCTGGACCCCGTGGTTCGACGGGACATTTTGGAGGCGATCATTCGCATCGTGGCCGAGGAAGGCCGGACGGTTCTGTTCTCGTCGCATCTGCTCGACGAAGTCGAACGGGTGGCCGATCACGTCGTCATGCTTCAGCATGGACGCGTGGTATTGAACGGACGGACCGAGGAGGTGCGCGGCGAACATATTTCGGCGGTGCTGGCGTTTGCGGAACCGCCAGCGAAGGCGCCGGTGCTGGCCGGGGCGCACGCGGTCGCGGGATACGGTTCCGAATGGCGGGTGCTGTTTGGCGGCTCGCATCTCGAACTGGAAACAGCGGCGGCCTTGATTGGCGCCCGCGTGGTCGAGGAACGAACTCCCACGCTGGATGAAATCCTGGTGGCGCGGGCTGGAGGAAAAGGAAGCTGATTTATGGAGGCAAGGATAACATCCGCCCTCGCCCCGGCCCTCGCCCCCAGGAGAGGGAGAATCGTTCGCCGCTTCTTTGAAATTTTCTACGACTGGATTGGCCGGACGCTCATCCGCAAAACCAGAGACAAGCGAAAGCCATTTCCTCTCCCGGGGGAGAGGATAAAAGGTGAGGGCGGACGTAAACACTTTTACATCGGAAACGTCGAGGGAGCTGATTTATGAACGTGGGCAGATTTGCGTGGCGAACACCCACCGGCGCGATGCTCTGGGAAATCTGGGGCCGTCACAAAGTGAAATTTTTGTGGGACGGAGCCGCGCTGGCGGCAAGCTGCTTTTTTGTCCTCTGGAAAGGGCATGGCGTGTCCCAGGCAGTTGGGGAAATGCTGGGCTGCGCCGCATTTTTTTTCTTCCTGGGTGGATACGGCCAATTGCTGGTTTGTCTGGGCCGGTTCGAGGTTGATGACCGGACTGTGCAGTTCAGCTTTCCTGGACGGCTCCTGTTAAAACCGGTCAGCACGGCCCGGCTCGTCCTGGCGCCGATGCTTTTTGGCGGCGCGGTCATCGTGACTCTCTTCGCGCTCTGGGCGGAATTGGTGTGGCGGCACGTGGTTGGTTTCTCCACCTGCGATCTGCTTTGGACCAGCGTCGTGTTGCTGTCCTTTTTTTGGTGGTTGCAGGCTCTCGCCTGGAGCCTTCCGTTGCCAAAAGCCAGAATGCTGGCCATGGTCATTATGGGCATGCTTCATTTTTTCGTCTGGCGCATGCCGCAGATGAGCGCCAATGCCTTGTCCGGATGGCAGTGGCCCATTCTCTCCGCCTTGCTGGTCTCCGCCGTGCCGGTTGCGTGGATTGGACTGAAACTGATGCGACAGGGAAGCTGGGAAGGCCCAACCCGGATTTCCACGTTCTGGAGCGGCTTGCGCTTGGCGCGGGCGCGAGGCCGGCAAAAGAAATTTCGTTCCGCGTTCGCCGCGCAATTCTGGCTCGAATGGCGCAGGCAGGGATGGCTGCTCCCCGGCAGCTCGGCTGCAATGGCGTTGTTGATTGTCGGGCTTTTTGAAATCGTGACATTGGTGATTCGAAAAGTTTCGGGAGTAGTTTGGCAGGCTGGCGATCCCGAAACGGTGGGGCTACTGTACATGTTCATCCTGCCGCTCCTGATCCTGCCGCTGGTGCTTTCCAACCTGCTCGCTCCCGCGCTGGCAACGTTTGACCGCTTTCATTTAGCAGGTGTGCCAGGATTCATTGCCGTTCGTCCCATGACCAACGGCGGGTTTGTGATGGCCAAGCTGGCGATGGCTTTGGTGACGAGCAGCTTGACCTGGCTGGTCACTGCGTTGGCGTTTCTCTGTCTGGCGCTCATGGAAAAGGAAATCCTGCTTTCAAAGGACGGCTTGGTCACGCCGTTTGGGCCGGTGGCCTTCATGCCTGGATGTGTGCCGGTGTTGCTGCTGCTGGTGATTTGGACCTGGAAAAATCTGGTGGCCGGGATTGGAGCCGGTTTGACCGGACGCCCTTGGATTTGGGGGGCGTCAGTTTATTGGAGAATGATTCTCTTGGCGGGGCTGTTTCCGCTGATTGGGACTGCCCGGACCAACGCGAATTTTAGGGAAGCATTGTTTCATTGGCTGACCGCAATTTTGATCGCGTGTCTTGGCGGCGAAAATCGTTGTCTCGATTGCCGCTTTTGCCTGGGGGTTGCGCCGAAATGCCATCACGGCCCGCGCAATCGGCTGGATTATCGGCGGCTGGCTGGTGTGCGGCCTTTTCGTGGCTGGCTATGCGGGCCATGTTTGCAACGCGGTCAGCCAACCCGGCCTGCGGATTTGGGTCGCGCTCAGCGGATTCCTGCTTCTTCCGCTGGCCGATCTGGCCATCGCCCCGCTGGCGCTGGCGTGGAACCGACACCGCTAAAAACAAGGCTAAATGCTGAAGGTTAAAGGCTAAAGTTTATGAAAAACGCAACGGGCTTTGACACGGCTCATCACTCCTATTCGTCGTCGTTCTCGTCCTCGACAACCGCGAAAATTTTTTACCACAGATGAACATCAATCCTACGCAGTGCTGCTACGAAGGACAGGCAGATGAACGCAGATTTGCCCGAAACCCAAGACGCTGGAATTTTGCCTTTAGCCTTCAGCCTTTTTGCTTCAACTTCAGCCTTTAGCCTTTAGCCTTATTTTAAAACCTATGACCTGGACAAAAACTAAAACCGCCGCCGTCGCCGGCGCGGCAGTGTTTCTGGCCGCCGGCATTGGCATCGTTGCGGTCAAAACGGTGCGGTCGGCAAACGCGCCAGACATTCAAGGCAACTGGGCGGGCATTATGGAAATCAAGGAGGTCAAAGCCAAATCGCCTGTGCTGTATAAGATCACCCGCGCGAACGGCTCCTATCATGCCGTGGGCGTCAATCCCTACCGCGGCGCCAACGAAATTCCCCTCGACAAGGTCATTTACCATTTCCCTTCTGTCCACCTGGAACGGCTGGCTGTTGGCTTCATCTACGACGCCACCTTGAACCCAAAGACGATGGAAATGGCCGGCTCCTGGAAAATCGGCAAAATCTCCGGGCCGCTCACCCTCAAGCTGAACGCCCTCCCGGATGCGTTTCCCGAACCGCTGGCCGAAAGCGATTATGCGCCCCGGAAAGATTCGGACGTGCAGGGTTACTGGCAGGGAACCTTGAAAGCCGGAAATACTCCGCTGCGGGTGGCTCTCAAAATCGCCGAACGGACCAATGGCATTTTTCGCGCGGTGTTCAACAGCCTGGACCAGGGCGGGTTGGACATCGAAGCCACGGCCGTCAGCTACCAGGCGCCAACGGTGAAGGCCGAATTCGGGGGGATTGGCGGCGCATTCGAAGGCACGGTGGATTCCAGCGACCGGGTCATCACCGGCAACTGGACGCAGGGAAGCGCAACTGTGCCGCTGACCTTGGAACGCGCCAGCGCTCAAGCTGCGGCGGCGAAAGAAGCGGACATCGAGATGCAAAAAGATTACTCGCACACCGGCCCGAACGATTTGCCGGGGCGCTGGCAGGGAACCTTGGCGGTCGAACAACCCAGCGTGAAACTTCGTCTGGCCTTGAACATCGCCAAGCTGCCGGACGGCAAATTCTCCTGCTCGATGGTCAGCCTTGATCAGGGCGGAGCCGAAGTTCCGGCCAGCGCCATTGATTTTGTCCCGCCCAATCTGCGTGTGGAATGGAGTTCCATCGGCGCCGCCTACAACGGAAAACTTGAAAACGGCAAACTCACCGGCGCCTTCCGTCAGGCCGGAGCAGCGATGCCTTTGGTATTTGAACGAAGCCGAACACAATGAGGTGTCGTAACCGCAAAGAACGCGGAGAACGCAAAGTTTTTAGCCCTTCTTCCCAAAACAAATTTCCCGTGTTCCGCATTTTTCGCGGTTCAACCCCACACGGTTCTTCAGCCTTCAACCTTGCCGATCGTGTCTTGGCCTTATTGGCGCAACGCGCCTTCGAGGACTTCCGCGTGGAATCCCGCCGGCACCCGGCCGTCCCGCGCGTACAGGTAGAGGGCAGTCTGGAAAATGGCCTGCAACGCGGACTGGATCAGCGCCAGAACAATCAGATAAATCACGGCCAATCCGATGCACGCCATCAACGCGACGCCGCTGCCCAGAAAGAAGCCCAGCAGGATCAGCCCGAACGCCGGAATGGCCAGCAGGAAAAAGATCATTCCAAAACTGAAATTGCTGACCAACTGCTCGCCCCAGGTTTTTTTCAACAGGGCGGTGGAATCCTTCAAGGCCGCAATCGGCCCCTTGTTTTCCACGACCAGAATGGGCACCACGAGGAAGCTGGCGATTGTCCACGCCATGCCCAGCAGGCCCGCGACGATCCGGCCAATCTTGTCCGAGCGGTCCTCGATGATTCTCAGGACCAGCCCCACGGTGGCCGAGACCAAAGCCCATCCGGCGATCACCGGCAGCCGGGAAGCGGCGGCGCGCAGTCCGTCGGCAACGGTGGGATTGCCGCCGCCCAGACGAAGCGCGGCGCAGGCGACAATGGCGGCGTTGAAAAACACGACGATGAAGTAATTGCAGACATAAAAGGCGAAGAGCGTCCCGTAATAGGCAATCTGCCGCTGGGTCGCGGCGTCGCGACCGGGCGGTTCCCAAGCGCCGGTCGCGTAGATGGGGATGGCGAATGAGGCCAGCAACAGGAGGCAACAAATGCCGGAAATCAAGGGGAAGACCAGCAGGCTTTTGTCCTGCTTGAGCACCTGTAAGCATTCCGACATCAACGACCACGTCCGGGTAATTTTACCCATAAACAGCACCTTTCTGGTTTAAGCGTTCAGATTCAAAACCGCGCTCGCGCATCGCATTGCCGCCACGTGGCGCAGCTCTACATGGCACAGATTGTGCCGCCAGATTAGCGGTGCTGCTTTCGCAGGCAAGAAAAAACCGGCTACCGTAAACGGTTCTTGATTTTAACATGTTTGAAGTTGGATCCCATTTTGTTTCAGCCTTTGCTTCGCTGCCATTCGCACAGGCTTTCAACATGCGCCGCGGAACCGTCGCGGAGCCAGCCATCCAGTTGCGACTGGTCCTTGAGCTGCTGGCCGCGCCGGCGCGGCACGACGATGAACCGGCTGTTCATTTCCGGCAGCACGGTCATGTCGCTCCACAATTTCTCGAATTGCGCCACGGGATAAACGTCCTCCTGCCCATGGCCCCAGCGTTTCTTCACGTCCTTGAGCGTGATGTAGGTCGGCATCCTGGCCGCGAGCGCGCGCACGGCGTCGGCCACCTTGCCGGCGTCGGCCAGGTCGGCGCGCGTGAGCTGGAACACGCCAAGCAGCCGGTCCAGGTTGATCCAGCTCGTCATCGAGTTGTAATACGACAGCGCAAATTCCTCTTCCTCGCGCGGCATGGCCAGGCCTTCCACGATGCGCGGCTGGCCGTTCACGCGCGCCAGCCCGCCGCCGCGATCCTCAATGCGCCGCGTGATGACTTCAAAGGAAAGCCCGCCGCCCAGCGTGATGTGCAATCCGAGCATCGCCGGGTCCACGTCCGCGCCCACGGTGTCAATGTTGTGCAGCATCAAGTGCTTCAGGTTGGGCCGCTGCTCCAGCAGGCGCGCCAGCGTGCCGTTGCGGAGCAGATTGGGAATCTCAAACCAGTGGCCGACCGGATGCAGGCACTGGATCGGCACGTTGTCGGTGTAATCGCTGCCTTCGCCGGCCTGCTTCGCCCAGCCGATGAGCGCGTGGCGGAGACTGTCGCGCACCTTCTGCTGCTGCTCATCGAGCATTTGCTGCGGCATCTCCTCCCAGGAAAACCGCAAATCACGTTCCATCGGGATGAGCCGCAAGCCGACCGTGCGGCCCTCGGACAAAAGCACCGGCCCGGAGTAACCGTAGAATTTTTCCCGCGCGAGAAACGCCTCGGTGGGCTGGTGCGAAATATAGCTGGTGGTGAAAATATGCGGCAGCGCCACGCCGCCAATCCGGCCGATGCGGCGGCTCTTGGCCAGATGCACTTCCAAAAACGTGCGATGGCGTCCGCCGAATTTGCAGAACGGATGCAGCGCCTTGACCGTCCCCGCGCCCTGCGTCCAGCGGCTGCCCGCGCCCGCGGCCAGCGTGACCACGGCCACTTCACCCGCCGCCAGCGCCGCCATGCCCGCGTCGAGATATTTCTTCGGCAGCTCGCGCGTGGCGTCGAACACGTCGCCTTCGGCCACGTCCTGAATTTGCGTGCTGATTGACAGACGGTTTTGCGCCAGGCCGATGCGGCCCGATTTCAAATCCGCGCGGACCTGCTCGTGCTGCGCGCGGTCGAAGCCGTAGCGCTCCAGCAACGCCGGCAGCGACTCGTCGCTGGTGTCGTCGGTCTTCAAACGCGGCAGCAGCCGATCAAAGAGCGTCTGCACCATGCCGCGCAATTCGGGCTTGGACCGGCAGGCGGCGGCGAATTTGTCCATTTCCGCGCGGTGCAACGGCGGCAGCGCCCGGGCATCCTGCCGCAACAACGGCGGCATGATGAGCGCGTAATATCCCTGCGGCAACAGCGCGGACTTGCCATGCAACAGGTCGGCCCAGGTGCCTTTTTCGTTGATGGCAAAGTCATACACCACCGGCTCCATCGCGAACGGCAGGGAATTTTCGTAATCGCGCTTGGTCTGCGTCATCACTTCCTGCAACCGCGCCTGGCCCGCCGCTTTCTTCGCGGGATCAAAAATGAATCCCATGCCGCCGCCCGACATGCCGCCGAGCATCCAGAACCCGAGAAAATCCTTTCCGAACTCCGTCTTCACCCGGTTGATGATGGTTTCGGTGAACAAATTCGTGGCCCACGGAATGATGGTCTGGATGGGACCGAAGAAATTTCGCGTGGTCGCCGCGCCCAGGGCCGCGACGTCCTCGCGCTTAAGGCCGGCGAGGATTTCGTCCAGGATGGCGAGCATGCTGAGCCGCGCCTTCCATTCGGCCTCGGAACGCAGCAGATATTTCTCGCTGACCATTTCGAGGATCGGCCCGACGTTTTGCGCCATGCCGCCATGCACCAGCACCAGGCTGTCCTGCAATTTCTGACGCAGGGCGGGCGAGGCGTCTTCGTGGGTCAGGATGCGATGCTGCGGCATGAGCCGGCCGCGGCTGACGCCAAATTCGGGGTCGCCCTCGGCGGCGAGCACGCCTTCAATCAATTTCATGCCCGGCCAGACGCCGCCGGAATCCTGCCAGCCGCCGCCGGAACCGCCGAGCCATTCGCCGAGGATGGCGCGCGCCAGCACCAGCCGGCGTTCGTCTTCCTGGAGCGAGCCGTGCAGCGAACTCGCCTGGCCGGTCGCCCGCATGCACAGCGAAATCATCGAGGCCAGCAGGTTCGTGGAAACCGCGAGGCGCGAGCCTTTGGGAATGCCGTTGACGGAACTGACGAGTTCCAGTCCCCTGCCCGGCCCGACGACCCGCGCCAGCAAATCGGCGAGGCTCTGGCCCGAACCTTCCACGCCCGGCGGAACGATGCCGCCGGCAATGACCGCCGCCTTGAGCAGGCCGAGATAGTCTTTGGCGAAATCGAACACGTCGGCCAGGTTCGTGATGTCGGCGGTGGCGCCGAGGTCCACGCTGGTCAGGCGCAGCACCGGTTCATCCAGCACGCGCAGGTAGGTTTCGACCGGCGGCCGCGTGGCGGAATCGCGTCCATGCACGCCGAGGTCAATCGAGACGTTCAACACCTTCGCGCCCTCGGGATAATCCATGCCGAGAAAGAAAATGTCGCTCCAGCCGCAATGCGTCAGGTCCATGCGCACCGGCGTGCGTTCGCGCAGGATCGGGTAGGTGCCGTCCTCGTCGCTGCGCTTCAGCAGCTCGGGCCGGATGCGCAGCGGATGATCGGCGGGATGGCCCATGCGGAACATCCATTGATTGCCGCGCACCGACCGCACGCTGCGGCGGACCTGGTCGGCCAGCGTTTGCAGGGCCAGCCGCTGATAGGCCACGGCCAGCGCGCTGGAAATCGCGTCGGACGGCCCATCCGCCGCCTGCGCCTTGAGAAACGTGGCGACGGCCTCCTCGAACCGGCGTTGCAACAGATGCGTGTAGCCGGAAAACGAAATCAGCGTCCGCGCGTGAACTCCCGGCTTCAACGGCAGATGAAACCGGTGGATGGCATAAAGAAACAGCAGCGCGCGGACGCGTTCGTAAAGATTTTCGCTGCGATGCCGGAACGCCTCGAGTTCGGCGCACTCGGCCAGCAGTTCCGCCACCGACGCGGCGCGGCAGACGGCGTCCAGCGACTGGTTGCGCACCGCCGGGTCCGGCGACGTGATAAGTTGAACGAGTTTGCTGGCCATGCCTTAAATAATATACGCGCATTGAACCCTTGAACCGAAGTAAGGTAGGGCGCGTCACTCCGTGCGCGCCGCGAACGTGGTAAAGACCTGCCTTCGCTCCAAGACGGCGCGCACGGAGTGACGCGCCCTACCCGGACAAATAGATTCAGTGCGAGTGTCAAGCTACACCTCGCGAGGTTTGCGCCAGCAGTTCGACGAGCTGCGTCAGGACTTCGTCGCGGTCCTGGCCGTTGAGCGCCAGCGCCAGTTGCGCGGTGAGCAGGCCGTATTTGACGCCGATGTCGTAGCGGCGGCCCTGAAGTTCGCAGGCCAGATAACGTTCGCTGCCCGCCGCCTTCGCCAGCGCGTCGGAAAGATGCGCGCCGCCGCCCTGCCCCACCAGCTCCTTCAAAATGTCCATCACGCCCGGCGTCAACGCGTGCATGCCGAAGAAGCAAAGGTAGTGGCCGGCGCGCAAACCGGGAACGATGAGTTTTTGTTCAGCCACGGTCGGCGTGGGTTTTTCGAGCACGCGATCCACCTGATAAAGACCGGCCTGGCCGACCAGCCGCCGGGCACCAACCGCGCCGTAATGCGGCAGCAGGCTTTCGTGCGTGGGCTGCACCGCCGACACCGCGCAGGCTTCCGCCGAGGCAATATCAACCAACTGCCGGGCGCAGGATTTCTGGCCATTGGCAACGTAGAGATGGTCGCCGACCAACAGCAGGAACGGCTCGCTGCCGGTGAACGGATGGGCGCAGAGCACCGCGTGGCCGTAACCCAGCGGCTTGGATTGCTCAATAAATTGAATGCGATTGACGTGCGGTCCGGCGGCGGCGGCAAACGCCGCTTGATCGCCCGGGGCAATCACCAGGCCGATTTCCTCGATGCCGGCGTGCAGGACTTCCTCCAGCAGGATGGTGAGGGCGGATTTGGACTGGCCGTCGCGGTCCACGAGCGATTGGAGCGGCAGGCGGCGCTGGTCCCGGCCGGCGGCGGTAATGACAGCTTTGCGGATTTTCACGGTGGCGAAGCATAAGAAACCGCTGCCCGCCATGCAAGGGAGAGCACGCTTGCGCAGAAGGCTGAATTCTGAAGGCTAAATGCGCTGCCCGCCATGCAAGTGAACTTGCCGAAGGCTGAATTCCCCTTCTCCGCACAAAATGGGGAGAAGATGGCGCAGCCGGATGAGGTGTTGTAACCGCAAAGATCGCAAAGATCGCAAAGTTTTAACCACGAAACACACCAAAAACACGAAATCCAACTGCAATGGGCTTTGACACGGATTTCACCAATTAACACCGATTCACCGAGACCGATACTCGAATTATATCAAGATCAAGAACTGCTTTTGAAAAGTATTTTTTGCCAGCTAACGCCGGCCTCGCTTCGTGTAGAAAAGATCGTGAATTTTCAAAACAACATGGATAGCCATCAGCAGACAAATAACTGGGACACCAAAATTGATGACTGGTTCCGTTGATGGTTCGATTTTAACAAACTGCGCACCGATTGGATAGACAAGCAAATAACAAATCGAGAAAGTGATAATACCGACACCTGTAAAGATGATTGCTTTTTTCATAATCATTAGTCGGTAAAGCGTTTGAAGCCAATCTGACCATTCGCTTCTTTTTCAAACGCGAAAACCGTCACTACTATATTTGTGTATCCAAGCGGGAATGCTTCTTCCCAAATATTGGCGTCTGCTCTTCTTGCAGAGAACCAAGTGTTTGTTGAAGTGCTGCCTTCGAAGATTTTCTTACTACCAGCAAATGATCCCGCTTTCAACGTCGGGGTTCCGCTTGGGACTTCGCGTTTACCGAGATATTTAAAGCCGATTTCCTGTGCTTCTTCTGATGGAACATAGTAAAGAATTTTGCCAGTTCGTGAAACAACTGCCGCACAAGGCTCTGACGCAAATTTTATGTAGCGCAAGACCGCGCTTGTTGCAGAGGTTTTCCACTCGTTTGCAAGATCTAGTATTTGCTGGAGGGTCAAAAAACCACGGCGGCCTATTTTTGTGCGAAGGGCAAATGTCGGTAAAAGGAATACAGAAGCAAAGTGGTCGGCTTCTCTTTCAAAAGTATCATCGGAGATAAAACCGGCGTTTGAATCGTGAGATTTGCCCTGCATCAGCCGCTGTCGATGCTCCGGGATGTAGTAGTGACCCAGTTCGTGCGCAATTGAAAATCGAACACGTGAAGGGAAATCAGCCGTTTCAATCTCCGGATGAAATAACAGGAACCTGTTGATTTCTGAATGGAACTCAATTCGTCCACTAAATTCTTCGCTGTAGTTTCCACGAGAAAGCGATCCCACTTCAATTTCCTCCTGTCGAGCAATGTCCAAAACATCGACAGGAGGTGTTTTAATATCGAAAGCCTCTAGCGTGGTGTTTGCCAGTTTTTCGATTTGACTCGCACTATGATTGTCCAAGGCATTCACGAATTTGTTCGTCTCTGCTTGTTCTTTATTTTCTCAATCATCTCCCTCCGTTTACGGTCTAACTCTGATTCGGTGAGCTGCGAGAATTCATTCGTGGTATTCTTGCGATTCATCGCAACGAATTGTTCTGACCGCTCGGCCGTTGATGGCCGGGCGGTGCAGTCGCAATCTTCTTGCTCGTTCCCTTGCAAGATCTTTTTGATGGCATACTCGACGCCTGGTTTTGATTTTTCCAAGGCGGCTTTGTCTTCCGAACTCAACGTAACGCATTGTTCAACATAACGGCTGATTTCTTCGTCTGTCACTTCCGTCTCCTTGGTTGGCGCACGCAAGCTCGCAGCTATCAAAGCCTCCAAGGCTTTTTCTTAAGCGTTGGTGTTTTCCGGAGTCATGGTTTCTTGTTCCTTTCTTGTTCTTTTCTTTGGATTAATGATTTAAACTTTTCTCTTATTTCTCTGCGAGCTGATTTTACGCTCGCAACTGTTGGACGTTCGCCTGTTACTGCAATTTCATTACAGATCTCCGCATCCTTCACGTCGCCGTAATGTCGAGCAATAGATTCGGCGACCTTTCGCTGTAAACGCGGCAATGTCCCAATCCATATTTTAAATAGCCGCACAATCTCAATTGCAGCCACTTGATTACCGGGAGTCCACTCTTGGGTCACAACTCGCCAAGCTGCCGCGATTTCTGGCGCATCACTTAATTTGCTCGCAACGAGCGATACGACCTCATCGTTATTCAACTCGTCCGGCGTGTACCCGTCCTTCTCTGCGCTAGAAAATTGGTCTGTTACATTATTATGTTGCTGTTCGTAAATTTCACCAAGCTGATCTAGTGCCCTAAAACGTGCCATACGAAACAAAAGCGCAACCAAAGAACCGTCTGACTTGAAGTTTCCTTTTTTAGCCTTTTTTGCCAGGCCTATAAAAATATTGTCGACGGCGGTTGTTAATTCGTTACCATCAAGTGTGGGGGCTACGCATTCACGTATATAAGCAGCCAAGGCATCCGCGTAACGATCGCGTGCTTTGCAGATTGCTTCAAACTGTTTTTGTTCATCCCCGCGCAACCCTGCTTTTATTTCATTTTCTTCCACCTCAGTTCTCACATGAAAAGCCTTTCTTTGTTTGCATTGTTAAGATGCTACTCCATCGAAAGGCCGCATTTGGATCAAAAAAAATATAAATTATTTTTTGGTCTAAATCTATGCCGTCTGACGAGTCTCCTAACATAAGCCAACAACCATGGCATTTGAAAATAAACATTATGACAAATAGTTTAAAAAACGAGGGCCAAACCGTTGGTTTGGTAGAACATGCGCAAAACCGCACCCCCGCGCCAAAGTGGGCTGCTCTAGTTGACGATGAACCAATCCCGATGCCGCAGCAGGTCGTCAAGGCTGCCGTGATCAAGGCGCAAGCGGAATTTCCACCCGGTTTTGCACTTTGTCCGCGACTACGACTCGCCCGATGACATAATATTGGCCGACGATGAAGCCGTGGATCTCGCCAAGGGCAACGTCTTCTATCGGCTGGAAGCCTGCGACGTAAAGCCTCGCGGTCATTGCCAGGCACCGCCGAAACTGGCCTTTTTCGTGGACGACCGCCCGGAAGTCACAATCAATCCGCATCAAACCGGAAAAACCATCCGCGAATTGTTTGGCCTCAAGGATGACGTGAACCTGTTTCGCGATTTCGAGTCGCCGCAGGATCAATCCATCGGGCTGGAAGATGCCGCGCCATTTGACAAGGGGCCGGTGTTTTACTCGCGGCGGCAGCACATGCAACTTGCCATCATCGTGAACAACAAACGTTTCACGGAAGCCGAGGGCGTGAAACACCAGATGACAGGTCGGCAAATCGCCGCACTGGTCAGCGATAATCCCGATGCCACGGAAGTGTTCCGCTTGAAAAAGGGCGAACCCGAACCCGTGCCATTGAACCAGGAGATTCACATCGAGAACTGCGATGAGTTTCGTGTGATTCGCAATAATGTTGCCGGCGGTTTTGAACCAGCACGCATTGAGCGCGAATTGGAAAAACTCAAGGAAGGAGGCTGCCGGGCTGATTTTATAACGCAGCCGATTCCCGCAGTGATTTACCGCAACGTGCCGACACGTCCGGGCTATCGGCATCTTCAAATGACGGATGTTTTGGTCACCGTGCCCGGCGGCTATCCAGGACAGCCCCTTGATGGCGCTCATCTTCCTGAAGGCTCGCCGCTTTTGGGCCGCGTCGCAGGTTCGCCACAAGGCCTCGTTGTGGCGGACGGCGGCGTTGGCAATTGGTGAGTTATCATCCGCACAATGGCGGCGGCGCTCCGCCCTGGAACAAGGACAAGCACGGATTGCACACCTACTTTGACGAAATCCTCTGCTGGATTCATCGCGCAAACCAGTGACGCATGCCGATGCAATCCTTCAACAGCAAAAAAACCTGCCTGTTCCGAATCACGGCAGCCGACCGGGAAAAACTGCAAAAGCTCTTGTTCAAGCGATATCCGCACCACGAATGGGGCAGCTTCTTCCGGTTCGGCTACCGTGTCACGCCATGGGGAATTCACGTCAGCTTTGTTGACGCGATTGAACCGCAGCCGGGCGATTTGAAACAGGACAGTGGAATCGTTGAATTCGATGCAAGATATATTCTACGCGCCCAACTTGCGCTGGCCGACATGGAACTCGGAATCGGCGTCATCCATTCGCATCCAGAGGATTGCAGCACGTTTGCAAGTTCTCTTGACGATGACATGGACGCTTACTTCTCTGGTGAGTTTGCTGCCTACGGCAATGGTCGCCCGTATGTGAGTTTGCGGATAGCGCTGACTTCCGAAGGCGAATTCAAGTTCAATGGCGAAGCGTGGTTGGGTGGCGATCAAATTCGAGTGACGGAGTGGTTGACCGCCGGCATGGAACTTCAGCGCGAGACCGCGGAGTTTTGCACCGCAGAAAACGATGCCATTTTGCGCGCGACGAATGCACAGCTCGGTTGACAGAACTCGTTGGCCAGCGTGCCGGGCGTATCAAAAATTCAACAGTCGCCGTGATAGGTTGCAGCGGATTGGGCTCGCCAGCGGTTCATGTTTTGGTCCGAGCCGGTGTGCGGCGGTTTGTCCTGGTTGATCCTGAATTTTTTGCTCCCTCAAATCACGAGCGCATGCACGGCAGCACCTGGCGTGATCTCGACGCAAAGCCGTTGAAGATTGAAATTCTTCGCCGGTTGATTCTGGAAATCAATCCGACAGCGAAAGTGACGATGATTCGCGGGAATGTTCTTGATGGCGTTGTTCTCGATGAAATTTTGCGATGCGATTTGGTGCTGGGCTGCACCGACAGCCAGCACAGCCGCGCGGCGCTTGGAGATTACGCAAGCCACTACTTGCTGCCGTGTATTGATGCCGCTGTGCTGATGCGGGCAAAGAACGGAAAGCTAACGGAACAAGTTGGCGAACTCGCGCGCTATTCGCCGGATGAACCATGTCCGTGGTGTTTGGGGCGCATAGATCAAAAGACTCTCGCCTATGAATTAATGACCGATGGAGAACGCGAGCAGCGCACCCTGGCCGCCGCCGAGGCGATTCGGCACGGTATTGATGGAGCACAGTATTGGGGCGACAAACCGCCGAGAGAACTGACGGTCGGCTACATGACGACGACCGTGGGTGCGATTCAAGCAGGCTATGCAGAAGGATGGATTACCGGCGCCTCCGCGATGCCACATCAGAGATTTCAGTTCGATCTTGGAATGCCACTCCTGGGGTCGTTCCCGTCGACAAAAAACGAAAGCCAGAATGTTCATGCAACCGGACAAAGGGCTGGGCAGACCAGGCTCGCGCTGAACGTAGCGTTACAAAACCAGCGCACTGGCCCAAAAGAGCGATTTGTTTATTTTGATTGAATCTGCGACCTATTATTTAAGGTGGAAATAATTTAGGTGAAGTTTAGCCGGAGCGTCCCCGCTTAAGATCTTTTTTCCAACCAGTGTGGTTGGATATTCAAAACATTGATTGTTGGACGTTCTGACCTGACGACACGATTTTGCAATCGCCTTACAGGTCGCGTGTGAACAAAAAAAGCTTCGGCAATTTTAGAAAACCATGTTCCGGATGTTTCCTTGTTTGGTGTTTTTTTCTTGGGTTTTTCCTCTTCAAGCTTAAGTTGTTGTCCTGGCAAGAAAACGGCTGAATTCTTTGATCGAGACAATTGAGTGGCAATGGCGCTAAAACAAGATCGTAAATCTTCGCCATCCAATGTAACAAACCCATAATGCACTTTTTGTATGCGTTGCAATTCTTTTAAGGAGGCAGTTTTTGATTGGCGTAAATATAGGCCGCCAATTTAGGCCCAATCCCAAAATCCAACATTGAAGCCATGATTAATGAGCGCACAACACACGTTTCTGGAAAAGGATTTTCTTCCAAATTGATTTCAAGTGTGCGTGTTAGAATGCTTTCGAAAAAGCCATTTGAAAAAATCTCATCGTCAGAGGTATTCCCCCATTTAAATGCTATTGCGTCTATATTTAGAAACGTGGTTCTTGGAAAAGAAGCGAATTCTATATGACGAACTTTTTCGTTTCGAAAGGCCCATGTTGTCTCCAAGTGACCAAACATCAAAAGGACAACCACCTAATTTCAATCTCATTCCCCCAAAGCGATTTTTCCGCTCTTTGTGATTCCAGAATAAATATTCAACTTTATCGGCAGAAGTTCCATCGAACACTATATCGATGTCACGAGGGTTTGCTGATGCTCCACACAACATCAAATCCCGCAAAAATCCTCCAACCACAAAAGCAGAACAACCTTCAACTTCAAATTTTTGGAGAGCATTTCTCAATTCAATCCCCGCTCTCTGCTCTTTCAGATATTGCCTGACCCGAAAGGAGAGAATCTCCTCTTGTCGCTTTATTTCTTTTGAATCAACCATTTTTCAATTGTTGATGTAAGGTTCGTGCAAAATTGTCAGTCATGCCACACATATAATCGGTCACCAATTGCATTTGGCAATATTGAATTGGGATATCCCCTTTTTCCAAAGTTTTCTCAAAGACGGTTCTGTAATTTTCCGACATCAACGAGTATATTTTGTATGGGAAATCCTTGTTTTTCTTGTGTTCTTCCGCATGGGAAGCACCCTGCCAAAAGAGATCCATCAATTCAAAAATGATCTCGCGGCCCATTACTTCTAATCGTGTGGTTTCGCTAGAGCAATAAATGTAATTCTTGCCAATTGTTTTACACGTCTTAACCAAAGTATTTGCGGAACAATCCTTCACCAATTCGCCGTGGTATTCCCCTGCCATAATCTTGTCATACTTGGCCTTAAAAACTTCGACCACAGATGGGACAAGTATGCTAATCGCGAAAATGCGAAAGGTTTGACTACACGCTTCTGCAAGTTTTTTTCCGTCCAATTTTACGGTTGCACTTTCCAAATAGTCATCCATCCGTTTTTTTAGGTCTTTGAATACATCTGAATCTACATGCGCCCTGAGTTGATCCTCGACCAAATCCCAATCAATTATTCCTTTTTTGACAGCGTCTTCAATATCAACAGTCGAGTAAACAATGTCGTCTGCCGCTTCGACAAGAAATGTAATTGGATTGCGAAACACATCCGTTCCGGTTTTTTCGCGAACTTGTTCAATAAGGCCGCTTTCAGACGCAAAAAATCCCGGCTTGTTGATTTCATGAATCTCACTTTTAGGGTCAGAGCGATCTGATGCAGCGGTATATTTACACGCGGGCGAAAGCGTGCCGTATGTCAGGTTAAGCCCATATGCGTTAACCAGAAGTTGAAGTTTTGAAAGCAGTCGAATCGTATGCGCATTGCCCTCAAATGACAGGAAATCCTTTTCGAGCTGAGTCTTGCGTATTGGACCTGCGTAATTTTCGAAATCAAATAGTCCAAAGCCTTTCCGCCGTTCTGCAAACCAACTGCTGATTGCGGTTTCTCCCGCATGTCCAAACGGCGGATTTCCCAAATCGTGAATTAATCCGCAAGTAGCAGCGATAGTTTCAATACAAGAAGCTTCTTCTGAACTAACGCCAATTTTAGGGTTGTCGCACATCCATCTTGCAGCAGCATGAGTCAGATCTTTGGCGACAGTGGAAACCTCCAACGAATGTGTCAATCGGGTGCGGACAGCATCATGAGTTTCGAGAACAAATACTTGTGCTTTGTCTTGTAAGCGACGCACCGGCGTTGAAAAAATCGTGCGATCATAATCCCTTTCAAAGTCAGATCGTAAATCAGGAGCATACTTTTTGCTCGGTTTGCCGCTTGTGCGCTCAACGCACAGCAATTTTTTCCATTCCATTCTCATATATTTCTAAAATCATTATGATCGCACAGAACATGAAAGGGTCCTGAATTGTGACATTTGTCCCCGAAGCCAGCGCACGAGCAAAGGCTAAAGGCAGGGGCTGAAACGCTAAATTCTGAAGGCTAAATGCTAAAGGAAAACGGAAACAGCGTTGGCCAAGGGCGGAAAGCCGAAACGAGCGCGCGAAGCGTTGAAACCTGATTTCCCATTTTGCCCGCGTAAAAGGCTTCGCCTCACGCGGCTTCAAATTCTGTAGCTTTTCACCCATAAACTTTAGCGTTTATCCTTCTTTTTCCCACCTGTGGTAAAAAAAGTTTTTTGCGTGGTTTTCACCGTTACGACACCTCATCCGGCTGCGCCACCTTCTCCCCATTTGGTGCGGAGAAGGGGTGGCGTTCATGCCCTCGATGTTGGCCAGCACGAGCAGTTGCTCAATGGTAGCGTATTCACGCATGTTGTCTTCCAGTTTCGGATTAGCGTCGCGCCATTGCCGGGCGGTCTGGCCAAACAGGGCCACGTTGAGCAGGTCGGCCTCGTTGGCGTAGGTGATGGCAGCCTGCGCCGGCGTGACCCCGGGCGGAATCAGATGGGCTTTCACCGCGTCGGTGTGAATGCGGTAATTGAGCTTGGACAAGGTGCGGTTGAGGTTCCATGCGAGCGAAAGGCGGCGGTTTTCGTCGTCCTTGAGCCGCTGGAATTCCTTGATGAGGTAGAGCTTGAACTCCGGGCTGAGCCACGAGCCGAATTCAAAGGCGATGTCTGCGTGGGCATACGTGCCGCCGTAACGTCCGGCACTGGCAATCAGGCCTTTGGCTCGGCTCCGGTCAATCCATGCCTTGGCGGACAGGAAAAAGCTGTTCCGGCCTGCTTCATTTCTAATTCCCTCGAATTCGAGGGAATTAAAATTCGAGTTGTGGATATGTTCCCAAACACCGAGGAAGAGGACGGTGTCCTTGTTCTTAAGCCATTGCTCAATGAGCGCGCTGCCGCCCTCGAAATTCCTTACCATGTCGGTGAGCGAGATGTAGTCGCCATGTTCCCCGGCCAAGATGGTGATGGCTGTGCCCTGAACTTCGATGGTGGATTTCCTGGGCTTGCTCATGGCGTCAGCGTGGTGCCGTTTTAATTCCATCGAATTCGATGGGATTAACTGCATCAACTTGTCGCGCCGAAATCGGATGAAGGCGGAACCCGTTTGGCATGATGGAACTGATTCTGCGCTGGCGGGTGACGGGTGGCAAGTGACAAGTGACAGGATTGGGAAAAAAGGAGAAACATCGAACATCCAACATCCAACACTGAACTCCGATAAATCGCGAGCAGGCATCGAATGCCAGAAAAGGACGGCTCGTCAGGAGCCTCGCCCCACCCCCTTTGCGCTCTTTGCGGTTCCATCCGCGTCAATTCGTGAAATTCGCGTCAAAGCTCTTTGTGCTCTTTGCGGTTAAATCCGTGTTTATCTGTGTTCATCCGTGGTAAAAAATGTTTTTGCGGTTTTCGAGGACCCGCCTTCGCCTGGCTATGGCGGGCGGGCAAGGACGAGAACGATGACGAGGAGGAATCCGCCAACTTCAGCCTTCAGCCTTGGCTTAAGAAAGATTTGACCCCGCCTTTGCATTGAGTAATTTAACTCAGTCTATTGAGTAAATTGTATGATCCGCCAAACGCTCCATGACGAACTGCTGAAACGGCTCAAGGAAAAACGCCGCTTTTTGCAGGTGCTCGCCGGCCCGCGTCAGGCCGGCAAAACCACCCTGGCCAGACAGGTCATCAAGGCGTCGAAGCTGCCAACGCATTACGCCTCCGCCGACGAACCGTCGTTGCGCAACCGCACCTGGATTGAGCAACAATGGGACGCCGCCCGGTTGAAGGCGCGGGAAAGCAAAGCCGGCGCCTTGCTGGTGCTGGACGAGGTGCAGAGGGTTTCGGACTGGTCAACCGTGGTAAAATTGCTGTGGGACGCGGACACGCACGCCGGCGTGCCGCTGAAAGTCGTTCTGCTTGGTTCCGCGCCGCTGCTCATTCAGCGTGGTTTGACCGAGAGCCTGGCCGGCCGGTTCGAGGTGATTCCCGTGCCGCATTGGTCGTTCGCGGAAATGCGGGAAGCCTTCGGCTGGAACCTGGAACAATACATTTTCTACGGCGCCTATCCCGGCTCCGCCGATCTGATCACCGAGCCGGAACGCTGGCGGCGTTATGTGGTGGATTCCCTGATTGAGACCACGATTGCGCGCGATATTTTGCTGTTGAATCGCGTGGACAAGCCCGCGCTGTTAAGACAATTGTTCCATCTGGGTTGCGCCTATTCCGGCCAGATTCTTTCCTACCAGAAAATGCTCGGCCAGCTCACGGACGCGGGCAACACGGTCACGCTCGCGCATTATCTGGAATTGCTCCAAGGGGCGGGCATGGTCGCGGGACTTTCCAAGCATGCCCACGGACTGGTTCGCCAGCGGGGCTCGAGTCCGAAATTGCAGGTGCTCAACACGGCCTTGATGACCGCGCAGGACAGCCGGACCGCGGCAGAAGCCCGGCAGGATGGCAATCATTGGGGGCGCCTGGTCGAGTCCTGCGTCGGCGCGCACCTGCTCAACACCAGCTCCGGCACCAACATCGAACTGACCTATTGGCGGGAACGGAATCAGGAAGTGGATTTTGTCCTGCGCCAGGGCAGGACCACCGTGGCCATCGAAGTAAAAAGCGGACGCCGGCCTGAATCGCTGCCGGGGATGGAGGCTTTTGCCGCACACTTCAAACCCAAGCGCAAACTGCTCGTGGGTGGACAGGGAATTGAGCTGGCTGAATTTTTGGCAAAGCCTGCCAGTTATTGGGTGCAATAAGCTTTAACCGGCGTAGCGGGAAAGCGCCCAATCTTCGACCGGAACACTGTGCGCCCGAACCGATGCCGACCATATCGAGTATTTGCTCGAAATGGTCGGAGAAGGCTAAAGGAACCATATTGCGCATTTCCGCAAAATGGTCGGTTAGTACCTAATTCAATACCCAATTAACTGGGTACTACCTATTTGCCGGATTTTTTCCATTTGGCGGTTTGACCACGTCCCAAACAGACCACCTTCGAGCCTCTTAGCTGCTTCAACACCTTGCGAACCAAATCCACACCAACGCCCGGACATTCGTTTTGCAGGTCTGAAACGCTGAACGCACCCGCCTGACGATCAATCGCCGCCAGAACCATGGCGGTCTTTTCACCGCGAGGCGATTTGACCTGCCCGACGCGCTGCTCGAATTCCTTGCACGCTTGCGCGAGGATGAAGAGCAGGAAATTCATCGCCGGCCACGCATCGTGTTTGCCGTCGTGCCACCGCGCGGAGCTTTGTTCGAGGACTTCGTAGTATCGTTCCTTGTTCTGTTCCATCAGCCGTTCGAGGCTGATGTAGCGCCCCACTTCCAATCCGCAGTGATAACAGGCCAGCAGGAAAAGCAGGCGGGAGACGCGGCCGTTTCCGTCGCGAAACGGGTGGATGCAGAGAAAATCGAGGTTGAGCGCGGCGGCGAGGACGACCGGTGGCGCCCAGCGTTCCTTTATGCCCCGCTGCCAAAGGCGGGTCAATTCGGACATGGCGGCGCGGGTCTTACGGGCCGGCACGGTTTTGAAGCGGACCCGGCTGCGGCCATCGGCATAGGTCTGGATGATGTCCACGTCCTTTTCCTTGTAAGCGCCGGCGTCCCAAATTTCGCCGCGACAAAGCCGGTGAAGTTTTTTGATGGTGGCCTCGTTGATGGGCAGCTTGGCCCCCTGCTCGTGAATGAGCCGGAGCGCGTCGCGATAGCCGCGCACTTCCTCTTCGTCGCGGTCACGGAGGGCGGGCTTGCCAAACATCAGCGTGCCAACCCGCAACTGGTCCACCTCGACGCCTTCAATGCGGTTGGAGGAGACGGCGCTTTCGATGAGGGCATGTTCGCGCAGCACCTTAAGTCTCTGGGGCGCCTGGCGGGTGAACAGTTCCTGTTTGCCGCGCGCCTCGCCGAGTTCGGCGAGATACCACGCCGTGCGCACCGGCATCGTGGGCGGTTCAGCGGCGAGTTGACGGAGGGTCATCATGAGACTTTAACCATGTCGCGTAAAAGGCTTTCAGCCTCACGCGATGAACATCGTAAGCCGCGGCGGAGGCGGTGGGAAAGGCTAAATTCAAAAGACGAGGGGGGAACATCGAACATCGAACTCCGATGGATCGCGAGCAGGCATCCACCAATCTTCTCCCGCATTACGGAATCCGCCCCGGCAAGACGCCGAACATCGAATTCGTGAAATGGACTCGCTCGCGCCCGCTCGCTCGGCCTTCGCGGGCCTTCGTCTCTGACGAATTCCTTTCGCCGCCTCCCAAGCGGCTCAAGTCGTGTCAAAACTCGTTTTTTAAAAAACTTTAGCATTTAGCCCTTCCGCCTTTGGCGAGACCTTGCCTATTGGCGGGCAGCCTTCAGCCTTTCACTTAACATATCATCGTATCAAGATACGTTGATTTTTAATTTGCATTGGGGAAGGCTTTTGATTAATTTGTGTCCGGTTAACTTATCGCCAGACCATGCCGGACCGAATTGAACATCTGGAACGCCTGTTGCGCGAACGCATCGTCATCATTGACGGCGCGATGGGCACGATGATCCAGCAGCGCAAGCTGGATGAGGCGGCGTTTCGCGGCGCGCGGTTCGCCGACTGGCGCGGGCGGGACCTCAAGGGCCTCAACGACCTGCTGAACGTCACCCAGCCGGCGGTCATCGAGGACATCCACCGCCTGTATCTCGAAGCCGGCGCGGACATCATCGAGACGAACACGTTCAACTCGCAATCCATCTCGCTGGCGGATTACGGGATGGAATCGCTGGCCTACGAATTGAGCAAGGCCGGCGCGGAATGCGCGCGGCGCGCGGCGGACCGGGTCGAGAAGGCGCAACCCGGGCGGATTTGTTTTGTCGCAGGCGCCATTGGTCCGACGACCAAGACGTCGTCCATTTCGACGGACGTGAACAATCCCGGCGCGCGCGGCACGAATTACGACGAACTGGTGAAGGCTTACGGCGAGCAGATCAACGGTTTGCTCGACGGCGGCGCGGACGTGCTGCTGGTGGAGACCATTTTCGACACGCTGAACGCCCGGGCCGCGTTTTTTGCCATTCAGAAGATTTTTCATGAGCGGGGAATCGCCGCCACCGGCGGCGAATCTCAAATCTCAAATTTCAAATTTCAAATTCCCGTAATGGCTTCCGTCACGTTCATCCAGGCGGGCAGCAACCGCGGGGTTACCGGGCAGACGGTTGAGGCGTTCTGGAATTCCATCTCGAATGTTCCCCTGCTCTCAGCGTCGGCATGAACTGCGCGCTGGGGCCGAAGGAACTGCGCCCGCTGGTCGAGGAACTTTCCGGGCTCGCGCCGGTTTACGTCAGCGCCTATCCGAACGCCGGACTGCCCAATCCCCTGCTCCCGACGGGCTTTCCGGAAACGCCGGAGACGCTCGCACCGCAGCTTCGCGAATGGGCGCAGAACGGCTGGCTCAACATCGTCGGCGGCTGCTGCGGCACCACGCCGCCGCATATCAAAGCCATTGCCAACGCGGTGCGCGGTGTGCCGCCGCGAAAAGTGCCAGCCATCGAACCTGCACTGCGACTCAGCGGACTGGATGCGCTGACGATTCGGGGGAACATAATTTACGACACGTCCGCCCTCGCCCCGGCCCTCTCCCCCGGGGAGAGGGAGAATCGTCGTCAGTCAGCCGGCGAATCGGGCATCGCGGGTGATTCAAAGAACGCCTCCATCAATTTTCTGAACATCGGCGAGCGCACCAACGTGGCCGGGTCGCCGAAGTTCGCCCAGCTCATCAAGGCCGGCGATTACGAGGCCGCGCTCACCGTCGCCCGCCAGCAGGTGGAGAACGGCGCGCAGGTCATTGATGTCTGCATGGACGAGGGAATGATTGACGGCGTCGCCGCGATGACGCGGTTTCTGAACCTCATCGCGTCCGAGCCGGACATCTGCAAGGTGCCGGTGATGGTGGACTCGTCGAAATGGGAAGTCATCGAGGCCGGCCTGAAATGTTTGCAGGGCAAGGGCATCGTAAATTCCATTTCGCTCAAGGAAGGCGAGGAAAAGTTTCTGCATCAGGCGAAGTTGGTCCGCCGCTACGGCGCGGCCGTGGTGGTGATGGCGTTTGACGAACGCGGCCAGGCGGATTCGTTTGAGCGGCGGACGGAAGTTTGCCGGCGCGCCTACGATTTGCTCGTCCAGAAGGTCGGGTTCCCGCCGCAGGACATTATTTTTGATCCGAACGTCCTGACGGTCGGCACGGGCATGGAGGAACACGCGAACTACGCCGTGGACTTCATCCGCGCGACGAAATGGATCAAGGAAAACCTGCCGCACGCGAAGGTCAGCGGCGGCATCAGCAACGTCAGCTTCAGCTTTCGCGGCAACAACGCCGTGCGCGAGGCGATGCACAGCGCGTTTCTGTATCACGCCATCAAGGCCGGGCTCGACATGGGCATCGTCAACGCCGGCATGCTCGCGGTTTACGAGGAGGTGCCGAAGGATTTGCTCGCGCTGGTCGAGGACGTGCTGCTCAACCGCCGTCCCGACGCGACTGAACGGCTCATCAAGTTTGCCGAGTCGGTGAAACAAAAAGGCAAGGCGGAGGTCATCGAGGACGAATGGCGCAAAGGCACGATTGAAGAGCGCCTCAGCCACGCGCTGGTCAAGGGCGTCGTGGATTTCATTGATGCCGACGTCGAGGAAGCGCGGCGGAAATACGGCAAACCGCTACTCGTCATCGAAGGCCCGCTCATGGCCGGCATGAACGTCGTCGGCGATTTGTTTGGTTCCGGCAAAATGTTTTTGCCGCAAGTGGTGAAGTCTGCCCGTGTAATGAAAAAAGCCGTGGCGTATCTGCAGCCGTTCATGGAGGCGGAAAAGAAGGCCGCCGGCGGCGCGCACAAAAACGCCGGAAAAGTTTTGATGGCGACCGTCAAGGGCGACGTCCATGACATCGGCAAGAACATCGTCGGCGTCGTGCTGGGCTGCAACAACTACGAGGTGATTGACCTCGGCGTGATGGTGCCGTGCGAGAAAATCTTGCAGGCCGCCCGCGAGCAGAACGTGGACATCATCGGCCTGAGCGGGCTGATCACGCCATCGCTCGACGAAATGGCGCACGTAGCGCGCGAGATGGAACGCCAGGGCCTGCGTTTGCCGCTGCTCATCGGCGGCGCGACCACGAGCAAGGCGCACACGGCGGTAAAGATTGCGCCGGGTTATGGCCAGCCGGTGGTCCATGTCTTGGACGCCTCGCGCGCCGTGCCGGTGGTCAGCAGTTTGATCAGCAAGGAGCAAAAGCCGGCATTCGCGGCGCAAATCCGCGAGGAATACGACCGCGTCCGCGCCCAGCACGCCGGGAGTCAGGCGAAACTATTTCCCTCGAAGCCGCCCGGGCCAACGCGCCGAAGCTGAAGTTTGATGATTTGCCGAAACCGGAATTCGTTGGAGTACGGGTGCTTTCTTCCGTAGCAGCGGCCGTGAGTCCGCTCCAATCTAAAAAAGAAATCAGAGCCGACTCACGTCCGCTGTTACCGATTGATTTGGAACAACTCGTTCCGTTCATTGACTGGTCGCCATTTTTCCACACTTGGGAATTGCGGGGACGTTATCCGGCCATACTGAACCACGAGAAACACGGCGAGGAAGCGCGCAAACTGTTTGCCGACGCGCAAAAGCTGCTGGAGGAGATCGTCAGCAAAAAATTGATCCGGCCGCACGGCGTTTATGGTTTCTTCCCGGCGAATCGGGTAGGCGATGACGTGGAGCTTTACGCCGATGAATCGCGGGCGAAAGATTCTGAGCCGGTTCCATTTTCTGCGCCAGCAAATTGAAAAGGGAGACGGCACGCCGAACTGGTGTCTCGCGGATTTCGTCGCGCCGAAACATTCGAACATTCGAACATTCGAACATTCGAACATCGAATGATCATATTGGCGCGTTTGCCGTGACCAGCGGGCACGGGCTGAAAGAACTGGTGGAAAAATTCAAGGCGGATCATGACGATTACAACGCCATCATGGCCGAGGCATTGGCCGACCGGCTGGCGGAGGCGTTTGCGGAATTCCTGCACAAACGCGTCCGCGAAGAATGGGGTTATGGCAAAGCGGAGAAGCTGACGACCGAGGATTTGATCGGAGAAAAATATCGCGGCATCCGCCCGGCGGCGGGCTATCCGGCGTGTCCCGACCACACTGAGAAGGGAATTCTCTGGAAGCTGCTCGACGTGGAGAAAAACGCGGGGATCAAGCTGACGGAAAGCTATGCGATGTGGCCGGGCAGCAGCGTGAGCGGACTTGTATTTCGCCCATCCGGAATCGAAATATTTCGCCGTCGGCAAATTGGGCCGCGATCAGTTGCTGGATTATCACGTCCGCAAAGGCATGACCTTGCAGGAAGCCGAGCGCTGGCTCGGGTCCGTATTTGAATTACGAGCCGGGTACGGCGGCGGGTTCGACGTCGTGCAGTTGCGGCCAGCCGCGCTGAAATGAAAGGGGTGACGATTCTGTTACAAAACAATTTCTTGTCGGAGGGGCGAGTTACACGAGCCCCCATTTTCAGAGGCATTCGATTAGTCAGGGACTCGTATAACTCGCCCCTCCGATACTTTTGAAACAGGCTCCGCGCGCACGCCCGACGTGCCTTTCATTTTGACACCGAAAACAGGCGGCGGCACAATCCGCCGCCATGCTTAAACGCTCCCCGTTCACATCGTTACTGCACGTTTTCAATCTGAGTGTTCTGCTCAGCTTGGCTTCCGCCGCCCTGGCCGCTGACGGGTCGACGCCTAGCGAGCGGGAAATTATTCCGTTCGACACCGGCTGGCGCTTTCACCTCGGGGATGAAGCATCGGCCAAACAGCCCGGCTTTGATGACGCGAGTTGGCGCACCCTTGACCTGCCGCACGATTGGAGCATCGAACAGCCGATTAACCCGCCTCCCGATGGCGAGGAGAACGGCGGCTTTTTCGCGCACGGCATCGGCTGGTACCGGAAAAGTTTCACGCTCCCAGACACAGGGAAGCAGGTCGTCGTCGAATTTGACGGCGTGTACATGAACAGCGAGGTCTGGATCAACGGCCAGTTCCTCGGACGCAAGCCGTATGGCTTCATCGGATTCCGTTATGATCTCACCGAGTTTTTGAACACCAACGGCGCTCCCAACGTCATCGCTGTCCGGGTGGACGATTCGCTCGAACCTTCGCTGCGCTGGTATGCCGGATCGGGAATTTACCGGCACGTACGGCTCATCACCACGGGCTTCACGCACTTCCGCCTCGATGGCGGCATCAGCATCACCACGCCCAAGATCACGCCCAAAAAGGCTGTCGTCGAGGCCAGCTACATCATTGACCCGCATTTTTTCTCGGCGGAAGAACAGCAGGCCTGGGCCAAAGATGTGTGGAAGGCGCATCCGACGAACCATGAAGTCGTTCTTTGCAGCAGCGTGCTCGCCCCGGATGGCACGGTGGTTGCCAGCACCGAATCGAAACTCAAGCTCGAGGACATGCATCCCGGCCAGCACGCCGCACAGCAGGTCACGGTGAAAAATCCCCGTCTCTGGTCCAGCAGCACACCGGAGCTTTACCGGTTGCGCAGCACGCTGACGCTCGACGGCCGGCCCCTCGACGAAACCATCACAACGTTCGGCATCCGCCAGCTCAAGTTCGATTCCGACCGCGGCCTGCTCGTCAACGGCCAGCCCACCAAGCTCAAGGGTGTCTGTTTGCATCAGGACGCCGGTTCCTTTGGCAATGCCGTTCCCGCAGCCGTCTGGGCCTTGCGCCTCGCCCGCTTGAAGGAGATGGGCTGCAACGCCATCCGCACGAGCCATCACCCGTTCGCCCCGGAATTCTACGACCTGTGCGATCAACTCGGCTTTTACGTTTTCGACGAAGCCTTCGATGAATGGACACGGGACTGGCCGTACAACTTTACCGAAAACCCGCGCGGCAAGTCGAAGTACGGCTATCACCTCTACTTCAACCAGTGGCACGAGACCGACCTGCGCGCCATGTTGCGCCGCGACCGCAATCATCCGAGCGTGGTGCTCTACAGCATCGGCAACGAAATCCCCAACCAGCTCGACCACGACGGCTGGAAGCTGGCAAAGGAACTCGTCGCCATCTGCCACGAGGAAGACCCCACCCGGCCGGCGACTTCCGCATGCGACCAGTCTTATTACTCCTCGCGCAACGGCTTCATGGATGAGCTCGACATCGCCGGCTATAATTACATTGATCGCCTGTACGGCACCAATACCTACGTTCCCGAGCGCGCGCGGTTCCCGCACCGCCTCTGCCTGGGCACCGAGACCTCTTCCGGCATCCACTACTGGCTGGGCGTGCGCGACCATGACTACGTGATTGGCGACTTCATCTGGACCGGCATTGATTATCTCGGCGAGTCGGGAAAATTTCCGCACCGGGGCAATGGTTCCGGTTTCCTGGACCTGGCGGCAGGGAAAAAGCCGGGATTCCACCAACGCGCCGCCTACTGGCGCGACGATCCGGTGTTGCAAATTTTCGTTCTCACCGGCGAGAAACCCGAACTGGCCTGGCGCGCCGCGCCGGCGGTCTTCAAATGGAACTGGCCGACCAACAGCCAGCTCACCGTCCGGGCCGTCGCCAATTGTGACGAAGTCGAACTGTTCCTCAACGATCAATCGCTTGGACGCCATGCGGTTTCCCATAATGTCTATGCCAGCGACTGGATCGTGCCCTACGCTCCGGGAGTGCTGTCGGCAGTCGGTTATTGCGCCGGCAGGCCGGTTGCCACGAATGAATTGCGCACCACCGGCAAACCGGCGCAACTCCAGGTCACGCCGCTCCCCTCGCCCATTTCCAGCGACATCGCCGTCTATGAGATCACCGTCGTTGACGATGCCGGCCTGCTGGTGTCCGACGCCACGCCCGCTGTAACCGTAAAAGTCGAAGGCCCTGGACGCCTCATCGGCCTCGACACCGGAGACCTCAATTATGTCGGCCTATTCAAGACTGACACCCGCAACGCCTATCAGGGGCGTCTCCTTGCCACCGTGCAACGGACCGCGCCGACCGGCGAGATCAACGTTACCGCCGCTGCACCTGATTTGTTGACCACCGCCGCACCGGCCAAGTAAAATGTAGCCGCCATTGTGAAACGGCGGAGACTGACCGCAGACGAATCCGCCAATTCACATTGGCGGCTACAAGATTTCAGCGGTAGCGGTATAGCGTCACGCGCACGATGCCCTTGAAACTTGGCCCGAAGAGCGCGGGATGGTCCGCCACCACGTGGAGCCTCGGCAGCACCAGAGCGGGCGTGGCGGTATCGTCGCCGGCCAGCCGGCGACCGGGAACCCAGCGGCCATCCACAAAAACACCTTCCTCCACGGTGGCCAGTCCGGCGAGCGGCGGTCCCGGCGTGTTGGGAGTGAAAGTGACGGTCACGCCGTTGCCCGCGGCATAAAATTCGTCCGGCCCCGTCGCAATGAAAATGGCCGCCGCGTTTGGAAAGGGCGGCTGCGGTTGCGGCGAGCCGGGCAGAACCCGTGGTTTCAAATACGAGGCCTCCAGCGTGTAATTTCCCACCTGGATTTTCTGCGGCGGGTCGTTGGCGCCCAGCAGGACGGCGGACATCGTGCCGTTGCCCTGGTGTTCCGAAATCAGCGGCGCCAGTTGTTTGATCACGTCGTAGCTGCTGGTCAGCTCGATGTCGGGAGCCGCCGGCCGTTCGATCCCCATCGGCGAGAAACCAATCGCGTCATGGCGTCCGAAGGCGTAGAGCACCCGGGCTTCCATCCCATTGGGCGGCAATCCCCGCGTCTCGGGTATGAACAGCGGGTTCCCGGAACGGGTGTACCGCGCGCACATCATCGCGTAGTCGTAGTCGTAAATGTCAGGCGTAATCATGTCAATTTGCGGCGCCCCGGCCCGCCAGACATCCAGCGTATCGGGCATGGGACTGCCGCTCTGTCCGTTGGCGTGTTGATTGTCCTTTGAGAATCCCGGCGCCCACGCGTTGACAAACATCGGCAGCGGATATTCGGCTTTGCCCGCCTCAGCCGCCCGACCGACATAGCGCGCGAAGTTCCAAGCCATGAAAATTTCATCGGTCGCGGCCCCTTTGCCAAACACCTCTTCCCAAGTCCCGGAAGTTTTGAAACCGTTCGTCTCCCACACCTGGCGTAACTCCGGGATCAGGTCGTCTTTGTGCTGTTGCAGGTAGTCCATAAGTTCCTTGGGCACCGGCCCTTCGTAAGCCTGGGTGGCCAGGGGCGAGCGGTCGCGGGAATCCGGCACGCCGATTTCGTTCTCCACCTGAACCATGATGACCGTATGCTGCCGGCCATCCACGGCTTTGACGTGCCGCATCAGGGCCGCAAAGGCACGGGCATCGGCATCGCGGTTTGCCTCGCTGAATGGAGTGAGCACTTCGATGCTCCTACCCGCTGCGTTTTGGGCGCGCGGGAACCGCTCAAAATCCCGCTTCACCCAGTCGGGCGCGTAGGAAGACTGGCCGTTCTTCCAACTGGCGAACCACAACAGCACGAGACGCAGGTTATGATTCCGTGCCTCCCGGATCACGCCGTCGAGCACATGGAAATCGAACTTTCCTTCCTCGGGTTCAATCTGGGCCCAGGAAACCGCCGCCAAAACGCTGTTGAGTTTCGTGTCAACGAGTTTGGGCCAGACCGGTTTCAGGTATTCGAGGCTGGTGGCGGTGTTGTTGCCCAATTCCCCCGCCAGCGCCAGGAACGGCTTGCCGTCCACGATCAATTGGGTGGCGGTCCCCTGTTTCCGCAAATGAGGAATGTCCGAATCCGGGTTGGTTGACGCCGGACGGCCTTTCACCTGACCCGCAATCAGGGCAAACAAGCACGCGAGGGCGGAGCAAAACAAAGTTCGAGGTTTCATGATGGTCAGCTTTCTATCCGGCACAAGTCGTGCCTTCCCAAACCGGATCGGTCAAGCTTTTGTCGTTCAAGCAGCCGCTCGGAAAGCGGAGCACCGACCTCCAGTTGGCGTGAACCGGAAATCCCTGCGAACCTTGCCGGATCGGAGTTCGGCGTTCCGGGAGCAAAATTCGCCACGCCGGCCCCGGCATCAGCGGGCTTGTTTTTCCATGGCGCCGGGTTAGAGTGTGGGTATGAAGCACGATGTTGTGCCGGTTCAAATTCGTGGAATCCTTCCCGCCAACAGTGGTTGCGCGCTGTTTGTGGGCAATGATGACAAGGTCTTCGTCATCAATGTCGAGCCGCAAATGGGCCAGGTCATCGGCATGTTCCTGCGCCAGACACCCAAGGAGCGTCCGCTCACCCACGACCTCATCAACCGGATTTTCCAGGGGTTCGGCATCAATGTCGAACGCGTCATCATCACCGATTTGAAGAATTCCACCTACTTCGCCCGGCTGATTTTGCAGCAGCAAAACGAGCTGGCGCGGAAAATTGTCGAGGTGGACGCGCGCCCCAGCGATTGCCTGGCGATTGCCGCCGCGCAGAAGAAACCGATTTTTGTAGCCTCCCAGCTTTTTGAGCAGGTGGAGGACATGAGCGAGGTGCTGAACCGGATCAACGAGACCGGCAGCGAACCCGAATAAAATGCCCGCCGCCAAACCCCCATCGCTTGCCCTCATTTGCGGCGACGACGAATTCGCCGTCAAGGCCCGCGCCAAACAGATCCACCAGCAATGGTGCGACGAGTTGGGCGGCATGGACCACGAAACCATTGAGGCCGCCGTTGCCAACAGCGGCGAGGCACTCACCGCCCTCGCCCGCCTGCGCGAAGCGCTGCAAACGCTGCCTTTCTTTGGCACCGGCAAGGTCATCTGGCTGCGCGACTGCAATTTTCTCGGCGATGAACGCGACGGCTTCCGCTCAGGCCGTCACTGAAACGCTGAGCGAACTGGCTGAGGAACTAAAAAGTTTTCCAATGGCAGAATGTCCGGCTGCTCATCAGCGCGGGCAAGGTGGACAAGCGAAAGATTTTTTTCAAAACGCTCGACAAGATCGGGATGGTGGAAAGCTGTGCCGGCTGGCCATGGAAAACCGGACTGGGCGGAACGGGCGAAGCCGCGGCTCGCCCGGCAGTCCGTCTGCGCCAAAAGGAAATCTCCGAGGAGGCGCTGGCTGAACTGGTCAGCCGCGTCGGCCCGCATCCGCGCCAGCTTGACAACGAGGTTGAAAAACTGTGTCTGTTCGCCGGCGACCGCAAGCAAGCTCGAAGTGCGGACGTGGCCGCCATTTGCACGCGGAACAAACGGCGCGGGCATTCGCGCTGGGCGACGCGCTGGGCGACCGGGATTTGCCGCGTTTGCTCCGGCGGCTGGACGAGGAACTTTGGGAAATAAAATCCAGTTCGCAAAAATCGGAAATTGGCCTGCTTTACGGTTTGATTTCCAAGGTGCGCGCGATGTTGCTGCTGAAAGAGATGCTGCGCGAAGGCTGGATCAAGCCGGAGATGGATTACAACCGGTTCAAGGCGCAACTGGAGCGCGTGCCCGCCGACAAGCTGCCCGCTGGACAAGAAGTTCAACCCGCTGGCGTTGAATCCCTATGTGCTTTACAAGGCGCTGCCGCAGGCGAAAAAATACAGTCAGGCGCGAATTGGTTCGCGCCATGGATTTGCTGTTGCGCTGCAACCAGCGGCTGGTGTCGAGCGGACTCGACGAAACGCTGGTATTGCAGCAAACCTTGGTGCAAATTGTCACGCCGCAGGCGGTCGCGGCTTGAGCGATAACAAATTTATCCTGAGAAATGTCAACATCACCGGCAAAATTATCGGTACTGGTCGGCAAGGATTTTGCCTGCCTGAAAATCGCAGGCCGCGCCAACTTCACGTTCAGCCCCGATTTCAAAACGCTGCTCACCGAGCTCAGCCAAAAGGGCTACCATCGTTTCATCATAGATTTGTCGGAGTGCATGCTCATGGACAGCACTTTTCTGGGTGTGCTGGCCGGATTTGGGATCAAGTTGAACCAGGCCGGCGCGTCCAATCAACACGGCATCGAATTGCTGAATGCCAATGCCCGCGTCACCGAATTGCTCGAAAATCTTGGCGCATTGCATCTCTTCAAAACCACCAGCGGCGCGCTGCCATTGCCCGACAACATTCAGGCCAGCACGCCTGAATCCATCAATCCGTCGCACGAAGAAATCACCCGCACCAGCCTCGAAGCGCACCAGACGCTCATGTCCGTCAATCCGGATAATGTTGCGCGGTTCAAGGATGTCACCCAGTTCCTGGCCGAAGACTTGAAGACGCTGGAAAAGAGCAAGGAGGAGCCAAGGACGGGTGGCTTATCGTAGCGGCGGTCGGCACCGCCGCACTTCTCCAAAAAATTGCATTCTTCGGCTTTCTGCCGAAAGCCGCCACGCCGGTTCTCAAACCGGCGCAGGCGCGGGGGTGCCGAGGCCGGGCAATTTCGGCGGCGCGGGCTTCGGCGGCGTTTCCGGCAAAGGCGTGCCGGCGGGCGCGCCCAAAACCGCTCCACCCGCCGGCTTGGGCGGAGGCGGAGTGAACTTGCCGGTGTTGATAATCTCCTCAACCTGGGCGCGATCGAGGGTTTCGTATTCGAGCAGCGCGCTGGCAATCAATTCCAACTTGCTGCGATTGGTAAACAGAATGTCCCGCGCGGTTTTGTAGCCGTCATCAATGATGCGCTTGATTTCCTCGTCAATTTCGCGCGCCGTGCTTTCGCTATAGACTTTCGGGCGCCCCATCTCGCGCCCGAGAAAGACAAATTCATCGTCGGTGCCGTATTGCACCATGCCGACCTTGTCGCTCATGCCATACTGGCAAACCATCGCCCGCGCCATGGCCGTCGCCTGCTGAATGTCCATCGCCGCTCCGGTCGAAATGTCGCCGGACATGATTTCCTCGGCGATGCGTCCGCCCATGGTCACCGCAATGTCGTCCAGCATTTCCTTCCGGCTGCGGCTCAAAATATCCTTCTCCGGCAACTGCATCGTGGAGCCCAGCGACTGCCCGCGCGGAATGATCGTGACCTTGTGCAGCGGATGCGTGTGCTCGAGCAGCATGTTCACGAGCACATGGCCGGCTTCGTGCCAGGCGGTATGTTTCTTTTCCTCGTCCGTCATGGCCAGGCTGCGGCGTTCGCGCCCCCACCGGACCTTGTCCCGCGCCTCTTCCAATTCCTCCATGCCCACGGATTTTTTGTTCAGCCGCGCGGCAAGCAAAGCGGCTTCGTTCAGCAAATTCGCCAGTTCCGCGCCGGAATAACCGGGCGTGCCGCGCGCGATGATGGACAAATCCACATCCGGCGAGAGCTTCACGTTCTTGGCGTGGACTTTCAAAATGCCCTCGCGTCCGCGCACGTCGGGCAGATTGACCACCACCTGCCGGTCAAATCGTCCCGGTCGCATCAACGCCGGGTCCAGCACGTCCGGCCGGTTCGTCGCCGCGATGATGATGATGCCTTCCTGGGTGTCAAAGCCGTCCATCTCGACGAGCAGGGCGTTGAGCGTTTGTTCGCGTTCGTCGTTGCCGCCGCCGAGACCGTGGCCGCGGCTGCGCCCGACGGCGTCAATTTCATCAATGAAAACCAGGCACGGCGTGGCGCGGCGCGCCTGCTCGAACATGTCGCGCACGCGGCTGGCGCCGACGCCGACAAACATTTCGACAAAGTCCGAGCCGCTGATGCTGAAGAAGGAGGCGTCGGCTTCGCCCGCGATGGCCTTGGCCAGAAGCGTTTTGCCCGTGCCGGGCGGCCCGACCATCAGCACGCCCTTGGGAATGCGTCCGCCCAGCCGCTGGAATTTTTTCGGGTCCTTTAAAAATTCGACGATCTCGGAAACTTCCTCAATGGCCTCTTCAATGCCCGCCACGTCCTTGAACATGGTCTTGTTCCGTTCCTTCGCAAGCATCCGCGCCTTGCTTTTGCCAAAGCTCAACGCGCCCTTGCCGGCCATTTTGATCTGGCGGATGAAGAAAAACCAAAACAGGACGCCAATCAACAAAAACGGCGCCAGGGTCCAGATCATGTTCAGCAACATCGGGCTGGTCTCGCTCACTTCCAGCTTGCCCTTGGGCGGCAACAATTCGTCCTTCATCTTCTCCGTGAGCAGGGCTTTCGTGCTGAATGGAACCAAAACGGATTTGCCGTCCTTGTCGGTGGATTTGTAGGTGCCAACAATTTCAATCAGGTTTCCCGACTGGAGGTTGTAATTGATGGTCGCCTGGGCGATCTGATTCGACTCATATTTCTGGAAAAAATCGGCCTGCGACAGGTTCGAACTCTGCGCGCCCATGCGGTTGTGAAGCAACATCAGCGCTGCAAGGCTGCCGAGGATGGCAATCCACGCCAGCCACGCCCCCGACGGCACTTTCATGCCACCCGGCGGCTTTTTCAGGTCGCGGTTGTCGCCTTTTTGATTTTGATCGTCGTCGAACATCGTTTTTGGCTTTGGTAGGCCATATTAACATGGCATTCCCGCTTTCGCAATGGCCTAATTCAGCTATAAATGTGCCAATGCGCATCGGTTCGCTGACGCTTTCATCCAATCTGTTTCTCTCGCCGCTGGCGGGTTACACCAACCTGCCCTTCCGCCTCGTCCTGCGCGAAATCGGCGGCGTCGGCCTCTGCACCACCGACCTCGTCAACGCCCGCTCGCTATTGGAAAAAAACAAGAACGCCTTCAAGCTCATCGAAACCCGCCCGGCGGACTCGCCCCTGGCCGTGCAACTGTTCGGCTCCGTGCCCGAGGAAATGCGCGATGCGGCGGCCAAACTGGAATCGCTCGGCTTCGCGTTCCGTGGACATCAACATGGGCTGTCCCGTCCGCAAGGTCTGCAACGTCGGCGGCGGCTCGGCCATGATGACCGAACTGGCCCAGACCGCCGCGCTCGTCCGCGGCATGGTCAACGCCGTGAAAATTCCCGTCACCGCCAAGATGCGCCTCGGCTGGGACGATAACAACCTGACCGCGCCGGACCTGGCGCGCGCGCTCGAAGACGCCGGCATCGCCGCCATTTTTGTTCATGGCCGGACGCGCCAGCAGGGTTTCGGCGGCACGGTGAATCTCGCCGGCATTCGCGCCGTCGTGCAGGCCGTGAAGAATATTCCCGTCATCGGCAACGGCGACGTCATCACGCCGCAAGCCGCAAAGAAAATGCTGGATGAAACCGGCTGCGCCGGCGTGAGCATCGGCCGCGGTGCGTTTTACAATCCCTGGATTTTCCGGCACACGCTGGATGTTCTCCAAAGCTTTCGTAGCAGCGGACGTGAGTCCGCTCTAATATCAAAAGATTTGGAAAAGAATAATGAGCCGACTCACGTCGGCTGCTACGAAAAAAGAGACAGCGAACCCCTTCCCGAACCCCCCTTTGCCGAGCGGGTGCGGGTGATGTGCCGGCATCTGGATTTGATGATTGAAGTGTTTGGCGAGGAGCAAGGCTGCCGGATGTTCCGCAAAATCGCGCCGTGGTACGCCAAGCGGTTCGGCCCGTGCCACGAATTCAACAAACGCGTCGTGCAGGTTTCCACCCGGGCCGGATTCCACGAGGTTTTGGAAAATTACACCCGCTGGCGTCAGCAATTTCTCGACAGCAACGGCGAATTGCAGCCGCGCTTCCGCCCGCCGCCGCTGGTCGCATCCTTCATGCGCGAGGAGCCGGCTTCAACCCAACGTGAACACATTCCCGTGCCCAAAGGGCCGGTGGAGGTGTGGTGAAATTTATTTCATCACGGATTTATTTCATCACGGTGGCGTTCACTTGCGCGTGTTCGCTTGGCGGTCGCGATACGGTTGGTGCTTGAGATACAAAGCCAGCAGTTCCTGGTTTTTTTGCAATAGTTCCTGATCCCCCAATTGGGACGCCAACGCACAGGCTTCTTGCGCCGTCGAAATCGCCTCGTCGAACCGCCCCGTCTCCGCGTAGGCCGCCGCCAAAGTGCCAACCATGATGGTTTGCTGATAATGCGTCCGTTCGCAGGCGTATTCGGCCAGTCTTACAGCGAGTGGTCCATTTCTATGGGTTGCTTCGGGACTGGTGGCGAGCAACCAAGCCAAATTGTTGCATTGCGCCGAATTCGACGGAGTCATCGTCGCGACAAATAAGTTTCCAACAACGATGACCAGCAATGCGCCTATCATCAGGCAATAACTGCCCTTCATCATATGACTTGTTCGGTCATCTACGGCTGCGTGAGGTTGCAACACAGTAAGTCCGACTTGGCTGCTCTGAACCGTTAAACCATTTGTATTGACCTCGCTTATCAACCCCGCCTGACCATTCCCAGGTAATCTATCCGGCTGAACTTTGGTGCCGTAACGAATGTCTATTTTTTGAATAATTCGTTTGCCCAAGGCAATACTGGGGAGTTCGAAAAGTTTATACCACAAAATGCTAAACGGAATTATTATGACCAGCAACGTGGCTACAATCAGCAAGAACACGATTGGAACTGAACGGTATTTCCCTGGAACAAACCAAACAATTTCATTGTAATACATTAACAGGAGTGTCTGGTGTAACAAGTAGATACTGTAACTCCACAAACCGATTTTTCTGAGAATATCCAATGAAAGCGCGGGGACTTTGATTGCAGGTCTGGCCCCGCTTAAAAGCTTGCTGGCAACCACTGCTGTCAGCACTGCGAACAATAAGAACCGGAAGGAGTCCAGCGGTTTTACAAAGTAACTGATAATCGCCAAAGCGAGCCACCAAATCGGAGAGGTTTTTATAAAAGGCAACGGTTGATTTTTTAAAAAAGCATCAGCGATAAAAGCGCCAAGCGCCCAACTGAACCAGTAACCCAATGGCGAGTTGGCAAATAACCAGGAAATGTGTCCCCCAATAGTGTTTGTAGCATCCACTGTTTGGATCAGACCATCCATGCCGTGAATTAATAATTCACATCCTCCAAGAATCACCATGGTTCGACGCCACCCAAGTTTGGCAACCAACACAAGCAATGCCGGATACAGCAAATATAATTGTGCTTCTATGGCCAGGCTCCAAAATGACCCGTTGATTCCGTAGAATGTTGAGGGATTGCAATTATGAACGAGCAATGAATGTGTTAACAGTTGCATCCAAAAGTCCTGGCTGTGGAACGTCAACCGTGTATTTGCCATAACAAGCAAAACGCAAAAAATCAGAGCTGCAAGATATGCGGGGTAAATACGAAAAAAACGTCTGATGAAAAAACCACCCCACCGTTGCCCCTGTTGTTGGAAACTTATGTGAATACAAAACCCGCTGACGACAAAAAAAATGGCAACGCCCGCCACCCCAAAAGTAAACGGAAGAAAACAAAGGCATGAAACGGGAACGGAAAAGTCCCGGAACCAACCCCTCCACGGCAAATCGAAATATCCATAAACAGTGCTGAAGGTATGGACAAGTAATACCACTATAATGGCAATGCCCCGGATGTAATCCAGAAGTTCAACATGTTTGACGGAACTTTTCATTTTATCCTCGCATTACACACCGGGGAAAGTAGGGCGCTACAGCAGTTTTTTCGGATCGCAGCCATATTTTTGTTGAAGTTACTTCCCAATGCAAAATTGACTAAAAATCGAGGCGAGCAGGTCTTCCGTCGTGGTTTTGCCGACGATTTCGCCGACGGCGTTGACGGCGATGCGCAGTTCCCCCGCCGCCAGTTCCAGCGTCTCACCGGCGCGCAACACGTCCAGCGTCCGTTGCGTGGCCGCGCGGGCGCGAGTCAGCGCGTCCTGATGGCGTGAATTGATCATCACCTGCAACATCTCCGCCCGGATTTCGCCCGACCACACCAGTTCCTTGATCGCGTCCTTCAACGCTTCAATCCCCTGCCCGCTCAGGCAGCACACTTCAACGATGGGAGCGCCGGCCTCCGGCACGGCTCGTTGCGATGATTCACCCTCTTCGTGCCGTGCCGGAGGCCGGCGCTCCGTTACCCGGCTGTCCCGTTGGAGTTCAAGCTTCAGCTTGTCCGGGGAACAGGCTGAAGCCTGAACTCCAACCTGACGCGCCAATTCTTCAGCGCCCCACCTCCTTGACAAATCAATTTTATTCACGACCAAAATCCGCTTCTTGCCGGAGAACTCGGCGAAATACTTTTCATCGGCGGACGTGAGCGGTTCACTGGCGTCGAGCACGTGCAAAATAAATTCCGCCCGGGCCAGCGACTCGCGGCTGCGGCGGACGCCTTCCTGCTCGATTTCATCGCGCGCCTCGCGCAAGCCCGCCGTGTCAATGAACACCACCGGCAGGCCGCGGATGTTCGCCGTCTCCTCAATCGTGTCGCGTGTCGTGCCCGGAATCGGCGAGACGATGGCGCGATCGTGGCCGAGCAACTGATTGAGCAGGCTGGATTTGCCCGCGTTGGGCCGTCCGACGATGGCCGCGCGAATGCCGCGCCGGAGAATCTGTCCTTCGTTCGCCGTGCGCAACAATTCATCCATAAACGCCACACCGTGTTCCAGACGCTTGAGCAGTTGCTCTTTCGTGTCGGGCGCAATGTCCTCGTCGGGAAAATCAATGTGCGCCTCGACGTGCGCAAGCGTCTGCATCATTTCGTCGCGCAACTGGTTGATGCGCTGCGACAGTTTACCGGCAAGCTGTTCGTTGGCGGCGGCCAGCGCGAGTTCGGTGCGCGAATGAATCAAATCAGCGACGGCCTCGGCTTGGGCAAGGTCAATACGACCGTTGAGAAAGGCGCGACGGGTGAACTCGCCAGGTTCGGCCGGGCGCGCGCCGTTTTCCAAAAGCGTGTCGAGCACGAGCTTGGCGGGCAAAAGGCCGCCGTGACAGCTGATTTCCACCGTGTCCTCGCGCGTGAACGTGCGCGGCGCGCGCAGGACCGCCAGCAGCACTTCATCCACGCTCCGGCCCTGCCGGATGATTTTGCCGAACTGAATCGTATGCGTCGTCGCGGCGGACGGCTTCAACGAATTTTTGCCGACCGGCAGAAAACTTTTGTCCGCGATGGCGAGCGCCTGCGGGCCGGAAAGGCGAACGACGGCCAGCCCGCCTTCGCCGAGCGGCGTGGCAATTGCGGCAATGGTGTCATCGAGCATCAAGGGAAAGTTACAGGTTGAAGGTTGAAGGTTGCAAGCGGGCGTATTGCGGTTAATTTCCGGCGTGGAAGGAAAGCCCCCGGTAAAATCCGCTTTCGCCGGCGGGGCGCGCGTGGTTAACTCGCCGGGATGAACGTGGACCTTGGCATCTGGAGCAAGCTGACGAAAGTGGTCGTCGGCCTGGTCGTGCTTGCCGTTTTGCTGCTCATCGGCGTGTATTACCTGCCGGTGATCCGGGAGAACGAGCGGATGCGCCGGGAAATTTTGCGGCTGGACGTCCAGCTCCAAAACGAAGAGGCGAAATCCAGACAGCTCAAGGCCGAGATTGACGCTCTGCGGAACGATCCAAAAACCGTTGAACGTTTGATGCGCGAAAAACTCGGTTACGCCAGGCCGGATGAAACGGTGGTGCGCTTTGAGCCGGCTGCGACGAATGCGCCGGGGCGGTGATTCATTGATGATTGATGATTGATGATTTGAAAATGGCAATGCACACACGGTCGCAAGCGCCAATCATAAATCGAAAATCGTAAATCATAAATATCTTCAGACCGTCATGATTTCTTTTTCCTTGTGGGCCAGGTGCTGGTCAATCTTGGCGATGTATTGATCGGTCAGCTTCTGCAAATCTTTTTCGGCCTGTTTTTCCTGGTCCTCGGTGATGCCGCTGTCGTGCGCGTGCTTTTTCAGCAGTTCCATCGCGTCGCGGCGCACGTGACGGACCGCCACGCGCCCGTCCTCGGCCATTTTCCTGGTGATCTTCACGAACTCCTGCCGCCGCTCCGTGCTCAATTCCGGAAACGAAATGCGGATGACTTTGCCCTGCACCGCCGGGTTCAGGCCGAGATTCGCCTTTTGAATCGCCTTCTCGATCGGATGCGTCGAAGCCGCGTCCCACGGCTGGATGACCAGTTGCCGCGGTTCCGGCGTGGTAATACCGGCCAGTTCGCGAATGCGCATCTGCGAATCGTAAACCTCCACGATGATGTTCTCGACCAGCGCGGCGGACGCCTTGCCGGTGCGCACGCCGGCGAACTCGTTCACGACCACCTGCTCGGTCTTGATCATCTTGTCCTCCGCCTCCAGTAAAATATCGTCGGGTGTCATATTGAGGTCAGGCTAACAACGAATCCGCGCCGGGTCTAATGAAAATTCGATTGAATGGTGGGGCGAGCGTCCACACGAACCAGGCACAAGTGCCGGCTGTAAGAAAAGCGGCGGAGGGCCGCCGCAGTCCAAGACGCGGTGCGATTACCTACGACTCCCGGCCTGCGCGAAGCGTCGTGGAGTGCGCCAGCCCTCTGGCGCTTTCCAACGGACGCTGAAGGGTTGCACCCTGCCGGCGTTGCACCTCACCGCGTTTATGGCTAAACTGCCAGGCGTGGCGGACATCGTTTTAACCACGCTCAACGCGAAATACATCCACGCCGCGTTCGGCCTGCGCTACCTGCTGGCCAATCTTGGCGACCTGCAACCGCGCGCGTGCCTCGTCGAGTTCGATATCAATCAGCGTCCGCTCGACATCGCGGAAATGCTGCTGGCGCATGACCCCAAAATCATCGGCTTCGGCATCTACATTTGGAACGTCGAGCCAACCACCGAGATCATCGCCGCCATCAAACGCGTCCGGCCGGACATTAAAATCATCCTCGGCGGGCCGGAGGTCAGCTATGAAACCGAAAACCAACCCATCGTTCAACTCGCCGACCACATCATCCCCGGCGAGGCGGACTTGAAATTCGCGGAGGTGTGCCGGATGCTTTTGGAGCGCCGGTCTCCGGCACGGCTCGAAAACGCTGGAGTTCAATCCCGCGATGTGCGGGATTGTTCGGATGGCACGCTAAAGCGTGAACTCCAACCCGCCGTGCCGGAGGCCGACGCTCCGCTTCCCAAAATCATCCCCGCCGAACTGCCGGACTTTTCCCAAATCGTCCTGCCCTACGACCTTTACACTGACGACGACATCGCGCATCGCATCATCTACGTGGAGGCGTCGCGCGGCTGTCCGTTCACGTGTGAATTTTGCCTGTCATCGCTCGACATTCCAGTGCGGCAGGTTCCCCTGCCCGCCTTGCTCGAACAATTGCAGCGGCTGCTGGATCGTGGCGTAAAGCAGTTCAAGTTCGTTGACCGCACGTTCAATCTTAACTTGAATTTCAGCAAAGCCATTCTCGAATTCTTTCTGGAGCGTTATCAGCCCGGTCATTTCTTCCATTTCGAAATGATTCCCGACCGGCTGCCGGTAGCGTTGCGCGAAGTCATTGCCAAATTTCCGCCGGGCGCGCTGCAATTCGAGGTGGGTGTCCAGACGTTCAACGAGGAAGTCGGCGCGGCCATCAAGCGCCGGCAGAATTACGAGAAACTCGAAGATAATTTCCGTTTTTTGCGCCACCAGACCGGCATTCACATCCACGCCGACCTGATTGTCGGGCTGCCCGGCGAAACGCTGGAAAGTTTTGCCGCCGGATTCGACCGGCTGATTGCGCTCGGTCCGCAGGAAATCCAGGTGGGCATTTTGAAACGGCTGCGCGGCACGCCGATTGTCCGTCACGACGCCGAGTGGCATATGATTTACAATCCACATCCGCCTTATGATATTTTGCAAAACAAGCTGATTGATTTTGCGACCCTGCAACGCCTGCGCCACTTTGCGCGCTACTGGGACATGGTCGGCAACAGCGGCAACTTTGTGGAGTCCACGCCGCTGATTTGGAAAGTAGGACAGGCTTCCAGCCTGTCTCCATCTCAATCCGAAAAGAATGAGACAGGCAAAATGCCTGTCCTACGTTCTCCCTTCCACGCCTTCCTCCGCCTCAGCGACTGGCTGCACACGCGCACGGGCCGCACGGACAGTATCGCGCTGGTGCGATTGATGGAACTGCTGTTTGAATTTCTGACCGGCGAACTGAAGCTGGACGCGAAGCCGGTGGCCGAAACGCTGTGGCGCGATTACCAGCGCGGCGGCCGCCGCGACAAACCAGGTTTTCTGAAGGATCTTCTGCCGTCGGAAGAAAAAGTCATCCCACTGCGCAAAACCAACCCCGCGCTGCCAAAACGCCAGGCCCGGCATCTGGTGTGAAATGAATCTGTGTTCATCTGCGTAATCCACCGATTATTTCATTAATTCTTTTTCCGCCGCTTCGTTCGTCAGCTTGTGTCTTGCCCGCAGCACGGCCAGGCCCACCACCGGCGGATAGGCCTGGTCCGATTTCATCCGCGGCTCAACGTATTCGAGCACTTCAAACAGCAGGCCGTTCGCCGCCTCGTAGGTCAGACCGGTAAGCTGAGCGATGTAACGCGTCGCGCGGTCAATCAGCTTGAGGTTCGACGGCACGACCCAGACCATGAAGTTGCCCATCACCCGCCCCAGCCGCACCATCGTGCAGGTCGAAAGCGCGTTCATCACCAGCTTCACCGCCACGCGCGTCACGCCGTCCAGAAGAAAATCCGTTTCGGGAACGGAAACCGTGACAATTGCGGATTGTGGATTGTGGATTGCGGATTTTGAAGATGGAGCCGACTTGCGTCGGCTGCTACAAAATTGAAGGAGGGCGGTCTTTGTGCCCGCTTTTTGAGCGGCTTTGAGTTGATCGGGGGAGATTTCGCCCGAGGTGATGGCAATCGCGCCGTCGCCTTTGGCCGGCGGACGAAGTTCCAAACCGTCCAGACCTATTTTAAATTGCATCAACTCCGCCTGCCTGATTTTGCGGATGGAGGCGAAGGTTTGCGACAGCTTGTCCTCGCCAACCCCAGGCTTCGCCAAAGGCTCCGCCGCGGCAAGCAACTCGCGAACCTCCATCGCATTCCAGGCAAGGCAGCGTGGTTCGCGCTTCAACAGGTGCCGCCAGGCGGCGGGCGTATCCGACTGCGGCAAAAACAAGAAGGCCCACGATTCCGCCGCAGCGGTGTCATCGGCCTTGCGAAATGGCGGTGTGCAATACGTCGGCGAACGCTCAGTCGTGTCCGTGAGCACATCAATGCCGAACCGGTCGGCAAAGTAATTCACCTTGTGACCGGCGCGATAAACGGATTCCTCCAGCGCGACGAGTTTGGCCAGTTGCGCGAGCATTTCCGGCGATTTCAGAGTTGCGTGCAGATCTTCCAGTTTGGCGAGGAATAATTCCGGGAGCGCCAGCGTCTCGCCGGCGGGATTTTGAGTTTCACCAACACGCCGGCGGGACGCCGGCGCTCCCAGGTCGCCCACCAATTCCCGCACCACCATTTCCAGGATGGTCAGCAGGACGCAAAGCTGGATCGAAGTCGCCTGCATCCGCGTCGAGCCGGCGATCGCCATCGGGCCGGTCGTCAGGTTGATTTTTTCGATGCGCGGGTCTTCGATGATTTCGCGGCTGCGCTCAACCTGCTGGCGGAGAATTTCGTCCGGGTTGTTATAGACGAAATAGACCTTCGCGCCCGAGTCCACGCCTTCCCAGGCCGTGCCGATGACGAACGAAGTCTCGCCGCCTTCGGTGATGGCGAACACCACGTCGCCAGCGCGCACGCCGAGGTCGCGAAGCTGTTTGCGTCCAAACGCGGAGAAATCTTCAAAGCCTTCGACCGATTTGATGAGCGCGTAATCCCCGCCCGCCATCACGCTAAACGTGCGGTTTTCAAAATCGGATGCCAATGGCCGGGGGAAACGATCCCCTCTCCCGGTTTCGCTTCCGCTCGACCGCCCTCTCCCCGCCTTGCGGGGCGAGGGTTAGTTTGGTCCCGCAATGCGGGATCGGTCCTACCAACTGCCGCCAGAAATCGCGCCAAACGGAATCGAGCAGGATGCTCAGTCGCCCGGTGGCGCCGCAGCCGGTGAAAAATATCCGCCCGCCGTTTTTCAGCGAATGCAATACCGTTTCCTTGATTTCACCCGCCCGGCCCGATTCGACAAATTCGCGGTATTTGCGGATGACGTCGGCGTCCACGTCAAAAAGCAGCCTGAGCGCGGCGGCGATGTCTTGTCTGGCCACGGCGCTCAGATTGGCCGTCACGGGGTGCGACGCTTCGGTGACCAGCGCGCCCAGTTTGAACTGGCCGCTGATATTCAGAAATGCTTCCGCGCGTTTCCGGGAACTCTCGCTCATGGCATTTGAGTTAAAGACATTGTCAAGGCGCTGTCACGCCGATAGCTTTTGGGCGGGTCCTATATGACACCCAATCAACAACTGGCCACGTTGAAGGCGGCGGTTTGCGACGTCGCTTATGATAATTTGACGCGTCAACTCTACGCCACGGATGCGTCCGTTTACCAAATCGAGCCGCTGGCCGTGGCGTTTCCCGGCAGCGCGCAAGAGGCCAGCTCCATCATTCGAGCGGCGGCCCAGGCGGGCGTGGCGGTCATTCCGCGCGGCGCGGGAACAAGTCTTTCGGGTGGAGCCATTGGCGATGGAGTCGTCGTTGATTTCGCGCGCTACAACCGGCTCATCTACGACCTGAACCTGGAACGCAAAACCGTCCGGGTCGGCGCCGGCGTGGTGCTGGACCAGTTGAACGATTTTCTCCACCCGCACAAATTATGGTTCGGCCCGGATGTGGCGACCAGTTCGCGCGCGACACTGGGCGGCATGATTGCCAACGATTCGTCCGGCGCGCACGCACCGGTTTATGGCACAACGGCGGATCACATCAGCCTGCTGGAAATTTTGACCAGCGACGGACGCGTGGAGATAATCGGTTCCGGCCAGAACTCGCTGCCGAGACAGCGCGACCTGCTGGAAGGCCTGACTTCACTGAACGAGCTGCAAATTACCGAGCGCTTTCCGCCGGGTCTCCTGAAACGCTGGCCCGGATACGCGCTGGCCCGGGCGATGCGCGAGCCGGGCAATTTAGCTCATATTGTCGCCGGCAGCGAAGGCACACTCGCCGCAATTATTTCCGCCGAATTGAAGGTCGTGCCGTTGCCGGAGAAGCGCGGAGTGGGATTGTTGTTCTTTGCGTCCGTGGCCGAAGCCATGCAGGCAACCACCGAATTGCTTGATCTGAAACCGGCGGCGATCGAACACGTTGACCGCATGCTGTTGGACCAGACCCGCGGCCAGCTCGAGTTTCAGGCCGCGCGCGATTTGCTCGAACTCGACACCAAGCCGGGCGAGGCGATTTTAATCGTCGAATTTTTCGAGGAGGTTGACGAGCGGCTGGCGCTGCTGGAAAAACGCAAATTGGGTTTGCGCACACGCGTTTTGGAAACACCGGACGAAGCCGAACTCGTCTGGTCACTGCGCAAGGCGGGACTGTCGCTTTTGACCGGCCGCAAGGGCGCCGCCAAACCCGTGACCTTCATCGAAGACGCGGCCGTGCGGCCGAAGGACCTGCCGGCCTACGCCGCCGAACTGCAGAAGCTGATGCAGCGGCTCGGATTGAATGCTTCCTATTACGGCCACGCCGCGGCGGGACTGCTGCACGTGCGACCGGTGCTGGATTTGCACAAGGCGGAGGATTTGAAAAAATTCCGGACGATTGCCGACGAAGTGGCCGCGCTCGTGTTGCGGTTCAAAGGCACGCTGTGCGGCGAACACGGCGTGGGCATTGCCCGCACCGAATATCTCAAGGAACAGGTGGGCGAAGAGGTTTACCAGCTCCTGCGGCAAATCAAGCAGTGCTTCGACCCGTTTAATTTGTTCAATCCGGGCAAAATCATTTCCGATGGCCGCTATAAAATTGACCATAATCTGCGGCTGGGCGCCGGCCATTCCCTGAAAGTGCCGTTTGAACCGGTGCTGGCGTTTTCCGCCAGGGACGGGTCGTTCACCGCCAACCTGGAACAGTGCAACGGCTGCGGCGGCTGCCTCAAGCTGACGCCGAGCATGTGTCCCACGTTCATGGCCACCGGCGAGGAAATCAAGTCCACCCGCGGGTACGCCAACACGATTCGCGCCGTGCTGGAGCTGCGCGGCATCAATGGCGACCCCCTCCGTTCGGAGGAACTCGAAGCCGCTTTGAGCAATTGCCTGTCCTGCAAAGCCTGCACTGTGGAATGCCCTTCGAACGTAAACCTGCCGTTGTTGAAAGCCGAATTGCAGCACGCGCGCATCCGCCGGCGCGGATTAACCCTGCACGAACGGCTGTTCAGTTCGGTGGATCAACTGGGCCGGCTGGGCTGCAAGATGCCGCGCGTGGCCAATGTGTTGTTGAATACCCCGTTCCTGAGCCGCGTGCTGGGCCTTTCCACCAAACGACTGTTGCCGTATTTCGCGCTGGAGCGGTTCGATCATTGGTTTGCCAAACGTCCGCCTTTCCGGGCGGCCTATCGAGGCCGCGTCATGCTTTGGGACGACACGCTCGTGCGCTATTACGAACCTCACGTCGGCATGGCCGCCGTCAAGGTGCTCGAAGCCGCGGGCTTTGAAGTTGTGCTGCCGAAACTGCGCAAATGTTGCGGACGGCCCGCCTTCAGCCAGGGCAATCTCGACGAAGCCGCGCAACTGGGACGCCACAATCTGGCCCTGCTGAACAGCGACAAAAGCAACACGCCGATCATTTTTCTCGAACCGTCATGTTACTCGATGTTCGCGCAGGATTATCACGAGTTAAAACTGCCGGACGCGAAGCGCGTTGCCGCCCGTTGTTTTTTGTTTGAGCAATTCATTGAAAATCTGCTGAGCCAGCAGCCCAATGCGCTGATTTTTAACGACCACCCCGCGCGCATGATGATTCACGTGCATTGCCATGCCAAATCACTTGCCAATTCGGATTACATGTACCAACTGGCCACCCGGATGCCGCAGCGGACGGTGACGATGCTCGAAGCGGGCTGCTGCGGCATGGCGGGCGCGTTTGGAATGCTGGAATCGAAATACAAACTTTCGGTGAAAGTCGCGGAACCGCTCATTCAGGTCATCCGGAGCCAGCCGTTCGGGAACATCGTCGTGGCCTCGGGCACCAGTTGCCGCCAGCAAATCCAACATCTCGCGCCCGTCCGCACGCAACACATGGCGGAAGTGCTGGCGGAAGCGCTGGTGTAAGAAAACACCATCCCTGCCAGTTCATCCCCTTGGAGCGCTGTGGCGTCCCGGCGGCAAGCTTAACCATAAGTGATTAACCATTGAGCCGGCGGAACGCCGGCGCTCCCCGGGTTGGGTAAATATCTTTCAACGCGCCGCGCAGGTCCGGGAATTGGTATTTGAAGCCGGATTCCAGAAACCGTTTGGGCGTGCAGCGACAGCCATTGAGGATGAGCGCCGGTTCGGTCTGAATTAGCCGGGATATGAGTTTTACCGCCCGGGCGGGAACCGGCGGGCACCACGGACGATAAAAGTTGTGCCGGAGCGCATGCATGAATTCCGCATTGGTTGCCGGATTGGGCGCAACGGCGTTGTAAGTGCCGGCCAGATGGCTGTCAGGCTCGATGGCTTGCAGAAACATTTGCATCAGGTCCGCGAAATGAATCCAACTGATGTATTGTTTGCCGTTCCCAGCCGCCCCGCCGAGAAACCACCTTGTCAAATTGGACAGTACGGGCAATGCCCCGCCATCGCGACCCAAGACCAGGCCGATTCGAAACAGCACGCGGCGGGTGTGGAGCAAGGCCGCTGCGTGGAAGGCTTGTTCCCAAAGACGGCAGACTTCCGCCAGTGGATCCTGGCCGTTGGGAGTTGTTTCGTCGCACCACTGGTCACGGCCATTGCCGTAGAAACCAACGGCGCCCGCCTGCACCCAGACTCGCGGCGGTTGTTTGACGTGGCAGATGGCGGCGGCGATGGCGCGCACCGGGTTGACGCGCGATTTGGTGATTTCACGGAGATTTTCCGGCGTGTGCCGGCAATTGATGTTGCGCCCGGCAAGATTCACCACGGTTTCCGCCCCATCCAGACAACCTATCCAGTTGCTTACATTTTCCCCATCCCATTTCATTTCCTTGACCTCGTCATCCTCGTCACGTTCGCGCAGCGCGCGGGTCAGAACCACCACTTCGTAATTGCGCCGGAGCAATTCCCCGGCAAGCGCCCGCCCCAGAAACCCGCTGCCACCCGCCAGCACGACGCGTTTTTTATTCATGTTCAAATTTTAACGGCCAGGCTGTTCGAGCGCCAGTTTGGGCGCGTGGCCGCCGGTGAGCGGATTTTTTTCAAACTGCGCGGATTCCAGGCTGCCGAGCCACTTTTGAATCAACTGACACACGGCTGCCAGATTCAAGCGTTCATGTTCGCGCGGATATTTTTCGAGGTTGGTCAGCGCCAGCTTGAACAGCGCGGCGGCGGGACGCAGGCGCTCCTTTTGCAAGTGCACGAACGCGCCGGCGAGTTGGATCAAGCCCTTGTAAAACGCGCCGTTGGGCCCGTGCTTGTCTTGGAGCCACAATTCCTCAAGCACGTCGTGCGCCTCGAAAAACAACCCGCGGTTGAAGCAATCGAAATAGCCGGCATAATGCGGGTCGAGCTGTTCGCCCCCGAACGGCTCCATCATTTTGGCAATGCGTGCGCTTTTGCGGCTCACAGATCAAGGATAGGGTCCCCGGCCCAAAGTCCAAAGTCCAAAGTCACCGTGGCAGCCTACGCAAGGAGAAAACCACGGCGTGATGTCGGCCTTAACGCCTTGACGCGATCGGAGCGCCGGCCTCCGGCACGGCACGATGAGCAACACGCCGGGCCGGAGGCCGGCGCTCGCAATACGCGCTTCGCGTTGACAACTTCCCTGCCCTGCGACACTCTGCGCGCATGGCAAAACCTGCTTTGGGACGCGGTCTCGGCGCGTTGCTGGGCGGCAATCCGGTTCTGACCCAACCGGCACCCGCACCGGCGATTCCCGTTCCATCATCACCCGCAACCCCGGCTCCCGCGCCTGACGCGCGCGAACGCGTGCAGCGCGTGCCGCTGGACCGCATCCGCCCGTGTCCGCTGCAGCCCCGCAAGGATTTTTCCGCCGAGGCGTTGAGCGAGCTGGCCGATTCCATCCGCGAACAGGGCATCGTGCAGCCGCTCATTGTGCGCGAGCGGGGCGGCTTTTTTGAATTGATAGCCGGCGAACGCCGCTGGCGCGCGGCGCAATTGCTGCAACTGGCTGAAGTGCCCGTCATCGCCCGCGAAGCCAACGACCGCGCGGTGCTCGAACTGGCGCTCATCGAAAATCTCCAGCGCGAAAATCTCAACGCCATCGAGGAGGCGCATGGTTACGAGCAACTCGCCGGGCAATTCCAGCTCACGCAGGAGGAAATTGCCGTCAAGGTCGGCAAAAGCCGCGCGGTGGTGGCCAATGCGATGCGGCTGTTAAAACTGCCGCAAGTCGTCCAGAACTTTGTCCGCGAAGGACGGCTTTCGGTCGGCCACGCCAAGGTCATTCTCGGTCTGGCCGACGAAAAGAATCAAACGCTCGCCGCCGAGCGCGTCATCAAGCAGGGTCTGAACGTACGGCAAACCGAAGGCTTCATCGCCAAGCTGCAAAAGCGCGGCCCGCGCAAATCCGCGCTCCAGCCGGAAACGGTCGCTCCGCCGGGCTCCGATCCGCACGTGGCGGATTTGGAGGCGCGGTTGCGCGAAGTGTTCGCGACGAAAGTGCAGCTCCGCTATGCCGGGGGCAAGGGAACGGTGGAAATTACCTTTTTCAGCGACGAGGAGCTGGAACGAATACTGCAGATCTTAGGAGTGACGAGTGGCGGGTGATAAAGAAAGGTGACAGGTGACATTTTCTGAAAAGAGGCGCTGTGAAATCAATGACTAATGACTAAATCCGAATAACTAATGAATTCCCAATGACAAATCCCGAATGCCCGGCCGGTGGAAATTATTTGGTCATTTGAGCTTCGGGTTAATTTCGTCATTATGGTTTAGACATTAGTCATTTTCCCCTGCTTTTTTTGAACCGTTCGCTATTTATTTGAAAATGATTCTTGACGTTGTCAAATACGGCCATCCCGTGCTCCGGCAAAAAGGCGCGCGCATCGAAAAGGTCACGCCGGAAATCAAAAGGCTGATGGCCGACATGATTGAAACAATGCACGCGAATCATGGCATCGGGCTGGCAGCGCAGCAGGTCGGCCGGGCGCTGCAACTCACGGTCATTGACGTGCGCGAAGCCAAGGACCGTCCGTCCTGGCTGGAATTGGACGGCCAGCCCGCCGCCGTAAATGAGTTCATGCCGCTGGTCTTGATCAATCCGGAACTCAAACCGGGCGGAGAGCCGGCGACTGGCGGCGAAGGCTGCCTGAGTTTCCCGGAAATTTTCGCGGAGATCACGCGTCCTGAACAGGTGGACGTGAAGGCGTTGAACGAAAAGGGCGAGCCGGTTGAATTTCGCTGTGGCGGCCTGCTGGCGCGCGTCGTTCAGCACGAAACGGATCACTTGAACGGCATTTTGTTCATTGACCGGATGAGCCGTAAAACCAAGGAAGAACTGCGGCCGGAACTGGACGCATTGCAGGCCAAAACCAAGGCCGAACTGGAATTGGCGGGCAAAACTTCGAAAAAAGACTAGCCATCGGAACAGAGCGAAGGGCCCAATTATGAAACTGATGCCCAATATTTTTCTCTTGATAATGTGTTGTTCCTATTCGGTTTCAGCTGGACAGACAAACAACCTGATTGCACACGTTTCGTGGCCGAGATCTGATACGACTGTCCTTTGCGAAGTTCATGAGCAGCGTCCCACTAATTCCGATGACTTGCCCACCCGCAAATTGTCATTCATTGATTCGCACGGAAAACACATAATTACAGTCCAGACACCAGATAGTTTTCTTGCGATGTATCCAATTGGTGACGAGAATGCACTTTTTGTGACAGTTTGGATGGGTGCCACGGCGTATCATGTGTTGGTTTTCACCTGGCAAGACAACAAGCCGTATTGTGTTCTGGAAAGCGGTTCAAAGGCATTTCCGGAAATCCTCTTCGATACACAATTAGGTGATACCCTTTTCTTTCTAAACGATTGCCCCGGTGGCCCGGATGATCCGGCCAACTGGATAACAAGACGCTACCGTTGGCATAGCAAAAAAATGATTCCCCTCAAAACAGTTCCAGCAAAAATTCGATTTCAGATTTTGAACTGAACTTTAGGACTTAATAAACCTTCCGCAAATTGGACGGCAGGATGTTGAGTTCGGTGCGGTATTTGGCAACGGTGCGGCGCGCGATGGTGATGCCCTTGTCGGCGAGCATTTTCACGACTTCCTGATCCGCCAACGGTTTGGCCGGGTCCTCGTTTTGGAAAATGTCCGTGATCATGTCCTTGACGCTGGTGTTGGACACATCGTCGCCGGTGACGGTCTGAAGGCCGGCGGTGAAGAAATATTTCAGCTCAAAGACGCCCTGGGGCGTCTGGATGTATTTGCCGGAAACGGCGCGGCTGACCGTGGTTTCGTGAACGCCCACCACCTCGGCGACCTGCGCCATCGTCAGCGGTTTCAGGTACGCGACGCCCTTTTCCATGAACTCGCGCTGGCGTTTCAAAATTTCCTTCCCGATGTTCAGGATCGTCTGCTGCCGCTGGTGCAGGCTTTTGATCAAAAATTTTCCGGCGCGGATTTTTTCGCGGATGTAATTTTTGACTTCGGCGGAATTTCCACCCTGCGCCATCAGGTCTTTATAGACATTGCTGATGCGCAAGTGTGGAATGTGCTCGTCATTGGTCGTGACGACAAAATCGCCGCCGGCCTTTTGCACGAAAATTTCGGGCAAAACGTATTGATTTGCGTCCGGCAAAAAGGCGCGCCCGGGGCGGGGTTCCAAATGCGCGATGCGGCCCATGGCTTCCTGCGCTTCATCAACGGTGCAGCCCGTGGCGCGCGCGATTTCCGGGATGCGCCGCTTGCCCAGCGCGTCCATGCAATCGCGCACGATGCGATATTCGAGCGTCTCCTGCCGGCCGGCGCGTTCGAGTTGAAGCATCAGACACTCGCGCAAATCACGCGCGCCCACGCCGGGCGGATCAAAGGACTGAACCACTTTGAGGACCCCGGCAATTTTTTCCGGCGGCAAACCGGTCGAAGCCGACATTTCCTCAACCGTCGCCTTGAGATAGCCGTAATCGTCAATGTTGCCGATGATCAACTCCGCGATGCCGCGCTGCTCGTCCGCCAAATCGGTCTCCCGCGCCTGATCCATCAACATTTGCGTGAAGGAGGTTCCCGCCGCGAGCGAGTCGAACATGAACTGGCGCTTTTCCTCCTCCTCGGCCGTCTGGCGGACGGGAATGTTCGTCGCCGAAAAATGATCGCGCCATTCCTGGTCCAACTGCACAAGCTTGTCAAATTCCGCCTGAAAATCGTCCACCGGCCCTTCGGTTTCTTTTTCCGAGACGGCATCAACCCTCAGGTCTTCCGGCGGCTCGGCGGGATCGGGCAATGCGGCCACTTCATCGGAATCACGTTCCGATTGGTCACGCAAATCCATTTCCTCCGCCGCCATTTCTTCGAGCACGGGATTTTGCTGCAATTCCTGTTCGACGAGCGCCTGGAGTTCGAGGGTCGGCGCCTGGAGCAACGCCAGCGATTGCTGGAGTTGCGGCGCCAGCACCAACGACTGCGTCAGGCGCGTGGACAGATGCAAACCTTGAACCATTTCGGTTCAAGATAATCCGGTTTTACACAACTACAAGCAAAAATGTGGCACGATTTTCGCTGTAAGTCAAAGTTCCAAGGAAAAACTGGATTTTTTCGTCCGCCGATTGCATCTTGAGGGCATGAAGTTGATTCTTTCGACGCACAACATCAAGCTGACCAGGGCCATCGAGGACCACGTCATGAAACAATTGGAGAAACTTGACCATTTTGACAAGCGCACCATTGACGCGCGGGTGACGCTCGAACACGATCATACCCGCGCCACCGGAAAACAATTTTGCTGCTCCATCCGCCTGAGTGTGCATGGGCCCGATCTTTTTGCCGAGCACGTCGAAAGCGACCTTTACGCGGCCATTGACAAGGTCACCAAAAAAATCGAGCAGCAAATCCGCAAACGCCACAACAAGTGGAAGGCCCGCAAACACAAGATTGCCGCGCGCAGCAAAGAGACCCGCCAGGAGTCCGGGGATGACGAAATCGAGTAGGCGTTGAACGTTGATTCGCCGGCCGTTAAATCGTATGAATCGGTTCGACGATCAGCGGTTCAACCAACATGATTTTCCGTGCCCGCACACTTTTGCCGGTTTCGCAGCCGCCCATTGAAAACGGCGCGATGGTGGTTTCCAAAAATCGCATTCGCACGGTCGGTTCCTGGCCGGATTTGCGGCCGCACGCGAATGAAAAAATTTTCGACCTCGGCGAAGTCATTCTGCTTCCCGGCCTCATCAACGCCCACTGCCACCTCGACTACACCGACATGGCGGGAATGCTGCCCCCGCCGAAAACCTTCACCGACTGGATTCCACTCATCCTTTCCGCCAAATCCGGCTGGGGCTATTCCGACTACGTGCGTTCCTGGCTGAACGGGGCGCGGATGCTGGCGCGCACCGGCACAACCACGGTCGCCGACATTGAAATCATACCCGACCTTTTGCCTGACGTTTGGGACGCCACGCCGTTGCGGGTCTTTTCATTTCTTGAAATGACCGGTATCCGCGCCCGGCGCGTTCCTGAAGAAGCGCTCCACGAAGCCGTCGAAAAAATCAACTCGCTTTCGCACTCGCGTTGTTCAGCCTCACTTTCACCGCACGCGCCCTACTCCACCGTGCCCGTGCTGCTGGAACTCAGCGCCCAGATCGCGCGCAAGCGCGGACAGCGGCTGTGTGTTCACGTGGCGGAATCCGCGGAGGAATTTGAAATGTTCATGCGCGCGCGCGGCCAAATGTTCGACTGGCTGCGGCGCAACGAACGCGATATGTCCGACTGCGGCCTCGGCTCTCCGGTCCGGCACCTTGCCCGCCACCAAACGCTCGGCGAAAATCTGCTCGCCATCCACGTCAATTGTCTCGCGCGCGGCGACGCCGCGTTGCTCGGCCAACATCACGTTCACGTGGTTCATTGCCCGCGCAGCCATGATTATTTCCGCCACCCGCCGTTTTTGCGCAAACGGCTGGCCAACGCCGGCGTCAATATCTGCCTCGGCACCGACAGCCTGGCCACCGTCCGCAAAACCAGTAAATCAAACCCCGAACTCAGCATGTTCGACGAAATGCGCGAGCTGGCGGCCAGCGATCCAAATCTCCCGCCGGCGGAAATTCTGCGCATGGCCACGGTCAACGGCGCGCGCGCGCTGGGCCGTGCCGGCCAAGTCGGCGAGCTTTCGGAAAACGCCCTGGCCGATTTGATTGCCATCCCTGCCAGCGCAAAAACCAGCTATGCCTGTGAAGCCGTGCTGGCTCACGAAGGCCCGGTGAGCGCCAGCATGATTGACGGAGATTGGGTCATTTCACCGGAATGATTTGAGATTTTTCGACGGTGCTACAGTTTGGTGGGGCGAGGCTGCTGACGAGCCGGCCTTGGCGCGTCAAAGCGTAGCGACAACGGCTCGCGGGGACGCTCGCCCCACCGATATTCAATCGGCGATTGACGCATGGTTTGGCCTTTTTGCTCGTAAACCTTAAATCGTAAATCGTAAATTCAGGCGTGAACTCGTTCGATGAAGAATTAAACCGGCGTCTGGCCGCGTTGCGTCAGCAAAATCTGCTGCGCGAACTGCGCCGCATGGATTCGCCTCCCGGCACCCGCATCCAAATCGGCGGCCGGACGCTGCTGAATTTTTCGTCCAACGATTATCTCGGCCTCGCCAATGATCCGGTTTTGAAGGCAGCGGCAATCCAAGCCGTTGAAAAGTTCGGCGCGGGTGCCGGCGCGTCCCGGCTGATTTGCGGCTCGCTGGCGCCGCATCATGAACTGGAGGAAGCGCTCGCTCATTTCAAAGGCGCCGAAGCCGCGCTGAGTTTCTCAACCGGCTACGCCACCGCCATCGGAACCATCTGCGCGCTGCTCGGCAAAAATGACGTAATTGTTTTGGACAAACTGATTCACGCCTGCATTGTGGACGCCGCCCGGCTCTGCGGCGCGAAAATCCGCGTCTTCGCCCACAACGATCTGAATTCCCTGGATAAAATTCTCCGTTGGAGTTCAACCTTCAGGTTGTCTGACAGCACGCTGAAGCGTGAACTCCAACCACCGCGCATCCTCATCGTCACTGAAAGCATTTTCTCGATGGACGGCGATGCCGCGCCGTTGCGCGAAATCGTTGCCCTCAAGGAAAAATACGGTGCGTGGCTGATGGTGGACGAGGCGCACGCAACCGGACTCTACGGGAAAAACCGCCGCGGCCTGGCGGAAGAATTTGGCGTGAGCGGTCAGATCGAAGTTCAAATGGGCACGCTGGGCAAGGCGGTCGGTGCTTCGGGCGGTTACATTTGCGGCTCCCGTCCTTTGATTGATTTTCTGGTCAACCGCGCCCGCAGTTTCATTTTCAGCACCGCGCCCGTTCCAGCCGCCGCCGCCGCCGCCACCGCCGGCATCCGTTTTATTCAATCCGGCGAAGGTGAACGGCGCCGGCGCAAATTGTGGGAGCGCGTGGAACAGTGTGGGACAGGCATCCTGCCTGTCTCTGACTCTGTAAAAGTCGGAGACAGGCTGGAAGCCTGTCCCACGTTAAGCGCCATCATCCCGGTCATCATCGGTGACGAGTCACGAGCGGTGGCAGCTTCCGCCGCATTGCGTGAGCGGGACATTTTTGTTCCGGCGATTCGTTATCCAACCGTGGCTCGTGGCCAAGCGCGCTTGCGCGTGACCCTGACCGCAACTCACACGCCGGACGACATCTCGCAACTGGTCACGGCAATGCAGTTAATCCGCTTTCACAAATGAACAAGCTCGCCAAACTTGATCACCAATTCGTCTGGCATCCCTTCACGCAGATGCGCGACTGGCTGAAGCGTGAGCCGGTGGTCATTGTCGCGGGCAAAGGCGCGGTTTTGCGTGACATTCACGGACGTGAATATCTCGACGCGAATTCTTCCATTTGGACGAATTTGCACGGCCACAATCATTCGAAGATTAACGCGGCAATCAATCGGCAGCTCAAAAAAGTCGCGCACAGTTCCGCGCTCGGTCTGGCGAATGAACCGGCAAGCCTGTTGGCGGAAAAACTGGTCCAAGTCGCCAATCCGCAATTGGTGGGGCGAGCGTCCCCGCGAGCCGGCTCGTCGGGAGCCTCGCCCCACCGGTTGAACAAGGTTTTCTTTTCCGACGACGGTTCGACCGCGCTGGAAGTCGCGCTCAAGCTCGCCTACGAATTCACCCGGCGCACGCACGCCAGCCCGGTGGGGCGAGCATCCTCGCGAGCCGCAGAGCCGATATTCCTTTCACTCGAGGGCGCTTATCACGGCGACACCGTCGGCGCGGTTTCGCTCGGCCATATTGATTTGTTTCACAAAAGTTATTCCGGCTTGCTGTTCAAAACGGACAAGGTCATGTCGCCGTATTGCTATCGGTGTTCGTTTAATCGCGCAAAGCCGGAGCGCGCCGACGCCCGTGAATACCGCCAATGTAACTGGGAATGCGTCAGTCTGGTGGAAAAGAAGTTCGCCACGCAAACGCGAAAAGGAAATCCCTACACGGCATTTGTCTTTGAGCCATTGATTCAAGGTGCGGCGGGAATGATCCCGCAGCCACCCGGCTGGCTGCGACGAGTGACAGAAATCGCGCGCGGACACGGCGCGTTGCTTATTGCGGATGAAGTGATGACCGGTTTTGGGCGGACCGGCTTCGTTCCCTCAACCCTCAACCCTCAACCTTCAACCATTCTTTTTGCCTGCCATCACGAGAGCGTGCAGCCGGATTTTCTGTGCCTGGCCAAGGGCCTGACCGGCGGTTACCTGCCCATGGCGGCAACCTTGACGACACAAAAAGTGTTTGATGTTTTTCTGGGCGAATACGAGGAATTTAAAACCTTTTTCCACGGCCACAGTTTCACGGCCAACCAGATCGGCGCGGCGGCGGCGCTGGCGAGCCTGGATATTTTACAAGGCAAACAATCCACTCGCGCGCGGCAAAATCTCGAAAAAAATCTCCGCGACGAATTGCAAACGCTTTGGTCGCTGCCCAACGTCGGCGACATCCGGCAAGTCGGCTCGATTGCCGGCATTGAACTCGTCCGGGACTGGCGGACGCGCGAGCCGTTTGATTTGCGCGAACGCGCGGGTATTCGTGTTTGTAAGTCAATGGCGCGGCGCGGCGTGCTGACGCGGCCCGTTGGCAACGTCATCGTGCTGATGCCGCCTTACTGCACGACGCCGGTGCAGACGCAGAAGATGGTACGTGTGGTTTTTGATTCAATCTGCGAGGTTTTGGGGAAGCTTTAGCGGCGGTTTATGACCGTCGCAATTCCTGGGAGCGCCGGCGCTCCCAGGTTCATGTAATGAATTTACGAAGCACGATTTACGATTTACGATGCGGACATGGATTTGGCTGCCAATTTGGAAACGATCCGCCAGCGCACCCGCGCGGCGTGTGAACGCACCGGGCGCAACCCGGCTTCCGTCACGTTGCTGGCGGTTTCCAAGACTCACCCGCCGGAAACCGTCCAGGCCGCGGCCGATTGCGGCCTGACTTTTTTTGGCGAAAACAAAGTGCAGGAAGCGAAGGCGAAAATCCCCCTGTGCCCGGGCAGATTGCGCTGGCATTTCATCGGCCATTTGCAGTCGAATAAATGCCGCGACGCGGTCGAGCTGTTTGAAATGATTCAGAGCGTGGACAGCCTCTCACTCGCGCAGGAAATCAACAAGCGCGCGGAACAGGCGGCCCGGCGGATGCCCGTTCTGCTGGAGGTCAATGTCGCGGGTGAAGCGAGCAAGTTCGGTTACCAACCGGAGCGATTGCTGGCGGAACTCAAGGAAATCATCGTGCTGCCGCGATTGGAGGTCCGCGGCCTGATGACCGTGCCGCCGTGGTCGCCGGAAGCGGAAAAGTCGCGTCCGCATTTTCGCCGGCTGCGCGACTTGAAGCAGCGGGCCGAGCAGGTGCTCGGCGCTCCGTTGCCGCATTTGAGCATGGGCATGAGCGGCGATTTTGAAATTGCGATTGAAGAAGGCGCGACGATCGTGCGCGTCGGCACCGCTTTGTTTGGGCCGCGCGCAAAGGCCAAACCGCGCACGGAGGCTGATTAAACATTTCTGGTGGGGCGAGCGTCCTCGCGAGCCGCGTTGCAAGGCGTTGCCAGGCCAAGCCCGGCTCGTCAGTAGCCTCGCCCCACCAAAATGAGTTACTATTTGAATTTTGATGCAATTTCCGCCGGATGACTTACGTTGGCTGTAATGACCATTGATTCATTCAAACGCGAAATTGCCGCCGCCGTCAAAACCTACGACAAATTCGTGGTCTGCCTGGAAAAAACGCCGGTGGATTTTGAAGTGTCGCTGACCTCGCTGATGGGCAAGGCGATCAAGGCCTATGAAAGCCGCGGGCCGGGTCTGCGTCACGGCATCGCGCTGGACAACCAGGTGACGATTATTTTGAGCCAGGGCGACGAGGCGCGCCCGTTGTGCGGCATTTATTTCAACCTCCATTCGCCTTACCAGAAGAACGCGCTGCCCAAAACGGTGAAGCCATTCACCGAGAAATCGCAGAAGGCGGAAAACTGAGTCAATGCGGATAATGGCAGTCGGGCGGTTTGATGAAAGATAGCGGAGCGGACGGAGGCCAAAATTCCTAATTCCTAAATCCGAATGACTAAAGAATGCTCAAATGAGCAAATCACAAAACCGGCTTCCGTGCGCGCATTCGAGCTTCGGCCTTCGGGATTCCTTCGTCATCATGGTTTAAAAATTAGTCATTCCGCGGAGCGGCGCCTTTCGCGGAGATTCCCCTGCCCCTCGGGCAACATCATTGATCGCGTACTTCGTTCCCGACCTGGGCTTCGCCGGTAACAATATCGGCAACGATATTGTTGTCACGCTGCGGGCCGGTGATTTTGACTTCGCCGACTTTCATGCCATCGCGATACAGAAAAAAACTTTGCTCCAGTTTTGGCATCTGGCCCGGGGGAAAACTCAGCACGACAAAACGTCCGGCGGCATTGTACGAAGCCACCCTGGCGGCGAGCGAACTGTCGGGCGTGACAATGGTCTGCGGCGCAACGGTGGCGGCAGGTTTGACAGCGGTCTGCCGAACGACGACGGCAGGTTTGACGGGCTTGGTGGTTGGCGCGGCTTTGTGATTCGCACAACCGGTTGCCAGCATTCCGACAAGTGCCAGCGTCAAAGACGTGAGTGATTTCATGGTGATAGTTAAGCGCGTGCCAGCGCGCAGGTCAATTCACGATTCAACCCTGGGAGCGCTGCCGTCCCGGCGGCGAGTTGATAAGTGGGTTTTTCGAGATTTGCCGGCGGGACGCCAGCGCTCCCAGGCTATTCTGTGATCACCGTATCGTCGTGCTCGTACGCGGGCGCGCAGCAGCACAACAACCGCAGCGGTTCGCTGCCGGTGTTCCACAGCTTGTGTTTGCTTCCCGGCGGTATGGCGATGGCGTCGCCGGGTTTCACGTCACGCGTTTCACCGGCGATGCGGATCCGTCCCGCGCCGTGCGTGATGTAATAAATCTCCTCGGTCTGAACGTGATAATGTTCCTGCGTGCTCGCGCCGACCGGAACGCGCGCCTCCGCCAGGCTTTGGTTGCGGATGACGGAATTGCGATGCGCCAGCAATTCGCGGATTTCCGAGCCGTCTTTCGTGATAAATGGTGTCAGATTGTTGAGATTCTTGATATCCATGGGATTTTCAGATTTTGGGCTGCTCTGGTTGTCAGATTAGTGCCAGCGTCAAGCCTGGCAACGAGAAAAAGTTTGCCGAAGTGCAATTGGCAGCCAAACCTGAAAACAAACGTGCGCTTTGCGGCCTGCTCCGGCAAAATAATTTCTCACAACCATGAATTCGCCCGCCAGAATATTTAAATCGAAAAGCACCGCCTTGCTGGCTGCCGCCATCCTGCTGGCACTCGGAATGACCGTCCGGGAAACAGCGGCGCTCAGTCTGACAGCACCGGGCAGCGGTCTATCGGTGCGGCTCGAGCCAACCAATGGTCTTTACGAAATTGCGTCGAGCAACCCGGCCTGGACTTTTGCCGGCAAGGTCCCCGCCCCGCTGGCCGAGGTAACTGCCAGCCGCGGCAGCGATGGTGTGGGAACCTACCAGCAAGTCGGTTTCGAGTGGCAGGCGGACGAAATCCCCATGTCCGGACAGATCCGGCTTTACGATGTACCGGCGCTGGCGCTTTTTTCCCAGACCTGCAAAGCGGCGTCCGAAACGCCGCCAGCCGCCTTTCCCAATTTCACGAAAATGCCGGCGGACCTGCACGTGTTCAGTTATGGATTGAAGACTTTTGCCCCGCCGCAATTCGCCGCCAGCGAGGCTGGCACGCCGTGGCTGTTGTTTGACGATCACGCCAATGCCTTGATCATTTCGCCGGCATCCCATTTCATGGTCGCCAGCCTGCTGGGTGATGGCCGGCAAAAGGTGGCCAGCAGCTTCAATCCCCGCCTGCGCGATTTGCCGGCGGGTTTCACCCAGGAAACCCTGGTCGCATTCGGCCCGGGCATCAACCAGACGTGGGATTTGTGGGGCCGGTCGCTCCTCGAACTGGAACAGGCCAAACGCCCGTCCAATGACGCTGATGCCGTGCTGAAGTATCTGGGTTACTGGACCGATAACGGCGCCTATTATTACTACAACTACGACCTGGACCAGGGATACGCCGGCACGCTCCAATCGCTCGTGAAACGGTATCGCCAGGAACAAATTCCCATCCGCTATCTGCAACTGGACAGTTGGTGGTATTCCAAAACCATCACCGATGCCGACGGCAAACCCGGCGGCGCGAGAAAATCGGGCAGGCTGCCCGAAGGCGAATGGAATCGTTACGGCGGGACGCTGGAATACAAGGCGCATCCCTTCCTTTTTCCGCAGGGACTGGAAGCCTTTCAACAATCCATCGGCCTGCCGCTGGTCACCCATGCCCGTTGGATTGACCCGGCCAGTCCTTATCATCAACGCTATCAATTTTCCGGCGTGGCGGCGGTGGACCCGCAATGGTGGAACGACATTGCCGCCTACCTCAAATCTTCGGGCGTGGCCACTTATGAGCAGGACTGGCTCGACCGCATTTACAAGTATTCGCCCGCTTTCAGCAGCAACCTGGACACGGCCGAAACCTTTCTCGACAACATGGCCCGCGCCTGCCGCGAGCAAGGCATCACGCTCCAATTTTGCATGCCGTATCCCTGCCACTTCCTGCAAGGCAGCCGGTATGCCAACCTGACCACCATCCGCACCAGCGACGACCGGTTCAATCCCAACCAATGGAATAATTTCCTGTACACGTCCCGCCTCGCCGCGGCGCTGGGCATCTGGCCCTGGGCGGATGTTTTCAAAAGTTCCGAAACCGCCAACGTGCTGCTGGCAACCCTTTCCGCCGGGCCTGTCGGCATCGGCGACGCCATGGGAACCGAAACCATGACCAATCTGCTTCAAGCCGTCCGCGCCGACGGCGTGATTGTCAAACCGGATGCGCCCATCGTACCGCTGGATCGCAGCTACCTTGCCGACGCCCGGCACGAGCCGGCACCGTTGATAGCCGGCACCTGCACCCGGCAGGACAAAATTAAAACCAGTTATGTCTTCGCCTGTAACCGGTCCAAAACCAACTCCATCGAAGTCCGGTTTGCGTCTGACGAACTCGGCCAAACGGGTCCGGTTTATGTCTATGATTACTTTGCCGGCGCGGGCCGGCGGCTGGAAACCAACGAAAGTTTCTCAGCGACTTTGTCCCAAGGCGCATCTGCTTTCGACGTGGTGGCGCCGGTCGGCGAAAGCGGCATTGCCTTCCTGGGGGACAACGAGAAATTTGTCGGCACTGGCCGGCAGCGGATTGCCTCGCTCCGCGACGAACCCGGCAAACTCACCGCGACCGTTGTCTTTGCGGAAAAGGAAACCGCCGTCACGCTTCATGGATTTGCCGCGACAAAGCCCAAGGCGCAGGTTGAATCCGGACGAGCCGGGAAAGTTCGATACGACGCCAAAACCGGCCATTTCAGCGTGGAGATCAAGCCCGGTCGAAAAATTCCCACTGACCGTTCCACCGGCGATCCGGTCCGGCAGGTGACCGTGGTGTTTGAAATGCCGAAGCATTTTTGAACCCGAAGTTAAATTCGTCCTCGTCCTCGACTAGTTCAGTGGAATGAGTGTTTACGACCGCCCTCACCTTTCATCCTCTCCCCCAGGAGAGGAAATAGCTTTCGTTTGTTTCCGGTTTTGCGGATGAGCGTCGGGCCAATCCCGTCGTATAAATTTTCAAAGAATCGGCGAATGATTCTCCCTCTCCTGGGGGAGAGGGGCGGGGAGGGCACGGGGCAAGGACATGGGTAACACAATGAGGTAAGGACATAGGTTACACTTTTCGACCTTTGGTCGGATGCTTGTGGGCGTAGGCCGAAGGCCGGAGACCACAAGCATCCGATGCGCGCAACTCCCCCAGTGGCACGCGAACCAGATACACGACGTGCTTGCCCATTCCTACAGGTTTCAATCCGACTTTCATACCGACGAAGGCTTCTCCGACAAAGCGAAGTCTCCCCTGCCATCGAATCTGCCCATTGCTGCGGACGCTGCGCACCTTCCAACCCTTGGGATAACTCAACTGCAACTGGTTGGTCCACCGGTACGGTCGGCCTTTGCGGTAACATTCCGCCGGCGTTCGCTGGCCCAGCGCTTCGTGCGGACGAACTCCATTGTAGCCATTGACCCAGCGATCGGTTCGCCGTTGTTGAGCTCGCATCGTGCTGGAGGCCGGAGCCGCCAGGTCGGCTTTGAGTTCCCGATGCATTTGTTCGTGCGCACCATTCTGTTCGGGATGACCCGGCGCAATAAACTCCACTTGGATGCCCAACGCCGTCCACCAGGCACTCAAACGCGTCAGCCCCGCCGGGCCGTTGGATCCAAACGGGCCGCCATTGTCCACCCGGATAACCCGAGGCAAACCAAAACGCCGGAACAACCGTATAAACACTGCGCGCGCACGCCACCATTGCTGGTCGGGCAGCAGCCGTACCGCCAAAAGATATCGACTGAACAAATCCCGTACGGTCAACGGCTCGATCCGCTGTCCGTCGTGGGTTCGGAACCAGCCCTTGTAGTCCACCGTCCATACCTGATTGGACCGCGTCGGCACCGTTAGTCTCGGGCGCAGCAACTGCGGGCCGTGGGGAGGCCGGGCGCGTCGGTGGCGGGTCAACTGCCATCGCTGCAACCACAACGTGATCGTTCGTACCGCCGGAACCCGTTGACGGGGAGATTGACGACGCAACTGTTCCCGGAGTTTCTTGGCTCCCCAGCGCCGATGTCGGCGCCGCAAACGTCGGATCCGCCGCAACCAGCCAGCCGGGGTCTGATGGGGGAACCTTTTGGGGCGGCGCGAGCGGTCGCGCAATCCGCCCAAACCTTGCCGCAGAAAACGTCGCTTCCATTTGTAGCCGGTTTTGCGACTGATCCGGAAAATGCGACACACTTCCGCAAACGATTGTTGGGCCTTGAGCACCAGTTTTACAAAGCCGACACGGGCTTGAACCAAAGAAATAGATTTCCACGACATGCCCGTGGAAAAGCCCCAAATCCTTACCCAATGTGTAACCTATGTCCATGCCCTCAAGTGTTACCCATGTCCTTGCCCCGTGCCGAGGGCGGATGTCATCCTTGCACCATAATTGGTCTTCTCGTCCTCGAATTATCGAAAAGCCTGATCCGATTACGAGAACGAGGACGAGGAGGAGGATTTGAGGCTAAAATCCCTCCGGCACGCCAAAAATCTTCGCCCAATTGGCCTGCCCCAGCACGACACCGACAACGATCAATGCCATGGCCGTCCAAAACGTGGGGGTGACCGGCTCGTGCAAAAAGAACCACGCCCAGGCCATCGTGCTCAACGGAATGAGATTGTTGAACAGCATCACCTGGCTCGTGCGCCAATGCTGGAGCGCGTCGTTCCAGAGCGCATAGGCAATCACCCCGCCGAATACGATGCAGAATGCCAGCACTCCCAGAATCCCGCCGGTCATGGGAATGCCGCGCGCGAAATAAATCTCCGCCAGCCCGAACGGCATCAGCCCAATCCCCGACATCCACATCGTGTGCGCCGCGACTTCCGCCCCGCTCAAGGTGGCGCTGAGAATGCGCATTTGATGGCTGAAGGTTGCCCACAAAATGCTCGCGGCCAGCCCAAAAAACTCGCCGAGCAGGTCCAATCGTGCCGTTTGCAGCGCCGGCCAGAACAGCACCAGCACGCCAGCCAGCGCCAGCAACGCCGCTCCGTAACGCCGCGCGCTGGCCCATGTCCGCTGCGGCCGTTCCTCCCACAACAACGTCCACACGGGCGACGCGCCGAGATACAACGCCACATGCGAAGCGGCGGTCAGACGCAAGGCCCAGTTGAAGGCGACGATATATACCGCGAGGCACAACCCGCCGCGCCACCACAACTGCCGCCGCAGACCGGAGGTCAACGGACGGTATTCACCGAGCCACGAAGTGAAGCGCAGCACCGCCAGCAACAGCAGACCGGCCAGGAGAAAGCGGATGCCGCCGGTCCAGATGGGCGGCCACGCGGCGACCAGCCACTTGGTGCCCGCGTTGTTGCCGCCCCACAGAAAAATCACGAAAAGGAGGCTGGCGGCGGTGACGGCGTTATTTTTTGGCTGCGACACCCGGCGAGTAAGCCAATGCGCCGGCGCGTTGCCAATGAAATTTGTTTGGCCGTTTCACGCAGCGCGCACTTGCGAGCCAGTAGAAAACGATTATTCTCGCCGCAGGGAAAAGACCGGCAGCTTTTGGCAGCTTTTATTACCACTGTGACTGGCGATGAAGATGAAATTCAGAAAAGACGTGAAACTAGAAGGCATACCACTCTTCTGGTAACCGCGCATTTAGATAATTGAGCATAAAGTATTGGGAATCTAAGAGAAGATGTTTACAGATAAAAAAATCGTCGCCGCTTTTGCCAGAGTTCAAGCATTACGCCGTGAAACAGCGGATTGTTTGGTCCGAAGCAAAATACTGAAGCGTGACGACTATAAGCGCTCTGAAAACCTTTATGGCGTAAAGCATGGAATATTTGGCCACATGGAAGCAGGTTACAGATATGGTCTTATCAGTGAGATAAACCGATTTTTGAAATATGTGCATCACGCAGATTGTTGGATTCAAATTGCGAACGAACATAGCGAGGATGACAGGTTGGGTTTGCTTTCGGAATTTGCCGAAAGTCTGTTTGAACGCACTCCCAACCCGGCCTTCTCACGGAGAAGCAGAATTGTTCACCGCCCTTCGAAAATTTGCGCCGGGATTGGCCGGATGGTCAACCGCGCCGGAAAGCGGTGCTAAAGACACGCGCAGTCCAGACGCTTCGCGACTGCCGGACGCTTTCAAACCGCGCAAAGCGTCTGGATTGCGGCGCGTTCACCGCCGCTTTCTCCGTGCGCCTGGATTTGCCGGACGGTCAGCCGAAAAACCAGAGACGTGCAAACGCTGTTCCTTCTCCCCGGGGGAGAAGGTCAGGTTGAGGGCGGGCGTAAAACATAAACCCAATTTTGCGGGAAAAGTTAGATTAAACGACCATCCTCACCCCGGCCCTCTCCTCCCAGGAGAGGTAGAATATGTCCGCCGTCTCCTTGAAATTCGCACGACGGAATTTGCCGGAACGTCATCCGCAAAACCAAACCCAACCATTTGCCTCAACGTGAAATTTGTTTGACCGGCCAAGCCCGCGGCTTAACTTACCGGCATGGATCATTCACCCGGTTTTCTGAATCTGGTCAACGGCGCCAAAGGACGCATCAACGAAGTCAGCGTGGCCGGGGCGCGCGCCCTCCCTCGCGCACGCGCGCACGGATGCCCCCGAAACCCATGCAAAACTGTGCTTGAACAAGACCGGCATCGGTGATTGAATCACACGTCAGCACAAAACAAACAATTTGCGGCTTCGGCCGCTGTCCGAAGCGAAACGCGAAATTCGCAACTTGTGGGAAGGAAAACATGAAACTGTTAATTCTGATACTGACGGCTTTGGCCGCAGTCTTTCTTGCATCCTGCAAACCAACTCCGGTTACCGGACAGATGTTCGTTGTTAGTTCTTCCGGGATTGCAACGCCGATCCAAAATGTTCAGATTCTTTTGATCGATTCCAAAGAAGCCGACGATTTTTTGAGCGGCAAAAAACTGGAAGCGCAAAAGCAAACCAGCCTGCTGACGGCTCAAATTGAACAATTGAATAATGAGCACAATGCGGCAGAGGCCGTCTATGAAAAAACCACCGTGTCCAACTCCGTCTATTTTGCCAACCAGTCTTTCACAAACGATTCCCGATACATCACGCTCGTGGATGAATCCAACAAAAGGAATCAGACCATACAATCTCTCACCAATGCCATCGCTTCTTTGAAAGCCAAATATGGCGAGCAGTCACAAATACGAATCGGACATTACACCCAGGAGCAACTGGACGCTTTTGCGGCCGAAACAGAGGATGCCCAAAGAATCAAATCGCTGCGTGAACGGACGCGCCAAATAGGGAATGAACTCGAATCGCTGGCGCTGAAAATCCAAAACGAGAAAAATACAAACGCGGCAACAGCAAAACAAAAAGTTGAAGACATTGACAACAAGATAAAAGCAGCAAACGATTCTCTGGCTTCGTTAAAAACGCCTTTTTTTTCTCTGGGCGACTTTGCCCCCAAGCCGGTGGAGATGTCACTGACGGATGACAAAGGCAATTTTGTCATCAATCAGCCGAAGCCTCACACTAAAATCTTTGCAAAAATAAATTTGGAAGATTCAAAATCCAGTTATTACTGGCTGGTGGATTTGCCAACCAACGGTGAAAAATTGAATTTGAGCGATGGCAACGCTTTTAAAGGGCTGCTCCCATGATCAAACCGCCAAACGAACCGCCGCGCCTTGTTTTCTGCCTGTGCCGTCATTGCGCCGCCGTCATTGAATTTGACTCCAGCCAGGCGGGCGAAGTGGTTGTGTGTCAACACTGCGACCAGGAAACCACGTTAATGGTGCCGCCCATATCCGAACAAAAAGAAAATTTGTCTGCCGCCCTCCCTGCTGGTGAGGAGATTAAGCGGGAGGTGGGGCCATTGTCCGAACAAAAAGAAAATTCGCCGGCAGTTACCCCCACCGTTGAAGAGATTGAGCGGGAGTTGGAGCAATTCAAGATTCAGAAAATCATCAAAATAAAAACTTTGCTGCGGGCGCGGTTAAAGAGCGGCAAGCCTACTTTTCTTTGTGATTCCATTTTCGTGCCGATGAACCCAATTCTTGATGACAACAATTTGGCGGATGAATTTAACTTGTCCATTCTGCGCCGTCTTGGCCTGATTGGTTGGGATATCGTTCAAGCCATTCCAAGAACGACAGGCCTCGGTTTGAAGAATGAAGGAACAAATGCGCTTTTTGGCGAGAAAGGGGCCGGGGGTATTGGTGGTAATGTCACGGGCGTGCATATAATCATCAAAAAGTCTCTGTCGGCCAGGGATCTCACCGATGACCCCGCCGATGAAGTGGGGGAATTTATCCGCAGCCATTTAAGTGATTTTTCAACCGAATGATCCAGTGAGAATCCATCGAAACTGGCGAGGGCGTTTTTTACAGGTTTGGCCATTTTGCCGGGCCGAAAGATCAATCTGCTTGAATCTTTGATTTGATCCATTTCCCAGATGGGGTGAGATCTGAATCCCGCCAGGGTCCATCCATCTTCACCTTCGGCTTGAGTGCGGCGCTGGCTTCGTCCGCGTTGCTGAAAGACCAGCTTGCCCAACTGATTTTATGTTTATTCATCCAATCAACCCACCTTTGCGCTTCGTCAAGATAAAGCACGCCCTTTCCGGTATAATCGGTCAATCCCCATTCTGAAACAAAAAGTGGCAAATTCCTGGACAAGGCGAAATCCGCTTTGCGGCGCAATTCGACATGCGTCGGTCCCGCGTAAAAATGCAGGGCATACAGAACATTCGTAAAATTCAGGGGCGCTTCCGCCGCCGCGCTCACGTTCTGGCTCCAAGTATCCGTCCCGACTATGATAATGCTGTCCGGAGCAATGGCGCGGATGGCCGGGATGATGAAGTCACCATAGACTTTGATGTCCTTCCAAGCCACATCGTTGCCGTTGGGTTCATTGCAGATTTCATAAATCACGTTGGGAGAACCACGATATATCCCCGCCATCTCCTGGAAGAATTTTTTTGCCTGCTCTTTGTAGAGGTTGGGATTGCCGTCTTCGAGAACATGCCAGTCCACGATGACATACACATCGTTGCGGATCGCCTCATCCACGATGAGTTTGACGGTTTGTTTCACTTGGGGCTCGCGAATATAACTCGAACCGAAGCTGTCCGTGTACATGGCCGCGCGGATCACGGAGACATGCCAATCCTTCACCAGATTACTCACCGTGTTCCTGGTGAATGGAAACTGTTTTAGATCGTGAGAACCCATTCCCCGGAGTTGAATTGGATTGCCGCTCCGGTCGCATAGCTGGCCGTTTTTCACCTGGAGCTGGCCGTAACGGTGGACAACACCCAAGGCGGCACTTCCTCCATCCGCGGAATGATTTGGAAAGGCGGCAAGAAAAAATAAAATCATCCCCCCAAGCAAACCGGGGATAAGTGTCCGAATTTGCGTGCGGCCATCTTTTAAGTTACCAACGGGCAATTGCCCTTTGACGCTGCAGAGAAGGAGATCAACAGCAAAGCTCATGGCGTGACATTAACAGGCGGCAAAATCGCGTCAAACGCGCAGTTTCACCGCTTCCACGCAACTTGCGCGCAAAATTCAATACGGGACTTTGTCCGCCTTGTTTTTCCATTCGGCAAAAACTGTCACCGCCTCCCGGCGGAGCAGTTGCCGCATGGCCATTTTGCGGCGCGAAACCGGACGGGTCAGTTCGCGGTAAATCATGTCGTCATCAAAACCAGCCGCCGCCGCGTCCCGCCGCGTGCCGGCGTAATAAATCTTCCGCAGCCGCGCCCAATAACCCGCCGCCAGACACATCGGACACGGTTCGCAACTGGCGTAAAGTTCGCAATCGTCGAGCTGAAACGTCTTGAGCCGGCGGCAGGCTTTCCGAATAGCGATGACTTCCGCGTGCGCCGTCGGGTCATTCGTGGAAGTGACCTGGTTCCAGCCGCGCCCGACAATTTTGCCGCGCCGGACGACAACCGCGCCGAACGGCCCGCCGTGGTTGCCTCGCATTTTTTGGAGCGACAGCCGGATGGCCTCGCGCATGAATTTTGCTTTCATCGGAAAAGTTTCGTGGCGTTCTCCGAGCATGATAAATATTTTCCGCTTCGGAGTTCATTCGTCAGCCGGCCATTCACCCATTTTCGCAGCCGGTAAATTGTGGCGAACGTGAATTCCGGCGCCAGCCCGCCCTGCCCGCCCACCAATTCCGCGCCGCGCCGCACGTTGTCCATCATCCATGCCGGCAGCCGCGCGTGATACGGATTGCGCCGCACTTCGCCGACATGACAGGCCAGCGCCGCCACGAGGTCGCCGACGTCTTCTATGCCAGATTCGACAAGCAAATTGGGATCCGCCATTTGCCCCCAAAATTCCGTTTCAACGACATGACACTTGAACCCGGCGGGCAACATTTCAAGCGCGTCCAGAACTAAAAAATGAGTGCCAATGTGTGTGCCATGCCTGTCGCACTCGTGCGGGAGAAAAATCGCGCGCGGCCGTTGTTCCGCCAAAATTTCAGCAACGGTTTTCGCCGCCGCCCGCCAGGACGCGCCATTTTTCCGGCGTGCAACCGGATTGATGTCCTCCCCATCCGCCACCGCCAGACCGAAGCCGAGGAAATCGCACGCGGCCCGCAATTCACGCAGCCGCTCCGCGCGCCGGGCTTTTTTGCCTCCCAGCGTCACGGCAACGTTGATAACGTTCCACTTCGCCTCCCGCAACAGCCGCAGCGCCAGCCCGCCGACGATGCATTCGTCATCCGGATGCGGCGAGAAAATCAATGCTTTCGGCGCGTTGTCCGGCACCTTGGGATGCCCTGGGAATTTTTTGGGGCAACCCAGCGGCAGCTTTTTCCCGCTTTGGAAAAGCCGCGCGTGTTCCGAAACAAATTTCTGAAAAGAATTGGTCCGGGGTTTCATCCGTTTTTCAAGCATCCCGCTTCTGACCGCCAAAAAGCAATCGCAAACTGTTCATCACCACGACCACGGTGCTGCCTTCGTGACCGACCACGCCGACCGGCAGGGGAATTTTGCCCAGCAGTGCAAACGTCACCAGCACAACCACCGTGCCGAGCGAAACGACCAGGTTTTGGCGGATGATGCGGCGCGCGCGCCGACTCAGGCGAAATGCGGCGAGAAAATTTTCCAACCGGTCATGCATCAACACCACGTCGGCCTGCTCCAAAGCCGCGTCCGATCCGCGCGCGCCCATCGCCACTCCAATGTGCGCGGCAGCCAGACTCGGCGCGTCGTTCACACCATCGCCCACCATGGCGACCTTTCTCCCCTGCCCGCTCAACTCACGGATGGCCGCCACTTTTTGTTCCGGCTGTAATTCGCCGCGCACGTCATCCAATCTTAATTCCACGCGCAAATACTTGGCCGTCGCCTTGCGGTCACCGGTCAAAACCACGGTGCGCAAGCCTTCGTTGCGCAAAGCTTCCACCACCGCCGCGGATTGCGGACGGATGTCGTCGCGCAAAATAACGCGGCCCAGCAAATCGCCCGCCTCAATCCAGACTTCGGAGAAACCGGCAGAAACCGGGGTGCCGGCCTCCGAATCGGCGGGTTGGAGTTCACGCTTTAGCGTGTCCCCTGAACAAGCTGAAGTTTGAACTCCAACCCTATCCTGCCGTGCTGGAAGCCGGCGCTTCAAGACCCAATCGCGTCCGCCGAGTGAGCAAATGCCACCATTCCATATCGCGCGCAGTCCCTGCCCCGCCACCGATTCAAACTGCTCCAAGGCCACCAACTCAAGCTGCTGCTGTTTGCCGTGGCGCGTGATGGCGCGGGCGAGCGGATGCGTGGACAGTTTTTCCAGCGAATAAGCCAGCCGGGCGATTTCATTTTCGCGGCCCGGCGGGAAGCTTTCGACCTTTTCGACGCGCAATTCGCCGGTCGTAAGCGTGCCGGTCTTGTCGAGCGCAACGACATTGACCTCGGCCAGTTTTTCCACCGCCGCTCCGCCGCGGAACAGAATGCCGTGCCGCGCGCCCCAGGCGATGGCCGCCAGCACGGCAGACGGAATGGAAAGCACCAGTGCGCACGGCGACGCAACCACGAGCAGCGTCATCGTGCGGTAAAACGCGCTTTGCGATTCGATGGCGGACTCGAACGGCGCGAGCCGGAAGCCGAGCCACCAGACAAAAAACATGGCGAACGAAAGTCCCAGCACACCGTAAGTATAATAAGTGCTGAATTGATCGGTGAACTGTTGAGCGGGCGCCTTTTGCTGCTGCGCGTCCTTGATGAGCGTAATGATTTTTTGCAGCGAACTTTCGGCCGCGGGCCGCGTGACGACGACTTCGACCGCGCCCCAAAGATTGATGGTGCCGGCCAGCGCGGTGTCGCCGATGTGTTTCTCAACGGGCGTGGCCTCGCCGGTGAGATTCGACTCGTCCGCGGCGGTGCTGCCTTTGACGATTTCCGCATCCACGGGAAATTGCGCGCCGGGCTTGATAAGCAGGCGCATGCCGGGCCGGAGTTGCTCGACCTCGACCTCGCGTTCGCGACCCTGTTCATCGAGCGCAGTGGCGGTTTTGGGCGCGTTGCGGAAGAGCGAGCGGATTTCCTTTTGCGTCCGGCCCAGGGCGAAATGTTCGAGCGCGCCGGAGAATGAAAACAGGAACAGCAGCGTGGCGCCCTCGCCCCAGGCGCCGATGCTGGCGCTGCCGACGGCGACGGCTACCATGAGAAAATGCACGTCAATGGTGCGTTTCTGGAGACGTTGCCAGACTTCCATCGCCGGATAGAAACCGCCCGCGATAAAACTCAGGACATAAGCGGCGATGGACCAGCCGCCGGTCAGGAGAAAATGCGCGGCGAGTCCGAGAACGCCGCAAAGCGCCGCAAAGGCAAGCTGCATTTTCCATTCATTGATGTGCTCGTCAATGTGCTCGGCGCTTTCGAGAAACTCGACGTCGCGCTGGACGACCCTGGGAAACGGAATATCGCGCCAGCGCCAGAATTTCGGCGCGGTTGGGCAGGTGACGCGGGCGATGGTCGTGGTCGGGCCGTCGTTTCGGATGGTGATTTTTTTTCGTTCAGCCTCGGATAACGGCTGGTCACAAGAAAGGCAATCGCCCTCGCCCTTCAGCAACGAGCACGCGGGGCCGGGGCCGGCGGCCGGCGCCGCTTGAAATTTTGTCGTAATGCGTTCGGTAAGCCTGCCGGCATCCACGCGGCCAAGCGTGGCAACGGAAATTTTCTGCCGCGCGCGGTCAATGGTCACCGCTTCGAGCGCCGGTTCCTCGGCCAGCGTGTCCACGACCGAGCGCGCCAGGCATTGCCCGGTTACGCCGACGCGCCCGGAACTTTTTTCCAACGGTGCATTCATGGCCCAATGATAGTTAGCACATCGTCGGACACGGCGCGACGCAAAAGGCACGGGGTCGCAATCGAGTACCCCCGTAGCGGCGCTGGCTGCCGCTACTTGGCAGTACCCGGCCCGCTCCATCAAGAAAAACACCGGGACTTTTTACCAGGCCAATGCTATAAAACACCCATGTCCAAACATCGCATCGGCATCATCGGCGGCACCGGCCTTTACAACATCGACGGCTTTACCAACCAGAAATGGGTGAAGGTCAAAACCCCGTTCGGCGCGCCCTCGGACGATTTGCTCACCGGCAAGATCGCCGGACGCGACGTGGTTTTTCTGCCACGCCACGGTCGCGGCCACCGGATTTTGCCCTCAGGAGCTGAACCATCGCGCCAACATCTGGGCGATGAAAAAGCTTGGCGTCGCCTGGATCATCAGCGTCAGCGCCGTCGGTTCGTTGCAGGAAAAATGCTGGCCGTGCGACATTGTGCTCGTTGACCAGTTTGTGGACCGCACCAAACAATCGTCCGCCCATACCTTTTTCGGGCGCGGCATCGTGGCGCACGTCTCGTTTGCGCATCCCATTTCTGAGGAACTGCGGCAGCTCCTGTTGCAGACGGCCAGGGACTGCGAGGCGCAGGTCCACGATGGCGGCACTTATGTTTGCATGGAAGGCCCGGCGTTCAGCACCCGCGCCGAATCGCTCACCAACCACCGGGCCGGTTACGACGTCATCGGCATGACCAACCTCGGCGAGGCCAAATGCGCCCGCGAAGCCGAGATCGCCTACGCCACGCTGGCCATGTCCACCGACTACGACAGACTGGAAGGAAGACGAGCACGTCACTCTGGAAATGATCATCGGCAATCTTCACCGCAACGCGGACCTGGCCAAAAAAATCGTCGTCCGTGCCATTTCGCAAATCCCGGCCCAACCGGACTGGCCGTGCCATTCCGCACTTCAAACCGCGATCCTGACCGACAAAAAACTTTGGCCGAAGAAAACTGTAAGCGAGTTAAAGCCGATTCTGGCGAAGTATCTGTGAAATCAAAGTTCAACCACGGATGGACACGGATTCACACGGATAAAACGGCGAAAGGAAGCACCGTAGGCGCGGCATATTTGTAGTTTACGTTCCGCAAAAGGCACAAGCTCCGTCAGGAGCGACATAACCTGGCGGACAGACAGAATATGCCGCTCCTGACGGAACTTGAAAATATTTTGGATTGTGTTTCTACAAAGATGCCGCCTCTAACGAGGCTGACGGCGGGGACATAAACGGCTTTAGAATATGCTGGACAGCAATTTCAGCCCAAATTACGGTCGGTTTATGAGAATGGATATGCGAATGCCAGCGGCATTTCTTGCTTCTGCCGGCTTGGCTTTGATGTTTTCTTATGCGTTTGCGATTTTCGCATGTTATCGTGGCATTTTGTTTAGTGGGCTTGCCACTTTTTTTGCCGTGCTCGTTGCGACGGCTTGTTGCGCAATTGTGGTTCCGGTCACCGCGCTGATCTTCAAACGCAAAGGAAAGCATTTTGCTTGGCGCACACTTTTCATCGAGGTCGTGCTTCTGGCGTTGGTCGCGGTTGGTTTGTTGTCATGGTTGCAGACGCGGCAGGCCTTGGAGATTTTTATGAAACCTGGGCCTGTGCCGAGCGAGGTGCATGTTCACCGAGGTCGTAGTATTCTTTTTAGTTGTTATGTGCATTTCAGCGCCCGACCGGCGGATATTGCGGCGATCATCCAGTCGAAAGAGCTGGTGGAGGTGCCTGCCGAGGAGGCAAATCAAAACAGTTTGCTGCTGAGAACAAAGGTCTCGTGGGACTGGTGGCAGCCGGCCGCGATGTCCAATCCGAGATTCTTTTACCGGCATCATCAGAGTGACGCAGTCCAAGGTTGGAGCGAAGGATGGTGGGTGAATGGTGCGACGAATGAAGTCTATGCACTCATTAGCGGCTAATATGAGGACAGGCTGCAAATTTTCCATCGCTCATTTTTGACTTGCCCTTTCGGAGCGCGGAGCATTGCTCCGCAAGCTGGAAACCTGGTTCGCGCGGAGCAATGCTCCGCGCTCCGATCAAGCCGGCAGCTTTCCTTGACCCGCACCGGCACAGCCGCTAGACCTTGCATGCGACCCGCAAAATATTTTGAACGCCAATTCCAAAAATGCCCTGCTCGCCTTGCTGCTGCTCGTGCCGGCGCAGAGCGTCGTTACGGTGGCGTTCTTTTGGTGGTCGGACACGGTGGCGGGCAAAATCATCGCCGTCGCCGGCAAGCTCTGGCTGGTCCTGCTGCCGGTCGTCTGGCTGAAATTTGTGGATCGCGGGCAATTGAGCTGGTCGCCGCCAAAACTTGGCGGTTTCCGAGCGGCGGTCGTTTTGGGACTGGCAATTGCCGCGGTGATTTTTGCCGGTTACGCCATCGCCTCTCATCTCGGCGCAATTCATCCCGAGAAAATCGCCGACCGCGCCGCCCAGACCGGCCTGAATCATTTCGGGGTTTACCTCGGCAGCGCGATTGGCTGGATCACGCTCAATTCGCTGATGGAGGAATACGTCTGGCGCTGGTTTGTTTTCCGGAAATTTGAAGTGTTGCTGGGCGGCAAACTGGCCGTGCCGGCGGCGGCGCTGGCGTTCACGGCGCATCACGTGATTGTGCTGGCGGCGCAATTCGACTGGCCGATCGCCGCGCTCGGCTCGTGCGGCGTGTTCATCGGCGGCGCGGCGTGGAGCTGGCTTTACCTGCGGTACCGTTCCATCTGGCCGGGTTACGTCAGCCATGCCATCGCCGACGCGGCGATTTTCATCATCGGCTACCGGCTGATTTTTGGCGGCCTGTGACAAATCGCCCCGGAGTGTGTCCGTCCCGGACACCGCAACGCTGAAAATACGAATGTCTCCAGATTATCAGGAGTCTCCCGGCACAGTCCGTTGCCGCCCCGGGGACGGGCGCACTCCGTTTCAAATCCATCTTCCAACGCCTTTCCTTGACCAACGGCTCAAAGCCGTTAGACCTTGCATCGCATTTTTATGGCAACCAAAACCATCATCAAACCCGTCAAATCACCGGCTGCGTCGGTCCTTACAGCCACGCCGTGCGCGTTGGCGACCTGATGTTCTGCGCCGGCCAGATCCCGATTGACCCGGCCACCGGCAATCTGATTTCCGGCGACATAAAAGTTCAAACCGAACGGGTGCTGCAAAACATCAAGGCCATCCTGGACGACCAGAAATTGACGTTCGCCAGCGTGGTCAAAAGCACGGTGTTCCTGGCCAATCTTGCGGACTTTGCCGGCATGAACGAGATTTACGCGAAATATTTCACCGGCGATTTCCCGGCGCGCTCAACCGTCCAGGTCGCCGCGCTGCCGAAAGGCGCGAATGTGGAGATCGAGGTTGTGGCCCATTTTTGATTTTTAATCGTCCTCGTCGTCGTCCTCGCTCTCGTAATCGAGGACGAGAACGAGGACGAGAACGAGGACGAGAACGAATTTAAAATATGCCTCTCGGATTTCAACTATTGATCGCGTTTGCCGTTGGCGGCCTGCTGGGATTTTTCTTTGGCTGGCTCAAAGCCCGCGATCGCGCCGCCGCGCCCGCAGACAGCCGGCTGGAAAACGAACTGCGCCAGCAGGTCGGCCAGCGCGAAGCCGAACTCGCCCAGCTTCGCGCGCAATTGACTGAAACGGGCAACGCGCGCGCGGCGGCGGAAGCCCGGCACGCCGCGTCGGAAAAAATGCTGGTGGAGCAGCGCGCGTTGCAGGACAAGGCGCTGATGGACCTGCGCGAAGCGTTCAAGGCGTTGAGCGCGGATGCTTTGAAGCAGACGGCGCCGGAATTTCTGCGGTTGGCGGAACAGAGTTTCGGAAAACTTCAGGAAGCTGCCAAAGGCGATTTGTCCCAGCGACAGGAAGCCATCAAAGGGTTGGTCGAGCCGCTCAAACAGCAGCTCGAGACCTACCAAAAGCGATTGCAGCAGAGCGAAGCCGCGCAATCGTCCACGCTCGGCGAGGTGAAGAAGCAACTGGAACTGCTCTCGCAGCAAAGCACGACCTTGGCGCAGGAGACGCAGCAGTTCCGGCTGGTGCTGCACTCGAACCAAGCGCGCGGCAAATGGGGCGAGGAAACGTTGCGGCGCGTCGTCGAGGCCGCCGGTATGAGCGCGCACTGCGATTTTACGGAGCAGACGTCGTCAGGCGAAAATCGTCCGGACCTCGTCGTAAAATTGCCGGGGGACCGCTTCATCATCGTGGACGCCAAGGTGCCGGATTTTGATTTTCTCACCGCGCTGGAAATAGCGGAGCCGGTGAAACGCGCGGAAGCGCTGGCCGCGCACGCAGCAAAATTGAAAGCCACCATCAAGGCGCTGGCCGACCGCGATTATCCGCGCCAGTTTCCGAATGCGCTGGATTACGTGGTGCTGTTCGTGCCGGCGGAATCGCTGTTCAGCGCGGCGCTCGAGGGCGACCACGATTTGATTGTCTGGGCGGCGGAGAAACGGATTTTGCTGGCGACCCCGGCGTCGCTGATCGCGCTGTTGCGTTCGGTGAGCGTGAGCTGGCAGCAGCATGCGCAAACGGAGAACGCGCAGAAAATCGCCGAGGCCGCGCAGGAATTTTATTCGCGCGTGGTCAAATTCACCGAGCATTTCGAGAAAATCCGCGCCGGGCTGGAGCGGGCGAACACGGCTTTCAATGACGCCGCGGCGAGCTTTCAAACCCGCGTGCGGCCCGCCGGCGAACGGCTCGCGGAACTCGGCGGCGCTAGTTCGGCCAAACAATTGCCGGACGTTCAGCCGCTCGATTCGACCTTGCGTCTGCCGCCGGGATGATAAACCGGAGCGCGGAGCATCGCTCCGCGCAAACGAAGTTCTGGCAACTGGCGGAGCAATGCTCCGCGCTCCCTTGCTTCGTTCCGCCTTGACGGGCTGCGGGTGAAAACTATTATCCTGCCCATGAAATTGGGCCAAACACAGACCGGGCATGCTCTTTGCCGCGTCCGCCGCACAACCGGCCCCCAGTAAATCCCTGACAACCATCGCCTTTCAACCCCATGCAACTTCACACCCTTGATATCGCCATTATCGTCGGTTATTTCCTGACGGTTGTTCTCATCGGCCTTTGGGTTTCGCGGCGCGGCGTCAAGGATATGAACGGTTATTTCCTGGGCGGCAAGACGCTGCCCTGGTACATGCTCGGGGTTTCGGACGCCTCGGGCATGTTCGACATCAGCGGCACGATGTGGCTGGTGTATATATTGTTCCTGTACGGGCTAAAGAGCATCTGGCTGCCGTGGCTCTGGCCGACGTTCAACCAGATTTTCCTGATGATGTTCATGAGCGCCTGGATGCGGCGCTCAAACGTCCTGACCGGCGCCGAGTGGATCCAAACGCGCTTCGGGCGCGGCCGCGGCGCCACGCTCGCCCATCTGAGCGTGGTCGTGTTCGCCCTGATCAACGTCATCGGCCTGCTCGCCTACGCGTTCAAGGGCATCGGCAAGTTCGCCGCCATCATGCTGCCGTGGCACTTCACCGGCCGCAGCACCGGCCTGTTCAGCGACGACAACATTTACGCGTTCATTCTCATGGGCCTCACCTCGCTCTATGCGATCAAGGGCGGCATGATCAGCGTGGTCATCACCGAGATCATGCAGTTCACCGTGCTCACGCTGACGGCAATCACCATCGGTCTGATCGCCATCGTGACGGTTTCGCCGGCGATGATCGCGCACAACATCCCGACCGGCTGGATGAATCCGTTCTTTGGAACGCATTTGGGCATTGACTGGACCGGCATTCTGGACTCGGCCAACACGGCGCTGAAGCAGGACGGCAACGAATTCTTCTCCATCATTTTCGGTTTGATGTTTTTCAAAGGCGTGCTCGCCAGCCTCGCCGGCCCGGCGCCCACGTACGACATGCAGCGCATCCTGGCCACCCGCAATCCCCGCGAAGCCTGCCTGATGAACGGCATGGTGACATTCGTGCTGATGTTCCCGCGCTACCTGATGATCGCCGGCATCACCGTCCTGGCCCTGGCGTTCTGCATGCCGGAGATGCGGGCGATGGCGACGCCGGATTTCGAGAAATTGCTGCCGATTGTGCTTTCGGAACACGTGCCGACGGGGGTCATCGGCTTCCTGCTGGCCGGGTTGGCGGCGGCCTTCATGTCCAATTTCGCGGCGACCATCAACGCCGCCCCCGCCTATGTGGTCAACGACATCTACAAGCGGTTTATCAACCCCAATGCCGGCGGCAAGAAGGAGGTGGCGCTGAGCCGCATCACGGCGATTGTGTTCCTGGTCATCGGCATCGTCTGCGGCGTGCTTTCCACCAGCATCACCAAGGCGATGATGTTCCTGGTCGGCGCGCTTTACGGCGGCTTCGTCATTGCCAATGTGCTCAAGTGGTACTGGTGGCGGTTCAACGGCTACGGCTACTTCTGGGGCATGATCACCGGCATCGGTGGCGCCCTGGTCGCGCAACTGGTGGTTCCGGATGGTATCAACGTCCTCTACACGTTCCCGGCGATATTCCTGGTCTCCCTGATCGGCTCACTCGCCGGCACCCTGATGACGAAGCCTGAGGACGACGAAATTCTGAAAAAGTTTTACAAGACCGTGAATCCCTGGGGCTGGTGGGGGCCGATTCGCGAGAAGGTGATGCGGGAGGATCCGTCGTTCGCGCCCAATCGCGGAGCCGCGCACGACCTCACCAACGTCGCCGTGGGCATCGTGTGGCAACTTGTGCCTGGTGACCCTGGCCATTTTCATCGTGCTGCAACAGTGGGCGGTGGCCGCCGGAATTTTCGCGTTGCTCGTCGTCACTTCCGTCTTCATGAAATTCAACTGGTACGACAAGCTGGAAAAGGCCGCGCCGCCGCCGGCGAAGGCGTAATTCCCGCCGGTGGAACGCCGGGAAAAACAGGAGAGGCGCAAGGGGTGATGACACAACCTGCCACTTTGGTGGGGCGAGGCTACTGACGAGCCGGCTCGCGAGGACGCTCGCCCCACCAAAACAACACAATCCCGCCGCAGCTTCTGCTTGACGTTGGGATGCGCCTCTCTGTAACCTGTATGATAACGACGGACTCGCCGATGAGGCAGGAGATTCTGTTTATGTCACCAGAGTCAGGAATTTATCAGAAAATGTTGAAGGCCCGCAACCGGCGTCAAATGACGCCGGAACCCGCGGGCTTTCGCCCCGATTTTTCCCGATAAAACCGGTCCGATAAATCAACAGTTCAATCAAACCATAAAGGAAATAAAAAATGTCTGCTAAAAATTACGCAAAGGGTGTTGCCACGTTCATCATGCCACACTGGAGAAATGAAAATGTGGTGACCAAACGGTATCTGGACGAAACCCTGGAAAACATCTTCAACCAGACGGATACCAACTGGCAGCTCGTCATCATTGATGATTTGTCCCCCTGCCAGGAGGCGATTGATTACCTGGACGAGGTCAAGGCCCTGCATCCCGGCAAAATTTTCATCATCAAGAAAAAGACCAACGACGGCCCCGGCCACTGCCGGAACCTGGGCATCAAATGGGCCTACGATCACAAGTCGCCCATCGTGCTCTTCAACGATTCGGACGACCTCTCCGACCTGCGCCGGCTCGAAGTGGCCCGGAAAATCTTCGTCAAGGATGCCAAGGCCAGCGTGGTTTATTCCACCTTCAAGGTCATTGACGAGAACAGCAAGGTCGTGCCCATGAAGAAATTGACGCAGTCCATCGTGGAAATCCTGGAAGGCCACATGGGCCATCCGCCCCAGGGAATCAACGCCTGGATTGATATCGGCACGGAAAAAGGATACACCAATCTCACCTCGGCCACGGTCGTGGACACCGAGCTGGCCTACAAATATCCCTTCCCCCCGGAAAAGGTTTCCGAGGATTCCAATGCCTGGATGCGATATTCGGCGGGCGGCGGGAAGTTCGTCTATTCCGGCAAAATCCCGACCCTGTACCGGATTCCCCAGAACACGGCGGGTTCCTCCTCGCGCTCGCGCGAAGGCGGCAAGCACGGATTTTACATGACGAAAGTCCGCGTGGACACCGATGGTTTCACCCGCGCGGTGGAAATCGCCATCACCAATGGAAAAATCAAGGTTGAGCAGCGCGACGAGTTGTTGATCAAATTCCTCCTGAAACTGGGAGAAACCATGTATCGCGAAAACGAACTGGATCTCGCCCAGGGCCTGGTGAAACAGGCCAGTCTCATTGACCTGGACACGTGCAAAAAGGTCATCAAGGCGAAGGGCTTCCAGTCCTGGGCCAAAATATAGGCTGGCCGGCAACAAGGACCCACTATGGAAACCAACTGGCTCAGTTCGGATTTCAAGCATGACCGGATTATTCTGGCCGGCGATATTGGCGGCACCAATACGACCCTGGCGGTGGTTGGCCAAAAGAAATCCAAATACACGCTCATCTTGAAATGCGCCTACAAATCGCAGCAAATTGACGGGGTCATTGACCCGATCAAGGAAGTCATCGCCATCGCCCAGAAGAAAAGCTCCGCCCTGAAAATAGACCTGTGCTGCATCAGCGCGGCCGGGCCGGTGGAGAACAATCGTTGCCAGATGACCAACTGCAAATGGGCCATTGACGGCGACGCCATAAAGAAATCGATCAAGGTGGACACCCTGGTCATCAACGATTTCCTGGCGGTCGGCTATGGCATTCCCACCCTGGCGGTGGACGATCCGAAGCAAATCACCCGGCTTCCCAGCACCGACGGGAAATTCCCCGCGCCCGCCGAGAGCACCAAGATCGTGGTCGGCGCCGGCACGGGATTGGGCGTGGGATTCCTCACCAATGAAGACGGAAAATACCGGGCGCATCCTTCCGAAGGCGGCCATTCCGGTTTTGCCGCCTTTGATGAGGAGACCATCAAGCTGAAGGAATACGTCGCCAAAAAATATGGCATGGCCCCCGGGACCGAACCGTTTGTCTCCGGTCAGGGCATTGCCAATATCTATAACTACCTGAAGGACGGCAAAAAATTGGTGATGGATGCCGTGTTGAAGGAAATTGACCGGGCCAAAGACGAGGACAAGCCCGCGCTCATTTCCAAGAATGCGAAGGACAACCAGGTCTGCCGGGACATCATGAAGCTCTTCGTTAAAATGTACGGGAGCTTTGCCGGCAGTCTGGCGGTGGTTTTCATGCCGTTCGGCGGGGTCTATCTGGCCGGCGGGATTGCGACCAAGAACGAATGGCTGTTTTTGGAGAACAATCTCTTCATGAAAAACTTCGAGCGAAACTATAATCCCAACATCAGGCCGTTGTTGAAGAAAATACCGGTCTATATCGTCAGGGATTATTCCATCTCCCTGTATGGCGCGGCCAACGCCGCCGTCACGCTCATGGCCAAATAATGGCCGGATGATATATCAACGCGGCTGGAGCCGGTGCTCCAGCCGCGATTTTTTTCAAAGCATTCGTCAACCAGGGTGAAATTTCTTCGCGGCCTCCAGCAGTTCGTTCAAGAATGTCTTCTCTCGTAGCAGCCGAGGTGACGAGGCTCAAATTTCCTCGGAAACAATCATGGTTTAGAGCCTCCTTACTTCGGCTGCGACTTCTCTAAACAACTGCGAGGCTGCGGAGAAATTTCAGAAACGCCCTTCATCCCGGCGTTTGTGCCGTGATGAACTTGGGGCAGCCTTGTCTATATTTCCCAAACAAATGATCGCGCCTTTGGCCAAATTGATTGATTGGCCGGCCATTCCGGGCGTGACCTTGAAGGCGGGCGCCCCTAAAACAAAATATGAGTGTCCTCATTTTTTGGTTGACGCAGCGGGTGATGACGGATACTGTTACAAACATGAGTACACTCATATACTGATATGAAACGAAAAGCCAGCCGCGCCCCCGCGGAAAAAGGGCGGGGGAAACGCGTCCAAGAACAAGGAAAACACCAAGCAAGCCATCCTGCGCGCGGCGTTGGAATTGTTCGCCGAGCAGGGGTTTTACCGCACGACCACGAAAGCCATTTCCCGAAAGGCCCGAATCGCCGAAGGCACGTTGTTCAACTATTTCCAGACGAAGGAGGACCTGGCGCTCTACTTCTTCGAACAGGAGCTGGACGAAGTCATCGGGTGGTATGAGCGCGACCGCCGCATCCAGCGGGCGGCGCTGCCCGAGAAACTGTTCGCCATCATCCATCGTTTTCTGGAACGCCTGGAGCCTTACGAGGAGTTTATCGGCGCGGTTTATTTGCGCGCGCTGGCGCCCACCTCAAAGCTCAGCCCCTGGAGCCTGCAAACCCAGGAGCGCAATATACGCTATTTGCGGTTCATCCGGGGCATTCTTGTGGAAGCTGAAACCTCCGGCGAACTTCCTCCCGTGGGCGACTTTGGCGCTTACGCCTTCGGTCTTTTTCATCTGGCGATCGTCACCCATTGGCTGCGGGATCGTTCGCGCGGCAAGGAACAAACGCTGGCGCTGTTGGATCGCTGCCTGAAACTGGGCGCTCACGTGTTGAAAAAGGGAGGTTGGGACTGGTGAACGGCCGCGAACAGAGCGGCCCGGTGGCGCGAGGTTTTCGGCTCGGAAAACTCGGATTCAGTTTGATGGGCAGCTACATGGGGTATCAGGTCCAAAACCTCCTGCTGGGAGAAGGCGAGCGGGCGCAACGGCAGTCCCGCTTCCAGAAGAAGGCCTCGCAGCGGGTGCGCGAAGAATTGGGAGTGCTCAAGGGGCCGGCGATGAAGCTGGGACAAATGTTGAGCATGCAGACCGAGATTTTGCCGGAGGAGGCACTGCAGGAACTGGCAACTCTGCAAATGCAGGCGCCAGGAATGCACGCCACATTGGCGCGGGCGCAATTCAAGTCCTCGCTCGGCAAATACCCGGAACAGATGTTTCGCAAATTTGACCCGGAGCCATTTGCCGCGGCGTCCTTGGGCCAGGTGCATCGGGCCATAACTCTGAAGGGGGAAAAGGTGGCCGTGAAAATCCAATACCCGGCCATCCGGTCGGCCATCGAAACCGATTTCAATCTGCTTAAATCCGCGACACTGCCCACGCAACTCACCGGCCATGTCCCCGCCGCGTTGATCGAGGAAATCCGGCGGGGGATTTTGGAAGAAACCGATTATCTGCGCGAGGCCGACAACCTGGAGTTCTTTCGCAAAGGTTTAAGCGGGCTGGAGTACATGGTCATTCCGCAAGTGTACCGGGAATTGAGCGCGGATCGTGTGCTGACGATGTCCTATATCGAAGGCGAATCGTTGGGCGATTTCCTGAAGCGAAAACCCTCCGATGAAATGCGCAGTTTGCTCGGCATCCGAATACTGGAGATGTACCGCACACAAATTTATCGGCTCAACGCGCTGCACGCGGATCATCATCCGGGCAATTATATATTCCAATCCGATGGACATATCGGCCTGGTTGATTTTGGGTGCGTGAAACGCATGTCTTTCAATTTGTCAGAGCTGGACGGTTGCCAATGGCGGCGCTCGTGGCGCGAAAGCGAAGCAGCGGCGCGGCACTTTCTGGCCCTGGCCTATGGGCCACGGGTGCCCTATTCACGTGCCCGCAAAATGTTGCCGCTGATGGAACGGATATCGGATGCGTTTTATCCCCAAAGCGATTCAGCGGACATCGTGATAGATTATCGCGACCCAAAGTCCTATGCCAAATACAGGGAAATCAACCGGCAGCACCAAAAGCTGGTGTTGCAAAACAAACTGATCAACCCGGAATTCGCTTTCCTTATCCGGGCCAATGTCGGCCTTGGCCACCTGCTGCATGAGTTGGGCGCCACGGTAAACATCAGCGAGCTTCGGCGGCGTGTGCCGGCCGTCCCGGCAGAAGGCCGGCGCGGTTGAATCAAGAGTCGTGTGCGGGGTTTCTGATAATTCAGAATTTCTTTTCAACGCAAAGACGCCGAGACACAAAACAGTCGGTTTTCCCTTTGCGACTTTGCGCCTTGGCATCTTTGCGTTAAATCCGTTTGCCTGCCCCATCGCCGCCTTGAAAGCGCCAACCGTCGCGCGCGTAAGCGGAAGGGCTGACGCTCTCCATGATTCCCGAAGATATTTGAGCCTCCTCACGTCGGCTGCTACGATTTTTCGGTGATTTGAAAAAGATTCGCCTTGGACAGCTTTTGTCCTATCGTCTGTGAGAAATTATTTCTCGTGAGCGACAAATCAAAAATTGAGTGGACGGATGCGACGTGGAATCCGATGCGCGGATGCAGCAAAGTCAGCCCCGGCTGCCTGCATTGCTACGCCGAGACATTTGCCGAGCGCTTTCGCGGCGTGCCCGGCCATCCGTTTGAATTCGGCTTCGATCTGCGCCTCGTGCCGGAAAAGCTGGGCGACCCGCTGCGCTGGTCCGGCTCCCGGAAGATTTTCGTGAATTCCATGAGCGACCTGTTCCACGAAAAAGTGCCGGACGAATACATCGTCAAGGCGGCGCGCGTGATGAAAGCCGCCAACTGGCACACCTACCAGATTCTCACCAAGCGCGCCGGGCGGATACAGAAATTATTGAAGGGCAAACTCCGTTTCGCCGCGGAGCAGCCGCACATTTGGTGGGGCGTGAGCGTGGAAAACCGCCAGCACGGTTTGCCGCGCATTGAATTGCTCCGCGACTCGCCTGCGCAAATCCGTTTCCTGTCCATTGAACCGCTGCTGGAACATCTCGGCCCGCTCAACTTGCAAGGCATCAATTGGGTGATTGTCGGCGGCGAAAGCGGGCCGGGCGCGCGGCCAATGGCTGCCGATGGGTGCGGGACATCCGCGTACAATGCCAGCGGGCGAAAGTCGCCTTCTTTTTCAAACAATGGGGCGGCGTCCGCAAGGCGCAAGCCGGACGGGAATTGGATGGCAGCACCAATGATGAATTCCCCGAACGCCGGCAAAATCCGGTGCCGGATTTGGAATTCAGGCGGAATACGCTGGAGCGGTTGGAGTTGGTTTGAAAATGCTGGACAAAGTTTAGCGACGGGCGTATTTCAAGAGACGTTCGGAAAGTTTTGTAATTCGGTTATGAAGCTCACATTTGATGAAAATGCTATTGAAGATAAAACCATTCTTGCATTGGTATCAGAGTGCTTGAAGGGCTTGAAAACCTTAGAAACGACCAAGGATACCCCATTGATTATCTGCCAGGATGGGAAGGGCAAGGGCTATTACATTAGGTGTTGTATGCTTGCAGAGCATGCAAGTCCCCTTTTAGATATGAATGCCAAGCTCAACCCTACAGATGCAGAAAGCTTCCGCGCCAATAGAGAATTACTGACAGAGCATAATACATTCAAGCGAATGGTCGCCGACGCAAAGGCTGGCAGAGAATTCAATGACATTATCGTTGAGTTCACGAAGGACTATGCCCCTGATAAGCCACTGAAGATTTGGGGTGGCCAACACCGGGCAAAGGCGATTCAACAGGCACATACCGAAGCAAAAGTCTCGCGCTTTCACGGTTTTAAAATTTACTTCAACCTCTCAAAAGCACAGCGCACTGAAATTGCCCTGATTTCAAACACGAACATTTCCGTTTCGAATGATTTGTTTGATCGACTCCAAGAAGAGACTGTTGTTGGAGTTAAACTTCGTGAATGGTGCTATCAAATTGGATTGCTTAGGAAGCCGGAGGATTTCCCCGATCTGGGGGCCAAGGCTGAAAGAGTCACAGTGAAACTGGCAAGAACCTTCGTCACTAACTTTTTCCTAGGGAAACAGAAGGCTGAGACATTAAAAGGGGGAGATCTGGACAAAAGCGTATATGAACCATACCTGTGCGAATCAGGCGTCCAACTCGATCCGCAATATGACGCCCTCGTGGCGAAGTTGGGCGATATAATTTGGAAGGATAAGGCCCTAATCCAAGCTGGAAAGGCTTTCGCCCAATTGCACAAATGTCAACATGAAGCAGTCAAACAAAGTGCCAGCCAGAAGAAATTGCAGAATAAAAAGGGGTTTCGCAATAAAGCTTTGACCGAGTCGGTCATTTCCTCGTGGGGATTTGTTGCCGGGCTACTTCAATCAGATCCGAAACGTTTGACGAACCACTACACCGTTCCAAAAACAACTAAGACTATTCCTGACCCGCTAAATTCACGCGAGATGTCGAATTTCAGTCATGATTCAGACGATGCGACTTACCGCGGACTTGGAACTAGGTCTGCACTTAAAGACCGTCAGCGCATGGCTCAACTCTTCTTGGCGCGAAGCTTGAATAAAGACACGCTGATCGACAAGAAATTGATGAATCAGGCTGTCAGCCAAGTGGTCGGGATCAAATCGATTCAAAAGGGTTATTCAACATGAATCAACTGTCATTCAGGACATTCCTAAATTACGCGGAGAAACTACATAACCAAGCCCTTGAAGCACCTAATCACAATGCGGCAATGCCATATTTCATTGGAAGCGTTCTGACTTCGTGGATTTCGCTGGAATCTTTTGTCAACAACATGATGCAAGATTACGCTGCTTTGCCAGATGGAATGTTTTCAGTACATGAGAATGCATTCCTCGTTGAGAAGCAGGTTCTATTCAACAGGTCAGGAAGCAAAGCCGGCACATTTTCAGTGGGCAATAATCCAGAGTTTAAGCGAATAGAGGACAAAGTGCTTTTTCTGATAGCAAAGTTCGGAGGCGGGAAAATTGATAAGGGTGGCCAACTTTGGCAAAAATTTGAGAAAGTAAAAAAGAAACGGAACACTTTGAGTCACTATCGCAAAGATTGCGATATCGTGTTGACCAGCCAAGACTCTCAAGAAGCAATGGAATTGGCTAAAGAACTGATCGAGTTTCTCTCAAAAAAGATTTGGAAGAAATCGATGAAATGGTGACCCTTCCCCAACCATTTCAATATCAAGGCAGCAAGCGGGCGCTGGCTCCGTTGATTCTGCAATATCTGCCCGTGAGCACCACGCGGCTGGTCGAGCCGTTCTGCGGTTCCGCCGCCCTGTCCATCGCCACGGCGGCGCGCGGGCGCGCAAAGGAATTCTGGCTGAATGATTTTAACGCGCCGCTGGCAAAGTTGTTGTCCCTGATCGTCAACAACCGAAGGAGCTTGGAAAATTTTACAAGGAACTTTGGCGCGCCGACCACGCGGATGCGCTGGAGCATTATTACCAGGTGCGCGAGTCGTTCAATCGCACGCAGGATGCGCGGTTGCTGTTGTATCTGCTGGCCCGCTGCGTGAAGGGCGCGGTGCGCTACAACGCGGAAGGATTGTTCAATCAAAGTCCCGACAAACGCCGTCTGGGCACGCAGCCGGAAACGATGCAGGCGAATCTCAACGCCATTTCGGCATTGCTGCGCGGCAAAACCATCGTCACCTCGTTGAGCTATGAAAATGTGCTGGCGAACGTGCGCGAGGATGACGTGGTTTATATGGACCCGCCGTATCAAGGCGTCTGCGGGGAACGCGACTCGCGGTATTTCTCCGGGATTGCGTTCGATGATTTCGTGGCGCAACTCGCGGTGTTGAACCTGAAAAATGTCCGCTATCTGGTGAGTTACGACGGGCGTTTGGGCAATCGCAGCTATGGCAAGCCGCTGCCGGCCAAACTGCGCCTGACGCTGGTGGAAATCGAGGCTGGACGTTCCTCACAGGCAACCTTGCTTGGCCGGGATGAAATGACGGTGGAATCGTTGTATCTTTCGCCCGCGCTGGCGGAAGAATTGGAAGTTCAACCCACAATGCATCGCCGGCGGCGCGACGAGCAGATGCAATTGATGGAAAGACCCGTTCCTTATGGCAAAACCAAAATATCCAAAAGAGTTTCTTGAACTCTGCGCCTCCGTCACCGGCAAGCGTCCAAAGACGGTGATTGATCACATTCTCAAGCATGGTCATATCACGACCGAGGAGCTGAAGAACAAATACGGTTACGATCATCCGCCGCGCGCGGCGCGGGACGTGCGCGAGCTGGGGATTCAGCTTGAAACGTTTCGGGTTCAATCGGCCAGTGGACGAAAAATCGCGGCTTATCGTTTCGCCGACACCACGAAGAAACAGTTCCGCCGTTTCAGCGGGCGGACCGGTCTATCGAAGAAGATCAAAGAGGAATTGATTCAAAAATACGGCTGCCGCTGTTTCATTTATCTGGAACAGATGGAAGCGGCTGACTTGCAGATTGACCATCGCGTGCCTTACGAGGTGGCCGGCGAAAGCGACGAACTCAAAGTCGAGGATTTCATGTTGCTCTGCGGTTCGGCCAACCGCGCGAAGTCGTGGTCGTGCGAGCATTGCGAGAATTGGAAGAACATCAAAGACAAAAGCATTTGCCTGTCGTGTTATTGGGCGTTCCCGGAAAATTACCAGCATGTGGCCATGCGCCAAATCCGGCGAATTGACCTGATTTGGCAGGGCAAAGAAGTGAAGCAATATGACAAGCTGAAATCGGACGCCGCTAAATCGGGTTTGGAGATTCCGCAGTTTGTTAAGAATGTTCTCACAAAAGCGTTGAAATAAATTCAAAAAATGTTCCGTGACATCAAGGCAGCAGGCGGGCGCTGGCCCCGTTGATTCTTAAATATCTCACCGGCCCCGGCGGCGCGGGCGTGACCGTGTCCGAGGCCGCGGCGCGGATGTTCGACCCGGATGATCCCGACCGCCCGGTGAAGGCGTTCCTGTAGGAACATCAAACGCTGTTTGGGTTCGGCCCCGAGGCGCTCAATGATGCGAACGTGCAGCGCGATTATGTTTCCGCCGGGAACGGCGCGCGCATCGTTGGTGTTTCCCTGACGACCCTCACCTGGTCCCGCGCGTGCGCGACCATCCTCTCCCACTCCCGTGGGCGAGGAATCCGGGCCGGTGGCCGGTACGAAATCATTCCGGCCTTGTGGCGTGGTCGCGCAGCCAGAGCAAATCCGGGTCATCCGATGCGACGGGCATGAAATTGTATTTCTGGGTGGCGATGCCCGACTGCTGCGGGAATTGAGTGTCCGGGCTGAGCCAGCGGTGGAATTCCGCGTGTCCGTCGGCAAACGTGATGGGTCCGCCGCCTCCGTGATAATTTGCCGCAATCTCCACCATTGTGTCGTTGACCATGGAGACACCGAAAAAACCGTCGTCCACGCTGTCATCGCGTTCGTCCACGAAAACAAACGCGTCGGCCGGGGAAATTTTCACGAGGTCGGTGGTCTTTCGCAGAAATTGATATTCCGTGTCAAGCGGGCGGTTCGTGTAACCCATCCAGCCGTTCATGGACACCGTGCGCGCCAGCGGGTAAAGATTGTTGCCCTCCCTGACCAGGACGCGGCTGGCCGGACAGTGATAAATCGCGGCGGATTTCGAATACTCTCCCAGCGACGCCCATTGCGAATTCAGGAAAAGGTCGGTGTTCGTGTTGTCCGGGTTGTCGGCCAGGGTCGCGTCTTCCCAGCCCGTCGTCCAGTTTAGCGAGCAGCGCGCCATGCCGTTGGAGCCGGCTTCCATCCACCAGTTGTTGCCCGGAATAAAATCATTATGGTCGTTCGCATACATTTGCCACGCGAGCTGCAACTGTTTCAAGTTTCCAAGACACTGGATACCCGTGGCCCTGGCTTTGGCCCGGGAAAGAACCGGAAGCAGCAGCGCCGCAAGAATGGCGATGATGGCAATGACCACCAGCAATTCAATCAGAGTGAAGGCGCAGTCTTTTGGCCGCACTTTGTCCATGCGGCTCCAATGTATGTCAATGACATTGACCTGTGAAGCGAATCCGGGAAATCCGGATTGAAAACAGCATTGGCGCGCTCGAAAGGGCAGTTTGAAGTATTTCCACACCTGTGAAGAAACCTCTGCCGATTTTGCCACGGCCGGCCGCTGCGCTGACATCTGAACGGCCCAGCGGCGCGGGCGTTACCGTGTCCGAAACCACGGCGGGGCGGAAATATCAGCGTTTTAACTGGCATATAACTGACATCAGGTTATACTGACTACCATGTTTTCCCCGGTTTACAGGATTACGCCGGCGATCACCAGGGCGCTCATGTCCATCGAAGCGGATCGCCAGGCGGTGTCGGATTTGCCCATTGATGTGACGGTGCTGGCGGGCCTGCGCGAAACCGCGCGGCTGGTCTCAACCCATTATTCAACGCAGATCGAGGGCAATCGGCTCACCCAGGCGCAGGTGAAAGCGGCCGTTGCCGGGGCGCATTTTCCGGGAAAGGAACGCGATGAACTGGAAGTGCGCCATCATTACCGCGCCCTGGAGGAAATGGAGAGGCTGGCCGCCGCCGGAAAGCCCCTGACGGAAGGGCAACTGCGCCGCCTGCATGGCCTGGTGATGACGGGGCAATCCAAGCCGACACCCTATCGCGATGGACAGAACGTCATTCGCAACAGCCGCAACCGGGAAATCGTTTACATGCCGCCGGAAGCCAAGGCGGTTCCGGGTCTGATGTCGGATTTGGTGACGTGGATCAACCAACAGCTTGATGAAGGGGATTTGCCCGTGCCGGTGATTGCGGCCCTGGCGCACTATCAATTCGCCACCATTCACCCCTATTATGACGGAAACGGCCGAACCGCAAGACTGCTGGCCAACCTGATATTGCACAAGGCGGGTTACGGGTTAAAAGGCATCTATTCGCTTGATGAATACTATGCCCGCAATCTGGCGGGGTATTATGCCGGGCTGACGATTGGGCCTTCGCACAATTACCACCTGGGGCGCGAGGAAACCGACACGACCGGGTTTCTGGATTTCTTTTGTGTGGGAATGGCGGACGCGTTAAGCGCCGTGCGCGCCCAGGCGGCAAAGGCGGCGAAGCGTGGCGCTCAGGACCAGAGCGGTCTTCTGCGCAACCTCGACCCGCGCGAAAGGCGGCTGCTGGAACTTTTCCGGCGGAATGGAACCGCCACCGCCGAGGAAATCGCGAACCGCCTCAAGCTCAGCCATCGAACCGTTGTCGGGTTGTGCCGGTCCTGGTTGAAAGCAGGATTTTTGGAGCTCCAGAATCGTTCGCGCAAGAACCGCGCCTATCGCCTGGGTCAGGCTTACCTGGCCTTGATTGGGTGACAAAGCGCGCACGAACCGCCACGAACCGCCATTCGGTTCTCGCTTTTGACAATATTCACTCGACGATGCGAACGTGAGCTTGCTTTGGAAGAAAAATGGGAGGCTACGATTAAGCAATGAAAGCTCTGAGTAAAAAAGTATTTGTCGGGTTCCTGCAACTATTCATCGGCCTGGCCGTGTTGCTGTTCCTGCCGGTGTGGACCTTCGATTACTGGCAGGCGTGGATTTTTCTGGCCGTTTATTCATTGTCAGTGCTGGCGGTCACCCTTGACCTGATGAAAAAAGATCCGGCGCTCTTGGAACGTCGGATAAGCACGGGTCCAGGCTCCGAAAAGCGAAAGAGCCAGAAAATCCTGAATTTCCTCATATCGAAGGCATTGTTCCTGGTGGTCGCTGTTCCCGTAATTGACCATCGCTGCGCCTGGTCGGCGGTGCCGCTGTATGGGGTCGCCGCCGGAGATGTTCTGGTTGCGCTTGGGTTCCTCATCGGGGTTTTCGTTTTCAGAGAAAACACTTTTGCCTCGGCCATCATCGAAATCGGGACCGGTCAGAAAGTCATATCATCAGGACCTTACGCGCTGGTGCGTCATCCGATGTATTTTGGCTGGCTGGTCACGTTTTCAGGCGTGCCGCTCGCCCTTGGTTCGTGGTGGGGATTGTTCACGATCATTCCGATCACGCTGGTGATCGTGTGGAGGCTGCTGGACGAAGAAACGTTTTTGGCCGGTAACCTGCCGGGCTATTCAGAGTATCGAAAACGGGTGCGGTACCGCTTGGTCCCGTTTATTTGGTAACGTCAAATATTTTCGGCCAGGGATTGGGCTCATCGTCCGGCTTGTTTTCGCCGGCGGGAAGTCACACAATGTGACGGTTATTGCGGCTTCGCGAACGGAAGCACAACCAGAAAGAAATTGTGATATGATGAAATCTTTATCTCCCGCCCTGCGGACAACGGCTTTGCTCGGCATCCTCGGTCTCAGCTTTGGGCTGGCTTCCTGCCAGACGAAACCTTCCGCGTCGAAAGACGTACAGATCAAACGCATCCAAAACGGCGTCGAATTGAAAACCGGCAAGCAGAATGTCCGGGTGCAGTTTTATGCGGACGACCGGGTTCGCGTCGTCAAGTGGGCGCCCGGCGGCACATCCAAAAAAGCGAGCCTGGTCGTGATTCAAACCAACCTGCCGGATTTGAACGTCCGTTTTGAGGAGAATGCCGGAACCATCACCCTCGCCTCCGCAAAAATCACCGTGCAGTTGTCCGAGAGCGACGGCGCAATTCAATATCTCACCGCCGACAACCAAACCATTTTGAAAGAACACGGCGCGGCAATCATTGAGCCGGTCAAGATCAAGAACGAAAAGAAGGCGTTCAGCGTCCAGCAGAATTTCAAGCTGACGCCAGATGAAGGCATTTATGGGCTGGGACAGCATCAATCCGGGTACATGAATTATCGCGAACGCACCGTCAAGCTGGTGCAGGCCAACACCGAGGCGGTCACGCCGTTTCTGATTTCGACCCGCGGCTGGGGAATTCTCTGGGACAATTATTCCAAAACCATTTTCGCCGACAACCCGGACCACATGTCGCTCTGGTCCGAGGTGGGCGACAACCTGGATTACTACTTCGTCTGCGGCAAAAACATGGACGACGCCATCGCCGGATACCGCGAGTTGACGGGGCAGGCCCCGATGTATGGCAAATGGGCCTACGGTTACTGGCAGAGCAAGGAGCATTACGCGACCCGCGATGAGCTGCTGGGCGTGGCGCGGAAATACCGCGCGCTGCAAATCCCCATTGATGGCCTCGTCCAGGACTGGAATTACTGGGGCGGCAACACCAACTGGAGCAGCATGTTCTTCGACGAGACGCTGTACCCAAACCCAAAGGAAATGATTGATATTCTTCACCAGGAGAATTTTCACCTCATCATTTCCATCTGGGAGGGACTCGGGCCGTCCTCGGCGATTTACAAGGACATGGACAAGAAAGGTTACCTTTACTCGCCGGTCGGTTGGGCCGGTTTCCGGTATTACGATGTCTATAATCCGGCGGCGAACGACCTGTACTGGCAATATGTGAGCAAAGGCCTGTTCTCCAAGGGCATTGACGGCTGGTGGATGGACTCGACCGAGCCGGACATCGTCAACGCTCTGACCAAGGAAGGCGAGGAATACGAAATGAAGCGCGTCGAGAATAATCACCTCGGCTCCTTCGCCCGGTATCTCAATCCCTATTCGCTGCTCGTGACCGAGGCGGTTTATAATCATCAGCGCGCGGAAACGGATCAGAAGCGCGTCTATATTCTCACCCGCTCAACCTTCGCCGGCCAGCAGCGCGCCGCCGCCACCACGTGGTCGGGCGACATCGGCGCGAACTGGGATGTTTACAAAAAACAAATTTCCGCCGGCCTGAACCATTGCATGTCCGGGATTCCGTATTGGACGTTCGACATCGGCGCTTTCAACATCAGCAGTTACGAAGGCGTGTTTTCCAACGGCGGCAAGGACCCCGCCTACCAGGAATTTTACACCCGCATGTTTCAATTGGGTGCCTTTTCTCCCATCTTCCGCTCGCACGGCTCGGAAACCCCGCGTGAAATCTGGGAGTTCGGCGAGTTCACCAATGTCCTCGTGAAATTCGACAACCTGCGCTACCGCCTGCTGCCTTACATTTATTCGCTCGCGTGGCAGGTCACTGATGGCGGTTACACGATCATGCGCGGCCTGCCGATGGATTTTACCGCCGATAAGAAAACCTACGGCATTGATGATCAATTCATGTTCGGCCCGGCCATCATGGTCTGCCCGGTCACGGAATACATGATCCACCGGCCGCCGGAGAACAGCATCCTGATAACGCCGGAACATTTTAAGACCAAAGACGGCCAGCCGGGCCTGCTCGCCAAATATTATGCCGATTCGGATTTCAAAAAGCTGGTGCATGAACAGGTCGAAACCAACATCAACCTTTTCTGGTATACCGGCTGGCCGAGCTACATCACCGGCCCCAAATTTTCCATGTGCTGGGAAGGCAAGCTGACTCCGACGGAAACCGGAACGCATCGCTTCCATTTCAAGAGCTTCGGGCCAAAACGGATTTTTCTCGATGGCCTGGAACTGTCCAACAATTGCGTTTCGACGGAAGCCTGGACCGTTCCCGTGGAACTTCAGGCCGGCAGGGAATACGACTTTGCCTGCGAGACCGCCAATTACACTCTCGGCGCTTTCCGGGCGCAGCTTTTCTGGAAGACCCCGGAAATTTTTGCCCGTGAAAAAACCGTCGAGTCGCGACCGCAAACCCGGCCGGTCTATCTGCCCGCCGGAACTCAATGGGTGGACTTTTGGACCGGACAGACTCTTTCCGGCGGCCAGACCATTACCGCTGATGCACCCATTGATAAAATCCCGCTGCTGGTCCGGGCTGGCTCCATCGTTCCCATGGGCTCATTCATCCAATACGCCGCCGAAAAACCGGCCGATCCGATTGAATTGCGCATTTATCCCGGCGCGAACGGAAGCTTCACGCTGTATGAAGACGAGAACGACAATTACAATTATGAAAAAGGCGTCCATGCCACCATCGCTTTTCATTGGGACGACGCCAAACGCCTGCTCACCATTGATGACCGGAAAGGATCGTTCCCCGGCATGTTGAAGGAACGCAGTTTCAACGTCATCATCGTGGGAACCGACCATGGTACCGGCGTAGCCACCACGGGCAATCCGGACAAGGTCATTCTATACCAGGGCAAAGGACAAATCGTTCAATTATAAACCGTCGCGCATGAAAAAGCTGCCGGTTGATGTAAAAGCAATCGCCGGACTGGTTGCCTTGTCCGTTGGGCTGTTCGCCGCTGGCCAACCGGCGAAAGCCCAGTCCGGCTTCGAGCATTTCATCACCGTGCGCGGCGACCAGTTGATGGATGGCAGCCAGCCGTTTCGTTTTATTTCCTTCAACCTCCCCAATCTCCAGATGATTGAGGACAACCTGCCGTTTGCGGGAACCAACGCCTGGCGGCTGCCCGACGAGTTCGAGATCCGGGATGGGCTGGCAACGGTGCGTCAGACGGGCGGCACCGTGGTGCGCACCTACGCCATTTCCGTGACCCGTACGGATGATCTTCCCGGCACGCCGCGCCACGTTCTCGGTCCGGGCAAATTCAACGAAGAAGCCTTTCGCGAGCTGGACCTCGCACTGAAGATTGCCAACGAGCAGGGCATCCGGCTTATCATTCCGCTGGTGGACAACTGGAAATGGCAGGGCGGACGCGCCGACTACGCGGGCTGGCGCGGCAAAACCAGGGATGACTTTTGGACCGACCCGCAAATCATCGCCGACTTCAAGGAAACCGTCCGTTTCGTGCTCACCCGCACCAACGCGCTCACCGGCGTGCGTTACTGCGATGACCGGGCGGTCCTTTGCTGGGAGACCGGCAATGAATTGTCATCGCCGCCCGAATGGACGCGCGAAATCGCCGGTTACATCAAAAGCCTCGACCATAATCATCTGGTCATGGATGGCTTCGGCGCCTCCGAGCTGCGGCCCGAATCGCTCGCCATGCCGGAAGTGGACATCGTCACGACGCACCATTATCCAAGCAGAAGGAATTTGAAAATGTTCGCCGAGATCATCCGCGAGAATTGGGAAATGGCCCGGGGCAAAAAGCCTTACGTCGTCGGTGAATTTGGATTTGTCAGCACGGCGCAAATGCAGGACGCCATGAAAGCCATCATGGACACCGGCATGGCGGGCGGGTTGCTGTGGAGCCTGCGCTTCCGTGACCGCGACGGCGGCTTTTACTGGCACAGCGAACCATCCGGCGGCAACAAGTACAAGGCTTTCCACTGGCCCGGTTCCATTGCCGGCGCGGAGTATGACGAAATCAACCTCATGGCACTGACTCGCAGCAACGCCTTCGCCATCCGCGGCCTGAAGCCACCGTCAATTCCAGTTCCCGCATCGCCGAAACTGTTGCCCATAACCGACGCCGCCGCGATTTCATGGCAAGGCTCGGTGGGCGCGCAGAATTACACCGTCGAACGCGCACCGGCGAAGAAAGGACCCTGGACGGTTGCCGGCAAAGGAATTGACGAAAGCTTGGTGCAATATCGCCCGCTGTTTTGCGATGAGTCCGCGCCGAAGGGAAAATGGTATTATCGTGTTTGGGCGGTCAACGAATCCGGCGTGTCCGAGCCTTCGAATGTCGCCGGTCCGGTGAAGGTCAAACGCGCGACGTTCGTGGACGAACTGGCCGACTTGAAAAACGTGAACACCGTGCAAGGAAACGTGGAGATCAAAACGCGCGACGGCCGCAAGGCGAAGGAAGACGCGCAGCGCTCGGCCGGAAATGCCGGCGACGCGCTGACCTACCAGCTTCCGACGGCCATCAAGGGTTTTCGCGTGTTCGTGTTTTTTCCTCAAGACATTGCGGAACCGAAATTCGCCATTTCCGCCGATGGCCGGAATTATCATGACGTGAAAGTCGCCCAGCAGAATTATTATCAAGGCCCCGGTGATTACAATTACTGGAAACCGGTGCTTTACCACGCCGAACATGTTGGCGGAAACGGAAAGTATCTAAAGATCGAGCTAACCGGCGAAACCCAAATCGGGCGGGTGGAAATCATTCACGAGTTGAACAAAAACTGAGCTTCCGTTTTTTTATGAACCCAGACGACTTGAAGGAATTTTCGCAGCGCGTCAGCGACCAGTTGTTCGGCCATATCATGCCGTTCTGGTGCGGGCCGGCGTTGGACCACGAGCAGGGCGGCTGGATGGGTTGGTTGTCCAATCGAGCTCAAGCCCGACCGCACACAACCCAAGGGACTCATCGTCAACAGCCGCATTCTTTGGGCGTTCTCCGCCGTGTACCGCGCCCGGCCCGAAAAGCTCTTCCAGCAAATGGCCGGGCGCGCGCTGGATTTTGTCGTGAACCGTTTTTGGGACGCGCAGCACGGCGGCGCATTCTGGCGACTGGACGACACCGGGCGCGTTCTGGACAATTCCAAAAAAATCTATGGCCAGGCCTTCTACATTTACGCCCTTGCCGAACATCGCCAGGCTTTCGGCGGGAAGGCCGCGCTGGAACGGGCGGTTCAATTGTTCGAGTTGATTGAGCGGCACGCGCACGATCCCCGGCACGGCGGCTACATCGAAGTGTGCCGGCGCGATTGGTCCGAAGCCGGCGCGGAAGCCCGGTTGAGCGACAAGGACATGAACGAGAAGAAGTCCATGAACAATCATCTTCACGTTCTGGAAGCCTACACCAATCTATACCGGGCCTGGCCGGAACCGCGCGTCGCGGAACGGCTGCGGGAGCTTATCCAGCTTTTTGAGCAACGCATCCTCGACGCACGCACGCTGCATTTCCACCACTTCTTCGACGAGACGTGGCGGGTCCGTTCGGAGACTTACACCTTCGGCCACGACATCGAGGGAACCTGGCTTCTGTGCGAAGCCGCGGAAGTGCTGGGCGATGCCGCTTTGCTTAAGGGCGTGCAAGCAGTCGCCTTGCGGATGGCGGAGGTGGCGCTCCGGGAAGGCGTGTCCGCGGAGGGCGCGCTGGCTTACGAGGGAAAAAACGGAAAAGTCATTGATCCCGGCCGGGAATGCTGGCCGCAAGCCGAAGCCGTGGTGGGGTTTCTCAACGCCTATCAGCTTTCCGGCGACACAAAATTTTTCGCGGCCGCCCGCCGCGTCTGGGATTTTATCGAGAACCGCCTGATGGACCGCGTGTACGGCGAATGGTTCTGGCGCATCAACGTGGATGGCCGGCCCGATTTGAAGCTGCCCAAGGTCAGCGAATGGAAAGGCCCGTATCACGGGTCGCGCGCGTGCCTGGAAACGCTCCACCGCTTGCGCGCCATTTCCGCCGCAACAGGGCAACGTGGAATGGGATGACATCCGCTCTCCCGGCCTTTCTCGGCTGGCTCGAATATATGACGCAAAAGCTGTCGTTTTGGCCGAGTGGAAGAAAGGCATGCATCTGCAATTATATCGTCTTGAAGGACGGCAATGGCGCAAGACCACATCGAAAGAAGTTTTCGGAACAAACTCGACACCTCACCTTTAATTCCTCTCCCCGATCAAAGCGGAGAGGAAATCGTTCAGCCAAATTGAATTGCCCAAAACCCATTTCCCCATATCCTTCCCGTCCGATTTTGTTTTATGAGTGACACCACCTTTTCCACCCGCGCCGCCGCGATGCAAATTCCATCACAGCCGCCCGGCGTCACGCTGACCACCCTTGAAAACGGCCTGACGATCATCGTGCGCGAGGATCACAGCGCGCCGGTCGTGTCCGCGCAGGCGTGGTGCATGGCGGGCAGCGTGCATGAGGGCAAATGGCTGGGCGCCGGCCTGTCGCACGTGCTCGAACACATGCTGTTCAAGGGCACCACCACGCGACCGGGCAGCCGCATTGACCAGGAAGTGCAGGAGGCCGGCGGTTACATGAACGCCTACACGAGCTTCGACCGCACGGTATTTCACATTGACGTGCCCAGTTCCGGCGCGCACACGGCGATCGACATCCTGTGCGACATCATGCAGCACGCCAATCTGCCCGCCGATGAACTGGCCAAGGAACTCGACGTCATCCGCCGCGAAATGGACATGGGCCAGGACGATCCCGGCCGACGCGCCAGCCGCCGCCTGTTTGAAACCGCCTACACGCGCAGCCCGTATCGCTTCACCGTCATCGGCTATCCTGACATTTTCAACGAACTGAAGCCCGACGACATCCGCGGTTACTATGCCGAGAAATACGCGCCGAACAACGTGTTCTACGTCATCGCCGGCGAGGTGCAGAAGGATGAAGTCATCGCGCAAATCCGCACCGCGTACGAAAAAACCAAAGCCCGGGCGCTGCCCCCGGTGGTTTTGCCGGAGGAACCCAAACAAACCGCGCCGCGCGAAATCGTCGAGGAAGCGCCGATCGAACTGGGGCATTTTCATTTTGCCTGGCACGTTCCCGAATTGCGGCATCCCGACGTGCCGGTGCTCGACGTACTCGCCGTTCTGCTCGGCAGCGGCCAAAGCTCGCGCCTCTACCAGTCGGTCCGCGAGAAACAGGGCGTCGTCCACCACGTGGATGCGTGGACTTACAATCCCGGCAATCAGGGTTTGTTCGGCATGAGCGCCATCGTGGACGCGGACAAATTCTCCGCCGCGCGCGATGCGATGCTGGCCGAGATCGAAAAAATGAAGACGACGCTGGTTTCCGCCGGCGAACTCGGCAAGGCGGTGAAACAATTCATGGCCGCCACGCTGGCCACGCGCAAGACGATGGAAGGCCAGGCCCAGAACCTCGGTGGAAACTGGCTGGCGGCGAATGACCTGAATTTTTCCGAACGTTACCTGGCCGCCGTCAAACGCGTCCGGCCCGACGACCTCCTGCGGGTCGCGCGCGAATATCTCACCCCGGATAACCGCACCCTTTATTCGCTGTTGCCCGACGGCACCGCGCCCAAGCCGCCGGTCGCCGCTGAAAAGAAGAGCGAGCACGCGATCCAGAAATTTGAATTGCCGAACGGCCTGCGCCTGCTCGTGAAGGAGGATCATCGTCTGCCCTTCGTCGAATTTCGCGCCATGTTCCAGGGCGGCGTGCTCGCCGAAACCAGCGAGGACAACGGCATCAGCCAGTTGACCAGCCGGATGCTGCTCAAAGGCACGTCGCGCCGCAGCGCCCGGGACATCGCCACGGAAATTGAATCCGTCGGCGGCAGCATCGACAGTTACGGCGGCAACAACAGCTTCGGCGTGAACCTGGAAACCCTGAGCAGCGATTTCACGGCCGGCCTGGACTTGTTCGCCGATGTTTTGCTGAACCCGATTTTCCCCGCCGATGCGCTCGAACGCGAACGCGAGGTGCAGATTGCCGATATTCACGCGCAAAAGGACAACCTGCTCAAAAGCGCCAGCCTGGCCATGCGCCGCGCGCTTTTTGGCAGCATCGGCTACGGCCTGGATTCAACCGGCTTGGAGGAAACCGTCGCCAAGCTCAAAGCCGGCGGCTTGAAATCGTTTCACAAGAAGCTGGCCACGCCGAACAATTGCGTCGTCGCCATTTTTGGCGACGTGAAGGCGGCGGAGGTCAAGTCCGCCGTCGAAATGGTTTTTGGCGGATGGAAACCGCGGCTCGAAATCTGGACATTCAAAACCGGGACGTTTGGAATCCAAAGATCGCAAACGGGTGGAAGAAATCCGCGACAAAAAGCAGGCGGTGGTCGTCATCGGTTTCCCCGGCACGACCATGCACGACGAAGACCGTTACGCGCTGGATTTGATTCAGGAATCGTGCAGCGACCTCGGCTCGCGGCTGTTTCTGCGGGTTCGCGAGCAGCTCGGCCTCGCCTACTACGTCGGCGCGCAACATTTCGCCGGCCTGGCGCCCGGCTACTTCACCTTTTACGCCGGCACCGAGCCAGCGAAAGCCGCGCAGGTCGAACAGGAAATCCTCAAGGAAGCCGGGCTCCTGCGCACGGAGGGCCTGACCGCCGAGGAACTCAAACGCGCCAAGGCCAAACTCATCGGCCAGAAAAAAATCGCGCGGCAGGACCTGGGCCATCTGGCATCCACAACCACGCTCGACGAACTTTACGGCCTCGGCTACCAGCGCGCGGAATTGGATGACGCGAAATTCGAAGCTGTCACGCTGGAACAAATCAAAGCCGTCGCGCAGAAATATCTCAAGCCGGATGCGCTGGTGGTGGCGGTGGTGAAGCCGGAGAAAGGTTGATCAGCCGCAACAAAAGCCAAGGATCGGAAAGGAGATAAGTCGTGCGCGTCGGGTTTGCATGCCGTTTGCGGCGGGCAAGAAATCCTGCCCTAGCAGCGATACGTCAGTATCGCTCCTAATTTCACATCGGGGTAACGAGCTCATTTCAATTAGAGTCTCCTTACGTCGGCTCCTACATCAATAAACCAAGACCAGCACCGCCGCAGTCTTGCGCCGACTTGACTACATCCTCAAACTTCCGGTCAACCGTGATTGGCGCTTTGAGCTTGGCCGAAACGGCGGGAACGGATTCGAGGAAGCTCAACAGCAAACTGCTCTTGACCGCGTAATTCACATTCTCCGGCAACGCCCCGCTCGCCGCCAGCGCTGCCGACGCATCCAGCTTGGCCGACACGATGCCGATGACGTTGCCCCGCTCATTTTTCAACACCAATGCTCTTTCTCCGCCCATTCTGGGTTAAGTTCCGCAGCCTTCTGTAACAACATTTCATCACGGTTTTCATTATCCCGCCATCCAGGGGCAATTGCATCAAGTTCTTTGGCCGCTTTTTTCGCCTGTCCAATGGTAAAGTGAGGACAAACCTGCTCTTGGTAGAAAACAAGCCTACGGACAAATAATGGTATTCTATCTTCCTTCAAGTCATGCCGTTTCGGTGCCTCGTAATTTATGGTTGCTTCCGTGAGTTGTGACAAATTCGTACTGACAGGTTTTCTATATCTCAGACGCGATTGCTTGATTTTTCGTGGAGTCGCTTTTGTGATTCCCATTTGTGAATTGGCGGATTGCTTTTGCTGCATATTGAGCTGTTCATGTAAGGCCCGCCAACGGGCATTCAGTGCTTTCCAATCCGTAAAATTCCAATGTTTTTTAGATAGGGTGAAGTCGTCAATCAAATCTCCAGCATGGCTGCTTCTCCAGTTTTTCAATGTCCATTTAAGACTGGGTCTGTTTGAAATATCCTGGACTGCGTCATAGCGTGGCCGCAGGCAGGTTTGACCAATCAGTTTCTCAAGCGTATCGGGTGGAATTTCAAATACCTTAAAAATCCGTTCCAAGATACGGCCTTGTTCTTTAGTAATAACATTCTCAGTCGTCGCCACCTCGACAAGCAATTTGCCCGTCGTGAGCCGCTTGTCAGCCGGAATGGATTTGATAATTTTAGCAATGGCATAATCTGACGACGAGGAAAGTTCTTGTGCCAATAATTGTTCCAAGACGATCAACCGCCTGTGGTCTGTTTGCGAAAGGCCAACATGGTTTTGATGGCTCGATGGAAAACATCAAGCTCAACCGTGTCATTGTTCGTTGGCGTTGGCAATGAGAATACAGAGACGCAACAGGTTCGCCGCATCAAGATAGGCGGTGGAAGGTTGCATCCAATCACCATCAAACTGTTTGAACAAAGCGAGCGTTTGTAACCACTCGTATGAGCCGATCCCGAAACGAGCATCCGGTTCAACACAATAGCCCTTTGATTCAATCATGTCGGCAATCTGGACGCTCAAGCCAATTGTAAGAACTGTATTTCGAGGAAAAGCGTAGCCCAAAGGACCTGCTGGCAACCAGTAGCAGCCAACACACATTTTGTTTTCGGTTATACGCCAATCCAACCACTTCGCCAAACTCTCCATTGGCGTGAGAATTTTTATTGCTCTTGGGTTCATTTGATGCGGCAGAAATTCAACCGCCAATTGCCCCAATCGTCCATCCCAAAATGAAAACCGGAAAAGAGCCGTTCAAGTGCGGAATTCGGAATGCGGAGTGGGAATTTCGTAGGAGTCGAGGTAACGAGACTCATTTCAATCTTGGACTGGCGATTGCAGATTGCGGTCTTTCCAGAATGAGACTCCTCACGTCGTCTCCTACGGATTTCCGTCATCGCCCAGCCTCGTGCATGCGCCCCGCGCCCCGTTGCCCCTGCGGCATTCGGATTTCAAATGGTTCACGACCTCCCTCAACCCGGCCTTCTCCCGAAGGAGAAGGAGCCACGCGCGCCGCGTCTTTGGCAAAACCAGCAGTGGGATTGGCCGGACGGTCATTCGCAAAACCAGAAACGCGCGATTGCTGTTCCTTCTCCCAGGGGGAGAAGGTCAGGTTGAGGGCGAGCGTCAAAACCATCTTTTCAATCTTCCCGCCATTCCCTAAATTCACCGCATGGCCAACATCGCCCGCGCTCGCCAGCTCCGCAAGGATGAAACCTGGGCGGAAAAACTCATGTGGCACTGGCTGCGCAACCGGCGGTTCAGCGGCTACAAGTTCCGCCGCCAACATCCCATCGGCATTTACTATCTGGATTTCTTTTGCGAGGAGGCGGAATTGAATGTGGAACTGGACGGCAGCCAGCACGGTTTTCCCGACCAGCGCAAACACGACACGGAGCGGGAAAAGTTTCTGAAATCGCGCGGCATCAAGACACTGCGGTTTTGGAATTCGCATTTGCGCCGCAACGCGCAATGCATCCGCGACACGATTTTCAATGAGTTGCAGGCCCGCGCACCGCATCCCTTGCCGGAATACACACGGCCGATAAAATCTGTGGGGAAAAGTTAGATTATACGATCGTCCTCACCCCGGCCCGCTCCTCCAGGAGAGGGAGAATCATTCGCCGTCCCATTGAAAATTCGCGCGTTATTTGTCATTGTTCAATTCTTTGCCACTCTACAGCTTTCATCCGTGTCCATCTGTGGCCAAAACTTCCAATTTGGCCGTTTTCCACACAAATCATTGATTTTTAGACCTTTGGAACGCTTCCCTTGACCACCGGATTGCGTTACGCCAATGCCGGATTGTAGTCCGCCAGCGCCGGATTGCGGAACTTGACCAGCGTTTTTTAATCCGCCGCCGCCGGATGACGTTTCCACGCTGGCGGATTTGCGTCCACTGTTGCCGGATGTCATTACGCCGCCGCCGCTACATCGTCCGCCGGAATTGGATTGCGCTCCGCCGGTCGCGGATTTGGCTGCTTGACTTCCAGATTGCGCAGGCGCAGCCTCGATTCGGAATCGCCACTGGAAGTGACTTGGGATTTAAGTCTGGGGTCTTTCATCCCGCGCAAGGTGTGGCGGCGCGGACGGGCTGGTTCATTATTCGCCACGGGAAATTCGGTATTCATAAAACATCATGGACTCACCTAATCAAATCGCAGACACGACAACCAAAGTGGTCAACGCCTGGGGCACGCTCGCGCCCGGCGCTACGTTCGCCGGCATGACGCTGGCGCAATTCAAAACCAAAGTGCAGCCGTCGTTTGACGCACGCGCGCAAATCACCACGTTGCAAGAACAAGTGACTTCGGCGCAGGACAAGCGTGATGACGCGGACAAGACCACAGTGTCGGCCATGCAACTGGTCGTCAATGCGGTCAAAGGCGATCCGAATTATGGCGATGACAGCGACTTGTATGACGCGATGGGTTACGTGCGCAAGAGCGCGCGGGCCAGCGGCCTTTCGCGCAAGGCGAACAGCACGCCGGCGGCAGCAAAGAAGGCTGCTTGATTGCCCGTTCGTCAATCACCGCCGGAATGAGAAATTGTTCCGGCGGATTTTTTATTTCACGCCTTCACTACCCATTGCCGCAGCACGTAGGGCAAAATGCCGCCGTGCTGGAAGCCGGCGCTCCATGCACTAAACTTTCTTCCGCCGCCAGCCCGCGATGAACATTCCGTTGCCGTCCAAATCCTGCGGCCAGATTATTTTTGCCGCCGCCGCCGGGGAGAGTCTCCGGCTTCTGGAAATTTCCGGGAATACCAGCGGCTCAAAATCCGGCCGGCTCGCGTTGAAATGGTCCATCACTTCCGTCGTCTCCGCGCGCGCCAGCGTGCAGACGGAGAAAATCAGTTTGCCGCCCGGCTTCACGCTGGGCGCGACGTTGGCCAGCAGCTGGCGCTGGATTTCCGAAAGTTCGCGCACGTCGTCCGGCGTCGTCGTCCAGCGCGCCTGCGGATTCCGCTGCCAGGTGCCGATGCCGCTGCACGGCGCATCCACGAGCACTCCGTCGAATTTCGTTTTGGTCGGCAGCTTCGCGCCGCCGCCCCAGAATGCGGAGCGATAATTGAACACCTTCGCCCGGCCGGCGCGGCGCTTGAGTTTTTTCAGACGCCATTCCGCGCGGTCGCTCGCCCAGATTAGGCCCTGGTTCTGCATCAACTCGGAAAGGTGCAAAAGTTTTCCGCCTTCGCCGGCACAGGCATCCCACCACGTTTCGCCCGGCTGCGGCACGCACAACCAGCCCACCATCTGCGACGCGATGTCCTGGATTTCAAATTCGCCCGCATGAAATTCCGGCGTCTTGAATAAATCTTCCTCGCCATCATAAAGCAGCGCATCTGGAACACCCGGTGGGGCGAGCGTCCGCGCGAGCCGAAGTTTTTCCGCCAGCAACTCCGCCTGGCCGCGTTTGGCGCGCAGCCACAGTTTTGGTTCACGCTGCAAGGAACGCAACCAGTCGTCGTTCACCTCCATGACTTCCGTCGTCCACGGCGGAACCGCCCGGGCGCGCAGTTCGGCCAGCGGGACGTTGGCTTCGTTGTCCTGAAACCGCCGGTTCAACCGCAGAGCGAGCCGCATTTTGGCTTCCACGCCGCGTTCGTCGCGCAGCCAGACATGCCAGCGGTAATAAATGAAAACCGTCCGGGCGACTTCCGTGGCGTCGAACGGCGCAAGCTCGCGGCACGACTCGAGGACCTCGCGCAACGCGGCGTCCGCCGGCTTGTCCCTGCTGGCTTTGCGGATGACTTCCGCCGCAATTTCGTGAACCGGACGAATCACGCCTGTGCCACCAATTGGCGCAACACAAAAGGCAAAATGCCGCCGTGCTGGTAGTAATCAATTTCAATCGGCGTATCAATCCGGCAACGCACCGGCACTTCTTCCACCGCGCCGTCCTGGCGCGTGATGCGCAAGGCAAGATCCTGCTGCGGCTTGAGGTTCGCGTCGAGGCCGGCGATGTCGTAGATCTCCGTGCCGTCGAGCTTCAGGCTTTGCGCCGTCGTGCCGTCCTTGAATTGCAGCGGGAGCACGCCCATGCCGACCAGGTTGCTGCGGTGGATGCGCTCGAAACTCTGCGCCACGACAGCTTTCACTCCAAGCAAGTTGGTGCCCTTGGCCGCCCAGTCGCGCGATGAACCGGTGCCGTATTCCTGTCCGGCGATCACCACCAGCGGAATTTTTGCCGCCTGATACTCAATAGACGCATCGTAGATGCTTACTGGCTCTTGGTAATTTTTCGCCGGAACAAATTGTTGGCCGGGTGAATGTGAAACATTGCCACCTTGACTGTCTTTGGCATACATGGAAAAGCCTTTAATTGGGCCGTGATACATCGTCACCCCACCTTCAACTCCCGGTACCATCAGGTTTTTTATGCGCACATTGGCGAACGTGCCGCGCGTCATCACCCGGTCATTGCCGCGGCGCGAGCCGTAGCTGTTGAAATCCGCCGCTTCGACACCGTGTTCGATGAGATATTTTCCCGCCGGCGACGTCTTCTTGATGGAGCCGGCGGGCGAAATATGGTCGGTCGTCACGCTGTCGCCAAAAATGGCCAGCGCCCGCGCGCCCTTGATTTCGGCGATGCCGCCGGGCTGCAGGGAGAAGTTCGTGAAGAACGGCGGTTCCTGGATGTAGGTGGATTTGCGGTCCCACTCATAGACGTTGCCGCCGGACGACGGGATTTCGTTCCACATGGGATTCTGCGCGGCGAAATCCTTGTATAGCTTGCGGAACACTTCCGGTTGCAGCGCGGCCTGCATGAGGTCACGGATTTCGCGCAGCGTCGGCCAGAGGTCCTTGAGGAAAACGTCCGCGCCGTTTTGGTCTTTGCCAATCGGTTCGCGGTTCATGTCAATGTCCACGCGGCCCGCGAGCGCGAAGGCGACGACGAGCGGCGGCGACATGAGGAAGTTCGCCTTGATGCTCTGGTGGACGCGCGCCTCGAAGTTGCGATTGCCGGAAAGCACCGACGCGGCGATCAGGTTGTTTTCGGTAATGACTTTTTCAACACCGGGATCCAATGGGCCGGAATTACCGATGCAAGTCGTGCAACCAAAACCAACGATGTTAAAACGCTGGAGGTCGAGGTATTTTTGAAGACCGGTTTTTTCGAGATAGTCAGCCACGACACGCGAACCGGGTGCAAGCGAAGTTTTGACTGCGGGATTCACATAGAGTCCTCGTTCGACAGCTTTTTTTGCCAACAACCCAGCTGCAATCATCACACTTGGATTACTTGTATTTGTACAACTGGTGATGGCGGCAATAGCAACCGACCCGTGACGCAACCACTCATAACCCGTGTCACAAGTATAACCGCCCTTGTTCAAATCTTGAGATGTCCTGCCAAAACCATTTTCAGTGACAGGGCGTGTAAGAGCCTTGCGAAATTCATCTTTCATTTTCGGCAGTTCGATGCGGTCCTGCGGGCGCTTCGGGCCAGCCACGCTAGGAACCACCGTGCCAAGATTCAGTTCCAGCTCCTGCGAGTAGGCGATGTCGCCTTTCTTCGGAATGCCCCAAAGCCCTTGTGCCTTATAATAATTTTCGTAAGTCTGGCAAAGCTCCTTGCTGCGGCCGGTGGCGCGAAGGTAATTGACGCACTCGGCATCAATCGGGAAGAAACCCATCGTCGCGCCGTATTCGGGCGCCATGTTCGCAATGGTCGCGCGATCCACCACCGGCAACGCCGCCGCGCCGGGGCCGAAAAATTCGACGAACTTGCCGACGACCTTGGCCTTGCGGAGCATTTCCGTGACGGTGAGCGCAAGGTCGGTGGCGGTAACGCCCTCGCGCAACGCGCCGGTGAGATGCACACCGACGACATCCGGCGTGAGGAAATAAACCGGCTGGCCGAGCATGCCCGCCTCCGCTTCGATGCCGCCGACGCCCCAGCCCACGATGCCGAGGCCATTGATCATGGTCGTGTGTGAATCCGTGCCGACGAGCGTGTCGGGATAGTAAATGGCTGATGGTTGAGAGTTGAGGGTTGAGGGAATGGACAGGACCCCTTTGGCGAGATATTCCAGATTGACCTGGTGGACGATGCCGATGCCGGGCGGCACGACCTTGAACGTGTCGAACGCCTGCATGCCCCACTTGAGAAACTGGTAGCGCTCGCGATTGCGCCGGAATTCCATCTCCAGATTTTTCTGCATTGCATCCGCGCTGCCGGCAAAATCCACCTGCACCGAATGGTCCACCACGAGGTCCACCGGCACGAGCGGCTCGATGATTTTGGGATTTTTGCCCAGCCGCTGAACGGCGGACCGCATAGCCGCCAGGTCCACCAGCAGCGGCACGCCGGTAAAATCCTGCAACACGATGCGGGCGACGATGAACGGAATTTCCTCCGTGCGGGTCTCGACCGGCTTCCAATTCGCCAGCGCGCGCACGTTGGATTCGCCGACCTTTTTGCCGTCGCAATTCCGGAGCACGGATTCGAGCACGAGGCGAATGGAGACGGGCAATTGGGAAACCGGCCCCACGCCAGCCTTTTCCAGCGCCGGCAGGGAATAAAACGATCCCTGGCTGCCGTCGCCAAGGTCAAATTTCTGGAGCGTGTTAAACAAATTGTGCGGTGCGTTCATTTAATTTCTTCAATGAGCAATGAAAATGAAGCCTGCGCACGGAGGTGTCAAGCGAAGCGAGGTTGGAATTCGGGCTTCAGCTTGCTTCGGGGAACAAGCTGAAGCTTGAACTCCAACCCGGCGCGTCGGAACGGGCGCCGAAATCACTCCACCGCCGGCTCGGGATGCAGCAAATCGGCGATTCGGCGTTCGAGCCGTTCCAGGTTGAGCGGCTTGATGAAAAAATCCTCGGCCTGCAACGCAACGGTGCGTTTGGTCACTTCGCTGGAAAGCGCGCTCATGAAAATCACCGGCGTCTTTTTGGTGGACGGCTGGCGGCGCAGAATTTTGCAAACGGACAGACCGTCGAGGTCGGGCAGCAGGATGTCGAGCAGGATCAAATCCGGTTTGCACAGCCGCGCCTGGCTCAACGCCTCGACCCCGTTGTTGGCCACGATGAATTCGCACCCCAGCCCGGCGAGGCGATATTGCACCAGCTCGATGAAATCGAGCTCGTCATCCACGATCAAAATACGCGGTATCATTTGGGATAACGTACACCACCTCGGACCCAGCGGGATGACGGTCAGGTTAAGGTCGTGTTACGAAATGGAAACGGCCGTTACCGGCATCGCCAAAAATCTTGTTTGCCGCCAGCAAGTGTGGGATAAGTCCGTACAACATGCCAACGCGCCAAGGTTCCATCCGATTGTTCCAGCTCTTCGGAATTGAAGTTTTTTTGCATTGGTCATGGTTTCTGGTCGCGTGGTACGAAATCCAGATGCGGGCGACCCATTATTCCTCCATCCAATGGAATGTACTGGAATATCTCACGCTGTTTTTGATCGTGCTCATGCACGAGTTTGGCCATTCGCTCGCGTGCCGGCAGGTCGGCGGCCAGGCGAACCAAATCGTGCTCTGGCCACTCGGCGGTGTGGCATATGTATCCCCGCCGCAACGTCCGGGCGCCATGCTTTGGAGCCTCGCCGCCGGGCCGTTGGTAAATGTGGCGCTTTTCCCCGTGCTTTCGATCATCTGGTGGCTTGGATATTCAGCCGGTTTGATGGAAACCGCTCCCAACGTTTATGTGTACGTAATGACCATCTGGTATATCAATACTCTGTTGCTGGTTTTCAATCTGATGCCGGTCTATCCACTCGACGGTGGACAGATTTTGCGGCGCTGCTTTGGTTCGCGTTTGGCCGGGCGCGCAGCCTGCTCATCGCCAGCAGCATCGGCTTTGTGGGTGTGGCCGGCCTGATCTTGTTCGCCATTTGGACGCGATCCTTCTGGCTCGGCATCATGGCCGCTTTCATTTTGCTGAATTGTTGGCGCGGTTTGACGCATGCCCGCGCACTGGCCCGCATCGCCAATGCGCCGCGGCACGACGGTTTTGCCTGCCCGGTTTGCAAAGTTGCCCCACCTCGTGGCGCCTTCTGGGGCTGCGGTAAATGCCGGAAACCCTTTGATGCCTTTGAAACGCAGGGCGTCTGCCCCAACTGCGGAACCCAATTCGCCGCAACGTCCTGCCCGGAATGCGGCAACGTGCGCCCGATGAGCGAATGGATGGCGGGGGATTCAAGCATCCCGCCGAAATTGTAATCCGGATTCCCAAGCCGGAAAATTCAACCACGGATGGACACGGATGATCTGGCAACGAAGATGGAAAATTGACGATAGAAGATGGTGCAAAGACAGTTGGACTGCCCGGCCATCTTCCATCCTCTATTCTCCATTCTCGCTTCTCTTATTTTAATTTGGCCAGCGCCGCCTTGATGGCATCAAAGTTCGGCAGGTCTTTCGGCGTCGGCGTCTGTTCGCTGTATTGCACCACGCCGTTTTTATCAATCACGAACGCCGCGCGCGCCGAGGTGGAGCCGAATCCCATCAGGTCATCGAGCAACACACCATAAGCCCTGGCGGTGGTCTTGTTCAAATCGCTGGCGAGCGTGATGCCGATTTTATTCTGCCTGGCCCAGGCTTCCTGGGCGAATGGACTGTCCACACTGATGGCGATGACATCAGCGTTCATGCCGGAATAGGCCGACAGGCCGGCGGTAACGTCGCACATTTCTGACGTGCAGACACCCGTAAACGCCAGGGGGAAGAACAACAGCACGGTGTTTTTCTTGCCGAAGTTGTTGCTGAGCTTCACGTCCACGACGCCGGAAACCTGCTTGGACTTGAGGTTGAAGTCAGGAGCTTTTGATCCAGTTGTAATTGCCATAATCGTTTTTGGTTATCTGGTTAATTCCTTTTTGTTACGGACAAATTTGCCATTCGCCGCCTCCATGTCAAATCTGGATTGTTACGCACCTCCATACTCCTCCTGGCAGCGCCGGCGTCTCGCCGGCCAGTTGAGCGCCAAAAACCGGAACTCGCCGGCGAGACGCCGGCGCTCCCAGGAACTGTGCTCCGGTTCAAAGGTTCTAGCGCGAATTCGTTCGCGGAATTTTCTCACTCCGCGGCGTAGAAACGCACCTCGTTGATGGCCGGGGCGTGATCGTACGGCACGGCCGAGATCGTGATGCGGACGAACCGCACACCCGCTGCAGTGAACGCCAGCCGGTGCCGGGCTTCGCGGAATGTGTTCTGGCGCTCGTCACAAAGCGTTTCCCAGCGGGTTCCGTCAGTCGAAGATTCAACGATATATTTGTATCCGGGTTTGTCCTCATCCCAAAGGATTTCGCCGTCATGCAAATCTGTCGGTTTTGGAAACGCGATCTGGCACCAGGAATTGCTGGACGCGTGCGGATCGGCATGCCAGCCCCTGGATTCGTTTCCGTCAATCAGTTGCGGCGGCGTGAAGTTTTGCCAGTCTGTCCTCAAAGGAGGAAGCCGTCGCCGTGCAGCCGGTCATCGGAATGGTCGCACGGAACAGCTCGCGCAACGCTTCAACCGACATGGCCGTGCGCGGATCGAACCGATCCGACCCGGCATAAGCGAGAAGGCTGGCGAGCAGTTGGCGGGCTTCCGGGCGCTCCGCACTTAGGGCCAGCAGGTCGGTGGCGCACACCAGCAGCCGTCCCGGACCGACCCTGGCTTCGAAGATCAAACCGAGCTTGTGGCACCGGTTGTAGTTATCAACCACCTGCACAATCGGGCGGTCGCCAGCCGGCATCAGCGTGTCGAGAATCAACGGCTGGGCGTGCAGAGTCATTTGGAACCACTGCCAGTCGGAATGCGATTCGGTCGGAAACTGCACCAGGGCCGGACTGGCCGGGTCGCACAAAATTCCCATGGTGCCCGGTTTTTCATGGAAGAATTGAAAGTTCCAGAAATCGGACGCGAACCCTCCGCCCACGGTACGGGCCAGTGGCCGCCGGCCATCGCACACGAGCAGCACCCGCTCACCCGCCGCCAGCGCGTTCCGGGCGGTGGCATCGAACGACCGCGCCACTCTCACTCCCGCCGGCGGCACAGTGTCAACGCTCGAAGGATAAACCCATAGTGGATAGCTCGTGGCGACCGCCGTTCCCGCCAGCGAAAGTTCCAGACGCAATGGAGCGGGAGTTGCCAGGTTGGTCAGGCTTGCCAGTGGAATGACCAGATCGCCAATCGGTCGCACACCGCCTTGTTGAATACCGGTCGCCGGCAGCTCGCCCGAAATCAGCGTCTGGCCTTTGGCATCCTTCAAGGTCCAGTCCAGCTTTGTGTCGGGCAGGTCCTGCTCGCCGTAGTGAGCAACCTTGATGTCAGTGGTAAACATCTCGTCTTCCATCCACGTGTACTTCCGGAATTGCGCCAACAGGACGGTCGGACCGCAAAACTGCCGCCATTGTTCGGGCGTGATGATCCCTTTGGAATCCATGAACGCGTCCAGCATGCCGACCAACGCCGTGCCCTGGCCGGGGAAATCCTGCAAATCGAGCAGCACGAACCCGCCATGATGCGGCGTCCTCAGGCAGGACTCGATTTCCTCACGATAGCACAGCGCCGCCAGCGCACCCGAGGCGCGGGCAAAGTCGCCGGCCTGGTCGAGCATGCCGGCATCGGCAAGTTTTTGGCGGTATTGCTCCAGGTTGTATGCCCGGGACACGCCGGTGTACTTGGCTATTTCCCGAAAATCCGGGAACACGGTGTACTGGCCCACTTCGTGGCTGACCACCGGACCTGGAGCGCCGGCAATGGCTTCCGAATAATCCGTCATCGTATTGGCCGGACCGGTCTGGACATGGCCCAGCTCTTTTCCGGCGTTGGAACCGCGGACCTGGCGCAAGGAACCATTTGTACCCCGCTTCACCGCGCTCGTGACCAGATAATCGTCGCCCGCCGGCTGCCGCGACTCGGCCGAAAACGCGGATGTGCCCCGGATATACAAATGCCGCGAGTCCAGCGCCCGCAATTCAGCAACGAGCGACATCACCACTTCGCGTCCACCCCAGTGCTCGTTGCCCATCGAGAACATCACGAACGACGGATGGTTGCCCAACCGGACCAAAATCCGCACGGCTTCGGGTTTCAATGCCGTCTTCACGCTCTCTTTAAAATCGCCCCAGAACGGCAATTCCGGCTGGAGGTAAATGCCGAGCTGGTCGGCAGCGGCAAAGGCGGCTTCGGGCGGCGTCCAGGTATGAAAGCGAATGTGGTTGATGCCGTAGCTCTGGCAGGTGCGAAAATATTTGAGCCAGCCGTCAACCTCCATTGGCGGATGCCCGGTGAGCGGGAAAACACACGCGTCGTGCTTGCCGCGAAGAAACGTGGTCCGGCCATTGATGGTGAACTGCCGGTCGCGCGTGGCAAAATCCCGCAGGCCGAAGCTGACGCGCTGCTCGTCCTCGATGCCGGGGCCGCTCAGGCGAACCGTCAATTCATGCAAGGCGGGGTGGAACTCGTCCCAGAGGGCCGCGTCGGGCCCCAGCGACAACTGGAATTCGGCATTGGTTCCGCCGGCCGGCCATTGAACCTTGATCGCCTGCGTCGCATTGGACATCACACCTTCCCCCTTGGCGCTGACTGTGATCGAACCTCCACCCGCGGTTTGAGTGACGTTGCCCAAACGCACCTTGACCGTGATCTGGCGGCTGGCTGCGTCGGGATAAATTTGCACATCATCCAGCCACACTGGATCGGTTGCCCGCAATTCGATCCGGCCAATGATGCCGTTCCAGTTGCCTTGCGTATTGCCGGACCATTGATGGGCATCGGCTTTAACCGGCAGACGTTTGTTGTCCACCGCGATGGTGAGCTTGTGCGGACCGGGCGACAGTTGGCGGCCCAGTTCGTATTCCTGCGGCGTGCAGAGAATCGGGTTCTCGCCGATCGTCCGGCCATCCAGCCAAACTTGGGTGTACTTCGTGCGCTCCAGGAACAGGGTAACACGTTTGCCACGCCACTGGTTCGGTATGGTGATGTCACGCTCGTACCAGCACGCCCCTTCAAAGCGATACGGCTGTGTCAGTCCATACGTCGAGCGCTCAGTGCTGGCCGGCCCCTTTTGATTCGTGTCGGTCGTGCCCGGCAGACGGATCGTATTGGAAAATTTCAACGGCGACAACGGTCCCGGATGGTCGCCGAGCTTGGGACCACCGCGAAGGAACCGCCATTCACCCGCCAGCGAGACGACTCGGTCGGCGGGGCGGTCGGTCGGGGCGCCAAAGATGGTGGACGCTTCCGCCATCCCGCACAGCAGAACACATATGGCAAGTGGCAAACCTCTCATCTGTCGCCTCGATTTTCGGGGGGTCTTCATAAGCATGTTTGCAGTGTGGCCCGCAACCCATAGAATCGCAAGCCGGACGGCAGGGTGGTAGTAACTCAATTTGTCGCGGAGCGCGGATTGTCCCCAATCCGCAGCGGCTGGACCGGTCGTCAATGCAGCGAGTTGGGACAACTCGCGCTCCGGCTTTCGGCTTAAAATTCAAACACTACCGGCAATGTGACTGCATGATCGAAGTATTTTGAAGTGGGAAGGGCGGCCTGCTGCCAGCGGCCACCCATTTCTTCCGAAAAATTTAAGGCTACTTCTCCGAGACGTTATTGCCGGTGGCATACATTCTGCTAAAGTAAACGTATGAAAATAAGCCCTACTGTGAAATTTTCATTGCCGGTCATGCTGGCCTTGGCAGTGGCGTTTTTGGCCGGCTGCGCAACCACACCGCCGATTGATTGGAACACCCGCATCGGGAAGTATACCTATGCCCAAGCAGTGACCGAACTCGGCCCGCCAGCCCGGGAGGCCAGATTGAGCGACGGCAAAATCGAGTGCAAATGGTTTGTCCAACCCCAAGCAGGTCCCCGCTTCAATAGCGGCATGTCCGCTTATGGTAATAACGACTTCGGCGCGGGCCAAACCATCGGATCCGGCTACAACAACCAGATGTTGCAATTAATCTTCGACACCAACCGCATGCTGACTGCATGGTCAAAGAATTACTGAGCCAAATTCAATTCAACGCCACACCGCGGCGGACGTAGGTCGGGATGTCCAGGTCTTCACCCTTGTGAATCGTCGGCTCGCTCTTGTCGAAGCGGCCCTTGGTAATGATGGCCAATGGCAATTGCGCCTGGCGCATTTTGGGGCCGCCTTTCCGACCGCGGCCACCGGCACGCTGGGTCAGGATTTGTTCGCGCTGTTCCGGCGTCATTCCTGGCGACGGCGAACCGCAGCGCGAACCCGGACGCGCGGTCAAGCCCCGCGCCGTCATGGTTTCGGATGGATCGCCAGCCCCGCCAAGGGGAGACAATTCCATGGCCACCGGATTTTGCTTGGCGGCAATGACCGTCACGGACAAACGGTTTTTCAACGTTTCGTCCACCGTGGCACCCATGACAATTTGCGCGCGTTCACAATGCCGCCCAATTTGTTCCATCACGCGATTCACCTCGGCCATCGTCAAATCCTTTCCGCCCATCAGACTCACCAGCACCGCGACGGATTCAGCCAGCGCGCGGCCTTCGTCGAGCAGCGGATGCGCGATCAATTTTTCGACGACCTCTCTCGCGCGTGCCGGACCGCTGGCTTCAACGGTGGCAAACACGCTTTCGGAATGACGGTCGCGCACCAAGGCGCATAAATCGTCAAAATGAATCCGGATTAAACCCGGCCGGGTGAGCAAACGCCAGACGCCCCGCACGCTTTCAACCAGCAAACTGTCGGTAAGTCGGAACGTATCCAGCACGCTGGTGTTCTCGTCAATCAACTTGAAGGTTTTCTCGCACGGCAGGCAAATGACCCCGTCGGCAACGGATTTGAGCTGGTCCAGTCCCGACTGCGCCTGTTGCTGGCGGCGGTTGCCCTCGCACGCAAACGGCAGGGTCACAAACCCCAGCACCAGCGCGCCGGCTTCCTTCGCCGCGCGCGCGAGCACGGGACTGATGCCGCTGCCCGCGCCGCCGCCCAAACCGGCCAGCACAAATACAACATCCGCTCCTTCGCACGCCGTCTTGAGCGTGGCAAATTGTTCCTCGGCAATCGCCCCGCCGCGTTCCGGGTCGCCGCCCGTGCCCAGGCCGCGCAACAATTTCGTTTCGAGCTGAATTTTAACCAGCGCGGACGACGCCGCGAGCGAGGGCGTGTCGGTGTTGATCGCCACAAAACCCGCGCCTGCAAAATCCGCGCCGTTCAACAGGTCGAGCATGATGACGCCGGCGCTGCCCACGCCGATGATCTTGATCGTACGCGCCTGAACTGATTCGTTTGCCTCTTTTGGAGTTTCAGTTTTGGAATTCATGGTTGCCTTTCAATGACGAATGACGAAGCCCTAATAGCTAACGAACAACCAAGTCCGAATGACCAATGACAGCAGAAGCGTGCTTGACGGTTTCGGAATTGAGTCATTGGGAATTCTTTGGTCATTCGGATTTGGAAATTAGCCATTTAATAGTTATGACCGGCGCCAAAAACCGGCGATGGTGCTCTTGAGTCCCTGCGCCAGCGACGATTTACTTTCGCGTTTGCGGTTTTTAAACGAGCCGAATTTGACGAGTCCGATGGCACTGACAAATTCCGGCTGATCGAGCGCGGATTTCAGGCCGCTGACGGAATTGGTCTGGCCGAGCGACACCGGCATTTGCATCACCTTCTCGGCAAGCGGCGCGATCTGCGGAACCCGCGCACAACCGCCGCAAAGAAATACTCCGGCACGCAGATAATCGGTCAGTCCGGCCTGCTCCAGATCTTGGGCGACCAGTTGAAAAATCTCCTCGAGCCGCAGCGACATGATGCGGCGTAAATGTTCAACATTGACCGTTTTCAACGGCAGGCCGAGTTCGTTCGTAATGGTAATGGTCTGGCCTTTGATTTCCTCGTCCACCAGCGCCGAGCCATATTCGCGCTTGAGTTTCTCGGCGCGGCTCAAGGGCACTTTCAGGCCGTAAGCCAAGTCGTTGGAAACATGGTCTCCGCCAATCGTCAGAACGCCCGTGTGCCGGATGACGCCGTTGGCATAGACAACGTAATCGGTCGTGCCGCCACCGATGTCCATGACCAGCGCGCCTAGTTCCTTCTGATCGTTGGACAGCAGCGCCAGTGACGACGCGAGGCCGTTGAAAACAATTTCGTCCACTTCCAACTGCAAACCTTTGACCAGGCGAATGGCGTTCTGTAGCCGGTTCGTGTGGCCGTGAACAACGTGCATGTCCACTTCCAGCCGCGCACCAAGCATCCCCACGGGATCCGTGACGCCGTCCTGGCCATCAATGAAAAAATGCTGGCGGATGGCGTGAATAACGTTGTTTTCCGCGGGCAAATTGATGGCCTTCGCGTTTTTGACCACGTCCTGCACGTCGTCTTCGGAAATTTCGCGGTCGGCGGAAACCACCGGATGCACGCCGCGATTGTTGAAACCGCGAATGTGCGCGCCGGTGACGCCGAGGTAAACATTCCGGATTTCCACGTCAGCCATCTGTTCGGCCTCGACGATGGCGTTGCGCACGTCCTCCTCAGCCTGCGTCGTGTCCACGATCTCACCCTTGCGCACGCCGCGCGAGCGCGCCTGGCCGAGACCGATGATGTTCAGCGAACCATCAGCGTTGCGCTCGCCGACGACGGCGCAGACTTTGGACGTGCCGATTTCCAAACCAACGATGAGGGATGAATCATCAAACATTTTTCCTCCGGGGGTGTGCGGGGTTGACTGCCTTGGGAGATGCGGACGGGGCGGCGACGGCTTCCATCCAGTGAACTGGAACATTGTTGGAAACCGCCAGATTGAGCGACGCCACTGCCTGGTTCATGCGTTGTCCCAAATCGTAAATTTCGCGCCAACGCCGCAATTGTTGCTCCAAATTGTTCAAACCAAAAGTTATTTCGCTCCCCTGCCCGGTCGTCGCAACCACGACTCCCGGCAGGGACACGTCAATGCGCCGCAAATCCACCAGCCCGGCCATCGGCGAATGGTCAAACGCGCTGATCAATGCCAGTGCCGCCTGCACCTGCGGCGATTCGACGCGATGACCCGGCTGCAATTGATACACATTCAGCCCCGCAATCACCGGCAACTGGCCGCCCACCTGCGCCAGCGGTACCACGCACAAACGCGGGTCCAGCGGCTGCATCACATAGCCATCCGCGTCGAGCTGAAACACCGCCACCGCGATACCGCCGGACGCATCGGCGCGCGGGATGTTCACCTGCGCCACCGGATCGCGCTCCGTCACGTTGATTTTCAGCGTGCGCGGCAGGACGCGCTCGACGGAGACGGCACCGATTGTCGAAACCAACTCCAAATTCCGCTTCACCGCCGCCAAATCGAGCGCAATTAAATTGTCACCGAGCTTCACCCGCGACCACCGGCGCAGTTGCTCCAACGCAATCACGCCGTCGGTTTTCACCTCAACGTGCTGGATCGCAAACTCGGAGTTTTCATAGACGAATTTGTCCAGCGCCCACTCGCCCGTGCGCCAGAGCAGATAAAGCCCGAACACCGTGCCGAACAGGATGCCCACCGACAGCGCCGCCAGCCGCGTGCGCGTCGCACGCACCTGATCGGAACGCAGCTTCACGTCCAGGACGTGCCCGCGATGCAACCGCCGGTTTTTATGTTCGCGCCTAAACCACATAACCATTTTCCGTAGCCGCGCTTGTGAAATCGCGGATAAATTCATCCAACCAACCGCGTTCTCACGAACGCGGCTACACCGTCACCAGTTTCCGTTTCAACGCCAGCTCCACCATCCGCTGGCAAAGCTGCGCATAATTCAACCCCGCCGCCGCCGCCGCCTTCGGCAACAGACTCGTCTCCGTCATGCCCGGCAGCGTGTTCACTTCCAGCACCACCGGTTCGCCGCCAGCCCGCACCATCATGTCCACCCGCGCATAATCGCGCCCGCCAATTGCGTAAAAGGCGCCAAGCGCCGCCGTTTGAATCCGTTTTGTCGTCGCGGCATCAAATTCCGCCGGACAAAAATATTCCGTGCGGCCGGCCGTGTATTTGTTTTGGTAATCGTAACTGCCGGTTTTGGGCCGGACTTCCACAATTGGCAGCGGCTCGCCGCCCAGAATGCCGACGGTGGTTTCGCGGCCCGCAATTTTCTCCTCAACCATGACTTCCGAATCGAATTTCAGGGCCTCCGCCAGCGCCGTTGGCCAGTCCTCAACCCGCTCGACGAATTGCAAACCGACGCTCGAACCCTGTCGCACCGGTTTCACCACCAATGGCGGCGGCCAGCCTTTCGGCAGCGGAGCCTTTTCCGAATTCACAACCAGGAATTTCGCTATCGGAACTTTGGCTTCAATGCACCGGTTTTTTGTCAGCACCTTGTCAAACGCGATGCGACTCCCTTCAGCGTCACAACCGGTGTAAAGCGCGCCCAGTTCGTCCAACCGCCGCTGCACCGTGCCGTCCTCGCCATAAGTCCCGTGCAGCGCGAGAAAAACCACATCGGTCTTGGGCGGCAAATCGAATTGGCTGTCTTTCGGATCAACTTCCGTCACGTCGTGGCCGAGCGACCGCAGCGCCTTGGCCACCGCCGCGCCGGAGCGCAGCGACACTTCACGCTCGGCGCTTAGCCCGCCCAGCATCACGGTGATGTTCAATTTTTTGCTCACTTCTGTTTCTTCGCGAATTTTTCCAGCGCCACCGCCGTTTTCGGAAATGCGCGTAAAACTTGCTTGTCCGTCGTCACCAGCGGCACTTTCAAATCCTGCGCCAGCGCCACATATTCGCAGTCATAGGCGGTGCAGTCCGAGGCCAGGACCAGCTTGAGAATCCGCTCCGTTGGCACGGTGAATTCATGCGCGCCCAGGTCCTTCTGCACATTCAAATAAGCGGCGTTGGCCTCCGCCTCGGTCAAAAGCTTTTTCCGCAAATATCCCGCCAGCACGTTCCTGAATTCCGCCCGCCACAGAACCGGAGCCGCCCAAACGCCGTCCCGCGCCTTGGCCGCCTCCGCCCATTCCGCGAATGCGCCCGGCAGCCAGAAACACACCAGCACGCTGTTGTCCGCGACAATCACGCACGGCCCTCTTCCTTGAACCGCTTCAAGTCCGCCGCCGTCACCCGGAACTTCAGGGAGTTGCGGAACTCCCGCGCCCGCTGGATGACCGCGCCGGAATCAGCCGGCGTGCTGCGGACGCTGGATTCCAGCACGGCAATCGCCTCGGTGTTCAAACTGCGCCCGTGCGTCACCGCGCGCCGTTTCAATTCGCGGTGCGCTTCCTTCGATATGCCCTTGATGGTGATCGTTATCATGCCGCAACCATAACGCAACCATTTTGGATGTCAACAAAATCGCGCTCAATCCTCGCCGATGATTTCCACTTCCGTCTGCAATTCGATGCCGCGCGCTTCCTTAACCCGCGCCTGGAGAATCGCGATTAATTCCAGAACGTCGCGCGCCGTTGCCTTGCCGTCGTTCACGATGAAATTGCCGTGCTCGGCGGAAACCACCGCCCCGCCAACGCGCGTGCCCTTCAATCCCAGTTCGTCAATCAATTTGCCCGCCGGAATCGCCGGCGGATTTTTGAACGTGCAGCCGGCGCTCGGCGCGGCGGGCTGCGATTCCCAGCGCTTCTCGTTGAACGCCTTCATGCGCCGCTCGATCTCCCCGCGCGGCGCGGGCCAGGCATTTGAACACAACTCCCAGCGCAATGTTCGTTTTCAAGACGCCGCAACCGCGATATTTCACCGCCATTTCCTTGGGCGCAAGTTCGCGCACGTAGCCGGCAAAATCCATCAGGCGCACCGACTCGACGGCATCGAAGGTCGCGCCGCCCATCGCGCCCGCGTTCATGCGCAATGCGCCGCCGACGCTGCCGGGAATGCCATCGAGAAATTCCATGCCGCTTAAGCCGTTTCGCTTCGCCTCAACCGCGACAGCTTTCAATTTTGCCCCCGCGCCACAGCGCAATCGCTCGCCGTCAATTTCAATGCGGCTGAAACTTGCGTGCGCCAGGCAAATCACCACGCCGCGAAAACCGCCGTCGCGCACGAGCAGATTCGAGCCGCGGCCAATCACGAAAAACGGCAGGTTCGCGCTCGTTGCAAAACATCAGAACGCCCGCCAAATCTTCTTCCGACGCCAGTTCGACATACACGTCCGCCGGACCGCCAACGCGCAACGTCGTGTGCTTGGCCAGCGATTCATTGCGGCGAATCACCGTCTCGCGCGAAACGCGTTTGGCGAGTTCGTCGGCAATGTTTGCTTCTGCTTTCATTGGTCGTTCCAAAACGGCGCTCATGCGGCGGAAAACTTTTGTCGTTCAACCGCATCGGAGCGCGGGCAGCTTTGCCCGCGGGTTTGTTGGAGTTCAGGCTTTAGCCTGTCTTCCGCCGGCAAGCTAAAGCTTGAACTCCAACATGCGTTCAGAATGATGTCCGCGATTTGCTCCGCCGCCTTTGGCGCGTGCCATCGTGCCAGCGCGGTTTGAATTTTTGCGCGGGCGGCCGCGTCTTCAACCAGTTCACGCAGCAAGGCGGCAACTTTCTCCGGGGCCGCGTTTTTTTGTTCGAGCAACCGCGCCGCGCCGGTCGCTTCAAAAGCCTGGGCGTTGAAAAACTGATGATTGTCCGCGGCGGCGGGATAGGGAACGAGCAGCGACGGCAGGCGCATGGCGGCGATTTCCGCGAGCGACGAGGCGCCCGCCCGGCTCACAGCGGCCGTTGCCGCCCCCAGCGCCAATTCCATATCGGCAAGGAACGGTTTGACCACGGACTTGAGACCACGCGCGTCGTAGGCTTGTTTTACTTTTTCCGCGTCGCTTGGGCCGGTGAGATGCAGCCATTGCCAGGCTGAGGCGCGGTCGCCGAGCGACGGCAGCGCGGACAAAACCAGGTCGTTGATGCCGCTGGCGCCCTGGCTGCCGCCCATCACCAGAATGGTCGGACGACTTGGATCAAGCCGGAACAGGGCGCGATAGACTGCGGCTTTGGTGGGGCGAGCGTCCTCGCGAGCCGTCTTTGCCGAGGTTTGACCATCCCGGCCCGGCTCGTCAGGAGGCTCGCCCCACCGAAATTGCGATCGGACCGGAGTACCGGTCGCGGTCACTTTGCGGGCGCGCAGACGCGCTGCCGCCGACGGAAAACCGACGAACGCCTCATCCACAAACCGCGCGAGCAAACGGTTGGCTCGGCCCGGAATGGTGTTGGATTCGTGCAAAAAAGTTTTCACGCCGAAATCCTTTCCGACCCAGACCGGCGGCGCGCTGGTAAATCCGCCCATGGCGAGCACGGCGGCGGGCCGGCGCTGGCGAAAGATTTTCTTCGTGGCGAACAGCGATTTCACAAAACTGCCGGCGAATGAGAAATAATTCCGATTTTGCAGTCCGACCGCCGGCAATGTGAAAATTTCCATGCCGCACGCGGATTTCACGGCTTCCTGGTCCACATCCTTGGGCGAAATGAGCAGGCCCACGGCGCAGCCGCGTTTTTGCAGTTGTTCCGCCACCGCCAGCCCCGGAAACAGATGCCCGCCCGTTCCGCCGCAAGCGATGGCGACGAAGGGCGTGTTGGCTCCGGGCGAACTCATGTGGCCTTGGTGGCGAAGGGATTTTCGTCAATGACCGCAGCCGGTTTCCGCGCCACCTTTTCCCGCGCGGGCGCATGGCGGGCGACGCTGAACAACAAGCCAACGCAGGTGAACATGGCCAGCAGGTTCGATCCGCCGTAGCTGATGAACGGCAGCGGCAGGCCTTTGTTCGGCAGCGCGCTGGTGACGACGCCGATGTTGATGGCCGCCTGGAGGCTGATCAGGAACGTGATGCCCACCGCCAGCAGACTGCCAAACGGGTCGCGCGCCCGAAGCGCGATGTAAATGCCGCATACGGCAATGACGACGAACGCAAGCACGACGAGCAGCGTCGCGATCAACCCGAGTTCCTCGCCAATGATGGAAAAAATAAAATCGGTGTGGTCCTCCGGAACGAAGCCGAGCTTTTGCCTTCCGTTGCCGAGACCGAGTCCGGACCAGCCGCCGGAGCCCAGCGCAATCATGGCCTGATACGCCTGATAGCCGACGCCCTCTTTGTGCTGCTCCAAATCCCACCAGCTAAAAATGCGTTTCAAGCGCATCGGGTCGTGCAACAGGGAAGCCGCCAGCCCGGCGCCAGCGAGCAAGACGGGCGGAATAATATATTTCCATTGGACCCCGGCGATGAGCAGCATCGTGCCGCTGACGGCTGCGAGCAGGATGGTGGTGCCGCGATCCGGTTCAACGAAGATCAAACCGAGCGTCAGCGCGATGAGCGCGCCGGGGAAAATGATGCCGCGTTTCCAGGTCTGCATCTGCCGCTGATAGCGGTCGCCATACCACGCGAGCATGACGATGAGCGCGATTTTCCCGAATTCGGACGGTTGAAAGCGCACACCGTGGAAATCGAACCAGCGGCGCGCGCCATTGATCTTTCTGCCGATGTGCGGAACGAGCACCAGCAGGAGCAAAAACAGCGCAAGGAGGAAAACCGGCCAGGCAAACTTTTTGAGCCATTGATAATCGAGGGTGGTCGCCGCCACACAGAGGGCGAAGCCGAGCGCGCACCAGACGAGTTGCATCATCAGGTAATGCGCGCCGACCTGCGTCACACTTGAGCTGTAAAGCATCACCAGCCCCAGCGCCAGCAGGGCGGCGACACAAAACGCCAAAGTTGTGACGGCGACTTTCATTTCAACATCTCAAAATCCCGCAACGCGGGACCAGCCGCAATCCATCCGGCGGTTAGTGGCCGGCAGGCGTGCCAGCGGGCGCAGGCGTCGTGCTCGGTGCCGGCGCAGGCGCAGCCGCGGGCGCGGGCTCGACTGGAGCCGGCGCGGGTGCCGGAGCCGCAGCCGCAGTTTCGGCTTTCGCCGGAATCTTCAGCTTCTGCCCGACTTTGATGTGGTCCGTGTTTAGATTGTTTTCGGCTCTAATCGCCTTCACGGTGGTGCCGTGCGCCTTCGCAATCTTGGTCAGCGTATCGCCGGATTTCACCGTGTAAGTTTCTTCGCCCGCGCTTGAACCAGTTGAAGCCTGGGCACCCGCCGACGCCGACGCAGCCGCGCTGCCGGATGACGCCGGAATCGAAAGTTTTTGTCCGACTTTCAATTTGGTCGGTTCAACGCCCGGGTTCGCGGCCTGAATTGCCTTGACGGTTACGCCAGTTTTTTTGGCGATTTTCGCGAACGAATCGCCCTTGACCACAACGTATTCCGTCGCGGCGGCTTGAGGCGCCGGCGCCGGCGCCACGACCGGCGGGACCGCCACCGGTGGATTGGACGCTTCAACCGGCGGAGGATTCGTGTCCACGGCGGCCACCGTGTTCGTGTCAGGCGGCGGAGGGGTTGGCTCGACTTGTTCGCGTTTGCAGCCCTGAATGAGCATGGCGGTGAGGCCGACGACACCGACCACGAGCACGCAGAGAACGGCGAGTTTCATGCGTGAACGGCGTTTGCTTTGTTGCTCCAACAGGGAGCCTTTGGGTACGAATGGGTTCGGATTATTCATTGATTTGGCGCTGGTTGCGTCCTTTCTTCGAGGTGGGTTGATTTTTTTGCAGCGAAATTATCCCTCGGCAAATTCCGCGGCGGACTAAATTCATTTTGTTCATTGGCGTCGGGCTGAAGTCATCGCAAAATTCCGAACCGGCTGGTGAAACGAACACTCCGCCGGCCATTGCGCGTCTGGCCGCTTCCGGCAAAGTTATTAACAGCCAAAGGCCGCCGGTGCAAGAAGCAAAGCGACCGGTCAAAACCGCATTTTTGTTTAATGTCAGAGTCATTTTCACCTCAGTTTCAGCGTCGCCAGGGCGACGACCGCAAACAACACGCACAAAATGTAAAATCGCATCACCACCTGCGATTCGTACCAGCCCTTTTTCTCGAAATGATGATGCAGCGGCGCCATCAAAAAAATCCGCCGGCCGGCGCCATAAAACTTTCGCGTGAAGCGAAACCAGCCGGTCTGCAGGATCACCGAAACGGCTTCCATCACAAACACGCCGCCGGCAATCACCAGCACGAACGGCTGATGAATCAGCACCGCGATGATGCCGAACGCGCCGCCCAGCGCCAGCGACCCGGTGTCGCCCATGAACACCTGCGCCGGATGACAGTTGAACCACAAAAAACCCAGACCCGCGCCAATCAGCGCCGCGCAAAACACCGTCAATTCGCCCGCGCCAGGCACATACGGAATCTGCAAATAGCCTGCCGCCTTGATGTTGCCCGCCACATAGGTGAACACGAGAAACACAAAGCCCACGATCAGCGTGCAGCCAATCGCCAGCCCGTCGAGGCCGTCCGTCAAGTTCACCGCGTTCGAGCTGCCGACAATCGCCAGCACCACCACCGCCAATCCGATCAAGCCCGCGTTCGTCGCCACCGGATGTTTGCAAAACGGAACCATGACCTCCGAAACCAGTTTGCCCGTCGAAGGCGTCATCCACAAATAGAAGCCGATAAAGGCCGCCAGCGAAGAATTGCGATCCACAATTTCACGCGCGGCGGAGTGCCCCCGCCGGTTTGCTGGATGATTTTCGCGTAATCGTCGTAAAATCCCAGCCCCGACAGCACCAGCACCGAGAGCAGCGTCAGCAGCACCAGCTTGTTGTCCAATTGCGTCCAAAGCACGGTCGAAAAAAACAGCACCGCCACAATCAAAATGCCGCCCATCGTCGGCGTTCCTTTTTTGCTCAAAACCCGCGCGGCCAGACCGCCGGCCTCCTCGGCCTTGTCCGTGTAGTCCTGGCCGAATTTCAACTGCTTCAGCCAGAGGATGATTTTCGGGCCGAGCCACCAGCTCAACACCAACGCCGTAACGGCCGCGCCCGCGCTCCGCACCGTGATGTAACGAAACAGCCGCAACGCCGAAAGGTGGCCCGCCCAGGGCGTCCCCTTCGACCAATCGAGCAACAGTTGGCTCAAATAATAAAGCATGTTTCCAGTTCACGACTTTTCCGACTTTAGCATCCCGGCAATGCGTTCCAGACGCGCTGCCCGCGACGCCTTCAACAAAACCACATCGCCCGCCTTCAAAAAATTTTTCACCGCCGTCATCGCCGCTTCCACGTCCGCAAATTCAATCACCCGGTTCAATCCCGCTTCGCGCGCCGCGCGCGCCGTCACCGATGCCATTTTGCCGATGGCAAACAACTGCCCGATGCCGAGTTCCGCCGCGCGGCGTCCGACCTCCGCGTGCGCCGCCTCGCTGTGCGCGCCCAGCTCGTTCATGTCGCCGAGCACCGCCACGCGCCGGCCCTGCAACGGCAGGTCGCAAAGCGTTTCCAGCGCGGCGAGCGCCGAATCCGCGTTCGCGTTGTAGGCGTCGTCGAGCACGCGCACGCCGCCCGCTTCCCAAAACTGCAAGCGCATCTTCGGCGGCTGGCATTCGGCCAGGCCGTCCCGCGCCGCGGGACGGCCCAAGCCTAGTTCCTCACTGACCGCAACCGCAAACAAAGCGTTCGTCACCTGATGCCGGCCCAGCAAATTGATCCGATACTCGCCGCTGAATTCGGCCTTCGGCGCCTCCACGCGGAAGGTCACGCCGTTCTTGTCCAGGCGAATCGAACGCGCCCGCCAGTCGTTTTTTTCACCGAGTCCCACCCGCACGATCGTCGCGTGCGTGCGCCGGACAATTTGTTCCGTCCATTCGTTGTCCCCATTGACAAAGAGCTTTCCGTCCGCCGGCAGCAATTCCGCCAGCCAGCCTTCTTCCCGCGCCACGCCCGCCACATCGCCAAAAAATTCCAGATGTTCGCGGCCGACGTTCGTCAGCACGCCGTATTTCGGCTGAATCATTCTTACCAGCGGCGCGAGTTCGCCCGGATGATTCGTGCCGGCTTCGAGCACCGCGGCCTGGTGCGATTTTTCCAGGCGCAACAACGTCAGCGGCACGCCGATGTCATTGTTGAAATTCGCCTCGCTCCAGACCGTTGCCAGCTTTTTTTGTAATGTCGAGGCGATCAATTCCTTGGTCGTCGTCTTGCCGTTGGAGCCGCCCACGGCGATAACCGGCAAATCAAATTCTTTCCGATACACCGCCGCCAACTGACCAAGCGCTGCACGCGTATCCTTAACCACCAACACTGCGCAGTCCGGCGGCGTCGCGGGAACTTTTTTTTGTTCCACGACCACGGCGGCCACGCCTCTGGCCGCGACTTCGTTCAAAAAGTCATGGCCGTCAAAGCGCTCACCCTTGATGGCGAAGAACAGGTCCCCCGCCTTTGCCTGCCGCGAATCGGTGCAGACGCTGGCGACCGGTGTCCCGCCCGTTCCGCGCCGGATTTCCGCCGCGCAGGCTTCAGCGACAAATTTCAAAGAACGTGTTTCCACTGCCAATGGCTCCCCGTTGGTTCACGGACCCCGCGTGCCCGCCGGTGTCCGGGAGGCGCCGGCCGCCACGAGCGGCTGTGACCCTGCCGGCGGTTGCAAATTTTTGTCCGCCGGAATGTTCAAATAACTGGCGCAGCGCTCGGCAATGTCCTTGAAAACCGGCCCGCAAACCTGGCCGCCGTAATATCCTTCTTTCGGCTCATCCATCACGACCGAAATGCAAAGCTCCGGGTTGTCGGCGGGAAAAAATCCGACGAACGAAGCATAAAATTTATGTTCGGCGTAAACGCCATTCTCGACTTTTTGCGCCGTGCCGGTCTTGCCCGCCCCGGTGTAATCCTTCATCGCCGCGCCGGGCGCAGTGCCGTCCGGCGACACGACGGTTTTGAGCGCCTCGACCATTAATTTATCCGTGGAGTCGCTGACCACCTGCCGCACGCGCTGCGGCGAGTATTGCTGCACCACGTTCCCATTGCGGTCTTCGAGGCGGTTCACCAGCATCGGCCGCATGAGCCAGCCATCGTTGGCCAGCGCGTTCATGGCCATGATCATTTGCAACCGCGTCACCGCGACTCCTTGTCCCATCGGAATTTGCGCGATGGAAACCTTGGTCCAGTCCTTCACCGGATACAAAAGTCCCCTGGCTTCGCCCGGAAGCGAAATGCCCGTGCGCTGGCCAAAACCAAATTCGCGCGCGTAATCGTAAAGCCGGTCCTCGCCCAGCCGGATGCCAATCTTCGCCGCGCCGATGTTCGACGATTTTGTGATGATGCCTTCGGTGGAAAGAATTCCAAACGGTTCGTGGTCGTGCAAGACCCGGCCCGCGAAGGCGAAATGCCCCTGCTCGCAATCAAACGAGTCCGTCCAGCGCACGACACCTTCATTCAACGCCCCGGAGACGACGACGATCTTGAACGTCGAGCCAGGCTCCATCACATCACTGACAACACGATTGCGACGCGCGTCGGCGGACGAAGCGCCGGGATTATTCGGATCAAAATTCGGCAGCGTCGCCATCGCCAGAATCTCGCCCGTGCGCGGGCGCATGACAACGGCGGTAATGCTGACGGGCGTGTGTTTTTGCAGCGCGTCGGCCAGCGATGTTTCCACGATGTGCTGGATCGCCGCATCCAGGGTGAGAACCACGTTCAAGCCGTCGCGCGCCTGCACATCCTCATCGCGCAATGCGACCAGTTCGTGCTTCTGCCGGTCCGTTTGCGTCACGCGCCAGCCCGCCGCGCCGCTCAACGCCGGATTCAAAACCAGTTCCACGCCGTCCCGCCCGACGGTTTGCGAAACATGGTTGCTGCCATTCTCCGTTCCCACGAAACCGAGCACGTGCGCCGCCAGCGAACCGTTCGGATAAATGCGCAATTGATCGTCCACCGCATCGGCAAAAATCGCGCTCTGCCGCAAATCATGGAAAAACGCGCGGCCGGCCCGGGACAATTTTTTCTCGTCCACGCCAAATGAAAGGTTGGTCATCGTCATCTGGATTTTCTGCCAGGTTTCGTCCGCCACCTTGTGTTGCAGCACCACGTAACGGTTCGTGACCATTTCCCCCTTTTGATTTTTGATCAGGCGCGGAAGCAGGCGCTGGGATAAATCGCTTTCGCTCATTTGCAGCAGCGGCGCAAGCGCGTGGGCGACCACGGCCTGCTGGTTTCCAATTAAGACCGGGTCGGCGCAAACCGTTTTTACAAAAATGCTCGTGGCGAGCAGGTTGCCGCGCACGTCGAGTATGTCACCACGGCGCGGCGCCTGCCAGAATTCGCGCTGGGTGTTGAGCTGCGCCTTGCCAGCCAGTTCGTCGTGACGCAGCACCTGCAAATCCACGAGCCGGTAGCCCAGCCCGGCGAACGCCAGGCCCAGCAGGCCCAGCAGGGTCAGCACCCGTTTCAATTGCAGACGTTTGGTCATCGCAAAAACGGCCAGCCGCCCGCGGCGATCGGTTCCTCAACCAACGGCGTCACGGGCGGCGGCCAAAATTTTCATGTTTAAGGGGTCATTGCGCCAGCCGGCTTTTCCGCAAACTGGCGCGTTAAATTTTTATTTTCCGGCGGCGCGAACACCGGTTCCGCCAGCCGCATTACCTGCATTGGTTGCGCCGGCGCCAGGCCGAGATTCAGTTCGCGGGCGCGGCGATCCAGCATCGTCGGCGACCGCAAAATTGAGAGCTGGTCGCTGAGTTTTCGGTCATCATTTTGCAATCGCGCCAGACGAACTTCGCGCTGCCGGATCTGCTGGCCGAGCTGGTAAATCTGGCTCTTTTGCCAGACGTAACCCACCGCCGAACCGGCGATGAGCAGGCACAAAAACAACGCCTTCAGCGCCGGCCCAAACCGGATCGCCGCCGACTGATTTTTTCGATTCTTGGCCATTAAATTTTCTCCAGCACCCGCAATTGCGCGCTGCGGCTGCGCGGATTTTCGTTCAACTCATTCTCGCCGGGCTTGACCGGCTTGCGCGTTATCAATTTCAGTTCGGGCGTGCGCGGCTCGCGCAACTCCGGAACGTCCAGTCCTCCGGTGAACGCATAATCCCGCGCCCGCGCGCGCCCGAAATCCTTCACCACCCGGTCCTCCAGCGAATGAAACGTGATGACCGCCAGCCGGCCCCCGGGCTTCAAAATTTTCAGCGCCGCTTCCAGCCCGCGTTTCAAAGAACCCATTTCGTCGTTCACCGCGATCCGCAGCGCCTGAAAAACCCTGGTCGCCGGATGCGCCTTTCTCCCGCGGCGCGGACTGAGCCGCTCGATCAATTCCGCCAACTGCCGCGTCGTTTCAAACCTTCGCTGTTCGCGGTCATGCACAATCGCCTTCGCAAACCGCCGCGACTCGCGTTCGTCGCCCAATTCCCAAAATATTTTCGCCAGTTCTTCCGCACCGGCGCCATTCACCAGCTCCGCCGCCGTCAGCGTCTGCCGCGTGTCCATCCGCATGTCCAGCGGGCCGTCCTGCTGGAAACTGAACCCGCGTTCCGGCGAATCCAGTTGCGGCGAACTCACGCCCAGGTCCAGCAGCACACCGTCACAACTTGCTGCCGGAATCCATCCGGCCATTTCCGCAAAATTTCCCCGCCGGATCTCAAAACGTCCGGCAAATTTTTCCGCCAGCCGTTTTTTCGCGGCTTCAATCGCGGTGCCATCGCGATCGCACCCAAACAGCCATCCGGTCGGCGAACTCGCGGCCAGGATTCCCGCCGCGTGCCCAGCCCCACCGAGCGTCCCGTCGGCGTACCGTCCTCCCGGGTTCGGCTTTAGCGCGCCCAGCACCTCCGCCGCCATCACTGTTTTGTGAACGAAATCCGGCACTGCGCATCGTTTTTCCGTTGGTTAATCCACGGTTGGGTGAAACATCCGCTCGGCCAGGAACTCCCAGGGCTTGGTCGGTGGCGGCAAAACCGGCACGGCCGGTTCGACCGCCGTGCGCGATTTGATCGGCACCACCTCCACGTCGGCATCGCTGAGGTCGTTATGCACGACTTTCACGTTGTCCAGCGAAAGTTCGGACTGCATCGGGGTCCGCGCGCTTTGCGCCGTCGGTGCCGGACCGCGCCACATCGAAATCGGATTTAATTTGCCCGCCCAAGTTGTCGCACGCACCGGCTTTGGCGCTACGGCCGGCTTTTTTTGGGTTTTGGCCTCAATAGGCGTAACGACTTTGGGGATTGGCGCGGCGCTGGTTTCCGCTGCCGGTTTGGCTGGTGCCGTCGCGGGCGGAGACTTGAATGGATTTTGCGCCAAACCGAATTTGGGCAGATAAACGTGTTTGTTGACGCGGTACGAAATTTCATCGCATCCGCTTTTGATGCTTCTTCCGGCAATCAATAATTTTCCAAGGTTCATAATTACTCCACTAGTTTGAAGGCTTCGTGCGCCAGCACGGCGGTCGAAGCTTTGACCTTTTCGTAACTCTGCGGATTCCAAATCTCAAAGCGGTCCAGCAACCCGACCAGCATGGCCTCGTCCTTGATGCCCGCCGCGCGCGCCATTCCTTCCGGCAGGCAAATCCGTCCCGCCTTGTCCACGCTCACCTGCACCGACTCGCTGCCGATGAAACGTTTCAATACCACTTTGTTCGGGTCGCCGTTGGACATCGCGTCAATGGCTTTCACCATCTTCGCCATCTCCGCCGGCGGCAAAACGCGCAAGCACGGACCTTCCTTTGCCTTGGGCCAAAGCATCAACGTGAGTTCCGTGCCCGGCTGGTCAGGCCGCCACTTGGCCGGGATTTGGACGCGCCGTTTCTTATCCACTCCATGCTGATAGAGCGAATTGTAATAGGTCGGCTCTTTGTTGACGTTGACACTCATTTATCCACCACATTAACCAAAAACCACACTTTTCTCCACAACGCCCCACTTTTAACCACTTTACCCCACTTCGTCAACACAAATTTTTGATTATTTTTAGGGGTTATTCCGGGGTTATTCACAACCCCAAAAAGCGGGGTTAAAAGCTTTGAATAAAAATCTTATGCGTGACGACTTGAAACTTGAAACCTGACACTTGAAACTTACCGCGTGCGAACCGCCGATTTCAACTTTGATCTGCCACCCGGCCTGATCGCGCAACATCCCGCGCCGCAGCGTGATCAATCGCGGCTCCTGGTTTTGCATCGCACCAGTGGAAACGTTGAACATTGCAAATTCCGGGATTTGCCGGGGGTTTTTCAGGCGGGCGACGTGCTCGTTCTCAACCAATCGCGCGTGATTCCCGCCCGGCTGCGCGGCGCGAATGCCCGGACCGGCGGCAAGTTTGAAATCCTGCTGGTTGAAGAAAACGCGACGAACGATTGGTGGGTGATGCTGCGCCCCGGCAAAAGCGCCCGCGTCGGAACGCAAATCGTTTTTCAGGGCAATCGCCCAACCGCCCGGATTGGCGCCACGGTCGTGGAAGTAAACGATGAAGGCCATCGGCGACTGCGATTTTCCGGCACGCCGGACATCCGCCGCGAATTGGACTGGCTCGGCGAAGTCCCGTTGCCGCCCTACATTTTGCGCGCCCAGCCGGGCGAAATGGCCGAAGACAAGGAGCGCTATCAAACTGTTTTTGCCCGCACCGACGGTTCGGTCGCGGCGCCAACCGCCGGTTTGCATTTCACACAGCCATTGCTGGATGAAATTCGCATGCGCGGCGTGAAAATCTGTTTTGTCACGCTGCATGTCGGACCGGGCACGTTTGCGCCGGTGAAAACCGAAACGCTGGCCGCGCACAAAATGCACGGGGAACGATTTGAACTTGACGCGGAGACCGTTCGATCGGTGATCGAAGCCAAAAGCTCCGGCCGCCGCGTCATCGCCGTGGGCACGACCACGGTGCGCGTGCTGGAGAGCATCGCCGCGCAAAACAACGGAAAACTTAATGTTTGCAAGGGTAAAACGCACATTTTTATTTATCCGCCATTCCAGTTTCAAATCGTGGACGCGTTGCTGACGAACTTCCATCTCCCCTGCTCCACGCTGCTGATGCTCGTCAGCGCGTTTGCCGCGCCGGGTAAAACGCGCGGACGCGAGATGGTTTTATCCGCCTATGCCGAAGCCATCCGCAAACGTTACCGTTTCTTCAGTTACGGCGACGCGATGCTGATTTTATGAGTCCCGAGCCCAAAGTTCGAAGTCCAAAGCTGCCGTTCGTTTTCGTGAACATGGCGATGACGGCAGACGGAAAAATTGCCACGGCGAACCGCGCAATGTCGTCATTCGGCGGCGCGCGCGACCACGAGCACCTGCTCCAACTGCGCGCGACAGCAGACGCAGTCATGGCTGGGGCGCGCACGGTGGATTCGGCGGCCATCAATCTGGGTCCGGGTCCGGCCAGATTCCGGCGATTGCGGCTGAAAAACGGGCTGGCGGGGTATAATTTGCGTGTGATTGTGAGCGGCAGCAGCTCGCTCAATCCCAAAGCGGAAGTTTTCAATCACCGTTTCTCGCCCATCATCATCCTCACCACCGGCCGGGCATCAAAAGCGAAGCGGCTTCGACTGCAAGCCGTCGCCGACGAGGTTAAAATTTGCGGACGGCGTGAAATCAATTTTCGCGCCGCGTTGCGCTGGCTCCGCAAGCAATGGGGCGTCAAACGATTGCTGTGCGAAGGCGGTAGCGAATTGAACGACGCCTTGTTCCGCAGCGGTTTGGTGGACGAACTGCATCTCACTTTTTGTTCACAAATTATTGGCGGATGCAACGCGCCAACCATTGCCGACGGAGTGGGGTTCCGCCGATTGGCAAAAGCTTTGCCGCTTCAAATCAAGTCATTCAAACATATCGGCAATGAAGTTTTTGCCGTGTTTCGGCGGGCGACCCGGCGGTGAGTAACGCCCAAGTTATTCACAACGCCGGCTTGTTGATTGTAACCGTTTCGTCACGTGGACGTAACGCGGAAGTTGCTGATTCAAGCCGGATTCGGTGGTAAAATAAGAGAACGGGCTTTACCCGCGGACATTAACTTGACAGACGCAACATCATTCTTGAAATTGCTTGCATGGAGTTAGCCGTGATGGCCGCCGAACCGCGCGTCAAGCCTCAGCAAATCGCTTGTCCGTTTCAACGCCAACCTGAAACCCAAAAACTGATATTTATGAATAATAATCGCTCTTGGATTCAAACCTGTTTCGCCCGTGTGGCGAAGGTTACCCCGGTCATGTTGGCCGTCACTGTTCTGGTAACGGCCGGCCGGGTAAAAGCGGCGGATAAATATTGGCGAACAGACGGTGTCACCACTGGCAAGTGGACCGATTCGACTTGGGGAACATCATCCGGCGGACCTTTTAATGTGGGATGGACGGCGGGCGACAATGCCATTTTCAATGCCCCGTCCACCAACCTCTACGTGAACGCCACCGTGATTGGGAACGTCACCGTCAATGCGAACACCACCGTGACCGCAGCCGGCACATTCACCAACGCTGGAACGATCAGCACCTTCACGGTTGCCGGCGGTGCGACCTTGACCTGGACCAATCAAACTTTCCCGACCACCGCCGGAACCGGCTTCATCAAAGCCGGTAACGGCACCTGGGACATGTCTTCCGAAGGCGGCGCTTACCCGGGCCCCTTTACGCTGAACGCCGGGACCATGATTGTTACCAAGAAAAATAGTTTTGGCGCGGGAACCCTCAACCTCAATGGCGGCGCCATTCAATCTTCAGGCAGCAGTGCTTTCGCGCCAACCTTGCTCAACATCGGCGGCGACTTCACTTTCGCTGGCACAGGCCAGGATTCCTGGGGAATGTCCGTCAACCTTGGCGCTGCCACACGTAACATCACAAATTCCACTTCGACCCCCGGCGCAATTCGCCTTCTGGGTGGAATCATTTCCGGCAATCCTGGAGCAGGTCTCTCCTTTTGGGGCAGCGGCAGCGGAACAATAAATCTTACCAACGCTGGAAACTCTTTTACCGGACCGATCAACATCAACGGCGCGGAAGTCCAATTCCAAAACGACGGGAGTTTCGGCGCGGTTCCGGGTTCGGCAACCGCTGGTGCAATAGTAATTGACGGTGGCCGGCTGACCTCCGCCGACGGTTCACAAAACGCAGTTGCTTATACGTTGAATTCCAACCGCGGCATCCAGGTTGGCTCGACGGCGGGCACTTCGATCAGCGTAAAATCTTCCGCCGGATTGCTCACCTACAATGGCATCATTGCCGACAAGCCGGCCTCGACAGGCATCCTCGTCAAACAAGGGGCGGGAACACTTTCTCTCGGCGGCGTGAGCACTTTCTCCGGCAACACTTTCATCAACAATGGCACGGTGCAATTGACCACCGGCGACAACCGCCTGCCCGCTGGCACTGTGGTCAACCTCGGTCAGTCCGCCAGCGTCAATCTCGGCGTGTTCGATCTAAACGGTCGCAACCAGGAAATTGCGGGGCTTGATTCAGTCTCGGGGACCAATACCAGCCTCTCCTTGAAAAACACCGTCACCAACTCCGCCACCACCGCCACCCTCATGCTTTCGGGCAGCGGCACTTATGCTTACGGCGATGGCTCCACCAACAACTCCGGCATCATCACCGGTCCCATCAACCTTATGATAACCGGCTCCGGCACCCAAACCTTGGGCGACACCAACACCTACACCGGCAACACCACGGTCAATGCGGGCACGCTCGCATTGAGCGGCGCCGGTTTGATTAATAAAACTCCAGTGATCACCGTGGCGGCGGGCGCAACCGTGGATGTCTCGGGTCGCTCCGATGGCACCCTGACGCTGTCCAGCGGCCAGACGTTAAACGGGTTTGGAACGGTGAAGGGTGTGTTGGCCGTGACCGGCCTTTCAACGATTGCCCCCGGTTCGGCGGCGGGCCTTGGGAGTGTTGACCGTGACATCGAGTGCAACGCTGGGTGGCACGAACGTGATGAAACTCGACAAAACCAGCGGAACCAACGACGTGTTGTCTGTGGGCGGCACATTGACCTATGGCGGGATGCTCAATGTGACGAATCTGTCAGGCACGCTGGCAGCAGGCGACGGCTTCAAACTGTTCAACGCTTCAGTTTATGCGGGATCCTTCACCACAACCAATCTGCCGATGTTGGGCAGCAGTTTGGTTTGGGACACAAGCGCGCTGACAAACGGGAGACTGAAGGTGGTGTCAAAACCGGCGCCACACATCACCGGCTTCAGCCGGTCGGGAACCAATTTGATGTTCAGCGGAACGAACGGCTGGGCCAATGGAACGTATGAGCTGTTGATGAGCACAAACATGGCGCTGGCGTTTACAAACTGGACGGCAATTGCGACGAACACCTTTGACAGCAACGGCAATTTTAACCTCACCAACGGAATTAATCCCGACGCGCCGCAACAGTTCTACATCCTTTCACAATAAGCGGTTGGGGAACAAACCAGGTGCGCGGCAGTAATGGCCCGTTGGGCTTTTGTGCTGGGCCGACATCGTGTCGTGGTGACCGTCGTCATTGATTTCACTGGCACTGACAAAACGCCGCTGCAAAAAACTTGAAGCTTGCCGGGCCAAACATTCCGGATCGCATGTTCATTTGCCGGAACCTGACTGCGCCTCCACCCAGCGCGCGAACAGCCACAGCAAGTCACCCAGCCGGTTGAGATAAATCATAATCTCCGCGTTCCGCAGTTCGCCCGTCTCTTTCAACGCGCACACGCGCCGTTCCGCCCGGCGGCAAACTGTTCGGGCGGCGTCCAGCGTGGCGGCATTCATCGTCTCGCCGGGCGTCGCCCAACCCTTGAAGTTCATTTTTTGCGCCTCTATCTCGCGAACGAGCGCGTCGAGCTTCGCTGTCATTTCCGGCGTGACCAGCGAATAGCCGTCCTTCACGTAACGCGGCAAATCCTCCGCCGCCACCCCCGTCTCGCCCATCAGCACAACCAGGTCTTTCTCGATCGCCAGCAGGTGGCCGCGCACAAAATCATGTTTCGCCGACGCGCGCGCCAGCCCGAGCGCGGCGTTCAACTCATCCACCGCGCCACACGCCTCGATGCGCGGATGGGTTTTCGGCACCCGCCGGCCATACATCAACGCCGTCGTGCCGTCATCACCGGTTTTGGTCGCAATGCTCATTTGAAAAATGATCAATGACTAAACCCTAATAACGAAGGAATGTCGAAACCCAAATGTTCAATGCCTGGTCGCCGGCTTGATTTTGAGTTTTTGCCATTGGGCATTATTTGGTCATTGGGGTTTGGAAATTAGTGATTTCGTTTTCACGGCGCATGTTTCACCGTCGAACCCTTGCTCGAATTCGCCGCCGGCCGATTTGCCGCCGGCGCCACCGGCGGAGGCGGCGGCGAAACCGATCTTTGATAGGTCAGAATGCCGATTACGATTGCCTGCGCCATCTGGCGGCGGTACGCGGCGTCGTAAATCTTTTTGCTTTCGACCGGATGCGTCATGTAACCGCCTTCAATCAAAATCGCCGGCATCATGGCGTCGCGCAAAACCCAGTAACGCGCCCGGCGCACGCCGCGGTCTTTCGCGCCAAGATTTCTCACCAGTGACTTCTGGACCTGGTACGCCAGCAGCAAACTTTTGTCTTCAAAACGATTTGCCACCGTCGCACCGAAATTTGCGCCCTCGCCTTGCGCGTCGGTGGAACTGGCGCCCACGGGCGTGATGCAATACGTCTGCGGTCCTTCGACTTCGTTTTTCCCCGTCGTTATCGCGTTGAAATGCAGGCTCACGAACAAATCCGCGCCGCGCCGGTTCGCCAGCGCCGGCCGGTCGGGCAATTCAACAAAGGCATCTTTGTTGCGCGTCAGAACGACATTGAACCCGGCCTTTTGGAGCTGGTCGCGCAATTCCAACGCCAGCGCCAGTGCGTACGTTTTCTCACTGTGCCAGAACGTGTGGTTGCCCGTGTCCTTGCCGCCGTGCCCCGGATCGAGGCAGATGGTCGTGATGCGTTTGGCGTCGGTGAACCGGGGCGGGAACAACAGTGGCCGGACGGCGGTGTTGAGATCCATTTGGGCGACGAGCAGCGCGCCGTGGTCCGCCGCCACCGGGAAGGACAGCGCCACATCGGTCCCATTGACCTCCACCATGCGCGAATCCTTGTCAAAAACCAGCCGGGCCGTGCGGTTGGTGACCACGACTTCGTCTCCGCGTTTGAACCAGAAACATTTCAAGCCGTTCACACGCGCCCAATCCGCCAGCGACACGTAGCTTTGGCCGTTGATGAAGGCGGCGTGCGCCGGCAACAGGCAGAACGCCAGGTACAACGTCAGCAACAGCGTGAAATTTCCCGGTCTGGCAAACCGTTTGATCATCGACCGGTCAACTTGCCCGCGCCCCGCCGGCGATTCAAGGGAAATGCTCATTTCGAAGTCGGAGGCTGCGACTGGTTTTGCCTTCCTCGACACTCGGCACTTGTCTTCCGTCCCTCCATGTCGCGCCGAAATTCAATAAAGGTGGAAGCAAAACGAAGGCGGATCACCCCGTAAAAGGGCGTGGCCCAGACGGGTCTTTACACCCTCATCGGATTATTTTGACGAAACCCGTCAATTTCTTCCCGGTATAGAAGTTTATCCATTTGCCAACCTCATCCAAATATGCCAGGCACCTGTATTCCTTGCACTGAACCCAGACCAGATCCTTGTGATTTGGATCCAGCCCGCTGATGGGGCTTTTTTTCGAAAGTGATTGGACTCTGTTTTTCATTGGAACGGTGATATGTTAGCACACTTGCCTCGTCCATGCCAACGGCAACTTTATTGCTGGGAAGACAATATTGCCGGCGCACCCGCGATGAGATTTTTAGGATATCACAAACTGTGACATCCTTGCCGCGAAGGACAATCCAGAGGGTTGACGAAAATGAGCCGGCGGGGGAGCAGCGCGCCAGATAAAATGTCTTTAAAAATTCTCGATCCCGGCGAGGCGACGGAAATCAACCGCAATAAATGTGGAACACACGAAATTTTCAGTCGCAAAAAAGCGCAAAGGGAGCAAAACCGGCTTCGGAGGGCCAGGCTCTGCGAAGCCCAAACTTCAATAACGAAGAGATGCGATGTTTCTGGCCGGCGTGGAAAACCCGGGAACGGTGGGAAAAAGGTTGTTAATGTTGACGGTCTGGTGGAAGAATAACCCAATGAACAATCACCATATCATGGCTTGGTTCATCAAGTTCCCCGCCCAGACGGTGATTCTCTTCGCACTGGTTTGGATCATGATCAAGATTCAAAAGCTCGATCAAAATTCCGAATTCCATTTTCTGAAGTTGCTGGGGGTGGTCACACTCGCGAGCGTTCTCGACACACTTCCTCACGTCGGCATTGAACTTTCGGGGTTGGCCCTTTGGATGGGGGTTAAATATGTTACCCGTTCGCCTACTGTTGACGCGCTTTTCACCGCCTTTATTTCCTCCGCGCTCATGTTTGCTGTGAACCTGTTCATTTTGGGATCGCTCATGGGCGATTTGCGGCCATCCGCCAGACATGCCGCGGGCCCCGGACGATTGGAGCACGCTCCCCAGATGCAGACCGTCAAAACGGAATCTAAAACGGTTGCCAAAACCAACCTGCCGGCGCCCGCTACGCCCTCCATTCCGGCACCCGCTGCGGCCTCCAATCCGGTGTCCCAAGTTTCGGCGAAACCGGCGCTGGTGGATGCCAGCCACTTTACCATCAAAGGCATCACCCGCAACGGCGCCAAATCAATGGTGATCATCAATACCGGAACGAAGACTCATACTCTTTTTCTCGGTGATTCCTTCGACCTGCAAACCGCCGGCGGTGTCAGTAGCGTGCAGTTTGAAAGTTTGGACGAGGATTGGGTCACGTTGAACATTGACGGGAACCCGGTGAAATTGCCGGCCCGTTGACACAAGGAGACGGTGGCGGGCGTTGTTAATGAACGACACGGCTGCGATTCGTCGTTCTGACGTCTCAAAATGAGTGTGCTAAGTCTCGGACCGATTTCCCGGCTTCACCGCTCAAATTTGACAGGCACGGAGAGATCAAACCCGGCCCGCTCCAACTGTTTGGCATTTCGGATTTTTGCGCCATTGATCGTGACGTTCTTGAACAGGACCGGCGCGACGTTCGTTCCCATCATCAGGCTGGGCTTGGTCGTCTGGTGGAAAACACAGTTCTCAAAAGTAAAGTTCGTCAGCGGGTTTTCGCCGCCGTCAATATAAACCTGCCCTCCATCGTTCTCGAACGTGCAATTCACAAACCGGAAATCGTCCATGGGCGCATTGCGGCTGAATTTGGCGCCCGAGGAATAACCCCGCCCCCTGAAATACGCCGGCGTCAGTTGAACCCAGACGGCGAACTTGTTGTGGTTGGCAATGAAGTTCACGTCCTCGAATCGCAGATGCTTGACCGCCGGGGCGCCGCCATATCCGATGGCCAGACCGGCGGTGTAGGTGTAGTTCACAAATCCTTTCACGACAAAATCTTCGATGCCCCGGGGCTCGCCCGTCTTGGAATCGGCGCCGCGATAAAAAGCCCAGGTATCGTCCATGGACATGGCGAACCCGTCTTCAATCCGGATATGGCTGCTGGCGCTGAAGTCGTAATCGTCGTCATGGTACTGCTGCTTGCGGTTGACAATCTTGAGGTTGCGGGTGGAGAAATTGTCGGTGCCAATGACAAACACGGTCCAATAGGCGGAGCGGAGGAGCAACAGGTCCTCGAAGGAAATGTTGCGGCAATCGTTGACCACGTAGCCCCGGATTCCGGTGCCATGCGGGTCCAATACTTTTCCATCCGCGTCCCGCGCTCGTCCGTCCGCGGTGTCGGGCTGGAAGTCGTGCCACAACCACGGGTAGCCTTCCATGTCAATGGTGCCCGGCCCCATCAGCCCGGCATTCTCGACGTGGTCGAAGATGAAGAAAGCCCTGAGCGACCTTCCACCGGAAGGCGTGGGCACTGAGGGGTAATCCGCATTCCTGCTGGACCCCCGAATCACAGCGCCCGCGTCCACGCAGAGCTTGACGTTGCTCTTCATGAACACCGTGCCGGTCAGATAGACGCCGGGAGGGAAAAAGAGCACGCCGCCACCGGGACGGGCGGAGACGTCGCTGATGGCCTGATTGATGTTCGTGGTTTCGAGGGTCTTGCCTGTGTTGTCAACGTGGTAGTCCATGATGTTGACCACGTTCGTATCGCCAAGTTTGGGAGTGTTCCGCGCCGGCGGCTCGGCAAACAGCATCAGCCCGGTGCTGTAAAACATCGGCTCGTCGTTGAAGAAAATGACCAGATAACGCGGCTGGTCCAGGTCGAAGCTGACGGTATTGCCGCTGATCTTCGGCTGGATGCCGTAGGCGAGCGGCCTGATATTGCAGGTGAGCAGCTTCCGGTCGCAGACGAACGAGGTGATTTCGACGTGGACCTTTCCGGTCATGGAGAAGCTGGCATAGTCCATCCAGTTGAACTGGTCGAAGGTCAGAAAATGATGCACGAACACCGGCTTGCCGTTCACCGTCACCTTGTAAGACTCGCTCGGCACAGCGCCCGGGTAAGGCGGGTAAGGTGTAACGTCGGCGAAGGTTGCCGCCGGCAGGAGCATTAAAAGCAATCCAATCGAAAGGGCTGGCAATCGGGAATTCATGGGCGGAGGGTAACACAGCAAAGGCTGACACGGCAAAGGCTAAAGGTGGAATGCCGAAAACACCTTTGGCTTCACTCCTTGATTGTCCCGCAATCCGGGATTCCATTTTCCTTGGTGGTTAAATTTCCAACCGGCGGCGTGCCAGCTTGACTTCCCGCCTGAATGCGATAAGCAGGAAGCGGTTTCATCATGACGACGGTTTCAAATCTTACGATCTGCGCGTGCTGGCTGATTTACATCGTTTATTGGGTTGGCAGCGCGCGCGGAGTCAAGCCGGTGGCGGAGCGGCAATCCTGGTTATCTTTCATCACGCACCGTGTCCCCATCCTGCTGGGCGGCATTCTGCTTTTGTATCCGAAACCGCCCTATCCGCTGCGCCTGGCTCTGACCCCTCAAACGGACCTCGTGGAAGCCATCGGGGCCGTCGTTTGCGTGCTCGGATTGGCCGTGGCGATTTGGTCGCGCCGGACCCTGGCCGGCAACTGGAGCGCCACGGTCACTTTCAAGCAGGGACACGAACTCGTCCAGGCCGGGCCATATCACTTTGTGCGGCATCCCATCTACACGGGCATTCTCCTGATGATTTTGGGATCGATCACCACGGTCGGCCAGCTTCACTGCTGGCTCGGATTTCTGATCCTGGCCATCGGCTTTTGGATCAAACTCAAGCAGGAGGAATCGCTCCTGCTGCGGCACTTCCCCGATGAATATCCTGCTTACCGGACCCGGGTAAAGGCCCTCGTGCCATTCCTCATCTGAAAACACCGCTCCCTCAACCACTTCCCTTGTGTTAAATAGTTTGATTTCCGGTCGCAATCGTTTTTAATGCGCCTGCTTAGTTTTTGAAATGAACATCCACGAGTATCAGGCCAAACAGTTGCTCGCCAAATACGGCGTCGCGGTACCGCTGGAAATCCCCGCCACGTCGCTCGATGAAGTCCGCACCGCGGCGGAAAAAATCACCGCCAGCGGCAGCGCGCGGGTGGTCGTCAAATCGCAGATCCATGCCGGCGGACGAGGCAAGGGCACGTTTCAAAACCGGTATTTCAAGGCGGCGTGAAGGCCGCCGCGTCGGTGGATGAGGCGGTGTCGCACGCCAAAAACATGCTCGGCAACGTGCTCGTCACCAAACAGACCGGCCCGGACGGCCGCCGCGTCCAAACGCTGCTCATTGCCAGCGGCGCGAAAATCAAAAAGGAATTTTATCTGGCCGTGCTGCTGGACCGCGCGGTGGGCCGTCCGCTCGTGATGGCCAGCACCGAGGGCGGCATGGACATCGAGGAGGTTGCGGCCAAAACGCCGGAGAAGATTTTCAAGGAATGGATTGATCCCGCCACCGGCATCATGCCGTATCAGGCGCGCAAAATCGCCGCCGCGCTCGGCCTTAAGGGCGATTTGTTCGGCGCCGCCGCCAAATTCATCACCGGCGTTTTCAACACATGGTGGGAATGCGACGCGTCGCTCGTCGAAATCAATCCGATGTGCGTCGTCGAACTGCCCGGCAGCAAGGAAACCGTCGTGGCGCTGGACGCGAAAATTTCGCTCGATGACAACGGGCTTTACCGTCACCCGGACATCCAGGCAATGCGCGATTTGAACGAGGAAGCGCCGCTGGAAATCGAGGCCAGCAAGTTCAACCTGAATTACATCAAGCTCGACGGCAACATCGCCTGCCTCGTCAACGGCGCGGGCCTGGCGATGGCGACGATGGACATCATCCAGCATTTCGGCGGCAGTCCGGCGAACTTTCTCGACGTGGGCGGCGGCGCGAGCCAGGAACAGGTTGCGGCGGCGTTCAAAATCATCCTGCAGGACCCGAATGTGAAGGGCATCCTGGTGAATATTTTCGGCGGCATCATGGATTGCAACGTCATCGCCACCGGCATCGTAGCGGCGGTGAAGGAAACCGGATTGAAACTCCCGCTGGTGGTCCGGTTGGAAGGCAACAATGTCGTTGCCGGCAAGAAAACTTTGGCCGAATCCGGCCTCACCCTCATCACCGGCGATTCGATGGCCGACGCGGCGCAGAAGGTGGTCAAAGCGGTTGGAAAATAGGTATGGCCAATCCCACCGCAAAGGAAACCGCCCGCCGGTTGTCGGTCTTAAGCGGGATAATTGGTTATGCTCACTCGATGCCGGGGCTGCACACATGGATGGATGTTTACCCCAAATGGTCAAAAGAGCAGCAAGACAAGTTCTTTCAGACATTTAAGATACTCCCCAAGTCTATTGCTGATTTCTTCAGGAACATTGGCGTCTGGAGCGACTTGTCGCCCAACGAAGACAAATTCCTCCATGCCTATCCTCAAGACTTGCAGATCAAAGACCTAAATAATTTTTCTTGGCGCAAGGAGAGCGCAGCAGCGCTGATGTGGGCTCTGGGAATTCTGTCTGAATTACCGCCTTTCGACAAAGAGACAGACCCTGAACTGATAAATCAAGTTCCCAAGAAGGATGCCCGGCAATTCATTGAATCAGCCAAACTCCGCTCACCGGAAGAATTGGAGGAGAAACGCTCATTGGCCCAGTCATGGCATTGGCGCAGCAGAACAAGACAACTAATTGAAGAAGGTCGTCCGTTTCCGATCATGCCGCAAGCTCCCCAGTTTAACAGTTTTGATGACGTTGTTCGTTTCTCAGCCAAAGCCTTGAAAGAAGAGGGGGCCTTTCCGGAAATCATTAATGAAGATTTCCCTGCAAAAGGGAAGGCGTATCGGGACTTGACCAGAAATGAATGGTTTGAAGTTAGATCAGTTACAATGGAGAGACATTTTGCGTTGAACTGGCTTTGTGGCTACGCTCCCGGCAATCGCTGGGATGAAACGCCCACGGAAACTTAAGTTAATTATGCTCAAAGTCACCGAAATCGCGTTTTGCTGTTATTCCGTCACCGACATGCCTCGCGCCCGCAAGTTTTACGAAGGCGCGCTGGGCTTGAAACCCACCACCATCACCGATCTGCCGGACGGCAAATGGGTGGAATATGAATTCGGGCCTTATGCGTTGTCCATCGGCAGCATGTCCGGCTGGAACCCCAGCCCCGACGGCTGCACCGTGGCGCTGGAGGTGGAAGATTTTGACGCGGCCATCGCGCAACTGCGCGCCAACGGCGTGAAGTTCCGGGCGGAGCCGTTTCCCACGCCCGTCTGCCGCATGGCCTTCATTTTCGATCCCGACGGCAACACGATTTGCATCCACAAACGGAACGCGAAGTGAGCATGAGCGATAAATTTAAATTCAATCTGGTGCATATTGCACCGTTTGAAGAATTCCTTCAGTTGACTCCTGAAGAACGGCTTGAACAAAATAACCTCATGGCAAATCGGCTGATTGCGCTTGAGGAGTTCATGGAAAAATTTATTCGCGGTTACAATTTTATTCATTCACAACATGGCAATACTCGTTAAACCCGACACCAAAGTCCTCGTCCAGGGCATCACCGGCAGTTTTGGCGCGAAACACGCGCAGCTCTCGATTGACTACGGCACGCAGATCGTAGCTGGTGTCACGCCCGGCAAGGGCGGCCAGGTCTTTGAGCATGCCGGGAAGCGCGTTCCGATTTTCGACACGGTCGCCGAAGCGGTGAAACAGACTGGCGCAACGGCCTCCGCGATTTTCGTGCCGGCGGCGTTTGCGGCGGACGCCATTTTGGAAGGCGTGGAGGCGGGATTGGAAGTGGTGGTTTGCATCACCGAAGGCATCCCGGCGCGCGACATGATTCGCGTGAAGCGGGCGATGGCCGGCAACGGCAGGACGCGGCTCATCGGCCCGAATTGTCCCGGCATCGTCACGCCCGGCGAAGGCAGGGATTCCCACGGCGGTTGCCGCATTGGCATCGCGCCCGGTTACATCCACAAAAAAGGGCACATTGGCGTTGTCTCGCGCAGCGGCACGCTAACTTATGAAGCCGTCTGGCAGCTTACCTGCCGCGGCGCGGGGCAAAGCACGTGCATCGGCATCGGCGGCGACCCGGTTCCCGGACTCTCGCATCTCGATGTGATCAAGTTGTTTAACGCCGACCCGGACACACATGGCGTCCTTATAATCGGCGAGATCGGCGGCAGCGCCGAAGAAGAAGCCGCCGGGTGGGTCAAGAAAAATTGTAAAAAGCCGGTGGCGGGGTTCATCGCCGGGGCAACAGCGCCGCCGGGCCGCCGCATGGGTCACGCCGGCGCCATCATCAGCGGCGGCAAGGGCACGGCGGCGGCCAAAATCGCGGCGTTCCAGGACGCGGGCATCGGCGTCGCCGCCACGCCGTCGGAAATGGCGGATACGCTTTTGAAAATGATGTGAAGCGTGATGCGTGAAACGTAAAACGTGATTCGGCATTGCGCATCCGTCAGGCATCACGTATCACGTTTTACATATCACGTCACATGGCACTGATTGACTTCATTCTGAATCTGGCGGGCCTGCTGCTCTGGCTGAACTGGCGGTCGGTTCGCCTGGATCCGCTTGGCAAACGAACACCCGCGACCTTGATTGGCACGCTCCGGCGGGCCGAGCCGCGGCGCTGGCAAAGGTGGCATTTGCTCGCGGCGCTGGGCGGGCTGTTGCTGCTGCGGGCGGTGTTCTACTGGCAGATCGGTTCGGCGGCGCACTGGACGGGCATTTTGAACTTGAGCGTCATCACGCTTTCGTTCCGCAGCGATTTTTTTGCGCGGATGCTGTGGTTTTCAATTTTCAGCTTCGGCCTGACGCTCGGCGTGTTTTATCTCTGGCTGCTGCTGCTTTCCATTCTGGCGGGGCCGGATCCCCTGCCCTTTCACCGGCTGGTGCGAGTGCCTTTGGGCGGCATTGATCACTGGCCGCGCAAGGTGAAACTTCTTCTGCCGCTGACAGTCACGGCGGCGTTTTGGTGGCTGTCCACCTGGCTGCTGGCGTGGCTGCAAATCATTCCTAAACCCGTTTCGGGGATGCATCGCTTTGAACAGGCGTTGGTCATCGGCTTGAACAGCTATCTGGTTTGGAAATACCTCATCGGCGCATTGCTGACACTGCATCTATTGAACAGTTACATTTACTTCGGCAAACATCCGCTTTGGAGTTATGTGAATGCCAAAGCGCGGACATTGTTGTCGCCGTTGCGCGCGGTGCCGCTGCGGGTGGGCAAGGTGGATTTCGCGCCGGTCGTGGGTCTGGCGCTGGTGTTTCTGGCGGCTGAACTGGCCGGACGCGGACTCTTTTTTATCTACGGACGACTGCCGTTTTGAAATTTTATTCCGCGACCAGGCTATGTTGACTTGGGAAATTTGGCCGAGATGACAGCGCCCGAGTTCGGTGCGCTTACAATGGAAAGCGTGCCGCCGTGCAGGGCGACGAGCCGTTTGGCAATGACCAGGCCGAGTCCCAATCCCTGCTGCTCCTGCATCGTGCGGTCAAATTGCATGTAAGCGCCAACGCGCGTGATTTGCTCGGTGGAAAATCCGCGGCCCTGATCGCTGATGGAAAGGGCAATGGTGTTGAACGCCTCGGACAGCGTCAGGCGAACCGCCGAGCCGGGATCGGAAAACTTGAAGGCGTTTTGCGTGAGTTCATCCACAACCTTGCTGAGATATTCCTCGGACATCGGCAGGGGAATGTCCGCCAGTTCGCATGACAAATCCAGGGAACGATCGGCGAACGCAGCCTGGGCGAGGGCATGCTTCTCAATCAGCGCCGCCGGATGCTCCGTCCGGCCAATGCGCAGGGCGCTGACATTCTTCGGGTCGGCGGCCAGCACCTCCAGTTGCGAGTAAATCAAAAAGTTTTCGATGAGCCGCTCCAGCCGCTTGCCGGACTGGTAAACGACGTGGCCCATTTCGGCAATTTCGGCGGGTTTGAGTTTGTCGGCATCGGCGGCAAAAATCTCGCCATAGGCAAGGATGCCGTTGAGCGGCGTGCGCAATTCATGCGGCAGCATCAGGCTGATGTTGTCCCGCAGATGGGCCAGCTTGCGCTCGGCTTCATCGCGCACCGTCTGGGCCTTTTTCAGGCGCGCGTCCACGGCGGCGTAAAGCGCATCGGTGGTGAACGGTTTCGGCAAATAATCGTCGGCGCCCAATTCCATGCCGTGCCGCATGCCCGCGTTGTCCGCCAGGCCGGTCATCAGGATGAACGGAATGGAAGCCGTGGGGGCTTCCGTGCGCAACGAAGACAAAGTCAGGTAGCCGTCCACCTTTTCCATGTTCACGTCGCAGAGAATGAGGTCGGGCAGTTCTTTGCGCGCTTTTTCGATGCCGTCCGCGCCATTCACCGCTTCAATGACTTCAAAGCCCTTTTGTTTCAGCGCGAGGTAAATCATCTCGCGCAGCCATTCCTCATCGTCTATGACCAAGATCTTTTTCATCCAACTGTGATGCCTGAAACAAAGCAGGAATTATGCCCTTCCGCCAGCCAAATCAGCTTCGTTTCTTGAAGACAAAATCTGATAATCCGCCGCAAATTTACCCGTATTGGCTCGCATTTATTTGCGTTCTCCCAGCGGCACGTAATGGTTGAGTGTGGGCCCGGTGTAAATCTGCCGCGGCCGATAGATGCGGCTCTTCGTTTCCTCCATGATTTCCTTGTAATTCGCAATCCAGCCGGGCATCCGGCCGATCGCGAAGATCACGGGGAACATTTCCACCGGAATGCCGAGCGCGCGCATGATGATGCCGCTGTAAAAATCCACGTTCGGGTAAAGCTTGCGCTCGACAAAGTACGAATCACGCAGCGCGGCCTCTTCCAAATGCTTGGCGATGTCCAGCAATGGATCGCTGATGTGCAACTTGAACAAAACGTCGTCGCAGGCTTTTTTGATGATTTTGGCGCGCGGGTCGTAATTTTTATAAACGCGGTGGCCGAAACCCATGAGCCGCCGGCCGCTGTCCTTGTCCTTTGCCGCCGTGATGAACTTCGAGCCGTCGTCGCCGGTGTTGTGAATCTCCCGGAGCATCTCAATCACCGCCTGGTTCGCGCCGCCGTGCAACGGCCCCCACAACGCGCACACGCCGGCCGCCGCGCTGGCAAAAAGATTCGCCTGGCTCGAGGCCACCATCCGCACGGTCGAGGTGGAGCAATTCTGCTCGTGATCGGCGTGCAGCAGGAAAATCAAATCCAGCGCCTTGACCACTTCCGGTTTCAGCTCATAGTCCTCATACGGCATCGAGAACAGCATGTGCAGGAAGTTGGCGGTGTATTTGTAGGCCTTCTTCGGGTAAATCATCGGCAGCCCCAGTGACTTGCGATAGGAGTAGGCCGCGATGGTGCGCACCTGCGAAATCAGCTTGGCCACACAAACGTCGAATTCCTTCGACTTGCTCCATTGCCAGCGCATGAGCTGCTCGTCAAAACAGCTCGCCGCGTTGATCATCGCCGAGAGAATCGCCATCGGATGCGCGCCCACGGGAAAACCCTCGAAATGAAACTTCATGTCCTCGTGGAGATATTGATGCTCCGTCAGCAGATCGGAAAAGCGCCGCAACTGCGCATGGTTCGGCAAATTGCCGTAAATGACCAGGTAGGCGGTTTCCACAAAACTGGATTTTTCCGCCAGTTCCTCAATCGGGATGCCGCGATAACGCAAAATCCCCTGCTCGCCGTCAATGAACGTGATTTTGCTGACGCAAGAACCGGTGTTGCCGTAGCCTTCATCCAGCGTGATGTGGCCGGTGTTCGCGCGCAGGGATGAAACATCCACCGCCTTTTCGCCTTCGCTGCCGACGATTGTCGGCAGCGCATACATTTTTCCGTCCAATTCCAATTTCGCTTCTTTGCTCATGGGCTCATTTATGGCGTTGATTGACGCTCAATTGAGGGAATTTGCCGCTGGCAGGAAAAATTGCAAGCCGCGAAAATCAGATTCTGGAAACGATTTGACTGGCTTGGAACCAGATTTCATGGCCAGATTGGAACCGTATGAAACGCTGGGCCGTTCTGACCGTCCTGCTTTATGCGCTCGCGCTCCTGCTGCTGACCGTTCCCGTCATCTGGTTCAGCTTCTATGGCTTGTCGAGCAACGGTGCCGGTCTGGCATTTGCGCTGAGGATATACGTGCATTGGAGCTACTGGCTCTGGCTGACCGTGCTCGTAACCGGTCAGGCGTTGCTGCTCTTGCTGCCGATCCGCATCGCGGAACGCCGCCCGGTCCCGCGCCGGCCGTTGAGAGTAACGGTCATCGTCACGGCGCTTTTCCTCGCCAACCTTTGTTTTGCCGGAATGCTTTCAATTTTATGCGCCATTTTCCGGGAGGATGGCTTTGAATTTTTCGGCTACTTCCTGCCATTCCGGCAAAATCAGTTGACGCCAACAAATTTTGCCATCGAATTTGGAGCCGTGTTGACGGTGCTCGCGTTTTGGCTCATCTGGGCGGTCATCTTTCGCAGTTTCGCCCGATCCGATGCTCCGGACACCTTGCTGAAACGCAGCCTGCGCTGGCTCCTGCGCGGCAGCATCCTCGAACTGCTTGTCGCCGTGCCCAGCCACATCATCGTGCGCCGCCGGGGAGATTGCTGCGCCCACATTGGCACGTTTTGGGGCATTGTCACCGGCATTTCCGTGATGCTGCTCTGCTTCGGACCGGGCGTGTTTTTCCTGTTCGTCGAACGGTTCGAGCGGTTGAAGCCGAAACCGCAAAGCGATAACAAATAACGGTCATTTGACCTTGGCATACAAAAATCTCGCAACGCATTCCCCCACCGTAAAGCGCCAGAAGGCTGGCGCACTCCAGGACGCTTCGCGTTATTGGGGAGTCTCAGGCAAACGCCTCGCGTCTTGGCGGCGGCCCTCCGCCGCTTTTCCCCGAGCACCCAACTGTGCCAATTTACCACAACGGTCATGGAATATGCCGCTCCTGACGGAGCTTTTAATTTTTTGTATTTTTCTACAAAGATGCCGCGCCTACGGTGCTCAAGGCAGCGTTTTCGGGGATTCAAGAACGCGCTGGACAGAAACTTACACGCGAAATACAGTCGCAACGATTAAACGAGACAGGCTGCCAGCAGCGCGCCTGCTCACTGTTGACTACGTCACTTTATGTCCGATATCGCTCTTGACATTCGCATGGAGTTGCTTCGCGCCGGACCAAGATTGAGCCTTTCGCAGGCTGATGGGCTTGTTTCTGACGTTGCCGAGTGTTTTCAGGCTGTGCGGCAGGATAGCGCCGCGCACGGTCTGAGCAAGTGGCAGGACTTTTTCGGTTTTTCGTTCATTGACGGAGTCGCCCTTGCTTCCATTTACCGCGAGTCGTATTTGGAGATTTTTGCTATTACGGCTGACGAAGCTCTTATCACCAAGGCTGAACATCTTGCAATGGTGGACGTTGATAATTTTCTGGAGATGCTTCGTCGAGATTATCACGCACCGGAAGTTGGATTGAGATTTCCCATGTCACATGCCTTGCCTTGGCTGGGGACTGTTAAGAGGATTTAGTTATGGACAAGACGTGGTCTAAGACAGGCTGCAAACTGCCTTCGCCAACTTCATCGCCCCTCGCACAACAAAATTTCTTTTGCTTTCGCGCGCCGCGCCTTAACTTGCGCGGACGCAAATGGCTCTAAAACTGTTCAACACGCTCTCGCGCGCAATCCAGGAGTTCACGCCGCTTGATCCGGCGGGCAAAAAAGCCGGCATGTATTGCTGCGGGCCGACCGTCTATGACTTCGCCCACATCGGCAACTGGCGCACGTTCGTCTTCGGCGACCTCGTCCGGCGCACGCTCGAATTCAAGGGCTATGCCGTCACGCACGTGATGAACATCACGGACGTGGAGGACAAAATCATCAAGCGCGTCAACGAAAACAAAACGTCGCTCCGCGAATTCACCGGCCAATACGAGGCCGCGTTTCTTGAGGATCTGAAAACGCTGAATTGCCTTCTGCCGCACCATACACCGCACGCAACCGAACACATCGCCGACATCATTGCGCTCATTGAAAAGCTCATCGCGCGCGGCATCGCCTACAAAGCCGCCGACGGCTCGGTTTATTTCAGCATCGAAAAATACCGCGGCTGCGGCTGCAATTACGGCCAGTTGCTCAAACTCAATTTTGATGAAATGCGGGCGGGCGAGCGCGTCAAGAGCGACGAATACGCCAAGGAATCCGTCGCCGACTTTGCGCTCTGGAAGGCGCGTGTGCCGGAGGATGGCGACGTTTTCTGGCCCAGCCCGTTCGGCGAAGGCCGCCCTGGCTGGCACATCGAATGTTCGGCCATGAGCATGAAGGTGCTTGGCGAAAGCTTTGACCTGCATCTCGGCGGCGAGGACTTGATTTTTCCGCATCACGAGGACGAAATCGCCCAGAGCGAAGGCGCGACCGGCAAACCGTTCGTCAAACACTGGCTGCACGGCGCGCATCTGCTCGTGGAAGGCAAAAAAATGAGCAAATCGCTCGGCAACTTTTTCACGTTGCGCGATTTGCTGGCCAAAGGGTTTACCGGGCGGGAAATCCGTTATTCATTGCTCACTGCGCATTACCGAGAAACGTTCAACTTCACGCTGGATGGCTTGCACGGCGCGCGGACCGCGCTGGCGCGCATTGACGAATGCCTCGGCAAACTCCGCGAAGCCGCCGGAGCGCCGGCCTCCGGCACGGCTCGAACCGTTGGAGTTCAAGCTTCAGCTTGTTCGGGGGACACGCTAAAGCGTGAACTCCAACATGCCGAGCCGGGGCTCGGCGCTCCAAACGGTTTGGTCGCCCGCTTCACCGCCGCGCTCGACGACGACTTGAACATTTCCGCCGCGTGGGCCGCGGTCTTCGAGTGGGTGCGCGAGACCAACCGCCGGCTGGCGGAACATTCCCTGGGCGCAGCTGACGCCGCTTCCGCGCTGGCCGCGTGGGAAAAAGTTGATTCCGTCCTCGGCATCGGCACAAAATCAGGGGCGGAGATTCCCGCTGAAATTCTGGCGCTGGCCGAAGCGCGAACCGCCGCGAAGAAAACGAAGGATTTCAAACGCGCCGACGCGATCCGCGACGAATTGAAAGCCAAAGGCTGGGTCATTGAAGACACGGCCAAAGGACCGAAGTTGAAGATAATTTGAAAAAACATCGAACATCCAACATCGAACGTCCAACATCCAATTTGTCCGGCACTGGATGTTGGATGTTGAATGTTCGGTGTTGGATGTTTTCCATTTCCAATGAAAAGCCTGTTCATCACTTTTGAAGGCACGGAAGGCTGCGGCAAATCCACGCAGATAGAAATACTCGCGAACCGGTTGCGCGCGCTTGGCCGTCGTGTGTGTGTGTTGCGCGAGCCGGGCGGAACGCTTATCGGCGACGAAATTCGTCACACTCTCAAACATAGCCCGCAAAACCATGCAATGATGGCTGAAACGGAGCTGTTATTGATGAATGCCAGCCGCGCGCAACTCGTCCGCGAAACCATCCGCCCCGCCCTGGCCAGGGGCGAGATTGTCGTCTGCGACCGCTTTTACGACTCGACGACGGCGTATCAGGGTTATGGACGCGGCTTGGACCTGGCGCTGGTCAAGAGCATGATTGACTTTGCCGTCGGCGACACACGACCCAATCTGACCATTCTGCTTACGGTTCCGATAGATGTCAGCGAGGCGCGCCGTTTCGCTCGACGGGAAGCAATGCTGCTCAATGTGCCGCACGAAGTTAAAAAAACGGAAGGCCCGGCAAAATTACCCTTTAGTGAACCCTTGCGCGACAGGATGGAGGAAGCCGATCGTGCTTTTTTTGAGCGTGTGGCCCAGGGTTACGAGGCCATCGCCGCCGCCGAACCGGACCGGGTGCGCGTGGTGAATGGTGTCGGCGAAGTTGAAGCCGTCTGCGCCAGAATCTGGGAACTCGTTCATCCCGTTTTGCCGCACCTTGGCAGGTGGTAAAATTCATGGTTTGGAGCCCTGATTTCAGCCGGTTTTCCCGCCTGAAAGTAGAATTCCCAACATTTCTGCGTTCTTGCCGAATGCGCGGCAAAGTTTATTCTTTGGCCGGAAATCATGATCGAAAAAACCATTGGCGAAATTGAGGCGAAGATCCGCGGCGCGGAAACCGTCAGCGAAGAGCGCAAACGCGAGTTGCTCCAGTTGCTCGGCACGCTCAAGTCCGAGGTCGGCAAACTGGCGAAAACCCACGACGAACAGGCCGAAAGCATCGCCGGCTTCGCCCGGCTTTCCGCCCATGAGGCCACGCGCGCCAATCAAAATCCGCAATCACTCGAACATTCGGTGCAGGGATTGCGCTCGTCGGTGGACGGCTTCGAAAAATCCCATCCCAAGCTTGTCCAGATCGTCAATGCCATCAGCAACACCCTGTCGAACCTGGGGATTTAAGGCGCACACGAGGCGCAATGTCTAATGACTAAATCCGAATGACTAAAGAATGACACAAGCTCGAATTCGTCATTTGGACATTGGGGATTCTTTCGTCATTAGGGCTTCGTCATTAGTCATTCCAGAAACACGTCCGTAAGAATCCGCATTATCCGAAGACAGTTCATTCCAGCGGTCTTTGCGCCGCAATGTAAAGTTAGTCTTCCCCCGGCTCCAATGCCGCGATCGCCGCCATGATTTCGTCGGCAATTTGCTGGTAAATTTCCTTGAGCCGCGCCTTGGAACAATTTTTCGCCTCGGCGCGCATTGCCTCAAACTTCATCGGCCGGCCATATTTCACGGCCACCGGTCTTGGCCGGGGAATTGTGATATGCCGCCCGTAAGCCTCGTACGTCCCGAACGTCCGCACCGGTATGACCACGGCGTCGGATTTGATCACCGTCAGCCCGATGCCGGAGCGCGCGGGCTGCAATTTGCCATCGCGCGTCCGCGTGCCTTCGGGAAACAAAATGATGACGCCGCCGGCGAGCAGCCGGGCGAGAATGGCCTTCAATCCCGCCGCGCCGCCGCCGTCGCGGTCCACCGGCACGGCCTGCCACGAGCGCAACAGCGCGCCCATCCCGGGAAACCGGAACAAACTTTCGCGCGCCAGATAATTAATGCCCCGGTGCAGGCCGGACCCGACCAGCGGCGGATCCAGAAAGCTCGCGTGGTTGGAGGCCAGAATGACCGATCCGGTCAACGGCACGCGCTCCGCGTTGAACACGCGCCAGCGGAAATAAAACCGGTACATCGCCCGAAAACCGAGCCAGGCAAGGCGGTAGCTGAGGTTCATGGTTAATGACTAATCACTAAGCACTAATGACTAAAGAATTTCCCAATGACCAATTGACTAATGCATGGACCTGGCTGCCCATTCGTGCTTTGTGCTTCTTTCGTCATTATGGTTTAGTCATTAGTCATTCCGCATAGCGGCGTCATTTCTCCGCCGCCAGCCGGCGGCGGATTTCCGCCAGAATCAAACCGCTCGTCTGCTCGGAAGTCAGGTTCGAATTATTGATGACTTTGGCGCCCAGCGCGATCATCAGCGGCGCCACGGCACGCTGGCTGTCGCGCTGGTCGCGCGCGGCGAGATTTTCCTGAACACCGTCAGCCTCGCGGCGGCGCGAACGCTCCTCCAGTTTCGCGTCGAGATAAAATTTGAAATCGGTCTCGGGGAAAACGTTCGTCCCGATGTCGCGCCCTTCCATAACCAGATTGCCGAACTGAACGCACTCGCGCTGGCGTTTGACCATCCATTTGCGCACCTGGGGTATCGCCGCGACGTGCGCCACAGCAGCGGCGGTTTCGGGTGTGCGGATTTCCTTTTCGGGAAAATAACCGCCCACCAGCAATCGCACGCGGCCATCCACGCAGACCAGCGACGTTTTCCACTTGCGGCACGCGGCGATCACGGCTTTGGCGTCATGCACATCAATTCGGTTCTGCAGGCAATGCCACGCCAGCGTGCGATACATCGCACCGGTGTCCACGTAAATGTAGCCGAGCACACTGGGCCACGAGCTTGGCGTTCGTACTTTTGCCGCTCGCGCTCGTGCCGTCAATTGCTATGACAATTGGATGTTTCATTCGTTAAAATGTAATACCGCTGTTTCTCTCTCATTAACACCCGGCTTCAGCCGGGTGCAATGACCAATCAAAACCGAAAACCGTTTCAACGGTTTGATCGCACAGTGGAGAAACTGGAAACCGTTAAAACGGTTCCTGCTCGCCCATCGCCTGTCACCCGGCTGAAGCCGGGTGCTAATGAGAAACAACGATTGTGCCTGAAATCAATCCGCAAACAATTCCTTCATTTCCAGCTTCCGCCCCGTTTTCGCATCCAAAATCGTCGCCCCCAAGCCATTCGGCGGCGGCGCAGCCACTTTCTGGAAAAAGTTCGGGAACGTCTTCTTCACGCACGCGGGACTCTTGATTTTGATGCCCGGCACCTTCAATCCCAGAATCGCAAAACACATTGCCATGCGATGGTCGTTGTAAGTCTCAATCTCCGCACCGTGAAGCTTGGACGGATAAACCGTCAAGGTATCACCTTCCTCGACCACTTTTGCGCCGCACTTGGTCAGTTCCGTCCGTAGCGCGACCACGCGCTCGCATTCCTGGACGCGCAATCGTCCTAAATCTCTAAATTCAGTTGGATAGGAATTCAGGAGATTTCTGCACAACTGTTTTTAGAGGGGTATCAAACGGCTTTAGAAACAATTGCGGTCATTATCGAATCGCCCAAATCAGTTTTCCTCGAAATTTTCTTGGGGAAACCGAAGTAGGCTAAAAATTGTGGCGTCGATCTGCCAACCAGTAGTCGGCCAATGTTTGACGACACGTTGATGTTAATTTCTGAATTCACATAGGCAAGCCAAAGCAGCCAGCCAGCCCCCCAAAAATAACTCCCGCTGCTCGCATCCGGCTCGATTTGAAATTTCCCGCCGCTTTTCGGAAATGTCTCGATCATTCTGAAAGTCATCGCCACATACGGCGATTCTTCCGCGTTTTCCCCGACAACTTTCACTTCCCAACCACCGTATTTCGCGCAGAGCAGCAGCGCCGAGGCGAACTGTGAACTTTCCTCAATGCTTACCGTAGCAGCCGACGTCAGTCGGCTCTGACTCATTCCGGATTTTGAAGTTTGAGCCGACTCACGTCGGCTGCTACGGCCAAAAATCGTCGCTGGCAATTTGTCGTTCGGCGATTCCACGCGATAACCCAGTGCTCGCAGCGCCTGAAACAACGCCTTCTGCGGACGCTCGTGCATCCGTGGCACGCCGTGCAGCCGGTAAACTCCCTTGCCCAGACAAACCAGCGCCGCCAGAAACCGCGCCGCCGTGCCCGCGTTGCCCACGAACAGTTCCAGCGGATTTTCCACCGTGCCGCCGCCGGGAATGGTTCCGCCCTGGCCATAAACCGTGATGGTGCGATTGCAAACTTCATCCGGATCAGGCGCGACGTTCACCATGAAACCGAGATCCTGCAAACATTCGACCATGATTTGCGTGTCCTCGCTCCAGAGCGCACCGTTCAAAATCGTCTCACCGTCCGCCAGCGCCGCCAGCACCAGCGCCCGGTTCGTGATGCTCTTCGAGCCGGGCACGGTAATTTCCACGCGCACCGGTTTGTCCAGCGGCACAATTTCGATGAGATCAGGCAGTGGCATCAAAGCGAGGATAGACGATGGAGGACGGAGGATAGAAGATGGAAATTGCGTGCGTTTTGTCTGGGTTTTCCATCATCCATCTTCAATTCTCCATCTTCGTTCATTTACTCCGGTGACGGCGAGGCGCAGCCGGCGCACCAGTTGTCGCGGCGTTTTTTGGCGGTTTCAAAAAATTTCGTAATGGCCGTTGCGTCGCCCTTTTCCACCAAACGCCGGAATTTTTGCAAATCGCCAATGAAGGCGTCCAGCGACCGGCCAAGGTTCTTCCGGTTGGCCAGGGCGATGTCACGCCACATTTCGGGCGAGCCGGACGCAATGCGCGTCGTATCGCGAAATCCGTTGGCGCACAGCGCTGCCTGATGCTTCGGCTGTGCCGGGCTCAAGACGTGACTGGCCAGCGTCGCCGCGACGACGTGCGGCAGATGGCTGGACCGGCTCACCAGCGCATCGTGGATTTCCGGCTTCAATTCCAGCACCCGCGAACCAATGGCATTCCAAAACAGTTTGACCTTTTTCAGCGCGGCACGGTTTGTGTTGTTGGGGTCGGCGTGACAATGCAAACCGTGTTGGCGAACAAATCCGCTCGGGCCGCGCTCACCCCGGTTTTTTCCGCGCCGGCCATCGGATGACTGCCGACAAAATGCGCGCCGGATTTGTGGATCAGCGATTCGAGTTCACGCACGACACTGGCTTTCACACTGCCGACGTCGGTGACAATGGCGCCGCGTTTCAAGGCCGGGAGCATTTCCCGGACGCGCGAACGCATCTGCGCGAGGGGTGTGCACAGGATGACGAGGTCGGCATCCCAAACAGCGGCCAGCAAATCGGTGGTGGCAAAATCCACCGCGCCCGCCCGTTCACAATCTTTGAGGCTGGCGGTACGGCGCACGAAACCCGCGGTCTGGCGCGCGAGTTTCCGGCGTTTGACGGCCAGCCCGATGGAACCGCCGAGCAGGCCGACGCCGATGATGGTGATTTTTCTAAAAGGCACGTCAGGAAGATAGCGGATGGAGGATGGCGGATGGAAGATGGAAATGACAATCCTGGGAGCGCTGGCGTCCCGCCGGCGAACGAATCAGTTTATCGCTGTTGCCACGAGACGGCGAGACGCCGGCGCTCCCAGGTGTGCGGCGTTGGAGTTCAGGCTTCAGCCTGCTCCGAGCGGCAAGCTAAAGCTTGGACTCCAACTTCACCGGCTTCCCGCCTGCCTGCGCCGATTGAAGACAGGCATCCTGCACCTGCTGGGTTTTCAGCACCCACATCGGCCAGTCGCCGTTGAGTTTGCCGGAGATCACCTGGCGGGCGAAGTTGCGGAACATGATGGTGTTTTGAGCGGTTGCATGGCCCAGTTCGGCTGACTCCGGGATGGGTTTCCGCCTTTGACTGGCACCAGCCTCACGGACACGAATTTCCGTCCGGTTGACCTCAATAGCCGGTTCGCGGCTGTTGAACGGGTGGACGAAATCGGGAAGCCGCAGCCAGCCATTTCTGCCGCTGACAAAAGCCCATTGCTGATCGGCAGCAAGGAAGGAACAATAAAATTCGGCGGAAACGTTGTCGTCGAAAAAAAGTTCGCCGGAAAATTCGGTGGGCGCGGGCACCCGGCCACCGGTCCGATCGGATTGCGAAAGAATCCGGCCCGTGACCGTATGCGGCAACTGCCATTTCATGGTCCAAAGTGTGAACCGGATGCAATACCAGCCCAAATCGCCCAGGCAGCCGGCCGGCTCGAGCCGCCCGTCCAGGCGGATGTTGCCGCGGGAAAATTCATCGTTGCCGCAAAAACTAAATGCCGATGAAATCCGCCGGATGGACCCGACGCTTTTCTTGTCGTCGAGCACTTTGCGAACGCGCGGCAAACGCGGGCTGTGCATGAACATCACGCCATCCATAAATTGCACGCGGTTTTTCCGGCAGGCCGCCGCCATGTCCTGAACGTCGGCGAAACTGACTCCGCACGGTTTCTCACAGATGACGTGCTTGCCCGCCGCCGCCGCGCGCAAAACCCACTCCTTGCGCAAGCCGGTTGGCAGCGGGATGTAAACGGCATCCACGTTCGGCGATGCGATCAGTCCCTCGTAACTGCCGAGCGCGGCCGGTTCGGCGGCGAACGGAAACTCACGCTGGCCCTCGCGAATGAACTGGCGGCTGCGCTCCACATTGCGGCTGGCGACCGCCGAAACGACGCAGTTGCCGGAATTGAAAACCGCCTTCCAGTTTTGACGGCCGATGTTGGCCGTGCTCAAAATTCCAATTCTCAATTTTTTCATTTTTTCTCAATTCATTTCGCCAGCCACCTTAACCAACGAAGATTGAGGATGGAAGATAGAGGATGGCTGGATAATGCGCCATCTTCCATCCTCAATCCTCCACCCTCGCCGCTTCTTTTACTCGTTCCAAAATCACGTCCGCCAGGCGCGGTTCGCTGCCCACGGCGGGCGAATACCAGACGAGCCGGCCGTTCTTCTCCGTCGGATTGCGCCACGCGGGCTGCCCGGCGGCAAGGTGTTGTTCAACCGCCGGTTTGGCTTCGCCCAGCAGCACGGGAATGTCTTCCTGCACGTGCAAACCGTCGCTGATAAAAAACGGCACGACAACCAGATTTTTTGTCCGGGCGAGCTGGTAGCAATCGGCAATGCGCGGCGATTCCTCCAAGAAAACCGCATGGACGCCGGCATACCGGTCCATCGCCCGAATCAATTCAACCTGGCGCTCGATCGCCCTGCGTGAATTTTCATTTTTCTCCGTGCCGTGTCCGGCGATGAACAGCGTGATGTCTTCCGGCTTCGGCGCGCGCGGGAAGGGAAATTGTTCCACGATTTTTTTTGCGCACGACAAAATGACTTCCGTCATGCTTTCGTGAGTTCCCACCGGCTGGCAGTAGAAAATGGTTGAGTGTTGAGCGTTGAGCGTTGAGCGTTCGGAAAAGCCGAGCTCGCGCGGGATGACTTCGTCGCTGAAGTAACCTGCGCTGATGAACAGCGGCACGATGAACACGCGCGGGGTGGATAATTCCGGCAAAACCTTTTTGATTTGCGGTTCCTGTTTCCAGAAAGCCTCGCGGACTTCGGCAAAAATCTTCCGCCGGCGCAATTCCGCCGCGTGCTGGAAAACCGGCGCGGCGGAATGCTCGTTTTGCATCGTGCCGTGGCCCAGCGCCACCAGCGCGGCATCGGAGAAATTGTCACCGTTCACGCACCAAGGTTGGCGCACGCACCGGCCATTCGCAAGCCGGCCTTGGGACTGGTTTTGGGCGGTGGCTTAAGTTGGTGGGGCGAGCGTACTCGCGAGCCGTTTTGTGGTAATGTCGAGCCTGCGGCTCGATGGGATTGGCGCACAGCGCCAACACTAGATTGGCTCGCCGGGAGTCTCGCCCCACCAGTCGCTGTGAAATTGATCCACCACCTTTGGTTGAAACTTTTTGACACCCTGGGCGCCTAAGTTCAAACTGTCCGCGAAATCAACCGACCTATGAAAACAACGACTTCAATCCAACTCACCGTTATCGTGCTGTCCGCTGTATTTGGACTGGCCGCCGCCGCTTCAGCCGCTGACACCGCCGGCCAATTGCCGCCTGCTTCAACGAAGCAAGGCGTGACTTATGCCGCCGACATCAAATCCATTTTTGACCAGTCGTGCGTCAAGTGTCACAGCGGCGACAAGCCCAAGGCCCGGCTCAAGCTCGACACCCTGGAAAACGCGCTCAAAGGCAGCAAGGACGGCAAGGTCATCACTCCCGGCGACAGCGCCAAGAGCCTCATGGTCAAATGCGTCGCGCATGTGACCGCCGACCATGATTCCTGGATGCCGCCGGCGCACAACAAGGCCAACATCGGGCCGCTTACGCCGGAACAAATCGGCCTGATCCGCGCGTGGATAGATCAGGGGGCGAAGTAACAAATTCTACTCAAGGTCCGGGGAACCGCAGGCGATAAAAGCCGTTGGTTCCGGTCATCTCGATCGGAAACAAGCACTGGTCGCCAATCTGGAATGGAGCATAGGGGATTGATCTCCACGTAGCTGGCGAGAGGCTGTCCGAAGTCTCCAGCGCGAACCCTGAGTATCCGACCGGCCACAGGAACAAGGCAATGTTGCCGGAACGCAACATTTCCAGACTGGGCAGGCTGATGACATTGATGGGATTGGCGAGGCCGAAGTGCCCCAACCCGTCGTTGGCCCGCAACACCAGATTCGAAACCGTCTGCGAAATCACCACCGAACCGGTCCATACGCCCTGAACAAAACTGCCAGAAACCGATGGGGTGACGGCAACGCCGTTGGTGGTTCCCAAAATGGCGGTGCCGGTGAAATTAGTGAACAGCCCATTGGTCAGGTTTCGCGCCTGGATGGTGATGGAGAACGGCGTATTGACGAATCGCGGTGACGGTATGGGATTCCAGGCGAAATGATCCGGGGAAACCATGTCCGGCGGTGTGGCAATCTTTAGCGCGACAAAGTCATTGACCTGATTGAAGTCCTGGGCGACGAGGTCCGAAGCCCAGCTTTGGAACACGACCGTCTGGCCGTCGCCGCTGAATTGGGGTGCGAACGAGCGGTTATTGCCGGCCATTCCAGACGCGTTGGCGCTCAGGAGCGTGGTGGTGCCGGTCTGCCGGTCGTAAAGGAAAACATTGGGCAGACCGTTGGTCGCGCCAGGGTGGATGTTGGTGGCAGTGCTGCGGTAGGCCACGAACCGGCCGTCGGAACTGATGGTTGGGGAATCGGACGGGCCGTTGGCCGCGCCCGGCGGATTGCTTTGGCTGACCAGGAGATTGGTGCCGGTGACAAAGTCGTAAAGATAGACATCAGCAAAGCCATTGTTGTCGAGAGGAACCTGGGCGCTGGTCGTGGAATAGACCAGGAACCGCGAGTCACCGCTGAATTGCAATCCGGCGCGAAGCGGGGGAAGTGAAGAAGCTATTTGCCAGTTGGTGTTGGCGGCCCGGTCCACGGCGTATAATCCGGGACCGTTGAACACAATCCGATTCCCGTCGGGGCTGATGGCTAGGTTAGTGGTCCAGACAACGGCGGTATTGGTGTAAATCAAAGCGGCAGCCTGCGAATCCCACACAAACAGATATCGCGAAGAACTGGAAGGCGTCGCATATCCACAAAACGCAACAAAGTGGCCATCCGGAGTCATGGCGGAGCTTATGGTCGGTCCGTAGAAACTGGAATTGTAGGGGGGGAAAGTCGTACTGGGGCCAAAGCCAAGGGTGTAAGTCATGCCGGCTTGCAGGTCGCGCAAGGACAAGTTTTCAAGGGGGATGTCCCATTTGTTGGTGCTGGTGAGATTACCCGCCCAACTGTGGAAGAGAACATATCTGCCATCGGCGTTGATCACCGGTAAACAGGAATTGCTGTCTCCAAAACTGGTGCCGTCGGCGCTTACGCTGACGAGGCGGGTAATCCCGGTCTGCAAATCGCGGACAAAGACATTCGGCGAACCTATCCCATTTGGCCAATCTGGTCGTGGTTGGGTATAACCCGCCACCAGGTTGGAGGCGTAGCTGGTGAATGCCACATAGCGGCCATCGCCGGTGATGCTTGGGTCCGTTGACATGCTGTTGGCATTGGCGAAGCCGTTGGTGTCGGCGCTCACCAAGAGGTTCGTACCGCCCAGCAGATCATGCACAAACACGCCGCAATACGTGTTGGTGTCATTGGCAACCAGGCTGGTGGAAGCGCTGGCAAAGGCAATGTAACGGCCCGCGGCATCCATGGAAAAAATCATTGCCGGACTGGAGTCGCTGGGGGATTGCGATGGCAACGCCGGTTGCCGGACCGAAACCAATTCAATCGTATTGGCGGTGAGGTCCCGCACAAACACGTCATAAGCACGATTGTTGTCGTTCGGCACGAGACTGCGGTCAGGGAAAGCGGGCGGTTGGTTGTCAATGTTCGTCGCGGGGTATTCATCGGAGCAGTCGAAAGCCAGGAAACGTCCGTCCGGTATCAGGCGGGCGGGATTCAGGAAATCCTTGGGGAAACCAAAACCGTTCGTGTCGGCGTCCAGCAAGAGGGTGCTGCCGGACTGGACATCGCGGAGATACAGGTGAAAATCTCCGGCCACGACGTTGGTGGTCAAACTGGTCGCGGTGCTGAGGAAGACGACAAATCGTCCGCTCGGATCAACCACCGGCCAGTCAGAAAATGAGCTTGCTGGCACGGCGTTATTGGTATCGCCACTCACGAGGGTCGTCGTCGCCGTCTGGGCGTCCCAGAGGTAAATGCCAGAACCTGAATTCGTGCTGGCAATGAAAGCAATAAACCGCCCGTCCGGAGTCATGTCCAGGTTTCGGGAACAAGCATACCCGGTTTGAATGGCAGCGGCCTTGGAATACACAACATCAGTAGCGCCGGATTGAACATGATACCGTTGAATGACCCCACCGGTGGACGAGCCGTTCGTGCTGGACTCGAAGGCCACGAACTGGCCGTCGTCGCTGATGGCCTGGTTGTAAGAAATGGCGTTGATGGCAATCAACGTGTGGGCATTGCCGCTGGCCAGATAAGTGGCCGCTCCGGTCAGATCGCGGACATAGACTTCGCCGACCGTGGTGACACCCGGAACCAGATTGGTGGCCGTGCTCAGGAAGGCCACATACCGGCCATCGGGCGTGAGCTGCGGCGAATCCGAACGGCTGGGGCCGGTTGCGCCAGCAACAACTGTTGCGCCGGGGCTGGCGAGCATGGTCACACCGGCCTGCAAATCACGGACGAAAATGTCCTGGATGCCATTCGTGTCACCCGGCACCAGATTGCTGGCGGTGCTGGCGAACGCCACGTAACGTCCGTCCGGCGTCATGGCCGATTCCCCGGAAACGCCGTTGGCACAGCCGCCGTTCGTGCTGATGCTCACCAGAATGTTTGTCCCGTGGACCAAATCGCGCACGAACACATCGCTGGCATTGTTGGTGTCACCGGGCACCAAGTCGCTGGCGCTGCTTTCAAAGAGCGCGAACTGTCCGTTGGTGGAAAGCTCGATGGGCACGGAATCGCCGTTGCCGCCGCCGGTGCCGACGAGGTTGACGCTCACCAACGTCGTGGTGCCGTTGGTGCGGTCGCGCAGGAACACGTTCATTTTGGGAGGACTTTGGGCCAGGAACGGAGTGTTGCTGCTGGTCAACGCCAGATTGTCCGCCGTGCTGGCGAACAGGACGTAACGTCCATCCGGAGTGATGATGGGGTTCATGGAGTTGCCGCCGCCGCTGGCGGGCGGTCCCACGGAAGGATCAACGGTGGTGACCAGTTGAAGCGGCGTTGCCATCGCTGAAACGGCAAGGCAGAAAATGGCGAGGGCGAACAAGGCGCGTCTTGACACTGCCAGAGATTTCGCCGAAAGAAAAATTCGCGCTTTGAATCCCTGAGCCGTAGCAGCCGACGTGAGTCGGCTCTGAAATTGATTTGGACAAGATGGAGCGGACTGACGTCCGCTGCTACAAGGTTCATGGGGAGGAGGCCAATTATTCAAGCTCAAATCCCCTCGCCCCAACCCTCTCCCCGCTCGGGCGGGAAGAGGGAGTCGGCTGTAGTGCCAAGTTGCGCCCAGTTGTACACAGGGGAAGCGAAGCGCCTTCTGCCAGATTGAAAGTGTGGGTTTTCATAAATTTATTCCTCGGTTGAAATGCTGTTATTTAGTCATCCTGCCCATGCCCATCACACTGATTTGGATTCCACCACAACAACCCTTTTCCGTAATTGCAATCGCCATAAAATGGATGATTCATTTCAGCCAGTAAAATCGGCAGACGACATAAACCGGGTACTGCCCCCCACCGCCAATACATTGGCCCCGGTGACATGAAGACGACTACTAACGCTTTCCCGATAATCCGGCATGTTAGCGCCGTCATTGTAACCATTCCCGGGCCCGGAAGTCCCGGACGGTTCCCAATTGATGATGCACTGGGGACTCCAAATCTGGCTCATTTTGCAAGTCTTGTATCCATACACGCAATTTTGCCCCATCGGAGGATAAAAAGCCGACGCCGCATTCATGACATAGGTGGATAATTTATTGTAGTAACTTTCCCACGTTTTGGTTCCCACCACATTCACGGCGAAAACCGGGCATATATATACATCCGGATTTTGCAGGTATTGCCAATAAACGCCGGTTTTAAGGTTGGCCACCCGGCCGGTGGGCCAATTCGCGGTATCAGCAGCGAGGCCTAGAGTAAGGTTATTAGGCTTATTAGGATCACCGGCATATAACCACCCCGCAGGACAACCCGCGGAAAGAGGATCAGTTCCCCAATTCACCCAAGGCATGGTGTCCTGATTTTCGCTGGCATACATATTCAAGGCCATTCCCATCTGCCGCAGGTTGTTAATGCAAACCGTCCTCATGCCGTTGTCGCCGGACTTGGCCAGCGCCGGCAAAATCAACGCGGCCAGAATGGCGAGGGTGGCCATTGACGACCAGCAAGTCGGTCAACGTGAAGGCGCATTCGCGCGCGCAAGTTTTTTTGACTTCAGAATAAGATTTATCGGCATCGGTTTTCATGGTTGTTGGTCTCCGGTTTGGATTCGCTTCTCCTGTTTCGTCGTTCTCAATCAAGTTCCCAGTTGTGCTTTCCATGCCCGCACTTATCGCACATCCCGGCGCCGGCTTGTAGTCGTCAAAATTCATGTCATAAAAATTATGACATGAAAACTGGTGACATAAAAATTTAACTACTGGGTTTGGGTTAAGCCGTTGTCGGGGAAATCGTTTCCAGCACCGGCGGGGCGGCGCAAAAGAATCCTGGCTGCCAGCTTCACAAATTTGGTCCGATGATTTTGAATGGATTAATGGTTTCATAAATTATCCTGTCACCTACAGCTCGCAAGGACGGGACCGGTTCTTTCAAAAATCTTTGAAAAGTTTTTGGGTGAACCCGCGCGCCCCAACGGCCCGGCCATATCCGCCCGTTAAAAACGTCTTCTCTCGTGGCAGCCGGGGTAAAGAGGCTTTGACCTTTTTTAGAGGAGGGAGTTTGAGCCTCCTCACGTCGGCTGCTATGTATTGAACCGGCTATTTACGGACGATTCCGCCGGTCAATGGGGGTGTTTCAGAAGCCAGATGATCCGCCAAAGCATGCCGATGATAATACCGGCGGCAATGATGGGTCCGGCGATCCGGGCGATCTGGGTAAGGAATTGCTCGTTTCTTTTTCGCCGGAGACGGTCGCGGTTGAACTGGAAGTTGAGCAGCGCCAGCATCATTTCCTCGGCCGTTTGATACCGTTCCCAGGGTTTGGCGCGGCACGCTTTGAGAATGATTCCGTTCAACAGGAGCAGGGCCTCGTCTTCCGCGGTGTTGCCCGGCAATTCCGGCAACACCGGATAATCGTTCCGGTCCAGGCCGGTGCTGATTTCGTAGAGGACTTTTCCGAGGGAATAAATGTCCGCCCGGACGGTGCCCGAGCCTTCCGGCGGGATAAAACCCGGGGTGCCGGTTTGCGACTGGACACCGGACGCGTCCGTGACCAGCCCGATGTCCGCCAGCTTGGGGGTGCCGTTCACAAAAATGATATTGTGCGGCTTGATGTCGCGATGGATTAAACCGTGCTGGTGCAGAAAGCCAAGAGCGGAAGCGATGGCGGCGCCGATTCGGACGCATTCGGCGACCGGAAGGCGGTTGAGCCGCGCCCGGTCCTGCGCCAGGGTCCGGGGCAGGTAGGTTTCGGGAACGATATTTTGACCGCAGACAGCATCATCGGCCAGTTCCATCACGTAATAAAAATAGCCGGCCGCCTCATTGCGTCCCACCTGGAGAATATCCACCAGCCCGTCGTGCAACCGGGAGACGGGTTCAAATTTCAAAATGCCGTTGAATTCGCTCGCCGACGTGCCCTGCCGGGATTGGCGTTCCGGCACAATTTTGACGGCGCGGCAGGTGCCCAATCTGTTCCTCGCAAGCCAGACCTGGCCGCTGCTGCCCCGGTCAATGAGGCGGAGCAGTTCGTGGTCTGGAACGACCGGCAGCGGCCCGGCGGCGGCAGGCCCGGCGGACGGCGGTTCGGTTGGATCCGGAGGCGTGGTCATGAGCGTATTATCGGGCAAAGTGCATACCCGTTCACCTGACGGTTGGCAACAGCCGCCTTTCCCTTCGAATCACGCGGGCCAGCCGACCCGCCGGTCTTACCATTGTTTTTCCAATACACGGATTTCTTTTTTGATCAACGCCATGACGCGGTGCTTGGCGAGATAGACCATTCCAATGTTCACTCCGAGCGCTTGGGCCACCTTGCCGGCCGGCCATTGCCGGACAACATTCAAATCAAAAATTTGATAATGCTCCTCCTTGACGCGGGGCTTGACGCGTTTCATGGCCGCTTCCAGCAAATTCGCCTGCCAATCCTCCTCCCAGATGGCTTCGAGTTCGGCGTTCACCGGGCCGGCGATTTCGTCCAGGCTGGTTGAAGAAGGGAACAAGTTATCTCCCGCCGGGACGCTCCGGGTCCGTTTTCGCAACTGGTCGGCTATCCGCCAGCGGGTGAGGTTCCGCAGCCAGCCCTTGAATGTGCCCAGCGTGGGGTCGCGTTTGAATTTTTGGATGTCCTTCGCCACGGAAATGACGGTTTCCTGGACGACGTCCTGGGCCTCGGCATCCGTCAATCCGGACTTGATGGCAAACGAATAAATCAGCCGCCAGTAGGTGTCGAAGAAATCCTTCCAACTATCCTGGTCGTCCCGGTCCTGCATCCGGCTCAGGAGCGAGTAACGCGTGGGAATCGAATCTTCCGACAGCATCGTCATCACCGCATTCATACCTCAATAGCTCGTAAAAGGCGACGCGGTTCTTTCAAAAATGTTTGAGCGCTACGGCGAGCGGAGGCGGTAGCAACGAGCGGGGTAATTCGTCCAGTCTGGATCGCCGAAATAACACGAGCCTCCGGTCAGAGTGTTGGTTTGCAGTGGAACCCAGATGGGATTGGCCAGAGAGCAGGCTTCCACCACCACGACCCTCCCGCTGGCCCAGTTGATGTTGAACCCAAACCGGTTTGTCCGCACACCAAAACTCGCATCTCTGGTCTGCGCCTGCGGCAGCCATACCGCCGTCGGACAACCGAAAAATGTCGTCCTCCAGCCCGTGATCCCCGGTAGATAATAGGCGGTCGCATTGTCACCTGAGAACGCAGACTCACCAACGGTGGGGGCGTTACCTTGGAAATAAACTCCTGTCAGGCCGGTGCAGCCATAGAACGCAGCCTCCCCGATACTGGTGACACTGTTGGGGATTGTGATGCTGGTCAGACTGGTACAGCCATCGAACGCCGCTTCCCCGATGCTGGTGACGTTGTTGCCAATTGTTACGTTGTTCAGGCTGGTGCACCAAGCGAACGCAAAGTCCCCGATGTTGGTGACGCTGTTGGGAACTGTGTAGCTCCCGGGTTTGCCCCCTGGACATTGGATGAGCGCAGTCTGACTCTTATTGAACAAAACTCCATCCACACTGCTATAAACGGAATTGAGCGGATCCACCGTGATAGCCGTCAGGCTGGTGCAGTGAGAGAACGCCCCGGGCCTGATGCTGGTGACACTGACGGGGATGGTGCAGCTTCCGAGTTTGCCTGAGGGACATTGAATAAGCGTAGTCTGGCTTTTGTTAAATAAAACACCGTCCATGCTGCTATAAACGGAATTGAGTGGATCCACCGTTATTGCTGTAAGGCTGGTGCAGTAAGAGAACGCGCTCCCGATGTTGATGACGCTATTGCCGATCATAATATTGGTCAAACTAGCGCAGGAATAGAATGCCTCGTCCCCGATGCTGGTGACACTGTTGGGGATCGTGACACTTCTCAGGCTGGTGCAGTAAGAGAACGTTGCGTAGCCGATGCTGGTAACACTATTGCCGATCATAACATTGGTCAAACTGTTGCAGGAATAGAACGCATACGTTTCCGATGCTGGTGACACTGTTGGGGATCGTGACATTAATCAAGCTGATGCAGGAATAGAACGCCCCAAATCCGAGGTTGGTAACACTGTCGGGGATCGTCACGCTGGTCAGGTTGGAGCAGGATACAAATGCATAGTTCCCGATGCTGGTGACGCTGTTGGGAACAATGTAGCTTCCGGCTTTGCCCTCTGGGAATTGGATGAGTGTGTTCGAACTCTTGTTGAACAAAACTCCATCCACACTGCTATAGACGGAATTGAGCGAATCCACCATGATAGACGTCAAGCTGGTGCAGCGAGAGAACACCCCATCTCCGATGCTGGTGACGCTGTTGGGGATCGCCACGCTGGTCAGGCTGGAGCAGTATATAAATGCATAGTTCCCGATGCTGGCGACTGACAGGCCATCAATCGTGTCTGGGATGGTCACCGCACCGCCGGAACCGGTGTATCCCGTGATGGTAATCGTGCCGTTATTGGTCGTGTAATTGAATTGGGCTTGCACCGTGGCTGGCAGCGTCAGCAGCAGCGCCAGCAGTTTCGCGGCGCAGTCAGTTCTTAAACGCCCGGCCACCGGGTTAGGGCAAGTTGTGGTCGCAAAGGAATCTCGAGTTTTCATGGTCATTCGCCTCCGGTTTGTATGCGCAGTTTCTGGTCCGTTTTTCCACGCAAATTTCCAGTTGTGCTGGTCATGCTGCCACCGTCGCATATCCCGGCACCGGCCGGCTAGTCGTCAAAATTCATGTCATAAAAAAAATGACATGAAAACTGGTGACATTAAAAAACAGCTACTGGGTTTGGGATAAGTCGTTGCAGGGACATCGTTTCCAATCCCGGCCGGGTGGAATGGCAATGGCCGGAGGCCCCAGCCTTCTCATGGCTTCCGCCTTCATCAGTCTTCGCTGCTGATGCTTCGCCGAGACAAGTCAATTTCGGCGCGACAAGTCGGCACGGCTAGCCGGTGACACTGCCACTGTTCGGAGTTCCGTGTTTACGCGGTTCGGATGAACACTGCCCCCGTCGCCGCCTGAAGGCGGAACTTCAAACTATCGCGCGACGCTTGTCACGTATCACGTTTCATTTCAGTGGCGCGCGCTTTTGCTGCCGCAAGTCCTGCTGCTGGCGCAGCAACTCCATGCGGTCGGCTTCGGAAATTTCCGGCTGGCTGGCGCGCTGGACAGACGCGGCAATCTGGCGGTCGAGAAATTGATTGCGCAGGGACGTAACCACATCCGCCAGTTGCCGGTCGGGATTCGGCAGTTTGCGGTCTTCGGCGACGGCTTCGGTGACGAGACTCCGCATTTCGGGCGATTCGCACTCGTCCAGAAACGCGGCGAGGGTTTTCCAGCTTTCATTCGTCTGCGCGGCCGAGCCGCTTGTGTCGACAATCTGCCGCGACCAGCGGATGCAAAATCCAGTTCACGTCCAGATGCAACGCCGCCCAGCCGGCCAAATCGTCATGTAGCAACAACAGTTTCAGCAGCCAGAATTCCTTGTCGGAAGGACGCGGCATTTCGGCTTCCGGCTCGATTGCCGCCGATTCTTCTTTTTCCGGACTCCGGACTCCGGACTCCGGACTCCGAACTTTTGCGAATTCGGCGCGCACGGCTTCCGGCGAAACGCCCAGGCGCAGCGCGGTTTTCTGCGCGTATTTGTCCACCAACACGACATTGCCGGTTTTGTGGACGGCTTCGGCCATGCCCCGCAAAATGGCGTTCCGACCCTTGTCGCTGTTCGCGTCGTCCAGCTTGCAGAGCCGGTTCAAATAGTAATCAAAAAATCCCTCGGCATTTTCAACGAGCTGGCGGAACGTTTCGCCGCCGTTGGCCTTGATGAAACTGTCCGGGTCGTGCGGCGCGGGCACCACGGCCACGCGCACGGCGAGGCCGGACGCCAGCAGATGATCCAACGAACGCACGGCGGCGTTTTGCCCGGCCTCGTCGGAATCGAAACAAAGCACCACCTCGTCCACGTAGCGTTTGATGATGCGGGCGTGTTGTTCGGTGAAGGCCGTGCCTTGGGGCGCGACGATGTTTTGCACGCCGCCCATGAAACACGAGATCAAATCAAGCTGGCCTTCGCAAACGACGGCGAACCCGGCGTCGAGGATGGCGCGTTTGGATTTGTCGAGGCCGAAAAAAACCCGGCTCTTGGTGAAAATGGGCGTCTCCGGCGAGTTGACATATTTGGCCGTTTTTTCGTCGCCGGACAAAACCCGTCCGCTGAAGCCAATCACCCTGCCCTGCTCGTCGCAAATCGGGAACATCAGCCGCCCGCGGAAGCGGTCGTAGAAATTGCGGATTGCGGATTGCGGATTGCGGATTTCCGCTTCCGGCTTTTCATTTTCGGTTTTTTGATTTCCGCCTTCCGTTTTTTTGATGATGAGTCCGGCCTTTTCGACCAGTGCGAGGTCATGGCCTTTGCTTTTGGCCCAGTTGACGGTGTCGTCCCAGGCATCCGGCGCGGCGCCGAGGCGGAATAGTTTCACGGCTTCCGGCGAAACGCCGCGTTGGGCGAGATAGTCGCGGGCGGTCTGGCCGGCGGCTTCATTGAGCAGGCAATTTTGCCAGCGCTGGGCGATTTGCTCGTGAATCTGGAGCAACTGGTCCTTGAGATGGCGCGATTGCTGTTCGCCGGGGGTCTGGTCGAACTCGAGGGGAATTTTGGCGCGTTCGGCCAGCCGGCGAACGGCGTCCATGAACCCGATGTTTTCGTATTCCTTGACGAAGGTGAACACGTCGCCGCCCTTGTGGCAGCCGAAGCAGTGAAAAATTTGCTTGTGCGGATTGACGTTGAAGCTGGGGGTCTTTTCCTTGTGAAACGGGCAGAGCGCGGTGAAGTTGGCGCCGGCTTTTTTCAGCGGCAGGTATGATCCGATGACGTCCACGATGTCGCTGGCGGCGCGAATGCGTTCGCGGGTTGCGGGGGATAGCGTGCCAGCCATGCTCGTTCTGCATCACGACGCGACGACGCAGCGGTTATTTTTTCTTGTTAATCCCCGGCTTTTTTTGCTGTTGTTTTTGCTGTTGTTTGACGGCCGGCGGAGTGGTGTCGATCAGCAGCGTGCCAAGGTAATTCGTGAGATAAGACCCGGTGAAGGATTTTTTGAAGACCTGCTCCTGCACCGTCGGCAGATTGGGAATGAAATCCCCGCTGAATCCTTTCTGGCCGCCACCAAACCAGCGGTTGTTGTAATCGCGGCGCGCCTGGATGTCCGCCTGGGTGAAGTAAGGCGCATTCAGCAGGGCGAGCGCGGCCAGCAATATGCAGGCAAAACGAACCATGCCGGAAAACATTCCCCAATAGTATTCGCCACCACCGAAAAAATTGCTGCCGGTCAACAGGGGGACGAAAATCCGTTTGAGAATATAGAACACCAGCCATACCGCCAACGCCAGCGTGAAATAGCCCAGCAGGGCGCTCGCCAGTTTGCCGGTTCCAAGCGTGTTGGCGTAGGTCGGCGCAAACAAGGGATACCCCATTCCGCACACCAGGACCAGCGTCAGCCATTGGAACATTGGCATGACTTCTTTGGACATGCCATTCCTGCGACCGCGCCAGACGCCGAAGCCCAACACGAGCAGGAGCATCACGTCGAACCAATTAAACGGCAGATTGTTGAGAGCCATGGATTGTGAGACAGCAGCAATCATGCCTGCGAGATTAAATCTTCCCATTTAGAACGCCAGTTAAATTTCAAGGCGGATTCGATGAAAGCCAGAACTGAATGTCCCCCGCCTGCGGATTGCCCGGATTCACCGCCAGCACCTTCAAATAATGCTGCCGCGCCCGCGCGGGATCGCGCAATTGCTGCGCATAGAGATTTCCCAAGGCCAGATGCGCGCGCACTTCATTCGGATTCGCCGCCACGATTTTTTCCAGTTCGTTCACCGCGTCGGGCACGTACCCCGCCGCCTCGAGCGCCAGCGCGAAATTGTAGCGCGCGCCCGCCGAATCCGGCTGGATGGCCAGCGCCATTTCGTAAGCGGCAAGCGATTGATTGTAGTTCCGCAGCCGGTAAGCCACCACGCCGTAATTGTATTGCGCCTCAAACCAGCCCGGGTCCAATGCCGCCGCCTGACGATAGGATTGCATCGCATCCGGCCAGCGCGAATCCTGCTCGAACTCCCGCGCCCGCGTGAACGCGCCCGATGCCGTCCGCCGGTCGCCCGCTGGCGGTTTGCGCGGCGAAAGATACAAGTAACGCGGAAACGCGGGCGGCGCCGGCTGGATAATTTTAACCGGCTTGGGCGCAACGACCGGCGCCGGCGCGGACGCGGATGCAATCTGGGCGGTCGAACTGGCATTTGCCGGCGGCAACGGCGCCGAACTGACCCGGTTGCTATCCGCAACCGGTGCTGGCAGGGGCGTTCCGATAATCACCGGCTCCGGCTGAACCACCACCGACTCCGGCTGAGTTTTCACGACTGGCGCCGGAGCAGCCATCCCGCGCGGTGGATTGAAACTGGCGCGGGCAACCGCCTGCGTTCGTGGCGGCGCCGCCGCATGGACCGCGCCATCGGCCGGCAGCGGGTTTGCAACCGCGACCGCCGCTGGCTGCCCCAGGCTGTTCGCGATGTCATTCACCGCGTCCCAATTCGCCGGGCGCGGCGTCAGCGCCAGATACGCGCGATAATTTTGCAGCGCCAGCGCGTTGTCGCGCAAATACTGCTGCGCCACCGTCGCCAGGTTCAGCAACGCCGGCCCGTAATCGGGTTTTTCCCTCGCCGCCGCCGCAAAAAATTGCGCCGCTTCGCGCGGATGGCCGCGCTCAATTCGGGCCAGTCCAAAACTATTCAAGGCTTCGGCGTTGTTGGGATTGAGGTAAAGCGCGGTGCTGAAACTTTTTTCCGCCGCCGCGAGATCCTCCGAGCGGAGTTGCGCCAGGCCGAGCTTGAGCCAGCCTTCGGGCGCCTTGCTGCGGCGCAGCGTGTAGGCGGTAAACTCGTATACCGCCGCGTCGGGCTTGTTTTGTTCCAGCCACAAAGAACCCAGATTGTAATGCGCCTCCATCAAATCACGGTCGAACTTCAGCGCGTTTTGATACGCCAGCACGGCGTCGGCTGTCTGGCCGGCATGCTGGCAGGCCACCCCGAGATAATTCCACGCCTGCGCGTTTGTGGCCAGGAGCGACGTGGCGGTCTTGAACTGCGCCATCGCCCCGGCGTAATCGCCTTGTTCCAAAAACTTTTTTCCCTTGAGCAACGCGCGTGGACCGGACGGCGCGCAGCCCGCCAGAAACAGGGCAAACGCCAGGAAAAGCAAAAAACGAGGATGGACAATGGAAGATGGAAGATGGAAGCCGGCGCGCCGACGAAAAATTCCATCCGCTATCCTCCATACTCCATCTTCGCCGCTATTTTTTATGGCCAGCATCAGCGCTGGTGGTAACATCCGCGGCCTAAAGTGTCAAGAAACGCGCAAACTCAATTTGTTCAGGCGGTTCGCCGGCTGTTGCTGGCCGGCGCCGTCGGGCTGGCGTGTTTTCGCCTCCGGGCCGCCGATTCGTTTCCCAATCATTTCACCAATGCAACGGCGCGCGTCGTCACCGTCGAAAATACAAACGCCATTTACGACTTCCAGCCCAATGCCGCCCTGGTTCAAAACATGGTCAATCGCGGCCTTACGAATTTAACCGGCCAGGAAACGGTCGCCGCCGCCTGGCGCAGCCTGGTCTCAACGCAGGATGTCATCGGCATCAAGGTTTTCTCCAACGCCGGCATGCTCAGCGGCACACGGCCCGCCGTCGTCGCGGCGGTGATACACAACCTGCTGGATGCGGGCGTGCCGGCAGAACACATCGTCATCTGGGACAAACACGAGGACAATTTGCGGGCCGCCGGATTTTTCAAGCTGGCCGCGGAACTCGGCGTGCGCGTGGCCGGCTGCGCGGAAACCGGTTACGACCCGACGAATTATTATCAGCCCGACACCGCCATCATCGGCAATCTGGTCTGGGACGATCTGGAGTTCGGCAAAAAAGGCGAAGGGGTCGGGCGAAAATCCTTTGTTTCCAAAATCGTCAGCCGGCAAATCACCAAAATCATCAGCGTCGCGCCGCTGCTCAATCGGGAAGACGCCGGCGTTTGCGGACACCTTTACAGCCTGGCCCTGGGCAGCGTGGACAATACCCTGCGATTCGAGCGTGACGCCGGGCGGCTCGCCGTCGCCGTGCCGGAAATTTACGCCCTGCCCGCAATCGGCGACCGCGTCACGCTCAACATCACCGATGCGCTCATCGGCCAATACGAAGGCGGCTCGCGCGGTCTCCTGCACTACTCCAACGTGCTGAATCAACTTTGGTTCAGCCGCGACGCCGTGGCGCTCGACACCCTGGCCATCAAGGAACTCGACCGGGAACGGCGGGCATTCGACGCGCCGGAATTCAAACTCAACCTGGAGCTTTACGCCAACGCCACCCTGCTTCAACTCGGCGTGAACGACCCCGCGAAAATCCAGGTGGAAAAGCTGCGCTAAAAGAACAGTCGGACAGGCTTCCAACCTGTTTCAATTGACAGAAAAAGAGAATCGGCTCGCGCAAATCGGCCAGTTCTTTCCACGCGGCGATAAATGACTCCTACGCGAGGTCTTCGCTCTGGCTCAGGCTGCCGGTGGCGCTATAGGCCAGCGAACAGGCGAGCGATTGATAGCGCGTGATGATTTGCCCGAAAGCGTCGCGGTTTCCCGCCAGGCCTTCGCCCACCAGCTCGGCGTCATTGAAAGCTTCAGCACTCGCAGCTCTGGTAATTCATCATATCACCGCATAAGTACCGGGAAAACGCAAGAGGTGACAAAGAAACGGATGGGCTGGGCGACGGGCACCGCTCCGTGGCGGCGGCCATCTCTGGCCGCCGTATCGCCCGGCTTCCAGCCGGGGGGTATCTGGTGTGGAAGCGAGGTCATGACGTGTGTTTCAAACTCTCGTACGTTTGCAGGATCTGTTCCTTTTGTAAACTTTGAGCGGTTCACGAAAAACAGACTCACAAACACTCCCGGAGCGGTCAAACTTCGGGAGTCCACCGGCACGGCCGGATGATTTCCCATGGATTAATTTTTTCACAGAGCTTTGAAATGCCACTGTCTGAACAGGCGGGCAAAATTTTAGAACTTGCGTGGGACGTTTTCGGTGAATAGGCTTGTCGGAATGACGACCAAAAAAATGTTTCTACTCGTGGTTCTGCTGGCGGGCTTTTTGCCGCGTGCCGGGTTGGGGGGTCTGATCGGTAAGCCCGCCCCGCCCCTGGTGGTGCAAGAATGGATCAACGGCAAGCCGGTGGAAATCAAGGCGGGCACAAACATATTTGTGGTGGAGATATGGCACGCATCAAGTCCGGCCAAGCTTGACATTATCACCAATCTTAACGACATCCAAAAGCGTTTCAAAACCAAAGGTGTGGTGGTGGTGGGGATCAGCGACGAACGGGTGGAAAAAATCAAGGCGAATATCCAGCATGATGGCACTAACATCACGAACATTGAGTTTGCCTTCGCCGCAGACAACGGGCGGAAAACCTCGCTGGGGTATATGCGACCCATCGGACAGGCGGGACTTCCCTGTGCGTTTGTGGTGGGCACGAATGGCAATGTGCTTTGGCACGGCCCGCCTCTGCGCGGGCTGGACGAGGCTCTGGGTTTGATCACCACGGGCAAATACGACGCGGAGCGGGCAGAAAAAATCGAGGTTGCCGCACACCAGATGGAGCAATATCTAAATTTGGTGCGCTCGGGTGACGCCCGATTCAAGGCGGCGGGAAATGCGCTGTTGGCGAACCGGACCAACGATGTGGAGCTGTTAAGCGACATGGCCTACAGAATCGTCACGGTACCCAAAGTCTATCACGATTTTGCCCTGGCCGGCAAAGCCCTGGACCAGGCCGAAAAACTGGCGACAACAACGAATATGGCGCCAGTCATGATCACCCGGGCGGTCTGGCTTTTCGAGTCCGGCAGGCGGGACCAAGGCCTGACCCTGGCCACGCAGGCCATCGCTTCAGCCCAAAGTCCGATGGATAAAACCAATGCCTTGTGGTGTCTCCACACCATGGAAATCCGCTTGGCAGCGGCAAAAACCAACCAGACCAATCAGATCCCCGCCCCCCAAGGCAAGGATTCAGCCGGCAAACCTTGATACACGCGGCTGCCACGCTCCGTCGCCGGTTGGCAAAAATCTCTCCCGAAAACCAGCGGGAGAAAATGTGCGGCGGAATGATGCGCCAAGGGCGGCGCATTCACCCTTTCAGGACGGGGCGTCACCCGCGACGGTTGCCGCAGCCGGACTGATTCAACGAAAGTCAATTCCCATGTAACGATTGAGCAGGATCTGAAGGTGCTCGACCGAGTTGATCGGGCCGGAACTCACAGCGTCACCCATGATTATTTGGGGCATCGCTGAACTGTCAACAGCCAGCCAGTTGGCACGGTGAAGCCGGCAATCGGTCAGAAGTTGTTCCTGTATCCATGGGTCCGCGAGGGCGGATTCCAGCTTGTCCGCGCCCACCAATTGCGCTGCATATGCCCAGGCTTGATTCACCGGGGGCGGTCTCACACCAGCAAACATCCAGTCATCAAACTGGCGCTGGGCGTCGGGTTTGGCCCGCCAGACCGCCAAATCCAAGCGCGCATATTCGCAGGAGTTCGGATCGGCATGGGCCGCTTCCGGGAGGAACGGATTGCACTTGGGGGATAACGATACGGGCAAACAAACGATCCCCAGTTGGTTGGTTAACCGCTGGCACGCTTGCACGAGAATGGGATGCACGGCGCGACAATGCGAACAGGTGTAGTCGAAAAGGTACACGATAATATGCGGGGAATCCGGCGAACCGAGCATAGGCACATCGCCGAACTTGATCAAAAACTGGTTGCTGTAAAGCGAGAGGGTCCGGGGCGCAATTAACCGGGCATTGGGAGATGCCGGCTGATCCGTGGACGGGCTGACAAGCGTTTGCGGAATTGAATGGTTCGTGTTCGTGGAGGCAGCCGTGTTTTTGGCCACGGGCAGGACCTTGACCACGTTCCGTTGTTTTTGGAAAAGCATTTGCCCGCCGGCCAGCACCGCGACCCCGGCCAACCCGACCAGGACCAGGGGAAAAACCGCCCGGCGCGGAATGCCCCGTTTGCCGGACCCGGCGGTCCACATTGGCGTGTCGGGATCGGCAGCCAGGGGAATGTTTTTCAGGCAAAGCAGCGCCGCGGCAAACCCACAGGCATGGGCGGTCATGCAGAACTTGCAGAACGCCTTGATGACGAACACCTGCAAACCGACAAACCACAGGGCGGCGCCGGCCACGATAACCGAAAGGAAAATGATGGCCGCCCAGGAACCGCGCTGTTCATCCGGCGAAGGGCGCTTTTGTAAGAGAACCGTCACTCCCAGCAACGCCAGATAAACCAGCACAGCGGGCACGCTGACGGGCAGGTCGAGCCAGTAGGCCCACCGGCTTTGCAGTACCGCATTGCAGCCGGACTCGGGGCCGCAACCGGCCGCCGGCCCGTTGTGGATTGCCACCCAGGCCAGATACCCCGCTCCCGTCGTTGCGATCACCAGCAAAGCGCGCACCCAAAGCAGCCACACGGGGATTGCGCGAACTGCTGGAGATGAAGAATTGTTATTGTCCATGTTTCCGCCCATTTTTCAAAAACTGTTCCCGCGTTGTCAACGATTGAGAATCATTCAATCGTGCCCCTGCGCACGGCGGACGCGGCAGCGGGCTTTCGTCCGCTGCAACCCGAAATCACAGTTCGCACAACCACTTGGAACCACTTGGGAAAACGAGATTTCCAGCCCCCTGCTCCTGATACACGGCAGAGGAATACCGGCCTCACATCTTCTTGACGTTCCGGCAAAATTTATAAACGCCAGCCTTCTTATCTTCGCCCAGCCAGCCGCTGCCTCTGCCAGGCGTTCTGTGGGGTACCATTGACTTAATCACTGTGACTGGCTGGAAGGCGCATTCGGCGGCGACAGTTGACGTCCCCGGTTGCTCCCATTCCCATTTCCCCAACGGAAGTTTGGGTTGGGTTGGCTCTTGCCTTTGAGCCGATCGCTGGGGGATATACGGTCAGCGATGTTAGTGGCAGATTCCGGCGGCACATTATCCATGACCCCAGGAAGATTGAGATAGTCAATCACGTCCAGCACGGCCACTTTCCCTCGCAGATCTGCAATGCGTTCCGCCGCCTGTTGCAGCCCCGGCACCGCATTCGTATCATTTAACTGCTTTAACGCGTCCAATGCAGCGGCCCGCACCGCCGGCTCCGGATACACCACCTTGTCAAGCAGGGCCGAAATGATGGCCGGATTGTTATCGCCATCGGCCTCGCTCAGTAGTTCCTGGATTGCAGCCAACTCCTTATCAATCGCGGCAGCACGCATCTGTTCCGCGCTGGCCGCCGCGTTGCTGGAGCCGGCGGGGTTGACTGGCACGGCCTGGCCGTTGGTGGCGGCGGACGGCGAAGCCGAGTTTGCCTGTGTGGCTGGCGTCTGCCCGCCGGCGCCGCCGGCATTGCCTGACATGACCCCCTTCAATGCCAACATGGCTCCCAGCAGGCCAAAACCGACAACCAAGATCAAAATCACCACTTTGGGTCGCATAATTTTATTCAGCTTTTTCTAAAAAAAACGCAACCCAAAGCGGACCCCAGGGTCCCGACTTTGGGTTGCGCTGATAATTCAGCTTGCTCGATTAATGCCAATGATCTTCGTGCAACCAGTAACGGATCCAGTCAATGGGAACCTTGGTGGTCCAAGGCTCATAGGATTCGTCGAAGTTCGCGTGATAGCTAAGACTCGCTTCAGTGTTAAACGGAGTAATACCGTGTCCTGCTTCGTACCCATCTCCGGACACATCATAATACCAATTCTCATAACCCACGCCGTCCATCCATAGATCGCTCCATTCACTGTCTGGATAATAATCCGAATCCTCGTTATCAACATGGCGAATGGGATAATACCCAACACCATACCAGTCTTCGTACCAGGCATCGCTATCGTATGCATAGATGCAGCAAGGTGTCTTCACAGATTTTTCCGTGAATTTAACAGTGCCAGTTATGAGATCACAGACCAGACGAATGTAACCATAACCATTAACCACATAAGTGCCAGTGCCGACAAAGTCAGGCCAGAGATCTGAAGTGTTAATAAACCCAAGGGTCCAGGAGTAGGTCATGATGCCGTTCAAAGTAAAACGGATCAAGTAAGGTTCATAAGCGGTAAGGGCGCCTGACTTGATGGGATCAAAATATGGGAAAGCATCAGGATAAACTCCCTCATACCAGATCGTCCAGAAGTAATCGCTGTTATAACCAGGCGCTATGCCATCCCAATCAGTGTACCAAGACTCCAGTTCAAATTCATCATCAACATAGTCCCATAAGTAGTAATTCAAATATGGATTGTTCACGGTGTTGTCAAAACTCATGGTCATGTAATATCTGTCCACGCCTTTGCCCAGCATGACTTCAGTCCCTCCACAGCAAGGCACAGGACTCGTTGTTCCTTTAAAATTAAAGATCGCATCACTGATGAAGCTGTTCAGGTAATAGCAATCATAACATTCCTGAACCGTGATGGCAAAGAAGAAGGTTACGTTCTCACAAAACGGCGCGGTAGCGCCATAAGTAATATCTTCATAGGTCCGAGTGCCGGGGTCCTTCACAAAAATCTGCCCCCAAGGCTGTTGGTGACCAGTGGGAAACTTGCCAATAAAATCCGAAGGCGTGTCGATGTCGTACATATCATCCTGCGTATCCCATTGATATTCAGGAACTGATTGAAAATGCCGCCCATTAGGCAGCGTCGCAAACAGCGAATCTGTCGAATTGGGAAGATCGGTCCGATCATCCCAATAATAATCATCATCATACGCATCATAATATCCATCGAGAATCCCGTCATTGTCATGCTCCGCATAGACATGTCCAAGATTCGCATCCATGCCAAGGAAACCTGAAAGCTCACCCTGCACCAAGACCAGCGAGGCCTTGGTAGAGTACCAGTTTGCATTGTTATGCATGACGTACGCTATGGCCTGTATGATATCCGCTTGGGTCAGCTTATTGGTTGAGGTTCTATAATGGGTCGGTGGGCTGCTCCAATTACCGGCATTAACTGCGGTACTGGAACTCACGCTCGATTGTCCTTGAGTTGTCAAGGCAAACGTAATCGTGTCCTCCTTGTTATTCTGCGCGAACACTTGCATGCTCACGCACGCTCCCAAAATGAGCGCGGTCATCAGTTTTTTTCTCATTTTCATATTTAGTTTTGTTGTTGTTAGTTGTCCGTTGTTTTATCCGACATGCGCCCCATTGGGTGCCCGATTTGTTCCACTTTTACACGGGCAAAAGCGGGCGTCAACGATTTTTTTTAATTATTTTTTAGTTCTCAGTTTTACCATGTTCCGTCCTATGCGCACCCTTATGGATGCTTCATTGAGGAGAACTTTTACACGGACTTCAAGCAGGCGTCAACTTCTTTTATCACTTTTTTGCACTTTTTTTTAGGGGGATATTTTATGTGTTAAGCCGCTTTTTACCAATGACTTATGAAGTTCCAAACAGATTGCAGGCGCCCGAAAGCGCGAAAAATGTGAATAAGTTGTGAATAAAAACAGGTTTAGCGACCCGGTTTCAGGACTCATGGCTGCAAAATAACACTGTATTGGTACGACCGCCGGGGCGTGAGTTGTCTCAGCCCGCAGCAACTCCATTCGCGGAGACCGGTTCATAAAAACTTTTCATCCGGCTCTTGCCTTTGCCCGTGCTGCGGCTTGGGACAAGCCGCGATCCGGAATTGGGACAACACGCTTGCAAGATGCAACCTCAGGAAATCGTTTCATGGCCAGCCAGGAGCGGTTGAAGTCCGGAGAAATTTTGAATCACGGTGTTGCCTGCAGAGCGCGAAGTTTATTCCGCTTCCCCATAAACTTCGCCGCAGCGGACGCAAGTCCGCTCCACCTCTTTCAAAATAATGTCAGAGCCGACTTGCGTCGGCTGCTACGGGTCAGGGGGTTCAAAGCGCGAATTCGTTCAGGGAATTCTCAACGTTCCAAATCCTGAGTTTTGGCGAAGCCTCCCGACCTCATTGGCGGGATCGAGTTGAAGCGGCGTGAACGCCGCGCGCCGTTCGTTAAGGATTCGGATGAATCAGAGCATTAGAGGAAGCTGGCCCCTGCCCCAAAGGCGCGTTGGTCTTGCCCGGCGCTGGCCCGCCGGTTTTTTCTTCGCCGTTCTTGCGTTTTTCCATCGTAAGGATTAGCGATTGGATGTTGGTTTTCTCAACCGGGCTTTGGGCGGAAGCGAGAGTCTGCGTGGCCAGGGCCAATCCTTCGTCCCGCTTGCCGGACTCAAAAAGTACGATCGCACGCGCAATCCGCACTTCCGTGATATTGGTGGGTGAATTGATTGAAAGTTTCTCGGCTTGATCCAAAGCCTCGTTAGCCAGGACAAGATCACGGTTTGCCAGCTTGGGAACGGTGGCGATTGTGCATGCCAAATCGCACAACAGCGTCACATCGTTGGTCCGGGCTGCCAACAGCACCCGGCCGGCCTCCCCGGTTTGGTCACTGCCTTGGCGTGCCAAAGTCAAATACTGGTCCATTTGGTGGAAGGCGCGATCCATTTTTTTAGCCCGCCCCATGTCATACCGGCCCGCGATGATTTCATCCAGAACCTTGTCCAGCCCGTGCTGAGGGGTGCCATGCCAAAGCAGGTAGCCATTCGTGCCCACGACGAACACATACGGAATTTTCCGCTGCCCGACGGGCTTCATATAACTTAACCCCGTTTGCCGCTTGTCATCCGCGGCGATGGCATACTCAATTTTCGTTCCGGACTGCTGTACAAACTCCATGATTTTTTCCGCCGGTTCGTCGCTGACCCCCACCACCACCACGCCATTGGTTTTAAAACGCCTTTGAATGTCGTTGAGGTTGGTGATGCTGGCGCGGCAGGTCGAACTTGTCGTGTGCCAAACCTCCACCACATAGATGTTCGTGCCCGGCTCGACCTCCACCGGCTGGCCTTGGATCCACTTTTTCACCTCCAAGGGCGGGGCCGGTTCGCCAATCAAGCCGCTCCAGCCGATATTGGGCGCGAAACCAGCCAATAGAATCACAATTGGGAATAGAAATTTATTTATCATGTTGAACGAGTCTATTCACGACGGGCGCTTCGCGCAAGTTCCAAAGTTTCCAAAGTTTCACTGCCGGAGTGAAAACAAAACTGCCAAGGCGGGCGCGGGCAGAACTGGAATATTTTTAACGGGCAACTAAAGGCGACCATGGGAAGCGGCGCGGCCGCGAACAAGGCGGTTCAGGGTTTGCTCTCCGCGGATTTGTTCAAGTTGGTTTTTGCCGCCGCCATGCGCGCTTCCATGGCGCGGACGCAGGTTTGGGCTTCGTCCTTTGCCGCCTGGCTCTGGGCGGACGCCAGGGCCTTTCTGGCCCGGGCCAGGCCTTCTTCTTCCCTGCCGGCCTGGAAAAGCAAAATGGCGCGATCCACTGCGATGTCCGTGGTGTTCGTCGGCGCCAGCTGCTCCGCCCGGTCAAGGGCCGCATTGGCCAGCGCGACATCGCGCTTCACGATGAACGGGTCGGTGGCAATTTGGTACGCCAGATCGGACAACCCCGCCGCATCGTTGGTCCGAATGGACAGCAGCATCCGGCCCGCCAGCGCGACATTCGTATCATCCTGGTGCGCCAAAACCAGATATTGCTCCATCTGTTCCGCGGCAATGACGCTTTTTTGTGTCTGGTCGAAGTTATACCGGCCCGACATGATGTCATCCACCACCCCGTCCAGCCCGCGCAGAGGATGGCCATACCAGAGCACATTGCCATTCTTGCCCACGACATACGCCCGGGGAACCATCATCTGATTGAAGGCCCGCTGGTAAATGCCGATGGCCTTGCGCGCATCGTCATCAACGGCGACGGCAAATTCAATTTCCGCCCCTTTGAACTGGACGAACGGTTTGAGCGACTCTGCCGGCTCGTCGCTGACGGCGACGGCGACCAACCCTTTGTCCCGGTATTTTTTCTGAAGATTGCTCAGGTTGGTAAGACCTAAATCATTGACCCGGCTGAGGGTGCAGAATACCAGGACGTAAGTGTTTGTGCCCGCCTTGATTTGCACCGGCCCGCCCTTGATCCATTCCTTGACCGTCAGGTCCGGGGCGGGATCGCCGAGATTGTCGGCGAAGCCGGAAACGGGGGCAAGACAGGCTATCAAGCCCACAAGCAGGACGGCATACTTATTAATCATCGTCGGTGAGTTTTTTTGAAAACCGGTTGTTAAGCAAGTCTAAAATCAATTTTCGCACACCCTTCGGGCCACTGGCAGGCGTTCGAACGACTCAAACCTTTTCGCCGATGGAGAACGCCTGGCCGATGAAATTGCCCATGCCGTAATAACCTCGCGAGTCGGGCGCGAACGCCAGCGGCTTGAGCTTCTTGATATCAACCCATCCGCCGCCGGCCATCACGGCTTCCTCGGCTTTCACGTCCATCACCTCGCCGACGAACTGCGTGTGCAGCCCCAACTCGAACGTTTGGACCAGCCGGCATTCCACAATCAAGGAAAACTCTTTCACATACGGCGCATCCACCCGGGTGCTTTTCTCGGGCGTCAGACCGCTCTTCGCAAACTTGTCAACATTCCGTCCGGAAACCATGCCGAAATAATCCGCCTGCCGGACATGCTCCTCCGACGGAAGGCTGATGGTGAACGCCTTCCGCGCGACGATGTTGCCGTGGGTGCTGGTCGCTTTGCGCAAAGACACGGCCACGCACGGCGGTTGCGAGCAACAAATGCCGCCCCACGACGCGGTCATGACGTTGGGTTGGCCGGCCTCGTCGTAAGTGCCCACGACAAACACCGGTGTTGGATAAACGAGCGTATTGGCGCCGAGAGATTTTTTCATGCGCCACGAGGGTAAAACATTTTCACAAAATTCCAATCCTCAAACCGCCCCCCGATTCGCGCCCCGAATCCGGGGACGCACACTACACTCGATACACTCGATTTGTAGAGGCAGTGCCCGAATACGCGGAGAGGATTTCCCATGGCCTTAAGCCTTGAATCCGCGGAAAACCGAAGTTAGGATCGGTCCACACATGAAGCGGCAAAGAGATCGCCAATTAAACGCACGCGCCCCAGGATCATTTTTCTTCCGGGACCTTGCGCATGCGTGACAAGAAACAAGTGAAAAGATTGTCTGGACCCGGTTCTAAGCGGCCCAAGGCGGCATCGGTGGCTTCCACGCACCAAGGAGCTGGCCGGGTTGTGGAATCTCTGCGGCAATATTGGGACCAGCATGGGCGTCTGGCTTTGCTGCTGGTTGCGGTGACGCTGGTTGCCTATCTGCCGGCGCTCTTGGGGCAATTCATCTGGGACGACGACAGATACGTGACGAACAACCTGCTGCTGCGCTCCCTGAAGGGTCTTTGGCAAATCTGGTTTGTGCCGGGCGCCACCGTGCAATACTACCCGCTGACATTCACAAGTTTCTGGGTGGATTATCACCTGTGGCAATTGAATCCGTTGGGTTACCACCTGACCAATGTCCTGCTGCAGGCGCTCAACGCCATTCTGCTGTGGACCGTCCTGCGCCGGCTGGACGTGCCGGGCGCCTGGCTGGCGGCGGCCGTTTTTGCGTTGCATCCGGTGAACGTGGAATCGGTGGCGTGGGTGACCGAACGCAAAAATCTGCTGGCCGGATTTTTTTACTTGTGTTCGGCGCTGGCTTGTCTGCGGTTCTGGCTGCCGAACCTGGCGACGGCGGGGGGCCGCGCCACGAGGGTTTCGGAAACTTCAGCCGCCGGCTTGGGGGAGTGGAAATTTTACTGGCTGGCGCTGTGCCTTTATCTGTGCGCGCTGCTGGCGAAAACGGCCATGATCGCGCTGCCGGGGGCCGTCCTGGTGGTGGTGTGGTGGAAACGCGGCAAAATGGGATGGCGGGAGCTTTTCCCGCTGGCGCCGTTTCTGGCGGTGGGGATGGCAATGGGGCTGCTCACGGTGTGGGTCGAAAAACACTTTGTGAAGCCGGTGGGAACAGAGTGGGCGTTTTCGTTCCTGGAGCGGTGCCTCATTGCCGGCCGGGCAGTCTGGTTTTATCTGGGCAAGCTGGTATGGCCGCATCCGCTGATGTTCGTTTACCCGCGCTGGGAAATTCATGCCGCCCAGCCGCTGGCGTATTTGCCGGTTCTGGCACTGATGGTCGGGCTGTTCATTTTGTGGCTCAACCGCAAAGGCTGGGCGCGACCGATGCTGGTGGCGCTGGCCTATTTTCTGGCGTTGTTGTTTCCGGCGTTGGGCTTTTTCAATCTCTATTTTTTACGCTATTCGCTTGTGGCCGATCATTACCAGTATTTCGCCGCCATCGGCCCGTTGACGCTGGCGGCGGCGGGTATCAGCATGACGCTGGGGCGATTCGCGAAGAGAAGCCCGTTTCTGAAACCGTTATTTTACGGAACACTGCTGCTGGCGCTCGGACTTCTGACCTGGCAACAATGCGGGATATACACAAACTTGGAAACCCTCTGGCGGAAGACACTGGCGAAAAACCCGGACTGCTGGCTGGCCCACAACAATCTGGGCACTTTGCTTGCAAATCAGGGGCACATTGAAGAGGCAATGGAACACTCCCAAAAGGCCATCCAGATCAATCCGAATGACTCCGAGGCGCTGAACAATCTGGGGGCCGCCCTCGCTGCCACGGGCCGGTTTGATGAAGCGATCGAGAACTATTACCGAGCCATCCAGATCAAACCGGACTTTTTCAAAGCTTTGAATAATCTGGGCTTGGCCCTCGTCGCCCAGGGCCGGTTTGATGAAGCGATCGAGAACTTCCACAAAGCCATCCAGATCAATCCCAACCACCCCAACGCATTCTTAAATTTGGGCATTGCACTGGCCCAATCAGGCCGCACCAAGGAAGCTGCCGCCCAATTCCGGGAGGCGCTGAAATTGAATCCCGAACTGGCCGTGGCGATGAACAATCTGGCATGGATTCTGGCGACCAGTGCCGAGGGCGAACTGCGCGACGGCGCCGAGGCAGTCCGCCTGGCCGAACGCGCGTGTGAGCTGACTCATTATGACGAACCGTTGTTCATTGGGACGCTGGCCACCGCTTATGCCGAAGCCGGCCGTTTCCCGGAAGCGGTGGCCACGGCGGAAAAGGCGGAGCAGCTCGCAACCCGTGCCGGGTTGACGGCTGTGGCGGCGAAGACCCGGCAATTGCTCGAACTCTACCGGGCCGGCAAGCCCTATCATGAACCTGTTCCAACGGGGCATTGAGTTCGGTTGAACATCGCGGCGCGGACATCCTCGTATTTACATCAATCCCACCCCGGCTGGAAGCCGGGCGATACGGCAGGCAGGACGCCCGCCGCCACGGGGACGCGACGCCAGAGCGTCCTGCCAAAATCATTGCAACAACTCGCGCTGCCAGTTCATCAATTCCGGCGCGCGTTGGCTCCAATCGCGCGACAAATCTCCGAGCGCGGCGCGGCTGGCGATGAGCGTGGGGTCAATGCCCAGCTTGTGCGCGTGGCCGTCGCGGCGCTTTTCCAAATCGCGATAACGGCGTATTTCAGCATCGGTCAGGCGATGTCCTTTGTGCCGCAAAATTTCCGGATGCTGGTCGGCGGGGAGCGCAAGCCCGTTTTTAATCGCATGGGACAAGCCCTCGCGGCGGCGCGGTGAGATGCGCGGCGGCAGGAGCGGTTCAACGGGTTGATGCGCCGCCGCGGCGACGGCGATGTCCACGAGTTTTTCGTGGCTCAGGATAAAAAATGGCGGGCGGTTGGCGGCAACGGCTTCGGTTTCGCGCCACCGCCAAAGCTCGCGCAGCACGGCCAGCGCATGACGATTCAACGCGTGGCTGCCTTTGATGCGCCAGGCGGAATCCTGGTCCGCAATGGACGGTTGCGAACATTCAACAATCAACCGCGCGCAGGATTCCTGATGCCAGGCAAGCCGTCCCTTTTGCTGGAGTTCAAGCTTGAGCTTGTCGGCAAGCGGTTTGAGATGATGCGTGTCGTTGCGGGCGTAGATTTCCATCCGTTCGGTGAGCGGGCGCCGCGCCCAATCGGCTTTTTGCGAAGCCTTGTCCAGTTTCACGCCGAGAAATTTCTCCACGAGCGAGCTCAGGCCGAAATGGCGTTCGCCCAAAAGCCGCGCCGCCAGCATGGTGTCGAAAATGGCGCGCGGGACAAACTCGTGATGCTTGCGCAGCAGGCGCAAATCGTAGTCCGCGCCGTGCATGATGAGATCGTGCTCGTTGAGCGCGGCGAAGAACGGATCGAGATTCACGGGTGCGAGCGGGTCAACCAGCCGGTCGCCGGCGACCGTGCTGATTTGAATCAGGCAAACCTTTTCGGGGTAGGCGTGCAGGCTGTCGGCCTCGGTGTCGAGCGCCAGCCAGGTCGCGGATTTGAGCGCGGGCAGGAAGGCGGCGAGCTTTGCGTCGGTGTCAATCACGCTAATAATATATTGGCTGGAGGGAAGCGGGGAAGCGAAAACGGATGATGCGTCCCGTTTTTTAAGGAATTCTGGTTGGATTTGAATTGAATAATCCAGTGTGACGGTGTAAAAATGGAAAACTACGTCTGGCGAAGAACGCAGCGCGGGTTCTTCCTGAAACACAATGGCCCCGGGCCGCTAAAATATAATGTCTTATGGAAACAACCAAATCACCTGCCATCGAAAAGAAACGGAGCTGGCTGCGGCGCATGTTGCGGATTGCGGCGTGGATTGCCGGGGTGCTGGTGGTCGTGATGGTCGTGGCGTATTTTGTCGTGACCAGTTCCGCCTTCATCAAAGGCGTCATTCTTCCCCGCGTGAGCGCAGCGATTCACGCGGATGTCACCGTCACTGACATCTCGGTCCATCCCTTCAGCCAAATCACGGTGCGCGGCCTGAAAGTGCAGGCGAAAGGCCAGGACCCGGTTGTCACCGCGCCGGAAGTCAGCGCCAGCTATAGTCTTTGGAGCATCCTCGGCGGAAACGTCCGCGTGGATGAAGTCGCGCTCGTGTCGCCGACGGTCGCGCTGGTCGAAAACCCGGACGGCAGCAGCAACCTGGATGCACTGAAGGCATCCAATAAAAAGCCGTCTGAATCCAAACCGCCGCAACCCGGCAAATCCTCGAAGCCGCCGCAAATTGATTTACGGAAGCTCACCTTGAGCAACGCGACCATCCGGAAAATAAAAAATTATCCCGGTGGCCGTCGCGATTCCCTTGAGCTGACAAACGTGAACGTGTCGCTGACCAACGTGAAGAACGGCCAATCCGCCAAACTTCAACTGGAGGCCGCCCTCCGGCTTGACAACAACCCGCCGTCCGGAACCAACGGCCTGGTGGAGGCGGCAATCAAAGGCAGCTATGATTTTACATTGACCGCGGATTTGAAGCCCGCCGCCGTCAAGGGCGGGACCCGGCTGGAAGTGTCGCGCGCCGGCGGGCGGTTCGGCGATTTTTCCGCGTTCAGCGCCGATCTGGATTGCGAGGTGACCCCGGCGGAAATCAAACAGATGGTGCTGCATTTTCAAAAGGGCGGGACGCCGCTGGGCGAACTGGCCGTCAGCGGTTCGCTGGACATGGAAAAAATGGTGGGCCGGTTGAAGGTGGAGCTGCGGGGAATTGACAGGCGATTGTTGAACCTGGCCGGGGCCGCAAATGGAATTGATTTCGGCACAACCACAATCAGTTCCAGTAACGAAATCGAATTAACCAAGTCGGGCGCCGTCATCAGCGCCACAGGCCGGTTCGACGCGGGCCGGGTTCAATTGACCCGCGCGGGGCAAACGACGCCCACGCTCGATTTCAGCGCCAGTTACGACGTCACGATGGATTGCGCCGCGCAGAATGTGCTGCTTCGCGGTTTGACCCTGACCGGCACGCAGAACGGCAATCCGCTGTTGAACGCGCGCCTGTCCCGGCCCATGAACCTGGTCTGGGGAAATGGCGCAAATGGAATGGGGGATTCCGCGCTCGATCTGGCAGTCACGGGTTTGAACCTGGCGGATTGGAAGCCGTTCCTCGGCAACGCCGCCGCCGGCAAGGCGGGTCTGACCTTGAAATTGACATCGCAACAGGGCGGCAAGCTGCTCGGGTTTGACCTGGATTCGCAAATCAACAATCTCGCCGCCCCCCTCGGCAGCAACCAGACGTTCCAGGCGACGGTGAGCCTGCTGGCGCGCGGTCAGGCCGCCGATTTCAAAAAATTCAACCTGAGCGAATACCGGTTCCAGGTCGTGCAACAAAATCAGCCGTTGGTCACAGTCTCCGGTTCCGGAGTGTATGACCTCACGGAGGCAAGCGCGGACCTGCAGGTGGCGGTGCAGGCTTCGCTGGCCGGAATCGCCCGGGCTGTGTCCCAGCCGGAGCTGAATATTTCGTCCGGCACCATCGGGTTGAAGGGACAGGTCACGCAAAAATCGAACACTCAGACGGTCACCGGCAATTTGGTGCTCGCCGATCTCACGGGACAGGCCGGCAAGAACCAGTTCCAGGACTTTGGCAGCGCGATGGACCTCGACGTGAGCAAGACGGCGGAGCAGGTCAAAATCAACAAGCTCGCCGGCAAATTGACTTCCGGCGGAAAGGCGGGCGGTGCGTTTGATCTGGCCGGAACCTGCAACCTCGCGGGCCAGTCGGCGCAACTGACCGTCAACTTGTCGGATTTCAACCAGAACGGCCTGCGCCCGTTCCTGGAACCGCTGTTGGCGGACAAAAAACTTGTCTCCATCGCCATCAACGGCAATGCCTCCGTGCAATACGACCCCGCCGGCAGCTCGACCGTCAAGGCCGGCCTGCAGGTGACCAATCTCGTCGTGAGCGACCCCAAACAGCAAATTCCCGCCACGCCGCTCGAGGCCAAACTGCAAATTGACGCCGCCGTGCAAAAACAGTCGGCCAGCATCCGCCAGTTTGAAATCACGCTCACCCCCACCAAACGCGGGCGCAACCAGGTTCAATTACAGGGCCAGTTGGATTTTTCGCAGACCAACGCCATTCAAGGGAATCTCAAGCTGTCCGCCGATTCGCTCGACGTGACCCGTTACTACGATTTGTTTGCGGGCGCTCCAAAGAGCGGCGGTGGGCAAACTGCGGCGGCATCCCCATCCGGTCCGGCCTCCACCGCCGCCAGCCAGGAACCGCCGGCCATGAACCTGCCGGTGAAAAATTTCACGGTGGCAGCCGACATTGGAAAATTCCATCTGCGCGAAGTGGAGATAACCCATTTGCAAACGACGGTGAACGTGGACGGCGGCCACGTGACGATCAAGCCGTTCCAGCTCACGCTCAACGGCGCGCCGGTGAACGCCTCGGTGGATTTGAACCTGGGTGTGCCGGGTTACAAATATGATCTGGATTTTGGCGCCGACCGGGTCCCGGTGGCGCCGCTGGTGAACTCCTTTGCGCCTGATCGCAAGGGTCAGATGGGCGGAACCTTTACGGCCCGGGCAAAGTTCAACGGCGCGGGCATTACCGGCGTGGGTTTGCAAAAAAACCTCACCGGCCAGTTCGCCGTTGGCGCAACCAACTTGAACCTATCCGTGGTGGACGTGCACAGTCCCATCCTTAAAACGCTGATCAATGTCATTGCCACCATCCCCCAGCTTTTGAGCAGTCCGGACCGCGCCATCGCTTCGCTGTTCGGCCAGGCGACCGGGCAAGGCGGCGGGTTGATGGATGAATTGCGCCAGTCGCCCATCCAGGTCATCAACGCGCGAGGCAAGGCGGGTGATGGGCGGATTGATTTAACATCGGCTTCGGTGCAAAGCGCGGCCTTTAAGGCGAACGCCCGGGGCGACATTGCCTTGGCCCAGGTGTTGACCAACTCCACCATCAACATCCCGGTGGCCGTTTCTGTGAGCCGGTCCATTGGCGCACAACTCAATCTTGCTTCTGCCAACACGGCCGCCAGCGTAACCTATGTTGCCTTGCCGCAATTCCTGACGATGACCGGCACCATCGGCAATCCTAAAGCTGACATCAACAAGGCGGCGCTGGCCGGCCTGGCCGTAAAGTCGGTTGGCCAGAGCATTCTTGGCCAGCCCCAGAACGCCGGATCGAAGGCCGGAAACCTGCTGAATAATTTCCTGAAGAAAGTAAAATAACCGCCGGGGATTAAATATCCGAGCTGCCTCCTTGACCGATGAATTCTCATTTGGGCTCTAGCGATCTTATTAGACATGCTAGTGCTCCTCCAGCTTTTTACGTATTGCATCCTCAACCGCAACTGACTCGGCGCTACGCGTAGAAGATGGCCAGTCTATAATCACGAATCTGTATTTTCCCGTCTTGGCGTCTCGCAGCAACTTCATCTGCACCGAGCCACGCTCAATCCGTTTGAAGAAGACGGCTGTCACCGTGTAAGAATCGGACTCAAATCTTGGATCGCTCCGTGTGAATCCTCTCTCAGAGGCAACTTCGGTAAGGGCAACGATAAGCTTCTGTCTCTCCTCAGTTGGCAAAGCACCTGACCGTGCAGCCACCGGGAATGGCTTGAAGGATCGCACATGACCATCGCAGGAACACACGAGGATTGGCAGTGCAACGAACAGAATGTGTAAGGGCTTCACGTCTAAGTCAGTATGCAACAAAAATATTGTCTATCCCGGTTCACGATTTGGACTCTATTCCCAGCTCTCCGGCCTGTCCATGTCAATTTAGCTTCCAAGATTGTGTCACGTCCGTCCTCACCCCGGCCCAAATCAATCCCTCACCCGGCCTGCGGCCACCCTCTCCCATCCGATGGGCGAGGGACAAGAGGGGGAGTTGTTTGCCGTCTCTTTGAAAAACCTGCGACTGAATTTGCCGGACACCCAGCCGATGATACGGAAACGAACAAAAGCTGTCCCTTCTCCCTGGGTGAGAAGGTCAGGATGAGGGCGAACGTAAAACCATTCCGACGCCACACCTTCCGGTTTCATCTCTTGCGAGGCGGCGCGCATTTTTCGTAATGTCTGGCACCATGAATTTGGCCACTGCCTTCGCCGCCTCGGTGGAAAAGCGCCCGGGGAAAATTGCCTTGTATTGGGGTGAAAGCGAATTCACTTATGCCACGCTGTTCGCGCAATCGCGCGCCGTGGCAGCGGAGTTGACCGGCAAATTCGGAGTCAAACCCGGCGACCGCGTCGCGCTGTGGGTGAAGAATTGTCCGGAGTTTGTTTCGTCGGTGTTCGGCATTTGGTCGGCCAGCGGCATGGTCGTGCCCATCAACAACTTCTTTAAGCCCGCCGAGGTGGGTTACATCGTGAACGATTCCGGCGCGAACGCGCTCATCACCGACGCGGAACTGGCGGCGCACTTTGAAACTTTGAAAGCCGCGCGGCCAGCGCTCGAAATGCTGCGCGTCGAGGAATTTCCCGCGCTCAAGCCATCCTCCATCTTCCATCCTCCATCTTCGTGTTCCGAAAAAGACCTTGCGGCGCTGCTTTACACCTCCGGCACGACCGGCCATCCGAAGGGCGCGATGCTCACGCACGGCAATTTTCTCCACAATGTGGCGAGTTGCGTGGCGGCGCTCGCGGTGCGCGAGGACGACCGCGTCGTGGTGGCGCTGCCACAGTTTCACAGCTTCATGTTCACGGTGGGCACGCTGCTGCCGTTGCTGTGCGGCGGCGGGATTCTGCTGTTGAAGACGCTGCACCCGTTCAAATCGGTGTTGGAGGAGATCGCGCGCCATCGCGGCACGATTCTGCCGGCGGTGCCGTCGTTTTTCCGCGCGCTGCTGGCCGTGCCGGAGTTCGGCCGGCTGCCGCTGCGGCTGTGCGTCAGCGGCGGCGCGCCGTTGCCGGTGGCGGTGTTCAACGAGTTCACGCGGAAGTTTTCGTTTCCGCTGCGCGAAGGCTACGGCCCCACCGAGAGCAGCCCGGTGGCCACGGTCAATCCCATCTACGGCATCAACAAACCCGGCTCGATTGGCCAACCCATCCCGAACGTGGAGTTGAGCATCCGCGACGAGGCCAGCCAGGAATTGCCCGTCGGCGCCATTGGCGAAATCTGCATCCGCGGCGGGAACGTGATGCGCGGCTATTGGCATCAACCGGAAGAAACGGCGAAGGTTTTGCGCGACGGCTGGCTTTACACAGGCGACGTGGGGTATCGCGACGCGGACGGCTATTATTACATCACCGACCGCAAGAAGGACATGCTGCTGGTCAACGGCATCAATGTTTATCCGCGGGAGATTGAGGAAGTGATTTACCAGTTTCCCGGCATCAAAGAGGTGGCGGTCATCGGCGTGCCGGATGCGCGCAGGGGCGAGCAGCCGGTAGCGTTTGTCACGGCGGCGGAAGGGCAAATTGTGGAAGAAAAGGCCCTCCTGCAATTCGTTCGCGGCAAACTGGCTGACTATAAAGTGCCGAAACGGGTGGTTTTTGTGCCGACTTTGCCTCGAAACGCCACGGGAAAAATCTTGAAAACGGAATTGAGGAAACAGCCGGTGAAGTAAATCTCAACACACCAGCACCAGCACCGCCGCATCCTGCGCCGATTTCACCACGTCCTCAAACTTTCGGTCAGATGTGATTGGCCCTTTGAGTTTGGCCGAAACTTCCGGAACCGACTAATTGCGCTGTCCGGCTCGGTGAAATTGGCAGCGGTGCAAACCGCCCGTCCGCTTTGAGCAACGCCAGATCATTGGCCGCATCCCACTTCATACAAACGGATGCTTGACGTCCGGTAGGCCGTGAATAATCTAACTCGAATATGCCAATAGATAAACCCATCTTGACGAAGCTGAAGAAATTTGCCGGCGTCTTCAAGGCCGCACGCGACCGCAACGCCACCGAATCCGACACTGTCATGTATCTCACCGAATTCTTTAAGGAGGTTCTCGGCTATGACCCGTTGTCGGGCGAAATTACAAAAGAGTTCCCAATCAACGACCGCTATTGTGATTTTGCAATCGTTCTTGATGACAAGAATGATGAAGGTAAGCCGAAGCCCAAATTCCTTGTTGAGGCCAAAGCTGCATCCGTCAAGACTCTTAATGAGAAGCATATTGAGCAGGCGGAAAATTACGCTCAACGTGCCACTATTAACTGGGTGTTGTTGACCAATGGCGTCGAATGGCAATTATACCACCTGACCTTTGACAGCAACGGTGCACACCCTGATCTTGTGTTCAGCCTCAATTTTTTGGAGAAAATCGAAACAGATCCCGATCCCGATCTAGCGTGGGACACGCTGTCTGTACTGGCCAAAAGCAATGTTCAGGAGAAATCGCTAGAAACTTATTACGAGCAGCAAAAATTGCTCAACCCCAAGATGATTGTCACCACCTTGGTTGGCGAGGAAGTCTTAATGAAGATTCGTCAGCTACTAAACCGCAAAGCTCCTGCTCGACTAGATCTCAAAGATGTATTCCACGCCGTGATGCATGTTCTCGACCAGGATGCAAAAGACGCAGCCGGTGGGCTTGCGCCACCTGTAAAAAGAAAAAAACATCACCACCGTCGCCAAGCCGATGAAAGTGTGCAGCCCGAAACGCAAGTTTCAGCAACACCAAGTCAGACACAACCACAGGCTACCTCCGAGGAGGAAATTCCAACCTGAATACCCCGTTCGTCCATCCCAAAATGATTTTGGCCGCGAGAGTTTTCTTCGCCCTGTGCGAGAGGAGTTGGTTTCCGCCACTCGCCTAAATCCATTTTACGTAGCAGCCGACGTGAGTCGGCTCCGACTTTTGCCGGATGAGAATGAGCGGACTCATATCCGCTGCTACATCAATAAACGAGGACGAGGACGGCGGCGTCTTGGGCGGATTTGACGACCTCCTCAAACTTCCGGTCAGCCGTGCCAGGCTCTTTGAGTTTGGCTGAAACTTCAGGCACCGATTCGAGGAAGCTCAAAAGCAAGCTGCTCTTGACCGCATAGTTCACATTCTCTGGCATCGCCCCACTCGCCGCTAGTGCCGCCAGCGCATCGAGCTTGGCCGCCACGATGCCGATGACGTTGCCGTGTTCATCCACAAGCGCGCCGCCCGAATTGCCCGGCTGCACTGGCACACTCATCTGGAAATAACGCGGGTCATCCTTGATGCCGGACAATGACGCAATTTCGCCCTTGGCCAACTTGGGTGAGAAGCCTTGCAAGGTGGGGTCAGGGAAACCAACTGTTGCCACCGTGCCACCCAAATGCGCCGTGCGACTCGCCGCAATTGGGAGCGGTGAAAATTTCCCTGCCGTTTTCAACAACGCCAAATCATTGGCCGCATCCACCGCCACCACTTTAGCGTCAAGTGTTCCGGCATTTGTAACCACACGAACTTTCGTAGCCTTTTTAACCACATGATTGTTTGTAATCAAATAACCGTCATCCGTGATGAAAAAACCTGAACCTGTAGCATTCAAATCATTGCTCTCGGGCAACGATGCAATGATGTCTTTGCTTGGTATATTTGGAGTTTCAGCGGAAGCCAATATATCAAATGGTTTTTCCCCTTTTAACACAGAATCAGGAATTTCATCACGACTGCATGGGCGACCTGCGTCATAATCGCGAATCGTTCGGTCGTCGCCTTTTTTGTTTATGTAGCTATAATTGCCAGTCAATCTGCCAGTAAAACTTATTGAATCCGTGTCTCCAATGGTGTTCGCCAGATTTTTCACATGGACTGCAAAATACGAAGTTGCGTCGGGCGTTATATCGAGAATTGCTCCATCAACTAAAACTTGGACCACTTTAGCTTTCGGGAATTTTGTCCAGCCAGATTGAGGCTTTCGCGTGTCGTAAACAACCCCATCAATTTCGCGAAAGCAACCGGATGCAATAGCCCTTTCCAATTCTTGCGCAGCTATGCGCTGTTTTTTTTCGTTCGCAGCCTTACGCGATTCCGCATTTATATTCCACGAGTCGAGAAAGTTCGTAGGAATATCATCTACCTTTACGGCGATTTCTATGCTGGGAGAGACAATTATAATCTTCCCGCCTTCACCAACATACACTTCGTTGATATTGGTATACTGCCTGCCGTTAATTTCTACAGACGTAATTTTGTCATTAGCGAATGCAGACCATCCCACAATAACGGCCAAAGCCATTCCGAGCAGGATTTTCATGTGAGCAATATAAAAATTAATGCCCCGGTCGTCCATCACAAAATGGATTTGTCGCAGTCGCGGTTCGTCCAAATGAAAAAGGCCTCTGTTTCCAGGGGCTGCTAGCGTTTTTTAAATTTGATTTTACTCCGGCAATACAAACGCGGCTTGATGCCCGCTGTTTTCATCCAGCGTCGCCCAATTCATTCCGTGTTTTTCAGCCAGACCTGCCAGATAAAAATCTGTTGTCCGGCCGCTCGCGGGCGCGGGCGCGCTGTCGAGAATTTTCAAATCGCAGGGAACAAACTGCGGCTCAACTTTCTTGTGCCAGAACGACAGCATTTCCCGCGCTTCATCCATCGTCGCGCCAAACGCCGGCTGGGTCGAGATGCGGAGAAAACCGAGTTCCGTGATCGGGCAGACGGCGATGGTCTTTCCTTTCTGCCATCGGATGACACGTTGGTGATGTTCGTGGTCCGCCCACAGCCACGCCAGCAAGGTGGACACGTCCAGCAGGTAGGTCATGGAAATTGATCCATCAATTTGCGGGTCTCGGCCATCGTGATGCGTTTGCCGGAAGTGGCGACTAAAAATCCATTTTCCCGGCTCAAGGTCACTTTACGCGCCGGTTTTTCCAACCGCGTCAAAAGAAACTGGCCCGGCCCCGCCGTTCTCCAGGTCAAAAGCATCGCCGGGATGGGCGGGTTTGGGCAGCGTCACCCGGCGTCGGGCATCGGCGGTAATAATCATGGGGTGGGTATAACCCACAACAAATGATTTGGCAAGCGATTCCACCAATTTCGGGCCTGTGCTGGCATGCTTTTCGACTGTAAGTAGTTGATATCCAATCATTTTAGCAGATTCCTTTTCGCAGTTGCTTTGGCGGATGGCCTTCTTTAGACTATGCACCTACCCGTACGGCGCATAAAGCGCGTGGCCGGGGAAATTTTATGGCCGAAGGATATTGCGTTAAGTGCAAAGCCAAGAAGGAAATCGCCAACGGCGTTGAAGAGACGATGAAAAATGGGCGCAAGGCGATCAAGGGCAAATGCCCGACCTGTGGCACGGTGATGTTCAAGATTTTGGGCGGCAAAGCCGCCGCCAGTGCGACGCCGGCCAATCCGCCGACCCCGACCTGATTATGCCGCAACAACTCGCTTATGTCCTCATCACGCCCTATTCGCTTTACAAGTCGCGCACGGGCGGAATTTTAAGCCGGCTGATTTCGCGGACGGGTCTGGATCTGGCTGCCATGCGCATGTTCGCGCCCGGCCCCGAGCTGGTAAAGCAATACGCCGAAACCATTGTCTCCGCCCATGACCCGCAAGACCGGCGGATTCAGGAACTGCTTTGCCAGTACGTGATCCAAAATTTCTCACCCGACCCCAAGACCGGACGGCGACGGCGAATAATGGCATTTCTGTTCCGTGGCGATGACGCCGTGCGAAAAATTCGTTCTGTCGTTGGCAACCTCAGTCCGGAGCGGCGCGTGGGAGAAACCATTCGTGACACTTACGGCGACCTGATCACGGATGACAGCGGGCAGATTCGTTATTTTGAACCGGCGGTGCTGGCGGCGCCACGGCAGGAAGAGGCCGAGGAGAAACTCAAATTGTGGGCGCGTTATTCCGATCAGGACGGCGGTGTGCTGGAAAATGTCATTGCGTACCAGCCCGGCGAAACCGGCCAGCGCACGCTTGTGCTCATCAAACCGGATAATTTTCGTTTCCCGACCGGACGCCCCGGCAACGTCATTGACTTTTTTTCACGCGCCGGCCTGTTCATTGTGGGAATCAAGGTGCATCGCATGAGCGTGGCCCAGGCGATGGAATTTTATGGTCCCGTCCGCGAAGTTCTCCGCACCAAGCTCAAGGACTCGGTCGGTGCCAAGGCCAAGGCCGCGCTGGAAAAAGAATTCAATCTCAAAATCCCCGCCCACGAGGAAAAACAGCTTGGCGAAACCCTTTGCGCGACCTTTGGCGACAATCAGTTCGAGAACCTCATCCGTTTCATGTCCGGCCATGCGCCGTCGGAATTGCCGCAAGCCGAGTGGACCAGGCCGGGCACGGAAAAGTGCATTGCCCTCGTCTATGAAGGCGTGAATGCCGTCGCCAAAATCCGCGATGTGCTGGGCCCAACCGATCCGTCCAAGGCGCCGCCCGGCTCCATCCGCCGCGAGTTCGGCTCGACCATCATGGTCAACGCCGCCCACGCCAGCGACTCGCCGGAAAACGCCCGGCGCGAAATAGGCATCATCAACGTCGGCGAAAACAACTTCCGCCAGATCGTCGAAGAAGCTTACGGGAAAGTTTGAGTTGGTGTTCAGGCTCCAGCCTGTTTTCGCCAACAAGCTAAAGCTTGAACTCCAACGCGTCGCGCAGTTTTACCAGCAAATTCGCATCCGCCGCCGGAAACTCGTGATCTGCCAGCTCTGATTTTCCGGTCCATTTGACCGCCTTGCAAGCGAGCGGTTGCGGCTCGCCGCCCAGCAGGCGGCAGATGAAAAATTTCAGGTGAACGGTTTTCTCCGGATAGGCGTGGGTGACGGATTCAAACAGTTCGCCGACGGAGATTTCCACGCCGAGTTCCTCGCGGATTTCGCGGACCAGGCATTGCTCGAAGGTCTCGTCCGGCTCGCGCTTGCCGCCGGGAAATTCCCACAATCCACCCAGATGAGCTTTGGCCGGGCGCTGGGTGATGAGCAGTTTGCCGCCGCGGAAAATCAAGGCGGCGGAAACTTCGATGCAGTTTTTAGTTTTTAATTTTAAGTTTTTGGTTGAGGCGGAGTTGGCTTTGCTCATTTCAACTAAAAATTAACAACTCAAAACTTAAAATTATCTGCCGACGCTTTTGTAAATCCAGCCCAGCCGTTCCATTTCCGCGCGGTCGAACAGATTGCGTCCGTCGAACATGATGGGATGGGTGAGTAATTTGCGGGCGCGTTCGAGATCGAGCTTTTTGAACTCATCCCACTCGGTCGCAATGACCAGCGCGTCACAACCGCTGGCCACCGCGTTCATGTCGTCCACGCAAGTCACATTTGGGAGCGCGGCCCTGGCCTTGGCCATGGCCTTCGGATCATGCACCCGCAACTTTGCGCCTTCCTTTTGCAGACGGTGACAGAGTTCAATGGCCGGTGACATCCGGATGTCGTCGGTATTTTGTTTGAAGGCGAGGCCGAGCACGCCGATGGTTTTGTCTTTGAGCACCCAAAGCGTGTCGGCGATCTTTTTGACGAAGCGCTCCATTTGGTCGGCGTTGATGTGCTGGACTTCCTTGAGCAACCGGAAATCGTAGCCGATTTGCTCGGCAATTTTGATGAACGCGCTGAGGTCCTTCGGAAAACAACTGCCGCCAAAGCCGATGCCCGCGTTCAAAAAACGGCGTCCGATGCGCTCGTCCAAACCCATGCCCGTGGCGACTTCCTGCACATTCGCGCCCGCCGCTTCGCAAATGGCGGCGATGGCGTTGATGTAGGAAATTTTGAGCGCGAGGAATGAATTCGAGGCGTGCTTGATGAGTTCGGCGGAATTGATGTCGGTGACGACCACCGGCGCGTTGAACGGCGCGTAAATTTCCTTCATGGCCGCAATGGGCCGCCGGGAGCGGACGCCGATGACGATGCGGTCGGGCTTCATCAAATCGCCGACGGCAAAACCTTCGCGCAGAAACTCAGGATTGCTCACCACGTCGAAGTCCACTTTTGCCGGGCAATAGCGTTTGATGGTTTCGGCGACCTTTTCGCCGGTCTTGACCGGCACGGTGCTTTTGTCCACTACAATTTTATAAGTCCTCATGGCGGCGGCAATGTCGCGCGCGACTTTTTCGATGAAGCTCAGATCCACCGAACCATCCGGTTGCGGCGGCGTCGGCACGGCGATGAAAATCACGTCGGATATTTGGACGCCTTCGGCGGTGCTGCTGGTGAACGTGAGCCGGTTGGCCGCCACGTTTTTTTTCACGAGTTCTTCGAGTCCCGGCTCATAAATCGGAATGCCGCCGGATTGGAGCAGTTTGACCTTGGCGGCATCGTTGTCCACGCACACGACATGATGCCCGACTTCGGCGAAACAGGCCCCGGTGACCAGGCCGACGTAACCCGTGCCAATGAGGGAGAGTTTCATGGCTTAGTGGTCGGTTTGAACGGAGCCGCCGGAGTGGTTGACGGCGGGGCGGCGGGCAGCTTCATTTTCAATTCCATCACGCGCAGCCCGGCTTCTGAAGCCAGCGAGCTGTTGGGGTTGTTGCGCAGGAGGTCTTCGTAAAGATTCAGCGCGTCGGTTAATTTGTTCTGGCGTTCGTCAATTTGCGCCAGGGCAAATTTTGCGGAGCTCGCCGCCGTCACGTCGGAAGAGGTGTTGATGATCCGCTGGTAAGCCCCGGCGGCCAAATCCGTTTTGCCTTGAGCGTCAAGACTGGTCGCCACGCCAAGCGCGGCCTGGGCGGCAAAGAAACTGTCCGGGCGGGCGTCGAGAAACTTTTGGAATTGCGTTTGCGCATCGGCATATCTTCCCGCCTCAAACAACAACGCTGCGCCTTGCAACAAGGCCCTTTGCCCGGCGGACGTGCCCTGATAGTCCCTGGCGATTTTCAAAAAAAGGTCGGCCTGCTGGCCGCCGCCGCCGTTGCGCGGCGCGGTCATCATAGATTGTGCCAGCACCTTGCCCGCGGTGATTTCCTTTTGATCCCGCTGCCAAGAATAATACGAAATCAGCATGGCGACGACAATGATAACGCCGCCGCCCAAAGCAATCCGAATCCAGTTGGCTTCAATCTTGGGCCACAGTTTAAAAAAATAATTCGCCGGTGCGTCTTGTAATTCCATAAATGAACGAATAGTTTTTCGTTCAAAGCTCGAAAACACAAGCCTGAAATCAATTGATTTGAAGAAAACCGCATGACCGGTTGACAAACAGTTGCCAGCAATGCTGGCGGGAGGCATTGCAACAGATCGCAGATCGGTAAATTATCAGAGACATGTCCATGCGCCAACAGTTTTTTCCACTTTTGAAAATGTACTTGAGTCCAACCTCAGGCTGACTCTATTTCACTGCCAGCCTTACTGCGTGACAACGCGATAAAAGCGGGCTGTAAACTGGCTTGCATTCAAATCATCAAAATCGAAATCTCCGACGCCTCCTTCCTGCACAGGCGTTCCAATGTTCGTCCAAGTCATCAAGTCGGTCGAAGCCTGGATAACATAGGTTCGGGCCGGGTCGGCTGTGAATTCCAGTCGCGGCGTCTTATCCTCGTCGCTCACGACGAGATCGGTGACGGGATTGGCGGGGTGGGTGTAGAGATCGGGAATCCGCTCGGCGCGATAAAGAAAATACCCAAGGTAGCTCGGGCTTGTGTTGTTGTAGTCAAAGAAGGAAAGATCAAACACCACTTCCGGAACCGGGTCATGCGTATATTCTTTGATCCGAACCATGGTGGCATTGGGTGCGTGGGAGCTCGGGGAAGCTCCGTTGATATAGGTGACGTAACCATAAGTGACCAAAACGTCCCGGGTTTGGGGAAGCCACTGCGCCTTCCCCACGATTGGCGTAAAAAGCCGGTCGTTATTGGATACCCCGGAATCCCAAACTTGGGATACCTGCATGTTTGTCTCGTTGATGCTAAATTCCACAGCCCGGCTGTAATTGTTCCAGTCGAGGATGGAAGTGTCAAAAGGACTGGCCCGGTAATTGCCATCATCATAGAGGAGCAACGTGCCCTGCGGGGTGAGCATCGGCGCATGCTGCGCGTAGTTCCACTCGAACGGCGTGCCGACTGGTGCGGGCAGGTATGGCTGAAAGTTCGTGGGCCAGGTTGCCGGCGGACCCAGGATCCATTTGAGCTGCCCGGTTGCCCGGGAAAATTTGATGACCGCATTCTGGTCGCGCAGGGAAACAATGATGGAATTATCGTTTGTATCCTCGAGGACGGCGTTGGCGTGCTCGTTATCCACTCCATAAGCCGAGACGGTCGTGTATGTAAGATAAGTAACGCGTGTCGGATCCAACATGTTCATCGGCGACCAACTGTTGACGAGCGTTGCGTTGGTGGCCGAAATTTCGACAACTGGATTGTCATCCACGTTGACCGTCTTTAACGGCGCATTTGAGATGGTGTCGCTGGACGGGAAGTTGCTCACAACCCGGCTGACATCGCTCAAATAAAGAATGGTTCCATGGTCGGTTGGGACGCCGTCATGCTCATTGACCGGATATCCCGCCGGCGCTTTCCAGGTATTCACCGTCGCTCCGAGCATGTTGATCTCAAGGAAATTGTTCGCCGGAGACTGTTGGGGAATGAACAAATCGCCATTGTCAAGCTGCCGCACATCAATGTCGTAAGATTGCGGAGGCGCGCAGTACCACACCACCTCGCCGGAATTGTCTATAATGGTAATGTAAAACGTGTTGGCGGTTCTGTTTTGAATGATGAACAAGGTATATCCCGGCTCCATCTTGGCCGGTTCATTTGTCAACAGGACGCTCGTGGGAAAATAAGCCGGCAGGGGGGCGGTGATAAATTCCAACAACTGCGCGGCCGTGCAGGCATTCCGATATTTGTCGTACACGGTGACTTGGATCAGGTTGGTCCGGCCGGGTTTGAATCCGAGCAAGGTTTCCGAATGTGTTGTGACAAAATCGTAGAAATTACTTTCCCAAAGGTTCGTTCCGTCGCTCAACAGAACGCTGACTCTTGAATCCACATCAGTGGTCAAATGCAGAACCCCTGCCAGCGGGGCGTTGGCTGCCGGCGTAAAGGAAGGCCCCGACAAAATCGTCACCGCAAAGGAACGCGGGGAAACCGCCAAGACAGAGCCCATCACGAAAAACTCAATCATCCAACCCGTTAATGAATTTTGCATCATACTGGCGAAGCGTACACTATTAGTTAATGAACTTCAACAATAAAGTATAGCTTATTTTAATCGGGTACCTGTCAGTCTCTTGCAGCGTGAATGTGTGGCGGGGAAAATAAAAAGGTTCTGCGGTTTTGCACGTTGATGGCTTTCAGGATTGACAGCCATCGCAGCGAGTACTTGTTTCCGCGCTGGCAGAAAGTCAAGGCTGAAGCCTTCCTTTAAAACCCTCTCAGATCGGTGCTGGAGCGTTGGGGCAGGCCGGGCGCGGGGATGCGCTTGAGCACCAGATATTGGATGCCCTGCTTCTTGCAGTATTCGCGCTTGCCGCCCTTGTCGCCGTCCTCGTTCACCGCGTATATGTCCGGCTTCAAAAGCTGGATTTCCGGATCGGCATCCAGCCAGCCGTCGCCGCTGGAAATCAGCGCCTGCTTCACGTATTTGATTGAGTCAACCACATAACGGCGCTCCCCCTGCGGCAGGAGCGGATGACCGTCGCCCTTGAGCAGCCGGATGTTCGCATCATGGCCAACGACGACGTAAAGATCGCCATACGCGCTGAGCTCTTCAAAGAACCGCACGTGGCCGGAGTGAAACCAATCGTAAGAGCCGGTTGCCACCACTTTCTTCCGGCCGGGAACAACGGACAACGGCGCCGGTCCGGAAAATCCTTTCAATCGTTCCGCATTCAGTACGCGATACTCCATACCCTGCCGCCGGCAAAACGCCTTCCGTGCCTCGTTGCCGGGACCTTCACCATCAACCCACATTTTCGGACGAATATCCCCCAAAACTGGAAGTTCATTGGGTTTGACCGCGCCGGTGGCGGGTATTACACGGCTCACGTAACGGATGGCGTTGAGAAAATAGAGGCGTTCCGCTTCGGGAAAAATTGGCGGCTCGCCGGTCAGTTCCCGCACGGTTTGGTCCGGCCACAGCAGCACGGTCAATTCGCCGAACCTTGCGGCCTCTTCAAGAAAACGCAGGTGCCCTGAGCGGATGTCATCGAATCCGCCGGCGACAATAACCTGTTTCGCGGTCATGCTCATTGGGGCGTGATTCGAATGGCAACTTGAAACGCCCCCGGCACCGGTTCCTTGGACACAACGAAAAGATAGCCGCCGCCACACCCGGAATACATCGCTCCGGGGTAACGCCGCTGGTACGCGCGCAGGATGGTCTTGAGATCCAGCTTGATCGCCGGATGCCGGACGGTGTGAGGCAGGATTTTTTCCCAGCACACCATGCAATCATTCATGGCTGCGCCCAATGCTTCAACATCCATCCGGCGAATGGCGTCGAAACAACCCTTGCCCGTCCGGCCCAGGCGCGCGATCCACTTTGGATCAAGATTTTTTTTGCCGAGCGGATTATAACCTGCGGGCCGCGGTTCCACCGGCAAAACGTGCAGAACCCGTTCCAGCCAGCGCGCCACGCGGGCGTTGTTGAGTGATTCAATGTGCGACGGAAAGACACCGCCGTTGGCCGAATAGTCATAGTCCAGCCGGTTGATGCCGGGATAAATCAGGCCAATCATATCCTGCGATCCACTCGGTTCGGTCTTGCCCTTGTTCTCGGCCTCGTACAACTCGCGAACCAATCCAGCCGGCGAACGCTTCGGCAGGCGGCCTTTCCACAATTTCATCGCCACCGCGCGTGTGCCGCTGGCAATGCCCGCGCGGTCCATCGGCCGAAACGTCGGCTGAATCTGCACCACCACCATTGAGCCGGGCGGCTCCGGGTTGAGCCGCGAAACAAACGGCTGGTCAATCCAGCCGCCTGCCAGCGCGAGGCGGTTCGGAATGCTGCCAATCACTTCAGCGATGGCCGGCGCGCCATTGGTTTTCATGGAAACCTGGAATCAGTCACTCAACCACGCGTTTGCCCTTTTTGCGATTGTGGTATTGCTCTTTGATCCATTGGTAGGTGACGGCCAGACCCTTGTCGAGCGGCGTGTTCGGCTCCCATTTGAGCGCTTTTTTGATGAACGTGTTGTCGCTGTTGCGGCCGGCCACGCCGCGGGGCGCGTCCAGGTCGTAATGCCGTGTGAGCTTCACGCCCGCAATTTTTTCAATTTTCGAAAGCAATTCGTTGACCGAGACGAGTTCGCTGGTCCCGAGGTTGATCGGCGTGGCAATCAACTCGTCGCAGTGCATGATCATGTCAATGCCCTTCACACAATCGTCAATGTACATGAAGCTGCGGGTGGGCGTGCCATCGCCCCAGAGGGTGATGTTCATGTCCTTCTTGTCAATGGCCTCGATGACCTTGCGACAGAGCGCGGCGGGCGCCTTCTCGCGTCCGCCGTCCCAGGTGCCATTCGGACCATAAACGTTGTGGAAGCGGGCGATGTGGGTTTTCATGCCGCGCTCGGCCCAGTATTCCTGGCAGAACATTTCCGAGATGAGTTTCTCCCAGCCGTAGCCGCGCTCGGCCATCGCCGGGTAGGCGTCGGATTCCTTCAACGCGCGCACGTTCGGGTCCTGCTGCAGCAGGATGTTGTAGGCGCAGGCCGACGAGGAATAAAAGTAGTTGCGGACACCGGCGCGATAGGCGGCCTCGATCATGTGCGTGTTGATGAGGATGCTGCGCAGGCACTCGACGCGGAACCGCTCAATGAAGCCCATGCCGCCCATGTCGGCGGCCAGTTGATAAACCTCAACCGCGCCTTCGCAGGCGCGCTTGCAGTTTTCCTCGTGGCTGACATCGAGGCAAAGCGACTCCACGCCCGGCACCTTGAGATACCATTCGTAAAGCGGTTTCTTGTCCACGGCGCGGATGCGGGCAAAACCCTTCTTCTTGAAATACAAGGCCAGGTTTCCGCCGATGAAGCCGCCGGCGCCGGTGATGACGATCAAATCGTCCTTTTGCAGTTGGGGGTCCTTCTCGATCAGTTGCTTCTTTTCCATATCACGTCTTTCGTTTCAATCTTGTTCGATCCGTCTGCCGTCGTTTGGTTTTCCAAATTGGGTCGCGCATCTTATTCGGAACCGGCCTTTGCCGCAATGATGTTCCTTGGCCCAAATCTGACATTTCTTGGGTGGCTTCGACCTCCAACCTTGGACGCGCATCGGGGCCACGTTCCCGGGGGTCCGGGTTGCCCAAAGGCCCGCAGCGCGAGCGTCCCACCCACAGCAGTTGGGTTGCCGAATGAGCGCACGAAATTCAAAGGTTTTGGATTGTCGAACGTGCTGCGGCTGAAACAGCCGCGCTCCGGGGCAGTGAATGCGCCTTATGCCGGCTAAGCGGATCTGCCATCCAGCTTTTCGCGGATGGTTTGCGCGAGCTTGCGCGTCCCGAATGGTTTGGCGAGAAAATTGACGCCTTCCTCCAGGGGATAATCCCGGCTGGCCATTTCGACGCTGTAGCCGCTGGTGCAAATCACCTTCAATTTGGGATTTTCCCTCGAAAACTTTTTGGCCAAATCCTTTCCGTTCAGGCCGCCGGGCATGACCAAGTCCGTCACCAACAGATCAATTTCATCGCGGTGCTGTTCCCAGACTTTCTGGGCTTCGACGCCGCTGACCGAGTCGAGCACGTGATAGCCCAGTTGCGACAGGGCTTTGCGCATGGAAGACCGCAGTGCACCCTCATCTTCTACGAGCAGAATCGTTTCACTGCCGCCACGCACGGCGGCCAGCTCGGATTGCCCGTGTTCCCGGCCCGACTTCGCGGCCAGACGGGGAAGATAAACGCGGAAGGTCGTCCCGCGGCCGACCTCGCTGGAAACGTTGATCCAGCCCTGATGCTGTTGGACAATGCCAAAAACGGCGGCCAGCCCGAGGCCGGTGCCCTTGCCAGCTTCCTTGGTGGTAAAAAACGGTTCAAAAATGCGCTCCATTGTCTCCGGCGCAATGCCGCAACCATCGTCACCCACGCTCAAACACACGAAGGAACCGGGACGGGCCAGCGGCGATTGCGCGCGGACCGATTCATCAAACTCCGCGGCGGAGGTTTCAATGACCAGTTTTCCGCCCCGGCGCATGGCATCGTGGGCGTTCACCGCGAGGTTCATCAGCACTTGATCCAGCATGCCCGCGTCGGCATGGACGAGGAGCGGTTCCATGGCAAATTTGAACTGCACCTGGACGGCTTCACCAAGGGTGCGCCGCAACAGTTTGGTCATGTCGTTGATGGATTGGTTCAAATCCAGGTCGCGCGGCTGCATCGTCTGCTTCCGGCTGAACAGCAGCAACTGGCGGGTGAGACTGTCCGCCCGTCCCGCGGCCTTTTCAATCTCGCCGGCGGACTCCAGTTGTTGAGAAGAGAGGGCTGGCCCGGTCTTCAGCAGGCCGGCCTGCATTTGAATCACGGCCAGAATGTTGTTGAAGTCATGCGCCACACCGGCGGCCAACTGGCCGATGCCCTCCATCTTTTGAGCCTGGCGGAATTGCGCCTCCAATGTCCGGCGTTGGGTGTTGTCGCGAAAGGTCCAGATTCTGCCGTAATATTTCCCGGCCTTGTCCCGGACGGGCGACGAGTAGCGGTCCAGGACCGTTCCATCAATCAACTCAATTTCATCCCGGCTGACCTCGTCGGGATGGGAATTAAGATAAGCGATCTTCCCGGCAAACTCATCGGGGTTTTTCGCCCGGCTCGTGATATATTGAATCTGCGCGGCATCATCTTTTTCATCAGCGATATGCCGGGGAATTTTCCACAGATCAATCATCCGCTGGTTTTGAAGCAGTTTTTTTCCCTGCTCATCCACCACTAAAATTCCGTCGATGGAAGAGTTCACCTGGGCCTCAAGGAACGCCGTCTTCCACCGCAACTCCTCCTCCGCCCGTGTATGCGCGATGACTTCCGCCTGGAGCGCATAGTTGATCTGTTGCAAGTCGCTGGTGCGCGCGGCGACCCGGCTCTCCAACTCTTCCATTTTCCGCCGGGACTGCTGGCGCAACCACCATTTCTCCGTGAGCGCGTGTGCCAGTTGGAACGCTTCCACGGTATCAAACGGCTTTTTGAGAATGAGCAGCCCGTCGCGATGGCCAAGCTTTTCAAAGGTCTCATCCCAGGAATGATCGGAGTAGGCCGTGCAGAGGACAATCTGGAGGTTGGGATCCAGCTCCCAAATCATCCAGGTGGTTTCCACGCCGTCCATGCCGGGCGGCATCCGCACGTCCACAAACGCCATGGCGTAAGGCCGCCCGGCTTCAAGGGCCTTTTTCACCAGCAGCACTCCCTCCTGTCCCTGATAGGCCGAGTCAACTTCAAATTGGGTTTCCTGGACCATTTCCGCGGGAGCGCCCAACACCGCCGTCTCCACGGCGTCCAAGGCTGAGGCCCTGACGGTGGCGGGGGACAGAATCTTGCGAAAATCATCGTGGATCTCACGATTGTCATCAATGACCAGCACGCGCCGGTTTTTGTCGTCAGGCATATTCCTCATATGGTTCTTCCCGGCGTCGGGCAGGGCAGTTCCAGTGTGAAGGCAGCGCCCCGGCCGGGGCCGTCGCTGCGAACGTTCAATGACCCGCCCATTTCCTTGGCCGCCAGCGCGCCGCTGTGCAGACCGAAGCCGTGGCCGTCTTTGCGCGTCGTAAAGCCGTGGTTGAAGATGCGGGTCAGATTCTCCGGCAAAATCCCGACCCCGTTGTCAATCACGGATATCTTGATCCGGCCCTCACCGTTGGCCACGCGCACCGTCAGCCGTTTGTCCGCCCGCTCCGATTCCTGGCAGGCTTGTTTGGCGTTGCGCACCAGGTTCATCAGGATTTGCAGGATTTTGTGCTTGTCAACGTTGAGCGGCGGCACATTTTCGAATTCGCGGACCACCTCCACGCGGTGGCGGCTCAAAGCACTCTCATTCATGCGCAGGCTGTCCTCCACCAGATTGACCACGTTGATGATTTCCTTCACCCCGCCGACCCGCGCATAGTTCTGTTGCATGGCCACAATTTCATTGATGTGCTCGACGTTCCGCTCGCAACGAATTCAGTTCGCCGACGGTTGCCTCCTGCTCGGCCAGAAGGTTTTCCGAAAGCTTGGCCAGATACGTCCGGCACCAGTTTGCCCTTGGCGTCGCTGGTAACAAACGCTCCCAAGTCATGGGCGTGTTCCTGCAACATGGCCACGACCCGGGGGAAGCTGGACAGCCCGGGACTTCTTCACCCGTTGAGCGAGGAGGTTGTGCTAACGTTGACGCTGTTGAGCACGTTGCCGACGTTATGGAGCACGTTGGTGGCGATTTCCGCCATGCCCGCCCGCCTCGACGTATCCAACAGTTGCCGGTGAACGTGTTCGATTTCTTTTTCCATCTGCTTGCGCGTCTCGATTTCGTTTTCCAGCGACACTTTCTTTTCTTCCAGCTCGGCCTGGGTGCGTTTGCGCTCCTCGATTTCCCTGGTCAACTGTATTTCCGTTCGTTTGTGCTCTTCGATTTCGTCTTTGAGCTTTCGGGTCTGCTGCTCCACCTGCCGGCGCAGGCCGCTGATCCAGACAAACGCGAGCAGCAATACTCCCACCAAAGCCCCCACCACCATCAGGATGCGCTGGAGCGTCCACCAGGATGGCAATTCCAGCACCTGGACGTCCGCCGGCGAGTTGAGCAGCAGTTCAAAGGAATCAATGTCCCGGCCCACGCTCCGGTCCCCGCCCCGCCCCGCGTACACGCCCGTCAATTGCAGCCGGCTGCCCGCGGGAATCGGTTGCATCAGGTTGGTCGTGATGTCGAGCCGGGCCACAAAGGTTCGCGTCCCCGTTTGCAGTTCTAATTCCAGTCCGGAACGGGACGGACCGCATCCCGACCAGTTTGGACTCGATCCGGACCACTGTGGCGTCAAGGTCGCTGTCGAGCAAGTTGTTCTCCGCCAGCCGGCGGGCTTCCGGCAGGGAGGCCTTCCCGGTCCGGCGCACGACCGCGTCACGCAAAACGGGCGAGGCGTTGCCCAGCATCGGGTAGCCGACCGCTTCCACAAGGTCTCCGGATTGCAGCGGGACGGGCGTCTTGAGGAACAACCTCAATCCGTTCGTGCCATTCATCATGAAATACTCGCCGGCGCGCTTATGGACAATCTGGCCGGCGACCTTCACACGTTTCAACGCGCTGGCCTTGGCGTCAAAGAGCAGCAGGTCCTGCACGCTCTTCACCGGCGCGGCAAACAAATCGGCCGGCGCCGGCTCATCCACGCTGATCGAAGCGTTGAAAAGGCGAAGCTCGCCGATTTTGATCTGGAAAGTCTGGGCATCCCACGAGGCATAAAGGCACCCCTTGATGCGAACCAGGGCGTTTTCATACGGCTGGAGGTCGGTGAAAGGCACCTCGAACAGCAGCACCCGGTATTTTCCCGCCAGCGTGAGCAGCGTGACACCGCCCGGCTCAACCGCAGTAACGACTCCCTGTACCTCCACATATTGTCCGTCCAGACTCCCGTTCAAAATCTGGTCGCGATTGGGACGGACCGGCTCCGGCATCTGTCCCCATCCCAAAGCGGCCACCCGGCTGGAAACCACAATGGGCGCAAACTGGCTCGGATCCGTCAAACCCTCAACCTCGACAAATTCTCCGAGCCGCAACTGCCGGTCGCCCCCGATGCCATCCACCCAGATGCCGTGCGTCGCATCCTGTACCGTGAAGGAATTGTGCCAGGGCATGGTCGAGGTGACGACGCCCCGAAGCCTGACCGGATACTTGCGGCTGGCCTCCGCCGCGGACAAATATTGAATCTGTTTTGCCGTGGTCAGCAGTGGAAGCATCTGGGCGTTGGTGCCGCCGCCTTGAGCCATTTCCTGATAAAATCCGGCCAGGAAAATCATATTGGTGCCGCGTGGGTGCAGCTTTCCCAGCACCTCGACCGGGGAACCAATGGCCTCCGGCGACGCATCAATTCCTTCCACCCGCATCCGTCCCGTCTCATCTTCCAACTGCAACGGCTGGTCCGGAGTTGCCTCGCGGAGCTTGCCCCGCACACGCACGAGGGCCGCGTTGGTCCGCGGGAAACTATTGGTCAGCAGGCTGCTGATCGTTGTGAGCGGAGAGGCGGTCCAGCGCTCGGCCGCCATGTGTGTCAGTTTGATCTGATCCCAACCCGCCACCATCATGGCCCCGGCCACTTTCTGCCCGCCGCCGGTGTAAGTCCCCTCGCAGACGCCCCGCGCCCGCACCTGACTGTTAAGTAAAAAAGGCGGAACGCCGCCGGAATTGTCCGCCACCATCACCCGCATGCGGGCGGTGTCGGAAGTCAGCTCCAGTTCACACCCGTCCGGCTGCTCCTCAATAAATGTCACGGTTCCCCGCACCTCCGACCATTGGTTCTCTTCCTCATGGGACAAGGGCTGGCCGATGATGAGCGCGCGCGGAGCCGGCACCTGACCTGAGCCGGTCACTTTGATCTGGAAGGACGGCGGCTCGCCGACAAACAACCGGCTGCCATCATCGGATGAGGTTGAAAACGTATAGAGGCCGTCGCGCGCCACCTCGACATATCCGGTGAATTCCAGACACACACTATTGGTCTGACTCATGACGCTGACGTCGAAATTGGTCGTCGTTCCGGTTTTGACCGGTTTCAACCGGCTGATGTCCGGCAGCCACTCCCAGTTGGTCCCCTCGAAACAACGGTAATCCAATCCGTTCACCAGATTCGTGGTTCCGGTGGCGGAATCTGTCTGTTTATGAAACAGCACCGGACCGGGTATTTTCTGGCGCGGCAATTCCGGTCCTTGATAATAAACCTCCAGGCCGAAGTCGCCGGTGGCGTTGAACCAGACCAGACGAATGGGATGCCGGCCCGCCTTTAAATAAACCGCGCCCGCCACCTCGACCATCGCGTGATCGCCGTCGTTGTCCACCAGCGGCGCGCCGGTGAGAAGATTCAGACGCCTTCCCACCATGGCCCCACCGTCTTCCAACAGAATTTCCTGCCCGGGTTGAAGCGGGTGTTCCCGCAGATTCAGTTGCACTTCCAGGTCTCCGGAGCCATCGCGCATGATCACGCTGTTTACGACCGGGTTGACCGCGCAAACAACACCTTCCAGTCGAAAGGAGCACCCGGCATATCGGTTGCCCTCGCTCAGGCGGCCAAGCTGGGCGGCGTTGGTCACCGCTTGAAACGTTTGCTTCGGCAAAGCGGGATCGGCTGCCCAAAGTTGCGTCAGATCGCACCGAAGCAGGAGGCTCAACAACAGTGCCGTCGGCCACCGGGTGTTTCGAACCCAACGGCGCCAGATCGCAGGAGGCGTGAAGGGCGATTGCATTACTGGTAAGGAAGCAGGTTGTGTGCCCTGACGATGGGACGCTTGGCGCGCTTCAGGCGGTTCAACGGGCAATTCAAGAAAGTCACCCCCTTGGAGCGCGGCTTGTCACAAGCCGCAGCACCGGCAAATGCTAGAGCAGGTGGGAAAGTTTTTATAAGCCAGTATCCACGAATGGAACCGCTGCGAGTTGTTTGGGCAAGCGGCATTCTTTCCTGCGAACCTCATTTCTCGTGTGGCGATGCATCTGGCGGCGAGATGCCCGCCACTACGCATCAGTGATAATGGATATTCTTCACCAGATTTTTTCTGGCAATACGACCGACGGGCGGACGTTAACTCAATCCGCCTCTGCTCTTGACTCCGCAAGGGCAATTGCCAAACTGGTTCCAGCGAACGGGATTCGGTGCGGGTTGGTTTCCGGCGGAGAGATGGCCGAGTGGCTGAAGGCGACGGTTTGCTAAACCGTTATACGGGTTAAACCGTATCGGGGGTTCGAATCCCCCTCTCTCCGCCATATTTCACAAGGGAATTCTGAGGCAGGCACACAACTAGGCACACGAACCAAAGTCGCTGCCTGTCCTCAACTGGCACAAGTTGTCACCGCTTGGGCTAAACTTCCGGTTCCACTCAAGGCTGCAATTCTCGCCATCGTTAATTCCTCGGAGGCCGCGCAATGAGCGTCAATCCTCCAGGGGAACCACGCAAAGAAACCGTAAGCCAAGGAGGTGGGGTATCGGTTTCGTTTTCCGGTGGGGATGAGCGGAGCGAGCCGGAAAACGCCATCTGTCCAGGCTCGCGAGTGGATTTGCATGGACGGCCGGAAGGGGCGGCGGCGGAGGCGCACGGCGGAGCCGTGCGCGCCGCCGCCGCCCTTCCTTGTCTAAATACATTCAACTGCAATGAAGGAAAGGATGATGGGTTTAATCAGCTTTCCGCCGGTCACCGTAAAACCGCTTTCGCCCTCAAGCTCAATGTCCTGTATTTGATTCAAAGGTATGGGTTGGAAAGGATCGGTTTTCTCACCCTCACTTTTGCCCGGCATGTCGTCTCCTACAAGGAAGCGCAGAAGGCCCTGCACAGTCTCATGACCGGGGTGCTCAAAAAGCGTTATCCCGAATACATCATCGTCATGGAGCGGATGGATTCAAAGCGGATTCATTACCACCTGCTGGTTGTCATGGCCGACGACATCAGAACCGGGTTTGATTTCGCCGCCGTCAAGCGCGGTGACTACCGGAGCGCCAGTGTCTATCTGCGCCGGGAATGGAAATTCTGGCGGGAGACGGCACCGAAATATGGGTTTGGACGGACGGAGTTGCTGCCGATCCGCAAGACGGCGGAAGGTATTGCCAAATACGTGGGCAAATACATTGCCAAGCACATCGGCCAGCGGTTGCCGGAAGACAAGGGCGCAAGACTGGTGCGCTATTCAAAGAGGACCAACCGGGTCGGGACCCGTTTCTCCTGGGGGAGTCCAAGGGCGAATCTGTGGCGGGCCAAGCTCGGCACGTTCTGCCGGATGTTCAATCTCAATTCGGACAATTATACACAATTTCTCGGTGAATGGTTTGGGCGTCATTGGGTTTATCATTTGCGTCCGCTGATTCAGGCGATCAAGCTGCCGGAGTTTTATCCGGCAAACGAATCCAGCGAAAGCGTCAAGGCGGTTTGGCTGACGGCGATTAATGAGCGGGAACGGCGGTGCGGCCGTCGGCATCGGCAGGGGATGCCGGTGAGAAAAGCTTTGCTGCCCGCTGAACCGGTCCGCACCTGGGCTTCATGAAATAAGCACACGATAAACAATGATTGAAACCACTTGCCATGTATCCCTAGTAGGGCTACATTAGCCGCATGAGCAAAACCGCCAACATCCGCGCCCGGGTTGAACCGGGACTTAAAACCGAAGTCGAAAACATCCTTTCGGACTTGGGATTGACCGTTTCCGAGACGGTGCATTTGCTCTATCGGCAGATCAAGCTGCAACGCGGCCTGCCCTTTGACGTGCGGATTCCGAATGAACTCACGGCTCGCACACTCAACGCGAGCAAGGAGGGCAAAGGTGTCAAGCGTTTTGGCAGTAAAAAGGAACTCTACGCCGATTTGGGCTTGTGAGAACTTTCAGCCGCACCAGCCAGTTCAAGAAAGATGTTAAACTCGCCGAACGGCGGGGCAAGGATTTGGCCAAGCTCAAAGCCGCGATTGACCTGCTGATTGACGGCGACGCTTTGCCATCGCAATACAAGGATCATCCGTTGCGTGGAAATTTTGCCGGCAGCCGCGATTGCCATATTGAGCCGGATTGGATTTTGATTTACACGCTGGCAGAAAACAATTCCCACGTTCGTTTCGAACGCACGGGAACGCACAGCGATCTGTTCTGGTAGTCACAAGGTAGCCATACATGACTGCCCCGCGGATGAGGTTGGGCAACCATTTGCCCAGCGGTGCCTGCGCCGCGTTTGCTGGGAGCGGTTGTGGGTCATAAATTGTGTAATTTAATGGTGGACAACGATTTCAGTCCAGCTTACAATGTTTTCGTGAAACAGGATAGGCTGAACCTGGAAAAAGATAGGCTGAATACCCAGCCGCCTACTAACTGTTAGGCGACTTCCGCGATGCGAATTGCTTCATACATACTTTTAGCTTACGCCGTATTTTTGTTGGCGAGTGCTAGTTATGATCAGTTTCGTGGCAGCACAAGCGTATCAAATGGCATAATGTCGCCCCATTACACCGTCACCAAAACGGACAATCCCAAAAAGTTTCACGATGCGATGACATTTAATTGGGATTTTGGAGCTTTGCTTTTGGTTGCTGGTTTTGTTATTTACTCGCTTGATAAGCGTCTGGAGGAGTCCGACCCGCTTTCTCCAGACTACGATGGTGATGAGACATGAACCAGTCGCCTAATATGAGGATAGGCTGAACAGGCACCTTCAAGAATTAAACCAGGGTGTTTGAAAAGCACTGGCCAGTCAATCTCGCGGGCCGATTTGAAATCTTATCGCCAATTGCGCAAAAGAATTTGGAACGCGCAACCGTGTCCGGTAACATAAAGACTTTATCAACAACTATGGCAATTTCACCACTTGCAGGCAAACCGGCTCCCGATGGGATGCTGGTGGATTTGGCGCGGCTCGAACGCGAATACTACGAACGGCGGCCGGATGTGGCCGACCCGAATCAATTGGTCAGCTTCGGCACGAGCGGCCATCGCGGCACGTCGTTGCACGGCACATTCACCGAGGCGCATATTCTCGCCATCACCCAGGCGATTTGCGATTACCGCCGCAGCCACGGCACCGATGGCCCGCTTCAGATGGGCAAGGACACGCACGCGTTGTCCTCGCCCGCGCAACGCACCGCGCTCGAAGTGCTCGCGGCCAACAACGTTGAGGCGGTCATCCAGCGCGATGATGGCGTGACGCCGACGCCGGTCATCTCCCGCGCCATTATTGTGCACAATCGCGGACGCAAGACCGGCCTGGCCGATGGCATCGTCATCACGCCCTCGCACAATCCGCCGGAAGATGGCGGGTTCAAATATAATCCGACCAATGGCGGCCCTGCCGACACGGACGTGACGCGCTGGGTGCAGGATCGCGCCAACGAATTGCTGCGCGGGAACAATGCCGGTGTGAAGCGCGTGTCATTCATCACCGCGCTCAAGGCGGCCACCACGCATCAGGACGATTTCATTCTGCCCTACGTCAACGACCTGCGGAATGTCGTGGACATGGACGCCATCCGCGCCGCCGGCTTGAAGCTGGGCGTGGACCCGCTGGGCGGCGCGGCGCTGCCGTATTGGGAGCCGATCAATTCCATTTACAAACTGGACATCACGGTCGTGAATCCGAAGCTCGACCCAACATTCTCGTTCATGACGGTGGATCACGATGGGAAAATCCGCATGGACTGCTCCAGCCCGTATGCGATGGCCGGCCTCGTGCGGCTCAAGGATAAATTCCGCGTTGCGTTCGCCAACGATCCGGATGCTGACCGGCACGGCATCGTCGCCCCGTCGGCGGGCTTGTTGAACCCGAATCATTATCTCGCGGTGGCCATTGGTTATCTGCTCACGCATCGTCCGCAGTGGCCGATGAAGGTCGCGATTGGCAAGACGCTGGTGAGCAGCGGCATGATTGATCGCGTGGTGAACAAGCTGGGCCGCCGGCTGTGCGAAACACCGGTGGGTTTCAAATGGTTCGCGCCGGGACTGTTCGACGGTTCGTTCGGTTTCGGCGGCGAGGAAAGCGCCGGGGCCAGCTTCCTGCGGCGCGACGGGACGGTGTGGACGACGGACAAGGACGGCCCGATCATGGATTTGCTCGCGGCGGAAATCACCGCCGTCACCGGCAAGGATCCGGGCGAACATTTCCGCGAACTGACGGCGGAGTTTGGCATGCCTTATTATACGCGCATTGACGCGGCGGCGACGCCGGAACAGAAGGCGAGCCTCGCCAAACTTTCACCCGAAACGGTGAAGGAATCCAAACTGGCAGGCGATCCGATCACCGCCAAGCTGACGCGCGCTCCGGGCAACAACGCCGCCATCGGCGGTTTGAAAGTGGTGACGGCGAACGGCTGGTTTGCAGCGCGTCCCTCCGGCACGGAAAACATTTACAAGATTTACGCGGAGAGCTTCCGCGACGAGCAACATCTGCAAACCATCGTAAGTGAAGCGCAGAAAATCGTGAACAACGCGCTGGGCGGGCCGGGGAAGAGTTGATTCGGCGCTGCCCACATACTTTTCGACTGTTTTTTAAAGCCGGTTCGAACCCTGGTTGAAAGGCGGCGCGGGCATCAAATTACTGCAACTGGCTTGAACCACCTTTGCCAAACAACGCCTTGTCCACAGAAAAACTTCCCGATCCGGCCAGCAGCAGCGTGATGTAGCCCATCAAATACATGAACGCCAGCTCGCCGCTCCCCTGCCCGCTCAGGGCGCCCTTGTGAATGCAGATGAACGCCACGCCCATGTCAATCGCCAGCACCAACGCGCTCCAGCGCGTCACCAGGCCAAAAATTACGAGCAACGACGCAAAAAATTCGGCGAACACCGCCAGCGCAAGGCTGGCAGTATGGCCAATGCCAAGCGGGTCGGGAAAATTGGGCGCGGCATCGCTGAAGTTTTTGAGTTTTCCGACGCCGTGATTGAGCAGCATGGAAAAGCCAATCCACAGCCGCAACACGAGCAGTCCCCAATTGGCTGGCCCGGAATTATTTTCGGGAGCGAATAATTTCTTGAGCATGGTTTTGGGTTTGACGTTGAGTTTAATTCAAATCAAGAAACAAAACCCGGGCGGCGGATTCGCCGGCCAGATGGACGGAGGGTGATCATTTTCGCTCAGATTAGCCGCACGAGTTCCCGGGTTTCGTACCGAACTTTGGGCAGGTTCGCGTATTTGTCGCTGGCGGCGCGATAACCCAGCGCGCAGGCCACCACCGTCGCGTAGCCGCTGCCGTTCAAGCCGAGCACGCGGTCATATTCCACCGGGTTGAGTCCCTCCATCGGACAGGCGTCCACGCCCAGCACGGCGGCACAGGTCATCATATTGCCCAGCGCGATATAGGTTTGCCGCGCCGCCCATTCGTGGGCGGTTTTGCCGCGCGGCCCGTTGACGACGTCGCCGAGCATCATGTCGCGGTAAAAATTCAGCGATTCGGCGGGGATTTTGCGGACGTCGCTGGTAAGCTTGATCAGTTTGTTCACATCAGCGCCGGTCACTTTGGTGCGCGCGGTGAACACGACAAAGTGCGAGGCGTCCACGACCTGCTTTTGATTCCACGAATGCGGCAGCAGCTCGGCGCGTTTGGCGGGGTCGCTGATGACCAGGAATTGATACGGCTGCAAACCGTAGGAAGTCGGTGTGAGCACGAGCGCGCGCTCCAAGGTTTGCCAGACCTCGCCGGGGATTTTTTTGGCCGCGTCAAATACCTTCGTGGCGTAACGCCACTGCAATGCATCCAACAACTGCTTGGTAGTTCCATTATTCATAGTTCAAATTAGATTGTATCCTTTGTCGAAAGTTACACAAGTCCGCCGAAAAGCAACTTGGCTCATCGTAGCGGCGTGTCGGCAGCCCGCCGCATTTCTTCGGAAAATTGAATTTGTCCGGCTTTCTGCCGAAAGCCGCCCCGCCTGTTTTTCAGTGTTAAAATTTTTGCAGCGGTTTTGACTTTCAGTCATGGTCAGGTCAATTTATGCGCCATCATGAGTCCGACCCAACTGCGTGTTCGCCGCGCCACCACGGACGATTTTCAAAGTCTGAGGTCGCTTTGGAAATCCATGCGGCTGCCGGCGGACGAATTGAAAAAACGGCTGACCGAATTTCAAGTGGTTGAAACGGCCGGGGGACAAATCGTCGGCGCGATTGGCGTTCAAATCATTTGCCAGCATGCCCTGCTCCATAGCGAAGGTTACACGGATTTTTCCCTGGCGGATGCCGCGCGGGAATTGTTCTGGGAACGCATTCAGACCATCGCCGCTCATCACGGCGTGTTTCGATTGTGGACGCAGGAAAATTCGCCGTTTTGGGGCCGTTGGGGCTTTCAACCCGCGAATGCCGAAACGCTGGCGCGACTGCCTGAGGAATGGAAACGTTCCGAGGAAAAATGGCTCACCTTCCAGCTTAAAGACGAGGAAGCCATCGCCGCGCTCGACAAGGAGCTGGCACAATTCAAGGAATTGGAAAAACAGCGCACCGCCGAAACGCTGGAGCAAGCCCGCACGATGACGAAGACCTTCACCGTCATCCTGTTTATTGTGGGGATCGTCTCCATCGGCATTGCCCTTTATCTTCTCATTCGCCGTGGATTTCTATCGATGCACTAACGGCAGGTTGAACTCGTCCGCGTGATAGGAACTCCGCACCATCGGGCCGCTGGCGACGTGAACAAAACCCAGCTCCCCTGCCCGCCGGCCATACTGTTCAAATTTTTCAGGTGAAACAAATTCCGCCACCGGCAAATGCTTCAGTGTCGGCTGGAGATACTGGCCAAGCGTTAGAATGTCGCATCCGGCGGAACGCAAATCCTTCAGCGCCACCATGACTTCGTCTTCCTTCTCGCCCAAGCCCAGCATCAGGCCGGATTTGGTGTAAATCGTGCCGCCGCGTTTCGCCTTCACCTTCCGCAGCACATTCAGCGAACGATCGTAAGTGGCGCGGTGACGCGCCGTCGGCGTCAACCGGCGGACGGTTTCCAGATTGTGATTGAAAATGTGCGGATTGGCCGCCAGCACGGCTTCAATCGCAGCATCGCTCTCGTTGAAATCCGGCACCAGCACTTCAATCACGATGCCCGGATTCAATTCGCGCACGGCTTCAACCGTTTTCCGGAAATGGTCCGCGCCGCCATCCGACAAGTCGTCGCGCGCCACGGCGGTGATGACGATGTGCCGCAGCCGCATTCGCCGCGTGGCCTCGGCCACACGCCTCGGCTCGTCCGCTTCGAGCGGCAGCGGTTTGGCCGTGGACACCGCGCAAAAGCCGCAGGCGCGCGTGCAGCGGTCGCCGCCAATCATGAATGTCGCCGTGCCCTTCTCCCAGCATTCCCAGTGGTTCGGGCACTTGGCGCTTTCGCAGACCGTGTGCAGCTTCAGCTCGTCGAGCAGGTTGTGCGTGTGTGCGAAGCGGTCCGACGTGGGCAGCTTGATGCGCAGCCAGTCCGGCAGGCGGGGGCGCGGTTTCAATTCAATCGTCGGCACAAATTTATTTTAACCATGGATGGACACGGATAAATATAAAAATTGAATTGTTCCCCTCACCCGTCGCTCCGCGCCCCCTCCCTCTCCCCGCCAAACGGGGAGAGGGTCGGGGCGAGGGGATCGTTTGATTTTGTTTGCTTTCAATCCGTGTTTATCTGTGTTCATCCGTGGTTGAAATCCTTTCCCAAAACTTCGCCAGTTCCTCCGGCCCGAAATCGGCCAGCACTTTTCCATCCACCTCAATCACCGGCGCGAGTTCCTGTCCGGACAACCGGACCATTTCGTCAAAAGCCGCTGTGTCGGCAATGACATCAAGCTTCTCATATTCGATGTCGTTTTCGTCGAGCCAGCGCATGGCTTTGTGACACCACGGACAATACGGTTTGATGAATAAACGGGTTTTCACAAAAGAATGAAGGCATCGAGGTGACGAGACTCAAATTAAAGAAACCGCCGGGCAAATACACCAACACCCGCCCGGCGGTTTGTAAAACAGGCCAGTTACAACTTTTTCTTCGCATCGTCGGACACCTGGATTTTGGTCGTGCCGACGTCCTTGATTTCAACCGTTGTTGTCCGGTCAACGTCACGATCATTGCCGTTGAAACTCACAGTGCCCTGCACGTGGTATTGGTATTTGGCAAGCTGGCCATCCTTGACCCAGAATTTCACCGAACCCTTGGCGTCACTGACGGTCGGGCCTTCATCTCCGCTCCGCGGTGGTCCAAAGGCAAGCAACGATTTCGCGCCAGCCTCGGTCAAATCACCAGCCAAGGCATCGCCGTCTTTTTTGAGTTCCTTGGCCTGGTCGGCCAGATCCGCGGCTTCCGCCGCCGGAGTTTTGAAACTTTGCAACCGGCGCGCGAGGAACTGATTCGGATTGAACCCGCCGTCGCCGTTGTCCTGGCTCAACTCCGCCAGCGATTGCCAGCCGTCCTCGGTCTTGGCCGCGCCCTTGCCGCCCTTGAGCACGGCCTCAACCGTGTCGTCGCGCATCGAGAGGGACAACCACGTGTATCCGCCATTCTCCGTCTTCCCCTCGGTCGGACCGTTGAACCGCCCGCCGCCGTTCGGAGATTCGACGGTGGCTTTCCAACTGTAATTCGTCTGGTTGCCGAGCGCCTTGGCGGCGGCTTTCACTTCATCCTTGGAGCTGGCATCAGCGGCAAAAAGCGAGCCGGCCAGCAGGATCATTGTGCCGAACAGAATGTTTTTTTTCATTGCGAACCTTTGGTTAATGTTTTTCTGGGTACGGGATGAAACATGGCGATTCGTTAAAAAACGCCGGTTACTTCTTTTTCTTCTTCGCCTCGATTATCTTTTTCGCCTCGTCGGGAACTTCGACCTTGGTCGTGCCGACATCCTTGATCACCACCGTGGTGGTCTGATCAACGTTTTGGTCTTTGCCATTGAAGCTCACGGCCCCCTGCACGTGGTATTCGTATTTCAGCAACAGGCCATCCTTGATCCAGAATTTCACCGTGCCTTTGGGGTTGGTGACGGTGACCGCGTTGTCTCGGATGGTGGGCCACCCCGAGGTGAGCAAAAATTTCGCGCCGTTTTCGGTCAAACCACCGGCATAGGCATCGCCATCTTTTTTGAGTTCCACAGCGCTGCCGCTGAGGTTGGCGGCCTGCCCCATGGGGGGCAGGTAATCTTCCAACTGGCTGGCGAAAAACCGGTTTCGATCACTGCCAGTCTGGCCAAATTCAGCCAGCGATTGCCAGCCGTTTTCCGGCGTGTTAACCGCGCCTTTGATGCCTTTGAGCACGGCTTCAATCGTGGTGTCGTCACGCGTCACGGTCAGGCAGATGTATCCGCTTCGGTCTGTTTTGCCGTCCGCCGGGCCGTTAAACCGCACGCCGCCGTTCGGAGGTTCGACCATGACTTGCCAGCTATAATTCGGCAGGCCGCCGAGCGCGACAATCGCGGTTCTCACTTCACCCATGGGATTGAAATCGGCGGCAAAAAGCGAGCCAGCCAGCAGGACCATTGTGCCGAATAGAATGTTTCTTTTCATCGGGAACTTTCGGTTAATTTTTTTCGGGTACGGGCGAAAACATGGCATTTATGCCGCCTTGCTTCCACAAAATAATTCGCGCTCATCGGACCACGCAGCGCCTGGTGACACCAACCGCAATGCGGCCTGATGAACAAACGGATTTTCACTTTCAAAACTCCAGTGGCAGGCGCAGACAATCAATTAACCTCCGGGTGATACTGACGCGACGCAACCGGCTGACCTCGCCGCGTTTTTCAAGAAACTCGTTTTTGGGCAGCGCATAAATGAAGTCGCAGCGAACGGCAGTTTTCCAGTCCAAGCCGTCCGCTTCATCCAAACTGGCTTCGTGACGCTTCAACTCGCGATTCAACCGCACCGAGGTGCAAAGCAGCCCATTGACGTGAGTGATGGTTTCATTCGCGCAACGCTCGTCGCTGGAAAGAATCACCACGGGATGCGCTTGCTCGTCACGATACGGGAAAAGATAAATTTCCCACTGCCTCATGGCACGATGGCTTTTGGTCCGCGCGCGGCGAACCAATTGGACTCATCAATTTCGTCCTGGTCGTAGCACCCGGCGAAATAGCCCGCCGGTTTGGGCGTCGCCCAGCCCGGTTTTTGGGAGTGCAAAACAAATTCAAAAATCCGTTCGCGTTCCTGTTCCGGCAGGCTTTGAATTTCCTTCATCAATTCCGTCGCGCTCATATTCAACATGTAGCTGACACCCGCGTCATTTGCAAGCGCCTGTCAATCCAGCGCATGGCTTTGTGACACCACGGCAATACGGCTTGATGAATAAGCGGGTTTTATGTATTTAGGAAAATCGCAAATGGCAGAAAAGTTTTTTCATGATAGTTGCGCCTTGATATATGCCTGCTCCCAGCCTCCTCACCCGCCAATCTGCTTCTTGTAATCTTCCGGCGACAGCAACGCGTTCAGTTCGGCGGGATGGCTCAGTTTGATTTTGTAAAACCAGCCGCTGTCATGCGGTTCGCTGTTCACCAGCGCCGGATCCTCCACGACCAGCCGGTTCGCCTCCAGAATTTCGCCGCTCACGGGCGAGTAAATGTCGCTCGCCGTCTTCACGGATTCCACCACCGCACAGGCGTCGCCAGCCTTCACTTTACGGCCCACGTCCGGCAGCTCGACAAAAACAATGTCGGTCAATTCGTGTTGCGCGTGGTCGGTGATGCCAACGGTGGCGGTGTCGCCGTTGACGCGCACCCATTCGTGAGATTTCGTGTATTTCAAATCGGACGGAATATTGCTCATAAATTGTGCGGAAAGGTTACGCAGATGGTGGTGATTCTCAAATCCAAATTTGCGTCATCGTAAAATTGAGCCGTATTTTCAAATTACTGAAAAGCGCCGGAGGGCCGGCGCAGTCCAAGACGCTTCGCGCCAACTCAAGGCGGACAGTCAACGCGCCAGCGTCTTGGCCTGCGGTAGTCCTCTACCGCTTTCCACGGCAAGGCGAAAATCACTTCCAAAAATGAATCCATTTGCAAACGCTGCCAAACCATTACAAATGGCGCAACAACAAACCCGGCGCGCAACCGAAAAGCACCGCCAGCACCGCCAGCAGGACCAGCGCAAACATCGTGGCCGGTGGAACCTTGATGGCGGGCGCGTCTTCCGCGGCGTCCAGCACATAGGCCTGCTTGAGCACTCGCAGGTAATAGTAGAACGACACGGCGCTCATCAGGATGGCCAGGATCACCAGCCAGAGCAGGCCGAAATGTTCGGCGTCCGCGCCCACCACCGCGCTGAACAGGAAAAATTTTCCAATGAAACCCGCCAGCGGCGGAATGCCGGCCAGCGAAAGCAGGAATACCAGCAGGCACAATGACAATCCCGGCGCGCGACGGCTGAGTCCGGCGAAATTGTTGATCGCTTCGCCGCCCGTTGCCTCTTCCACCACCGTCACCACGCCAAACGCGCCAAGCACCGTCAGCGCATAGGTGATGACATAAAACAGCAGCGCGCTGTGGCTGGCCGGCGTGTTGGCCAGCACGCCGAGGAGCATGTAGCCCGCGTGGGCAATGGCCGAGTAAGCCAGCAGCCGTTTCACACTCGATTGCACGATGGCGGTGAGATTGCCCAGCACCATCGAAAGAGCGGCCATGACGGCAATCACCGGCGTCCAGCCGGACACATAGCCCTGCCAGACCGCGCTGCCAGCCGCGCCGGCAAAACCCAGCGTCAGGATTTTGGCCAGAATGTAAAAACTGGCGACCTTGGAACCGGAAGCAATGAACGCCGCGCTCGGCGTGGGCGCGCCTTCATAGGCATCCGGCGCCCACAGATGGAACGGAACCGCAGCGACCTTGAATCCAAATCCAATCGCGGTCGTAACAATGGCCACCAGCAACAACGGGTCCAGTCCCCTGTCCTTCAACGCCACGGCGATTTCCGGCAAATGAGTCGAACCAGACAGCCCGTAAACCAGGCTGAAGCCAAACAGCAGAAATGCCGCAGACATGCCGCCGAACAGAAAATATTTCAACGCCGCCTCGCTGGACCGGGCGTTGCGCTTGTTGAATGCCGCCAGGATGTAGAGCGAGAGACTGGCCAGTTCCAAGCGAGATGAAAATCATCAGCAGGTCCTCAGCGCTAACCAGGAACATCAGGCCCATCGTCCCCAGCAGGACCAGCGAAAGGTATTCGCCGACGTGTTCGGTGAATTTGCCGGACACGGAAATCAGCACCGTAAAAATTGTCAACACCAGCAGCACGAGCTTCAGAAAGTTTGTCAACGGATCCACGACCAGCAGGCCGTGCAACGGGTCGGTGGGTCCGTAATGGGTGAACGTGAACATCGCCGCCATCAGGCAGCCCACGATGGCAACCATCGCCCCGGTTGCGAAGCGGCGGGCCACGGATTCGCCGCGCATCGCGACCAAATCCACCGTCAGCACCAACAGCACGGTGATGGTCAGGGCGGTTTCCGGTGCGGCTATCCGCAAAACTTCGAGGTAGTTCACAACGAGCCTCCCTTCAACAGCCGTTCAAACATCGGCGAGTTCAGGCAAGGCTGAATCCAATCCAACAACAATCCCGGGAAGAGTCCGATGACAAGCGACGCGCCAATAAGCATCACCGCCCCGATGCGTTCCGGCGCCGAAATGGGTTCCAATGGATGGTCATGCTCCGATTGGGATGGCGGCGCGTCCGAATAAAACGCCTTTTGCACCGCGCGCAAAGTGTAGGCCACGCCCATTATAATTCCAACACCGGCCAGCAAGGTAGTTTTGGGAAACACCGTCCACGCGCCCATGAGCACCTGAAGTTCGGCCACAAACCCGCTGAAACCGGGCAGCCCCATCGAAGCCATGCCCGCCAGCACAAACGTCACGCCGGCGAAAGGCAACAACCTGCCGAGATGCATCGTTTGCAGGTCGTTGAAATCGCGGGTGTGCGTCCGGTCATAGACCATGCGACCCACCACGGCGAACAGCAACCCGGCGATGATGCCGTGCGAGAACATTTGCAGCACCGCGCCGCTGAGGCCAATGGTGTTCAGCGTGGCCAGGCCGAGCAACACAAAACCCATGTGACTCACGCTGGAATAGCCGATAACAAACTTGAAATCCTTTTGCACCAGCGCCACGCCCGCGCCATAAACGATGCCGATGACCGCCAGCGCGGCAATTTCGCCCTGCCACATGCGGGCTCCATCAGGGAACAAAACCATCGCCACACGCAGGCAGCCGTAGGCGCCGAGTTTCATCACCACTCCCGCGAGCAGCATTGAGCCGGCGGTGGGCGCGGCCACGTGCCCGGTGGGCGCCCACGTATGGAACGGCCACAAGCCAGCCAGAATACCAAATCCAACGAACACCAGCGGAAACACCCAGCGCTGGAAGCCCAGCGGGAACGACACTTTCGACAGTTCCAGCAAATTGAGCGTCGCGTGGCCGGTTTGCGCCCGGGCCACAACCCACGCGGCGATCAAGCCGATGAGCACCAGATGGCTGCCTACGAATGAATAAAGCGCCAGTTTCATCGCGCCGTATTCCTTGCGCGTACTGCCCCACCGGGCGATGAGGAAATATTTCGGAATGATCGTCAATTCATAGAACACAAACAGCAGCAGCACGTCGAAGCTGAGGAAAACGCCATACACACCCCCAATCAAGGCGAAGTAGAAGGCGAAAAATTCTTTCGTGCGCTTTTCGATGTTCCACGAAAACAAAATGCCCGCAATGGCCGCCAGGCCAGTCAGCACCACCAGCACCAGGCTGATGCCGTCGGCAGCCAGGTAATAACTCGCGCCGATTGATGGAATCCACGGGACCTTGACTATTGTTGTCACCTCGCCCGGATTGGGCTGTTGCATTGCGCCGGCAAACGCCACCGCGCAACCGGCGATGGCCGTCAGCAGGGCTATGATGCGCGCCGCCCGCGCCGCCTCGCGCGGCAGGAGCATCAGCACCAGCACCCCGATGAATGAAATGTATATGGTCCAGGCGAGCATATTCGTCAAATTCGCAAATGATGAATCAACCCAGTCTCCGTATTTTTCACAGAAATTATTCCCTGATAATATAGGTAACAGAAAAACACCTCTGAAGAGAGGGCGATCCGTTCGATAACCATGCTGGTATATATACGAACCGCAAAACTAAAGGCTAACGAGATGTAAAAACCTCCAAGAACAATTAGCCATGTCGGATTACCGCGAAGAACATAGAATAACGGAAGCATCAGAATTCCTAGCAATATGGAAGGATGATAAAGAAAAAAACCAATCCAACATGCGGCTACGCCAAACAAAAAGCCAAGCTTGGAGGTGACAATTGCAGAAACCAAAAAACTCAACATACCAATGTATGGTAATGCCATAATCAAGATGCTTGTCAAAACCTCAGACCTGGCACCGAGAGACCATAACACTTCACCTGAAAACACAGGTGAGAAGATTTCAATCTTATGGCATTCCTTCGCAGCCCAAATTTCCTGCATGCTTTTAAATGGAAAATTGGGCAAGTCTGCAATCCTTAAGACTTGTCCGGACTGCTTAATCTTCTCCTCGTTTCTCAAAATCCTTTCCTGATCAGCACGTGAAAGGGTGAGCACACGTCGGATTGCTGGATTGAACAATTTCATATTTATCCTCCAATCTGTTGGACAAAGTGAATTACGGTCGCGTCCACCATGCCCAGCACGAACTGCGGCCAGAGGCCAAGCACGAACATCAGCGCGATGGGAACGGCCACCAGCACCCGCTCGCACAGTGTGAGGTCCGGCATTTGTGACCAGCGCGCGTTCAGCGGCCCGCAAAAAACGCACTGGATGAGCGTCAGCAGAAATATCGCCGTCACCAGCAGGCCAATGGTGGACAACGCTGCCGCCCAAGACGCCAGCGGGAACACGCCTTTGAAAATCAGAAATTCACCCACAAACCCGTTCAGGCCCGGCAATCCCAGCGATGAGAACAATGCGATGCCCATCAAGCCGGTAAACACGGGAACGATCTTGCGGATGCCGCCGAAATCGTCCAGTCCGCGCAGCCCACCGCTGCGTTTTTCGATCAGCCACACGAACAGGAACAGCGCCGACGCCGTGAGCCCGTGGTTGAACATCTGGAGCAACACGCCGTTGAGCGCCGCGGCCTTCTGCAGTTCCGGCTGGTTCACGCCCGTCGCCGCGCCCATCACCGCAAACAGCGCGAGCAGGCAGTAGCCGAGATGGTTGATTGATGAATAGGCCAGGATGCGTTTGAGGTCGCGCTGGGCAAACGCCGCGCAGGCCGAGAACACGATGGTCAGCACCGCCAGCCACAGCAACGGCGTCAGCACCAGCCGTATCTGTTCGGGGAAAATCGGCAGCAGAATGCGCAAGAAACCGTACACGCCCATCTTGGACATGACGCCCGTGAGCAGCATGGTCACCGGACTCGGCGCCTCGGCGTATGCCCCCGGCAGCCAGGTATGAAACGGCACGACCGGCACCTTCACCGCAAAACCGAGGAACGCGCCGAAGAAAACCAGCAGGCCGATGTGCGATTTCCAGCCGATGGCATCGCCCAGTTTGGCCGTGATTTCGCCACGTTTGGCCATGTCGGCGAGTTCGATGAAATCAAAACTGCCCGTCGCCAGACGGATGGCGAGGAAGCTCAGGAGCAGCGTTACGCTGCCGACCATGGTGTAAATGAAAAATTGCGTCGCCGCCGGGCCACGCTTGGGTCCGCCCCAAAGCTTGATGAGGAAAAACGCCGGAATGAGCACCAGTTCCCAGAACAGGAACCAGTGGAAGAAATTCAGCGCGGTGAACGTGCCGAACAATCCCGCCTGTAGCCACAACACCAGCGCGTTGTAAATGTGGGCGCGATCATCAATGCGCCACGAGGCGAGGATGGAAAGCGGCACGACAATCGCCGTCAGCATCACCATCAACAGGCCAAGGCCGTCCACGCCGAGGAAATATTGGATGCCCAGCGACGGCACCCAGTCGTGCTTCTCGACGAACTGCAGGCCGCCGGAGGCGGCGTCAAAATGTTTCCACAGGCACAGCGCTCCCGTCAGCGCCACGAGGCTGAACGCCAGCGTCAGCCCGCGCGCGAGCCGCCTTTGCTCGGCCCCCAAACCGGCTACCACGATGCCGCCGAACAGCGGAACCAGGATCAGGATGGTCAGCCAGGGCAGGTTCATGACTTGCGCTCCCAAATCAGGAAAAACACCAGCACCACCAGCGCCACGCCGATGACGCGGAGATAGGTTTGCACGCGGCCGCTGTGCCATTTCGAAATTTCGCCGCCACCCTCACGCAGGGTTTCACAGCCGGTGTCGAAACCCAGGTTCACCACAAAATCATCCGTGAAGCGGTAGAGCCATGACAACCCAAGCGTCACGGAGGAAACGATCAAAACCGCCCCGCCCCAAATCCAGCGGTCGAGGAAATCACAGGCGCGCGCCGCCCCGGCATTGAAACGAATAACGGTCGCCTCGTAGATTTCATCCACGAAATACTTGTTCTCCAGCAAACGGAAAAAGAACGGCTGCGCGACCTGCAAAACATCAGGTTCTTCCGCCGTCTTGCGCTCGCGTTTGCCATAGAGTCGCCAGCCAAGGCCGAGACCAATAAATACAATCACCGCAGACGCCAGCATCAATGGCAAAAGACCAACTTGAGAAAAACCGCCGAGACCGACAAAGTTCGTACCGTGCCCGTCTAAAAAGGTCTCAAACCACGGCCAAGCCGGCGTGCCAATGAAGCCCAATAAAATGGCGAACACCGCCAGGATGACCAGCGGCACGGTCATAACTGCGGGGCTTTCGTGAGGAGCCCCTTTTTCTTCGTAGCAGCCGACGTGAGTCGGCTCTGATTTCTTGTCGGGTACCGTATGCGAGGAAGAATGAGCGGACTCACGTCCGCTGCCACGATATTGACCAAAAAACACCAGCGCGACCTGGCGCGTCATGTAAAACGCCGTGAGCAGCGCCCCGGCACAGCCGAGATAAAACGGTATGTGCGAAACCGGCCAGCCGTGTGCCGAGTGCAGAATTTCGTCCTTGCTCCAGAAGCCGGAGAAGAACAGCGGAAAGCCCGACAGCGCCAGCATGCCGATCGCATAGGTCGCAAACGTCACCGGCATGAATTTTTTCAGCCCGCCCATCTTCCTCACATCCTGTTCTTCATGGCAACCGTGGATGACCGAGCCGGACCCGAGGAACAGCAGCGCCTTGAAAAACGCGTGCGTGATGAGATGGAACATTCCAACGGCCACGCCGCCGACACCCAGTCCGAGCATCATGTAACCGAGTTGCGAAACCGTGGAGTATGCGAGGATGCGTTTGATGTCCGTCTGCGCCACCGCAATGGACGCGGCGAAAATCGCCGTCAGCGCGCCGATCCAGGTGATGACTTGGAGAGCCACACTGTGATTGCTAAAAAATAATTCAAGAAAAGGCCCGTGACTGGACAGGTCCAAACCAAGCCGGATGGGATTTTCCGAGGCACTCATCAACGGATAAACCCGCGCCACCAGGAAAACGCCCGCCGCCACCATCGTTGCCGCATGGATGAGTGCGCTGACTGGTGTGGGACCTTCCATGGCATCCGGCAACCACACGTGCAGCGGCAACTGGCCGGATTTGCCGACCGCCCCAAGAAAAATCAACAACGCGATGGCTGTGGCCACCGTCATGCCAATTGCGGTTGTGTCCATCACCAAGAGATTAAGTGCAAATGGTTCAAGGCAACCGTTCCCTTTCGCGTAAAAAGTGAGTGTTCCAGTTTTTGCATAAAGCCAGACCATGCCCAGCAGCAGGCCGAGATCGCCTATGCGCGTGGTGATGAAGGCTTTTTTCGCCGCCGCCGCCGCGCTCGGCTTGTGATACCAAAACCCGATGAGCAAATAGCTGGTCAGGCCTACCAGTTCCCAGCAGATGAAGAACAGAAGCAGGCTGTTGGCGATGACCACGCCGAGCATCGCCGCCGCAAATAGCGACATAAAGCAGAAGAACCGCAGAAAGTTTTCGTCGTGCGCCATGTAGCCGACGCTGAAGATGAAAATCAGCAGGCTGACGAACGAAACCATCACCAGCATGATGGCCGTGAGCGGGTCGAGCACCCAGCTCAACTGCAGCCATTGGCCGCCGAACTGGAGCCAGTCGAAACCCGCGACTTCCCGGAACACGCCATTTTCGCCGTGGTGGAAGAGCGTGGCGCTGAATGCGCACAGCGAAAGCAGGAACGCCATGACCATCGAGCCGATGGCCAGCGTCGCCGCGAGCTTGCGCTGCCGCTGCTTGTTGACGGCAATCACGCCCGCCGCCGCCAGCGGCAGCACCGGAATCAGCCACAGATTTTGGGCTATCCAGGTCATCCCTTCAAATTTTTGATTTCATCCAGATTGACGGTCCGGTAATGACGATAAATCGCGATGATGAGCGCCAAGCCCACCGCCGCCTCCGCCGCCGCGATGGCAATGGAGAAAATGACAACCATCACGCCCGACAACGCCTCCGGATTCGGGCCATAGCGCCAGAAAGCGATGAAGTTCAGGTTCGCCGCGTTCAGCATCAGTTCGATGCCGACGAGCGCGAGGATGGCGTTGCGCCGCGTCACCGCGCCCGCCAGGCCGATGGCAAAGAGCAGCGCAGAGACCAAGAGGCAACCTTGAAGCGGAGTCATAGGGCCCCTCCCGACGCTTGGCCCGGCGAGGATGGAGGATTGAGAATGGAGGATGGCGGAGATGCTTTTTCCATCTTCAATCCTCCATCTTCCATCTTCGTTTTTGGCGCGTCATCGCGCATGGCGATGATAACCGCGCCAATCAACGCCGCCGTGAGCAGCAGGCCGATGACTTCGAGCGGCAGAACATATTGGGTCATCAGCAGGTCACCGATGTTTTTGACTGTCGCTTCAGGCGCAGGCGGCGTTCCCTTGGGCAGGCCCGTACTGTTCAGCGCCGCCCAACCGAGCGTGGCGAAGACGACGGCGGAAACCACAATGCCAATCCCCCAACCGGGCGACAACACGGTTTGATTAGGCACCGCATCGCTGCGCGTCAATAAAACGGCAAACACGATGAGGATAGCGACCGCGCCGACATAGACCAGGATTTGCGCGAAGCCGACGAACTGCGCGTCGAGCGACAGATAAAGCGCCGCCAGCCCGGCCAGCGCCACCACCAGCGACAGCGCGCAATGCACCAGATTGCGCAGGCTCATTGCCGCCGCCGCCGCAAACAACGTCACAACTGCAATGATGATAAAGGGCAAAGACATGGTTAAGGCGTTGGTTCGCGGAACCGTGGAATTGTTAAACAGTTGGATACGTACCAGCCGACGTAAAGTGCCTCATTATTTTCGATTTGCGATATTCGATTTACGCGGTCTGCGTGGATCGTGGAGTGACTCGTAAATCGTAAATCAGATATCGTAAATTCGAATGGAGCCTCCTTACGTCGGCTGCTACGGAAAAATAAGTAACGATTCACGTTGTTCATTCGGCGTAACGATAAATGCGTTTGCCGAGCTTTTGATTGTGCATCAAACCCCGGCCGAGGATGGCATACGCACCGAAAATCAGGGCCGAGCAGGCCAGCCAGCGCAGCGGGCCGTGGCCAATGAAATGCCAGAGGCCGGTCGTGACGATGTTGACCAGCGACAGGGGCAGCATGAATTTCCAGGCGAAATTCATGAGCTGGTCCATGCGCAGCCGCGGCAGCGTGGCGCGAATCCAGATGAAAACGAAGACCAGCGCCATCAGCTTGGCAAAAAACCAGAGATACGACGGCACCCAAGTGAGGAACGAAAACGGCGCGGTCCAGCCGCCCAGGAACAGCGTAATGCCCAGCCCGATCACGGCAAACATGCCGAGGTATTCACCAAGGAAAAACAGCGCGAATTTGAATCCAGAATATTCCGTGTAATAACCCGCGATGATTTCCGATTCCGCTTCCGGCAAATCGAAGGGCGAACGGTTGGATTCAGCCAGCGAGGCGATGAAGAAGAGGATGAACCCGGCCAAACCCCACGGCGTGAACACAAACCAATGCACAATGCCATAAGAGTATTGATTTTGCGCCGCGACGATGTCCGCCAGCTTGAGCGAACCGACGATCATGATTACGGTGACAGCGGACAGAATGAGCGGGACTTCGTAGCTGATCATCTGGGCAATCGCGCGCATGGCGCCCAGCAGGGAGTATTTGTTGTGGCTCGACCAGCCAGCCATAAACACCGACAGTTCCACCGCGCCGCCCACGGCGAAGAAGAACAGCAGACCAGCGTCAAAATCCACGGCGGTCATGTTGCGTCCAATCGGCAGCACCGCATAGGCCAGCAACACCGGAATGAGCAGGACCACCGGCGCGAGAAAATGCACCGCCTTGTCCGCCGCATGCGGCACGACGTCCTCCTTCGTAAGCGATTTGATCCCGTCCGGTATGAACTGGCCGAAGCCGCACAGGCGGATCTTCGTCAATGGAATGCCGACGCGATTGGGACCGTAGCGGTTTTGGATGCGGCCAATGCCCTTGCGCTCAAACACCGTAACGAAGGCGAACAGCGTAGCGAACACCAGCGGGATGAACGAAATCGAAATCAGACGTGGACACAAACGGATGCCAGGCATCGGGGAAAAACCCCACCACGTGGTGCTTCAACGTGACAAAAATCTGATCCAGCGTCTCGACCATGTTTTATGTGGGTTGGTTTTTGGGGATCGCTTTAGCCTTCGCTTCAGCGGCGGTTTTGGCCTTGGCCTCGGCCCTGGCCTTTTCCCCGGCCAGATGCTCGTCCACCGCCGCGGCTTCTTCGGGATGGATATCGTGGTAATGCTTGTTTGACTTGGCCAGCTTGTCCTTCGTCAACAGAAGTCCGCCAAAGCGGTCGCCGGTGCTCAATTCAAATTCGGTGTTCATCTTGATGGCGTCGAACGGGCAGACTTCCACACAAATCTGGCAGCTCATGCACACCGAAATATCAATGTCGAACGTGGCGGGATAAAACTGGGACTGTCCCTTGTAATCCGGCTTCTTGTCCCTGCTTTTGACGATGTAAATGCACTGGGGCGGGCATTCCTTCTCGCAAATCTGGCAGGCCACACAGCGCAATCCCTTTTCCGCATCGTCGCCGTCATAAACCAGGAAGGGAAACTGCCGGGTGTTTTCCTTGGGCGTCAGGCGTTCCTCGGGATATTGCACGGTGGTAAGCCGGTCCTTCGAGACGTAACTCCCGAAAAAATTCCGGGCGGTCACCGCCATGCCCTTTATGATTTGTTCACCTAACATTTTAATCCATTGGAAGTTCGACGTTGAATGTTGAATGTTGAATGTTCTGCCGTTTCATTTGTTTTGTTCCGAAAACATTCAACATCCAACATTCAACGCTCAACATCGAATCGTTATTTTTCATCGGTCCACCTCCCCCAGCACGATGTCCACGCTGCCGAGGATGACCACGGTGTCGGCAATCCGTTGGCCGAGGCACATGTCCTCGAGGATGGTCAGGTTGATGAAGCTGGGCGGACGCACGCGGTAACGATACGGATTGGCCGAACCGTCGCTGATGAGATAAAAGCCCAGTTCGCCCTTTGGCGCCTCAATCCGGCCGTAGGCTTCACCGGCCTTCGGACGAAACCCGCGCAGCTTCGCTTTCGGGTCCATGACCGGCCCGGACGGAATGTCGCGCAGCGCCTGCTGCAGGATTTTCACGCTCTCGCGCATCTCCAGGACGCGAATCATGTAGCGGTCATAAGTATCACCGTGTTCGCCCAGCGGCACCTTGAAATCAAACCGGCTGTAAATGCCGTACTTGTTCACCTTGCGAATGTCGTAATTCACACCCGAGGCGCGCAGCATCGGGCCGGTAATGGAGGCGTTGATGGCCAGTTCGCGGGACAGCAAACCAACGCCTTGGCTGCGCGCGAGCAGGATTTCATTTTCGGTAAGCAGGGTTTCATATTCGTCGAGGAATTTGCCGTAACCGTCCACCAGTTGTTTCGCCTGGGCCAGCCAGTCGGGCGTGACGTCACAACGGACGCCTCCGAAACGCATGTAATTGCACATCATGCGCGCGCCACTCACCGACTCGAAGAGGTCGAGAATTTTTTCGCGCTCGCGGAAGGCGTACATCAGCGGCGTGCCCAGCGCGCCCATGTCCTGCACAAAAAAGCCGATGAGACAGGTGTGGTTTTGCAGGCGCGTCAACTCCGCCATGATGACGCGGATGTATTCGGCGCGTTCCGGGACCGCCAAGCCCGCAAGTTTCTCGACGGCGAGCGCATAGGCCCAGTTGTTAGTCATCGAACAAAAATAATCCAGCCGATCCGTGTAGGGCATCGAGCCAAGATAGGAAATGTTCTCGGCAATTTTCTCGTGGTTGCGGTGGAGATAGCCGAACACCGGCTTGAGCTTCACAACCTTTTCGCCGTCTAGTACCACGTCCATGCGGAACACACCGTGCGTGGACGGATGCTGCGGCCCCATTGAAATTTCGAGAAACTCGCCGATGGGTTCGCCAGCCTCGCTTGTCTTTGGCAGAATTTCGTATTTCTGCGATGGCATTTCGAGAACCGCGTTCACGCCTTCACCTCCCTCGGATAATGTTTTCTGGCCTCCGCCAGCACTTCGTCGTGCGGCGTCGGTTCGTATTCGAAATCATCGGGCGCGACGTAATCCTTGCGCATCGGAAAGCCCTTGAACCCGTCCCACATCAAAATGCGCCGCAAATCCGGATGGCCGGCCAGCCGGAGGCCGAACAAATCAAACACTTCGCGTTCCTGGAATTCGCAGCCGCGCCATACCGGCGTGAGCGAAACCACGGGCGCTTCGGCATCGCGATTTGCCGTGCGCTGGCGCAGAACCACCGGCCCGTGTTTCAATGACATCGAATACAGGTGATAAACCACTTCGAGAAAGCCCGGGCGCACGGTTTTCTTCACTTCCTCGATTTCCTTTTCCACGCCATCCACGACCTGCTTGACCTTGATTTTTTCCGCGAGTTCCTTTTCCGGCCAGTCCACGCCGGTGACGTTCGAGCAATAATCGAGGCGCAGTTGGGGGTCGTCGCGGAGAAATTTCGCCACGGCCAGCACGTGGGCCGGATCCACCAGCAACGACCGTTCGCCCGCCGGACAATCGTTCAGGAGAATCTCAAGCTTTGTGCCCGGCACCGCCGTTTCGAGACGCGCTTTGATTTGTTCGGGTGTTTCCACGGTTCAACGCTTGATGGCGGGCGGTTGCCATAGATCGGGGTTGCTTGACGGCTCCAAGTCATGTTCGCCATAGGCCGGCACCGGAAATTCGCTGGGCGTGCCCTTGATCAGATGCCGCGGACGATCCGGCCCGGTAAGCTTCTGGTTCAGGATTTTTTCCTGCAAGGTCATGATGGCGTGAATCAACGCCTCCGGTCGCGGCGGACAACCGGGGATGGACACATCCACCGGAAGATACCGGTCAATGCCCTTGAGGACATTGTAGCCCTGCTTGAACGGCCCGCCGGAAATCGCGCACGCGCCCATGGCGATGACGTATTTGGGTTCCGGCATCTGGTTGTAGAGCCGCACCACCAGCGGCGCCATTTTTTTGGTGACCGTCCCGGCCACAATCATCAGGTCCGCCTGCCGGGGCGACGGCCGGAACACTTCCGCGCCGAACCGGGCCAAATCAAACCGGGCCATGGACGCCGCGATCATTTCAATGGCACAACACGCCAGACCAAACGTCAGCGGCCACACGGAATTGGCGCGGCTCCAGTTATACAACTCCTGCAAACTCGTGGTGTAAATTCCCTGCTTCTGGAGCTCGCTTCTTAACCCTTCGTCCACGCCGGAATGGAGGGTTGAACCATCCAGATTGGCAGCATCGCTCCCCTGCTCCGCTCCGGTTTTTATTTCCATGTCAGCACTCCCTTCCGCCACGCCCAAACCAATCCTTCCACCAGGAGCAGGAGAAATATCACCATGGCCAGAAACGCCCCCACCGACAGCCCGCCAAAGGAAACGGCAAACGGCAGCAAAAAAATCGTTTCCACGTCGAACACCAGGAAAATGATCGCGTAAAGGTAATACTCGGACCGGAAGGAAATCCAGGCATCGCCCTTGGATTCCAAGCCGCATTCGTAGATGGCGTTCTTGTCCCGGCCGGGTTTTTTTGGCGAAAAGAACCTGGCCCAAGCCCACGCCGCCGCCAGCGGCCCCAGCGCAAACGCCACGGCGACCACCATCAGCAACACAACAACCAAATATGGATTTTGGGATGTTTCCATCACGCGTTCATTTATTTTGGGAAGCGCCGGCAACGCCCCCTGCCCGTAAAATTGTCGAATGAATCGGAATTAAATCAATTTTACGGATGCTCCTGCCGTACGACCCATCACTGAAAGACGCTAATATGACTGATTAGAAAGTCAAGCGCCGTCGGGAGCGGGGTGTTGATATAATTTGATGTTTCGGTGGGGCGAGCGTCTTCGCGAGCCAGTGTCTCATGCATTGACGCCTCAAACCCGGCTCGTCAGTAGCCTCGCCCCACCAAAATGAGCCGTTTTCCGGAACGGCGGCAATTGCACCTGATCAACTCTTCCGGTAAATCGGCTTGGGCACGACGACGGCGGCAAAAGGTTTGCCGCGAATTTCAATTTCAATCTTTGTGTCGGGCTTCGCAAACTCCGCCGGCACGTAGCCCAGGCCGATGCCGATGCCGAGCGACGGGCTTTGCGTGCCGCTGGTGACGATGCCGACATTCGCGCCGTTCACCCATATCGGATAATGCGGCCGTGGCGGCGCGGATTTCCCGGTCATCTTGAATGCAACGAGCTTTTTCTTCACACCCTTCGCCTTCTGCTCCGCGAGAACAGAGCGCCCGTTGAATTCGCCCTCGTCGAGCGCAACAAAAAACCCCAGCCCGGCCTCGATAGGCGTGGTTTGCTCGTCCAGTTCATGGCCGTAAAGCGGATAGCAAACCTCGGTGCGCAACGTGTCGCGCGCACCCAGGCCGCACGGTTTGATGCCGAACGGCTGCCCGGCGGCAAGCAAGGCGCTCCAAACGTGCCGGATGGCTTCGTCCGAACCGACGATTTCGAATCCGTCCTCGCCGGTGTAACCGGTGCGCGAGACGAGCACCCCACCGTGCTCAAAACGAAACTCGCCGATTTGATTTTTCTTCAATCCGGTCACGGCGTTGACGCGCATGGCTGAAATCGACGCGCCGGGAATGCAGGCATCAATGAATTCCTTCACGCGCGGGCCTTGCACGGCCACGGCGGCGTATTGGTGCGAGGCATCGGTGAGCTTGAGTTCACCGGAGAATTTTGCAGCCTGCGCCTGCAACCAGGCGACATCCGGCTCGATGCGCGAAGCGTTGATGACCAGAAAAAAAACCTCGCTGGACAAACGGTAGGCATACAGATCGTCAATAACGCCGCCGCGTTCGTTGCACATCAAGGTGTATTGGCCCTCGCCGGGCGCGAGCTTGCGGATGTCGTTCGTAAGGACGGAATTCAGAAATGCCTCCGCTCCCGAACCGCTGACGGTGACTTCGCCCATGTGCGAAATGTCGAAGATGCCGGCGGCGTTGCGGACGGCGAGGTGTTCATCGGTGATGCTGGTGTATTGCACCGGCATTTCCCAGCCGCCGAATTCGACGAGTTTGCCGCCGAGTTTTTGGTGTGCGGTAAAGAGTGGCGTGCGTTTCAACATGGGCAAAAGATGCAAAAAAGACGGAATGGAATAAAGAAACAATCCTCAGCCCGTCAAAAGCCCTCCGCACGCTGGTTGCCTTGTCCGCCAAGAGTTTACTTCGTGTACCGCACAATGACTGACGAGCCAAACATCCGCAACGGTGAATCTTCCATTCTTCTCATCAAGCCAAACAATGGTTTCAGAAAACTTTGAACTGGATTCCCGCCGTGCTCGAACGTCGGCCAGGCGTAATCAATATCCGTCCGTTTTAGTCCATTGGCAACAAACAGCCGATCCAGATCACCCACTGTGAATACCCGGGCGAGCGCCAGCCGGCGATGCAACCAGGGCCAGTACGTCAACAGTGGAACGCGCCCATCTTTTTCCCATTTTCCAATACGAATGCCATGATTTTCAAACGGGAACCAACGGTTCGGAACAGTCAGAAGCAGCTCGCCGCCGGGGCGCAGCACCCGGCATATTTCGGCCGCCGCCGCCCGCAAGTCCGGAATGTGTTCCAGAGTTTCGATGGTGATAATGGTGTCGAAAAAACCGGCCACGAATCCCGTTTCCGAAATCGACAGATTTAAAACATGGAACTTGGGATCGTTGCCGACAGCTTTTCGAAAACGCGCGAGATGGTTCTCCTGCACATCAATCCCATAAACCTCGGCAAATGCGCGTCCCAAAACCGTGGTGAAGACCCCATCGCCGCACCCCACGTCCAGTAATCGTCCTCCAGGTTGGAACCGGCCCAGCCGGCGCAACTTGCCTGTAATCACTTGCACAGTCCTTTGACAAGATGCGTCTCTGGGTGCGCCTACGATTGGAACTTGTTCTTTCAGGAGCATTGTATTGCTGGAATCGGCCACCAAGATGGTATATCACGCCATTAATTTTATGAAGTGCTTTCCATCATGCCTTTTTTTCCTGGTTTGATGCGCCTTGAAACCGTGATTTGGCAGATTGCACGAAAACATTGGCATTTTTGATCACCACATTCGTTAGCCTGTCGCCGGCCAGTTAGGAGGGCTTTGCCCCCGGTCGCCGCGAAGTAAAAGAGCGATTCGTTTCAAGACTTCCTGCGCCAGCAGCTCGTAAGCCGCCGCGCCGCTGCTGTATTTGTCGTAATAAATAATCGGTTTGCCGAAACTCGGCGCTTCGGCGAGGCGCGTGCTGCGCGGAATCACCGTTTCAAAAACGCGCGGGCCGAGTTGATTCCGCACTTCATTGACAACCTCGTTGGAAAGCTTCGTCCGGCCGTCAAACATTGTCATGACGACACCGAAAATATCGAGACGCGGATTGATGCCCGCGTCGCGCAATTGGTTGAGCACCCGGTTCATCATCGAAATGCCTTCGAGCGAGTAATATTCGCATTGTAGCGGCACCAGCAGACCATCGCTCGCGGCAAAGGCATTCAGGGTGAGGATGCCCAGGGATGGCGGACAATCCACCAGGACCACGTCGAATCGTTGTGATTCGAGCACTGGCCGCAACACCGCGGCAACGCGGAGCAGGTGATTTTCCATGCGCGCCAGTTCCAGATCGGCGGCGCACAAATCCACTTCGCTGGGAACGACGGCCAGCCGCTCGAAGGCGGTGTCTTTGATTTTGTCGAGCAGGCTGCCTTCACCCAGCAGGACGCGATACGCGCTGGCACCGTCGGTTTTTTCCAGGCCCAGGCCGCTGGTGGCATTGGCCTGCGGGTCGAGATCAAAAAGGAGAACGCGCTGGCCAAGCGCGGCAAGACAGGCGGCAAGATTGACCGCCGTGGTGGTCTTGCCCACGCCGCCTTTTTGGTTGGCTATCGCAATGACTTTGGTTGGCACCCGCCCGATTTAATGACAAGCGGGGCGCCGTTTCAAGCGCGCAACGCGTTTCAAACCGGATTAATTGCCGCCGGAAAGTGAAAAGCTGACCGGCTGGGCGAGCGGATTTTGCTGCCCAAAGGGTGAACCCACCGGCTGAAGGCTGAGCACTGGATTGGTGCTGGACACAATCCCCATCTGATCCGCCGGCTGTGACAGTGCCGCCGGCGACACGGCGGCGAGCGAAGCGGAGCTGTTTGCGGCCCCTAGAAGCGGCTGCAGTGTCAAATCCGGGCGGTCCGTATAAACAATCCCCAAGAGCAACAACAAACACAGTGCCACCGCGAACCCGCCCGCAAACACCGGTTTCACATCGAACGCATGCAACAATTTTGCCAGCCAAGGCGCATGGTTGAACAACTCCTCCACCAAATTGGCTGATGGATCAGTCTGGCCGGCGCGGATTTGTTGCAGGACCTGGCTCGGAAAATCGTTGAAATATCCCGGGGGCGGCGTTTCGCGCCGCTTGAGCGCCAGCAAACTGCGCAACGACTCGAAGTTGTTTTCGTTTTCGTTCATATTTTTACTTCAAGTAATCGGACAACGACGCCTGTAATTGCTGCCGGGCGTAAAACAGCCGCGACCGAACGGTGCCAATGTTGCAGTCCATTATCTTCGCGATTTCTTCATGCGATTGCCCCTGCACATCGTGCAGAACAACCACCAATCTATGATGTTCAGACAGCTTTAGCAACGCCTCGTTCAATTTTTCCTGCAATTCCGTCAAACCGGCCGCACGGCGCGGTGTGTTGTCCGAAATCAAGGCCATTAAATCCGGGTCGTGCTCGGCGTTGAGGTCCAAGTCATTCAGGCTCATGTGCATGCGATTCTTGCGCTGCTTGAGGAAATTAATCGTTTTGTTGATCGCAATCCGGTAAAGCCAAGTGTAAAAACTGGACCCGCCTTTGAAGGATTTCAGCGCCTGAAACGCCTTGATGAACGATTCCTGGGCCAGATCGTTGGCGTCCTCGTGATTGGCGGTCATGTGGTAGATCGTCGCGTAAATGCGCTCCTGATGGCGCCGCACCAATTCATCGTAAGCCGCCAAATCACCCCGCCGCGCCTGCCGCACCAGCAACTCCTCATCCACCGGTGCGGGCGACCCTGAATCATCTGTGCGTGTTGCTGGAGCGGACATAATCATGATTTATTCAAATACAAACCGCCAAGGCGCCGGTTTGTTGCGCTAAAAAATCCGCCAGACCGGACAATCCCGAGCGCCCGCCGGACTCCGGCAAAACCCGCAACGCCCTCCGCGCCCGCTCCAAATAGCGCGTGACAACTTCCTGCGACGGCTCAAAGGTCTCGTATCGGGCCAGCAATTCGCTCACGGCGCACAAATTTTTCGGCTGCCAGTTTTCAACCAAATTCTCCAAGCACGCCCGGTCGGCGGCATTCGCGCGTTCCCACGCCAGCAGCACCGGCCACGTCAATTTGCCCTTCGCCAAATCCGTGCCGAGCGATTTTCCGGCCGTCGCTTCCGTCCCGAACAAATCCACGCAATCGTCATAAACCTGATACGCCGTGCCGAACGCCTTGCCGAATTGCCTCAAGGCCGCGCGCCGTTCCGCCGGAGCCCCGGTCAGAAACGCCGCCAAATCACACGCAAGCGTGAACAACTCGGCGGTTTTCATTTCGATGACGCGGAAATACTCGCGCCGCGAGATTTGGAATTTTCGGCGATGCCGCGTTTGAAGAATTTCGCCGGAGCAGACCGTGTTGGTGGCCATCGCCACCGCGCGGCAAACGTCCGGGGTCGGGAAACTCGCCGCCAGTTTCAACGCCTGCGCAAAAAGACAATCGCCGAAGAGCACGGCGATTTCATTGCCCCAATTGGCCGCGAGCGTGCGCCGGCGGCGGCGGATTTCCGCCTCGTCCAGCACGTCGTCATGCACCAGGGTGGCCAGATGCACCATCTCGACGATGACCGCCGCCGTCACGTGCGCATCCGTGACCTCGCCCAAGGCATCGGCGGACAGCGCCAGAATTGCGGGGCGCAAATGTTTGCCGCTGCCGTTCAGCACGTACTGGGCGTAAGGAATGATTTGCGGGTCGAATTCGTGAACCTGTTGGATAAGTCGTTGTGAAACCGTCTGGAGAAAAGGCCCCACCGGTTCCACCAGCTGATTCCAGGAAATATTCAGGTCGGCGTTGGGCGGGTCGGCAACCTCCGTCCTTGCCACCTTTGATTCAACAGTCAGCATTCGCCTGAATTTACGGTTGCCGGGCGCGCTAGTCAAACTTGTTGTATTTTTTTGCGCCGCCAAAGTCAAAAAAAGGCGAAGCGGAATGAAACCTCGTTCATCAAACTGCCGGCAATTCACAGCCGTGGGCAAAAGCGCGGCCGATGATTTTCCCTCTCCGCGCCGGGGTGAGGCCCTCTTTTCCGTCACGGATTCGGTTTCATGGGCAACGGGTAGCCATGCTTAAAACTTTCCGACAGGTCACGACCAGGACTTTCATTGACCATCACACACACCAGACAATTTTTTACGCTGGTCAGGACAACTTGCACTTCCATTCAAGGTTTGAAACTAAAATCACACTCTTCCTTCCAATCCATTTAGACTAGAATTCAAAAACACCAACTGTGCCATTTTGGCGCAAACCGACATGGTCACTCACAAAAATTGGTTTGATTAGGTCGGATTAGGTTTGATTTGGTTTGATTTGGTTTGACTGGACTTGACCAGATTTGATGGGTCGGATTTACCCGGATTTACCCGGACGGGGTCCGACTTGGGTTCGTTTTGGCCGGTATTGAACGGCTGAAAACTCACCTTTGACCTCGCCGCCATTGACTTTATCCGGTTTCCAAGATGGGTTCGTTTGGCAAAAACGGCGATTTTGCAACGGCCTGCCCCTCTGGCAAGTCTGGTCTGGCCGGATTCTCAAAGAACAGTTGACCGAAAACAAACAGCTTCCCTGACACGTCTTTCCCGTCTGCCCGACAGCCATCTGACCCGGTTCAAAAAATTTCAATTCCGGTTTAACCGGCGTTAAAACCATCGTTCATCACCGGTTCACGATTGATTTGAGCTTATCACAATCCCAAAGCTGACGCAAGCGGAACGGATTTGCCGTTATAGATCGCGTAGCTTTATCGCAAAACCGGAGACCTCCCCGGGTAATGCGCACTGACCTCCACGCTTATGGCCGCCTCTATGCGGTTTCTGTTCGTCTGACCAGCGTTTTGCCTGCGGCTTCCTTCGGATTCCACCTCGCAATGGACACCCTTGCCATCTGGCTAACAGTTCCCCTTGCCGGGCCTGTATTGGACTTCAACCAACCAGTCAACGCGCCCTGACGGGCGCACCAAAGACAAAACCGGCGGGGATTGCCCTCGCCGGTTTTGTTTAAGAAACGCTTTTGTCACTTTCGTGACGAACTGGTGTAAGCGCATGGCGCCTAGATTTTCCAGCTTGCGTTATCTAACTTTGTCTTGATTCCAATTAAGACAGGCACATACTCGCAAACACTGGTTATGAATGCAACTCAAAAAACTTCTCCGGCAGGGAATGTCTATAATTTGATGGTCAAAAACCTGATGTCGCCAAAAGAAGAAGGTGGCAACGGGCTTTCGGCGGAAAAGGCAACCGAAGTAGCTGAACGCGCCCTGCAAAAACTAAAAACTGATGATGCCGATTTGCAACTGGCCTTCGACGTCGGCCACAGTTCCATCGGCTGGGCCGTGCTGCAATCGGTGGGGCGAGCGTCCCCGCGAGCCGCAAACCCATCCGACATCAACATTCTCGGCTGCGGCAGCGTTGTTTTCCGTGCCGATGATTGTCTGGCCAGTTCGCGACGTGCGTATCGCCGCCAGCGCCGGCACATTCGCTCGACCAGGCAGCGCATTGCGCGAATAAAAATTGTTTTGAAGCATCTGGGCGCGTTGACGGAAAAAGAATTGAATCAACCCGGCTGCGCCTGGCCGTGGCTGTTGGCTGCGCGTGTTCTCGCGGCGCGAACCGATGATGAAAAGAAGCAAACCCTGCTAACATGGTCGGAACTTTGGGATGTGCTACGATGGTATGCCCACAATCGCGGCTACGATGGCAACCGCCAGTGGAGCAAAACCGATGACATTGAGAAAGAATCAGCCACTTTGGATGAAGACGCGCTGGAAAAGATTTTGAACGATGCCTCGGCAACGGAAGACGAAAAAGATGACGTAAAGAAAGTCAAGGAAGCCAAAAACCTCATGCAAAAGCACGGCGTTCACAGTATGGCGGAAACTTTCTGCAAGGAGCTTGGCGTTGAACCGTCTGGCGAAAAGAAATCATCCATGAGACGGTTCAAGGGTTTGAATGCCGCCTTTCCGCGCGAAGTGGTTGAGGGCGAAGTTCGGAATATTTTGCAAGCGCACACCGGCAAATTGAAAGGCCTGGACGGAAAACTCGAAAAAGTTTTGATTTCAGATTGGCACGTCATCCGCTGCCCTGAATTGAAACTGCCAAAACGATACAAGGGCGGACTTTTGTTCGGCTCGCTAATTCCACGTTTTCACAACCGCATCATTTCGATTTGTCCAATTACTTTCGCACGAAAATACCAGCAATTTATCGCTAATGGCAAAGCACATGATGAAGCAAAGCACAAAGCCAAAATTGCCGCAAAAGTGCCGACTAAAAAAAGCCGCGAGTTTTTGGAATTCCGGTGGGCAATGTTGTTGGCCGATCTAACCGTCAAATCGAAAATTAACAATGCGCCGCGTAATTTGTCAGGCGATGAACGCAATCGAATCCATGGTGAAATAAAACAACGAGGTTTTTTTACCAAAGATGAACTGGAAAAAAGCCTCCGTGATGCCACACTGGGGTTTAAACCGGCCAATTTGGATGCGATGTTCAAAATCACTTCCGAGCGGGAAGACAGCTTGGTGCTTGATCCGGTGAAAAAATTTGTTTCGACCAATGATATTGCGTCTGCAATTTGGCCAACACTGCCCACGCAACTCCAAAAACATCTCGAAAATCGTTTGCGGCGCGGCAAATGCATCAAACTTTCACAAGTCCGCGCACACCTAATCAATCTTCCTTATAACATCCCGCCGGAAATATTTGATTCAGCGGTTATCCGATTGGTAGATTCTGAAAACCTTAAGAATTCCCGCAAGAAGCGGCGCAAAAAAGACGCAGATACCGAAAAGAAAAAAGTTCCGCTCTCGGTGCAGGACTTTTTGAAACGGCAGCTTGAAGTCAGGTTTCCAACCGGGCGTGCTCGTTATCACCGCAATGTTCTCAAACAAGCCGTTGATGAAATTTTACGCGGTGAAGACCCGCGTAAGAAATGCCAAGACGATATCTTGAACGGCGTGCGAAAACAAAACGACGGTTGCTTGGTTGAAACCGAAGAAATGCAAAGGCTATATTTGGGACAGACAGAATCGGAGGAAGACTCAGAAAAAGCTTACAGGGCGTGGCTTCCGAAATGGCTGAAAAAGAAAAGCAAGACGGGCAAAATGGTTAATCAGGCTCGTTACAGCAAATATGGTAACGCCTGTGCTCGCGTCATTTACGAAGCGCGTCTTTCAAGTCAGTGGCTCGCCGCTCAAACAAACAATCATTTAGTGCGTCACCGACTGCTTATACTTGATCGGCTGACGACGGACATTATCAATGACAAATATTTTGCCGGTGGCAATCAAGAGCGCATCGGGAAAATCTCCATTGAAGTTGCAAATGATATTCTTGCCATGTCGGGAATGAGTAGCGTTGAAAAAGCCAAAGCAAAGAAGTCCATGTCAAATCAGCATGAGGCCGTTAAAAAATTTGTCATGGATCAACTTAAAGAAGAAGGCTTGGAGCATTGCCTGAATGGAAATCTCCTCTGGAAAGCTAAAGTCGCGGATGATTTGAAGTGGAAATGCCCCTACACCCTTGAATGTATTTCAGTTCCGGATTTGGTTTTCGGCAGAATGGACGTAGATCACATCATTCCCAAGTCCAAAAAACTCACAAACGCGATGCAAGCGGTGGTTATCACGTTCAAGCAGGTCAACGCCATGAAGGGAGCGCGAACCTCATGGCAATTTGTTGAAGAATTAAATGGAAAAACTGAAGCGGAGCGCACGATTCCCGGCACAAATAAAGCAATCAAAAGCCTCGATACATACAAGGCTTTTGTGGCCAGTCTAAAAACTTGGGGTGAAGAACCGGAGTCGAGGGTTAAATACTGGCCAAAATATCTCGATGAGACAGGCACGAAAGAGCATCCCGATTATCTCCGGCGAAAAAAACGCATTGGTTTTTTGGAAACCAAACAGTTGGATAAAAACAATGATTCGTTTGCTCCGCGAGATTTAACTGTCACATCGCACATTAACCGCCTCGCCCAACAAGTTTTGCTTAAACGGCTTTCTCATCTTGGGCCGGAGAAAATTTCAGCAATCCCAGGAACCGTTACAGGCACGATCCGGGATATGCGTGGCTGGAGATTGTTGGGATGCCTTGGCGACAAAAATGTCTGCGGCCGTGATGTAATGACCGAAAGACCGGTTTATGATTGGGTCACTCGAAAGAAGAAAATTGATGAAAAGACAGGTGAAGTCGTGATGAAACCGGTTCCACTACCGAAAGGAGAGATTCGCAAAAAAACCTACCTCCATCACGCATTGGATGCCTGTGTGCTTGGCTTGCTGTCACATTTGCTGCCGAAGGACGGAATACTGTGGGAACTTTTTGCACTGAAGGAACTGACGGACTCGGAGAAGGAATTGTTTGGAAAATTATCAGAGGAATTCCGTTGGAAGGGTTATCGTTTTGGAGACTTTTTTGAGACAGCAAAAATTGGCGATAGCGAAATGAAAGAAAGTCCCGACCCGGATCGCAAATGGCGAATCGTCGCCAGCCGTGATGCAAAAGACCGGCTGCATGAAATTAAAGGCCAGATCATCCACTGTTTGTCTGAAAAGCGCGTTGTCCGGCATATTCCGGCGGATATGAGTGGCTTGCCCGCTGACGAAACAGTATGGCGAGTGGTAGATTTGTCCAACCGGGATGAATTGAAAAAGATCATCCGCCAAAAATTTGGCCGCGCGGGAGAAAATCACGTTGATAAACTAGCTGACGGTCTTCTGGCAAAATTGAATCAGGAAAAGGAAAATGGTCAGGTTTGGTTGGTTCGCAGCATCCGGCGGGACAGCACCCCAAAGCCGGATAAGCCGAAAAAACTACTTTTGACTACCGCAACAT
>CAWFZJ010000010.1:0-111579 GCA_963820205.1 uncultured Verrucomicrobiae bacterium
GAGCCATTTGTATTTACGGTGAGCGGCTTATCCCGTTGACGCATTGCGGCAACGGGATGTAAACCGCCGTACGGGGTCAACCTGTACGGGAGTTATCCCGAAGGGATTCCTTCGGAAAAATCTCCCCCTCTCCGCAAGCTCAAAACGCAATATGTCTGGTTTGTGTTAACCGTGATACTGTATAATAATCCTCATTTTTTATACAGTGTATAACGAACGGTTAACCGAACCGGCATACACTTCAGAGAATAGTATAACCTTTCACGCTCTCCCAACCATCTGAAAGGTTACTGCAATGATGAATCCTTCCCAAAATTTCTACCTTACTAGATGCACAGAAAATAAGATCTCCATGCATAAGCTGGCATGACAAATACCTCGCTGTTTGCGGCGCGGATTATTTATTTCAAAAATATTTAACGAGTCATCGTTACAGATTGAATGCCCGCCATATCGCCTCTAACGTCTTTCAGCCAGAGATAGCCCTGTAAAGATGAATCTGCAATTAGAGCTGTATAGAATAATGGATTTGAAGACCCAGCGGGATATAAATAATCAAATAAAGAATCATTTCGAATTATTCCTACGTGCGTAAATGTATTGTACGGTAAATGTTGATTTACATGATCTGCACTATTTCCAATGATACCGTATCCTTCGAGTCATCGTTATAGATTGAATGCCTGCCATATCGCCTCTAACATCCTTATCCCAAAGATATCCCTGCAACGTTGAATCGTTAATTTGTGCCCCATAGAATAATGGATTTGAAGACCCAGCGGGATATAAATAATCAAATAAAGAATCATTTTGAATTATTCCTACGTGTGTAAATGTATTGTATGGTAAATGTTGATTTACATGATCTGCACTATTTCCAATGATACCGTACCTAACAGTATCATTTGATTGATATGTTATTGAAAATACTATTGATTCATTGATTACATGAGGCGGCAACGGATAATTTCCAGTCCAAGTGCCTAGTAAAGTAGGTATAGACGATGATGATGATGGGGGGCCGACCATTGAATTATCTTTTTTGGTGCAACCTGTCCAAAGTGATCCCGACAGGAGTAGAATAAAAGCTATTCTAAATATCATTTGTCCTCATCCATACGTTTGTTTTCTATGTGATGCAAAATGGAGTGAGAGTACTTTACCACTATTGAACTGTAAAATCAAGCTGTGCAACAAAACTGGATTGCACAACCTTCAATTTTGCTAAAAGCAAAAGCTTAAAATGAAGCGCATTCGGAAATACAATGATGATCTTGCGATCCACAAAAAATCAAACTGCGGAGTAGTATCTTAATTTAGGAAAGGTGTGAAGTTTGCTCACGCAAAGCCGCTAAGCCGCAAAGAGAATGGATATGTTTCCCTTGCGGCTTAGCGTCTGGCGAAGCCTTCCCCTTGGACTTTGTTCTAATTAAGACATTACTAACTGCGAATTGCAATCCTCACCCACGCTGTGTATATTTTGAAAACGTCCCATCCGTGGAGCCTCTTGTGTTCGATAGGCTCTCTTCTTCAATGAACGAACTGGCCTGAGTGATTTGCGTAACGCTCGACCATCTTCATATCACCACAGGATATGCATGACGACACTTTTCCGTACACATCCGATGAGAATACTGACCCCTTTAGCCATCCTCCTGACTTCGGCCGGATCGCTTCAATCACAGGAGGTCCGCAAGACATATGTTGACCAGCCTACGATTGTAACATCGCAGCTCGGATTTCGAGTTCTCGGCCCGAAGACTGTGACGCTCTTGCCATCATCACGTGACTCGGCGCTTCCCGGCGAAATTCCCTTCTATGTCGATCGCCTCCTTTCACGCGTGAAAAGAGAACAACATTTGCCGAAAGCCTGGACCGGCGCTTTCTTTGACTGGCCGTTCGATATTGATAAGGGGAAATTTGTCGGAGATGATCGGTCCGGCGCTGGTGTCTCTGCGTACCGAGGAACATTGAAAAAAATCAGCACACGATGGGGGACATTTTGGCAAGGTGATTTTACTGCTTTTGTTCAGCCGGGAATCTACCAGATTGAAACTGAGTATGGTTTCACGACTCCATTCGTGATTGAAAGCAATCCGTACGATCGTCTCATCCGCAGCTATCTCAATTATCTGCATTGCCAGCGATCGGGAATCGAGACACCCGGAATACGGCCGATAGAGAATGCGGATGACGGAGTTCTTGACACCGATGGGACATACGTTCCCGCCGCCGGCGGCTGGAACGACGCCGGAGATTTCCGCAAATGGATTTCGCAAACGAGCTCGCATATCGAAGCCCTTTCGATGATTGCACAGCACGCCGACCGCGCCTACAGGGATGCCGCCCTGGACGAAATCAAATGGGGAAACAAGTACTTTCAAGCGATGATTACTCCTGAAGGACGGGTCTATGAGGATATCGGGAGCGGGCCGCTGCGTGGAGGAAAAAACTATCAGGACGACTGGTGGTGTGAAAACCATGCCGGGTGTCTCGGTGCCGGAGAAGGGAAGAGCGACAATATTAAGGAAAACGGGGACGAGAGAAAAATTCGGACGACATACAACCCGGTCTGTCAATTCCTTTTCATCCGCAACCAGGTGTTTGCTTCGAGGGTCCTTGACGCCGCGGATGCTTTCAAGTGCGAGCATCTCGCCGAGTTGGGATGGAAATACAGTCAGAAAGTCAAGCATGACGGCAGAACATTATTTGTCGCCGAGGAGCTGCTCGCCGCCTGTGAATTGTACGCATCCGGACTCGCACGGGTCAGCGGTGCAGAGATTGAAGGACTGGCCAACGAGCTTATGAGCCGCCAGGAAATCAGCGAGTCTCGGTTGAACGGATATTTCTACGAGAAAGGGAAGACTGATGGGTACCGCAGCATTGTGTGGAATGCAGAACCGGCGATGGCGTTGCTGCGGGTGTGCGAGCTCGACATCCCCGCGATGGCTGACCTCACGAAACGAACAGGTTCGGCGGTGAGACGGTACATCGAGAACTACATTTTGAAAGACGCTGACAGCAATCCATTTTCTGTGACGCCGTACGGCGTTTTTGTGAAGCCGCTGCATTCCGATGAAGTGACATTTCGCGATGCCGGTGGAGGCAATTTCGTTCGTACATTTATCAGCCCGCTCAATGCACAAGAGATGGTGCACGGGACAGATGCTGTGCTTATGCACCATGCATATCTTCTGGCACGGGCCGCGCTTCTGTGGAAAAAAAATCTTTACCGCGACGAGAGCGAGAAATTGATTCAATGGGCGACTGGTCATAACACCACCGGTCTTTGTCTCTTCACCGGCATAGGTTTTAGACATCCCGTTATCGGGTCGTTCGTGAATTATAGAATTCCCGACGCTACGGTGGATGGCTTTGTCGGACGTTTGGACGACACGCCTTATATGGAAACGTCGAATGCAGTAGAGTGGAATACCCAGGAAGTGTGGGGTGTTCCGTTCTATCATGCCATCGGCGCTGTAACATATTTGTCATTACTCAACGGTGCTCACTGAAAGGTGATGAACTATGTATATCGTAAATGAATATTCTGTCGCCGTTGCATTTTGCGTGGTGACAATGCTCTGCTGGGGATCGTGGGCAAACACGTCAAAGATTTCGACGAAGGATTGGCCCTTTCCCCTTTTTTATTGGGATTATTCCTTGGGGCTCATTGTTGCGGCGATTCTCTTTCGGGCTGACATTGGGGAGCACAGGCGCTAATGGCAGGAGTTTCGTGGCCGACCTCCTTCAGGCCGATCCAGGCTCACTCCTCTCGGCCGTCATCGGAGGCATTGTCTTTAACCTCTCCAACCTCCTCATCGTTGCGGCGATATCGGTGGCCGGATTATCGATCGCTTTTCCGATCGGAGTGGGATTGGCGCTGGTGATTGGCGTGGTGGTGAACTACGTCAAACAGCTAAAGATTCCGGTGACAACGTGGTGCGATTCACAACCTGATTCAACGCGTCCACGGCCAGGGAAACACCCGCCGCGCGCACCAATTGAGAAATCGTCACCGGCTCGGCTTTCAGCGAACGCGCCAGTGCCAGGGTCATCAGGACATCATCATCAGCTTGTTTTTCATCATTGTTCTCCGCATCCAAAATGGCCGCCATTTCCGACAACTGCATCCCACGCTTGATTCCCATGAGATGAGGCAGCAGGGTGTCAGAACCTTTGGTAAGGTCTATGGGATACCGGCTTTGTTCGTATTGTGCCCCTTGGGCGAAGAATTTCAGCGCGTCGCGGTTGTGCTGCATGAAGGCGGCCAGGGCGGATTTCACCGGTGTCGGCAGGGGAGTGCCGGGCGGCGGAGCCGGCAATTGTCCCAAGACCGGCAGATTGGCGATTTGGTCGGCGCCTTTGATCTGCAGCGCCTTGATGCCCCGCAAATTGAACGTGGCGGCATTTTGTCCGGCGGGCGGCTCAACATACCAGGCGTCAAGCTCCGCGAGCGTTTGGGGAAGACCGGCAGGGGGCAACTGGATTGCTTTCGTTGAATGAGTCCCCTTGATCGCAAAGAAGCTCGCGCCGGCTGCAAGGATTAATGCCGCGCCGGCAACGACGGCGGTTTTTGCTTTGGTCCAGGCCACAATTTTCAATGCTCCTTGGATGAGGGGTAAGGTTGAATTTTCACACACTCTTCAGACAGCCCTGCAATCAAATCGTCACGCCCGATGCTCAGATCAGTTTTTGCTGGTCGTTCGTTCCACCAGCCATGCCATATCACGGTCATTGGGCGAGGTTGGTTTTGATCCACCCGGCAGGTGTTGATCAACAATCAGCGGCGGATTCGTCGTTGGTTCCAACCATTTGTGATATTCCGTGTGGCCATCGGCAAATGAAATCGAGGAACCGCCATTGTGATAGCTGGCCGGATAGTCAATGATGGCATAGCGCGCCGCAGCGTCCACGGCGAAAAGACCATCGTTGATGGAGTCCTCGCGTTCATCCATGAAGACCCAGGCGTCGCTGGGTCCGGGAGCGGTTATTTCCTGCATTTTCATGAAAAACCGAAAGCCAGGCAGTTCTCGCGCGCCCATGTAATTATTCATGGACACACTGCGCACACGGGGAAGAATTTCGCCGTCAATCGTCACGGTGCTCTTGTCCGCCGGACAATGATAGACCGCCGGATTTTTGACATAGCCGCCGATGGAACCAAAAGGAGCATATTGATTCCCGACCAATAAATCGGTGTTGGTGCTCTCGGTGATGTCGCTGTCCTGTCCGGCATCAGAATTCAGCCACATATTCCCGGCCACCCATCCTGGATTTTCAAGGGTTCGACCGGCTCCGGCACCGCACGAATTGTGCGGCAGATAATCGTTATAATCGGTCGCATACATGATCCAACCCAGTTGAAGCTGCCGGATATTATTTTGGCAAGCGGTTTGCCACGCCTTCTGTTTGGATTTGCTCAAAACCGGCAGCAACAAAGCGGCGAGAATGGCAATGATGGCAATAACCACCAGCAGTTCAATCAAGGTGAACGCGGTTCTGCCTTTCATGGGAGGCCGGGCGCGGCCACGCGATTGCGTCCGGCGCGCCGCCGCCAAAGTTGGATCAGCAACCCAGTCAAAGCGCCAACGGCCAATAGAATCGCCGCACCAACACCGGCCTTGAAGAGCAACGAACGCGGCACGGTCGTGACGGAAAAGTCATCAAAGCGCGCCGTGCCCGAAGTCCAAGGTTCGTCGCAGGTGGCGCTGAAAGTAACATCGGCCATCCGGGCTTTCCGCGGGGCCATGATGCCGTTCATCGTGAGTGTTCGGTAGTTGGTCATGGCCGAATCGCCGGTGCGGGCGCCAACCTGGACTGTCCGTCCTCCACGTAGTTGGTGCCGGTGGAATCCCAGAAGCGCAGCATGACGTGTATGTTTTCCTTGCCGGCGACGGGATCCGAGAGCTTGTAGGCGAACGAAAAGGTGATGGGCCTGGCGCCTCCGGCCGCAGGTCCGAGCGAAAAAGGCGGACAGCGCCAGTCGGCCTTGTTTTCCTTGCCGGCCACCGTGTTGCTGATCACGAAAGCGCAAGCACCGTTGGAGCCGGATCGTTAAAATCGTACGACGTGGACGCCGCGCCGTACATCCCGTTCGGCCATTTCGAACTGCCACTCCAGGTGCCGGACTCGGCCGGCCCGAGAAAAATCTGTTCCTTCCCTGAAACGGCCATCGTTGTGACGATAAAGGCCATGACCGCCCAGGGGACGATGGCTCGACATCAAGATTGATTTTCATACTCATTTCAGATCACTCCGTTCAAAAACCAGCCGGGTTGGCTGACCAACGTCGTTCCACATTCCTGAGAGTTTGCCGCGTTCCAATTTCCCTGCAAAGGAACATCCGTTCCAGATCCATTCAATCCGGACCTCCGGCGGACGGTATTGGACCGCTGTGGCCAACATTCCGCTTGTTCCATCAGAACTGTCCAAGGTCGCGGAATATTTTCCGTCGGGCAGTTTGGCGATGTGTAGGAACAATTGGAGTTTGATTCCTTCCCCATCCAGGATTCCCTGCCAATGACCCTGTAAATCCGTTTCCTTCGTGTAAGAAAAGTCTTCCCGTTGTTCCTGATTCCCGCGCTTGAATGTCCATGGGATTACCGAAGAGCCGTTTGGCAGGGTTCCCCGTATTTCCATGTTGCTGTTGTCGAGCGTTCCTTTCATTTTTGTTCTAAGATGCGTCACTTCAACGTTGGTTTTATCACAGGTGACTGTAACCGGTATATGCATTATCCCGCAATACAGGTCGTCCATTTCCGCCCGAAACACTCCATTCGAAGGTTCTGAAATTTTTAGATTCATCGGCAACGGAATGCCCCGGATGCTTGCATATCCCTCCCAGAAACCCTGCAAAGTTGAATTCCCCGCTGGCGCATAATCGCTCTCGGCCAGCGGTAGAGCCGGAATCTCCGGCTGGGTTGTTCGCTTCCACAGAACATTGATTTTGGTTCCGCAACCGTTCCGTAAAATGATAAGACTACGTACCTCTGTGCCGGTCGGGTCAACGGGGCCTTCGAAACGGGTCAGCCTGTCCAGTTGCAGGCGCATGGTTCCGTTTCTGTATTCGAACTTGGCAACGGGATAATCTCTTTGTCCGAGTTCCGGGAAGTCCAGCGTGGCACGATACACGCCATTCGTTTTGGAAACTTTGAGCACGGCGTGTATCTCGAAACTCCCGTCCAAGGCGAGCGGGGACACGAGTCTGAACCTACTGGTTTCCCACGCGCCTTGAATGTCAGGATAAGTGGTGTGAGCCGAATTCACGGCTTTGACCAGTAAGGGAGTCGCGCCCGTTGCCACCACAATCGCCGCGCCGGTGATGATGGCGGCCTTGGCGCTGTGCCAGGCCATCAGCTTCAAAACGCCTTTGACCAGAGCCGGGATCGAGCCGCCCGCCGCCGCTCCCTTTGCCATCGCGGCAACGGTAATGGATTTTGCCAGCACTGCCGGCGCGATCTGGACGGAATTGGCGGAAATCGCCCCGGCAATGATGGTCCGTGGTCGAACTCACGCCGCGTTTGGAGAAATATCTCCGCAGTTTTTCCAACGCCCGGTTCACCCGCATCCGGGCCGCGTCTTCATTCGCGCCGAGCGCCAGGCCCACGTCGGCCAGACTGCGGTTCTCGAAAAACCGGAGCACGATGACGTGACGGTCTTTGTCATTCAACCCGGCGATGGCCGTGTCCAGCAGCGGTGCGATTTGCGGCCAGGCATCATCCGTTTCGGGTGACGGTTCGTTCAGCAGTGATTGCATGTGGGCCTCCTGTTCGCGCCGCGCGCGGCGGCGCTGGATTTTCAACGCGTCGGCGGCCACGAAGCAGGCCGCGCGATGCAGCCAGTCGGGAGAATGGTCTTGGGGCCGAGCGAGCCGGCCTTGCGCGCCAGAATGATGAAGACCGCCTGGGTCACCTCCTCGGCCAGATGCGGATCGGCCACCTGACGCACTGCCGCCGAATGCACGAGATGGACATAACGGGCGACCAGCGTTTCAAACGCCGGCTCGGACTGGCGGGCGGCGTATTCCCGCACCAATGCCATGTCGTCGGTCATCATTTACCCAATACATGGACACGGAACCGGAAAGCGAACAAATATTTTCCAGCCCGGTGGATTCCGAAGCCGAATGTGCGAAAGGCCGGCAAATCAACCGTCGCTCCATTGGCACTCGATTCCCATCACCACGGGATCCAGGCGGCGTTGCGCAGGTTGATGATGTCCTGGTTGATCGTTCCGTCGCTGGATATTTCCGGAGGGCTGGATTGGGGCGGCTCCCAGGATAATGTATCCCCGCACAAAAATTTAAATGCTTCCGTGTGGCCGTCGGCAAAACTCAGGGGATAGGCGGTTTTGTGGATGCGCGAGGGAATGTCATTCATATACCAGCCCGGATCCATGATGACGACGAACATTGTGTCGTTAATACTGGCTTCATCCTCGTCTATGAAAACAAAAAGCTTCGAGGGAGCCGGGAGGACGGAATCCTTTTTGTAAACCTTGCGGGAAGGGTCCAGACCGGGAAGCCAGTCGGCTGGGGATTGGCCGTTCATCCAGTTGTTCATCGAGTAACTGCGCACATACGAAACGCCGCCTACGATTCGATCATCCAGGGGACAGCGGTAAATTCCTGGGGCCTGCGTGTAGGGAAAAAGCGTGCCGCGCGTGATGCCGCAGACATTGGTCGCATCCAGCGCGCCCGGATCCAATTGGCCGAAACGACTGCTGTCCTGGGGCATGGTCTGGGCGTTGCCCAGAGCCCAGGCATTGGTCTCTGGATTGAGGAAGCCGGCGCAGAAGGGGAGTTCCCCATCGTTGTCGCCGCAATACATGATCCAAGCGGCGGCCAGTTGCTTCAGGTTGTTCTGGCAGGCCATTTGTTGTGATTTGGCCTTGGCGGAGGAGAGCACCGGCAGAAGCAGCGCGGCAAGAATGGCGATGATGGCAATCACCACCAGCAACTCAATCAAAGTGAACGCTCCAAACTTCGACTTCACAGTTCTTATGACGTCGCTCTGACAGGTTGGTTTCAAATTGTTTGGCGATTTCACGCGCCGGAAAGTTTAATGGCATCCAGTTCATTGACGCGCCAACGAACGGAATTTATCCATTGATAATTTGCCTTTTCGATCAGGAGCATTTCAACGGGCGAAGTCCGACAGCGGAAAATTTTCGTTCACGGAAAAATTTCCGCGTGTCTGGGTGTAAATAAACTTCCCGGAATTCATCAATTTTTGGGTCTGTTGCAGGGTCTTTTCGAGGGTCGGCCTGAATTTCGCAATGGCTTCAGGAGTCGCGGGTTGGTTTTGCATCTCCAGCACTTTTTTGATGTCCGCGTCGCTGGCTTGCGGCAGGGTGGGGACGGACATTTTCTCTATGATCATCCGGGTCTTGTGGATAAAATGATCCTGCTTGCCAATCCAAAGCGTTTTGGAACGTTTCCCCATCGTATCCGCGCCTGTTGGGTCTGTGCTGCTCGACACGACATAACAATCAACGCCATTTATACTCTCATCCTTTTGCCGTTTGAGTGTCGGATCGGTTGCGTTCAGCATGACGCCCGAGTTCTGGTTGAAAAAGAGTTCGGGAATGGCCGCCACCATCCAACCACCGGCGGCGGTCGTGGCTGAAGCCAGCGCCGCTTGCATATCCTTCGATTTTTCCGGCCTGGCATTCTGTTCCTGCCCGGCGGCTCCCACGACCCAGAAATCGCCCGTCCCGTCAGACCAAGTAACGCCTTTGCTCATGACGCCTTTAAAAGCGGCGGATTCGAGCGATTGCGCCCAGTCAATCCGATAAAGATTTGGTCGCTGCAATTTGATGCTGGAAGTGGTGGTGATTGTCTGACCGGCGACTGTGGAAATGTTTGTTCCAGTGTCGCTATAACTGGAAAGCGCGGCGTAGGCATCTTGTGTCCGCCTCGCGATCTCCTGTGCCGTCATTTTGTCGCCATTGCTATTTTGCAAAATTGCCACCGTCACCGCGCCGCCCGCGAGCAAGGCTGCTGCGCCCAGGCCGACCGCGAGCTTCAGTTTTAACCATGTCATGGTTTTCATGGTTCCTTTCACGAGGGCTAGTATTGATGCCGTTGCAATTGACCCTTTCGCTATTGCAATGGCAGTCACGGCTTTTGCCAGCGCGACCGGCGCGGCTTGGATGGAATTGGCCGAAATCGCTCCGGCGATGATGGCGGTGGTCGAGGAAACGCCGCGTTTGGAAAAATAGCGGTGCAGTTTTTCCAAGGCGCGGCTGACGCGTTTGCGCGCGGTGTCTTCGCCCATGCCCAGAGAATTGCCGACTTCCGCCAGGCTTTTGTTTTCAAAGAAACGCAGCAGCACGGCCTGCCGGTCGGTTTCGCCCAGCGTTGCCAGCGCCTCGTCGAGCAGCGGCGACATTTGTTCCCAGAACGCGTCGGGCGCGGCGGGTTGAATTTCAGATTGCATGTTAACTTCCTGTTCGCGCCGGCGGCGTTTGGCGTCGGCGCGCATTTGCGCCAGGGCGGCAAAGCGCGTCGCGCGGAAGAGCCAGCCGGCCAGGATGGTTTTGCCGGAAATCCGACCGGCCTTTTGCGCGAGGATGATGAACACCGCCTGCGTGACTTCCTCGGCCAGATGCGGGTCGCGCACCTGCCGCAGCGCCGCTGAATAGACGAAGCCGACGCGCCGCGAAACCAGCGTTTCGAAGGCCGCCTCGGAATTGCCGGCGGCGTATTCCCGCAACAGCGCCATGTCGTCCATTGCCTGCATTCACCTATAAATGCCTGTTTCCGCCAAAACCGGACACTCTTTTTTGCAACACGAATTTCACGAATTCCAGCGGATTCCCATAAACTGAATTCCATTTGTGAAAATCCGTGCCATTCGCGTCTTTCGAATGGTTCGCATGACAAATCAGGGGCAGGGCCGGGGGGCGCGGCTTTGCGCGGCTTTCAGCCATCGGTCTTTGGCCGGCCTCGCTTCATCCGTGGTTAAGATTTCGTGTCTTTCGCGCCTTTCGCGGTTAAAATCCTCCCGCGTTTGGAAAAACTGTTCGCCATCCTCCACGAAGACGCCGGCCTGCTCGTCGTCAACAAACCGGCGGGACTGGTTTGTCATCCCACCAAGGGCGATGAATTCTCCAGCCTCATCAGCCGCGCCCGCCTTTATCTTCGAAACCCTCAACTCCTCCAGAACCTGGCTCAACCTTACAACCCATTTGGTCAACCGTCTCGACCGCGAAACCAGCGGCGTAGTCGTCATCGCCAAAAATTCCGACACCGCCGGCGAGCTGGGCAAAATCTGGGAAACCCGCGCCGTCCAAAAGGAATACCTCGCCATCGTCCACGGGCGCGTCCGCGACGACCACGGCCTGATTGACGCGCCGCTCGGCAGGGACGAGCGCAGCCGCGTCGCCATCAAGGACTGCGTCCGCCCCGATGGCGCGCCCGCCCAAACCGAATTTTGGGTCGAGCGCCGGTTTTCCGTTGGAGTTCAAGCTTCAGCTTGTTCAAGCGGCACGCTAAAGCGTGAACTCCAGCCCATCGCGCCCTCGACCCTCGACCCTCGACTCTCGACTCAGTTTTCCCTGCTCCGCCTCATCCCCCGCACCGGCCGCAAACATCAAATCCGCATCCACCTCGCCCACCTCGGCCATCCCATCGTCGGCGACAAACTTTACGGCGGCGACGAGGATTTGTATCTGGCGCTGGTCGAAAATCGCCTGACCGATGAGCAGCGCGCCCGGCTCATTCTGCCGCATCACGCCTTGCACGCCCGCGCCGTCCGGTTCACCTGGCGCGGCCGGCCCATGGAATTTTCCTGCGCCCCCGAGCCGTGGTTCAAAACATTTGTAGCAGCGGACGTGAGTCCGCTCATTCTTCTCCAGCCGAATATTTGAGCCGGCTCACGCCGGCTGCCACGGGAATCATTTGAGCGACTCTTCCGCGCTTTGCGTTGCGGAAAATTTTCACGCATTTTGCGTGTAAATCACGCATCTAATGGCCGTCCACCCACGGATAAGTCTTGTTTTCAAGGGTAATTCGAGCTGGCACGGGTTATGCCAGTGTTTGCTTGCAACCGCCAGACACGCATGAAAACCCAAATTGCGATGCTGATGGCTGCCGCCTTTTGTGGCTGGTTTGCCGCCGTTTATTCCACATCCACCCGGACTCGGTGAAAACCAGTGCGCCGCTCTGCGGGAAAACCCGCGCGGGAAAGTCCTTGCGGGATTTCGCCCGCTGGCGCGCGTTGGAAAAACTGGCAGGTTTGAGTTCAACAGAACAACCGGAAGCAAACTAAAGGTGAATGAGCAGTCTCTGACGGTCGCCAATTCTTATGTGATGTTTTTTATGACATGAATTTTGACGACATGCAGGCGGTGCCGGGAAGTGCAAAGTGGAAGCATGACAAACACGATGAAGACTGAATGCGATGTGATTCATAAAACGCTGTTAAAAGTAGAACCAACAACCAGCAAATAAAAACCAACCAACCGACAGAAAACAAATCATATGAAAAAAATACTATTAACCATCGGACTGATAACGGCAACCAGTGCGGCCTTGGCCCAGGGATTCGTCAACTTTACTCCGGGGACATACTCCGTTTCGACCAATGGGAGTGTGCTTTCCCCGCTCTTTTCGGCCGCAGAACCAATAAACGATTTGGGAGCCGGCACCATAGGTCTGACAGCGCCACGTGCCGGCCAGACTTTCTACTATGAACTGATGATCCAGACTTATACTGGCACCACGCCAACGGATCTCAAAGTATGGGATGGTACTTGGAAAGCCAGCGGGCTTTTTGATACCAACCAGGCTGTTGTTTATGGCAGAATTGCCCCCGGACCGACTGCACTTAATGTGGGAACACTTATTGGCTGGAATGCGTATGCGAACGGTGGCAGCAGCTTCCCCAACGGGACCAATTACATTATGCTGGTTGGCTGGTCGGCCAATTTGGGCACGTCCTGGCTCCAAGCGTCCAATACGATTGCAAGTGTGGAGTTAAATGATGCGGGCTATTTCAACAATCTTCCCGGCCTTAGCTTCTTTGGCGAAAGCACCATCGGCTGGGAAAATCCGGGCACAGCCTCAGCCGCCGGCATCCCAACAATGGGTGCCGGCCCGAATGCCGGGGGACAGCCAATTGTTATTGCGGGTGGCATGACGTTGGATGAACTGCCGGTTCCCGAGCCGGCCACGTTTGCGCTGGTTGGTTTGGGCGGGCTTTCACTGTTGCTGGTCCGCCGCCGCAACGTCTGATCAGTTCGTTTTGGCTCTCCCATTTTGAGTGTGGCTGCCGGCGCCCGCCGCGGTTCCCCCGAAACGCGGCGTGAACGTCGTGGCGTCGCTTCTTTAACGCGATGTAAACAAATCTGCGTCCATTCGCGAAATTCGCGTCCCGCCCTTGTCCGTGGTTAAAGAAACGCGCCGTCGCTTGTCGCGGCGGAACGGCTCGTTCGCCCCAGCCAGCCCGCGACCGCCAGCCAGCCGGTTAATATGACCAGCGCCCCGCCTGCCAGCAGAAAGGCGCGGGCCACCGTGGCGGAGGCGTATCGAAACTCAACCGTCGTCAATCCCGCCGGCAGCACAACCCCGCGGAGCGCGTGATTGGTTCTTAAAATTGGCGCCGGCTTGCCATCAAGGTAAGCCCGCCAGCCCGGGTCCCAAAGATCCGCCAGCACCAGCAGCCCGGGAGTCTCCATCTGCGCGGCGATCACAATCCGGGTTGGAATCTCGTTCTTGATTTTAACGATTCCGCGGCATTCGGACGGCAGGTCCACCGGCGTTTCCACATAGGCCACTTCGCGGGGATTGAATTCCGGCAAGGCCAGTTTTCCCAGCCGGTCCTCGTCATCCGGCGCCACTTCGACCCGGCGCGGAACAAACGCGCGCGGCAGCGCGGAATTGTTTTCCAGAACCCAATAATCGGGACTCTGAAACGCCGGTCGGATGTTTGCCGCGGGCAAGCCCCGAAAAATCACATACCGCACCCCCAGCATGTCGAGTATCGGTGAAAGTTGCGCCGTATTGGTCTCCGTGATCTTCATGCGGGGCGCCAGCCACAGTGTCGCGGCATACTTGGGCTTGAACGAACGTTCGTCAGCGGCCATTGCCAGCAAGGACACCCACCGGCCGGGATCCACCGAATCATATCCGCGCGCATCGGCGAGGCCCGCGGCTTCCGCCAGGTTGGCGGGAAAACAGTTGTAACCCATGACCCGCCCCGGAACGGCGCCCGCCACGGCGCGCAACGCGGGGATTTCCGGATAGTAAAGCGCCGGATCGCACTGGTAATTTCGGCCATGGCCGAACCACAACAAATCGCCCAGCAACAAAACCCCAATCACGGACGCCAATATTCGCGGACTTAAGCGGCCAAACCGAAACACCAGCCAGACGGCCAGGCCCGCGCCACACCACGCGGCTGATATTATATAGTGCAATGCAAACCACGCCTGCGCCTGTCGCACATCGCTGACATCCTTGATCCATCTGACCGGTTGTCCGGACCGGACCGTCGTTTCGAGTTGGGTCGCCAGCGGCTCGGGCAAAACTGCCGCGCGATGGACGCACCAGATGAAAAGCCCCGCCAGCAAAGCGGCCGGCAGCCAAAACCCCCGCCGCCATTGACACTCCCCGTTCACTAAAGTTTCCAGGCCGGTGGCCGTCAGGGCCAGAATTGCAAACGCCGTGGCGAAAACCAGCCGGTTGTAAGAAAGCATGTTCACCCCGGGCAGGCTTAACAAATCAACCACCCCCGGCACATCCAGGCACCAGCTCAAGCCCAATACCGCCAGCAACACCCAAAACAAATTCAGCGAGCGGTGACGCCGGCTGCACCACGCCAGCGGAGCCGCCAGCAGCGTGGCCAGCACTCCGGCATAGGCCGCGGCTGAACTTTCCGGCAGATTGTTCCGGCCATTCGGAAACATCGGGAAACTGCCCTTGATGGTTGATCCATACATGTCCGGGAGCACCACCTGCGGCAGCGCGGCGATGCCCGCGGGCGGACGTTCCTGCAGGCCGTTGAAGCGCTCTGTCATGCGGAACCCGGTCTTCGCGTATTCAATCACCGGCAGAACGTGCGGCGCGGCCAGCAAAAAACCGAGTCCCCAGCCCAGAATCAAGGCCAGCACCGCTTTTCCCGCCGGGCCGCAAAAAATCCGCGGTCCATGAGCCTCGCGCAAACACCACAACGCAAACAAACCTGAAACCAGCAGCGCCAGCGCGGCAACGTCAATATGGCCGCTCACCAAAGCCAGGCCGGTGGCCAGGGCCAGGGCTGCCGGGGCGATGCGGTTCCCCCGCACGGTCCGGTCAACGGCGAACAGCAGCCACGGCAGCCAATAGACCGGGGCGCTGGTGGGATAGCCCTGCCAGAAAATAAAAAAACCGGTCAGGGGATAACACCAGGCAACGAGGGCTGCCGGCCAGAACCCCACACGGAGCGCGCGCCGGCAAAATAGATAAGCGCCCGTGCCCGCAACCAGCGCGGCGAGCAGTTGCGCCCACGCGAGGATGACGGGTGATGCCGCCAGACACGTGAACAGAAAGAACGGCGAGTACTTGGGCCAGATGAACGGAACCCCGCCGTACTTGGCCGGCGTCCAGAAGGGAAAACGGCCCGCGGCAAATTCTCTTATGGCGAACAGCCGGTCAGGCTCGAACAGCAGCACCAGGTCCTGGGGGGTGGGATCCTGATAGGCATTCGTTGTCTGAACCGTTTGCGGCAGGTAACAGCGCGTCGCCGCCAGAAAGTTCAGCGGCAGAAGCACCTTCCGGCCCGTCAGCGAAGGCCCATACAGAAGGAATTGTCCCGCCACGATTCCCGCCAGAACCATCGCCAGCCTTGACCATCTCCGGCCAGGCTGTGGACTGGCTTCAACCGATTTTTCTTTCATGGCTTTCCCGATTTCTTCTGCGGGCGGAGCCAAAGGGCGGAATCAAACCCGGCTCCCGCTCCGCTCCGGTAAATTCCTGGTAATGTCCTGATTTGCATTTCAAACTGGCCGCCGGAACGCGAGTGGTCTCGACTCGCGGCGCTTCTGATCAATCCAGCCGCTGCGGATTGAGGACAATCCGCGCTCCGTGGCAGATCAGGACACTGCCAGATTTCTTGGGTGGCAACCCCGGACCTGTCAGGCGGTCACGGCGCATCCCGTTCTATTGCTTTGAATTCATCCCAATTGCAAGTTCGTTCCGCAGTTGGCCAATCTTCATTCCCTGATTGTTCCAATCCCCGTTCCTTGCTGAAAAGTTTTTTACCACGGATGGACTCGGATGTTGGTTGTTGGATGTTGCGATTCTGCCCCTTTGCGTCTTGGCGTCTGGGCGTCTGGGCGTTAAAATCCCCTCGTGCCCGGCATCCCCAAAACCATGCGCGCCGTCGTTTATCGCGGCAGAAACGACCTCCGTCTCGAAACCGTCCCCGTCCCCCGCATCGGCCCCCATGAACTCCTCGTCCGGGTCGCCGTCTGCGGCGTCTGCCCCACCGACATCAAAAAAATCCAGTACGGCACCGTCCCCCCGCCGCGCATCTTCGGACACGAGACCGCCGGCGCCATCGTCCGTATTGGCGGTGGGGCGAGCGTACTCGCGAGCCGCTTCAACATCGGCGATCGCGTCGCGTTGCACCACCACGTGCCGTGCCTGGACTGCCATTTCTGCCGCCATCACGCCTTCGCCCAGTGCGAAACTTACAAACGCACCGGCATCACCGCCGGATTCGAGCCGGCGGGCGGCGGCTACGCCGAATACGTCCGCGTCCTGCCCTTCGTCCTGCCCGGCGTCGTGAAAATTCCCGCCCGGAATTCCTTCGCCGAAGGCGCCATGCTCGAACCCGTCAACACCGTCCTCAAAGCCGTCCGCCGGCTGAACCTTTTGCCCGGCGACAACGTCCTCGTGGCCGGGCAGGGGCCGATCGGCCTCATGTTCACCCGCCTGCTCCAGCTCGCCGGCGTCCGCGTCATCGCCACCGATTTGATGCCCTCCCGCCTGCGCCTCGCCAAAAAATTCGGCGCCCACTGGACATTTAACGTAGGACAGGCGTCCGCCTGTCTCTGATATCAACGAGCAATCCAAAAACGGGTTGCCTAAAGCATGAAGTGAGACAGGCGGAGACGCCTGTCCTCACATTAACCAAGCGCAACTTCATCCGCCGCGCCACGCACGGTCGCGGCCTCGATGCCGCCGTCATCGCCGTCCCCTCCGACGCCGTTGTGCGGCAAGCCCTGCAACTCCTGCGCGGCGGCGGACAACTCATGCTCTTTGCCCACACCAAACGCATTGCGGAGTCCGAAGCCCAAAGTCCAAAGTCCAAAGTCCCAAATCGTTCCCGTTCCCGCTTCAGCCTTCAGCCTTCAGCCTTCAGCCTTGATCTGGCCTCCGTTTGCGTGGACGAAAAGGATTTGCTCGGCAGCTATTCCTCCGATTTCACCCTCCAGCGCGAAGTCGCGCGCCTCGTCTTCTCGCGCCAGCTCGACGTGCGCCCATTGATCTCCCATCGCTTTCCCCTCGCCCAAACCGCCGCCGCCGTCCAGTTGGCCGCCCATCCAACCCCGGAAATTCCCTTAAAATCGTGGTTTGTAGCCGATGGCGATCAGTCCGATATATTGAGACTTCTGCCAAATCGGCGTGGCGGCTTCCCGGCAGGGAGCCGCATTCTTCAAATGGCTGGAGAAATGCGGCGGTCCGCCTCCGTGCGCGAGCGTGATCCCCAGGACGTTTGCCGGGTAAAATTTTCCCTCAAAATAATCCGCTGGCATTTTTCATCCGTTGGCAGGCATCGTCCGCCGCCCCTGGACTTTGGTCGCGGATTCGCCGCGCCGCGCCCTTGACCCGGCAAAAAGCGCCTCCGTTGATCTTCAACGACTTGCGCATGCGGTTCATGGAAAGGGGTTCGTGCTATTATATATTGGCTATAACCCCCTCTCCCCGCCAGACGGGGAGAAAATTCTCCCAAACGGAATTTCGCGCTTTGAACCCCTGAACCTGGGCTGTAGGTGTAGCGCAGGCGTCCTCGCCTGCGAGTTTACAGGGCGTCCCGCCCTGTGTGTTTCCGAGCGGCGAGACGCCGCTCGAACCCGCAGCCGGGACGGCCGCGTTACTAGGTTCATGGGGATGGCGAGCGTAAACTCCCATTCCACCGAAACCAGCAAAAACCCCCGCTTTTAAGCGTAACCAATTGACGTTCAACGACAAAGCGGGAGTGGCCGCGTGGCGCGGCTTTACGCGGCCTTTCGCCCTCAGACCCCTGAAAAAACGTTCAAAAAAAAGTTAAAAAATTGTTGACACCCCCTTGTGAATTTGGGATATTGACACCACACACGGTAACAACTAACTAAAAATATGAGAATCAAAACACTACTTATTGCGGCTGCCGCGCTTGCAGTCGGAGTAATTTCTTCGGAGGCGCAGGTCTATTCACAAAATATTGTCGGGTATGCCAATGTTCCCTGTAACGATGCTTACGCCAGTTACATGATGCAATGTCCATTCGTTGTGGGGGTCAGCAATGGAGCCAATGAAATTTTCGGCATTGGCAACCTTCCTGATACCAGCGAAGTTATGACTTGGGATCCGAATGCCAATGCTTTTACTGTAGCTGTCTATGACGGGTCGCAGAACAATGGCATTTATTGGTATCTGTCTGATGATGCCACCCCGGGGCCTGCTCCCATACTTTTGCCAGGCCAGGGATTCTACTTGTTTGCGGCAGGTACAGCAACGAACACGTTTGCTGGCACGGTTGCTGTCGCATCTGGAGCCACCAATAACATGTCAATCACCACTCCTTTTCAAAATTACTTGGTCGGTTCCACTATTCCGTACAGCGGCTATGTGACCAATGTAGTTGCGGGCACCAGCCAGGGAATCAATCTCAACGGTCTCCCTGACACCAGTGAAGTGGCGTTGTGGGATGAGCCAAGCGGCACCTTCACGCTTTATGTTTATGATACGTCCCAAGGTCCTAATCATTGGTGGCAGTCTGATGATGCAACTCCGGGGCCTTGTCCGAGTATATCGGTGGGCCAGGCTTTTTTCTTGTACCCAGTGGATGTTTATACTTGGACACAATCGTTGCCTTGAATGATCTAAAAACAAACTAAAATTAAACGAAAAATAAATCGAAAATCGTAAATAGCAGAAGAACAAACAACTAACAAATAAATAATACACATGAAAAAAATACTATTAACAATCGGACTGATGGCGGCAACCAGTGCGGCCTTTGCCCAAGGATTTGTCAATTTTACTCCGAGTACATTTTCTGTCTCGACAAATGGACAAACACTATCCTCGGTCTATACGGCCGCGTTGCCGCAAAATGCAGCAGGCCAAACCATTGGTCTGACAACGCCACAATCCAGGGGACAGTATTACTATGAATTGTTGATCACGTCTTTTACTGGCACCCTTCCAACGGATCGCAATGTTGTGGATGGAACATGGAAAGACAGCGGGCTTGCCGACACCAATCACGTTACTGTATATGGCAGAATTGCTCACGGACCGACGGCCCTTAATGTGGGAAATCTTGTTGGTTGGAATGCGATGGCGAACGGTGGCCAAACCTTCCCCAACGGCACCAATTACATTATGCTGGTTGGCTGGTCGGCCAATTTGGGCAACTCTTGGCTTGCTGTGTCCAACAGCATTTCAAGTGTGGAACAAAATAATGCGGGCTATTTCAACAATATTGCAGGAAATAGCTTCTTTGGCGAAAGCACCATCGGCTGGGAAAATCCGGCTACAGCCTCAGCATCTGGCATCCCGCTCATGGGCGCTGGTGCGAATGCAGGTGGACAGCCAATCGTTATTGCCGGTGGCATGACTCTGTATGAACTGCCGGTTCCGGAACCTGCGACATTTGCTTTGGTTGGTTTGGGCGGGCTTTCACTGTTGTTGTTCCGTCGTCGTAATTAAGTTGTTTTTCCACTAACAAAGCCCCGAAGCAATTCGGGGCTTTTTTTATCCCTTCGTAGCAGCCGGCGTGAGCCGGCTCAAACTTTCCGAAAACCAAAGGCCAACCCAACGCCCAACATCCCGGGCCACGTCAATCCTGCAGATCAGCAAAGCGGAATCCGTCCACTCCGACTCCACTCCATTCCGAAAAGAATGATCCGGCTCACGCCGGATGCCACGAAAAAAAAAGTAGCAGCCGGCGTGAGCCGGCTCAAACTTTCCGAAAACAAAGGCCAAACCAACGCCCAACATCCCGGTTCATGTCAATCCCGCAAAGCGGCAAAGCGGAATCCGTCCGCTCCGACTCCACTCTATTCCGAAAAGAATGATCCGGCTCACGCCGGATGCCACGTAAAAAAAAGTAGCAGCCGGCGTGAGCCGGCTCAAACTTTCCGAAAACAAAGGCCAAACCAACGCCCAACATCCCGGTTCATGTCAATCTTGCAAAGCGGCAAAGCGGAATCCGTCCACTCCGACTCCACTCTTTTCCGAAAATAATGATCCGGCTCACGCCGGATGCCACGTAAAAAAAGTAGCAGCCGGCGTGAGCCGGCTCAAACCTTCCGAAAACAAAGGCCAAACCAACGCCCAACATCCCGGTTCATGTCAATCCTGCAAAGCGGCAAAGCGGAATCCGTCCACTCCGACTCCACTCTTTTCCGAAAAGAATGATCCGGCTCACGCCGGATGCCACGTAAAAAATAGTAGCAGCCGGCGTGAGCCGGCTCAAACTTTCCGAAAACCAAAGGGTAAACCAACGCCCAACACCTCCGGTTCATGTCAATCCCGCAAAGCGGCAAAGCGGAATCCGTCCGCTCCGACTCCACTCTTTTCCGAAAAGAATGATCCGGCTTACGCCGGATGCCACGTAAAAAAATAGCAGCCGGCGTGAGCCGGCTCAAACTTTCTGAAAACAAAGGCCAAACCAACGCCCAACATCCCGGTTCATGTCAATCTTGCAAAGCGGCAAAGCGGAATCCGTCCACTCCGACTCCACTCTATTCCGAAAATAATGATCCGGCTCACGCCGGATGCCACGTAAAAAAAGTAGCAGCCGGCGTGAGCCGGCTCAAACTTTCCGAAAACCAAAGTCCAAACCAACGCCCAACACCTCCGTTATTGACAACGACCGGGCGGTAGTTAAGCTGCCAACGTCATAAGCGGCGTGTTCGTCTATCGGTTAGGACACGGCCCTCTCAAGGCTGAAAGATGGGTTCGATTCCCATACGCGCTACCAAAAACGATTTTACCCCCCAAAAAATTGTTCCTCAATGTTTTCAGCGGGTGACGTAATGTGAAGCAGGACGCTTCGGGTGCGACCACGAAATCGGGGATGACGTCCGCTCTCTCCCCCAAGAGAGGGGGAATGGTTCGCCGCGTTTTAACCTGAAATCCAAAGCAGCGGCGGCCATTCCGATGGGTGGCACGGGCCACTGGCCTGTGCCGGGCGGCGGCCCGCCGCCCGGAACGGGGAAAGCGCCTGCACTTTTCCGCGCGTCCATGTCCGCAGCCGGGGTTCTTCTCGTTTCGTCCGGCCAGTGGCCGGACGACACAGGCGGGTCGCCTGTGCCACCCATTCCTATTTCGGAATTCAGGTTTAAGCCAGGCGATAGGCTTGAGTGATCATACATCTCACGGCAAATGACACAGAATCGGCGCTGGCAATGGGGATCGAGAAATTGTCCAGCAACGTGACGATTGCTCTCCCTCTCCCGGGGGAGAGGGCCGGGGTGGGCACGGGGCAAGGACATGGGTAACACAATGAGGCAAGGACATAGGTTACACTTTTCGACCTTTGGTCGGATGCTTGTGGGCGTAGGCCGAAGGCCGGAGACCACAAGCATCCGATGCGCGCAACTCCCCCAGTGACACGCGAACCAGATACACGACGTGCTTGCCCATTCCTACAGGTTTCAATCCGACTTTCATACCGACGAAGGCTTCTCCGACAAAGCGAAGTCTCCCCTGCCATCGAATCTGCCCATTGCTGCGGACGCTGCGCACCTTCCAACCCTTGGGATAACTCAACGGCAACTGGTTGGTCCACCGGTACGGTCGGCCTTTGCGGTAACATTCCGCCGGCGTTCGCTGGCCCAGCGCTTCGTGCGGACGAACTCCATTGTAGCCATTGACCCAGCGATCCGTTCGCCGTTGTTGAGCTCGCATCGTGCTGGAGGCCGGAGCCGCCAGGTCGGCTTTGAGTTCCCGATGCATTTGTTCGTGCGCACCATTCTGTTCGGGATGACCCGGCGCAATAAACTCCACTTGGATGCCCAACGCCGTCCACCAGGCACTCAAACGCGTCAGCCCCGCCGGGCCGTTGGATCCAAACGGGCCGCCATTGTCCACCCGGATCACCCGAGGCAAACCAAAACGCCGGAACAACCGTATAAACACTGCGCGCGCACGCCACCATTGCTGGTCGGGCAGCAGCCGTACCGCCAAAAGATATCGACTGAACAAATCCCGTACGGTCAACGGCTCGATCCGCTGTCCGTCGTGGGTTCGGAACCAGCCCTTGTAGTCCACCGTCCATACCTGATTGGACCGCGTCGGCACCGTTAGTCTCGGGCGCAGCAACTGCGGGCCGTGGGGAGGCCGGGCGCGTCGGTGGCGGGTCAACTGCCATCGCTGCAACCACAACGTGATCGTTCGTACCGCCGGAACCCGTTGACGGGGAGATTGACGACGCAACTGTTCCCGGAGTTTCTTGGCTCCCCAGCGCCGATGTCGGTGCCGCAAACGTCGGATCCGCCGCAACCAGCCAGCCGGGGTCTGATGGGGGAACCTTTTGGGGCGGCGCGAGCGGTCGCGCAATCCGCCCAAACCTTGCCGCAGAAAACGTCGCTTCCATTTGTAGCCGGTTTTGCGACTGATCCGGAAAATGCGACACACTTCCGCAAACGATTGTTGGGCCTTGAGCACCAGTTTTACAAAGCCGACACGGGCTTGAACCAAAGAAATAGATTTCCACGACATGCCCGTGGAAAAGCCCCAAATCCTTACCCAATGTGTAACCTATGTCCATGCCCTCAAGTGTTACCCATGTCCTTGCCCCGTGCCGTGAGGGCGGGCGTAAACGCTCATTCCACTGAACCCGAACTCCGAAATAGAACTTCAGTGCCCTCAAAACACATTTGCGAGCAGCGTCTGGGCGAACTGAATCCGACTTCGGCGGAGCGGAACTTTCATGCGCTAAAGTATTCACCTCGAGGAGGTTCGGTTGTTCCGTCAGCAGCGATTCTGGAGTTGGGGTGAACGGAGTGCGCCCGTCCCGGGCGCAGCAATGTGGAATGGGCGGTGGTTGGAAATGTGTTCCACCGCTGGCAGGAAGCCAATGGCTGCGCCCGGGGACGGGCGCACTTCGGTCTGACTTCATCCGACCCACCACCGCCGGCGACTTCAGAATTCGGGTTAAGGAACGGCTGTTGGCGCGGGTGGGCCGGGCCGGCGCCGGTAAATCGTTATTGAATGGTCGAGTGGATCGTGAAAATTCCCGGCCTCGGCGTCCCAGACCTCGACGTTTTCCCCGGTGGGCCGCACGCCCACCACCCCCACCCGCTCGTAATTCGCCCCGGCGTAGGCATCAAACCAGCGAAGAATGGCGGCATCCGAGGACGCGCGAATCAGCCAGGAATATTGATAACCGACCTGAACCATGAATTCCGGTTTGGCGGCCTCGATTTCATTGATCATTTCATGCTGCATGGCGGCCGCATGCGTTTGGTTCTCCATCAACGGGTAGGTATAGATGTATCCCGTGGCGGAATGCCGGCCGGAGTAAAAATAAATCTGCGGTTCCGAACCGAAAACGGCCAGGCGCGCGTCCGCCGGGGAATGTTCGCGGACATATCTGGCGACCGGCAAGGATTCCACAAACGGATTTCCCGGATAAGCCGCCTGACAAAACTGAAAGGGCGTCATTTGAAAGAACCCCTCCCGGTGCAGATAAACGGTCCAGGCGAACAAACCGGCAAAAACGATGGCCGGAATCATTTTCGCCTTTCGTTCAAACAACGATGCCAACAGGGGCACCGCCATGCCAGCCACAATGGCAAACGCCGGAAGCATCAAAATGAAATAATGCGGGCGGAAAATCAAACCGGCCATCGTGCCGAGAAACGAAAAACCGAGAAATACCACCGCAAAGATCAGCGGGGGGCTGATTTTTTTCCACAGCAGGGCGGCCATCAACCCGGTTCCGGCCAAAGCCCCAAACCCGAGGTAAGCCTCAGAGTTGTCGCTGAGATATAAGCCCAGGTTTTGCAGCCCATCAACCAGGGAACATTCCCTGGCGTATGAACCGGCGTAAACCAATGTCCAAAACCAAAACCGGGCAAAAAAGCCCGCCTCAACGGCGAAGAGACAAAACAGGGCGAGCGGCAAAACCAGGGCCAGGCCAAACGCCAGGATTGACCCGGCAAAAGCGCGCGTGAAAATGGACCGCTCCCGCACCGCCCGTCCAAATAAAAAGCACGCGCCGAACAGGCCAAAGCAGATTCCCGGCTGCTTCATAAAAAACGCCAGCCCGTAAAGCAGTCCGCTGAAGAAAAATGTTCCAAGTTTTTTTGATTCAACGGCGTTCAACAAAACCAGCGTCGCGGGCGCCGCGAACAGGACCACAAAATGCGTCGCGTGGGCGGCCGTGCCGTACACCACCGCGCTGGCCGACAGGATTCCATAACTTGCGCCCGCCGCCAAACCCGCCGCCACTCCGAACAGTTGCCGCCCCAGCAAAAAAACAAAAATGATCGTGAGACTGTTGGCCAGCAACAGCATCAGGTGGATTCCCGCGATGTTCTGGCCGAACAAGGCCATGCCCAGCGCATAAATGAAATACGTCCCCGGCAACTTCATGTTGTAGGCCAGTTCGTAGGGTGGAATGCCCTGCAAGAGCAACTGGCCGGCGTAGGCATATTCCCCCTCGTCCCGCTCCAACGGCACGTCCAACAGTCGTACCCGGATGAACCCGACAAGGACCAGCAACAATAAAACGACCAGCCACGGCCAGAAACGGGGCAGCCGGCGCGGGGCGGAAGAATTTGCGGTCGCCGCTCGGATTTCCATCGGCGATGGAATATCAGACCCGGCTGGTTTCAAAAAGATTTTTCCGGCGCGAAAAGGGCCGTGACGGCGGCAACGCCGGCTTGACTTTCGGCCCCCGTCTTTCGACCCTCATCTCTCGACCAGATATGAACGTGTTTCAAATCATCTTCACTCCCACCAGCGCCGCCGAGCTGGCGCGCATGCCCAAGGAACTCCAGTTGCACATCCTCGGCGAATTCCGCGGCCTGCCCCAGCAGGCGCTCGGCACGGAACTGGATGCCTTCGCCAAATTGGAACTGGGACGGCGGACGTTGCACCGGTTTCGGGTGGGGGATTATCGCGTCTATTTTGAGCGGCACGAATTGGGCGTGCTCGTCCATCGCATCCTCAGCCGCCACACGCTCAATGATTTCCTGTTCCGTTCCGGCTTCAAAACCGGCGAGGACGAAATGCTTCAGAAAAATCCGAAGTTTTGGGAATTAATCGAATCGGCAAAAACGTCCGCCTAGGGGTGAATTTTATTTGGCAGGGGCTGCCGGCGGCGGCACCACCGGACTGACCAACGGGTTTCCCGTGGGACCAGTGGCGTTGGGCGGCGTAAATCTTGTGGGCGGGAGGAGGCCGGCAAGGGGACTGTTCTGACTTCTATACATTTCGCGTTGGACTTCAATGTAGGTGGCATTCTCTTCCGCCGTCATGGGATTCGGATTCGGTTGTGGGCTGGCATTGCCATCGCCGGTGCGCAGTGGAGCGGACATCAAGGAGTCCACCGACAAGCCGCCGCCCACGGGTGGGCCGCCGCCCGGGATTGACGCATCTGGATTTTGATTCGCGTCATTTCCCCGGCTGTGGTTTGGTCTGCCGGCGCTGCCGCGCTTGGGAATGCCGGTTCCGGTTTCACCGCCGCCGCCGCCGCCGGTGCGCTTGCCCATTGGCCGCTCATAGGCCGGCCGGGTAACCGGCCCGCCGGGTCCCGGTCCGGAGGTACCGATCGCCGGGGCGTTGGCCAGGGGAATGTCCTGCACGGTGCCGTGGTTGTTGAAAGTCACCAGGCCGGCTTTGTCATTAATGTGCATGACTTCGACGTCGTCCTGCCCCTGGCCTTCGCTGAGGATGTAAGATTGGTCCTTGGACGATTGCCCCGGCTTGCCGGTGCCCGCAACGGTGTACAACGCCTGCGAATTTCCGTTGGCGGACATGATGCCCTTGAGCGTGATTTTCGGCGGCGGGTCGCCGACCGGTTCATCCGCCTGGACCGGATTCAAGCTAAAAATGTTGCGGGTCACAATCGGCGCGTAAGGATTGTCCGCCGACGCAACATCGTCCGCCCGCGCGCCGGCATTTAACGCCAGCCCGGCCGCAAGCCAAAGGGCAATTTTTCCAACGCGCTTCATGGCTTCCAAATATACTGTGTTCTTCAAAAGATTCAAACACCATCAGTTGGAAAAAGTTGCGAAGTAGTCGTGGGTTGATAGCCTGGAAAAGCCGGGTTTTCCGCTTGTTTCTCCTGGGAGCGCCGGCGTCCCGCCGGCTGTTTTTTCACCCTCAACCCTCAACCCTCAACCTTCAACTATTTTAGGCTTTGCAAGCTGTTCATTGCCCATCAAAATGGCCGTCAACCTGTTGAATGCAAAGCGGTGGCCTTGACGCCCTGCTTTTACAGGATTCAATTTCCGCCGGAAAAACCGTCAGTCCATGGGACATCTTTTTGCTCTTTTCATGAGTGGAAGATCCAAGAATAAAGCCACGGCCGCGCATTCGAGCGCGCCCGCTTCGCCCGCCGGGGAAATGCCGGCGGCGGCAGACTCCCGCCCGCTGAAATCCGAAAGCTCCGCGCCGGGTTTGAATGAGCGCTGGCTGGTTCCCGGAGTCTGCATTTTTCTGGCAGTGATTGTCTGGGTGGTTTTCGGCCAGACACTGGGACACGAATTTGTCAACTACGACGACGACGAGTACGTCTATGAAAACCCGGAAGTCGTCCGGGGCCTGACGTTTCAAGGGATTATCTGGGCGTTTACCCATGTCCACTGCTCCAACTGGCATCCGCTGACGTGGATTTCCCACATGCTGGACTGCCAGGTTTATGGATTGAGTCCCGGCGGGCATCACCTCACGAATGTCCTCCTCCACACGGCCACGGCGATCCTGCTTTTCCTGGTTCTGCGGCGGATGACGGGGTACCTGTGGCGCAGCGCGTTTGTGGCGGCGGTGTTTGCGATCCATCCGTTGCGGGTGGAATCGGTGGCGTGGGTGGCGGAACGCAAGGATGTCCTCAGCGGCTTGTTCTTCATGCTGACGTTGTGGGCGTACACGCGGTATGCGCAAGGCGTGACGGGTGACGCGTGTCGAGCGACACGAACGAACCCCACCTTGTCACCCGCCACCCGCCACCCGTCACTTTTCTACTGTCTGGTGCTGATGTTTTTTGCGTTGGGTTTGATGTGCAAGCCGATGCTGGTGACGCTGCCTTTGGTGCTGCTGTTGCTGGACTACTGGCCGCTGAGGAGAATTTCGGAGTTCGGAGTTCGGAGTTCGGAGCTGGAAAACACGCTGCGCCCCTCAACCCTCAACCCTCAACTCTCAACCTTGTTTTTGGAAAAGCTGCCCTTGCTCGGACTGGCGGTCGCGTCGTGTGTGGTCACGATTTTTGCCCAGCACGAAACGATCCAGCCGTTCGAGAACATATCGCTGCCCTTGCGCGCGGGGAATGCCTCGATATCCTGTGTGGCCTATCTGGGCCAGATGTTCTGGCCGGCGGGTCTGGCGGTTTTATACCCGTTTCCGGCTGCGGGGATTGAGGTTTCCGAAGTGGTGGTGTCCTTGGTGCTGTTGGCCGGCATTTCCGGTGGCGTTTTTATTCTGCGCGGTCGTTGCCCCTGTTTTTTGACTGGCTGGCTGTGGTATCTCATCATGCTGCTGCCGGTGATCGGGATTGTTCAGGTGGGCGTTCAGGCGCGGGCGGATCGGTACGCTTATTTGCCGCAGATCGGCTTGTATCTGATGCTGACGTGGGCGGCGGCGGATCTGTGCGCCGGCTGGCGTCACCGCCGCGCGGTGCTGGGCGGCGGCGCCACGGTCATTCTGGCGGCTTTGATTTTCTGCGCGCGCGCGCAGGCTTCGTATTGGCGGAACAGTGAATTGCTGTGGACGCATACGCTGGCCTGCACGTCTGACAATGCGGTTGCCCACAATAATCTCGGCAACGTGCTGTTCAAAATGGGCGATATTGAAGACGCGCTTGCCCATTTCCAAACGGCGTTGCAAATCAAACCCGACCTGGCGGAAGCCCACAACAACCTCGGCAACGCGCTGCTCAAAAAGGGCCGGGCGGATGAAGCGATCGCCCATTTCCAAAAAGCGCTGCAAGTCAGGCCCGGCTACGCGATCGCCCGCAACAACCTCGGCAACGCGCTGCTCCAACAGGGCCAGGCGGACGAAGCGATGGCCCATTACCAGGCGGCGCTGCAAATCACACCCGACAGCACGGAAGTCCACATCAACCTGGGCAGCGCACTGCTCCAAAAGGGGCAGTTGGATGAAGCGATGGTTCATTTCCAAAAGGCGCTGCAAATCACACCCGACAGCGCGGAAGCCCACAACAATCTGGGCATCGTCCTGCTCCAAAAGGGGCAGTTGGATGAAGCGATGGTTCATTTCCAAAAGGCGCTGCAAATCACACCCGACAGCGCGGAAGTCCACAACAACTTCGGCAACGCGCTGCTCCAAAAGGGCCGGTTGGACGAAGCGATCGCCCAGTACCAAAAGACACTGCAAATCAAACCTGAGCGCGTGGAAGTCCGCAACAGCCTGGGCGGCGCGCTGCTCCAAAAGGGCCGGTTGGACGAAGCGATGGCCCAGTACCAACAGGCGCTGCAAATCAACCCCGATCACGCCAAAGCCCACTACGATTTCGCCAATGCCCTGCTCAAAATGGGCCGGATGGACGAAGCGATTTCTCATTACCAACAGGCGCTGCAAATCAACCCCGACTACACGGAAGCCCTGAACAATCTGGCCTGGCTGCTGGCGACCTGTCCGGACGCACACATCCGGGACGGGGTTCAAGCGGTCAAATATGCCGGGCGCGCCTGCGAACTGACGCACTATGGCATGACCACTCTCGTTGGCACCTTGGCGGCCGCCTGCGCCGAGGCGGGACGATATGACGAAGCGATTGCGGCGGCGCAGAAAGCCTGCGCGCTGGCCGCGGCGGCGGGCGAAGAGGAATTGCTTGAGAAGAACCGGAAACTGCTGGCTTTGTATCAGGCCCATCAACCGTATCACGAGGCGGCCGGAAAGGTTGTTCCCGCCGCGCACCAGCCATGAGTGGAAGAGCCAGGCAAAAAGCCACCGCTGTGCATTCGGGCCGGCCCGCCGCGCCCGCCGGTGAATTGCCGGCGGCGGAAGACTCCCGCCCGCTGAAATCCGAAAGCCCCGCGGCGGATTTGAATGAGCGCTGGCTGGTTCCCGGAGTCTGCATTTTTCTGGCAGTGATTATCTGGGTGGTTTTCGGCCAGACACTGGGGCACGAATTTGTCAACTACGATGACGACGAGTACGTCTATGAAAACCCGGAAGTCGTCCGGGGCCTGACGTTTCAAGGGATTATCTGGGCGTTTACCCATGTCCACTGCTCCAACTGGCATCCGCTGACGTGGATTTCCCACATGCTGGACTGCCAAATTTATGGATTGAGTCCCGGCGGGCATCATCTCACGAATGTCCTCCTCCACACGGCCACGGCGATCCTGCTTTTCCTGGTTCTGCGGCGGATGACGGGGTTCCTGTGGCGCAGCGCGTTTGTGGCGGCGGTGTTTGCGATCCATCCGTTGCGGGTGGAGTCGGTGGCGTGGGTGGCGGAACGCAAGGATGTCCTCAGCGGCTTGTTCTTCATGCTGACGTTGTGGGCGTACACGCGGTATGCGCAAGGCGTGACGGGTGACAGGGGGCAAGTGACAGGAACGAAAGAAATGGTTCCCGCGCCTGGCGTTTCACTTTTCTACTGTCTGGTGCTGATGTTTTTTGCGTTGGGTTTGATGTGCAAGCCGATGCTGGTGACGCTGCCTTTGGTGCTGCTGCTGCTGGACTACTGGCCGCTGAGGAGAATTTCGGAGTTCGGCGTTCGGCGTTCGGAGCTGGAAAACACGCTGCGCCCCTCAACCCTCAACCCTCAACTCTCAACCTTGCTTCTGGAGAAACTGCCCTTGCTCGGACTGGCGGTCGCGTCGTGTGTGGTCACGATTTTTGCCCAGCACGAAACGATCCAGCCGTTCGAGAACATATCGCTGCCCTTGCGCGCGGGGAATGCCTCGATATCCTGTGTGGCCTATCTGGGCCAGATGTTCTGGCCGGCGGGTCTGGCGGTTTTATACCCGTTTCCGGCTGCGGGGATTGAGGTTTCGGAAGTGGTGATGTCCTTGGTGCTGTTGGCCGGCATTTCCGGTGGCGTTTTTATTCTGCGCGGTCGTTGCCCCTGTTTTTTGACCGGCTGGCTGTGGTATCTCATCATGCTGCTGCCGGTGATCGGGATTGTTCAGGTGGGCGTTCAGGCGCGGGCGGATCGGTACGCTTATTTGCCGCAGATCGGTTTGTATCTGATGCTGACGTGGGCGGCGGCGGATCTGTGCGCCGGCTGGCGTCACCGCCGCGCGGTGCTGGGCGGCGGCGCCACGGTCATTCTGGCGGCTTTGATTTTCTGCGCGCGCGCGCAGGCTTCGTATTGGCGGAACAGTGAATTGCTGTGGACGCATACGCTGGCCTGCACGTCTGACAATGCGGTTGCCCACAACAACCTCGGCGACGCTCTGTTCAAAAAGGGCAAGGTGGACGAAGCGATCACCCAGTACCAGGAGTCGCTGGAAATCAAACCTGACTGCGCGAAAGTCTGTTTTAACCTGGGCGGCGCTCTGGTCCAAAAGGGCAGGGTGGATGAAGCAATGGTTTATTTCCAAAAGGCGCTGCAAATCAATCCCGACAGTGCGGATGCCTGCTATAATCTCGGAATGGCCCTGCTCCAGAAGGGCGATGTGGATAAAGCAATGGTTTATTTCCAAAAGGCGCTGCAAATCAATCCCGACTACGCGGATGCCGGCATCAACCTCGGCAACGCTTTGTTCCAAAAGGGCAGCTTGGACGAAGCGATCATCCATTACCAAAAGGCGCTGCAAATCAAACCCGACAGCGTGGATGCCTGCTACAACCTCGGAATGGCCCTGCTCCAGAAGGGCAAGGTGGACGAAGCGATCGCCCGCTTCCAAAAGGCGCTGCAACTCAAACCCGACTACGCGGATGCCGGCATCAACCTCGGCAACGCTTTGTTCCAGAAGGGCAAGGTGGACGAAGCGATCGTCCATTACCGAAGGGTGCTGCAAATCAATCCCGACAGCGTGGCAGCCCACAACAACCTTGGCAATGCTTTGCTCCAAAAGGGCGGCGGGGACGAAGCAATGATTCATTTCCAAAAGGTGTTGCAAATCAAACCCGACAGCGCGGAGGCCTGCTACAACCTTGGAATGGCCCTGCTCCAAAAGGGAAGAGTGGATGAAGCGATGGTTTATTTCAAAAAAGCGCTGCGAATCAAACCCGACGACGCGGAAGCGTGCTTCAACCTCGGCAATGCTCTGCTGCAAAAGGGCCGGACGGACGAAGCAATATCTCATTACCAACAGGCGCTGCAAATCAACCCCGACTACACGGAAGCCCTGAACAATCTGGCCTGGCTGCTGGCGACCTGTCCGGACGCACACATCCGGGACGGGGTTCAAGCGGTCAAATATGCCGGGCGCGCCTGCGAACTGACGCACTATGGCATGACCACTCTCGTTGGCACCTTGGCGGCCGCCTGCGCCGAGGCGGGACGATATGACGAAGCGATTGCGGCGGCGCAGAAAGCCTGCGCGCTGGCCACGGCGGCGGGCGAAGAGGAATTGCTTGAGAAGAACCGGAAACTGCTGGCTTTGTATCAGGCCCATCAACCGTATCACGAGGCGGCCGGAAAGGTTGTTCCCGCCGCGCCCCGGCCATGAGTGGAAGAGCCAGGCAAAAAGCCACCGCTGTGCATTCGGGCCGGCCCGCCGCGCCCGCCGGTGAATTGCCGGCAGCGGAAGACTCCCGCCCGCTGAAATCCGAAAGCCCCGCGGCGGATTTGAATGACCGCTGGCTGGTTCCCGGGGTCTGCATTTTTCTGGCAGTGATTATCTGGGTGGTTTTCGGCCAGACACTGGGACACGAGTTTGTCAACTACGACGACAGTCTGTATGTGTATCAGAACCCTGTCGTCCAAAAAGGTCTGACCTGGGAGGGATTTCGCTGGGCGCTGACTTATGGCAATATCGGCCACTGGCACCCGCTGACCTGGCTCTCCCACATGCTGGACTGCCAGGTTTACGGATTGAGTCCCGGCGGCCATCATCTCACCAATATCCTCCTCCACATGGCCGCGGCGATCCTGCTTTTCCTGGTTCTGCGGCGGATGACGGGGTACCTGTGGCGCAGCGCGTTTGTGGCGGCGGTGTTTGCGATCCATCCGTTGCGGGTGGAGTCGGTGGCCTGGGTCGCCGAGCGCAAGGACGTATTAAGCGCGTTTTTTTTCATGCTGACGCTCTGGGCGTACACGCGTTACGCGCAAGGCGTGACGGGTGACGCGTGTCGAGCGACACGAACGAACTCCACCTTGTCACGCGTCACCCGACACGCGTCACTTTTCTATGGTCTGGTGGTGCTGTGTTTCGCCTTGGGATTGCTGTCCAAAAACATGCTGGTGACAACGCCTTTCGTCCTTTTGCTCTTGGATTACTGGCCGCTGGGCCGGCTTTCCAGCTTCACGCCTCAGGTTTTGTTCCGGTTGGTGGCCGAGAAGATCCCACTGTTTATTCTCACGGTCGGATCGTGCGTGGTGACGGTCATGGTTCCGGAAAAAGTGTCCGTTGACCATCTGCCTTTTGGGCTGCGGATGGAAAACGCCGTGGTATCCTATGTCACCTATCTCTGGCAGATGATCCATCCATCGGGACTGGTGTGTGTTTATCCCAACCCGGCAAACTATCTGCCATTCTGGCGGGTGGCCGGGGCGCTGGGATTGTTGCTGGCCATAACCGGCGTGGCATGGGCCTTTCGCCGGACGCATCCCTGGTTCGTGGTTGGCTGGCTCTGGTATCTGGGGATGCTGATCCCGGTGATCGGCATTGTGCAGATATCCCACTACGCCCATGCGGATCGCTACACCTATCTGCCGCAAATTGGCTTGTATCTGATGCTGGCCTGGGCGGCGGCGGATTTGTGCGCCGGCTGGCGTCACGGCCGCGTGTTGCTGGGCGGCCTCGGCATGGTCATTCTGGCGGCTTTGATTTTCTGCGCGCGCACCCAGACCATGTATTGGCGAAACAGTGAATTGCTATGGACTCACACGCTCGCCTGCACGACTGGCAATTTCATTGCCCACAACAACCTTGGCAACGTGCTGCTCCAAAAGGGCCGGGTGGACGAAGCGATGGGTCATTTCCAAAAGGCGCTGCAACTCAAACCCGATGATGTCAAAATCCACTCCAACTTCGGAGATGCCCTGCTCCAAGAGGGCCGGGTGGACGAAGCGATGGCCCAATACCAAAAGGTGCTGCAAATCAAGCCCGACTCCCCGTATGTCCTGAACAACCTGGCCTGGCTGCTGGCGACCTGTCCGGACGCACACATCCGGGACGGGGTTCAAGCGGTCAAATATGCCGGGCGCGCCTGCGAACTGACGCGCTATGGCGTGGCCCCCTTCGTCGGCACTCTGGCGGCCGCCTGCGCCGAGACGGGACAATATGACGAAGCGATTGCGGCGGCGCAGAAGGCCTGCGCGCTGGCCGCGGCGGCGGGCGAAGAGGAATTGCTTGGGAAGAACCGGAAACTGCTGGCTTTATATCAGGCCCACCGACCGTATCGTGAGGCGGCCGGAAAAGTTGTTCCCGCCGCCCCCTAGCGTTCCCGCTCGTTCACACGTCGCCGGACAATTTCCCCATTCCCGTTGCCACCCATCTGCCGACAATTGAATGTTGGCCGCCTGCTTGTGCGACAGCGGAGTTGAATGTTGAGTGTTGAATGTTCTCTCAGCCCCTTGGCGCGCCGAAACCTGGCGAAGGCGGCTCAACCTTCAGCTATTGCACATCCTCGCCCAGCTCGACGTTCCAATAAGCCAGGTCAATGAAATGCTTCCAACTGTCATGCTGGTGCATGCTGAAGTTAATCTGCACGAATGGCCGCCATTTCGGACGTTTGGGCTTGCGGATGAGGTGGATGCCGGCTTCCTGCGGTGTGCGGTTGGCTTTTTGGGTGTTGCATTCCACGCAGGAGCAAACGATGTTTTCCCACGTCGTCGGCCCGCCGCGGTCGTGGGGGATGACGTGGTCCAGGTTCAAATCCTTCCGGTCAAAGACGCGCCCGCAGTATTGGCATGTGTTTTGGTCGCGCTCAAAAATGTTGTGACGCGTGAACTTCACTTCCTTCTTGGGCAGCCGGTCATAGACGAACAGCAGAATGATTCGCGGCACGCGGATACGGAAAGAGACGGTGCGGACGGATTCCTCCTGCGGCGCTTTTTCGGAAATGTCGCGCCATTCATCAAAATTGAAGGTGTTGAACGAGCCGTCCTTGGCGTTGACGACGACCTGCGCCTGGCCTTGAAACAACAGTGTGAGCGCCCGGCGTGCGGTGCAGACGTTGACCGCCTGCCACAACCGGTTCAACACTAGCACATGCTGGTTTAGCGCGGTGTTCATGGCGCTGACGGCTGGAAAGTAGCAAAACCGCCGTTACAGGTCAATGCCACCCGTGCGACGTTGTGGCGCCTGTCCTTCGCGGTCCCGCATTGCGCGACGGAAGACGGAAAGTGAAAACGGGCTTGGGTCAAGTCCGCGATGTTCAACGGAATTTATTGCCCCGTTGGGGCAGGCTCATGATAGGGTTTGCCGGCCCGGTAGAGATTGAGCAATTGCCGGGTATTCTCGACCAGCCTTTTAGACCCGGCTGTGGTTGCGAGCTGCTCCGCCTTTTCCGCCGTGGTCACCGCTTCCGGGAACCGCCCGGCTTCGGCATAAGCGGCGGCCAGTGTCCCGATGAACAACGGCTGGCCATAATGAGTCAGCTCACACGCGCGTTCGGCCAAACGAACCGCCTCGGCGCCATTGCGAAGCCCGTCATCGGGACTGGCGGCCAGCACCCACGCCAGATTGTTCAGCGCCCCGGCCAGGTTGGGATTTAATCTCAGCGCCTCCCGGTATTGGGCAGCCGCTTCCCGGGTCCGGCCCAATTGGACAAGGGTCATGCCCAAATGGAAGAAGGTTTCGGGGCGGTTTAAATTGATCTGAATTGCCTTGCGATAGTTCTGTATCGCTTCATCAAACCGGCCCTTGGCGGTGAGGGCGACACCCAGATTGTCCAGCGCTTCGCTATAGTTCGGATTGATCTGGATGGCCTGGCGATAGTTTTCGATCGCTTCATCGTACTGCCTCCGGGCGGCGAGGGCGACACCCAGATTGTTCAGCGCTTCGGAGGAAATCGGATTGATCTGGATGGCTCGGCGATAGCTCTCGATTGCTTCATTAAACCGGCCCTTGGCGGCGAGGGCGATTCCCAGATTGTTCAGCGCTTTGGCATCATTCGGGTTGATCTGGATGGTCTTGCGATAGTTCTCAATCGCTTCATCAAACCGGCCCCTGGCGGCGAGGGCGACACCCAGATTGCTCAACGCTTCAGAGAAATCCGGCTTGATCTGGATGGCTTTGAGGTAGTGTTCCATGGCCTCTTCAATTCGCCCCTTGTTATACAAGTAGCTGCCCAGATTGTTGTGGGCCAGCCAACAGTCCGGGTTTTTGGCCAGCGTCGTCTGCCAGAACGTTTCCATGTCCGTGTACATCCCGGCCTGGTGCCAGGTCAGAAGTCCGAGCGTCGGCAGTACGATTGCGGCAAACCCATAAACCACCGCCGGCGTGCGCAAAGCTTCAGCCACCCGCGCCACCCCCGCCGCCACCAGTGCGATGATCCCCAGTGCCGACAGATAAACCCAGTGATCCCACACAAATGGATAGCGCATTGCCGTACACGTTCATGAACCCCAGCACTGGAAACAATGTCCCCACAAAATAGAACAGTGCGGTCGCCGGCCCGCGCCCAATCCGTCCCCGGGCCAGCCAGAGAGTGAAAAGGGAGCCAATGGCGGTCGCTGGGAAAAGCCATTGCCACCATACGCCGGGATCAGGCTGCCAGCGCGGATAAACGAAGCAAAGGTCCGCCGGCCAGAACAGTTTGCCGAGGTAAAACCAAAACGCCCGGCCGGCCACCAGACAGCGTTGCGGGAAAGTCAGCGTAAAATCCGAGCCTTGCGCGCCGACATGGTGTTTCTCCAGCCAGGCGGTTAGGGCACAAAGACCCAGGGCCAGGGCGAAGAAAGGCAGGGTCGGCAACACGTCCGCCCGCCACCGGATTTGTCCGCGTTGCCACCAGCCAATCAACAATATGGCCGCCGGCAGCGAAAAGGTCGTCGTCTTGGCCAGCAACGCACCGAGAAACAATAAAAAAGCCAGACCGTAAAAAAGTGACGGGTGGCCGGCATTCGCCAAGGCTTCGACCGGCAGGCGCGTAATGCCTGACGAGTCAGTCACAGGAGTCGCTTTTTCCGGTCCTGTCACCGGCCACCTGCCGCTTGCCGCACTTTCCGCGTAGCGCGCATACCGTCCATAGGCCAACCATGCGCCGAGGTAAAAGACCAGCGAGAGCACATTCTTGCGTTCGGTGATCCAGGCGACCGATTCGACCATGACCGGATGCAGCGCGAAGAGGGCGCTGGCCAGCCAGGCGCCCGGCACACGGAGCCGGAGCAACAACCGCCAGAAGAGCAACGCGGCCAGGGCGTGCAACAGGACGTTCTCCACGTGGTAGGGAGTTGTCCAGAACTCCCACAGTTGATAGTCCAGCCAGAAGGTCGTGCCCGAGAGCGGGTAATACTGTTGCAGGGCGGTGGGCCGGAGCCAGATCGAGCGCAGACCGGAGGGGTCCTGAAACAGCGCCGATAGGTTCGTCGTCCACGCGTCATCATCCCAGACGAACCCGCCGTGCAGCGCCGGAAGATAGGCTAGGAAGACAAGCAGAACAATCAAGCCGCCCTGCCAGGCCGGCAGCCCTCGTCCACGAAGGAACATTCGCCCGGAAAAGGTCTTTTGTGACACACGATTGTTTACCCGCAAAGGCCCGATCAAGGCAAGTCCCGTTGTAATCATTTGCCCCGCTCGCTTTCACCGGATAGCATCCCGGCATGAAATGTCCGGTTGCCCTGCTGATTTTGTCGGTGATGTGGCTGGTTGTGCCTTGTGCGCGGGGAGGGGTTGTATTTACCACCCTGGTTTCATTTACTGGGACCAGCGGAGTTGATCTTGGCGCCAATCCCTATGCCGGCCTGGCGCTGGGTTCGGATGGCAATTTCTATGGAACAACATCTTCGGGCGGGACAAACAATCTGGGCACGATATTCCAACTGACTCCCGGAGGCGCCTTCACTTCGCTCCTCTCCTTCAATGGCGCCAATGGCGCCGCCCCTTATGCGGCGCTGGTTCAGGGTGCGAACGGTAATTTTTACGGCACGACCTTCGCCGGCGGGGTGAGCAATTGGGGCACGATATTCCAAATCACAACCCACGGCGCGTTCACAAACCTGTTCTCCTTCACCGGCACCAATAATCCGTATCTGGGCGCCAATCCGGGGTCGGCGTTGGTGCAGGCCGGTGACGGCAGTTTCTACGGCACGGCGGACTTTGGCGGCGCCTCCACGAACGCCGTCCCGGTCATGTCCGGCGCCGGTTACGGGACCCTGTTCCAATTGACCACAAACGGCACGGTGGTCGTGCCGGTCTTCCTTGGTTACACCAACGGTGCTTATCCTTCCGGCGGATTGGTGCTGGGGCAGGACGGCAGTTATTACGGGACCACCTTTTGCGGCGGCAGAGGCATCAGCAGCGTCTTTCCGGGCTACGGCACGGTGTTTAAAATGACTCCCGACGGTACGCTCACCAACATTTATCAGTTCACCGGCGCCGGCGATGGCGGTTTAATTTACGCCGGACTGGTGCAGGGCAGTGACGGCAATTTATACGGGGGCGCGTTCGGCGGGGGGGCGCAGGGTTACGGCACCCTCTTCAAAGTCAGCACCAACGGATCATTCACCCTGCTTCACACGTTTACCTTTTTCGAAAACGGTTCGCCCTATGGCGGGTTGACAAAGGGCAGCGATGGTAATTTCTACGGAACAACTTACGGCGCGTATGTCGGCTATGGCACGATATTCCTGCTCACCCCCCGCGGCGCTTTCACAAATCTGGTTTCATTCACGGGCACCATCGGGGTTTATCTTGGCGCCCACCCCGACGGGGTTCTGGTCCAAGGCCCCGACGGCAACTTCTACGGCACGACCTCGCAAGGCGGCGCGAGCGGTTTGGGAACGATTTTCCGGCTCAGTGTTCCCATGCCCGCGGTATTCAAAGCGATAACGCTGGCAAATGACACGGTCACGCTCGCTTGGAAGGCGGTGGTGGGTCAAACCTATCAAGTGCAATACTCGACCAATCTGGCTCAAGCCAACTGGAACATCTTGGGCAAGACTGTCGTTGCGCCCAATGGCACCATGACCACAACCGATTCCAAGATCGCCGATTCCCCGCAACGGTATTACCGCGTCGTTCTTTTTCCATAAGCCCGTTATTCACCAGTGCAGCCTGGTGCAGACCCGCCACAGTAGCCGTTGCCAAACCGTGTTCCGTGTGGCTATTGTGTCAATATGAAACGTCTGGTTGCGCTGTTGATTTTGATATTGGCCGTGCCGTTGCCGTCAGTCTGCGCCCAGCAGGGGGCCGACGACCAATACATCATCATTTACACCCTGACACAGCAGGCGGATTCGTTGGACAGCTCCGGCCAGTTGCAGCAGGCTCTGGCCCAATATGTCCAGTTGCAGGACGAACTGCAAAAATTCCAGAAAAATTACCCGGATTGGAACCCGCGGATTGTCAGCTTCCGCTTGAATTATCTCGCGGAAAAAATCGCTGAAGTGACGGCGAAACTTTCCGTGGTCCTGCAAAGCGGCGCGCTGCCGGGAACGGTTCCGGCCCCGCCGGCGCCGGGCGCGGCTCCGTCAACGTCCGCCGCTGATTTGGAGGCGCAGCTTGGCGCGTTGCACGAGCAGGTGCAACAGTTGCAGGCGGACAACACGACACTTCAAGCCAAATTGAAGGAGGCGCTGGGGGCGCAACCGGCGGCGGTTGATCCGCGTGAACTGGCCCGCGCACGGGAGACCATCCGGTCGCTGATGAAGGAAAATGACCTGCTCAAAGTCAGCCTGGCGCGGGGAAAAGCCGGGACGACCGTGGGCGGCGCGGGCGCGGAATTGGACGCCTTGAAACTGGCGGAACTGGCCCTGGTGGAGGCCAATCAAAAATTGGCCGAACAAACAGCGCGCGCCAGCAAACTGGCCCGGGAAAATCAGGCATTGCTGGCCGGCACGGAGGCGAGGGCGGCGTCGCGCGAAGAAAACGCGTTGCTCAATAAACATCATGCCGATTTGATTCCGGCGGTGCCGGATGCGGCGGAAGCCGCCCGGCTGAATGCCGAACTGGCCGGGGCGCGGAAACAGATTGCCGCGTTGCAGTCGGCCGCCGACGTGGGTTTTCTGGAAAAAGCAGCCCTGGAAAACCGCGTGCGGCAACTGCAAATCGCGGCGGTGAATTCCGCGCCGGTCGCGCCGCCGGCCAGCCAGACGGAAAATGAGGCGCGCATCCGGGCATTGACGCAGGAGCGCGACGATTTGCTGGCAAAACTGGGCGAAGCGAACCAGAAGCTATACGGCCGCCGGAAACAGGACGCCGTGGCGCGAATCAACGTGTTGACCGATGAAGTGAACGCCTTGCGCGCGCGGCTGGCGGTGGACGAGGCGCAGGTCATCCCCTACACGCCGGAGGAGCTGGCTTTGTTCAAGCAGCCCGCGCCGCAACTGGCCAATCGCAATGCGGAGAAAAAATCCGTCAAGGAACTGCCCGGCGGCGCGGCCCACCTGGCGGCCGAGGCGCAGCACTATTTTTCCGCCCGGCAGTTCGACAAGGCCGAGGATGATTATCAAAAAATTTTGCAGCGCGATGAAAACAACGGATTGGTGCTGGCCAACCTGGCAACGATTGAAATGGAGCAGGGCAAGCTGGAGGACGCGGATAAACACATCTCCGCCGCCGTCGCTCAAAGTCCGAACGATGCCTACAACCTTTCGATTCTGGGTTACCTGAGGTTCCGCCAGGAAAAATACGACGATGCGCTCGATGCCTTGAGCCGCGCGGCCAAGCTCGATCCCCGTAACCCTGAAATTGAAAATTATCTCGGCGTTACGCTCGGTCACAAGGGCTTGCGCGCGCAGGCGGAAACGGCGTTGCGCAAGGCGATTCAACTCGACCCCAATTACGGCCCGGCGCACAACAATCTGGCGGTGATTTACATCAACCAGTTGCCGCCGCTGGTGGAACTGGCGCGCTGGCATTATCAAAAGGCGCTCGACGCCGGCCAGCCGCATAATCCGGACCTGGAGAAAATGCTGGACGCCAAGGGCGCGCCGGCCAACCTGCAATAAATCACTCGTCACGTTTCACGTTTCACCTCGAATGCTGCGCCAGGCCTTCCACGAATTAACCATCCCGACACGCGGTCGCGGGCTTTATGAATTCACGCGCGAAGTTGAAGCCTGGGTGGGCCGGAACCGGTTCCAGGACGGCCTGCTGACGATTTATCTGCAGCATACCTCGGCCTCGCTGCTGATTCAGGAAAATGCCGACCCGGACGTGCGGCGCGATCTGGAGGCGTTTTTCCAGCGGCTGGTTCCCGACGGCGATCCGCTTTTCGTGCATGTGATGGAAGGCGACGACGACATGCCCGCGCACATTCGCACCGCCCTGACGACGGTGAATCTGGGCATCCCCGTGCGCGGCGGGCGGCTCGCGCTCGGTGTCTGGCAGGGGATTTACGTGTGGGAACACCGCGTTCGTGGACACGCGCGCCACGTCACGTTGCATTTCATTGGTGAGTAAACGGCCGGTGGTGGGGCGAGCGTCTTCGCGAGCCGTATTATATTTCAACAAAACGGCTCGCCGGGAGTCTCGCCCCAGCACGCTCCCACCCTCAACGAAAAAACTCGCCAAGCGCGCGCGCGAATGGCAGGTTGCGGACGTCTTATGCAAGTTATCAAATTGTCGCGTTGCCATGTTTTGGCGGCCCTGGTTTTCGTTTCCGCCTTTGCCGGGCGCGGCGAAAATGCCACGAATAACTTCGGTTTCACCGGCCCGGAAATCTTTCCGATTGACGATCAAATCAGCCTGCTGCACGCGGCGGATTTGGACGGCGACGGCTTGAACGACCTCATCGTCGCCAACAATCTGCGCTCCAAAATCAATTTGCTTTACAATCAAACGGGCAAAACCAACCGGGCCGCCGCCAACCCGCTGCGCAAACTCGAAATCAATGAATTGCCGCCCGATGCGCGTTTTCGCATTGATTCCATCCCCACCGACGAGCGCCTGGGCGCGATGGTGGTGACCGACCTCAACGGCGACGGCCGTCCCGACATCGCTTTTTACGGCGATGCGAAGGATCTCGAAGTGATTTACAACCTGGGCACCAACGGCTGGAGCGAGCCGAAACGCTGGCACATCGTGGACGGCCAGTTGAACGCAAATGCGCTGACGGCGGGAGATTTGAACGGGGATGGCCGGACCGACCTGGTTTTGCTCGGCGACAACGGCTCGTTTTATTTCCTGCCGCAGTTGGCGGACCACACCCTCGGCGAGCCGCAAAAAATTCCGTGCTCGGGCACGCCCAAATCCGCGCAGATCGTGGACGTGGATGGCGACGGCCGGAACGATTTGCTGCTGGTGGATTGGGACAGCCCGACGCCGTTGCGGTTCCGGCTGCAAAACGCCGCCGGCCAGTTGGGGCCGGAAATTTATTTCAAAACTCCGCCCCTGCGCTCGTTTTGCGCGGATAATCTCGAAGGCGGCGGCAAAAATTACATCGTGACCATCGCGCAAAGTTCCGGGCGCGCGGAGGTTTCGCAATTTACGCGCCAGCCAGCCGAGATTTTGTCCGGCGCGTTCCGGCGCGGACAGTTTCAAATTTTGCCGCTGAACAAGACGGACGCGGCGCAACGCGGCCTGCTTTGGGCCGATGTCAACGGCGATGGCCGCCCCGATTTGCTCGTGGCCGAGCCGGCCAGCGGCCAGCTTTCGGTTTATTTTCAGCAGCCGGATGGTTCGCTGGCCCCGCCCAAAACTTTTCCCACCCTGGCCGGGGTAAGCCAGCTCGCGGCGGCGGATTGGAACGGCGACGGCCACCCGGATATTTTTTTCCTGAGCCGCGACGAAAACGCGGTCGGCGTGGCGCAATTTGACAAAAACGGACGGCTGCCGTTTCCGACGCTCATTCCCCTCGACGGCAAACCGCTCGTGATGGCCGTCGGCGCATTGAAGCCCGGCGCCAAGCCGTCGCTTTGCGTGATGGTGGACAAGGATGGCCGGCGCTCGCTTGTGGTCCGCACGGCGGATGGCAAAATGCGGACGCAAAAACTCAGCGAGAATTTCAAATCGAATCCCACGGCGCTTGTCATTCACGACGTGAATCAGGACGGGCGGGCGGATTTGGTGGCGTTGATTCCGTATGAAAAAATCAAGGTGCTGCTGCAAAAAGCCGGCGGGGATTTTGATGAAGAGGACGTGGATCCGCCGGGCGGCGTGATTGAGCAGCCGTGGCTGGCGGCGGCGGACGTGGACGGCGACGGCAAGCCGGAGTTGTTGCTGCCGCAGAAAAATTTTGTGCGTGCCGTCGTGCTCGAACAGGAGGCCAAAATACCGGGTTCAACCAACCAGCCAGACTGGGTTTTTCGAGTGAAGGACCAAATCAACGGCGCGGCGGCCGATTCGCGCATTGTCGGCGCCACGGCGGTGCGAAATGGCACGAACGGCGTGCCGGCAATATTCCTGCTGGACGCGGAGCACAAGCAATTGACGTTGTGCGAGCGTGACGCCGCGGGGGTATGGCGGGTGTCCCGCAACGTCGAGTTGCCGGTGTCGGATTTCGCCGGTTTGCAATCGGTCGCGCTGGGCGGCACGAATATCCAGAGCGTGGCGTTTCTCGGCCAGAACGCCGTCGCGTGGCTGCCGCTGGCGGGCGAGGTGTGGGAGTTGACCGCGCTCGACGGCTACGACACGCCGGTCAAGGACGGTTATTTGAATGACGTGGTGGCGGGCGATTTGAGCAACACCGGGCGCAAGGATCTGGTGTTCTTGGAAACGGCGAAAAATTATCTCGACCTCGTCATTTTTGATTCACATCACAAGCTCGTGCCCGCCAATCGCTGGCAGGTGTTCGAGCAGCATACCTTCCGCGGGCGCACGGACGCCCTGCCCGAACCGCGCGAAGTGATCGTGGCCGACGTTACCGGCGATAAAAAGAATGACCTGATCGTGGTGGTGCATGACCGCATCCTGGTTTATCCGCAGGAATAACGGCGTGTTGCGTTGAATTGGCAAACCGTTAAACGGTGGCATCGTCATTCCAAGACAGCGCAATGCCATGACAACGGAACGGACAATTTAAGTGGTGCAATCAACCGCTGGTGCCCCGTTTATTCCTTCCCAAATGTTCCTGGGTGCGGCTTGCGACAATAGCGGCTCGGTTATCAGCGACCTTTGGCTTTGCCGGCGGTCACTGACAGTCGTTGACAACCAATCGTGCTGCCGTTTGTCGCCCGCGTCCGGCGTGAGTTTCAGCCGTTTCGCAACTTTTTCAAAAAGTGAATAAGTATTAATAAGTATTTTTTGACAAACACAATTTGATTTTGTTAAAAACGGAGTCGCAATCTTGGAAGGTTTCTTGGTTAGGGTTGGCCTTGTCGTTTAAGGTTAACATCACAGACGAAAATGGTTTGGTAACGGGTCGTATGCGATGAAAACTTGGCATCATAAGCACTTTCGGACAGGGACATTGCCTCCGGACGGGGCAATGGCGTAAATGCTATTCGGTCTTCAACTATTCAACTATTAAGGTTCCATGAAAACTCTCGCTCACATTCGCATTTTAATTTCACTGCTTGCCATCTATGCCGGAGTGCTTTGGGGAGCGCCCGCCGCTGTCAATCCGACCGGTGCCACTTTGCCGGCACCGACGCCCTATGCAGTTGTGTCGCGCGATGCCCACTCGCGCGTCTGGGAACGGACCGCGTATGAACGCGGCCCGTCCGGCCAGGCCATCCCCAGGAAACATCGCTATGTCGAGCTAGCAACGGGCTTGAATTACTGGAACAACGGCCAGTGGCAGGAATCGAAGGAGGAGATTGAGCCATTTCCCGGCGGAGCGATTGCCCGGCAAGGCCAGCACCAGATCATCTTTGCCAACAATCTGGCGACGGTGGGAGCCATTGACATGCAGACACCCGATGGCAAACGGATGCGCAGTCATGTGCTGGGGTTGAGTTATTTCGACACCGCCAGCGGCCAGAGTGTGTTGATTGCCGAAGTCAAAGACAGCCAGGGACAGTTGTATTCGCCCAACGTGGTAATCTATCCCGACGCCTTCACGGATTTCAAGGCGGACGTGCGTTACACCTACACCCGGGCCGGCTTTGAGCAGGACATCATTCTGCACGAACGGCCGCCCGGACCTGAAGCGTATGGATTGAATCCGGCGACGACGAAGTTGCAGGTGTTGACGGAGTTTCTGAATCCGCCGCAGCCGGTGAAAAGGCAGACATCCTCGAAAACCCGGCAAGGGGAAGCTTTGGATGAAGAATTGGATTTTGGGACGATGCAGATGGGGCAGGGCAAGGCGTTTTCGCTGGAGCAGGGTGGCGGAGACATTCCGGTGAGCAAACAATGGTTAAAGCTGGAAGGGCGAGATTTTCTGGTGGAGGAAGTAGCGGTGCCGGACATTGACGAGGAGTTGGAAGCTCTGCCGGCGGCGGAAGGCGCATCATTGAATCCGGCGGTAGGTTCGGTGCGGCACATGGTTTCCAAACAGCGGCTCCTGCCTGTCATGCCACTGGTTCAGGCCGGAACCAATGAGATGCAACTGGCCAGATTGTTGGTTCCCTATCAAGGATTGGTGTTGGATTATACGACCCTCAACAGCAGCCAGACCAACTGGACGTTTCAAGGCGACACGACCTATTACATCAGTGGCACGGTCAATCTGTATAGGACGAACACTTTTGAAGGAAGCGCGGTGATCAAATACGCCACCAACGCCTCGATAGGGTTGCAATCCACCAGCCTGAACTGGCGGGCGAGTGCGTATCGGCCGGTGGTTTTCACTGCTTTGGATGACAATTCGGTGGGCGAGCAATTTGGCTCCGGCAGTCCTTCTGGCTATTACGCCAAACCGGCGCTGTCTTTCGCATCAGGTAGCACCTTGGAGTTGACCAACTGCCGGGTCGCCTTTGCCAAGCAAGCTCTTTCGGCACCGAATGCGACCATCACCCTTTTCGACAGCCAAGTCGTCAATTGCCAGCAAGGGTGACGCACAACGGCACCTTGTACCTGAGAAACGTCTTGTTCTCCAACGTCAAAACCAATCTCAACTACACTGGCACCGGGAGTGTTTACTTACAAAACTGCACCTTTGACACGAGCATTTACCTCATGACCATTGTTACTGGCAGCCAGGGTTTCACGCTTTTGGCAACCAACTGCATTCTGGCCAACGTAACCAATCTCTACGGCTGGCATCCTGCCTATTACACGTTTACCGGCGGTTACAATGGTTTTTACAAGAGTCCGGTGTTTGGAACGGGCAAAGTGACCAATACCTTTTATCCCTTTCAAGCCATTGGCGCCGGCAGCTACTATCTAACCAACGGCTGCAATTTTTTCAATGCCGGTACGACGAATATTGATTCCACCCTTCTGGCCGACATCAGAACCAAGACCACCTATCCGCCGGTGGTTTATTCCAACGTGACGAATTCAACCGTCATCTTCAGTCCGCAGGCCCAGCGCGACACGGACACGCCGGATTTGGGCTACCATTATGATCCGCTTGACTATTGTTTTGGTGGCGTTCTGGCCAGTTCCAACCTGACCTTCGCCGCCGGAACCGCAGTGGGCTGGTTTTACAACTGGTCGGGTGAAAGTTATGGCATTTCGATGGGCGACGGGGCAACCGCATCCTTCAACGGCACGGTCACTGCTCCCTGCGTATTCGCGCGCTACAACACGGTTCAGGAGGGGTGCAACGGCAACTGGACGTCGCAGGGATGGCTGGCGGGAATCACCGGACACTCTTACGTCAACACCGCCCCGGCCATATCGGCCAGCTTCACCCGTTGCGCAATGCTCAACAGCGAAGGCAACGTCTTCCGGGACGACTGGATCTTCCTGAATGTCAACGCCGTGAATTGCGAATTTTGGAGCGCGGCAATTGACGGCTATTATGCTTCGGAAAACTTCACCAATTGCCTTTTCTTCCGGGGCGGGGCGGGATTGTGGTGCAACTATGTGCCAGCCAATCTTTCCGTGGAGAACTGCACCTTTATTGGCGGCAATCTGATTGCCGACCACACCAGCGGGAGTGTCTGGCCGGTGACGGTGGTCAATTCCGCCTTCGATAATACTTCAATTTACATGAATGCTCATGGCCTTGCCACCAATGGAGCTTATTGCGATTACAACGCCTTTCTGACCAATGCCAACCTGACCGCCGTGATGGGCGGACATGAAGTAACCAACCTCATCAGCTACAACTGGCAGACGAGCTGGCTGGGCAATTATTATCTGCCGACCAACAGCCCGCTGATTAACAGGGGCAGCACGACGGCAGATCAGGTTGGTCTGTATCATTACACCACCCAGACCAATCAGGTGAAGGAGGCCAATTCCATTGTGGACATCGGCTATCACTATGTGGCAATGAATGCCTCCGGCAGTCCACTAGACAGCAATCAAGACGGAATTCCTGATTATTTGGAAGACGCCAACGGAAATGGCATAGCCGACGCGGGAGAAACGAATTGGGGCATTGCCATTCTTGTGCAGCCGACCAATCAAATTGCAGTGCAAACCAGCAATGTAACATTTAGTGTGACGGCGGCAGGCGTCGCTCCATTGACGTACCAATGGTATTTCAATTCGGCACCGGTGACCAATGCAACGAACATGTCTCTGACGCTGACCAATGTGCAACCTCCTGATAGGGGAGTTTACACCGTGGTCATCAGCAACTCTTCCGGCAGCGTGGAGAGCGCCCCCGCGACGTTGATGGTGAAGGCCAACTTTTACGTGGCGACTTATGGAAGTGACACGAATGCCGGCACCTCGGCGGCGCCATTCCAGCACATCCAGACGGCCGCAAATATCATGGTTGCGGGCGATGTTTGTTATATCCGCGGAGGCACCTATCGGGAGACGGTCTGCCCCACCGCATCAGGGACGGCGACCAACCCGATTATCTTCCAAGCATATTCCAATGAGGCAGTGACCATCTCCGGTTGCGATATCATCACCAACTGGCTGACCTACAGTAACAATAGCAATATTGAAATGGCAGCGACCGCGAAGCCGATAACACAGATTTTTGTTAATGGCATTCAAATGCAGGAAGCCCGATATCCCAACCTGCCCGTTGGTTCACCGATGCTTTCACCAATGCTTTCAATGGAAGGCTGGACCAATGTTTTTGCGGATCCCAATGGCAACCTGTGGGCCACGGTTGCTGGCGCGAACCGGCCGGATAACTACTGGCAGGGGGCTGGAATCGTTGTGTTGTGCGGCGCAAAGAATTATGCCATTTACGGCAAAATCGTGGCGTCAACCAACAGCACAGTTTATGTACAAAATACTTACGCCATATATGGCGCCACGTGGTCGTGTTATAGTTCTTGTTACTTGGGAGCGGGTGAGGGGTATATAGTCGGGGCATTGGGGGAACTCGACACCGCAGGTGAGTGGTGCCTTGATTCCACCGCCACCAATTTGTATTTGTGGCCTCCCAATAATACGGCGACAAATCTGGTCGAAGGGCGCACCCGCCACTTGGGCTTTAATCTTGGCAGCCGCACCAATGTCGAAATCATGGGGCTGAATTTCATGGCCTGCACCTTGAGCCTGACCAATGCGCAATCTTGTCTCGTGGACAACTGCACCGTCAGATATCCCTGCGAGTTTTTTGGGTGGACTGACGGTTGTACCCGGCCTTGGGATGCAATAAACGGCACGCCACCACCCCCCTCGGTAACGGGGGATAGTTGGGTGGGAAAAGGGATTGAAATGTCCGGGGTGGGCAACACAATTGCGGATTCGTACGTCGCGCATAGCTGGGGCGACTGCATTTCAATCTGGGGGACAAGCAACACGGTGCAGAACTGCGTGATTGAAGATGCAGATTGGTCGGCAACCGATTGTGCGCCAATCAATGGTACCGGCATAGGTCATACCATCAAACAGTGTACGATTGGTCTCGGCGCCCGGGGCATCATTGTCCATCGCGGCCTGGACAATGGCTTGATTGTCAGCAACCGTCTCCATGACTGCGGAATCATGACGCTCGACAACGGATTTACCTACACCTATCACGACACCGGCTCGGTGGAGATCGCCTACAATTGGATGCATGACGGTAATGGTGGCATCTATATCGATGAGGCTTCATCAAACAAAAAGATTCATCACAACGTAATATGGCACTGCGGCGGGGGTGTGGGTTTAAACGGCTACGGCACAGGCGGGCCACCGGCACTGTCCAACGTTTACGTTTACAACAATACTCTTTGGGAAACACCCGTGAGTATTGCGACCGGTGCGCTCGTGACAAATATCATCATTTGGAACAATGTGGAGCCAATGGGACCGTCACTCAGCGGCAGCGGCCTTCTCGTCACAAACAATCTCCTTACACAAGCCACCATTTACCAGAATCCTTATTTGGGCGACTTCACGCCCAGACCGGAATCGCCCACGATTGACGCTGGTATCCAAATTAACGGACTGCCTGCCGGCGCGGCCCCCGACTTGGGGGCTTATAAATATGATCCTTCCGGCAACAGCTATTGGGTTCCAGGAGCCAGCTTTGAAGCCCCCACCAATTTCCCCGATACGGTGCCGCCGGTTCCGGGAAACGTGAGGGTTACGGCGTTGACGCCTTACAGCACCCGCATTGAGTGGAGCGCAGCCGCTGGGGCGCAAAGTTACACCGTGGAGCGCTCGCTGGACTGTATGGTATGGAATTTGGTGATGAGTGTTGGGTCTGGGACAACCTCAAACGTAGACTACAACCTGTTGCCAGGCACCAACTACTACTACCGGGTAAAATCCTCCTCAAGTGTTGGCCGCTCCGTTCCCAGTTGGCCGGTCCCCGTAATTACACCTTCGGACGGAAGCACAATTCAGCTGGAAGCTGAAGACTGTGATGCAATCTTTGGCCTTTCGATACTCTGGCAGTGGTATTGCCCCACCATTGCCTACAGCTATAACTGTCCAGGTTGGGTGGAGTTCGGCCATGTTCCCATCGGCAATGGGTACCGCATCTTCCGAACGAATGTGGCTTTTAACGACACCAACAGCCACCGAGTGGAGGTTCGCCTCGACAGCCCCACTGGTGGGCTGGTTGGAACACTGATGACGACAAACAATGTTGAGTGGGTGGGAACGTATTTTTTGAAGAAAGCACAAATCTTGTTGTCACCAATGGAACACACGACGTTTATTTTGTAACAACAAACTACGTCGCGACTAACTTCTCGCCCCTTTTAAACTGGTTCCAATTTGAGGATTGTGATGCGGTCAATCCAATACTGCTTGAGGCTACGAATTGCAACAGCTACTTCGGCGTTTCCATCATGGGGGACCATGTTGAGGGTTGTGTAAACGGTGATTGGCTGTGTTTTCAAGGCGTTAGCTTCAGCAATGGCTATAACCTTTTCAGAACCTGCCTGGCGGTACCTGATTCAAACGCCGGACAGGCGGTGGATATCCACCTGGATAGCCCAACCAATCCCATAGTCGGAACCCTCATCCCGGTGAGTACTGGTGGATGGACCAACTGGGGAGAACAATGGATTCAGATCAATGGCGTTGGCGGCACACACAATGTTTATATCGTCTTTCGAGGCCAGGCTGGGATTGGGGTGGGCAATTTCGAATGGTTCCAATTTGCAAATCCACTTATTATGCCACCACTTCGCTTGCAGGCTGCACAGTACAATAATGAAGCCGGGATTGTGAATGCAAATACAAACATCAGTGGCTGTACTAATGGTGATTGGGTGATGTTTGCCGGTGTTAATCTTGGAAACCGCTACAGCATTTTTAGGACGCTGCTAAGTGCCGACTCAAAAGCCGGACAGGTGGAGGTTCACATTGACAACTCCACCAACAATCCGATTGGAACACTGACCATAGCCTCTACCGGTGGTTTGAACACGTATGCCGAGCAAACCAACGTGCTGACCAATGTGACTGGCATTCACGACATCTACATTGTATTCAAAGGTGGCGATGGCTTGGGGAATTTCAAATGGTTCCAGTTTGAGGAGCCTGACACCGGCATCCCATAAACGGGTTGCGTTGAATGTCATTTAACGGTTTACGTTTCAACCGTTATTTTCCCATTTGCGGCGGGCGCGGGGCGTAAACTTTAAAGGAAAGACCGTCCGCTGTGACATTGCCGCCGGTGACGGAAAAATAAAAATATTTGGAAACCTTGTCGAAGTCCGGCAGCAGCGAGAAATCCATCCATTCACCGAAGATTTTTTCCGGCGAGACAAACGGCAGGGCGCTGGATGCCTTGGGGCCGCTGGATGACGGGCTGTCCTTGGAATTGTTTTTTAAGGCGGTGAGAGTCTCGCGCATGGCTTCGCGCTGGTTTTGGCAGGCAAACAGGCCGTCGCCCGCACCGCCGACGTGCTGCGCGGCGTTGGCAAAGCCGGCGGTTTCGCGCAACGTCCTGGCCTTGCTGTCGGCGCTTCGCAGATAAGCCTCCATCATGGAAACGTCCGTTGTCAGGGCGACATAGCCGCCGCTGGCCGCGCAGTAAAGCGAGCGCGGCGCGGAGGGGCGGGATGAGCGCAGGGCAATCGTGTAAATTTTACGGCCCAGAAAATCACGCGGCGCGGGCGCGTTTTCCTGCGAGGAGGTGAGCGACGCGACGTTTTTGATTGCCAGCACGGCTTGATCGGGCTTCAACACGGCAAACAGGAAAAGCGCGGGGGGGAATTCAATTCTGCGGGGGTGTTGCCCGCCGGCGCTTTTTGATAGTAGATCCAATCGTCGCCCAGGTTGTTGATGAGATTTTTGCGAAGGTCGAAGTTCGGGTCTTTTTGCTGGGCGGTCGCGTTGGCGATGCTGATCGCGGAATCCAGGCTGTTGAGCCAGGCGGGTGAAATGTCCAAAAGCATTTTTTCCAGCGCCGCCCAGGATTTCTGGCCGTCCACGCGCCAGCGCCAGAATTTCACGGCGTCGGCGGGCACAAAGCCGGGCGGGTTCGCGTCCTTGGGCGCGGCGGCAATGATTTTGAAAATGCCCTGCCGGCCCGCTTCCGGCACGGCCAGATAAAAATTCAATTGCGAGCCGTCATGGGATTGACGGTAACTGAAGCTGGCGGACTTCAGGCCGGTCAGACCCGAGGCGCCGAGAATCTTGTCCCACGGAATCGGCGGCACGGGGCTGGGCGCTTCCGGATTCGGTTCCGGCGGGGTAATATGAACGAGCACGTCGAAAAGGGTTTTCCCATTGAGCCAGCCGTAATACAGCGGCGCGTCGCGAAATTGCGCGAGCCGGTCGGCGGCGAACAGCGCATTATCGGCCAGCGGCGGCAGCGCGCCGCCGGTCAACCGTGTGGCGACCGGCTCGACGGCCTTGAGGGAACTGCCGACAATCAGCAGCGATTCAAACTGGCCGAAGACAATTTCATCGGGAGGCGGCGGTTTGTTCTCCTTGCCCAGCTCCTGAACGGGCTGGCGTTTGGGGAAAACACCGGCCAGCGTTGCCGGAATGTCGTTGCTCGAAAGCGGCACCACGGAAAATGAAATGCCGCGGAGGGTTTCAGTGTGCATCGGCTTGCCCGCGTCCGTCCATTTTTTGCGCAGGGCGGCGAGATTGGTCTTGAGCAAATCGCTTTTGCTCCGGGCGTCAAGCAGCAGCAGCACGCCGGGTCTTGGGTCGTCGCCGCCGGTCCATCCATTTTGCGTGACGGCGAAAGTCAACTGGCCTTGCGGCAAATCGGTGAAATCGCTGAACTTGACGCCCAGGTCGCGTTCCAGCGGGGCGATGAACTGCTCGTTCCACCTGGCCAAGAACTTGTCGTGGAACGGCTTCATCGCCGGGTCATTCCAGAAAAGCCATTGCGGCGATGCCTTGCCGGCGGCGCGCAACGCGGAGAAGTCGGGCACGGTGATGAGCAGCAGCGTGTCCGACGGCAGCAGGTTTTCCGCCGGCGGAATCGCGGCGCGGGCGGGCGCGGCGAGCGCCAGCAGCGCGGCTAGCGTTGCGGAAAAAATTATTGCCGCGCGTTGGAAAATCAGACGGGAAAGGCGCATGGTCATGTTGGATTAAACTCGGTGTTGGCGAAAAGTTGCACCCGGATTTGATGGAGGCTCCGGGTTCATTTCGCCGCCGGCAGATTCTGGGTGCGGCTGGGCGGTTCGAGATAGTGATACGGATTGTTCGGATTGTCAGCGGAGTAGGCGAAGGCGTCGCGGTGTTCGAGGAAGCTTTTCACCAGTTCGACGGGAATCGCAAAACCCAGGCCCTCGCCGAAGGTGATTTTCATGTTCGTCACGCCGACGACTTCGCCGCCGAGATTGAACAGCGGGCCGCCGCTGTTGCCGGGATTGATCTGCGCGGTGGTTTGCAGGTAAAGCTCGCCTTCAATCTGGCGGGTCTTGGTGCTGACAATGCCCGAGGTCACCGTGCGTTCCAATCCCATCGGGCTGCCGATGGCAAAAACCGAATCACCCACGGTCAAAACGTCCGAACTGCCGAGGGTGACGTATTTGAACCGGGGCGCGTTCGGGTCTTCAATTTTCAGCAGCGCCAGGTCGTGGAATTTATTGATGGCGATGATTTTCACCTGCTTGTAGGTCTCGCGGTCCAGCTGGCCGTTGTGCTGATGATAGACTTCAACGGAAATTTCCGTCTCGCCCTCGATGACGTGAAAATTCGTGATCAGATAACCGTCCGCGTTGATGAAAAATCCCGAACCCAGGCCTCCGGGCGTGCGGACCTGCACGACCGCCTCGCCGATTTGCTTGACAAGGTCCTGCACGTCGCGGGCGGCGGGAGGGCGGTTGTCCGAATAATAAAATTGCGACAGGGCGTTGAGGCTGACGACCGGGTTGGTCGCGGCGGTCGTTGGCGTGGTTGCGGCGCTGCCGGATTTGGAAATGCTGGCGATGACGTTGCGCGGCACGACGAGCACGGTGTAGCCCACGTCCACGACGACGGAATCAGGTTTTTCGGTGAGGATTTTGCCGGTGACGGCGGCTTGATCCTTCAATTGAATCACGTCGGCACACACGAGGCGCAGGCCGCAAAAAAGCAGCACCAATATTGCAAAATGTTTCTTCAACGACATTCCAGACGATAATCCGGCAAAGAACTTTTGACAAGCCGTCCAGCGTGAAAAACCGGCAGTGTCCTCATTTGTCCTGGAGCGCGGATTGCCCTCAATCCGCGAAGGCGGAAAGCCGGGCGATACGGCGGCCACGGATGGCTGCCGCCACGGGCAGCACCCTTCAACCCGCTTTGAGCCAGCGCGCCGTGTCCGCCGCCGCGTAGGTGATGAGAATGTCCGCGCCGGCGCGGCGCAGGGCCAGCAGACTTTCCAGCGTCACCGCGCGCTCGTCAATCCAGCCGTTGGCCGCCGCCGCCTTGATCATCGCGTGTTCGCCGCTCACGGCGTAGGCGGCGGTCGGATAACCGAACTCGGTTTTGACGCGGTAAATCAGGTCGAGATACGCCAGGGCGGGCTTGACCATGACGATGTCCGCGCCTTCCTGAATGTCGAGCGCCACCTCGCGCAAGGCCTCGTTCGCGTTGGCCGGATCAATCTGGTAACTGCGCCGGTCGCCGAATTTGGGCGCGGACTCGGCGGCTTCGCGGAACGGCCCGTAGAACGCGGACGCAAATTTCGCGGCATAGGACAGGATGGACGTGTCGGCAAAGCCGGCGCGGTCCAATTCCGTCCGGATGGCGCGCACGCGGCCGTCCATCATGTCGCTGGGCGCCACGATGTCCGCTCCCGCCTCGGCATGGCTGGCGGCGGCGCGCGCGAGCAGCTTCAACGAGGGGTCGTTCAAAATTTTTCCGTGCTGCACCACGCCGCAATGGCCGTGTTCCATGTATTCGCACAGGCACACGTCGGTGATGACGAGCAACGACGGCAGTTCTTTTTTCAGGAGCCGCACGGCCTGCTGGACGATTCCATTCTTGGCGAATGCGCCGCTGGCTTTCGTGTCTTTGCGGTCGGGAATGCCGAACAGCAAAACCGCCGGAATCCCGAGCGCGTGGGCGCGCGCTGCTTCGTGCACAAGCTCATCGGGCGAAAGCTGGAACACGCCGGGCATGGCGGCGATGGGGCGGCGGAGTTTTCGTCCGGCGCGAACGAACAGCGGCAACACGAGATGCGCCGCGTTCAAATGGGTTTCGGCCAAGAGTTGGCGCAGCGCCGCCGATTGCCGCAGCCGGCGCGGGCGATAAGCCGGAAACTGTCCAATGGATTGCAAGCTCACGAGCCTATTTTAGTTTTAAACCGGGAAGAGCAAAGCCGAAAGTGGCAAGAACGTCGCGTGCGCCGCTGCGCCGGGGCAACGCCAGGGCGCGCCCGCGAGGGGGGAGTTGTTTCGGCGCGGCGGCTGAAAATCCATCCGGCCGCCAGCCGGCGGCCAGCAGCGAGAAGAGGTGGCATGGGCTTTCAGCCGGCCGGACTTTTTACGGCACCGCCGGACGCGGCGCGCAGGGTTGCGATTGCACGGACGCCGTCGCCGGCGTCAAACCCTCCGCGGCGGCGGTCAGCTTGATGGCGCCGGGTTCCCGGGTGGATTGCACGATGATTTGCGCCAGGCCGTTGAACACGCTGCGTTTCCATTCGGGCAGAACCGGTTGGTCCTGCATCCGCAGCGTCACGCCATTGGTGATGCCGCCGGAACTGGAATAATTTTCAACCAGCACGGCCACCGGGTTGTCGCCCGGATGCAGCAGGTGTTTTACGTCCACGGCCGAGATCACCCCGCTGTCGTGCGTTTCGCCGGCCTTCTGGCCGTTCACATAAATCTTCCCATTGCCGTTGATAGCGCCGAAGCACAGTTCGACCACGTTGGCTGCCAGTTCCTGCTCCGTCACCTTCAAATGCGCGCGGAAAACCCCGTGCTCATTGTCGCCCAACTGGTTGGCGGCGGATTGAACATCGGCCGGCGCCCAGGCGGAATCGTCGAATGACGCGGCGAATTCCGGCAGGCTGGCGTTCCACGGCTGGGTGGTTTTCTCCCAGCGCCAGCCGTCGTTCGCGGCCACCGAATGGCTGGGCCAGACGGGCAGATAGACATCGGGTTCGTGGCAGGTCGGGTCGCCATTGCCGACGCCGAGAATTTTTCCGGGACCGCTCAATTCAAAATGAATCAAATTTGCCGCCACGGGCACCACGCGGCCCTGCGCGTCGGTCACGGCCACCGTGAACACGCTCACGTCCTCGCCGTCGGCGTTGATGGCGGAACGGTCGGGCGTGAGCTGGACGGCGGCGGGCGCGCCGGTGGTTTCCACCCTGGTTTCGGCCACAAGCCGTCCGTTTTTATAGCCTTTGGCTGACAGGGTGCCGGGCGCGTATTTCACCTTCCATTTCAACTCGGAATCTTTTTTCATCGTCTGCCGTCCGAGGCTCCGGCCGTTCAGGAACAATTCCACCTCCTGGCAATTGCTCAACGCGCGCACGTCCATTTCCGCGCCTTCCCGGCCCGGCCAGTTCCAGTGCGGCAGCAGATGCAACACCGGCTGGTCCGTCCACCACGCCTCGTAATACCAGGAGTTGTCCTTGCGAAAGCCGCACGTGTCCAGGATGCCGAAGTGCGAATTGATGCACGGCCAGCCGTAGGGCGTCGGCTCGCCACGGTAATCAAAGCCCGTCCAGATGAAGCCGCCGGACAGCCACGGACGCGGGTCGAAGAAACTCCACCATTCCTCGGCGGTGTTCGACCAGGGCCGCGCGTTGTCGTCGTAGGCGCTCATGTAGCCGCGCGCTACGTCGTTCGTGTAAATGCCGCGCGTGCTGACGGTGCTGCCCTGCTCGCTCCCGACGTTCGGCTGGTTCGGATGCGCCGCGTGATAGGCGTCCATGTTGTTCGTGCCGATGTGGTAGCTCCAGCCGCGCACCTCGACAGCCTCGTTGATGCCGGGGAAATCATTGCCCACGGCGGCATTGCAGGTGACCGGCCGGGTGGGATCGAGCCGCTTGACCAGGTCCTGCATCGTGGTGGTGACCCGGGCGCCGGAAGGGATGCCTTGCACGCTGAACTCCTCGTTGCCCAGGGACCAGATCGCCACGCTCGGATGATTGCGATCGCGGCGGACGAACTCTTCCAGCCATTTCAGATGCAACGGGTCGCTGCCCAGCAGCCGGTTTTCATCCATGACCAGCATGCCCAGGTGATCGCAGGCGTCGAGCAGTTCCGGCGTGGGCGGATTGTGCGAGGTGCGGTAGGCGTTCATGCCGATCTCCTTCAACTTTGCGATGCGGAAATACTGCAACGCATCCGGCAGTGCCGCGCCCACGCCCGCGTGGTCCTGGTGATTGCATGTGCCTTTGAGCAGGTACGGTTTGCCGTTCAGCAAAAATCCCTTGTCCTTGTCAAACGCCACGGTGCGGATGCCGAACTCGGTTTCCTGGCGGTCAACCACCTGTCCGCCGCTTTCGACCGTCGTGACCAGCTTGTAAAGTTTGGGCGATTCCGGCGACCAGAGTTTTGCATTTTTCAATGACCGCTTGTGTCTTATCACCTCGTCGAAACGCGGCGGGCACGTGATTGAAGTGCTTTCTACGCCAACGGATTGTCCGTCGGCATCGAGAATGGCCGACTGTATCACACAATTCATTTTCTGATTTGAATCGTTTCGAACTTGAGTCTCGATGGTCACCTCCGCGTTTTTGCCATGGACATCGCTGGTGATAAAAACCCCGTCCGGCGCGATGGCCAGCGGCGCGGTTTTCACCAGCCAGACGTGCCGGTAAATTCCCGCGCCCTCGTAAAACCAGCCTTCAAATTCGGTGGCGTCCACTTTCACCGCGACCACATTCTTGCCGCCGCAATCCGCGACGTCGGTGATGTCGTAGCGGAAGCTGCCGTAACCGCTTTCGTGGCGGCCGATGAACCAGCCGTTCACGAAAATTTCGCAGTCGCGGAACACGCCGTCGAATTCCAGCCAGAGCCGTTTGCCGGAATCTTCTTTTGGCAGTTCAAACGCGCGCCGATACCACGCCGCGCTGTTGGAGGGAAACCCATGGCCCAGCGCCTTGAATCCATGCGCAGTGTCTGCTGTCTTGTCGAAGGGCAATTCCACGGCCCAATCGTGCGGCAGATTCACCGTGCGCCAGCTCGCGTCGCTGAACCAGACGCCGGCCGGGCCGCTGCCGGTGCCGGCCTTGGCCAGGTTCTGGCCGATGCCCCAGTCGTTGCCCAGATGGAACTTCCAGCCGGCATCCAGCAGCAACCGTTCGCGCGGGCTGGCGGCGGAAGCGGCGGACAAATTCAAACTCGCGGCGGCGAGCAGGAGATGGACACTGAGCAGAACGCGGGCGGATGTGATTTTCATTGGGCGTAAATTATTTAACCTTGGGCGGGAAAGCAATAAAACTGCGCGGCGGATTAATTCAAACGGACGCCGGCAAAAAAGCGCCGGCCCAGCCGCAAGCCATGTTCGATGCTTCGTCATTGTTCACTGGTAAAGCGCCGCCGGACGGCCAATCCGACAAAATACTTGGCACCTCCACCTGGATTGGAAAACCCGGAGGATTAGGTGAGAATTCCCCGGAAAATTTTTACGCGCCTCGGGTCCCCTGATCGTGGCAGCCGACGTGAGTCGGCTCTGACATGGCTTTGGATAAGATGGAGCGGACTCACGTCCGCTGCTACGAGGTTCATGGAGGTCAACGGTTCGCGTTTGCGGCAATGTACGAGGGAAACGATTTCCCCGGCAACGGCGGATTCCCCAATTCAGCAGCTCAATTTTAATGTCACCAGTTTTCATGTCATATTTTTTATGACATGAATTTTGACGACTAGCCGGCTGGCGCTGGGATGTGCGACGGTGGAAGCATGACCAGCACGACTGGAAACTTGCTTGGGAAAACGAACCAGAAACTGCGCATACAAACCGGAGGCGAACGACCATGAAAACTCAGGATTCCTTTGCGACCACAAACTGCCCGAACCCGGTGACGTGGCGTTTAAGAACCGCTTGCGCCGCGAGACTGCTACCGCTGCTGCTGCTGGCGCTGCCTGTTGTGGTGCAAGCCCAGGATTACACTTACACGACCAATGCCGACAACACGATCACCATTACGGGATACATCGGTTCCGGCGGTGATGTGACCGTCCCGGACACCATCAATGGCCTGCCGGTCACCAGCATTGGGAACAATGCTTTCTTTTACTGCCCCAGGCTGACCAGCGTCACGATTGCCAATAACGTTACCCGCATCGGGTACGAGGCGTTCTGTTTCTGCGTGGGCCTGACCAATGTTACGATTGGTAACAGCATCACCAACATCGTGGAAGCCGCGTTTTATTGGTGCACCAGCCTGACCAGCGTCACGATCCCCAACAGCGTCATCAGCATCGGGGAGGAGGCGTTCTCTGAATGCACCAACCTGATCAGCGTCACGATTGGCAACGGCGTTACGATCAGCAACAGCTTCACCAGCATCGGGCAGGGTGCGTTCGCTGACTGCACCAGCCTGACCAGCGTCACGATCCGCAACGGCGTTATCAACATAGGGGATGTAGCGTTTGCCGGCTGTACCAGCCTGAGCAGTGTCACGATCCCCAATAGCGTTACCAATATCGGGGACGAGGCGTTCGATGACTGTACCAGTCTGACCAGCGTCACGATTGGCAATAACGTTACCAGCATCGGGGACAATACGTTCGTTAACTGCACTAACTTGACCAATGTTATGATTGGTAACAGCGTCACCAACATCGAGGAAGCGGCGTTTTTTTGCTGCTACAGCCTAACCAGCGTCACGATCCCCAACAGCGTCACCAGCATCGGGGACTATGCGTTCTGTCAATGTTCTGGCCTAAGCAGTGTCACGATTGGTGCCCGCGTCACCAGCATCGGACTCTGTGCGTTCGGTGACTGCACCAGCCTGACCAGCGTCACGATCCCCAACAGCGTCATCAGCCTTGGAAACGAAGTGTTCGGTTATTGCACCAGCCTAACGGCAGTCTATTTCCAAGGTAACGCCCCCAGTGCTGATTCAACTGCGTTTTCTTAGGGACACCAATGCGACCGTCTATTACCTGCCGGGGACTACGGGCTGGGGCACGAAGTTCGGCGGTCGTCCGACGGCGCTCTGGATTCAATTCACTTACACTACGAATAACGGCACTATCACCATCACTGGCTACACCGGTTCCGGCGGTGATGTGACCATCCCGGACACGATCAATGGCCTGCCCGTCAACAGCCTCGGGGATGGATCATTCTTTTCCTGCACCAATCTGAGCAGTGTCACGATCGGCAACAACGTCATCAGCATCGGGGACGATGCGTTTGAAACGTGTACCAGCCTGACCAACGTCATGATCGGCAACAACGTCATCAGCATCGGGGACTGGGCGTTCTCATTCTGCATCAGCCTAAGCGGCGTCACGATCCCCAACAGCGTCACCAGTATCGGGGACTGGGTGTTCTTTGACTGCCTCGACTTGAACAGCGTCACGATCCCCAACAGCGTCACATACATCGGGGACAATGCGTTCTCATTCTGCCTCAGCCTGAGCAGCGTTACAATCGGCAACAGCTTCACGATCTGCAACAGCGTCACCAGCATCGGGGACGAGGCGTTCTATGATTGCCCCGGCCTGACCAGCATCACGATCCCAACAGCGTCACCAGCATCGGCGAACAAGCGTTCTTATAACTGCCCCAGCCTGAGCAGCGTCATAATCCCCAACAGCGTCACCAACATCGGGAACTGACGTTCCTTTCCTGTACCAGCCTGACCAGCGTGACGATCCCCAATAGCGTCACCAGCATCGGGTACTGTGCGTTCCTTGGCTGTACCAATCTGAAGGGGGTCTATTTCCAAGGCAATGCTCCCCAGTGGTTTGAAGTTCAACTGTGAATTTTGGCACACCAGTGCGACCGTCTATTATTTGCCGGGGACCACGGGCTGGGAGGAATTTGCCCAGTTGACTGGTGTTCCGACGGTGCTGTGGAACCCGCAGGCGCAGACCAGCGACGCGAGTTTTGGCGTGCGGACAAACTGTTTTGGGTTCACCATCACCGGGAACAGCAACTTGGTCGTCGTGGTGGAAGCCAGTTCTCTGGCCAATCCCACCTGGGTTCCGCTGCAAACCAACACCCTGACCGGCGGCTCATGTTATTTCAGCGATCCTGACTGGACGAATTACCCCGTTCGTTTCTACCGCCTTCGCTCGCCGTGAAGCGCGGGAGCGGCAGCCGGCCCCCGTGCGCAACCCTTTCGCGGCGCGCCCAACTCGAACTCCGAAGTTGAATTTCTGTGTTGGCGGAGTGCGGCCGTCCCGGCCGCAGCAAAGTGGGATGAGCTGGCGGTTGAGAAATGTTCCGTGGCTGGAAGGAAGCCAGTTGCTGCGCCCGGGAACGGGCGCACTCCGACAGGGTATCGTCCGCGCCGCCACCACCGGCAACTTCGAAGTTCGGGCTCAAAATTGTGCGTGCGCCCGGACACCTTGCCGTGTCCAACAGCATGGGGAATGGTGACGGCGCGGTCTGGAGAGCGCCAACCCCGGCGGTTGAAAACAACGATGCCCGACGGCGGAGCGAAATAAAATTTTGACAGAGAATTATAGTCCGCATTGACATTGGGGGTTGCAGGCGAATATGCTATCCGTCTGCATTTTGCGGGCGGTTGTGCTATCGTGTAATGCAAAAACATTGTGGCTGAACAAGACGACTATCTGGTGGACATGTTGGTGGACCTCGGCCTGACAAACGCCGAACAGGTCGCCAAAACGCGCGCGGAAGCCCGGGCTTCCAACGTGGGCGTGGTGGATTTGTTGCTGGCCAACAAGATCATCCGCCCGGCGGACGTCACGCAGGCCAAGGCCGCGCAGTTCGGCGCGGAGGTGATTCAACTCAGCGGAATAAAAATTCCCGACGAGGTCATTTCCATCATTCCGCGCCACATCGCCAAAAAATACCGCGTCATTCCCGTCTTCAAAAACGACAACAAGGTCGCCATCGCCATCGCCGATCCGTCCGACCTGAACACGATTGACTCGCTGACGCATCTGCTCAACGCGGAAGTCGAATTGCGCGTGGCGTCGGAGCCGGACATCGAAGCCGCGCTCAACCGCTATTACGGCGGCCGGGGCGACACGGTGGTGGACAAGGCCATTCAGGAGCTCACCCAAAGCGAAGTCGAAATGCCCGTCCTCGGCGAACTGGGGGACGACGGCGGGTCGGTGGACGCGGACGCGCCGCTCATCCGGCTGGTGAATCAAATCATCACGGACGCCTTCAAGATGCGCGCGTCGGACATCCACCTGGAACCGCTGGCAAAAAAATTCCGGCTGCGCTACCGGGTTGACGGCGTGATGCAGGAAATGAAGGCGCCGCACAAGCGCCTGCAGTCGGCCATCATCACGCGGCTGAAGATCCAGTCGAACATGTCCATCTCCGAGCATCGCATCCCGCAGGACGGCCGCATCCAGTCGAAAGTGGGCAGCAAGCTGATTGACCTCCGCGTGTCGTGCCTGCCGACGAATCACGGCGAAAGCATCGTGATGCGTATTCTCGACAAGGAAGGCTTGAAACTGGGCCTGCCGGAACTCGGGTTTTTCACGGACGACCAGCAGTTGTTCGAACGGATCATCAGCCTGCCCGACGGCATTTTGCTCGTCACCGGCCCGACGGGTTCCGGCAAGACGACGACGCTGTATTCCTGTTTGCACTTCATCAACCGGCCGGACCGCAAAATCATCACCGTCGAGGACCCGGTGGAATATATTCTGGCCGGCATCAACCAGGTGCAGGTGAACGAGACGGTGGGGCTGACGTTCGCCGCGGCCCTGCGCTCGATCCTCCGCCAGGCGCCGAACATCGTGATGATCGGGGAAATTCGCGACCTGGAAACCGCGAGCATCGCCATCAACGCGTCGCTCACCGGCCATCTGGTCTTTTCCACGCTGCACACGAACGACGCGCCGAGCGCCGTCACCCGGCTCATGGACATCGGGGTCAAACCCTTTCTGGTCGCGTCGTCCACGCGTTGTCTCATGGCGCAGCGGCTCGTGCGGAAAGTCTGCAAAAAGTGCGCGCAACCGTATCAGCCCACGGAGGGTGAAATCCACGCCTTGAGCCTCACGCCGGAAAGTCTGCAAAACGCCACGCTCCAGAAGGGCCGCGGTTGCAACGATTGCACGAACACGGGCTGCCGCGGCCGTTTTGGCATCTTTGAAATCTTCGTCATTGACGACGAAACGCGGAAATTGATTTACGACAAGGCGACCGCCTCGGTTTTGCGCGCGCACGCCCGGGAAATGGGCATGCGCACCCTGCGCGAGGACGGCATCCGCAAGGTGCTCGCCGGCCTCACGACGGCGGAGGAGGTCATTCGCGCGACGGTTGGCGACGAATCGTAGTGGAAAGGCTGAGAGAGAATGAAGAACGCTGAATTACAACCAGATACAGCCGGGGAAGCCGGTTTCTTCATTCTGCATTCTTCATTCCGCATTTGAAATTATATGTCCTATTCGATGTCTGATTTGCTGCAGTTGGTCGTGGCCGAAGGCGCGTCCGACCTGCATATTCGCGTGGCCGCGCCGCCGGTGATCCGCGTGCATGGCATTCTGCACCGCGTGGAAGGCCCGCCGCTCAAGCCGGAGGATACCGAGGAATTGATGCGCAGCATCACGTCGGAGGAACACATCCAGAGCGTGCGCGAGCGCGGCGGGGCGGACTTCGGTTTTGCCTTTGGCGACGTGGCGCGGTTCCGCGTCGCGGTCTTCAAGGAAAAGGGCAACTTCGGCATCGTGCTCCGGCAGATTCCGAGCAAATTGCTGACGATGGAGGAAATCGGCATTCCGCCGAGCGCCAAGGAACTGCTCTACAAACCGCGCGGGCTGGTGCTGGTGACCGGACCCACCGGGTGCGGCAAGACGACCACGCTCGCTTCGATGATCAACATCATCAACGAAGAGCGCGAAGAGGCGCACATCATCACCATCGAAGACCCGATCGAGTACTATCACAAACACAAGAAGGCGCTGATCACGCAGCGCGAAATCGGCGTGGACGTGCCGAATTTCGCGGAAGGCTTGCGGCGCGCGCTGCGCATGGACCCGGACGTGGTGCTGGTGGGCGAAATGCGCGACCTGGAGACCATTGACGCGGCCATCACGGCGTCGGAAACGGGCCACCTGGTCTTCGGCACCCTGCACACGACCGGCGCGGCCAAGACGATTGACCGCGTCATCAACGCCTTCCCGAACCAGCAGCAGGAGCAGATTCGCATTCAGCTTTCGACGGTGTTGCAGGCGGTGATTTCACAGTTGCTGATTCCGCGCGTGGACAAGCCGGGGCGCACGGCGGTGTTTGAAATCATGGTCAACACGCCGTCCATTTCCGCGTTGATTCGCGACAATAAAACGTTCCGGCTCAATTCGGACATACAAACCGGCGCGAAATTCGGCATGGTGACGCTCGACAGTTTTCTGCTGGAACGATACCAGGCGGGGATGATTGCGCGCGAAGAAGTGATCACCAAGGCGCAAGACCCGACGACGGTGCAGCAGAAATTGCAGGAACTGGAACTGGCCCAGGCCGGCGGCGGCGCGGACGCCGGCAAAGCCCGATGATTTTGTAACATGGCCGAAGAGATTTTAAACCCATTGTTGTCCCTCGTCAAAGATCAGGGGCTGGTAGATGACCTGCAATACGAGGAAGTCGCCGCCGAATTCAAGCGCAGCGGCGCGCCGGTGATCCAGCTTCTGCAGGATTTCGGGATCATGAAGCTCGACGACATCCTGCACGTGATGGCCGGCAGTCTGGGCACGGAAGTCGTTTCGCTGCGCGACCGCGAGTATTCGCCCGACCTATTGAAGACGATCCCCGGCAACGTCGCGCGGATGTATCATTGCATGCCGGTGGCGTTGAAGAACGGGACGCTGCAGGTTGCGCTGGCCAATCCGCTCGATCCGGCGCACGCCGATGAAGTTGGTTTTGCCAGCAAGCGCGAGGTGCAGGTGGTCGTGGCCGATCCCAATGAAATTGACAAGGCGGTTGACCGTTACTACGGCCAGGAGGAAACCGAGGATTTTTCAAAAATTCTCACGGAACTCGGTTCCGACGCGGAGATCGCGCGCGAGGTCAGCGAGGCGGGCGAGGACGCGAAGGCCGCCGAGGCGCTGGCCAACGAAGTGCCCATCGTGAAGTTCGTCAACCTGGTTTTGCAACAGGCCATCCAGGACCGCGCGAGCGACATTCATTTCGAGCCGTTTGAAACCGAGTTTCACATCCGCTACCGCGTGGACGGCGCGCTGTACGAGATGTCGCCGCCGCCGAAGCACCTGGCGCTGCCGGTGATCTCGCGCCTGAAGGTCATGTCGAACCTGAACATATCCGAACGGCGGATGCCGCAGGACGGGCGCATCACTCACAAGGTGGGCGGCCGCGAGGTGGACCTCCGCGTGTCCACGCTCCCGACGCAGTTTGGCGAATCCGTCGTGTTGCGCGTGCTGGACCGGGCGGCGGTCAATCTGGACCTCGACACGCTGGGATTTCCCAAATACCTGCATGACTATGTGACCGAGGCGATTCTGCGGCCCAACGGCATTCTGATCGTGACGGGGCCGACCGGCTCGGGCAAAACGACAACGCTGTATTCCTGCATGCGGCGGGTCAACACGATTGATTCCAAATTGCTCACCGCCGAGGATCCCGTCGAATACGACATCGAAGGCATCATGCAGGTCGCCATCAACGAAAGCGTGGGGATGACGTTTGGCAAGGCGCTGCGGTCGTTTTTGCGCCAGGACCCGGACATCATCATGGTGGGGGAAATGCGCGATTTGGAAACGGCGCAAATTTCCATTCAGGCGTCGCTGACGGGCCATCTGGTGTTGAGCACGCTGCACACCAATGACTCCACCGGCGCGGTGACGCGCCTGATTGACATGGGCGTGGAGCCGTTTTTGATTTCCTCCACGCTGATGGCCGTGCTGGCGCAACGGCTGGTGCGGACCATTTGCAAGAATTGCCGGACGCCGTTCGAGCCGACGGAGGAGCAACTGGCCCTGTTGAATCTTTCGCCGCACGATCTGGGCGACAAGGTCTTTCATTACGGCCGCGGCTGCTCGACGTGCAACGACACCGGCTACAAGGGCCGGAAAGGCATTTTTGAGCTGCTCATCATCAGCGAGGCGATCCGGGTGTTGATCAACGAGCGCGCGCCGACGATCGTCTTGCGGCAAAAGGCGGCCGAGCTGGGCATGGTGTCGCTGCGCGATGACGGCTTGCGCAGCATCTTTGAAGGTGATACCACTATCGAGGAAGTCGTCAAATACACCTGACCCCGGACGCGTTCGGGGCCGAACCAATCTGCTATGCCAAAATACGATTACGTGGCGTTGGACCAAAAGGGCAAGGAAACCAAGGGCACGGTCGAAGCCGCCAGCCAGAACGAGGCCATCGGGCGCGTGAAGGACATGGAATTGTTCCCCACCAAAATCATCGAGACCGAAAAAGTCCAGGAAAAAAAGGCGGCCAAACAGAAGTCCAAGCCCGCCGCCCACGGCAAAAAGCGCGGCGGCAAGCTGGACATGCAGATCAACATCAAAATCCCCGGCCTGGGCGGCAAGGTCAAACCCAAGGTGCTGACGACCTTCACCCGGCAACTGGCCACGCTGGTGGACGCGGGTCTGCCGCTCCTGCGCGGGCTGCGCGTGCTGGAAAAGCAGGAACGCAACAGCACGCTCAGAAAAATTCTCGGCGAACTGGCGATGTCCATCGAAGGGGGCAGCACGTTTTCCGAGGCGCTGGCGCAGCATCCCAAGGTGTTCAACCGTTTGTTCGTGAACATGGTCAAGGCGGGCGAACTGGGCGGCGTGCTGGAGGTGGTGTTGAAACGCCTGGCGGAATTTTCCGAAAAAGCGCAGAAGATCAAGGGCAAGGTCAAGTCCGCGCTGTTTTATCCCATCGCGGTGCTGGTCGTGGCGGTGGGCATCCTGGGTTGTTGCTGATCTTTGTCATTCCCAGGTTCAAGGAAGTTTTCGCCGGCATGGGCGTCAAGCTGCCGGGTTTCACCGTGTTCGTGCTGGCGATCAGTGACGCCGTCCGATACCACATTCTGCCAACGCTGGGCGCGCTGGCGGTGTTGGTGGTGTTGTTCCTGTTGGCCATCAAAACGAAAGTCGGGCCGCATCCTGTGGGACAAATTCAAACTCAAGATGCCGCCGTTTGGCGCGGTCGTCAGCAAGGTGGCCATCTCCCGTTTCACCCGCACGCTGGGCACGCTCGTCAGCAGCGGCGTTCCCATCTTGCAGGCGTTGACCATTGTCAAGGAAACCGCCGGCAACGTCATCATCAGCAACGCCATCAGCCAGGTGCATGAAAGCGTCAAGGAAGGCGAAACCATCACCTCGCCGCTCGAGGCCTCCGGCGTTTTCCCGCCCATGGTCGTCAGCATGGTGGATGTCGGCGAACAAACCGGCGCCCTGCCCGAAATGCTCCTGAGAATTGCCGACAATTACGACGATGAAGTGGACAACGCCGTGGCGTCCATGACCTCGCTTTTGGAGCCGATCATGATCGTGTTTCTGGCGGGCATCGTCGGCAGCATCGTGATTGCCATGTTCCTGCCGCTGATTGCCATGATCACACAACCTGAGCGGTGGCGAAGGCGGCGGCAACCAGTAGATCCGACGGCCATCCCGGTAAATTTTTGTTTCTAAACGGCAAAAAAACAGTTGACAACTGAAGCGCTTATGTGTAAATACATTGTAAAGACATTGCATGGGCGTTCTATTTACAATTAACTCGCTATGGAGTTCGATTGGAATAATCCGCCCTTTGAGTTGGATGGTTCTTTGACTCAGCGGGAAATTGAAGAGTCCTTTGAGGATGCGTTTGCCGTCCGGCTGCTGCCGGACTCGCCGCGGTTCAGCGTGCAGGCGCGCTTTTTCAACCTGGGCATGTCGGCGGGCGGCGTGGGAGTTTTCAGCGTGTATCGGACCAACGGACGGTTGATCCGGGTTTTGTTTGCCCGCGTGTTTGAGCCGGAAGAGCGGTTTTTTTATCAGCGGAAAATGGACCAGACGCTGACGCGGGGAGAAGTGAAACGTGAGTGTTGAATTTTGAGTTGAAACATGAGGTGTGCAGAAGACGTCGAAACGTGAAAATCGATGACTACAAATTGCAATGCGAACTTTTGCCAATTGGGAAGAGGTGCCGATGTTCGACACCGAAGAGGCCGAGGCGGATTTTTGGGTGGAGAACCGGCCGGACCTGCGCCTGATGGAAGTGGCCACGGCCGGCAGCGCCGAAGCCGCCGAGTCCATCACCATCACGCTGCGGATTGACCCGCGGATGCTGGCGCGGATCAAGCGGCTCGCCCGGTCGCGGTTTTTGAATTATCAGAGCATGATCAAACAATGGCTCAGCGAACGCATGGAAGATGAATTGCGCGAAAAATAAATTGACATGAAAAAATATCAGACAGTCGAGAGTCGAGAGTCGAGAGTCGAGGGCCAGCCCGATGGCGCGGCGCGTTCGTGTCACACTTCACCATTGGATTTTGGACACCTCACCCCGACCCTCTCCCCGCTGGGCGCGGAGAGGGAGAAGACGCCGGTCACGCGTCACGCTTCCGCCTTTACTCTCATCGAACTGCTCGTCGTCATCGCCATCATGGCCGCGCTGGCCGCGCTGCTGCTGCCGGTGGCGGGCGCGGTAAAAAAGCACCAATATATCTATAACGCCCAGGCGGAGATGGCGAAGCTGGAGACGGCCATTGACCGCTACAAGGCCGCCTACGGTTTTTATCCGCCGGACAATCATCTTACAAACTCGGCCAATCAAGCCCTGATCAACCAGCTCTACTATGAACTGGTGGGAACGACCAACAACGCCGCGGCTACAGCCGTCCAACTACCACCCTTTGGATGGTCAGCGGCCTGGATTTGTCGGGGCAACTGCCAATAGATACGTAAGCCAGGCCTTCGGCGTGGGCGGTTTCATGAACTGCAGCAAGCAGGAGGTGGCGAGGATGCCACGGTGGCCAAAGATTTTCTCCCGGACTTGAAACCGAACCAGGTTTGCTGCAATTACGAACAACAATGTGCCGGTAGACCTGCTCATCTGCCGGTCGGCGGGCCGGACGCCATTTACCAGCCGTTGGGCCGCAGAACCTGAATCCTTGGCGCTACAATTCGTCCGAATCCCACCAACAATCCCGGCTCCTATGATTTGTGGGTTCAGCTTCGGATTTCCGGCAAAACCAACCTCGTCTGCAACTGGAGCAAACAGGTGCGGACGGACAGCCCGCTGCCTTGATTATTATATGTGCGCCACGCCCTCATCCCAACCCCGCCGCCGCGAAAACACCATCGCGGTTGAATGGCGCGATTGTGTGTGGTCGCCGCCCATCGTGGTGCGGAACCCGGAGGCGGCCGGAGCGCCGAAAATGAGCAAAGGAGCGCGGGCTTCAGACCCCCTCATCGTCCGCAATAACCGGATGCTGCAAAAGTCCGGCCCGCTCTCGAATCGGGCATCAAAGCGGCGTGAACGCCGCGCTCCCGCCCGCATCCGCTCGCTGTCCGGGGCGCTGGATTCAATCCTGCCGTCCGCCCTTTCTCCAAAGTTCCGCAACCCGGTTTATTTTTAAAACCTATGAACACCATCATTAAAAAAAGCGACAAGACGGCAAACATGGAGTGTTCCCGTCACTCGCCCCCATTGGATTTTGGACACCTCACCCCGACCCTCTCCCCGCTGGGCGCGGAGAGGGAGAAGACGCCGGTCACGCCTCACGTTTCACGTTTCAGGCCTCACGTTTCCGCTTTCACCCTCGTCGAAATGCTGATTGTCATCGCCATCATCGCCATTCTGGCGGCGCTGCTGCTGCCCGTGTTGGCGGGCGCCAGAAAAGCCGCGCAGAAAAAACAGGCGGCGCTGGAAATCGGCCAGATTGTCGGCGCCATCCAGCAATACGATTCCGTCTATGGCCGCTTTCCGGTTTCGAGCGATGCGCAGGCGGCCGCCGCCAAGGGCAACGGCGATTTCACCTACGGCGCGGTTTTCCAGACTCCCGCCGCACCCGCGCAACCTTGCAATTTGCTCGATGCCAACTATTCCATGAGCAACTGTGAAGTCATCGCCATCCTGATGAATTACACCAACTACCCCAACGGAACCGGCATGACCATCAACACCAACTACCAGAAAAACCCGCAGCAGACGCTTTTCCTGAATGCCAAAATGTCGGGCTGGGACCCGTCGCAAAAGGGCCTCCCGGTGCCCGGCGTCGGCAACGATCTGGTGTATCGCGACCCGTGGGGCAATCCCTACGTCATCAGCATGGATTTGAATTACGACGAGCAATGCCAGGACGCGTTTTACAGTTTGACCGCGGTGTCTTCCACGTCTCCTCCTTCCAATCCGACTTCCGGCATCAACGGCCTGATCAATCCGGACACCACTGGCACCATTCAAAACAATTACCGCTATCACGGCAAGGTCATGGTCTGGTCCGCCGGGCCGGATGGCCAAATTGATCCGACGGCGCCCGCGAACTCCGGCGTCAACAAGGACAACATCATTAGCTGGCAGTAAAATGAAAATAAAACGAACATCGAACATTCAACATCGAACATCGAACATCCAATGGGTTCGGGCGGGCCGCTTTTCATTCGATGTTCGGCGTTGGATGTTCGATGTTGGATGTTTTGATTCTTCCCGCCCCGCCTTCACGCTCGTCGAGATGCTGACGGTCATCGCCATCATCGCCATGCTGGCGGCGATGCTGTTGGCCGTATTGGCGGCTTCCCCAAACACCGTGCGGAAAAAGCAGGCGGCGTCGGAAATCAGCCAGATTATCACCGCCATCCAGCGATACGACTCCATCTATGGCCGCTTTCCGGTTTCCGCTGCGGCGCAAAACCAAGCCTTGCAGAATGCGCAGGCCGGCCTTGATCCGGATTTCACTTATGGCGGTGTGTTTCAAATTCCCGGCGGGGGAACCATGACTGTGGGTACCTTCGTAACCGCAAACAACTCGATTCTGCCCAACGCCGAAGTCATCGCCATCTTGATGAATTTCAGCACCAGTCCCGCCGGCGGCCCGACGGCAAACTTGAATTACGTCAAAAATCCGCAGCAGACCCTTTTTCTGAATGCCAAAATGTCGGGCTGGGATCCGTCGCAGAAAGGCCTCCCGGTGCCCGGCGTCGGCAACGACCTGGTTTATCGCGACCCGTGGGGCAATCCCTACGTCATCAGCATGGATTTGAATTACGACGAGCAATGCCAGGACGCGTTTTACAGTTTGACCGCGGTGTCTTCCACGTCTCCTCCTTCCAATCCGACTTCCGGCATCAACGGCCTGATCAATCCGGACACCACTGGCACCATTCAAAACAATTACCGCTATCACGGCAAGGTCATGGTCTGGTCCGCCGGGCCGGACGGCCAAATTGATCCAACGGCGCCCGCGAACTCCGGCGTCAACAAGGACAACATCATTAGCTGGCAGTAAAATGAAAATAAAACGAACATCGAACATTCAACATCGAACATCGAACATCCAATGGGTTCGGGCGGGCCGCTTTTCATTCGATGTTCGGCGTTGGATGTTCGATGTTGGATGTTTTGATTCTTCCCGCCCCGCCTTCACCCTCGTCGAGCTGCTGGTGGTCATTTCCATCCTCGGCATTCTCGCCTACCTGACCATGCCGGCGCTCAAGAGTTGGAGCAAATCCGACGCCACCATCAGCGCCTCGCGCCAGTTGCTCGACGGCGTCGCCCGCGCCCGCCAGCTCGCCATCAGCCAGCGCACCACCGTCTATATGGTTTTCATCCCGACGAATTTTTGGTCTGATGCCTCCGGAAACGCCGCGCCCAATAATTCGTGGTTTCAAAATCTGACCCCGGCGGCGCAAACCGCCGTCACCAATCTCTGTGACAAGCAACTGACCGGTTTTACCTTCATGGCGTATGGCGCGATGGGCGACCAGCCGGGCAATCATCAATGGCATTATCTCGCGCCGTGGCAGGATTTGCCCGAGGGCGCGTTCATTGCCGTGGCCAAATTCACCAATTCACCGTCCCAATATTACACCATCAACGATTTCATCTCCGGCGCGGCGTATAACATTTACGGTTTCAACGTCACCAACACCATTCCGTTTCCCGTGGAAACCAACGCGGCTTCGACCGCTGATCTGCCTTACCTGCCTTACATCGCGTTCAACTATCTTGGCCAGTTGACGGTGGACGGGTATAACGTTGCCAGCCTGGACGAATACATCCCGCTGGCCAAAGGCAGCATTTCCCTGGCCCGGGACCCGTCCACCCGGGCGCTGCAACTGGCCCCGCTGGACGTCCTGGAAATGCCGCCCGGCAACAGCACCAATTCCTCCTACAATATTGTCCACATTGACCGGCTGACGGGCCGCGCGGTCCTGGAATTCCAGAAGATGCGATGAAAATCCCCACGACATTTTCCAACGACGCCGCAACCTTCGGGATCCGAACGGGAGCGCAGGCTGCCAGCCCGTGTTGGAGTTCAAGCTTTAGCTTGTTCGCCGGGCGCAGGCTGAAGCCTGAACTCCAACAACCCGCGGACAAGCTGTCCGCGCTCCAATCCGGCTTCACGATGGTCGAGATTGCCATCTGTTTGGCCATCATCGGCTTCGCCCTCATCGCCATCATCGGCGTCCTGCCCATTGGCATGAACACCCAGCGCGACAACCGCGAGGAAACCATCATCAACCAGGACGCCACCGAGTTCCTCGAAGCCATCCGCAACGGCGCGCAGGGCCTGGACGACCTGACCCATTACGTCTATGCCATCACGAATTATTGGACGGCATATGACTCCAGCTTGGTGGTGATTTCCAATGGTGTGAACGGTTATACGGCCACCCTTTCGACGGTGTCGGTGAATGGCGGGGCCTTCGCGGCGACGACGCCGCAACTTCTCATTAACAACGGCACGAACATCGTCGGCCTGTTGAGCACGCCGGAATTTACAATGGCCAACGGCCTGATTGTTCCAACCATCATCTACGGAGGAATCAGCAATCACATCGTCGCTTACGTCCGTTCCATCAGCGGGCCGGCGGTGGAAAAACCGCCGCAGGACAATCAAATCATTCAAGGCGATTCCTTTGGCTACCGCGTCCTGTGCGTCAACGCGCCGGTGGCCGCGGATCCCAATCTGAACTTCAACGGGTGTTTTCCCTGGCAACCCATAACCTACACTGGTCCAAAGTGTGTTTTTTCCGACTGGGTTTTCTGGTCCTTACCTCCGGGAGAAACCGCCGTGGCGACCGAAATTCCAGGCGTATCCCCCAAATGGCAGTATCCAAAACCTTACACGTTGAATACGACGCCCAATATACACGAATTGCGGCTGACGTTTCTCTGGCCGCAACTGGCCAATGGCGGGGTGGGGCCCAGCCGCCAGACCTACCGCACGATGGTGGCGGGAAAACTGGCCCAAAATCCCGCCAACCCCAGTTTGTATTTTTACCAGCCCCAATCCTTTAACAACGCGCAGTGAAACTGAAATCCCATATATCAAACCCCGCAAGCGCGCGCCTTGCGCCCTTGACCCGTAGCAGCCGACGTGAGTCGGCTCTGACCTTGCTTTGGATAAGATGGAGCGGACTCACGTCCGCTGCTACGAGGTTCATGGAAAGGGAGTCGGCGGCAGTACCGGGTTGCACCCGTTCGCAAGTCAGTGGCGGCGCGCACGGAGTGACGCGCCCTGCCGTCTCACTTCGCACTTCGCACTTCGCACTTCGTCCTTCCCGCGCCTTCACTTTGATTGAAATTCTCGTGGTGGTGGTGCTGATGTCGTTCATCATTCTGGCGTTGATGGCGGTGTTCAACGGCACGCAGACCGCGTTCCGCGCCAGCCTCACGCAGTCCGACGTGCTGGAAGGCGGCCGCTCGGCCATGGGCATGATCAAAAGCGATTTGGAGGCGATGACCCCGTCGTATGGCGTCAGCAATGGCGCGGTGAATTTTTGGGTCAATACCAACCAATGGCAGTTTCAGTCCAACTCCGCGCCGCTGCTGCAATCGCTGGCCGGCAGCGGTTATCAGCGCACCAACGTGCTGGAAACTTTCTTCATTCTCACGCGCCAGAACACCACCTGGACGGGCGTCGGTTACGTGGTGGACACCCTCTCGCCGAATTACTTCAATCCGCTTTACCGCTTTACCCTGAGCACAAACGCGCAGACCGCCGACCCGACGGCGCTGTTCAACATTTTTTACACCAACCTCCCCGCCTATACCGGTCTCCCGATTTCGCCAAACAATCCCAGCATGAGCCATTTGCTGGACGGCGTGTTGGATTTGCGCGTGCGCGCCTACGACCCCAACGGCTTTTGGATGACGAACAATCCCGTATATTACGGCGGATCAAACGACATCGCCTACCGAAACGCCCTGGTTTTCTGGTCGCCGCGCTGCGGCGAGGCTGGCTGTTACATGTTCAGCAACACGCTGCCGGCGTCGGTGGAAATTCATCTGGGCGTGCTTGAAGACCGCGCCATTCAGCGGGCGGAGTCGCTGCCCAATCTGCCGCCCGTTTGGGCCCAATCCAATTACCTCGCCGGCCGCGCCGGCCAGGTGCACGTCTTCCGCCAGCGCGTCTGGATCCGCAACGCTGACCCCTCGGCCTATCAACAATGAAAATAAAAGACTTCAACGCAGAGACACGGAGAACGCGAAGAACGCAAAGCGATGTGAAGGCGAATTTTTCTCCGCGGCCTTCCGCCTCTCCGCGCCGCTGCGTTGAAAAGCCTTTCTGCCAGTTGCGGGACGTCCGCCCTCACCCTGACCCTCTTCCCCAGGAGAGAATCCCCCGAACAAATACGCGCATCGCACCCTTGAACCGTAGCAGCCGACGCGAGTCGGCTCTGACATTGTTTGGGATTAGATGGAGCGGACTCACGTCCGCTGCTACAAGGTTCATGGGCAGGGAACAGCAATGTGCGACCGATGAAATTTCAAACGGTGTTCGTTCCGCCAACCGATCGGCGATGATTTCCCCGCTCCCCGGGGAGAGGGCCGGGGCGAGGGCGGTCGTGATACTTTCCTGGGTGGAATTGACAATCCTGACTCCGGCCTTCAGCCTTCAGCCTTCAGCCTTCAGCCTTCCCGCCACGGAGTGGCGCTCATCATCACCATCATCCTGCTCGGCGTGGTGACGTTCATGGCCATCGCCTTCCTGGCCCTGAGCCGCCGCGAACGCGGCGCGGTCACCACCGTCACCGACACCACGAGCGCGCGGCTGGCCGCCGACGCCGCGCTGGCCAGCGCCGAGGCGAAGGTCATCGCCAACCTCTTGGGCACCAACAATCCCAACCCTTTCAACTTCGGCCTGCTCGTCTCCACCAATTACATCAACGCCGCCGGTTTTCAAACCGACCCGGCGGATTACACGAATTTCAGCAACGTCAGCTATCAATACTCGAATGGCAATCCGTTAAGCCCTGCTGACTTCCTGCAAAATCTTGCCAATTTGTGGTACAGCCCGCGCCCGCCGGTCTTCATTCCCAACCCGACGAATTCATTGCTGCCGCCCGACTTCCGGTACTACCTCGATTTGAACCGCAACGGACGGTTCGACACCAACGGCTGGGTGGCGAATTTGGACAAAAACGGAAACGTGATTTTTGATGGTTCAGGCAATCCGCTTGTTTTACAAGTTGGCGACCCGGAATGGATTGGCATTTTGCAGCGGCCTGACCAGCCTTATGGGCCGAACAATCCGTTTGTGGCGCGTTTCGCCTACATCGCCGTGCCCGTCGGCAACACGCTCGATTTGAACGCCATTCACAACCAGGTTTTTGATGAAAACAACAAAGCCGATTCTAGTATCAACTCCCCGCCTGCCGGTGATACTTATTTCCGCAACGAGGGGGTTGGTTCGTGGGAAATCAATCTCGCGGCGTTTCTCGCCGGCTTGAATTCCGATGTCTGGCTTCCAACGCCTCCGCCTGACAACACCTACTATTACTATCAATATGAGCCCAACGTGAATCAAGGCATTGCCTTTGACGATGCCCGCGCGCTGCTGGCCTACCGCTACAACAACGATTACACCACCCTTGCCTCAGTGGACAATTTGTATGGCGGTCCGCTCTACGGCCCCGGGTATCTTGCTTTCATATACGACAATATTGATGGTTACAGCGATGGGCCGCTGCAAACCAACCTTTGGTTGCCTGGCGACATTCCCAGTCCGGCGAATGACGATCCTTCCAAGCACTGGGCCGGCGCCGACAACACGAATCATTTCTTCACCCATCAGGAATTGTTTGATACGAGCAAGACCGCAAAGGGTTTGTCGTCTGCTCAGATGACAGCCGGCAATGATTTCAGCCAGCGATTGCTCAATGCCGGCACGAACAATTCCACCTACGACCGCTACACGTTTTACCGGTTGCTCTCGCAACTGGGCACCGATTCCACGCCGGATGCCGGCAAGATGAACCTCAATTACGACAATCTCGATCCGTATATTTTTGTTAATAATGTTGCGGTCCAGACTAACACCGGCGTTGCCAGCACTACCAACTTTGTTCCTTGGACGCCGCTGGCGTTTTTCAACAACGCCGCCGACCGGCTGCTGCGCGCCTACACCGCCCAATGGCGCAACAGCAACCCGACCAACTTCGCCACCACGTTCTATACGGTGACCAATTTCTATCCGATGACTCTAAATCCATCCTTGTGGGCCGGCTATCCGGCCTTTGGTTTGAGCGGGGCTCCCGGCGTCATTCCGGGCATTCCGGTGTTGGTGAGCAACCAGTTTGTCTATTCCGCCGCCGTCAACCGCCTGCTCCAGCTTGCCGCCAACATTTACGACGCCACGACGAACAACACGGCGGCGATGGGGAATAATTATCCATCCGTCTTCCGCCCGCTCTTTTCGCGGGATGCCAATGGCTACGGCACGAATGTTTATATCAGCGGATACACGAACGTCATGTTGTCTTCGACATTGAACGACTGGCAACTCGCGCCGCCGGTTGACATCCTCACCTTGTCCACGACGAACCTCTCCAGTACCGGTGGTGTGGTGTCCAATCTGGCGGTGAACGTCTATGGCGTGCCGTGGATCATCGGGGTGAAGAAGGGCTTCCCGAACTTCAACCAGCTTTACATGAGCGAGGTGGTGCAGGTCACGCGCAAGTTGGAAGTGACCCGCAGATCCACCAATTCGTCGTCGTTGGATTACAAAGTATATGACACCAACCAGATGTATGTGATGAGCATCACGAACAATATCGGCGTCTCGTTCTGGAATTCGTATTCCAACTATTATCCCCGGCCCCTGACCGTCTATGCTTCCGACTCGCTTCAGATGAACCTGACCAATGGGGCGAACAACTGGTTTGGCAATACCAACTTTTTCATTCCTGCCGTTGTCATCAATTCCTGGCCGGGATCGCAATGGGGGGCGCGTGGGATGGCCGCGCCGGGGAATAAGCCCAATATACTCGCCGGCTCATTTTATTATACCAACTGGTCTTATGCCTTCCTTCCGGAATCGGTTTATCGGTTTGGCGCCAATGGCTATTCGGCGGGTTTTTATCCGGATACGAATGGAGTGGGTTGGGAAACCAACATAGCGCCGTACGAACTGCCGCCTTTGCCGCAATTTGAATTGATGACCACCAACAGCCTGCAGGCGTTTATTTTGGAGTCAGATGGCGCCCGCTACCACGTGATTGACTATGTCCAGTTGCGCGGTCCGCTGGACGTTACCAACGTGAATCAAGCGCTCGCCGACCCGGACTATCCCGACCTGACCCAGAAGCGTTATCAATGGAGCGCCAATATCTATCAGGCCCCCAACCCGATGACGTACGGTGTGTACAATCAATTTGAAGTTTCAGAAAATTACGGGGATGCGAATAAAATTGCCGGAAATTCCTGGGTCAGACCCCCCACCATGCCGGCTTCCCTGGCGTCAACCCCTCAAGCAGAGTCGGAATTTTTTACCGGCTTTTTTACTCCAGATACTACGTTTACGTATAACAGCCAGACCTATTCGAATGCACAAGCCAGAGTTCAGGTTCCTTACACGCCCACCCGGACGGTGTATAATTACATTCTGTGGCAGGCGAATGATCCACTGGTGCATTATCTGGCGAGCGATTTGAATTACGTGATTCCGGGAGTCATCGGCTGGAATCAGAATGATGACCCGACCAAGTCGTTGACCACCACGTCCCAGAACAAACCGGGCGACCGGTTTCAACCCTGGGGTCAAAACCAGCAGATGCTTAAATTGAGCGGTGTGGATCAGAGTGCGTACAACCTGACTTACAAGGATCCGCTGATCTGGTGTCCGGACAACTGGGATTTCCCGGCGAACAAATTTCCCACGGTGGGCTGGCTGGGCCGGGTGCATCGCGGCACGCCCTGGCAGACGGTGTATCTCAAGGCGTCGGACATTATGGGTGTAATCCTGGATGGGGCCTACGTTGGCACCAACACCTGGGCGCAATGGACGGGCGACACGCAATTGACTTATGGCCAATACTTCGATGCCGTTAATTCCGCGCCGACGCAGGACCGGCTGTTGTTTGATTTGTTCACCACCGCGTTCAACGACAATGCCACGCGCGGCACGCTTTCGGTCAACCAGGGCGCCGGCGGTTCCGACCCGGCGGCGGGTCTGGCGGCCTGGTCGGCCTTGTTTAGCGGCATGGTGGTCCTGTCCAACAACGCGCCCGTTCCCCTTCCGTCCTACACCTTGCGTCCGACCACCACCTGGATGACCATCAATCCCGCCGGCGGGAATGGCACAAATTCTCCGCTGTGGCAGATGGTCGCCAACATCAACGGCATCCGCACGAACACCGCTCTCTTCCCGCTGGGCGCCTTCGCGCACGCGGGCGACATCTTGCGCGTGCCGGCGCTTACGGAGCAATCGCCATTTCTGTATCTTGGGGCTAATGCGATGTATCCGCAATATCCGCAATCGCAATATGGCATCAGCGACGAGATGTACGAATGGCTGCCGCAGCAGATGATGTCGCTGCTGCGCTGCTCCGGTTCGCCGCGGTACGTGATTTATTGCTACGGCCAGGCGCTCAAGCCCGCGCCGGATTCGATTTACACCACCGGCGGGCCTTATTTCGGCATGGTCACGAACTATCAAATCGTGTCGGAAATCGCCACCCGCGCCGTCGTGCGCTTTAACAGCACGGTGACGAATGGGATTGCCACCAACTACGATGGCTCTGGCAACCTCTTCTGGTACAGCCAGCCCATGGTGACGAACAACAACGCCGTGATTGAGAGCTTTAACATTTTGCCGCCGGACTGATTGTGAAAACGAAGATAGAGAATGGAAGATGGAGGATGGCCGTAGCGGCGGTCTGTGACCGTCGCAAAGCAAGCACGAGGATGGACGATTTATGAAAACGAGGATGGAAGAAGGAGGATTGAAGATGGAGCTGGTCGCGAAACGATTGGAGCCGCTGCGCCATCCTCAATCCTCCATCCTCTATCTTCGCTTTTATGCGGGCGGTGTGAGACAACCATTAACTAACTGAAAATTATGCGTACGCGTTGGTTGGTTTATTTTGGCGTGCCTGCTGTGCCTGGCGGGCGCGTGGCTCCTCTGGCAACATTCCGCGAAGACGCGGATGAAGCCGTCCGCGCCCCAAAGATTTGCCGCGCCGGCAGCCGTCGCCGCGCCGCGGGTTTTGGCCGCCGCCGCCACAAACGGCGCAGCTTCAGCCAAAACCAACCCGTTCGCCTACCGCCTCAGCAACACGAGCAAGACCCTCAAGCAGTTGGCGGGCGACCGCCACGCGATTTTGCTGGAGAACGCGCTGATTGACACCACCCGCCCGCTGAATCTGTCCATTCCCAACAACCTGCAATCGCACGGCGACCCGGGCGCATACATCGTGCAGGCGCGCGGGCCGATTGACAACGCGTTTCGGGCGATGCTGTCGGCCGCGGGCGCGCAAATCGTTTCCTACATCCCCAACGACGCCTATCTCGTGCTCGCCCCGGCGGACACGGCCAATGAGCTGGCGGGGAATCCGCTGACGCAGGCGGTTCTGCCCTACGAACCGTATTACAAACTGCAACCGTCGCTGCTCGGACTGGCGGTGGAGCAGCAGGCGTTGCCGCCCGGCACGGCATTGAACCTGGGCTTGTTCGCGGCGGACGCCGGGGCGACGGAGCAGCAGTTGGAAGCGCTCGGCGCAAAAATCATCGGCACCGACCAGTCGCCGTTCGGCCCGGTGGTGCGCGTGCTGGCCCCGGCGAACTGGACGGCGCTGGCGCAGGCGCCCGGCGTGCAGCGCCTGGAATCGGCGCACAGCCGGGTGAAGGCGAATGATCTGGCGCGCGTGACGCTGGGCCTGGCGACGAATACGCTGCTGCGCGCGAATTACATGGATCTTTACGGCTCGAACGTCTTGGTGGCGGTGAATGATTCGGGCGTGGACGCAACGCACTTCGATTTCACCACCGGCGGCAGTCCGGCAACGGGCAAGGGCGGTGCGCCGGTGCGCGTGAGAAGCCTGACGCCCGGGGATTTGACTGGACACCGATGGCCACGGCACGCACGTGGCGGGCATCATCGCCGGCAACGGTGATGAAAGTTTGAGCGTGGACGGATCAAAGGTGAACGTAGGCGCGGTTGCGGAAGGCTCGGTTTCCAACGCGGATTTTCGCGGCAAAGCGCCGCTGGCCGGCCTGTTTTCGATCAAGGTCAACAACCATTCGGACTACGAGTTGCAGACCAATGCGGCGCTGGCCAAGGCGCTGATCTCGAACAACAGTTGGGATTACGGCAACGGCGACGCGGAATATGACCTGGCGGCGGCGAGCTACGACGCGGCGACGCGCGACGCGGTGCCGGGCATGACGGGTTCGCAGCCGGTGCTGTTTGTGTTTGCGGCCGGCAACTCCGGCAACGGCGACAACGACGGCCAGAATGGCAGCGCGGACACCATCCTTTCGCCGGGCACGGCCAAGAACGTCATCACGGTCGGCGCGCTGGAACAGAAGCGCAAAATCACCAACATCGTCACCGTCATCACAGTCGGGACGAACACGCCGCCCACGTACACGACCAATCAGAGCGAGTGGTGGTACACGTGGACGGATACGAGTTCGGAGGTGGCGTGGTATTCCTCGCGCGGCAATGTGGGCGTGGGGACGGAAGGCGCGTACGGGCGGTTCAAGCCGGACGTGGTGGCGCCGGGGACGTTTGTGGTTTCCACGCGCTCCACGATGTGGGACACCAATTCGTATTACAATCCGACGAATATTGACCTGACCGTTTACACGGATCAGCGGACCAGCACCAACCTGCTGGCGTATTACAACGTGTCCGTGCCGCCCAACGCGATCAGCGTCGTCATCACCATCCTGTCCAACAATTTTTCCAGCCCGTTCCCGACGAACCTGCCGATTTATGTGAAGCAGTCCGATTATCCGACCACGAACAGCTATGATTTTAAGACGACCAACAACATGCGTTTCCATCCCGCCGGACGCCAGCATCGGGACTTATCAGAACAACGGCTTTTATTTCGCCGTGGGCGACAGCACCAACATGCCGGTGTTCTACGATTTGACGGTGGCCGTTGCCACGACGAACAACCAGGGTGATTATTTTTCGGTGCTGGAGGGCATGAATGACAGCCTGGGCGGTTTTTACCGTTACGAGACCGGCACGAGCATGGCGGCGGCGGGCGTGTCGGGCGTGCTGGCGTTGATGGAGGATTACTTCATCAACCGCACCGCGCAGACCAATCCCAGCCCGGCGCTGCTCAAGGCGATGCTCATCAACGGCTCGCGCCCGATCGGCGGCTACAGTTACGCCCTGACCAACGGCAACAATTTCCAGGGCTGGGGCCTGCCCACCCTGCCCAATGCGCTGCCGTCGGCGGGATTGACGAATTCAACCAGCTCCACGTTCAGCCTGCAGTTGAATGCGGCCTGCTCCGCTTTCGGCGTGGATCAAAGCCCGACCAACGGGCTGGCAACCGGCGACAGCCACACTTACATGGTCACGCTCAATACCACCAACTACGAGCAATATTTTTTGAAGTTGCGCGCGACGCTGGTGTGGACGGATCCGCCCGGCGACCCCGCCGCCGCCATCAAGCTGGTCAACAGCCTCGAGCTGGTCATCACCAACCTGGACCCCGGCGATTACAATTATGGCAGCGTCTATTATGGCAACGATATTTCGCCGGACCTCGGCTACAACCTGCCGTGGGACACCGATTCGCCGCCGAACGTGGACACCATCAACAACGTCCAAAACATCATCCTGCCGCCGGTGCTGGCGGACAGCTATTCCGTGACCGTCGTCGGCCGCGCGGTGAACGTCAACGCCGTCACCGCGCACACCAACAACGTGGTGCAGGATTACGCGCTGGTGATTGCCGTCGGCGAAGGCGAGGCAACCAACGCGATCACGGTGACGGACAACGGGATCGTTTCCAATTCCACGAACGACCAAAATATCACGTTTGTGGTCAGCACGAACTCGCCGTTGATGAATCAATTCGCCGGGGCGAACACGCCGCTGCTCGGCACCAACACGCTGCCGCTCGGCACCAACACGATGTGGGGCGGCGACGGCCAGATGACGATCGGCATGACCAACCAGTGGCATTTCTACGTGGTCACCAACACCGGGCTGACGGCGGATGTCACCAACGCCGCGTTCATCACCTTCGATCCCTCCACGCTCTCGATTCCGCGCATGGGCGTTTATGTGGACACCGTGGCCAATGCCACGCGGCCGGAGGCGGACATTGACCTGTATGCGACCACGGACCCGTCGCTGACGAACCTGAATCCCGTAGCGGTGTCGAACTGCCTGGCCGGCGTGGGCGACAGCCGCGCCTCGCTCGGCCAGGGCGGAACGGAATTTGTCTATTACACCAATTCCACGCCCGGCGAGGTTTATTACGTGGGCGTGAAATCGGAGGACCAGATGGCGTCCGAATACGCGTTCATGCCGGTGTTCACCTCGACGCCGTTCAGCCAGTTGAACCAGAACGGCGACCTGGTCGTCCCCGGCATCGTCCTGCCGATCGTCGTTCCCGACGGCGACAACGCGCATCCGGGCGTGACGAATGTTTTTGCCCTCGCCATTCCGCTGATTGCAAACATGACCGTGGCCAAGGTGACCGTGAACAACCTGAATGAACACCTGAATTTCGGCGACCTGTTCGGCGTGCTGACGTTCGGCGAAAATTTCACCGTGTTGAACAACCATGACGGTTACGGCAACACGTTTGGCGCCGACCCGATTGTCTATGACGACAGCAGCGATCCCGTCACCGGTTCGCAACACACCGACGGGCCGGGCAACCTGATGAATTTCCAGGGAAAGCCCGCGATCGGTCCGTGGATTTTGACCGAGATGGACAACTCGCTCACGATGACCGGCCAGGTGAGCGAACTCAGCCTGGTGATCCAGCCGCACCGCGACTTCAAGGGGCTTGGCGTCACCATCACGATTCCGCCGCAAGGCTGGTTCATTGATTTTGTAGATGTGCCGCCGGGCTACACGAACCTGTCGTTTTTCGCGACCAACCTCCCGCCCACCATCCAGCCGCTGCCGGTGCAGATGTATGAAAAACTCGGCGATGAACCGACGTTTGCGGATTACGATCAAGAGGCGGATTTGACCAATTGCATCCCCGGCACCGGCCTCTACCCGACCGGGACGGACCCCGGCAATTCCATTTCCATCGGGCCGCCGCTGAACATGGGCCGTTATTTCATCGGCCTCTACAATCCGAGCACGAGCGCGGCGACGGTGCTGCTGTCCGCCACGCTGGGCATCTCCACGCTGCCCGCCACCATTTACAGCTACACCACGAACCCGGCGGCGGCGCTGCTGGACGACGCGGTGTCGCCCGATCCGGGCCTTCCCGATCCGGGCATTTTTGTCACGGCCACGCAGGCCATCGCGTCGGTGAATGTGGGCTTCGTGGTCCAATCGCCGCGCATTTCGGATTTGACCTTCACGCTGGTCAGTCCGACCGGGCAGCGCATATTGCTGATGGAAAACCGCGGCGACGGCACCACCAGTGGCGCGGGCGCGGAGTTTGTTTATACAAACATCCTGAATGCCACAGCCAGCGGCAACGCGCAGCCAGACACCAATTATCTGGTGGTTGACCCGAACGGCGGAACGGTGCCGATCACCTACAACTTCTACACGGTTCCGGATGAAATGACGGTTTATGACAGCACCAACGCCGCCGATTTCGATACGAACGGCGTGTATTTTCTTTGGGACACCGGAATGACCAACAATTTTTGGATTGGCCCCGGCCCGCAAGACACGGTGCCGGTGACCATCAATGTTCCCTACCCGGCGGGCATCAGCAACATCACCATCATCATGAACCAGTTTGGCAATCCTGCCCTCACGAATGGCAGCGGCGGTGATGCGTGGATATACACGGCCGGGGCGGCGATCACCAATTTTGAGTATTTAATGTTCACCGACGACTCCAATCTGGCCAACGTGCCCATCAAGTTTGCGGAGCCGCCGTATAACTTCGCGGAAACGGCCACCAACTATGCGTTTGATTTTGAGCGGGCGACCAATGGGGATTACCGCGGGCCGGCCAGCATTTATGACGCGCACGGCGGCTGGACCGTGCCCTCCAATCTGGTGACTTACACCACCCTTTTGACCAACAGCCAGTTCGTGGTGGTGACCAACGTGGTGGTTCTGTCCAACAACCTGGTCAGTGTCGTCACCGATCCCTCCACCGCCCTCTCCGGCGACGTTGGCGGCAGCAATTATCTGGCCTTGGGCGACGGCACGATCACCCGCTCGATTCCAACGGTCCCCGGCCGGCTTTACAACGTCACGTTCTGGTATCGCGGCCCCGGCATTGCCGCCTGGTGGCGCGGCGAAGGCAACGCCAGCGACAGCTCGGACCCGGAACTGAACGGCAACAACGGTTCCTTGATCGGGCGATTTTACTTCCCGGCGGGCGAGGTCGGGCAGGCCTTCGACTTTGACGATGCCGGGGCGGAATTCCAATTTGCGGGCACGAACACCTATGTTCAGATTCCGCAAAATCCGTCGCTGGACGTGGGCAAGGGCGGCGGCTTCACCATTGAAGGCTGGATCAACCCGACCAACGTCGCGCGGCCCCAGCCGCTGGTCGAGTGGCTGGCCCGCGTGCCGACCAACGCGGCGGTGACCAACGTCATCATCAAGGCCGGGCCGTTTTTTGACCCGGGCACCGGCCACTATTATTATCTGCTGGGCAGCACCAACTGGACGACCTCGGAATTATGGGCGAAGCAACTGGGCGGGCACCTGGTCACCATGGACACCGCGAACGAGGACAACTGGGTTTATGACACGTTCGCCAAGTATGGCGGCCTCAACCGGAACTTGTGGATCGGACTGACCAACAATGGCGCCAATCCCCCGGCTTTTGCCTGGTCCAGCGGGCTGACCAACGTGGTCTATACCAACTGGGTGCCCGGCGGCCCCGTCAATTGCGGCAACAGCTATTACACCGCCATCCTGGGACCGACCAATGCGTATCCCGGACTGTGGGTTTTGGAAAACAACAGCGGCACCAACAACAACGGCGTGACTTGCAACGTGGCGCCGACCAACCAGATTTTCGGCGTGGTGGAGGTGACCAATCTCCAGCCGAACGGCGTGCAGTTCTGGATTTCGGCCACCAACACGCCCGGCACCACGAACGCGGCGTTTGTCGGCAGCAACGGCTGTCTCTACGCGGATCTGGTGGACGTGAGCAATCTCACGCATGAAATCTATTCCGCGCCCGGCCTGCTCCTGACCAATGTCTATCAGCACGTCGCGCTGACCTTCAATACCAACTCGGGTCTGGCCATGCTTTATCTTGACGGCACCAACGTGGCCACGACCAACCTCTTCCTGACCAACGGGACCTGGAAGCCGTTTGTGCCCAGGACGGACGGCGACGTCCTGCTGGGGCGGGACATGAGCCGTTGGACCAACAACTATTACGGCGGCACGATGGACGAAATGAGCATTTACCGCCGCGCGCTGTCCGGGGCTGAAATTGCCGCCATCTATGAAGTTTCGGCGTTCGCCACGAACGGACTCACCGGCAAGTTTGACCCGACGGTCACGCCCGCCGTTGGCCTGGCCGAGGCGCTGGTTTCCTTTGGCGGCGCCACCAACGTCATCTTTGGCGTGAACAACCAATGGGAACAGAACAGCTTTACCTTCACCGCCGCGTCCAATTCCATGCCCTTGCAAATCACCGGGTTGGAACCGGGCATCCTGCTGGATTCGTTCGCCGTTTCCCAGTCGCCGTTGACCAATATTTATTACCTGCCGGAACAATCCCTGGACGCGCTCACCGGCGCTTCGGCTTACGGCGCCTGGACCCTGCAGGTCTGGGACAACCGCGTCGGGGCCTATGTCACCAACCTGACCGACCTGTTAAGCTGGCAGTTGCAATTCGTCCTCGAGAGCAACGCCACCGTCTCCGCCGCGCTGGATCCGGAGACGCCGGGCAACGGCACGGTGTCGCCCGGACAGATCGTGTATTACTCGGTGACGGCGCCGGATTGGGCGCACTACGCGACCAACATCCTGGTTTCATCGTCCCTGCCGGTGGTGTTGTTCTTCAACCCGACCAATCTGCCGACCGGCTCCAATCCGGGCGACATTGTCTTGTTGACTCCGCCTGCAACCGCCGGCGTTTCACCCGCTCTGACGGTCAACACCGCGCCGCCGCCGTATGCTCCTTATCAGGCGGGACAGACTTATTATCTCGGCGTCAGCAACACCGGCGTTCACGCCGCCTCGGTCGTTCTGAGGGTGGATTATGACATCACCGCGCTGACGAACGGCGTTCCTTACACCAACACCCTGGCCACCAACGCCAACTCGGCCCTCCGTTACTTCTCGTTCGATGTCGCGTCGAACGCCACCGTGGCCACCTTCCAGCTTTTGCAATTGAACAGCAACGCCGACCTCGTCGTGCGCAAAGGCCCGCCGCTGCCGACGCTGACCAGTTCCGATTACGGCAGCTTCAACGTGAGCAATTTGGATGAGAACATCTATCTGCTCACGAATTCCCAGCCGGTGGCGTTGTCCACGGGCCGCTGGTATCTGGGCGTGATCCCGCGGGATCCCCGGCCCATGAACTATGCCATCCTGGCCAAGGAACTGACCAATGCGCCGGCCATCATTGATCTGACCAATGGCGTACCGTTCACTTTCACCGCCGGCCCGGGCGCGGCGCTGACGAATTTCTTCCGCTTCAGCATCACGAATAATCCGTCGCTGACCAACGCCGCAGGCGTCCGGTTTGAGCTTTACGACCTGACCGGCAACGGCGATTTGACGTTGCAGACCAATGCGCCGCCGTTCGGGCCGCCCTTCTTCCAGAGCAGCCAGCAGCCGGGCCTCGCGTCGGAACTGATTTACATCACCACCAACAGCGCGCAGACCAACCTCAACAGCCGCGTGCTGACCAACCTCGCCGCGAACTGGTATCTGGGCGTGCCGAACCACGAGATCACCAACATCAGCTTTACCATCCTCGCGACCATGGACACCAACCCGCCCTTGGCGGCGTTTCCGGGCGCGGAAGGCGCCGGGGGCGGGACCTTGGGCGGGCGCGGCAGCGGCGTTTATCACGTCGTCAACCTGGATGACTCCGGGCCGGGCTCGCTGCGTTATGGCATTACCACCTTCATCGGGAGCGGCGCGACCAACACCCCGGGCACCGGCACCACCGTCACCACCAACCTCACGGGCGTGGTCATCACCAACCGCTTCGGCGCGCGCACCATCGTCTTCGATGTCTCCGGCACCATCAACCTGTTGTCGCCGCTGGTCATCACCAACTCCTATCTGACCGTCGCCGGCCAGACCGCGCCGGGCGGCGGCGTCACCGTGGCCGGCAACCTGACAACGGTGCAATCCGCGCATGACGTGGTGATTCGCTACGTGCGTTTCCGTCCGGCCGGTGCAATGATCAAAGCGGGGGTTGCCTGGACCAATGGCTTTGAAAACGCGGTGGCGGGGGATTATGCCCAGAGCAACTCGTTTGACGGCTGGACGGTGATCAGCAACCAGGTCACGGTGATCACCGACACCAACAATCTGGCCTACGAGGGCACCAACCTGCTGGCGCTGGCCGACGGCACGATTTCACGCTTCCTGGCCACGGTGCCGGGACGCGCTTACACCCTGTCGTATGCGTATCGCGGGCCGGGCGCTGTGGGCCTGTGGCGCGGCGAGAACGATGCCAGCGACAGCGTAGATGGAAACAATGGTGTTGCCAGCAACATGACCTACGCCAATGGCGAGGTGGGGAAGGCATTTGTCTTGAATGGATCCAGTTCAACAGTGGATGTCCCCGCCAGTGGCAGTCTCAATGTTGGGACCAACAACATCGGTTTCACCCTTGAAACCTGGGTCAATCCGGCCAGCGCCACAATTGATAACATCCAATCGCTCATCCAATGGAATCAAAGTTCCGGCTCCGGCGGGGGGCCCATCGGCGCCCATCTGGAAATGTCGGGAAATTTTGATGCGGATCTCCACCTCAATGTCATTGATACTACTTTGACCCCGCACAGCCTTTATTCGCCGGGGGGCATCATGACGGGAAACACCTGGCAGCATGTGGCGGCGACTTACGACCAACGAACCGGGAACGCGATCATCTATCGCAATGGCGTGGTGGTCGCCCAAGCGAATTTGGGCACCGGTTTTACACCGTGGACCGCCATTGATTTATGGCTTGGAACCCGGCCGGCGGGCAGTTTCGCCAATCATTTCAATGGAATGCTGGACGAGTCCAGTGTTTACAACCGTCCGCTCTCGGCCTCGGAAATCCAGGCCATTTACCAGAAGGGCAGCTCGGGCAAATTCGATCCGACAGCCTCATCCGTCGCCCTGGGTCTGGCGAAGGCGCAGTTGACGCTGAATGGCGCCAACCAGCTCGTCTTCTTCGGCAACAACACCAACTGGCAGATCACGAACATCACTTTCTTCGCCACCCAGACCAATACGCCGCTGCAAATCGCCGGGATCGAGCCGGGCATGTTGCTGGATGCGTTCAGCCTGACGCCCAATACGGCGGTCTATGTTAATGCGAATGAGTCGTTGCAGTTTACCAACGTGGCGGAGGTGATCGCCGACCACGTTTCCACCTCCTGGAGCACGAACGATCTGGTGTCGGTGCTCAATTCGAGCAATGTGACCGTGCAATGGTCCATCATGGCCGACAGCCTTTACAACCCGACCAACCCGCAGGGCTGCGGCTCGCTGCTGCGTTACGGGTCCGGCACGTTGAGCTTTAACCACAATCTTTACGCCGACAACTACAGCGCCAATCCGTATCTGGACGACAACCTCAGCCTCGATTACGTCAACAACGTCATTTACAACTGGGGCATCCACTCCGGTTACTCCGGCACCAACAATCCCCAGCTCAACCCCGGCGGTTTCACCAACCGGTTGAATTACGCCTGCAACTACCTGATTGCCGGTCCCGACACGGCGATTTTCAGCACGAATGCCTCGCAGACCAACTTTGCCTTCTGGGGCGGCACCACCAACACCTGGATTTTCCAGAGCAACAACATCATTGACAGCGACACCAACGGCCTTCTGAACGGGGCCAACACCGGCTGGGGCATGTTCACCAATAAATACACCCAATTTGGCCGTGATTTCCCGCTGCCGCCGGCGCCCACCGACGAGGCCTTTATTGCGTATGAAAAGGGCATGGATTTCGCCGGCGCAGCGCTGCGCGGGCGCGACTGGGCGGATGCGGGTATTGTCACCAGCGTCCGCACCCAGACCGGAAGAATCATCTCCACGCCGCCCTTGACAGGGCTGATTGCCTGGTGGAAAGGGGAGGGCAATGCCATTGACAGTGCGGGCGGCAACAACGGGAATTTAATCAACGACATCAGCTTCACCAACGGTGAGGTGAATTCAGCGTTCAATATGGGGACCAGCGGGTATGTATTTGTGCCTGCCTCGCAGTCTTTGGATGTTGGGCCGGGGCCTGGCTTCACCATTGAAGGGTGGATTTACCCCACAAATATTTCAGCTTCAGCTCCCAGCCCCATCGTCGAATGGTCACAGGCCGGTGGTGTCTATGCCGGTCAGCAGTTTTATGTTTCTTCGACTATGTTCAACTCTGCCGGATGCTTGTTTGCAGGTTTTGTAGAATCGAACAATGTGATGGCGGGTGATTGGTTTGCCAGCGCCGCGAACATAGTCACTAATAATGGCTTCCAGCATGTGGCTTTGACTTATGATCACGTGACGGGCGCCGCAGCCATGTACTTGAACGGCGTCATGGTGGCCAGCAAATCACATGTAAACGTCAACGTGCCCTGGACCACCGGAAATGTGCTGATCGGACGCCGAATCAACACCGGCACCCCTTCCCAGAATTTCCATTTTGCCGGACGAGAGGATGAAATCAGCATTTTCAACCGCGCCCTCTCGGCCTCGGAAATCAAATTAATTTACGATGCCGGCTGCGCCGGCAAGTTTTGGACTCCGACCGGCCCGTTGTATCTGGACACCGACCAGGACGGCATCCCGGATTTCTGGGAAATCACTTTTGGCACCGATCCGTTCACGCCCAGCAACAACCACGACCGCGACGGCGACGGCTACACCGACCTCGAAGAATACTTCAACTGGCTCGCCGTGCCGCACGCGCTCACGGTCACCAACACGCCCGTCGGCGTGGACTTGATGAAGCTGTTCGGCAAGACGGGCAACTTGAACTTCTTTGTGACCAACAGCATCCACGGGTCTGTGTATCTCACCAATGTCCTGGATTACACCAATTACCTGGGCGCCGTGATCGCCGTGACCAACACCGGCCCCTACAGCAACAGCATCGCCGTCTTCACGCCGACGAACAACCTGTTGTCCCTGACCAATTACAGCGGCTACGCGTCGTTTGATGTCTATGTCACCAACACCGACACCGTGGCCTGGTTCGGCCCGGTGACCGTCAGCGTCGTGGTCAGCGCCGTTCCCATTGCCATCAACACCAACATGCCGCCGGTCATCGTCACGCTGACCAACGCGATTGGTTACACCAATTCCAATTCCGGCGGGTCGGACTATTATAAATTCACCGTCACGCCCGATTCCCATGGCAACAATCCCATCGCCGTGCTGTTTGATGTGCTCAAACCCAGCGGCAAGGTCACGCTGGTCGCGAATTACGGCCTGCCGTTGCCGTCGCTGTCCAGCTACGAATACATCAGCCCCAATCCGGCCACGGCCAGCGATCAACACATTGTCGTGTCGTCCAATTCCACGCCGGTGGCCATAACCAACGGCGACTGGTATCTCGCCGTCGTCAACGTTTCCGGCGGCACGGTCAAATATGCCGCCCGGGCCACCGAATTGTACACCGCTTTGCCGCCGGTGTTCCTTTATCCGACGAATACCACGGTGACCAATATCCTTGAAACCGTTCCCTTCGCCGTCAGTTGCGTGGCCACGGATTTGAACACGCCGCCGCTGCCGCTGTCGTTTGCGCTGGTGAGCGGGCTGACCAACATGACCATTGACCCGTTCACCGGGGTGCTCAATTGGACGCCCACCGAGGCGCAGGGGCCGTCCACCAACTCGATTTTGGCCAGCGTGTCGAACGGGCCTTACAGCGTCACGAACACTTTCACGATCATCGTGGAGGAATCCAACCTGCCGCCGGTGCTGCCGGCGTTTCCGAATCAAGTCGTCATCGTGCCCGGCGGCACGCTGAACGTGACCAACACGGCGACCGACCCGGACATCCCGCCCAATCCGCTGACTTACAGGCTGCTGGCCGCGCCGCCCGGCGCGATGATTGACACGAACTTCGGCATCATCACCTGGGCGCCCATGCTCGCGCAGGCGGGAACCAATTATCTCTTCACCACCGTCGTCACGGACACCAACCAATGGGCGGTCAACTCGAAGTCCTTGAGCGCGACGAACAGTTTTTATGTCACCGTGCTGACGGGCCTGCCTCCCGGCTCGCCGCAGACCAACACCGTGCCGGCCAACGGCATCAATTGGATCGCGGTCACCGTGCCAACCAATGCCCTGGACGCGACGAACCTCCTGCTGTTTGCGACGAACCTGCCGGTGAACGTCTGGTTCAGCACCAACCTGCCGCCGTCCATCACCAACGCCAGCGACGTTGACCTGATGCCGAACGCAACCAGCGGAGTGAGCGTGTTGACCGTCAATTCCATGCCGACGAACATCGTGCCCGGCACGATTTATTTCCTCGGCGTGCAAAACCCGAACAGTGTGGCCGTCACCTACGCCCTCGAGGTGAATTTCCGCCTGGCGTTGTCGGTCCCGGCCGGCGGGGTGGTTTATTACCCGGTTAACGTGCCGTTAAACGCGGACATGGCGACCAACATCCTGCTCTTCGCCACCGGCCCGTTGAACGTCTGGTTCACAACCAATTCGCCGCCCTCCATCACCAACGCCAGCGACGTGCGGTTGCTGCCGGATGCCGACTATCCGGCCGGAACGAACGGGTCCGTCGTGTTGAGCGCCGGCACCGCGCCGCCGCTGGTGCCCGGGTCCACCTATTACCTCGGCCTGCAAAACACCAACAGCTTCGGCGTCGCCTCCGATGTCGAGGTGGATTTCCACTACCCGCCCCCGCCCGGCATCACCAATCTGACCATTACGGCCACCAACATCGGCGGGACCAACGGCTTCCTGCTCCAGTGGCAGGGGCCGGCGAATTTCCAATACGAGATCCAGTGGACGACCAATCTCGCGCCGCAGGTGTGGCACACGGTTCTGAACCCGGTCATCAAGGAGGTCGTGACGCCGACCAACGGACATTTCAGTTGGTTTGACAACGGCACGCTGACCGGCGGGCTGGGTCCCGTGAAATTCTACCGGGTCCTGGGCGGCTACAACCTGGGGCCGATTAACGGTTCGGGTCCCGTCACCAACACCGTCCTGGCCGGAGCCACGTCGCAGGCGGTGGTGATCGTGCCGGCCAGCGCCATCTCGGCGAGCAACTTCCTGATTTCCGCCACCGGCCCGTTGAACGTGTGGTTCAACCAAAACCATCCGCCCACCGGCAACACCGGCGCCGGCGACCGCCTGATGCTGTCCGCCTCCACCGCCGGCGCCTTCGTGCTCACGAGCAATTCCGTGCCGCCGCTCGTGCCGGGCGCGAATTATTATCTCGGCTTCCAAAACCCGGGCGCCAGCGACGTCACGTTCGTCTTCGATGTGACCTTCGGCTTCGCCCCGACCAACACCATTTTCGTTTCCGGCATCACGGCCACCAAGCGCGGCGGGACCAACGGCTTCCTGCTCCAGTGGCGGGGGCCGGCGTATTACCAATACGAGATTCAGTGGACGACCAATCTCGCGCCGCTGGTATGGCACACGGTCCTGAACCCGGCCATCGTCGAGGTCGTGACAACAACCAATGGACACTTCAGTTTCTTTGACGACGGCACGCTGACCGGCGGATTTGGCGCCGTGAAATTCTACCGGGTCCTGGGCAGCCCGAATCTGGGGCCGATCACCGGTTCGGCCCTCGTCACCAACCTGGTTCTGGCCGGAGCCACGTCGGAGGCGGTGGTGACCGTGCCGGCCAGCGCCACCTCGGCGACCAACCTCCTGGTTTCCGACACCGGCCCTTTAAACGTGTGGTTCAACCAGACCAACCCGCCCGCCGGCAATAACCCGCCTGATTTTCTGATGCTGTCCGCCGCCAGCACCGGCGACTTCGTGCTCACCGGCGGTTCCGTGCCGCCGCTTGTGCCGGGCGCGAATTATTACCTTGGCTTCCAAAACCCAAGCGTCAGCAACATCACGTTCGTCTTTCAAGCGGCGTTCGGTTACACCCCCGCCGCCGCGCCGTCCATTTCCAGCATCACGCTGACGACGAACGGCCTCTTCCGGCTCCAATGGACCGCGCCGACCAATTACCAGTTCCAGGTGGAATGGACGACCGACCTCATGCCGCCGATTGTGTGGAGCTACATTCCGCCCGGGCCGCCCTATATCACCTCCACCAACGTCATATTCACTTTTGTGGACACCAATGCCGCAGTGCAATTGAAGTTTTACCGCCTCATCCAACAATATCCGTGACGCGGGTGGCGCTGGTGGCGGTGGCGGCGGCGCTGAAAGGCGCATGGGTTGTGAAGTGTGTTGGTGGGTCGTTTGGGTGGGGCGAGGCTGCTGACGAGCCGGCTCGCGAGGACGCTCGCCCCGCCGAAATTGCAAACCGACACACTGCCTGAAGGCGGATGTAAAATGAAAATGCTGACGATTCCGATCTTGACGGTGTTGTCCAGGCGGCAGGAAGAAATCCTGCAGGCCGCCTGCGATGGCGTGCCGGACAAGTTGATTGCCGATCAGTTGGGCGTTTCTCCGCGCACGCTGGAGGGCCACTGGCGCGCCATCCATCGCAAGCTCGGGTCGGTGAACCGCTGCCAGGCGGGTTTCATCTTTGCCGCCCTGCGGGAAAACCCGCAAGGGAAAGTCCTTGCGTGATTTCACCCGCTGGCGCGGGTTGGGGAAACTGGCATTTTGGGTTGAACGGAACAATCTGAATCAAATGATGACAATCAAATCAGGCAAAAGCATTCCACGACGTTTTCAGTGGAATGAGTGTTTACGCCCGCCCTCACCTTTTGTCCTCTCCCCCCGGAGAGGAAATGGCTTTCGATTGTTTCTGGTTTTGCGGATGAGCGTCCGGCCAATCCCGTCGTATAAATTTTCAAAGGAGCGGCGAACGATTCTCCCTCTCCTGGGGGCGAGGGCCGGGGCGAGGGCGGATGTCATCCTTGCATCCATCATATCGTGGCTGCACCCGCACAGTCCGGTTTTACGCCCTGTCACCCACTGAAACATCAAATCAGGCAAAATATGAAGAATCCAAATTCATTCGCGACCACCAGCCGCCCGAACACAGTGGCCGGGTATTTAAAAACCGCCCGCGCCGCGAGACTGTTGTTGCTGCTGCTGTTGGCGCTGCCCGCCGTGGTGCAAGCGCAATTCACTTACACGACCAATGATGGCAGTATCACCATCACGGGTTACACCGGCTCCAACGGCGTGGTGATGATTCCCGGCGCCATCGCGGACCTGCCCGTCACCGGCATTGGCGACTGGGCCTTCTATGCCACCAGTGTCACCAACGTCCTGATTCCTGATAGCGTCACCAAAATCAGGGACGGGGCATTCTTTGACTGCGAATCGCTGACCAACGTCACCCTCGGCAACAGCGTGACTAACATCGGGGATTGGACCTTCGCTTTCTGCCCCAGCCTGATGAGTGTCTGTGGACGCGGAAATGCGCCCAATCTTGGGGGTGACAATGTGTTCTACGGCAACTTGGCCACGGTTTATTATTTGTCCGGCGCCACCGGCTGGGGACCGATGTTTGATAATCATCCGGCCGTGTTGTGGAATCCGCCGGTGCCATACAATTACACGACAAATAGTGACGGCATAACTCTCACCATCACGGGATACACCGGTTCCGACGATGGGGTAACAATACCCGGCAGCATCAATTTCCTGCCTGTCACCGGCATCGGAAACGGGGCGTTCGAAGACAGCACCAGCCTGACCGACATCACGATTCCCTGCAGCGTCACCAGCCTCGGGGACTTTGCGTTTTCTTACTGCTTCAGCTTGACCAGCGTCACGATCGGCAACGGCGTCACCGGCATCGGGGAAAGCGCGTTCATGGACTGCGCCAGCTTGACCAGTGTCACGATCCCCAACAGTGTCACCAGCATCGGAACCAATGCGTTCTCCGGTTGCTTCGGCCTGACCAACGTCATGATCGGCAACAGCGTCACCGGCATCGGGGCAGGCGCGTTTGGGTGTTGCGCCAGCTTGACCAGCGTCACGATCCCCAACAGCGTCACCAGCATCGGAACCAATGCGTTCTCCAATTGCTCCGGCCTGACCAACGTCATGATCGGCAACAGCGTCACCAACATCGGGTACGAGGCGTTCTCCTATTGCTACGGCCTGACCAGCGTCTATTTCCAAGGGAACGCCCCCAGCATTGGTCTAAATATATTTTATCTGGACAACAATGCGACCGTCTATTACCTGCCGGGAACTACGGGCTGGAACGAGCCGACGTTTGGCGGTCGTCCGACAGCCCCGTGGCTCTTTCCCGACTTCCTTTACCTGGACAATAACGGCACGATCACCATCACGGGCTACACCGGTTCCGGCGGTGCGGTGACCATCCCGGACACGATCAATGGCCTGCCGGTCACCGGCATCGGGGACTATGCGTTCTGGTACAACACCAGCCTGACCAATGTTACGATGGGCGCCAACGTCACCCGCATCGGGGCCGACGCTTTTTATAACTGCCAGTTCCTGATCAACGTCACGATAGGCCCCAACGTTGCCAGCATCGGGGACTGGGCGTTCTATGCCTGCGCCAACCTGACCAAGGCAACGATTCCCGGCAACGTCACCAACATCGGGGACTTTGCATTCATTGAATGCAGTAGCCTCACCAGCGTCATGATCGGCAACAGCGTCACCAGCATCGGAAATGGCGCGTTCGCTGACTGTATCAGCCTGACCAACGTTACAATCCCCAACAGTGTCACCAGCATTGGAGGCGGTGCGTTCAATTACTGCGTTAGCCTGAGCGCGATAACGGTTAATACGTCCAACTCCGTCTATAGCAGTGTGAATGGGGTCTTGTTCGACAAAAATCAGAACACCCTCATCGAATATCCTGGGGGCAAAGCCGGTGGCTACACAATCCCCGGCGGTGTTACCAGCATCGGAGGCAGTGCGTTCCAGACATGCACCAGCCTGACCAGCATCACAATTCCCAACAGTGTAACCAACATCGGGGATTATGCGTTTTATTGCTGTAGCAGCCTGACCAACGTCACGATTCCCAGCCGCGTCACCAGCATTGGCAGCCTTGCCTTCTCTGGCTGCCCCAGCCTGACGAATTTCACGATTCCCGACAGCGTCACGAGCATCGGTTACGGGGCATTCACGGACTGCACCAGCCTGACGGCCATCACAGTGGATCCAAACAATCCCGCCTATCGCAGCGTGGATGGCGTCTTGTTCGACAAGGGCACAAACACGCTCATCCAATATCCGGGGGGCAAAATTGGAAGTTACACAATCCCCGGCAGTGTCACCACCCTCGGGGATTCTGCGTTCTGGTACTGCACCATCCCGAACATCACAATTCCCAACAGCGTCACCAGCATCGGAGACTTTACGTTCACTGGCTGCACCTTCCCGAACGTCACAATTCCCAACAGCGTCACCAGCATCGGAGACTATGCGTTCGACGACTGCGCCAGCCTGACCAGCGTCTATTTCCAGGGTAACGCCCCCGGCGTTGGTCGGAATATATTCTACTATGACAACAATGTGACCGTCTATTACCTGCCGGGGACGACGGGCTGGAGTGACTTTTTCGCTGATACCGGTGTTCCGGTCATGCTGTGGTCGCTTCCGTACCCGCTAATCCTAAACAACAGTTCCAGTTTTGGCGCGCAAACCAACGGGTTTGGTTTCATCATCTCCTGGGCTACCAACCTCTCCGTCGTGGTGGAAGCCTGCACGGACCTGGCCAATCCCGTCTGGTCTCCGGTGGGAACCAACACGCTCACCGGTGGTTCATCCTATTTCAGCGATCCGGCATGGACGAATCATCCCAGCCGTTACTATCGTCTCCGCTCGCCGTGAGGTCTGTTGATTGCCGATCAGTTGGGCGTTTCTCCGCGCACGCTGGAGGGCCACTGGCGCGCCATCCATCGCAAGCTCAGGTCGGTGAACCGCTGCCAGGCGGGTTTCATCTTTGCCGCCCTGCGGGAAAACCCGCAAGGGAAAGTCCTTGCGTGATTTCACCCGCTGGCGCGGGTTGGGGGATACTGGCATTTTGGGTTGAACGGAACAATCTGAATCAAATGATGACAATCAAATCAGGCAAAAACATTCCACGACGTTTTCAGTGGAATGAGTGTTTACGCCCGCCCTCACCTTTTGTCCTCTCCCCCAGGAGAGGAAATGGCTTTCGATTGTTTCTGGTTTTGCGGATGAGCGTCCGGCCAATCCCGTCGTATAAATTTTCAAAGGAGCGGCGAACGATTCTCCCTCTCCCCGCTTGGGCGGGGAGAAGGGAGTCGGCGGTCCTGCGGGAAAACCCGCACGGGAAAGTCCTTGCGTGATTTCGCCCTCTGGCGCGCAACTGGAAATATGGGATGCTATGGGTAACCAGTCAACCAAACTCAAATTATGAAACTCAAGACAGCCGTATATCTCATGTTCCTGGCGTTGGCGGAACCTTCCCATGGCACGGTTACGCCCATCAGTTCATCAATAACCCTGCACGCCGAGTCAAATGCCGGCGCGGGTCTTTTTCAAGATGATCAGTCCGCGGGGCAGACAACGACTTTGAATGGATTGTCAGCGTCGGTGCTGGCGCTGGCTGTGAATGGAACCCTTGACGCCACTTCGGAATCCACCGCCTCGGCGACCTGGACCTCGGCCAGCGAGGGGCAGTTCACGGTTGATACCCGGTTCACCACGGATGATCTCAGTCAATTCTACGATTCAAGGGTTGCCGCCGGCGGCGATCCTTTTAGTTATTCGTTTAGTTCGGATGTGCCGGCCACCTTGACCCTGGATTATGGAATCACCATTACCTCCGACTGGGGCAACTGGGGAATGGCTCCTTTCATCACGTTGTATGGCGGCCCCGGCGCCGAACAGACTGAATTGAGCGTGCCCTCCAGTGGCAGTCTTTCATTTGACATTAGTCCGGGCCAAAATTACACGCTTGAGTTGTATGATGGTTCCAACCTGAATGTTTACCTGCCGGCATTTACTTCGGAAATGGCGGGAACGTTTTCCTTCCAGATCACGCCGGTGCCGGAACCGGACGGTTTAACGCTTCTTGGCATCGCCGTTGCAGCTTCGTGTTCAATTCACCGGAGCAAGACTGGCGCGAAAAAAGGTCCTGAATAATTGGCAATTTTCCCGCCGGCCCGGGTTGGAGATGTGGTGGGGAGTCGAGCGTTGAGGGTTGAAGGCTTTGCGCCGACCGGGCGGTTCCGCCGGGCTCGGTGAACCGCGGGTTTCATTCACGCCGCCCTGCGGAAAAACCCGCAAGGGAAAATCCTTGCGTGATTTCACCATTGGCGCGGGCCGGGGGGACTGGCATTTTGGATTGAATGGAACAACCGGAAACAAAGCAACCTTGCGTCTGCGTGCCACCGGAGCGCGAGTTGTCCCAACTCGCAGCAGTTTCATTCGCGGAAACCGGTTCATAAAAACTTTTCCCGCCCTGAGCCTTTCTCTTCGTCCCTTGGCAGCCCCGCTGCACCCATGCTGCAACCCGGTTGCCGCCGCCCCGCCGCCAGCCAAAAACAACCCTTTTCAACCTTTCCCCGCCATTCCCTTTGGCGGCTCGCGGGCAAAATCGAAGTCGCGCGGCGGGATTCCGTCCCTGGCAGATTACGAACCAGCCGCCAGAGGGCCCGGGCCGACACCGCAAATTCCGCCGGCGGCAGGGACAAATCCAACCCGGAGGCCCCGCTCCGGGCTTGGGGAACACATTGCCATAATTAGCCATTCAAACGCCAATAATTGTTGATTGACAAATATTCTAATTCGTGAGTAAATGTAGGGGCTGTGAAAGGTTCAAGGAAAACCGGCCGCCGCGGCGCTGCTCAAGTCGCCGCGTGTCAAAACAGCAATTCTCCGCCGGTAATGGGACACGGTTCATGAAAGGCAAAAACATGAAAACAAAAACTTCCCTTGCGAACACCGCCAAACCGAACCCGCTGGCCGGGATGCCACCTGACACTGCCGCCATTTTTTCTCCCTCTCCTCCCCAAAAGGAGCAGAAAGGTGGGGAAAGGGAGTCGGCGGCAGTGCCATGTTGCGCCCCGGTGGCTCCGCGTTTAAGAACCGCCTGTGCCGCGAGACTGCTGACGCTGTTACTGTTGGCGCTGCCCGCTGTGGTGCAAGCGCAAGATTACACTTACACGACCAATGACGACAACACGATCACCATCACGGGCTACACCGGTTCCGGCGGTGATGTGACCATTCCGGACACGATCAATGGCCTGCCGGTTACCAGCATCGGGGGCTTCTCTTACTGCTACAACCTGGCCAGCGTCACGATGGGGACCAACGTCATTAGCATCTGGAACGGTGCGTTCTTTGGCTGCACCAACCTGACCAGCATCACGATTGGCGCCAATGTCACCAGCATTGCGGGAGCGTTCTATGACTGCACCAGCCTGACCGGCGTGACGATCCCCAACAGCGTCACTAACCTCGCCGGTGCGTTTGGTTTATGCACCAGCCTGACGGCAATCAATGTGGATGCGCTCAATTCCGTCTATAGCAGTCTGGATGGGGTCTTGTTCAACCAGAGCCAGACCACGCTCATCCAATGTCCGGAAGGAAAGGCCGGAAGCTACACCATTCCCGACGGCGTCACCAACCTCGAGAACTATGCGTTCTGGAACTGCGGGAACCTGGCCAGCGTCACGATCCCCAGCAGTGTCATCGGCATCGGGGACGATGCGTTTGAATACTGTCGCCTGACCAACGTCACGATCGGCACCAATGTCACCAGCCTCGGAAACTATGCGTTCGATTCCTGCCCCTTGAGCAGCATTACGATCCCCAACAGCGTCACCAGCCTGGGGAACCATGTGTTCGATCAATGCGGGGCGATGACCAACGTCACAATCGGTGCCGGCGTTACGAACATCGGAACGAATGCGTTCATTGACTGCTACGGTTTGGAAGCAATTAATGTGGATGCGCTCAATCCCGCCTACAGCAGTTTGGGTGGAGTTTTATTCAACCGGAGCCAGACCGCGCTCATTCAATTTCCGGCGGGCATAGCCGGAAGCTACACGATCCCCAACCACATCGCCAGCATCGGGGATGATGCATTCTATGGCTGCGACCGCCTGACCAGCATCACGATTCCCAACAGCGTCACCAGCATCGGGGACCATGCATTCTATAGCTGCTCCATCCTGACCAACATTACGATCCCCAACAGCGTCATCAGCATCGGGGACGATGCGTTCATGTACTGCGGGAACGTGGCCAGCGTCACGATTGGCACCAACGTCGTCAGCATCGGGGATGGTGCGTTCTATGGATTGCCCTTGACCAGCGTCACGATCCCCAACAGTGTCACCAGCATCGGGGACGAAGCGTTTGGTTCATGCTTCCTGACCAGCGTCACGATCCCCAACAGCGTCACCAACCTTGGGACCGAGGCGTTCGCTTGGTGTTTCAGCCTGACGAATGTCACGATCGGCACCAACGTCCCCTGCATCGGCGACGGTGCGTTCAGTTCCTGCTATAGCCTGTGCAGCGTTATGATCCCCAACAGCGTCACCAGCATCGGGTGCTTGGCGTTCTTTTTCTGCCCCAGCCTGACCAACATCATAATCCCCAATAGTGTCACCAGCCTCGGGGACGCGGCGTTCTATGACTGCACCAACCTGACAGGCGTTTATTTCCAAGGCAACGCCCCCAGCCTGGGGTTGTCTGTGTTCGACGGTGATAGCGGGGCCGACAATGCAACCGTCTATTACCTGCCGGGGACCACGGGCTGGGACGCGCCGACTTTTGGCGGTCTTCCGGTCGCGCCTTGGCCCTCCCCTAACTACGTTTACCTGGACACCAATGGCACAATCACCATCACCGGATACAGCGGTTCCGGCGGCATGGTGACCATCCCGGACACGTTCGATGGCCTGCCGGTCACCTGCATCGGGAACTCTGCGTTTATTTCCAGAGCCAGCCTGAGCAACGTCACGATTGGCGCCAACATTACCAACATCGGGGACGATGCGTTCTGGTACTGCACAAACCTGACCGGCATCTATTTCGAAGGCAATGCCCCCGGCCTTGGTTCGACTGTGTTCACCGGTGATAACAATGCGACCGTCTATTACCTGCCGGGGACCGCAGGCTGGGGCGCGCCGACGTTTGGCGGTTGTCCGGCTGCGCCACGGCCGCAATTCACTTGCACGACCAATAACGGCACGCTCACCATCACCGGATACATCGGTCCCGGCGGTGCGGCGACCATCCCGGACACGTTCGATGGCCTGCGGGTCACCAGCATCGGGCCCTCGGCGTTCAAATCCTGCACCAGCCTGGCCAGCGTCACGATGGGCAGCAACGTTACGAGCATCGGAACGAATGCGTTCGAATTCTGCACCAACCTGACCAGCGTTACCATCGGCAACGGCGTTACCAACATCGGGACCGGGGCGTTCGAATACTGCAACGGCCTGGCCAGCGTCACGATCCCCAACAGCGTCACCTGCATCGGAACGAATGTGTTCGAATACTGTAGCAACCTGATCAGCGTCACCATCGGCAACAGCGTCACCAACCTCGGGAACGGGGAGTTCGCATATTGCTGCTGCCTGACCTGCGTCACCATCGGCAACAGCGTCTCCTACATCGGGAGCGGAGCGTTCGCAGACTGCTATCGCCTGAGCAACATCACGATCCCCAACAGTGTCACCAACATCGGGAGCTATGCATTCGAACATTGCACCAACCTGATCAACGTCACCATCGGCAACAGCGTCACCCGCATCGGGACCGAGGCGTTCTTGGACTGCACCAGCCTGACCAACGTTACGATTGGCACCAACGTTGCCAGCATCGGAACGAATGCGTTCGAATTCTGCTCCAACCTGACCAGCGTTGCCATCGGCAGCGGCGTCACCAACATCGGGACCGGGGCGTTCGAATACTGCAAGGGCCTGATCAACGTCATGATCGGCAACCGCGTCACCAACATCGGGGCCGGGGCATTCGCAAACTGCTATCGCCTGACCAGCGTTACCATCGGCAACGGCGTCACCAACATCGGGACCGGGGCGTTCTTTGACTGCACCAACCTGACCGCAGTCTGTTTCCAAGGCAACGCCCCCGGCCTTGGTTCTTCTGTGTTCGCCGGTGACACCAATACGACCGTCTATTACCTGCCGGGGACAACGGGCTGGGGCTTGACATTTGGCACTCGTCCAACGTTCCTTTGGAATCCGCAGGTGCAGAGAGATGCCAGCTTTGGCGTGCGGACGAACCGGTTTGGGTTCCACATCACCGGCGCCAGCAATCTGGTCATTGTGGTGGAAGCCTGCACGGACCTGGCCAATCACGCTTGGACTCCGGTGGGAACCAACACGCTCAACACTTTCATCGGCACCAATGGCACGGCCTATTTCAGCGATTCAAAGTGGACCAATTATCATGGCCGTTTCTACCGCCTTCGCTCACCGTGATTCGGTGACGTTGCATGGCCGGCGGCGCCCGTAAAAACAACCGCCACCGCTGTCCAGATTAGCGATATTGGGAATGCGGTTGGCGGGGACTTCCTGCGGTAGTCCAGCCTTGGAAGGTTGCCGGCAAGATTGCCTGTTGTCCGGCAAAGGATTACGATTTTGTCCGCCTTGACTCTTCCTAGACACCAGGCAAATCCCGCCGGGGCGGCTCCCGCGGGCAATTTTTGGGGACTGGCGGCGGTTGTCGTGGCCGTGCTCATCCTGTATGCCCTGCTGCCGCTGGGCACGGCCTTGCAATTCGGCGGAGACGAGGGCTACCAGATCATCACCGGTTTTCTCTGGAGCAAGGGTTTTTTGTTATACAAACAAATCTGGGACGATCAACCGCCGCTCTTGGTGCTCTGGTTGAATTGGGCCTTCAAGATTTTCGGCCCGTCCATTCTGGCCGCCCGGCTGCTGGCGGCGGGCTTTGGCTTGATATTATTTGGAACCTTCTTTCAGTTGGTCAATCAGCGCGCCGGCCGTTGGGCCGCAATTATCGCCACATTTTTCCTGGTGGCTTCACCCGCCATTTTGGAGTTGAGCGTCTCTGTCATGCAAGAGGTGCCCACTTTTGGCATCGCGCTGGTCTCAGCCTGGCTCTTGTTTCAATGGTGCAAATGTCCCCACTGGAGCTGGCTGCTGGCTTCAGGAGCGGTCATGGGCGTGGCGCTCGAAATCAAGCTCACCGCCATGCTGGCGGTGCCGGCCATGATCGTGGAAATCGTCCTGACCCGGCTGGCCGGCCGCAATCGGGCCTGGCAGAGGCTGACCCTGCTCCATGTGCTTCAATGGGCCGTGGCCGCGGGCATCATCTTTGCCGTCATTGGCTTGATCTGGGGCGGGGGCAGTTTTCAATCGTCCTATAAATCGCATTTCACTGAACATTCCGCCTTTGGGATGGAACGTCCGGAAGATTTCTCTCCGCCCGTGAGCCTGGTCCGGGATCATCTCGAATGTATCCTCGCCGCCGTGGCGGGTCTGGTGCTCGTCGCGCAACAGCGCCGCTGGCGCGCCTTTGCCTTCCCGATCGTCTTGCTGATCACCGCTCTGGTGGTTCACGCCATCCACCGGCCATGGTGGGATTATTACTATCTGCACCTGGCCATCCCGTTGGCCTGGCTGGCGGGCTTTGCGGTCAGCGAAGCCATTTCCGGCGGTTCCCGGCTGCTTTCAAAAAGCCGTTTTAACCTTTCTTCAGCAAACACCTGGAAGGGAATTGTTCTGTGCTGCCTGCTGGCGGCGGCTTTGGTGCGTTCCGAAAAACGGCTGGAAGCCGACGTGAAAGACCTGCGGCAGCGTCCAACCGTTGAGGCCAGTCCGGTGCTGGCCAAAATGAGGGAATATGGTGACCGCACCCATTGGGTCTATGTCCAATTCGGAAAGGAGATGTATCCGTTCCATGCGCGGTTGCTCATGCCGCCGGAAATAGCCATGGTGACGCGGAAACGATATTGGTCCGACCAGATTACCACCGGGGAAATTGTGAAGACGTGCCGGCGCTACCAAATCGAGCAACTGCTGCTGAATCCGGCGAAAATCGAAGACGATTGGAAGGGCTTCCTCGGCGATTACGACATCGTTTATCAGGACACGAACTCCGTGCTATATATAGCCAAACGGCTGAATTCAAAGTAGATCAGCCGAGAGCGACCCTGGCCGACACCACGAAGCATTCGTGATTTGCGTGCGCTCGTGTTTTTCCATTTGAGCGACCGCGAAGGGGGGGAGTTATTGTAAATTATTTGCTCTGACCCCTTCTTTAACTTTGGCTCCATTTTGTAACAACTCATTTAGGTGAGATCGAAAATCTTGAACTCTCATATGAACGACCTCTCCACGTGTTGTTAAAAATAAAACCTCGGCATGTTCCAATTTTACGTCAGTCCATATAAGTGGGACACTTTCACGTTCCATCGCTCCTTCCCACGCTACCAGCCATTTATAATCATGCTTCACGAGAATTGTTGGAAATGGATTCTTGTCTTGCGGAACAAAGTCTAAATCCCGAAACGTTTGCTTTAGCACGTTTGTCAATTGCGTGAATGACTCTATCTTGGATTCAGATTTAGCGTTCGCAGTGCGCACATAATAGGCCAATTCATGATACGAAATCTCAACTTTGTGAAAGTCTACCAAATCTTGCCTCTTAATAGGCTGATTTTGTTCCACAGAGCAGCAACTCGATCCGATTAAAATAAAAACGAGTTCTAAAATGAGGCAACCATATTTGAAATAAAAGCCTACCATATGTATGTATAGTCCATTCGATCTGCGGAATAACCATAATAGCTCATTTCGAGTAATCCGCCCACGCCGCCTGCCCCTTGCATCGTGCCGCTTAAATCATTGCCCCATGTGAATGAAGCGAGGATGGAAGATTGAGGATTGAGGATGGCGATCAGGTTCCAGCCGTCATACACGAATAAGTTGGTAGTTAAGGGTTGATAGTTGAGAGTTGAAGAGTTCCAAACCGAGACAATCTTCTGAATCCGCCGGCCCTTGGTGTCGTAGGCAAAATCCAGTTTCAACTTTGACCCCGCCGGCGCAGTGGCCAGGCTGGTCATGTTGGTCAGCCGGTTCTCCGCATCCCAAGCGTAGGTCCACCGCCCGTCCTGGGTCAGGTTCCCATCAGCATCATAAAGAAACTGCTCCGGGGTTTGCGGCACAAACACGTTGCCCGATACGGAACTCTGTCCGGTGGCCGACACCGCAATGCTCGTCCACAGCGCTGATGAACTGTTGTCTGTAGGCAATTCGGCACGGAAGTATTCCCACTTGCGATAGGCCGTCCGTCCGTTGACCGTCACCGTGTTGGTGGCAATGCTCACGCCTTTGACATCCACGTAACCCGGCATGTCCCGGCTGGTGATTTGATTGAGTGAATTCACTGAATAGCTTGCAGGCCGGAGGCCCGCGCCACTTTGATCGCCGCCGGTCTGGGTTTGGGTGCGGTTGCCGATGGTGTCGAACGTGTAATCAAACTGCTGGCCGGCGACGGGTGTGCCGTCGGCGAAATACTTGCAGCCGCTGGTCACCTGGCCGAGTGAATCGTAATTGTAAATCCAATAACTGCCGTCGGCCAACGCGTTGCGCGTGCGCTGGTTTGCGCTGTTGTAATTGTAGTTGAAAGAGATCAAGAACCCGTTTTTGTTTTTGGGCTATTTACATCTTTGGGCCAATCGGCGCAGAGCAAGTCCAAGCATAAATAGCAAAATCAAAAGAAGCCACGGTGCAAACCCAAAGACAAACTGCTCAATTTTAGGGCTATTCACTATAGTTATATCGCCCCCATTTATTTCAGTTGAAACTTTTGAATGTGAAATGAAAAAAGCAAAAACAAGCCAACTCAACTGTATAATTCCCAAAACAAATAAGATTGTTGATGCTCTATATAAAGTGTTCCTTTTCATAATTCTTATTTGGATTTCGGTTTACAACAGTCTTTACATTCCAATGTAACAGTGTGAAAATACGTCTTATAGAGAAAGCGATACCCATATCCCTTATATCCAAAAACATGATATTCTCTAACGCGATACGTGTGAGTAATTACTTTGTGTCCGTTACAGTCGGTTGTTGATTTATAAAGATCTAAAACCAAATCTACCGAAGTTGGCGGAACAAATGTGGCGCCCCTCATCTGTGGACCAGCAATGTCAATATTGCATATACTATCATCGTAGGTAATTGTATATGTGCCAGTCCACGAGAAGAAAAGGGCAATAATACCTGAAACAGACCAATCTTCTGTCCAAGTATCGTCCCCCAAAAAATCAAAATCGTTGAGCGGATTATTTGAAACAAACGCAAATAAATTCCTACTACCATATTCTTCCAAAGGATCGCGGTTTGGCCACGTTCCAGTGGACGGCTTGTAATATCTGTAGCCGTAATAGAGCAAATCAGACTCATCATCCTGATACTTGGTTGAGAACCGGAATGGATTGTTCCTGGCCATCGGGCCGGTGGCGCGGATGACTTCCCCAAAGGGGCCATATTCATAGCCGGCCAGCGTAGTTCCATCCGCCGTGTTCACAAGCGCCGCCACGTTGCCGTTCCCATCGTAAGCTACGAAGCAGTTGGTGGTTGAGATGCCATAATAGCTGACTTCCAGTAATCCGCCAACGCCTCCGGCGCCTTGCATCGTGCCGCTTAAATCGTTGCCCCACATGAAGGAAGCGAGGATGGAAGATTGAGGATTGAGGATGGCAACCAAGTTCCAACCATCGTAAACAAACCGGTTTGTATATTGCGGCACGTAAATCGAGCCATTGTTGGTTGAGACAATTTTTTGAATCCGCCTGCCCTTGGCGTCGTAGGCAAAATCCAGTTTCAACTGTGACCCCGCCGGAGCGGTGGCCAGGCTGGTCATGTTGGTCAGCCGGTTCTCCGCATCCCAGGCGTAGGTCCACCGCCCGTCCTGGGTCAGGTTCCCATCAGCATCATAAAGAAACTGCTCCGGGGTTTGCGGCACAAACACGTTGCCCGATACGGAACTCTGTCCGGTGGCCGACACCGCAATGCTCGTCCACAGCGCCGATGAACTGTTGTCTGTAGGCAATTCGGCACGGAAGTATTCCCACTTGCGATAGGCCGTCTGGCCGTTGACCGTCACCGTGTTGGTGGCAATGCTCACGCCTTTGACATCCACGTAACCCGGCATGTCCCGGCTGGTGATTTGATTGAGTGAATTCACTGAATAGCTTGCAGGCCGGAGGCCCGCGCCACTTTGATCGCCGCCGTTTTGGGTTTGGGTGCGGTTGCCGATGGTGTCGAACGTGTAATCAAACTGCTGTCCCGCCACCGGCGTGCCGTCGGCGAAATACTTGCATCCGCTGGTCACCTGGCCGAGTGAATCGTAATTGTAAATCCAATAACTGCCGTCGGCCAGCGCGTTGCGCGTGCGCTGGTTTGCGCTGTTGTAATTGTAATTGAAGAAAATGGGACTCGCGGAGCTCGCCCCTCCGACAGAGGAGATGGAGGTCAACCGGTTCAGATGATCATATTGTTTGCTCGTCGTCATGCGAGTCACGCTGTTGGATTTGAAGGTAATCTGGCTCACCAAGGGCGAATTGGCAAGATATGTGTATGTTGCCGAGCCGAGGGGCGAGAGTCCAGAGTCGAGGGCCGTGACGGAGGACAGGCGCGAGGCGGGGTCGTAACCGTAGGCGGTGGAAGCGAGGATGGATGATGGAGAATTGAGGATGGAAAGATTTATGCGACGCAAATAAGCGTCGTAGCCGTTGGTGATCGCAAGACCTGCCAAGGTCCCGCCGGACCAGGATTCGGTCAAAAGCTCATTTGCCAAATTATAGGTCGAATTCAGTTGATAGTTGAGGGTTGATTGTTGAGTGAGATGGCCCAAGCGGTCGTAGGTGTTGGTCACGCCGGGCGTGGAATCCGAGTATGCAACGTTGGTCAGGCTGCCGGCGTTGTCGTAGCCGTAGGTGGCAGTGACGCCACGCGCCCAAGTGCGTGAGGCCAAGCGTCCGGCAGGGGTGTAGGTGTAGGACGGCCCGGCGGCGCCGCCGTCGTAGGTTTTGCCGGCGAGGAACCCGCGATACGAGTCGTAATTCCACGTGGTAACCCGCGCCCCGCTGTTACCGCTGAAATTGCTCCAATTGGTCATCGTTTTCAGCCGGCCGGCGTAATCGTAACTGTAACCGACCGGATAGGTGCGCGAGCCGTATTGTTTGGCCAGTTCGCCCGAAAGCAGATAGACGCTGTTGATCGTTGTGCCGTCGGGTTGGATGACGCTGTATGGGCGCATCATGCTGTCGTAAAGCGTGGTGGTGGTTTCGGCGGCCTGGCCGTTGCCCGGAGCGGGCGTGGTGACGGAAGTCGTGAGATCGGCGTTGTTATAGCCGTAGGTGGTGGCACCGTTGCGCGCATCGGTTGTCATACTCTGCCTGCCGTGGGCATCGTATGAATAGCCAATTGCCGATAGCTGATTGCCAAGGAAGTCATAGCGCATGGCGGAAACCAGACGGCCATAGGAATAGGTACCGATGGTGTAGGAATTGTCCGGGGCAACCGCGAGTTCCGTGCGGGAACTGCCGGGAGAAGTCGTTGTGGAGTTGGTGACGCCGGTGCCGGTATCGCGATACACGGTGTTCCAAGTTTGCAAACCGTCGGTGGAGGTTTCCGACCGCGAGATCAGGGTGCCGGTGCCGTCCGTTTCGCCATTGGTCCAGGCATAGGTATCGTGCCGCACGAGGTTGGGCCTGCCATTGGCTGCCGGTACGACGGTGTTGGTCTCCCGGATGATGCGGTCCAGCTCATTGGCCCAAAGGACGGACAACTGGTTGAGAAGGGCGTCGTAGCTTGTCAGTCCAAGGGCGGTGCTGCTCAAGGCGGTGATGGTGAACTGCCGTTGACCTTGATTGAAGTCGCCCTGGGTGTTGTTGTAAACGAAGAGAGTGGTGACGCCGTCCGGGTCCACCTGTTCCCAAAGCTGGCCGTATTCGTTGTAGAAGGATTGACTGTAAGGATAAGACTGGCTGGCGTCCGAATAGATGGTCTTGTAAGAACGGCCGATTCCGTCCATGTAGGTCTTGGTCCATTCATTCGTGCCGCCGTCGGCGGTCAACTTGATTTCCTGGATATATTCGACCCACTCGTACATGTTGTCATCCAGTTCAATGCCGTAATTGTATTGCATCGGATGCACGGCGGTGCCGGTGACGCTCTGCAACCGGCCGTCGCGGTAATAGGTCTCGATGCGGGTCCCGCCGTCGGGATAGGTGTTGGTGACACAAAGCTGGTTGTTGACCATGCCGTAAGCGGTCGTGGTCACGCCGCCGAGCGCGTTGGTCTGGGAAATGACACGACCGAGCAAATCGTACTGTAATTGATTAAGAGTGATGATTGTGCCGTTGGTGCCGATGCGCTGGGTTTTGAGCACCCGGCCCAGGGCATTGAGAACATTGGTGGTGGTGATGCCGTTACCGCTGCCGTAATTGCCGTAATACACAGTGCTGGCCACCTGGCGGTTTAACACGTCTTTGGTGAACACCGTGGTCACGCCGTCCGGGTCGGTGACGGTATAAAGGCCGCAGCAATCGTTGTAACGATATTGCGTGGTGCGGCCGGCGAGGTCGGTGACGTCGTGGCTGCGCCGCAACTGATCGTAATAATCGCCGGAGGCATTGGTGTAGGTGTAAATCTGCCGCGAAAGCACAACCCCCGTAACCCGATGGATTTTCGTGGTTGAAAGCGGATTCCCCAACTCATCCACGATGTTGGTCGTTTGCGTCCCATCAGGATCGCTTTCAATGGTGGTGAATTCATCGGGATAAGAGTAATCCGTTTCGCTCCCGTCCGGATGAATGATCAGATAAGGCCGCCCATTCGTACAACCACCCGTGGCCAGGTTTTTGGTGTCGGTTTCCAGGAAGTGGGGATCGTCGGGATAAACATACTGCCGGAATTCATCGCCTGACCAAGTCTTATGATAAGCAGTGTGTATGTTGTCTGTTGTTTTCGAAACTGCCTGCCAGCCCCAGTTCGGTCCATAAAACGTGGCGATATATACCGTGGTTGAGAACGGCTTCCATGGGTCAATGGTGATACATCCACTACTAATTGTGGGGTCAACTGAGTAGTAATATGTGGTCCGTTTGCAGTGAGTGATCGAGGGATCGGGTTCGCCGGAATCAGGCGGAGGACTGTTGTTGTAAGCCGAGTACTCATTGAGCATTCGTCCGGAGCTGTCATAGGTGTAGTAGGCCCAATTGCCGTTTGCGTAAATCACGCGTTGCAGCAGGTTGGAAGCGGGATGGTTGGTCTCGTAATAATAATAGGAGTAATAATTGGTCAGCGGGACGGGCCATCGCCAAACACTCCTGCAGCAACAAAGTTTTGTCTATGGCCTGGACATACAGTCGGGTCTCGTATTTATGTGCGACGACCTGCCCGCCGAAGCTGGTTTGCCGATAACAGTTGGTAATCATTGAATTGGTGGGGCAGGGGATCTTCCAGCCGTACACGGTGGTTTGCCCATCCGGTTCAAGCAGGTCCCATCTGTAATTGACCGGACTGTAAGTGTATTTGAAATAGCGGTTGACACCGTCTCTTTGCTCGATGATCCAGAGATTCGTCACGCTGTTGGCGTCCGGGTTTTGCACCACCCAGGTGACAAACGCCGGGGCGTTGGTCGTATAAAAACCGTTCCCGTTTTTCGAACCGACATCCGCCGCGTAAAAACATTCCAGGTGATATTCGTAATCGTTCACCACATTGACATTGACCAGACCCTGCGGTGCATGGATCTGGGCAATGGTCCCGTCCTGGTTCGTAATCACCTCCACGTTGGGACGATGGAAGGGAAGCCGCAAGGACAGTGGTTTGGCCAGGTCCGTCGAGGGGATGTCGGCATCCAACCAGAGCAGCCCGGCGAGTTCAGCGGGAGACGACCGTCCGAGATTCAGACGGAAATCCACACTTCCCATGCGCGGCGTACCAGAGCCGAAGGAAGATGAACCACCGCTGCCGCAAGAAGAAGAAGAGCACTGATTGTCCGGATTGTATTCAATCACTCCTATGGCGGCCGCATTTATAGAAACGCAATTGGTTCCCTGTTCCGGCCACACACTGTCACTTTCAACGGACGCCGTGAGGGTGACGGTCCCGGGCTTCGTTGGATCTTTAACCCATATTTTAAAAAGTGCTAGGCCATCGGTGCGCATCACGGTCCATACATCAAGGTTTCCATTA
>CAWFZJ010000011.1:0-7468 GCA_963820205.1 uncultured Verrucomicrobiae bacterium
CTTGGGTTACGATTATTTTTTTAGGGCTGTTCTGCGGGCTCATGGCTCAGTGGTCAGAGCCGGCGGCTCATAAGCTCAAAACGGGGTTTGTATCCATTTGAAACAGATCCGCGAGCAGGGGACATGGCGCGGGGCTGGTTGCAAATTTGACACGACCAGGCTCACATGGGTGAGTGTTCGCGTGGTTGGCATCCGGCTTTCAAAGAATGCTTGCGCTGGGGCGGGGCTTCCTTTGAACTGACGCCATGAACGTGAAACAATTCAGCCTTGCCATTTTCGTTGCCGCCTTGAGCCTGGGAATTTTGCCGGCCCGGGCGGATGATGCCGCCGCGCCGGCACCCACCACGAATGCACTGGTCATTCACGCCGACCAGGGCAAAAACACCATCAGCCGGAACATTTACGGCCAATTCTCCGAGCACCTCGGCCGGTGCGTCTCCGAGGGCATCTGGGTGGGCGAGGACAGCCCCATTCCCAATACGCGCGGCATCCGCAACGACGTCGTCGCGGCGCTGAAAAAGCTCCAGGTGCCGGTGTTGCGCTGGCCGGGCGGCTGTTTCGCCGATCAATATCATTGGATGGACGGCGTCGGCCCGCGCGACCAGCGGCCCAAACGCATCAACACGACCTGGGGCGGCGTGGTGGAGGACAACCATTTCGGCTCGCATGAGTTTCTGGATTTCTGCGATCAAATCGGCGCCGCGCCCTACCTCAGCGGCAACGTCGGCAGCGGCACGGTGGAGGAGCTGGCGGAGTGGATTGAATACCTGACCGCCGCGACCAATTCGGTGATGAGCGATTTGCGCCGCAAAAACGGGCGCGACCAGCCGTGGAAAATTCCGTTCGTCGGCATCGGCAACGAAAGCTGGGGCTGCGGCGGCAACATGACGCCGGAGTTTTACGCGGACAATTTCCGCCGTTACAACGAGTTCGTGAAAAATTATCCGGGCAACAAGATTTATCGCATCGCATCCGGCGCGAACGCCTGGGACACCAACTGGACCGACGTGCTGATGAAGAAGGTTGGCGAAGGCATGAACGGCCTGTCGCTGCATTACTACACGCTGCCCACCGGCAACTGGTCGCACAAGGGTTCCGCCACGCAGTTCACCGAAGCCGAGTGGTTCAACACCCTCCGCGGGGCGCTGGACATGGACGCCCTGATTGCCCGGCACACCGCCATCATGGACCGATACGACCCGAAAAAGCATGTCGGGCTGATGGTGGACGAATGGGGCGTGTGGTATGACGCCGAGCCGGGCAGCAATCCGGGATTTCTTTACCAGCAAAACACGCTGCGCGACGCGCTCGTGGCGGGGGTCACACTCAACATCCTCAACCGGCATTGCGACCGGGTGAAAATGGCCAACATCGCCCAGATCATCAACGTGCTGCAGGCGATGATCCTGACCGACAAGGAAAAGATGCTCGTCACGCCGACCTATTGGACATTTGAAATGTTCACCGTCCATCACGACGCCACGTTGCTGCCCGCTGAATTGCAAAGCGCCGATTACGAATTCAACTCGGAAAAAATCCCGGACGTGAGCGCGTCGGCTTCCCGCGACCCGGCGGGCAAAATTCACGTGACGCTGTGCAATCTGAATCCGAACCAGCCGGCGGAGGTCGCGTGCGAATTGCAGGGCGGCAAGGCGCAGAAGCTGTCCGGCCGCGTCCTGACCGCGCCGGCCATGAACGCGCACAACACCTTCGACCAGCCGGACGCGGTGAAGCCCGCCGAATTTTCGGCGTTCAAAATCACCAACGCCGGTTTCGCGGTCACCCTGCCGGCCAAATCCGTGGTGGTGCTGGAAGTGGAATAATCGGTGTAGCATTCGAGCCTGCGGCTCGGCTTCATCGGAGCGCCGGCCTCCGGCACGGCACGAAGGTGGTTTTTGAGGAACACGCCGTGCCGGAGGCCGGCGCTCCGCATTTTCGTCAAATTTTCCAGCAGGGGTGCGTTGGTTCGTCCAGATGGCGGAGCATGTCGCTGACGTAGCGGCGCTGGCCTTCGGTCAGACGCGGGTCCCGCAGGATTTTTTTCAGGGTCAACCAGGTCCGCCACATGTGGTTCAATTGCCGGTGGAGCCTGGCCTTCAGCAAAAGCGCTTCGTAGTGGCTGCATTCTTCGCGCGCCAGTTCCGGTTTTACGAGCCGCAGTGCTTTATGAAGCTGGCCCCGGCGTGCGGTCCGGCTGGCCGGCCTGAGGTTGGAAACGGGCTTCCCCGGCGGACCCTGCGAGTCAATCAGGTGCAGCAACAGCCTGGCCGCCATCAGGGAGAAATCCGGGGCCCAGATGGCTGCGAGCAAAATCATCGGGATCATACAAGCCAGACCGGCAAAACCGCTTTCATGGCGTTGGGCCAGCGAGATGCTCATCTGCACGCGCAAAGCCAGCAGTCCGCCGAAAACCAGCGCCATCGAGGCTCCAATCTTCCACCAACGGCGGTGCCGGTGTTCCACCGGCAGGGTGATTAAAAATCCGACAATCGCCGTGACCGCTTCAATGATCAAAAAATCCCTCCGCTCCGGCATGTAAGTTTTGAAAAATCTAAGGCCGGCTGAAGGAAGTTCGGGCAGCCGAATTGGCGCCGGGGCGGCGATGCGTTCCCCGGCCGGTTCCGGAAATTCGCCCAGGCTGCGAAGCTGTTGAGTCAACCCCTCCAGCCGACGGCCGATTTCTCCCGACCGGGTCGCCAGGGCGAGCCGGGCGCCGCCATAATCCGAAAGATTTGGATTCGAGTTCGTCGCCGCGAACACCAGCGCCTCCCAATAGGCTGTTCGCAAGGCAATGGTTTCATCGTCCATGATTTGTTCCGCGGCCTTTTCGAACCGCGCACGGTCCCCAAGGTAAACTGCATTGGTGAAAAGGGGGGCGAATTTGTTGGTCCTGAGGTTCAGCAAGGCGGCGGGTTTGTTGGCAACGTTCCAGTCCCCCGCAAGTTTGTCCACGTCCAGTTCATACGCCTGTTGGAAAGCCAGAAAAAATTCCAGGCCGGGGTCGGCCTTGAGCGCCAAGGGCGAGACGCGGCCCAGGTAAGCGTTCCAAGCCTGGCGGACGCCGGGGTCGAGCTGGCTCAAAACGGCGGCCGCCAACCAGTCGCGCTCCAGCGCGGCATTGGTAAGAATCGGGTACTGGTTCGGCAGATTGGCAAGCTGGAGCTGCAACGTGGTGCATTCGATCTTGATTTTGGGCAGGCTGGTTTCGCCGGTGAACATGCGGCGGATGGTGGCGGTGGCGAGCGCCAGGCCCTGGCGTTTGATGATGCCGCTGTAAAAACCCGCGCTCACCAGGATCGCGGCCAGGAGGAGCGCAAAAATAACAAACGACCACATCCGTGGAGAGAATAAACGTTGAAGCCAATGCATATCGTCGGACCAACTTTCTTTTCCCGATCCCAAACCTGACGGATCGCTGATTTTCCAAGCAAAGTATTTCGCAAAAGCCGCCGCCGTCAAAATCAAAAACCGTAATTTTGCGTGCGGATTTGAATTTCCGGCGACCGGGAGGCGTTTGCCGTCCGCAATGTTTGATTGAAAACGGCATCCGCTTTTCGCAAACTGCCGGCGTGAAACTTGGAACATTCATCTGGCTGCTGCCGGTTGTGGCGTTGTTGGCGGGTTGCAAAAAACCCGTTGCCGTTGCGCCGCCGCCCTCGATTGAAGATCGGCTGCCCGCCCACGCGCAGCCGAAACTGCCGACCATTAAAATCTATCTCGGGGCCGAACAACTGGACGCCGAGCTGGCGCACACTGAAGACCAAGTACAAACCGGCATGATGTTCCGCACGAACATCCTCGAAACCGACGCGATGCTGTTTGTTTTTGCCCGGCCATTCCAGCCTTCGTTCTGGATGAAGAATTGTCCCGAATCGCTTTCCGCCGCCTACATCGGCCCCGACGGCGTCATTGAGGAAATCCATCACCTCGAAAAACAGGACACCAACTCGGTCGTCGCTGCGGCCAACAATGTCCAATACGTTTTGGAGGTCAAGGACGGCTGGTTTGCGCGGCACAACATCAACCCCGGCGCCATCATCCGCACGGACAAAGGCTCGTTGCGAGAGACGTTTTTCCCCGAGCGGTAGTTTCCTTTTCGCGGGGAACAGGCTGGCAGCTTCGGCGTGCCAGAGGCGGCGGACAAAAGCCCGGGCTGGACTTATGCTGGCATTCGCCCTTCGTTTCCCAAAGGTTGCTTGTCCGTTGACCAACCGGTAATGTTTCCGACGTTACAATGGCCACGGAAACACAACCTGTGAATTTGAAGAAATCGTGGATTTCAGGACATCCCCGGGTCGTGATCGGATTCGTCTTGGTTGCGTGTCTGGGGCCATTTCTCAACAAGGCGATCCACACGGATGACGTTCTTTTCGTTTGGACGGCGGAATGGATTCAAAAGCATCCGGCGGACTTTTTTGGTTTCCGGGTGAACTGGTGGGCGTCGGCGATACCCATGTGGGTGGCAAACTATAATCCACCGCTGATGTCCTACTTTCTGGCGGGGGCGGCTTCCTTGCTGGGTGGGAGCGAGATCGTCCTGCACCTGGCCGGTCTGGCGGTGGCTTTCATGACGGCCCTGGGCATTTATTCTCTGGCCCAAATGTGGTGTGAACGTCCGCTATTGGCGACGTTGGCCGCGATTTTCACTCCGGCCTTCCTGGTTTCGAGTTCGACACTGATGTGCGATGTAATGATGCTGGGTTTTTGGATTTGGGCGGTTGTGTTATGGGAGCGCGCCTTGGGAAAGGAGCGAAGCCGGTGGCCATTCATCGGAGCGGGGGTGCTGGCGGGCTTGGCCGTGCTGACCAAATACAGCGCCATTACACTCCTGCCGCTGTTAATGATCTTGAGCCTTCTGCGAACCCGCAAGTTGGGATGCTGGTGGCTGGGACTCACAGTGCCCGTGTTCATGCTGGCGGGTTACGAAGTGATTACCGCGCGGATGTACGGACGGGGGCTGTTTTCCGCCGCAGTCCATTATGCCCATACCACCCACATCGAATTCCCCGGCGGCTGGCGAGCCAGTGGCATCATTGATCTGGCTTTTGCCGGTGGCAGCCTGCTGCCGCTGCTGTTCTTCGCCCCGTGGCTGTGGCGACGACGCGCCTTGCTGGCCGGTGGCATCATAATGCTTGGAGGCTTGCTCACAACCTTCCGGCGGTGGAACAACGTCGAGTTGTATGACGGTGCTCCCGGCCTGATGAAACACTGGGGTTTCCTGATCCAAGCGGTGTTGTTGGTGGCGTGCGGGTTGCACTGCTTGTTGCTGGTGGTGGCGGAAATTTGGCGGCGACGGGACGCAGTTACAATCACCTTGGTCCTCTGGACCCTGGGTGTAATCTGTTTTGCAACGGTATTGAACTGGACTGTAAACGTCCGGAGCTTTCTCCCCCTGGTGCCAGCCGCGGCGATTCTCCTGGTGCGGCGATTGGAAGCCTCCCGGGGTAATTCTTTGACGGCCGGCCGGCTGCTGTGGCCGCTCATTCCGGCGGCGGCCATCGCCTTGGAGCTGGTAATAGCCGACTACCAACTGGCCGATTCGGCCAGGACGGCGGCCGCACAAATCGCGGCAAAATACAAATCCGCGAGCCACACAGTGTGGTTTGAAGGGCATGGGGCGTTCCAATACTACATGGAAAAGTTTGGCGGTCTGCCAATAGACGCCGAACGGTCATTGCTGCAACCGGGTGATACCGTCGTTGTGCCGGAAATCGGTGTTTATACCATGCTTCCGGCAGGCAGTGTGGGATGGGTTGAACACTTGCAATACGCGACCTCGGCATGGATGAATCTGATGGGCGGCACCAAAAACGGGGTCGCGGGATTCTATGGCGCAAATTCCGGCCCCGTTCCTTTCGTCATCGGAAAACCTCTTGATCAAGTGTATTTCGTTGTACAGGTTTTTTGCCGGGTGCAATTCAACACACAACCCGCCAACTCTCGGGGGGTGCAAACCGGCGACGTGCCCAGTTTTCCCAGTATTTCTTTCTCAGCGGAAGACAAAGAACGGTTCGCTTGGAAACCGGAGGCCGTAAAAGAGGAGCAACTCGTCAGCCAACTTGAGAGGGAGGGCAAGGTTGAAGAAGCCATTCAACACTGCCGCGAAGCGCTGATTGTGGATTCCAACAACCCGGTCGTCTTGAACAATCTGGCCTGGATTCTGGCGGCAACCAGCAGGCCGGAGTTGCGCAACGGGGAAGAAGCCATGCAGCTTGCCGCCAGAGCGGCTGAGTTGACTGAATACCGGCAGCCAATCGTTATCGGGACACTCGCTGCCGCCTATGCTCAAGCCGGCCAGTTTCCGCAAGCCTGCGATATGGCGCTCTCCGCACATGCTCTCGCCCGGATCACCAACCAAAAAGAAATTGCCGCGAATAATGAAAAATTGTTGAGCCGGTACGCCGCGGGCAAGGCGGTTGAGGAAACGCAGACTCCATAGTGCCGCCCCCGACTTTGGGGCGTCGGGAATCCTGTTGAATACTTGCGACTGCAGCCTGAACTCCAACACAAGAAGCGTTGAAATTAGCCGCCAGTTGCGCCATGGTTGGCCTCGTGAACAATTCAATTTTACCGGATGATTCGCCGCCCTGCCACATGGGGTCCGAACGCAAGGCGCTCGAATCCTGCACCATCATCATCTTTGGCGCGAGCGGCGATTTGACCGCGCGCAAGCTCATCCCGGCGTTTTACCATCTCTGCAAGGAAAAGCAGATGCCGTCCGCGTTTCGCATCATCGGTTTCGCGCGTCGGGAAAAAACCGACGAGTCGTGGCGGAACGAATTGCGCGCCGCGCTCGACCAGTTTTCCCGCACCAAGCCGGTGGATGAAAACGTGTGGCGAGAATTCGCGGCCAATTTGTCCTACTGCCAGGGCGATCTCACCGACGCGACGGCTTACAAAAAACTTGTGGAACGGCTGGCCTCGTTCGGCAGCGCGCCGTTGCGGGAAAATCTGCTGTTTTATCTGGCAACATCGCCCAGCCAGTTTGGCCAGGTCATCGAGCAGATTCACAACGCCGGATTGTTGCATCGCGGTGACGGGCACGGCTGGCAGCGGATTGTCGTCGAAAAACCGTTCGGCCATGACCTCGCCTCCGCGCACGCGTTGAACCGGGAATTGACGCGCTTCGCGCACGAGCAGCAGGTCTGCCGCATTGACCATTACCTCGGCAAGGAAACGGTGCAGAACATTTTGATGTTCCGCTTTTCCAACTCCGTTTTCGAGCGGCTCTGGAACCGCAGCCTGATAGACCACGTGCAAATCACCGTCAGCGAAAAATTCGGCGTGGGCCAGCGCGGCGGTTATTACGAGGAGGCCGGCGCGTTGCGCGACATGGTGCAAAACCACCTGCTCCAGGTCCTGTCGCTCATCGCGATGGAACCGCCCGTGTCGCTCGAAGCCGAATCCATCCGCGACGAAAAGGTGAAGCTGCTGAGATCCATTCGCGCGCTGGGTCCCGGTGACGTGG
>CAWFZJ010000012.1:0-19735 GCA_963820205.1 uncultured Verrucomicrobiae bacterium
GTAAGGTTGTGCGCGCATGTATTCTGTCCACTGCCTTGCGCGAGTAGCTCAATTGGATAGAGCGTCGGCCTCCGGAGCCGAAGGTTGTGGGTTCGACCCCCGCCTCGCGTACCAGCTTTTACATTTTTTGTAAAGCGGCGCAGAACGCTTTGAGATACATAGAGCCGATTGGAAAAAACCGTTTCAAATTTCACCCGGCAATCATCCCCCGTGCTTGAAGGTTTTTTTCGCGACAGCTCATTTAAAACACACCGCCCGTCTTGCGCGCAGCCGGCCCGCGCCATCGCTGCCGCATAGCTGCCGCCCGGCTGCAACGAGCTAAAAAGTGGTTCCTGGTTCCACCCCCTCACGAACCAAGTAATTCTGTGCGGATTGGAGGTGCAACCAATCAAATCGTTGGCATTTAATGGCGTTTTGTTTGGAAATCCGAATCCGCATACCTTGCCGCTAATCCGCACCCCGCCTCTTTCAAAAAAAGCTCGTCAGTGGTTGATTTTGGTCGTTTTAAACCCTATTGCGGCCTTTGGTTGCTTTTCCGCACAACTTTACTTTAGCTCTAAAAAAACGAGTGGTGGAATGGTGCGCGCGAGAGGACTTGAACCTCCAATCCTTTCGGAACCAGATCCTAAGTCTGGCGCGTCTGCCATTCCGCCACGCGCGCAACCGGCATCAAGTTGCGCTGCGCGCCGCGGAATCTCAAGCCCGGTTTTGCAGCGCGCGATTGCACAAGCGGGCGGGTTTGTTTACGTTCAGGCCATGTCATTTTGGATCCGGTTGGCAAGCGGCGCGTGCGTGGTGTGGCTCGCCGTCACGTTGAGCGGTTGCACGCCGTCGGGCCGAAGCCCGTTGAGCGAGGAAAAAGAGCCCCATTTCGTCCAAGGCAAAGGCCGCGTCAACGCGATGGATTATCAAGGCGCGATTGAAGCGTTCGAACAGTCGCTGGAGGCGAATCCGCATTCCGCAGCGGCGCATTTTGAACTCGGCTGGCTTTACGACGAAAAGGCGTCCGATCCCGCCGCGGCGATTTTTCATTACCAGCAGTATTTAAAGTTAAACCCGAACGCCGACAACGCGGATGTCATCAAACAGCGCATTTACCGCTGCAAACAGCAACTGGCCGCGGACGTATTGCCGCTGCCGAGCGCGCCCGCCGCGCAACAACAGTTGGAAAAACTCGCCGAGCAAAACCGGCAGTTGCAGGACGAGGTCGGCAAATGGCGCGCGTATTATGCCAGTCAACTGGCGGCGGCCAAAACCAACGCAACTCCAACGCCGGTTTACAGCGCGCCGGAGCCAGCCACAAGTCCAACACCCGTTCAGCCGGCGCAAAATATTTCCGCCGCGCCGGCCGTTGCCAGCCCGGATCGTCCCGCAAACCCCAAGCCGGCCGCCACCAGGCCGCGCACGCACACGGTCGTTGCGGGCGAAACGGCGGTGGGCATCGCGCGCAAGTACGGCGTGAAACTGAGCGCGCTGGAGGAGGCCAATCCGGACATGAATCCCGCCCGAATTCGTGTCGGCCAGGTTCTGAACCTCCCGTCGCCGTGATCGGCCCGCATGATTCCACGCCTCACATTTCTTTCTATCGCGGCATTTTGGATCGCGATGAATGTGCTGTTGTGGCGCGCGGAATACGGTTCGCATGGCAGCGGTGTTTCCGTGCCGGCGGATCTGGTGTGGCGGAAAATTCTGACCGCGCCGGATGTCTCGTCCCTGACGGTCTATCAAGACGGAAAAAAGACCGGCTTTTGCCAGTTTTCCACGAGCGTTGAACAAGCCATGGCCGCGCTCGACGAAGACAAGCTGCCGCCGGAAGGCATTGTCGCCCGCGCGGGCTACAAAATCCAGTTTGATGGCAATGTCAGCCTCGGCGAATTCACGAACCGGCTCAACTTCGCCGGCCGCCTGCAGTTTTCATCCGACCGCGCCTGGCGCGAATTGAATCTGAAACTGTCCTCGCGCCTGGCCACGGTGGAAATTCATTCCGTCGCTGCCGACCAGACCGTTCATTTGAAAATCACCTCCGACGGCGCGGTCATCGAACATGATTTCACCTTTGCCGATTTGCAAAATCCCGGCGCGTTGCTCAACGCGTTCGCCGGAAATTTCGGGAGCGGACCATCGGGCAGACTGGACTGGCCCGCCGTCCCGCAAACGCCGGTTGCGCTGGCCGGGAATCTCCGCTGGGAGGCGCATCACGAACGGCTGATGCTGGGCCGCGAACCGGTGTCGGCCTACCGTCTGGAAACGCGCGTGCTGGACCAGCCGGTGGTCATTGACGTCAGCACCCTCGGTGAAATTTTGCGCGTCGAACTGCCCGGCGGCATCACCGCGACAATTGATCAATGGGGTAAATCGTGATCGAACTCATCCATCTCTCCAAGAAATTCGGCGACCTCATCGCGGTCAACGACGTGACGCTGACCATACCGCGGGGCGAATTCTTTGCCATGCTGGGGCCGAACGCCGCCGGCAAAACGACCACGCTGAAACTGCTCGCCGGTTTGATGAAACCGACCGCCGGCAGCGCGCGGGTGTGCGGTTTTGACCTGCAAACGCAGCCGTTGGAAGCGCGCCGGCGCATCGCCTACGTGCCGGATTTTCCGTTTCTCTACGACAAACTTTCCCCGTGGGAATTTTTCCGCTTCACCGGCCAGTTGTTTCAGGTGCCCGACGCGCGCATCGAAACCAGCTCGCAGGAATTGATCGCGCGTTTTCATCTGGCCGAGTTCGTGAATCTCCCGATTGAAAGCCTCTCGCACGGCACGCGCCAGCGCGTGGCCATCGTGTCCGCGCTGCTGCACGACCCGGAGGTGTTTGTGATTGACGAGCCGATGGTCGGCCTTGACCCGCAGCACGCCCGCGTGGTGAAGGACGTGTTGAAGGAACGCTCGCGCCAGGGCATGACCGTGCTCGTCTCCACGCACCAGTTGAGTGTGGCCGAGGAAATGGCGGACCGCATCGGCATCATTCACAACGGGCGATTGATTGCGGTGGGCAACCGCGATGAACTCCGCCGCCAAAGCGGCAGCTCCGGCCAACTCGAAGAAATATTCCTGTCGCTGACGGCGGAAGGAAAGTGAAAGCTAATGCTGGTAGGCAGTCAGGCCGCTTTTTTTCAAAAGCTTCTTTAACCGACGTATCTGAAGCAACCCTGCGATTGATCCACCGAAAATTAGAAGAAATGCGCCTTGAGCTAAATAGCACAGCCCTTTAGCAGTTGAGTTCGTTGCTCCTGCCAACTGAACATCTATAACCGCCCTCTGTTGAAGAAATACAAGGTTGGTTTCAACTCTGATATTTTGGATTTCCTCATTTTGTTTGCTATGGCTGTCGAAAACAGCAACTTCAGGCGTCAACAGCATAAAAACAAAAAGCATCCCAACGGAAAGAAACAAGATTACCCACCAGACCGTAACAACCAAATTGAGTGAACGCGGGGTCATAAAATGCGCGATATTGCAGACTGACGCATGGAGCTAAGATTTTTCCGCTGTTTTCCCTTCACAAATTCACTCTGCGCCGGGCAAATCGGGTTGTCCAGAGAAAGTCAGCCGTAAAAATTTATCCTTTGACCAGCTTCAAAAGCTGTGCTGGGCGGATGATTTCAATGCCAAAGGGTTTTTTCAGTTCCAGCAAATCCTTGTCGTAGCTGACAATAAAATTTGCGCGCGCGGCCAGCGCGGCGGCCAGATACGGATCGTCTTTGGCGTCGCGGCTGCGCTGTTTGCCCAATGGCGCGGCATCCACCATTTTCACTTTGTCCAGATACCAATTCAATCGCGCCGTGGCATTATGCCTGGGATTTTCCGTGTGAATCAGATGCGAAGTGATGTCACTGGCTTCCGCCAAGGTTTCGATGGTGCCAAAAGCAAATATCTGCCGCCGCACAAGCTTCAAAAAACAGCGGTACGATTCGCCATTCCAACAAACCGCCGAAGCCACCACGTTGGCATCAAACACCACGCGCATGGCGTTCCTTCCGCAACTTTTTTTGCAGGGCTACAATTTTTTCGATTTGCGCTTCGCTTGGACCGGGCAACGCGCCTTTGCCAGTGGACTCCAGAAATTTCAGGTCGGCTTCAATTTCGCGCTCCATTTTTTCGCGCACCAAGTTGCGAAAATATTCGCTGGAATTGCCATAATCGCGCTCCACGTTCTGTCGGACAAATTCAGCCATTGGCTTCGGCAGCGAGATGTTCATGGTGTCCATTTTCATGGTGGCAACATATATCTATTGCCATTCATTGGCAATAGATAATTTGAACCGCGTTGAATTACACTGTGCCTGGACGCATCCGCGCACTGCCCCCCAATTTGTAGCAGCAGGCATCCTTGCCTGCCGTATCCAGCGGCATCTTGCGCCCGGCTACAAAACCAATTCTATATAATGACCTCGTTTCCACATCAGACCTCCCGGCTGGAAGCCGGGCGATACGGCAGCCAAAGATGGCTGCCGCTACGGAAACAATGTACGAATGCGTCCGTTGTGCCACCAAAGCCCATTTTTTGATTTGACAAACCTCTTGATTGCGCCAAATTGTCACGCTGAAATCTTGATTTTGTTCAATGCCAGCGCCTAAATCCAGTTTTCTCGACAAAGTGCTTGGCCGTATCGGGCGGCTGGACGCGGAAGGTCTGCAAACGGTCGTCCAGCGGCTTGCTCGCGAGCGCAGCTTCCTCGAAACACTGTTCAACACGATTGAAGACGGCGTGCTGGTGGTGGATGAGCAGGGCCGCATCATTTATTTCAACCAGGCCGTAACGCGCCTGATTGGTTTGCAGCCCAGTGTGGAAGGACAGCACATCACCACCTGGCTGCCCGAAGTGGATTGGGAAAAAATTTCCAAGACCGACGTCGCGGGGGGCGAGCGCGTCGCCCGCCATGAATTTGAGGTGCATTATCCGCGTCCGCGTTTTTTGCGGCTCTATGCCGCGCCGCTGGACGGCGAAGCCGCCGGCAGTTCCGGGGTGGCGCTCATTTTGCACGACGCCACCGAGGCGCGGCAGAAGACCTTTGAAGCCATTGAAAGCGAGCGGGTGCAGGCGCTCACGCTGCTTGCCGCCAGTGTCGCGCACGAAATCGGCAATCCGCTCAACGCGCTGCACATTCATTTGCAACTCATGGAGCGGGAGTTGAAAAAACTCCGGATCGAACGCCACGAAGCCCAAGTTGGGTTCGCGACCGCGTTCGCAAATCCTGTTCGCCGAAGCGGAGACGGCGGATATTTCCCTGAAACTGGAGCAATACCTGGGTGTGGCCAAGGGCGAAATCAACCGGCTGGATTACATCGTCACGCAATTTTTGCAGGCCATCCGCCCCGCGCCGTTGCAATTGAAGGTGGCGTCGCTCAACGCCGTGGTGGAAAAAACGCTCGAATTGCTGCAGCCCGAACTCGACAATCGCGGCCTGACCGGTGAAGACCCGGCTGGCGCGCCAGTTGACCGCCACGCCGATTGATCCCACGCAAATGCAACAGGTTCTGGTGAACCTCGTCAAAAACGCGATGCACGCGATGACCAAAGACGGCACGCTGACGTTGCAGACCGGCGAGGGCGCGGATGGCGTCTGGGTGAGCGTCGCGGACACGGGCGGCGGCATTCCGCAGGAACAAATCAACCGCATCTTCGAGCCGTTTTTTACGACCAAAAAAAAGGGCAGCGGCCTCGGCCTGATGATCGTGCAGCGCATCGTTCGCGCGCACGACGGCCGGATTGAACTGGAAAGCCATGTTGGCCGGGGGACGACGTTCCGCGTCTGGCTGCCGTGGCATGAACGCAAACCGCGTCTGCTCGAGGAAAAAACCGCCGACGCACAACCCTGAAATTTGTGACCGAGAAACCGACATTATTGATTGTGGACGACGAGAAACCGACCCGCGACGGCCTGCGCGCGGCGCTGGAGGATCGTTACGACGTTTACGTGGCTGAAAACACGAAGGCGGCAACGGAGCTGCTCGAACGCGACAACTTTGACGTGTTGCTCACGGATTTTCGCCTGCCGAACGAGGACGGCCTGAAGCTCATCGCGCGCGCCAAGTCGCTGTCCCGGCCGCCCGTCTGCATTTTGATGACGGCCTACGGCTCGGAGGAGCTGGCGGTGGAGGCGATGAAGCGCGGCGCGGACGATTACATCGCCAAGGGGCGGCTGCAAATTGACGAACTGGAAATGCGCATCGCCCGGTCGTTGCAACGGCAAAATCTCGAAGTCGAAAACGTTTCCCTGCGCCAGCAGCTCAATTCGAAGTTCGGTCTGGAAAACATGGTGGGCGAAACCCCCGTGATGCAGGAGGTTTTTGAAATTGTCCGGCAGGTGGCGCCCACGCGCGCGACGGTGCTGCTGGCGGGCGAAAGCGGCACGGGCAAGGAACTGGTGGCGAAGGCGATTCACCAGCTCAGCCCGCGCGCGAAACAGCCGCTGGTGACGGTGCATTGCGCCGCGCTCGCGCCGACGCTGCTGGAAAGCGAATTGTTCGGCCACGAAAAGGGCGCGTTCACCGGCGCGCACGAGCGGCGCATCGGCCGTTTCGAGCAGGCGCAGGGCGGCACGCTGTTTCTGGATGAAATCGGCGAAATTGACGCGACGCTGCAGGTGAAGCTGCTGCGCTTTCTCGGCGAACGGACGTTTGAGCGCGTCGGCTCCAACAAGACCCTGACCGCCGATGTCCGGCTGATTGCCGCCACCAACAAAAACCTGGAGGACCGGGTCAAGGCCGGCGCGTTCCGCGAGGACTTGTTTTTCCGGTTGCGCGTGGTGGAAATTTCATTGCCGCCGTTGCGCGAGCGGGCGGGGGACATTCCGCTGCTGGCGCAAAAATTCTTGCGCGAGTTCGCGCACGAGAACGGCAAGCCATTGAACGATTTCACGGCCGACGCGCTCGAATGGCTGATGCATTATTCGTGGCCGGGCAACGTGCGCGAACTGCGCACGGCCATCGAACACGCGGTGGTGTTGTGCCGGGGCGAAAAAATCTCGGCGCGCGATCTGCCGCCGCCGGTGCGGGCGGGCGGACCCTCCGGCGGTCTGGCGCCGGCGCTGGCGCGAACTGATTTGACGGTCAGGGAAGCGGAGAAACAATTAATCATTCGTGCCTTGAAAGAAACGGATGGCAACCGCACACTGGCGGCGAAAAGAATTGGCATGAGCCGGCGAACGTTTCATCGCAAATTGCACCTGTACCATTTGGAAAGATTTTGATCTATGCCACTAAATGAACTGATTCAGAGACTGATTCACATGTCGGCGGGCGGCGCGGGGTCGCGTTATCTGCGGGCCTTCGCGTTGGGCCTGGCCGTTGTGGGTCTGATGCTGGTTTACGATTTGCGCGCGTATCGGAATCTCGCCACCCAGGAAGCGATGGACTCGGCACAACTGGCCCGCAACATCGCGGAGGGCAAAGGGTACACGACGTTGTTTATCCGCCCATTCAGTCTTTACCTCGTGCAAAGCCACAACGAGGCCAAACATGCCGCGGCACCGGCAACCACCAACGTGGATTTTGCGGATATCAAATACACCCTCCATCCGGATCTGGCGAATCCGCCGGTCTATCCGGTCGTGCTGGCCGGACTGATGAAAGTGCTGCCGTTTCATTACCCCGCTGAACTCAAGAAACCTTTCTGGAGCGAAAACAACCACTTCCAGCGATATCAACCGGATTTTCTAATTGCGGTGTTTAATGAGATTCTTTTGCTGGCGGTGGTGGTGCTGACATTTTTTCTCGCGCGAAAATTGTTTGACATGAACGTGGCATGGTTATCGGCGCTTTTGATCGTCGGCTGCGAATTGCTCTGGCGATTCAGCACATCGGGCCTGTCCACGATGCTGTTGCTGGTGATTTTTCTGGGGCTGGTGTGGTGCGTGTTGCGAATCGAGGAAATGGGACGCGAACCCCAACCGCGCGCGGCCCGGCTGCTGGGGCTGGCATTGGCGGCAGGCCTGTTGACGGGCGTGGGTGCGTTAACCCGGTATGCCTTCGGCTGGGCGATCATTCCCGTCGTGTTGTTTTTATTTTCCTTCAGCGGACAACGGCGGGGATCGCACGCACTGGCGGCCTTGGGCGCATTTATGATTGTGTTGACGCCGTGGGTGATCCGCAATTACGCGGTCAGCGGCACGCCGTTCGGCACGGCGGGTTTTGCCTTCGCTGAAGGCGTGGGTTTGTTTCCACGATTCCGACTGGAACGGTCGGTGCATCCCGAGATGACGCACATTTTTTTGTTCAAGTTGTATGTGCAAAAAATACTGACGAATGCAGAAGACATTTTGGTCAATGGGCTGCCGAGGCTGGGCGGCAGTTGGGCGAGCCTGCTGTTTCTGGCCGGTTTGCTGTTGGGCTTTCGCGGAATAGCCGTGCGACGAATGCGTTATTTTTTGCTCATGTGTCTGGGCCTGTTCATTGTGGCCCAAGCGCTGGGGCGAACACAGCTTTCCGATGAATCGCCGGAGGTGAATTCCGAAAACCTGCTCGTGCTGCTTATTCCGCTGGTCTTCTGCTATGGCGTGAGTTTTTTCTTCACCTTCATGGAACAAATGAAACTGCCGTTGTTGCCAATGTTGCAATTGCGCTACGCCGTCATTGCGGGGTTCGCGGCGCTGTCGTGTTTGCCAATGATTTTCACACTTTTGTCGTCCAAAGTGTCGCCGGTGGTTTATCCGCCGTATTTTCCACCGGACATCCAACAAACGGCAGGCTGGATGAAGGAAAATGAATTGATGATGAGCGACGTGCCGTGGGCGGTCGCATGGTATGGCCAGCGCCAGTGCGTCTGGCTGACACTCAACCCGCAGAGCGATTTCTTTGCCATCAATGACAATTTGAAAACGGTGCAGGCACTCTATCTCACGCCCCTGACGACGGACGGCAAATTCCTCTCCGATTGGGTGCTCAACGACCGAGTTTGGGGCGATTTCGTCATCGTGGGAGTGTTGCAAAATCAAACTCCGAGGGGTTTCCCGCTTCAAAACGCGCCGACCGGCTTCCTGCCCGAACGGCTGTTCCTCACGGATCGGGTCCGTTGGAAAACCCCGCGAGAGATCTACGCCGATGCCCGCCGCAACCGGTCGGCGATGCCCGACCATTCCGGTAATTCCGGCGGCGCTTCGATAACAATCAAGTCCGCCCCCGCCTCGTCACAATGGTGCAGTTCCGCGTAAATCGCCCGCGCAAACGCCTCTGCGTCGCGCGGAATCACGCTCACCCGCGCCAAATTTTCGCCGGAAGGGATGTGCGTGTGCGCGATGACATGGCAGCTTGCAATTTGTAATTTGCGATTTGCGATTTGCGATTTCAGATCCGCGTCATTGCACCAGCTCAAAATCAGCAATTTGGCCTTCGGCGCATAGTGTTTTTTCAACAAACCCGGACTGGGCAGCGCTTGGCTGCTTTTCCTTCTGACTTCTGCCCTCTGCCTTCTGACTTCTCCCATTACGGCGGCCAGCGATTCGGCGTGAATCATGCCCGGACGCAAGACTTGAGGCGGCGACACCGTCAAATCGAGCACGGTGGACTCGATGCCAACCTGCGTTTGGCCGCCATCCACGATCAAGGAAATTTTGTCGCCGAGCTGCCTGCGGACATGCCCTGCGTTCGTTGGTGAAACCGGCTCGACAAATTCGCGCTGGGCGCGGCCAGTGGAAAACCGCATTCGCGAATCACCGCTTGAATAAATGGATGGCCCGGCCAGCGCACACCGACCGTTGTGCCGCCCGCCGTGACGATGCCGGGAATTTCCTTTGCGCAGCGGCAGAATCAGCGTCAACGGGCCGGGCCAAAATGCTTTTGCCAATGTTGTCGGCACTGGCCGGCCAATGGGCCACGCAGCGTTTGGCCATTTCGATGCCCGCGACATGGACAATAATCGGATTGTTCGCCGGCCGGCCTTTGATCTGGAAAATTTTTGCGACGGCGTTTTCGTCGAAAGCATTGGCCGCGAGGCCATAAACGGTTTCCGTCGGCAGCGCGACAACTTCACCCGCGCGCAGCAATTCCGCCGCGCGTTTCACGGCGGCCTCAAACAGCGCCAGGCGTGTGCGTGGAAGAATTTCCATGCTCATCGGCCAGCACGTCAAATGGAAAACATCCAGCATCCAACATCCAACACTGAACATCCAATGAATGCGCTGCATCCGGCCGATGGTTTATTGGGCGTTGGATGTTGAATATTGAATGTTGGATGTTTCTTCATTCATAGCGCAAGGCGTCAATGGGGTCGAGCTTCGACGCTTTCCACGCGGGATAAAATCCGGAAATGATGCCGATGATCGCGCTGGAAATGAACGCGATGGCGATCCAGGCCACAGGTGTGACCGTGGGCATGTCCTTAAAGTAGGCGACCGTTTCTGAAAAACCAACGCCGCCGATGATGCCGATGGAGCCGCCAATCGCGCTCAACGTGACCGCTTCAATCAGAAATTGCACGAGGATGTCCGCCGCGCGCGCGCCCACGGCCATGCGGATGCCGATTTCGCGTGTCCGTTCCGTAACGCTGACCAGCATGATGTTCATGATGCCGATGCCGCCGACAACGAGCGAGACGGCGGCGACGCCCGCCAGCAAAGACCCCATCAGGCGCGAAGCGGCGGTGCGCATTTGCATCAATTCCAGTTGGTTGCGCACGGTGAAATCCTGTTCCTTGCTCCGATGCCGCGTGAGCAGCAAATCCGTGATGTCACTTTGCACGCCATCAATAGCCTTGTCATTGGCGGCTTCCACCAGAATGTCGTTCAAAAAGATGCGGGTGGTGATGCGGTGCATGTGGCTGGTATAAGGGACGACAACCGTGTCGTCCTGGTCCTGCCCGAACAGATTAAAGCCTTTGGGGGCCAGCACGCCGACGATCAGAAATGGCAGGTTCCGGATGCGAATGGTCTGGCCGACGGGATTTTCGTTGGGGAACAACTCGTCTGCCACAGTCTGGCCAATAACAGCAGTTTTGGCGAGACTGCGCACATCCTGGTCGGAAAACATCGCGCCTTTGGCGATGCTCCAGTTGCGAATTTGCGGATAATCGGGCGATTCACCCATCACCTGAGTATTCCAGTTGAGGCCATTGGCGAGCACTTGGGCGCGGTCGCGCACTTCGGGACTGACGGCCACGACGTTTTTCAACCCGGCAATCGCCAAGGCGTCGGCCACCGTCAGCGTCGGCGCGCTGCCCCAGCCGCCGCGCATGGCGCCGCTGGTAAAATTGCCGGAAAAGACCGTGATCACACTTTCACCCAGGCTGCTGACCTGGTCCTCGACCTGTTTGGTGGCGCCGGAAGTCAGGCTCACCGAGCCGATGACGGCGCCGACGCCGATGATGATGCCGAGCATCGTCAGCAGCGAACGCATCTTGTTGCGGAGCAGCGCCCGCCCGGCGATTCTTAATGAAGCGAAGATTCTCATGCGAGTTTGACCGCCTGCTGCGCTTGTTTCAGATGGTCCAATTCCTTCTCCGCGTTCAACCGGTCAGCAACTTTTTCGTCGGTGACAATTTTCCCGTCGCGCAGAATGACCATGCGCTTGGTAAAACGCGCCACGTCCAGTTCGTGGGTTACCATGACGATGGTGATGCCCTGGTCATTGAGTTTTTGGAACACGCCCATGATTTCAATGCTGGTCTGGCTGTCGAGATTGCCGGTCGGCTCGTCGGCGAGCAGCAAGGACGGCCGGTTCACGAGCGCGCGGGCAATGGCGACGCGTTGCTGCTGGCCGCCGGAAAGCTGGTTGGGATGGTGGTCGGCGCGCGGGCCGAGACCCACCAGTTCGAGCGCGTGCTGGGCGCGCTCGCGCTGCTCGTGCGGCGGCGATGCGATGACGGTTGTAAAGCATCGGCATCTCGACATTTTCCAGCGCCGAGGTGCGCGAAAGCAGGTTGAAACCCTGGAAGACGAAGCCGATTTTTTCGTTGCGGACATCCGCCAGCGCATCGCGGTCGAGCGTGGAAACGTCAATGCCATCCAGCAAATAATTGCCGCCGCTCGGACGGTCGAGCGCGCCGATCATGTTCATCAGCGTGCTTTTGCCGGAGCCGCTCGCGCCCATGAGCGCCACGAATTCGCCCGGAAAAACCTCCAGCGAAATCCCGCGCACCGCGTGGACGTCCACTTCGCCGGTGTGATACACCTTGTGGATGTCCGCGAGCTTGATGACGGGATTGGTCTGCACGGCAAATCGAGATCAACGCATTCGGGGGAAGCCGCCACCAGGCGGGGTTGCTGCTGCTGCCTTGGCGGCCTGTGAGCCGGTTAAAACCACGCCGGTCACGACCTTCGCGCCCTCATCCAGCCCCGAAAGCACTTCGGTCGAAATGCCGTCGCTGATGCCGGTCTTGATCTGCACCGCCTGCAACTTCGCATCGGCGCCCGTGCCGGAAAGCACATAGACCGTGTGAAAAACCGGGCGTTCGCCGCGCGCGTGGCCGCTGCGATGGCCCGGCCCTCCGGACGCGCCGGCAAAATTGCCGCCGTTGGTGGCCGGCTGGCGTCGCGGCAGAATTGGTTTCCATCAGGGCGGAATCCGGCGGACGAAAATGCAGGGCGGCATTCGGGATGGTCAACACATTTTCCCGTTGGGCGATGATGAAAGAGATGTTCGCCGTCATGCCGGGTTTCAATTTGTAATCGGCATTGGTCACGCTGATGACGCAATCGTAAGTGACGACATTGTTGGCGTTGGTCGGCGCATTGCGGACCTGCACCACAGTGCCGTAAAATGCGCGATACGGATACGCGTCCACTGTGAAATCCACGCTCTGGCCTTCCACCACGCCGCCCACGTCGGCTTCGGCCACGCTCGAATCAATCTGCATTTTCGTCAGGTCGTTCGCGATTTGAAAAAGCGTTGGCGTGTTGAAACTGGACGCCACCGTCTGGCCGAGATCCACCGCGCGCGAAATCACGATGCCGTCCACCGGCGAAACAATTTTGCAATAGTTGAGATTCACCAGCGCATTGTCGAGCGAGGCCTGCTTGATCTTCACCGTCGCCTCGGCTTCGTGCAAGGTGGCGATGGCGGTGTCGTAATCGGAGCCGGAAACCAATTTGTTGGTGAACAGATCGCTGGTGCGATTCGCCTCCACCTGCTGCAACTCCAGATTCGCCTTCGCGTTGGCGAGATCGGCGTTGGCCTGCTCGACCGCCGCCTGATAAGTCGAGGGGTCAATTTCCGCGATGACTTCATTCGACTTCACCATCGAATTGAAATCCACGTTCAGTTTGCTGATGCGCCCGGAAACCTGGCTGCCCACCGTCACGTTCACCACCGGATTAAGCGTGCCCGTCGCCGTCACCACCTGCGTCAAATCCCCCCGGGTGACCGCGACCGTCTGGTAATCCGGCGCGTCGGCATGGCCGCGTTTGAAATACCAGCCTCCGCCAATAATCACCGCCACCACGGCCAAAATAATAATCGTCCATTTGATCCAACTACTGCCTTGATTGTCCGCCATAAATTTGATTCATTTTCGCGCTCCTAGTTGGGACACCGCCAGCGCCCGGCAGGTTACGCAATTTTTCGCAACTGTCCATGCTTTCATCCGCACGCACTTTCGGTTTGAGCCGGCCGCGCCAAAGCTTAATATCCCCCGGTGCTCGAACAGCTCACTCAACATCTCGGCGCCGCGCAATCACTCGATGACGGGGAAGTCCGCCAGGCAGTGGAACAACTTGCCGACGAAAAGGTTCCGGTCGCGGTCAAGGCTGATTTCCTGGCCGCGCTGGCGAAAAAAGGCGAAACCACCGGCGAAATCGCCGCCTTCGCCCGCGCGCTGCGCGACAAATCCATTTCACCGCCGCTGGATGCCGAAATCCGCGCCCGCGAAATCCTCGACGTCGTCGGCACCGGCGGCGACCGCCTGAGCACCTTTAACATCTCCACGACCGTAGCGCTCGTGGCGGCGGCGGCGGGGGTGCTGGTCGCCAAGCACGGCAACCGCGCCAGCACCTCGCCCATCGGCAGCGCGGATGTCATGGAAGCGCTGGGAATTCCTTTTGATCTGGGGCCGGCGGACGCCGTCCGTTCGCTTCGCCGGCACAATTTCGCTTACTTCTTCGCGCCCAAATATCATCCGGCGTTCCGGCATATCATTCCCGCGCGCAAGCTCTGCGCGGAACGCGGCCAGACCACCATCTTCAACTTCCTCGGCCCGCTGCTGAATCCGGCCCGGCCCACCGCGATGCTGGTGGGCGTGCCGCGCCCGGAGCTTTGCGAACCGCTGGCCCGCGTCCTCCAGTCGCTCGGCGTCCGCCGCGCCATGGTGGTTTGCGGCGCGGTGCGGGATGAAACCGGGGCCCTTCGGCATCTCGATGAACTTTCGCCGCTGGGGCCAACCACGATTGCCGAGTTTTATCAGGAACATGCGGTGGCTTGTTCAACACTGTCACCCGAACTGTTTCCCCTGCAACCGGCCACGCTGGCTGATCTCCGCGGCGGAGACCGCGAGGTGAACGCCGCCATCATCCGCCGCATCCTGCGCGGCGAGGAACGCGGACCGAAGCGCGACGCGGTTCTGCTCAATGCCGCCGCGGCGCTGTTCGTCGCGGACAAAACGAAGTCGCTGGTTGCAGGCTGGGAATTGGCGGCGGAAACGATTGATTCCGGCAAGGCTGCCGGAAAACTCGCGGAACTCGCGCGCTGATTTTTATTGCGGCGATTCTTCGGCCGCCTCGGCGGATTCGGCGAGTTCCTGTGCCGCGTAATGCAGACCGAGGTTGTGTTGCGCGGTTTTGTCACCCTGCCGCGCGGCGCGGATGAACCACTTCACGGCTTGATGCTGATTCTGCTCCACGCCGCGGCCGGTTTGATAGCAAAGGCCGAGATTGCATTGGGCGGGCGCGCATTCCTGTTCGGCGGCGGCGTAATACCATTTGACGGCCAGCTCGAAATTTTGCGGCACGACCTGCCCGGTTTCGTAAAAGACGCCGAGGTTGAATTGCGCCGCTGGATAACCGCGCTCCGCCGATTCGCGATACCATTTCACCGCTTCGACATAATTCTGCGGCACGCCCTGGCCGGTTTCATACAACATGCCGAGATTAAATTGCGCAGCCGGGTCGTTTTGTTCCGCCGCTTCGCGCAGCCATTTGGCCGCCTCGCCGAATTCCTGCGGCACGCCCGCGCCGTTCAGATAGCACACGCCGAGGTAGCATTGCGCCACCGAATCGCCCTGTTCCGCCGAACGCCGGAACCATTTGACCGCATCGTGATAATCCTGCGCCACGCCTTGGCCGTTTTGGAAACAGACGCCGAGATAACACTGCGCCTGCGGGTCGCCTTCCTCGGCGGCCTGGCGCATCGCTTCAAACGTGTCCCATGTGCGACGGTGGCCTGACATTGTGTAAAAATTAAAATCCGGCGCCGAATTCACCCGGAATCCGGCACCTGTATTAAGGATAGATTCAACCCGCGCGAATTCAAGCCGCGAATTGGTGGTGACACAATTTGACATTTCGGTGGGGCGAGCGTCCTCGCGAGCCGCCGTCGCTATGCTTTGGTGCGCCAAATCCGGCTCGTCAGCAGCCTCGCCCCACCAAAATGAGCGACTACCCGCGAATTTGCCGGCGCGTTTTCGCTTTCGCCGGACAAACCGGCCTGCTACACAGTTTCCATGGCAACCAAACTCACCATCGGCTTTCTCGGCGCGGGCAAAATGGCCACCGCCCTGGCCCGCGGCTTCGTCCGCGCGGAAATCGTCTTCCCTAAGGAAATCATCGCCGGCGACGTGTCGGCTGCGGCGCTCGCCGCCTTCACCAGGGAAACCGGGGCCAAGACCACCGCGTCCAACTCCGACGTTTTAAAATTCGCCAGCGTCTTGATTCTGGCCGTGAAACCCGACCAGGTCGCCGGCGTGCTGGCCGAACAGCGCGGCCATTTCACAAATGAACATCTGCTGATCTCCATCGCCGCCGGCGTGACGCTCGCCCGGCTGGAGGCGGCGCTGCCCGCCGGCGCACGGGTCATTCGCGTCATGCCCAACACGCCGGCGCTCGTGGGCGAGGCGGCGGCGGCATTTGCGCTCGGCAAATCCGCGACGGCGGCGGACGGCGAACTGGCGAAGAAGCTTCTCTCCGCCGTCGGCATCGCGTTTCAGGTGAAGGAATCGTTGCTCGACGCCGTGACCGGCTTGAGCGGCAGCGGACCGGCCTATGTTTATCAATTCATCGAGGCATTGAGCGACGGCGGCGTGGCGGCGGGCTTGCCGCGCGACATTGCGACCAAGCTGGCGGCGCAAACCGTTTTGGGCGCGGCCAAAATGGTTTTGGAAACCGGCCAGCATCCCGGCGCGCTCAAGGACCAGGTCACCAGCCCCGGCGGCACGACGATTGAAGGCCTGCATGAACTGGAAAAAGGCAAACTGCGCGCCACCGTGATGAGCGCCGTCCGCGCCGCGACGGAAAAATCGAAGAAGCTGGGACAGGGTTGAAGCGAAACGCGAAGATGGAGAATTGAAGATGGAAGATGGCGACGAAATCGGATCCGTGAAAGAGAATCGGTTGTCCCGCAACTACAGGACGCCATCCATTAACTATTAGGCCGATCGACCACGCCATGATTTCAAAACGTCAAAAGTGGATTTTGTGGGTCAGTTTTGTGCTGCTGATTCTTCTTTCCGCATTTGGAGTTGTTTTTGGTTTTAGTATGCGTGCCATTGTCCCGATGGCACTCAATGATTCTTCGCCGAATTTTAGCCAGATAGCAGATGCAGACCGATGGGATGTTTACCACGAGGCACAGAGCTTAATTGGCCCGGTAGCTTTGGTCATGTTGGCTCTGACTGTTTCGTGGGCGGCATTGGCAGGTTTTAGCATTTGGCGGTTGAGCAAGAAGTCAGACCTTGTCTGCATGAAAAGCTCTGACGATTTCTTTACTATTGAGCAACGCATCGAACGACTTTATGAAGAGGGACGGCGGCTCTTTCTCAGAGGGAAGCATGAAGAGGCGCTCGACCGATTCAAGCGCATCTATGAGGACACGGTGGTATTCCGTGATGTTGGAGAGATCGTCGATGACTACTACGCTAAACCAGAGCAAGAGTGGCTCGCGAAATATCGGGCGAGATTTGAGAGGCAGAACGGAGCCGCCTAATTACCAGATTGAACTGCAAACCGAACGGGCCTCAACTCTTGGTGATCAGTTCCCGCACGTCCACCGCGTCCATGCCCGCCACGCCCTCGTGAACACATCTTGACGCCACATTTCTACAGTGGCACTTTAACATCATGATTCGGCCGGTAAAAATTGCGGCTTTGCCCGGTTACAAAATCCGCGTTGACTACGCGGATGGCGTGACGGGCATTGTTAATTTGTCCGATTCGGTCGGGCGCGGCGTTTTCGCGCCGTTGCAGGACGAATCTTTCTTCAAGCAAGTGCATATCGGCGATCACGGCCAGATTGCGTGGACGGACGAAATCGAAATCTGCCCGGACGCCGCGTATCTCGAAATCACCTGAAAAATTTCCCGCGAACCCGTCCATGCCTGAAGTCAGCCGGTTTTACGGCATCATCATCCGCTTCTATTTCCCCGACCATCCATCGACGCATTTCACGCCATCTACGCCGAGCACGAGGCGCTGGTTAATTCGAAACAGGAAAAATTGACCAGGGGCGTCTGCCCAAGACCGCTTACGATCTGGTCAACAAGTGGCGGCTGATCATTTGAGGAATTGCGCGAGGATCGGAACCGGGCGCGGCTGAACCAGCCCGTGTCGCGAATTAATCCGCTGGAATAATTTTCAACCGTGCATTTCCGCAGTCCGCCCAAGTCGATCCTCTATCTTCCATTCTCCATCTCCGTTTTGATCAATTCCCGCACATCCACCGCGTCCATGCCCGCCGCGCGAATGGCTTGCAGGCCGAGATCGGTGTCCTCGTAGGCGCGGCAAAATTTCGGTTCCACGCCAATCCGCTGCGCGGCTTCGAGAAAAATGTCCGGCGCCGGCTTCTGGTTTTTCACCATCTCACTCGTGACGATGGCGGCGAACAAAGGCCGGATGTTCAGGCGCTCCAGCACCAGGGTGATGATTTTTTCCGTGCCGCCGGACGCGACCGCCATCGGAATTTTGCCGTGATTTGCCTGCGCAATTTCCACCACGGCGTGGATGGGTTCGATTTGTGAAAGGCTCGTCAGATAGGTTTCCTCTTTTTCGTGCGCGACGGCGATGTGGTCGAGCGACCGGCCCTGTTCCTGCGCGAGCAGCTTGAGAATGTCGCGGGCCGGAACCCCGCCGAGCGAATAAAAACGGTCTTCGGGAAAATGGAGGCCATACCGTTGCGTGACCATGTTCCACGCGCGCCAGTGCAACGGCATCGTGTCGGCCAGCGTGCCGTCGCAGTCAAAAATAAGCCCGCGTGGTTCAAAGTGTGGGGTTTTCATTTTCGTCAGTCTATAAAGTAGGGCAGCGCTTCCAGCCTGCCTCCTAAAATATTTTCCCGCTTAAGCGGCTTTCTTAAATTTGAGACAGGCAAGATGCCTGTCCTACGTTCTCAACGCCTCCAATCGCGTTTCCAAATCATGGATCATCAGCGGCTCGATCAGCGGGTCGAGGTCGCCTTCAATGAAATTCGCCAGGTTGTACAGCGTCAGCTCAACGCGATGGTCGGTGACGCGGTTTTGCGGGAAATTGTAGGTGCGGATTTTTTCGCTGCGTTCGCCGGTGCCAATCTGGTCTTTGCGCTGCGCGGCATATTTCGCGTTTTCCTCGTTGGTCTTGCGTTCCAGCAGGCGCGAGCGCAGGACGTTCAGCGCCTTCACCCGGTTTTTTTGCTGCGAACGCTCATCGGCGCAACGAACAATGAGGCCGCTGGGCTTGTGGATGATCTGCACGGCGGAGTCGGTGGTGTTGACGCCCTGACCGCCTTTGCCGGACGCGCGGCAGACGTTGATTTCCAATTCCTCCGGGTTGATTTCGATGTCCACTTCCTGCGCCTCGGGCAAAACGGCGACGGTGCAGGTGCTGGTGTGGATGCGGCCCTGCGCCTCGGTCGCGGGCACGCGCTGGACGCGGTGAACGCCGCTCTCGTATTTCAGCCGCTTGAAAACGTCCGTGCCGATGATGGAAAAAATGATTTCCTTGAAACCGCCGAGATCGGACGGGCTGGAATCCATGGTTTCAACCTTCCAGCCGCGCGCCTCGGCGTAACGGCAATACATCCGGTAAAGATCGGCGGAAAACAGCGCGGATTCCTGGCCGCCCGCGCCGGCGCGAATTTCGATGATGGTGTTGCGCGAATCGGTCGGGTTGGGCGGCAGAATGCCGAACTGGATTTGCTGCGCGAGCCGTTTTTCCTCGATTTCCAGCCGGGCGGCTTCGTCTTTGGCAAGCTGGGCCAGTTCGGAACCGGGCGGTTCGGTTTTCAACAGCGCGCGGTTCTCGTCCAGATGGGCGAGGGTTTTCAAATAGCTTCCGCCGTACGCGACCAGCTCCTTGAGCCGGGCGTATTCGCGGGACAATTCCTGGGCGCGTTGCGGGTTGTCGAAAACCTTGGGGTCGCTCAATGCGGCCTCGACCTCGGCAAAGCGCCGGGAGAATTTTTCAATGTGCGGTCGCAGATCCATTTTTGAAATGACGAATAACTAAATCCTAATGACGAAAGAATGCCCAATGCCTGAAATAACAAAACATCGCGCCGTGCCTGGATTCGGATTTCGTCATTCTCCCGTCATTGTGCTTCGTTATTGGTTATTTTCGCCAGTCACAAAAACAATGCCGGCCGCGGAATCAAAAATTCCTGCGGGCGGCGTTTGGTAAAGC
>CAWFZJ010000013.1:0-22722 GCA_963820205.1 uncultured Verrucomicrobiae bacterium
TGTGTTGCGCGGTTTTGTCACCCTGCCGCGCGGCGCGGATGAACCACTTCACGGCTTGATGCTGATTCTGCTCCACGCCGCGGCCGGTTTGATAGCAAAGGCCGAGATTGCATTGGGCGGGCGCGCATTCCTGTTCGGCGGCGGCGTAATACCATTTGACGGCCAGATCGAAATTTTGCGGCACGACCTGCCCGGTTTCGTAAAAGACGCCGAGGTTGAATTGCGCCGCTGGATAACCGCGCTCCGCCGATTCGCGATACCATTTCACCGCTTCGACATAATTCTGCGGCACCCCCTGGCCGGTTTCATACAACATGCCGAGATTAAATTGCGCAGCCGGGGTCGTTTTGTTCCGCCGCTTCGCGCAGCCATTTGGCCGCCTCGCCGAATTCCTGCGGCACGCCCGCGCCGTTCAGATAGCACACGCCGAGGTAGCATTGCGCCACCGAATCGCCCTGTTCCGCCGAACGCCGGAACCATTTGACCGCATCGTGATAATCCTGCGCCACGCCTTGGCCGTTTTGGAAACAGACGCCGAGATAACACTGCGCCTGCGGGTCGCCTTCCTCGGCGGCCTGGCGCATTGCTTCAAACGTGTCCCATGTGCGACGGTGGCCTGACATTGTGTAAAAATTAAAATCCGGCGCCGAATTCACCCGGAATCCGGCACCTGTATTAAGGATAGATTCAACCCGCGCGAATTCAAGCCGCGAATTGGTGGTGACACAATTTGACATTTCGGTGGGGCTAGTGTCCTCGCGAGCCGCCGTCGCTATGCTTTGGTGCGCCAAATCCGGCTCGTCAGCAGCCTCGCCCCACCAAAATGAGCGACTACCCGCGAATTTGCCGGCGCGTTTTCGCTTTCGCCGGACAAACCGGCCTGCTACACAGTTTCCATGGCAACCAAACTCACCATCGGCTTTCTCGGCGCGGGCAAAATGGCCACCGCCCTGGCCCGCGGCTTCGTCGCGCGGAAATCGTCTTCCCTAAGGAAATCATCGCCGGCGACGTGTCGGCTGCGGCGCTCGCCGCCTTCACCAGGGAAACCGGGGCCAAGACCACCGCGTCCAACTCCGACGTTTTAAAATTCGCCAGCGTCTTGATTCTGGCCGTGAAACCCGACCAGGAAACCTGCGTGCTGGCCGAACAACTGCGGCCATTTCACAAATGAACATCTGCTGATCTCCATCGCCGCCGGCGTGACGCTCGCCCGGCTGGAGGCGGCGCTGCCCGCCGGCGCACTGGTCATTCGCGTCATGCCCAACACGCCGGCGCTCGTGGGCGAGGCCGGCGGCGGCATTTGCGCTCGGCAAATCCGCGACGGCGGCGGACGGCGAACTGGCGAAGAAGCTTCTCTCCGCCGTCGGCATCGCGTTTCAGGTGAAGGAATCGTTGCTCTACGCCGTGACCGGCTTGAGCGGCAGCGGACCGGCCTATGTTTATCGATTCACAAGGCATTGAGCGACGGCGGCGTGGCGGCGGGCTTGCCGCGCGACATTGCGACCAAGCTGGCGGCGCAAACCGTTTTGGGCGCGGCCAAAATGGTTTTGGAAACCGGCCAGCATCCCGGCGCGCTCAAGGACCAGGTCACCAGCCCCGGCGGCACGACGATTGAAGGCCTGCATGAACTGGAAAAAGGCAAACTGCGCGCCACCGTGATGAGCGCCGTTCGCGCCGCGACGGAAAAATCGAAGAAGCTGGGACAGGGTTGAAGCGAAACGCGAAGATGGAGAATTGAAGATGGAAGATGGCGACGAAATCGGATCCGTGAAAGAGAATCGGTTGTCCCGCAACTACAGGACGCCATCCATTAACTATTAGGCCGATCGACCACGCCATGATTTCAAAACGTCAAAAGTGGATTTTGTGGGTCAGTTTTGTGCTGCTGATTCTTCTTTCCGCATTTGGAGTTGTTTTTGGTTTTAGTATGCGTGCCATTGTCCCGATGGCACTCAATGATTCTTCGCCGAATTTTAGCCAGATAGCAGATGCAGACCGATGGGATGTTTACCACGAGGCACAGAGCTTAATTGGCCCGGTAGCTTTGGTCATGTTGGCTCTGACTGTTTCGTGGGCGGCATTGGCAGGTTTTAGCATTTGGCGGTTGAGCAAGAAGTCAGACCTTGTCTGCATGAAAAGCTCTGACGATTTCTTTACTATCGAGCAACGCATCGAACGACTTTATGAAGAGGGACGGCGGCTCTTTCTCAGAGGGAAGCATGAAGAGGCGCTCGACCGATTCAAGCGCATCTATGAGGACACGGTGGTATTCCGTGATGTTGGAGAGATCGTCGATGACTACTACGCTAAACCAGAGCAAGAGTGGCTCGCGAAATATCGGGCGAGATTTGAGAGGCAGAACGGAGCCGCCTAATTACCAGATTGAACTGCAAACCGAACGGGCCTCAACTCTTGGTGATCAGTTCCCGCACGTCCACCGCGTCCATGCCCGCCACGCCCTCGTGAACACATCTTGACGCCACATTTCTACAGTGGCACTTTAACATCATGATTCGGCCGGTAAAAATTGCGGCTTTGCCCGGTTACAAAATCCGCGTTGACTACGCGGATGGCGTGACGGGCATTGTTAATTTGTCCGATTCGGTCGGGCGCGGCGTTTTCGCGCCGTTGCAGGACGAATCTTTCTTCAAGCAAGTGCATATCGGCGATCACGGCCAGATTGCGTGGACGACGAAATCGAAATCTGCCCGGACGCCGCGTATCTCGAAATCACCGGAAAAATTTCCCGCGAACCCGTCCATGCCTGAAGTCAGCCGGTTTTACGGCATCATCATCCGCTTCTATTTCCGCGACCATCCACCGACGCATTTTCACGCCATCTACGCCGAGCACGAGGCGCTGGTTGAAATCGAGACAGGAAAAATTTACCAGGGGCGTCTGCCCAAGACCGCTTACGATCTGGTCAACAAGTGGCGGCTGATTCATTTGCAGGAATTGCGCGAGGATTGGAACCGGGCGCGGCTGAACCAGCCCGTGTTGCGAATTCAACCGCTGGAATAATTTTCAACCGTGCATTTCCGCAGTCCGCCCAAGTCCATCCTCAATCTTCCATTCTCCATCTTCGTTTTGATCAACTCCCGCACATCCACCGCGTCCATGCCCGCCGCGCGAATGGCTTGCAGGCCGAGATCGGTGTCCTCGTAGGCGCGGCAAAATTTCGGTTCCACGCCAATCCGCCGCGCGGCCTCGAGAAAAATGTCCGGCGCGGGCTTCTGGTTTTTCACCATCTCACTTGTGACGATGGCAGCGAACAAAGGCCGGATGTTCAGGCGCTCCAGCACCAGGGTGATGATTTTTTCCGTGCCGCCGGACGCGACGGCCATCGGGATTTTGCCGTGGTTTGCCTGCGCAATTTCCACCACGGCGTGGATGGGTTCGATTTGTGAAAGGCTTGTCAGGTAGGTTTCCTCCTTTTCGTGCGCGATGGCGATGTGGTCGAGCGACCGGCCCTGTTCCCGCGCGAGCAGTTTGAGAATGTCGCGGGCGGGAACTCCGCCGAGTGAATAAAAACGGTCTTCGGGAAAATGGAGGCCATATCGTTGTGTGACCATGTTCCACGCGCGCCAGTGCAACGGCATCGTGTCGGCCAGCGTGCCGTCGCAGTCAAAAACAAGGCCGCGCGGTTCAAAGTGCGTGGTTTTCATTTTCGTCAGTCTATAAAGTAGGGCAGCGCTTCCAGCCTGCCTCCTAAAATATTTCCCCGCTTAAGCGGCTTTCTTAAATTTGAGACAGGCAAGATGCCTGTCCTATGTTCTTAACGCCTCCAATCGCGTTTCCAAATCATGGATCATCAGCGGCTCGATCAGCGGGTCGAGATCGCCTTCAATGAAATTCGCCAGGTTGTACAGCGTCACCTCAACCCGGTGGTCGGTGACGCGGTTTTGCGGGAAATTGTAGGTGCGGATTTTTTCGCTGCGTTCGCCGGTGCCAATCTGGTCCTTGCGCTGCGCGGCATATTTCGCGTTTTCCTCGTTGGTCTTGCGTTCCAGCAGGCGCGAGCGCAGGACTTTCAACGCTTTCACCCGGTTCTTTTGCTGCGACCGCTCGTCGGCGCAGCGAACAATGAGGCCGCTGGGCTTGTGGATGATCTGCACGGCTGAGTCGGTGGTGTTGACGCCCTGGCCGCCCTTGCCGGACGCGCGGCAGACATTGATTTCCAACTCCTCCGGGTTGATTTCGATGTCCACTTCCTGCGCCTCGGGCAAAACGGCGACGGTGCAGGTGCTGGTGTGGATGCGGCCCTGCGCCTCGGTCGCGGGCACGCGCTGGACGCGGTGAACGCCGCTCTCGTATTTCAGCCGCTTGAAAACGTCCGTACCGATGATGGAAAAAATGATTTCCTTGAACCCGCCCAGATCGGACGGGCTGGAATCCATAGTTTCAACCTTCCAGCCGCGCGCCTCGGCGTAACGGCAGTACATCCGGTAAAGATCGGCGGAAAACAGCGCGGATTCCAGGCCGCCGGCGCCGGCGCGAATTTCGATGATGGTGTTGCGGGAATCGGTCGGGTTGGGCGGCAGAATACCGAACTGGATTTGCTGCGCGAGCCGTTTTTCCTCGATTTCCAGCCGGGCGGCTTCGTCTTTGGCAAGCTGTGCCAGTTCGGAACCGGGCGGTTCGCTTTTCAACAGCGCGCGGTTCTCGTCCAGATGGGCGAGCGTTTTCAAATAGCTTCCGCCAAACGCGACCAGCTCCTTGAGCCGGGCGTATTCGCGGGACAATTCCTGCGCGCGTTGCGGGTTGTCGAAAACCTTGGGGTCGCTCAAGGCGGCCTCGACCTCGGCAAAGCGCCGGGAGAATTTTTCAATGTGCGGTCGCAGATCCATTTTTGAAATGACGAATGACTAAATCCTAATGACGAAAGAATGACCAATGCCTGAATGACAAATCATCGTGCGGGTTCGGATTCGGATTTCGTCATTCTTTAGTCATTCGGGCTTCGTTATTGGTCATTTTTGCCGGTCACAAAAACAATGCCGCCCGCGGAATCAAAAAATTCCTGCGGGCGGCATTGGGGAAAGCGCTACTTCTTTTTCTTCTTGGTGGCGGCAAACGCGTCCTGGGCGGCCTGCGTCTTGGCGGCGCGCTGCTGGAATTTGTCCACGCGGCCGGCGGTGTCCACAAACTTTTGCTGGCCGGTGTAGAATGGATGGCACACGTTGCAAATGCCGACGATGATGACCGGCCGGGTGGAGCGGGTCTTGATCACGTTGCCGCAGGCGCAACGGATTTCCGCGTCCACATATTTCGGATGAATGTCCGTCTTCATAAAAAGGGCGGCAAACCTATCAGGAAATCGCCGGATGACAAGAGGGAATTTTTGGATGCTCTCGTAAACTTAATTTTCTTTGCCCAGCCAAATAGCTCCGTCCAACTGCTTCGAAAGTTTAAGTTTTATTGGCTCTGTCAATTCTCGAAGTTGTTTATCAACGAAAAGGCTCTGAAATTGAGGATAAGCTCCCGTTGAATGTGGAATTCCAATAATACGTCTTCGCCGCCTTGGATCCCAAGGCCTTCCTGGACTGTTTCCAGCGCTGGACCCAAAGTCTGCGGCAGGCGATTCCTCAGGAGCTGGTGGCGCTGGACGGCAAGGCTCTGCGCCGGGCTTTGTCTGCGGATCAGAGCCTCCCCTAGCTGTTGGTATTTCCATTTTGGCTCTTATCGTTAGCGTTGTCGGTTGGTTTGTTCAGCATCGTCTCGCCATGCGGCGAGAGGCAGAGCGGGATCGCGCCGCTGCTGATGCTGCCAAAGAAATTCGGAAACGTGATTTTATCGGCTTTCTGAAAAGTTGGCGTTCCGAAATTGCAGATTTCCAAATGAGACACGGAAACATCGCTATGGATGTTCTCCGCGTAACTTATATTCCAAAGCTTCCGTTGTTTCACGCCGCTGTCGCAAAAATTGAAGGCGACTTCGCTGATGTGGAGACATTCCAAAGGCTGGCAAATTGCGTTGCTAGTTTGAATCACAAAGAATTGGATAATGACAAACCACGCAAAATTGCTCTTGAAGCGATAGACGCGCTTTTGAAATTTGCCGAAAATCCCTAAAAAACAGTCAGCTTTTGTGAAGTGCATAATCCCGATTGAAATAGACCCTGGACGTTTGGAAATCCGCCGTTACTACCAGAGCGCCGAACTGTCTTGGTTTGCCGACCGCCCCCAATGGGAGGGACTCCAATCGGTGGGCATGGTCGAAGCGATCCGCCAAGTCAACGGCCAGCAGAACTGCGAACGCCGCTATTATCTGTCCAGTTTGCCACTCAACGTGGAAACCTTCGCCCGCGCCGTGCGTGGACACTGGGGCGTGGAAAATAAACTTCACTGGATGCTGGATGTCTGGTTCCGCGAGGATCAGAGCCGGGCCCGCAGCGGCTACGCCGCCGAAAATCTGGCCACTTTGCGTCGCTTGGCCTTGAATCTCTTGAAACGAGAAAAAACCAAAAAACGAGGAATCAAAGACAAACAACTCAACGCCAGTTGGAATCATGCCTATTTGCTGCAACTTCTGGAAATTTAGATGCGTCTGCCCTGCCCGCCTTTACTCCTTTTTGCGGCTTGTTGTGGGCCAAGAGCTTTGTTACGTTCAACGGGAAGAGAATCTGGCAAGGTTAATTTCATCTTATCAGTAATCAGTAAGACCACGCATGTCCACGGAATCTGAAAACCCGAATTCGGAACTGCCCCCCCGCAACAAACGGGAAGACGCGCCGCGCCGACTGGGGCAATGGTGGTCCGGCTGGTGGTTCTTCCGGATGTTCAGCCGCCTGGCGTCCTGGTTGTATGACTTGTGTTTTCCCTTTTCCGAAAGGTCGCACGGCTATTATGGTTACTCAGGCCCGTCGCGCCAAAACCGGGTGAAATGGTTGTGGCGTCGTTTGCGGCGTCTGGTGAGAAAATCGTTTGTGGGTTCGGCGTTCCGCGAGGGAAGAGCGCGGTGGTATGACTGGTGGTATCCCGTTTCCGAGGTTCACACGTATTCCTACTACGGGTATGGGCAAGTCCGGCGCAACCGGCTGGTTCGGGACTGGCACCGGCTGAAACGGTTTGTGCGCCATTCGTTCCTCGGGCGCGCTTACAGAGCCTTGGCGCATCGGCTTTATGCTTGGTGGTATCCGCCTTCCGGGGAAATACAACCGTATCCAGCTTATGGGTACCGCCGTCTAAGCCGGCTGGGGCTGGCTTGGAGCCGTGCGAGGCGGCGCTGGCATTCGTCCTGGCTGGGCCGCAAATACCAGGCGTTGGCCGGCGCCCTTTACGAGTGGTACTTTCCGTTGGTGGAAGGTTCGGGTTACGGATACGGATACGGTTACGGATCATATCATCGCGTGAGCCGGCCGGTGTTGTTGGTGCGCCAGGGCATTCGCTGGTTCCGGCGGACCTGGCTCGGACGCAAAATGGGTTGGGTGCTGGATGAAGCGGAGGACCTCATATTCCAAGTCCGCACACAGGCCGCCCAGGATTTTGCCTGGCGCAACATCCAGCGCCGGCTGCGTCGCTGGCAGACGTGGGCGATGTTGGTGTGTCTGTTTGCGGCGACTTGGGCCGGATACAAATACGGCCTGCCGCGCTATCGCCACTACACCGAGCAAAAGTATGCCTTGCAAGCGCAACGGTTTATCAGCAAGGGCGATGCTCCCCGGGCAATGCTCCGCGCCCGGCAGGTGTTCAGTCTGAACCCCAACAATCCCGTCGCCCTCAGAATTTTCGCCGACTTCGCGGATTATTTTGGCTCGCCGTACGCCCTCTATTGGCGGCAGCGATTGGTGCTTTTGAATCCGGATCCCACCAACCGTCTGGCGCTGGCCCGGACGGCGCTCCGGGCGGAGGCTTTTCCATTTCCCATCGCGACCAAGGCGTTGAACGAAATCGCGCCAGCTTCCCGGCAAAGCTCGGCGTACCACCTGGTGGCGGGCGCGCTGGCGGTCAAACTCAGCAATTTGCAGGCGGCGGAACAGCATTATGCGGAAGCGCTGAAGCTGAATCCGGACGACCCGGTGAATCGAATGTCACTGGCGGTGGTCCGGTTGCAGTCCAGAGATCCCAAGCTCATTACGGATTCGCGGACCACCCTGGAATTGCTCCGCACCGACCGCCAGCTCGGTCTGCTGGCGACGCGTTCGTTGGTGGGCGAGAGCATCGCCCGCGGTGAATTCGGACGCGCCGAGATGTTCTCGCAACAAATCCTCACCAACCAGCAGGTTTCGTTCAGCGACCGGATCGTTCATCTGGCCATCCTGAACGCCGGGAAGAGTCCTCGTTTTGAAACCTTTCTAGGCGAAACGAAGAAGCATGCGGAGGAGAACTCTTATTACGTTGGCGAATTGGCGTCGTGGTTGAACCGCTTCGGATTCGCCCAAGCGGCACTGGACTGGCTCAACGGGCTTCCCGCGCGGCTCACCAAACAAGGGATGGTTCCCATTGCCATCGCCGATTCTTATGTGGCCCTGGGGCGGTGGAAAGGACTGGCGGGTTACCTGGAAAAGGAACGGTGGATGGAACTGGACGCCGTTCGCATCGGCATGATGGCTTTTGCTTCCCGGAAAGAGTTCGGCGACGAACGATACTCCGCCACCTGGCAACAAGCCATCCTATTGGCAGCCCGATCCCCCACCATGCTGAACACGCTGGCCGAGATGGCGTCCGGGTGGGGCTGGAAGCAAGAAACGAGTGATGTCCTTTGGTTCGCGGTCAGGAAATATCCGTCCGAAAGCTGGCCGCTGACAGCCCTCGAGAAATTGTACACGAGGCAGCGCGACACCGCCGGATTGAGGCGGGTGTTCCAGGCGATGGTCAAAAAAGATCCCAAGGATGCGCAGGCGCGAAACAATTTTGCAATGGTGTCCCTGCTGTTGGGCGAGGACGTGGCCGAGGCCCATCGGGCGGCGGCGGAACTGCATGCGGCGGAGCCGGAAAATCCGGTGTTTGCCTCCACCTACGCCTTTTCCCTTTACCGGCGGGGCCGCCCGCAGGAGGCGGTGCAAGCGCTTCGTGCGCTGGGTCTCGACCGGTTGGATGATCCATCGCTCGCGGCTTATTACGGGGTTTTTCTTTCAGCGGCGGGAGACGCCCAAACCGCGCGGACCTACCTGGGCAAATCGGCAAAGGCCTTTCTCCTGCCGGAAGAACAGGCGCTGGTGGAGCGCGCGAAGAAAGCGATGTAAGAGAATCATCGCGAGGAAGCTGCCCGGCGCGAAAGGGAGGGCAGTTCCAGTTCACATTGGCACCGTTTGGCAGGCTTCCGGGAAAAACGGTCCCGATGCATCGGACCCGCAGTCCAGTGAAACGGCTTGCGTCGTTGCGGGCGATGAACTAAAAGTCGGCAAACGCGGGACAAAATTATGGCAACCTACACCATCATCGGCGGCGACCAAAAAGAATACAGCCTGGTCACGGCGGACGATCTGCGCAAATGGATCACCGACGGCCGGCTCAACGCGCAATCTCTGGCGAAAGAGGAAAGCGACACGGAATTTCGTCCGCTGTCGGCGTTTCCTGAATTTGCTGATGTTCTGGCCGCCGGTTCCGCCCCGCCGCCGTTGACTGCGCCCGTGGCGGGCGCGGGGGTCGGGCGCGACACGGCTTTGCAGATGGTCAAAGGGCCCGCCATCGGACTTAAAGTGACGGCCATTCTCGGCCTGGTCATGGTGGTGTTGGGTTTGGTGATTAATGTAATGACGTTGAATGGATTTCATATCGGCCCGCAGCAAATGTATGACCCGCAGATGCAGAAGCTTATCGGCACATTGGGTGGCAGCTTGGGAATTGTTCAAAACATCATCGGCGGGATCGTCGGGGTCATTGTTCTTCTCGGCGCGGCCAAGATGCAGAAGTTGCAGAGTTATCAGTTTGCGCTCACCGCCAGCATCGTGGCCATGGTGCCGTGCATTTCCCCCTGCTGTCTATTTGGGCTGCCCTTTGGCATCTGGGCGCTGGTGGTTTTGAACAAGCCGGAAGTGAAGTCACAATTCGGTGGATGAACCATGACTGGCCGAACCGCCCGCCCGTTGAGCCGCGCCCGAGCCTGGACGTGTATTTTAACGAATCAGTTGGCGACTCCCGGCCTCGGCTCACTGATGGCGCGACGGGTTTGGGCCGGAACCGGACAATTGCTGCTGGCACTGGCGGGTTTTGTTTTGATCGTCGGCTGGATTTTTGAATTGTGCTACCATGCTTTTCTCCAGCAACTCGACGAGCCGGTCCCGCCGGATTCCTCCGGCCGGATGGGAAAGTGGGGATTAATCTGTTTTGGCGGAAGCTGGCTGTGGTCGCTGGTCACGAGTTTGAGTTTGTTGCGTCAGGCGAAGTCCGACGAGCGGGTTGAACCCAAACCCATTCCGCCACGGATGGCGGATTTGCCCGGCCAGCCGCCAAAACTTTCGTGACGGAAACCGAAACCAGAAAGGCACATTATGTATAAAATCATAGGAGTGGACGGCCAGCAATACGGCCCGGTGAGCGCGGAGGAAATCCGGCGCTGGGTTGCCGACAAACGGGTCAATGCCCAGACGCTCGCGCAAACGCAAGGCGCGCAGGAATGGAAACCGCTGGGTTCATTTTCCGAATTTGCCTCCGAACTCAAGGCGGTTCCGCCGTTGATTGCGCCGCCGCCGTCCGCCGTTGTATCGCGGGCATCCAACAAAATCCCGGCAGGCATTTGCGGGATACTGCTCGGTTCGCTCGGCATTCATAAATTCATCCTCGGCTACACCGGCGCAGGTTTGGTCATGCTGCTGGTGACGATTCTGACCTGCGGCATTGCCGGCGTGGTAATGCACATCATCGGCCTCATCGAAGGCATCATCTACCTCTGCAAGTCCGACGAGGAGTTCGTGCGAATTTATGTGGACGGACGCAAGGAATGGTTCTGATTTTCCACGGAAGTGGTTTGCCAAACGGCGGACGGCAAACGATGGTAAGGCATGAAAAAACTCGGCGCTCCTGAAATCAAAACCGCGCTTGCCCTCGTGCCGGATTGGAAACAGAACGGCGTGACGATTGCGCGGACGTATCCGTTCAAGGATTTCCCCGCCGCGATAAAATTTGTCAACGCGGTTGCCAAACTCGCCGAGCAGGCGTGGCATCATCCGGACATTGACATCCGCTGGAACCAGGTGACGCTCACGCTGACCACCCACGACGCGGGCGGTTTGACGAAAAAGGATTTTGATCTGGCCGGAAAATTCGACCGGCTGTCACTGCGCTGAAATGACGGAATTGGTGGGCGTTTCGCGCGTCGCGGTTGCGGGAATGGTCGGCACGGGCAGGGGCGCGTTGATATGCGGCAACCGCCCAATCCAGATGCCGCTAACGCCATATTCCCATTCCAATTGCGGAATGTTCGGCGGACTGCCCCGGCCACCACGAATGACCAGGCGGTCTTGCGGGCGCATTTTGTCCACCCACGGTTCGTAGGCTTTGGCATCGCCGAAATTCCACATGATTTTGTGATACACCGAGAAATCCTCGTCCGGCATAAACCCGGGTTCATAGCCGAGGATGTAGCGCCAGTCCGCGTTGGGATTCTTGAAAAATGTTTGATAAAAAACCGTCATGTCCGAGGAATAAAGGATGCCGCCCTTTTCCGGCAGCCAGCCGTTGAGGTCGGGATTGTCCGCCGTGAGATATTGCAGGGTCAGATTATACGTCCAGCGGCTGCCGCCATCATTGGTGATGGCCAGGAACGTGGCCGCCGCCAACCCGCCGGTCAGCGCCAGGCGCTTGAACGAGTCGGCCGCAAAGCGCGCCTCCAGAAGCAGTTGCAAATCGCAGGTGATCAGCACCATCAGCGCCGGCAGACCCCAATCATCCGTGAAACGCGCCGCCTTGAAACCGAGCACCCAGCAAATGCAGGCGAGCCAGAACGCCGGATTGGAGGTCAGCGGTCGCGCCTTCAGTCCGGCCAGTTGTCGCAGAATCACCAAGCCGCCCAGAATGGCCACCGACCAGAGTTCGCCCGCTGAGGGTTGAAATTCGCCGACCATCGTGCGCTGGGTTGTATGCATGCCAAAGGCCCGGGAGGCCATGATGACCGCCTGGCACAGGGACGCAAACGGATGCCCGGTTAGCGAAGCCCCCAGAAAGGCACCCATCCCCCACCCGGCAGCCAGCATAACCCCCCAACGGAATTGTCCGGCGAGGAAAAACGCCGCCACCGGCAGAGCCCAGAGATACCACACCCCATGCACAAAGGTGCATGCGGCAATCAAGGGAGCCATCCACAGCACCGTCCACCACCCGGGTGGCGATGAGCCATGAACCTGCCAGACGAATAGAATGGTCATCAATCCGGCAATGGTCAGCACAAACGGCCGCCCGTCCAAAAAACGATACAGAACGTCGGAGGCAAGCCCCATGGCTATCAATGCAACCAGCCAGGCCTCCGGCCGCTTCAACCACGGCAACGGCGACCAGCCCACCAATACAAACAACCCCACGACCGACATCAAGACCAGCCCTTCGGTGTTGCAGTGACTCGCAAGATAAATTTGACGGAGCAGAAAATGCCAGCCGAAGTTGTGATCAATCTGAAAAGCGGGGCCCATCACGAGAATTTCCGGCCACGGTTTGCCGCTCACCGCCTTGGCCGCATGCCGCAGCGCGTCATCCGGCGGCAGAAAGCCGAAACCGATTATTTTCAGCGGGATCGCGAGGATGACCAGAATGACGATCGCCCAAACTGCCAGCGGAACGTAGCGCCGCAGTGCGTCCAGGGGCGATGATTTGGAGTTGCCGTTGTCGTCGGTCATAGTTGCGCGGCGCAATGTTCAAGATCAAAACACCACCGGCACGCCTTCGTCAAGCATTCGTAATTTTTGCATGAGGTTTTCCTTGATGGCAATTTCGACCAGCCACCGTGGCGGCTCGTTGAGATCCTCGAACGACAATTTGAACGTCCCGTAGTGCATCGGCACCAGCCAGTGCGCCCGCAAATCCCGGAACGCTTTTACCGCCTCGTCCGGACCCATGTGAACGTGGCGGAATGATTCCGGATGATACGCCCCGATCGGCAGCAGCGCGATTTCCGGCTCTAGCCGCCGGCCAATTTCCTTGAAGCCGTCGAAATAAGCGCTGTCGCCCGCGTGATAGATCTTCCGGCCCTGATGTTCCAGGACAAATCCGCCGTAACCGCGATGATGATCGTGCAACGTGCGCGCCCCCCAGTGCTGGCTCGGGGTGAACGTGACCTCCCAGTCGCGTTGCGCAAAACTCTCCCACCAATTCAGTTCAATGATGCGGGCGAAGCCGAGGTCGCGCGCCAGATCGCCGACGCCACGCGGCATCACGCCGATTTTCGGATGCGGCAGCCGGCGCAGCGTCGGTTTGTGAAAATGATCGAAATGCGCGTGCGTGAGCAGCACCAGATCAATCCGCGGCAAATCCTTGATTTTCAGCCCGGCACGCCGGATGCGTTTCAAGAGAAACAGCCAGTTCGCAAAATTCGGATCAATCAAAACGTTCAAATCCGTGAATTGAATCAAAAATGACGCGTGGCCGATCCAGGTGAGCGCCACCTGCCCGCGGATCAGCTTCGGGAAAACCGGACGCTGCTGCTGGCCAATGCGTTGCGTCAGCAGCGCCTTCCAAACCAGCTCGCGGAAAAACGAGCGCGGATTGAAATGTTTGGACGGCGTCAAATCCTTGAACGAACGCGGCAATCTCCGGCGTGGCGGCGCGGGACGTTGAGAAACCGGTTTCGTCATACAACAAAGATATTCTAGCCCGCAAAGCCGTTTGCACAAAATGGAAATTGATGATTCAACCGGGCTTTACAACCGGCCCAAAACCGCCAATCTGCGCGCATGAAGAATCGCCTCCTGATCCTCATCGTCATTGGTCTGGGCATATCTTTGCTGACCACCCGCGCCGGCACATCAGACATTGCCGCGACCGCGGACAAAAATTTGCCCGGCCAGCAACTCGCCCAGACTATTTCCCTGATCACCGGAGTTGCGATTTCGCCGCTCATGGGCGTCAGTGCCGTTGGCGCCTGGCAATATTTCCACGCCAGGACGCCCGAGCAGAAAGCCAGACTCCCGTGGTATGCCAACCCGATGTTTTGGGTGCCCGCCTTGTTGCTCGTCGCCGCCTGCTTTGTGAAAGACTCCGCCGGCGTGGCCCTGCCGGCGGTTTTGAAAAAGCCCTTTGACGTTGCGGAAACCATTGAACACAAAATCAGCGGCCTTGTCGCGACCGGCGCGTTTGTGCCCATCGCCGCCTCGATCTTTCATGCCAGCAGCGGCAACGGCGATGGTACGGGATTGAGTGCCGCCGGTTTTGCCGCCATTGATCTCTCGTGGCTTTATAACGCTCTAATCGTGCCGGTCGCCATGGCCGCGTTTTTCATCGTCTTCCTCGCGTCCAACGCCATCAATATTCTCATCCTGCTCAGCCCGTTCACGGTGTTTGACGCGGCGCTCAAGGTGTTTCGCACGGCCATCATCGCGAGCATCGTCGTCAGTTCCTGGGCTAACCCGTGGTTCGGCGCGGCGTGGGCGCTCATCATCATTGCCTTTTGCTATTTGATCGCCGACTGGTCGTTCCGCCTCTCGCACTTCGGCCTCGTGTTTGTCTGGGATTTTGTGACCCGCCGGTGCAACCGCTTCACGCCGGACCAGACCGCGAACAAAATGTTCCTCGGCCGCAAGATCAACCAGGTCCCCGCCCGCTCCTACGGCAAATTGAGCCGCGATGAAAAAGGCCGGCTCGTCCTCAATTACCGCCCGTGGCTGGTTTTGCCCGCCCGCACCCTCACGCTGCCTGAAGCCCAATATGCCGTCGGCAAAGGCGCGTTCTTTTCTGAAATTTTCCAGCTCGACGGCGACAGCGAACGCATCGCGCTTCTGCTGCCGCCGCGTTATCGTTCGCACGAGGAACAACTCGTCGCCATTTACGGCTTCGTGGACGTGCGCCCGACCGGCTTGCACGCCGTGTGGCAATGGGTCAAGAGCCTGTTTGGAGGAAAAACGCCAACGGCGGCGGCATGACCTGATTCCGAAACAGCCGTGCTTGATCCGTGGGCTGGCTGAACGCAACTTTGACCTGTGCAGATTAAAAAGACGAACGTTTCAGTCCAGTTGGACACGTTTCTGCGGAAGAAACCGAGGCTCGGCCCGGGCGTTTATATCACCAAAACTGCGGTCGTCATCGGCGACGTGACCATCGGCGCGCATTCGAGCGTTTGGTGCGGCGCGGTGCTGCGCGGCGACATCAACCGCATCGCCGTCGGCCATCACACGAACATCCAGGACAACGCCGTGCTGCACCTCGCGGACGATTTTCCGTGCCTCGTTGGCAATTGGGTCACGGTCGGCCACGGCGCGATTGTCCATGCCTGCACCGTCGGCGACGAAGTGCTCGTGGGCATGGGCGCGGTGATTCTGGACGGCGCGGTCATTGGCAAACAGTCCATCATCGGCGCGAAGGCGCTGGTGACGCAGGGAATGAAAATCCCGCCCGGCTCGCTCGTGCTCGGCGCCCCGGCAAAAATCGTGCGCCAACTGACAAAAAAGGAGCGCGCCAAACTGAAATGGTGGGCGGAAAAATACGTGGACAACGGAGCGTATTACCTGATGCACGGAATCAATGTCTGCACACCGATAAATTAACATGAATTGCATTTTTGGAATTTTCGACGTTTTAGGGTTCGCCGGCTTTTGTGAACACTGCGATTTTCAAAGCGCTGAAGCAGTGCTCAAAACAATGGATAATTTTGAAAAGGAAATTCCTGAAACGGTAGCGGAAGCTCTTGATACCACGAATAGTGAGGCACGAGATAAAAAAGAAATGCTCAAAGAGCGGTTACGCTGGCTCACATTCTCGGACACTGTTTTTGTAGCCCTACCTTATAACTTGTCGGATCACCCAGACGCGTTGAAGTTCAATTTAATTTTTTTCACTGCCGCGACCGCCTACATAAATCGTCGGATGTTTGAGATTGGGTTACCAATGCGAGGCGCAATTCACACAGGCGATATAATTATAAGCGAACGGTGTTACGCGGGAAAAGCCATCGTGGATGCGCACAATTTTGGCAAGAAATTTCAGGCAGCGGCAACTTTCGTTTCAGAACAAGCGAACGCACTTATATTTAATGCTTTTCCAGAAAAGGAAGGGTTTTATTCTTGGTTTTCAAATTCGATAATCGAATGTGAAGTTTCAATGGGCACAAAACTGGTTTCAACATTGTTGTTGGGTAGTGAATCTGAAAAAGTAAAAACGCTTTGCTGGTTTAATTCGGATATAGGGAGCATTAAGCGTTTCACCATACCATTAGATTTGAACCGTTTTATAACGGAAAAATTTACAGCTCACGGAAAGAAATTGTCGGGCGAGAAAGAGAAGATGAAAGTAGTCAATACCGAGAATCTTTTTAAAGCTTGGAAAGCCCTTAGTCAGCCAGGTTATCATCAAATACTGTTTCACAAAAAGTAAGCCCCGCATTTTCTGCGGTTGGAGAAATTACCTCCGCAGCATTCCCGGCAGGCCGCCGCCCATCTTGGCCATCATTTTCTGGAACTTCCGCTCACGCCGCGGCCAATTCAGGCGAGTCTTTCAGCAGCATGAGCTTTCCGACAGCACGTCGGGAAACCAATGCCAGCGCCGTAGGCGCGAAATCTTTGTAGAACCCCAGCCCCCTAAACAAATCCAGCCCCGTCAGGGGCGGCATATTCGGCATTGATCCGATGATGCCGCTCCTAACGGAGCTTGTGATTTCTACGGAATGGAAGACTACAAATATGCCGCGCCGCCGGCGCTGAAATTTACGTCACAATCATTCCTCGCCGGTTTTAAAAATGTATCGTCGGTCATATTCCACGCCGAATTTTTCCAGCAACTCGACGTATTCGTCTCGAAAGGATTTTTTCGCGTGATGCTTTTGCTGGTTCTCAATATAGCGAATCACGCCGCCCAATTGTGAGCGTGAATACGAAAATGCGCCAAATCCCTCCTGCCAGGAAAATCTTCCCATCACCCAATGTTTCTCATTGATGAATTTCGACGAGCCGGCTTTTACGTTGCGCATCAAATCTGAAAGCGCCAAATCTGGTCGCAAGCCGACCAGCAAATGCAGGTGATCCGGCATATTGTTGATGGTAATCAATTTTTGGTTCTGACCGGAGACAATGCCGGTGATGTATTTTTGAAGTTCGTCGTTATGTTCGGGTTTGATGAGATTTTGTCTGCCTTCGACGGCGAACACGACGTGGATGTAAATTTGCGTATAGGTGTTGGCCATGCGCGGAAGATGCCGCTCCTAACGGAGCTTGTGAATCTTTTTTGGCTGGATTCTACAAAGATGTCGCCCCTCACAGGGCTGGAAATATTTCACCTTCGCAACATCCCCGGCAAGCCGCCGCCCATCTTGGCCATCATTTTCTGGAACTTGCCCATTTTCTTCATCATCTGCTGCATCTGGCTGAACTTGTTTAGCATCGTGTTCAATTCCGTCACGCTCACGCCGCTGCCTTTGGCGATGCGGATGCGGCGCTTGGCGTTGAGGATGGCGGGATTCTGACGTTCCTTGGGCGTCATGCCGCAAATCATCGCCTCCATGTGCTTGAATTCCTTTTCCTGTTTCGATAAATCGCCCTGCTGCTTTAACATCTCCGCGCCGCCCGGCAACATGCCCACGATGGATTCCAGCGAACCGAGCTTTTTCATCTGGCGCAATTGCTCCAGAAAATCCTCCAGCGTGAACTGGCCTTTGCGCATCTTTTCTTCCATGCGCTTCGCCTCATCAATGTCCACGGCTTCGGCGGCCCGCTCGACCAGGCTGACGACGTCGCCCATGCCGAGAATCCGCGACGCCATGCGCTCGGGATGAAACGGCTCGAACTCATCCAATTTTTCGCCCATGCCGGCGAACTTGATGGGCTTGCCGGTGACGGCCTTCATGCTCAATGCCGCGCCGCCGCGCGCGTCGCCGTCGAGCTTCGTCAAAATGGAACCGGTGATTTGCAGCGCCTGGTCAAAATGCGTGGCCACATTCACGGCTTCCTGGCCGGTGGCGGCGTCGAGCACGAGCAGGATTTCCTGCGGCTTGACGAGGTCGCGCAGGCGGACGAGTTCCTGCACCAGCGGTTCGTCAATCTGCAATCGTCCGGCGGTGTCGAAAATCAGCACGTTGCGGCTATTGGTTTTTGCGAAACCCAAAGCTTCACGGGCGATTTTCAGGACGTTCGTTTCGCCGCGTTTCACGAACACCGGCAGTTCCAGTTGTTTGCCCAAGGTTTCGAGCTGGTCCATCGCCGCCGGGCGGTAAACATCCGCGGCGACGAGCAGCGGCTGGCGGCCCTGTTTTTGGAGCAGCCGCGCCAGCTTGCCGCTCGACGTGGTTTTGCCCGAGCCGTGCAAACCAACCATCAGGATGCTGGTGGGGTTGCCGCTGAGATTCAGCCCGGCGTTGGTCGAGCCGAGCAGGTCCACGAGTTCGTCGTGGATGATCTTAATGATTTGCTGGCCGGGCTGGACGCTTTGGACCACTTCCACGCCGACGGCCTTGGTTTTGACCCGCTCGATGAAATCACGGGCGACCTTGAAATTCACGTCGGCTTCCAGCAGCGCCATGCGGACTTCGCGCAGCGTGTCGGAGACGTTGGCCTCGGAAATTTTCCCAAGCCCGCGCAGGTTGCGAAAGGCGTTCTGGAGTTTGCCGCTTAACGAATCGAACATCTGCTTAAGCTATCGCAGAAGCGTGTGGATTGACAAGGCTGCGCCGGTTTGGCTTAATCTGCGTCCCTTACGTGGTAGGTTACCCAAGTGGCCAACGGGGGCAGACTGTAAATCTGCTGGCTATGCCTTCGATGGTTCGAATCCATCACCTACCACCACTCTCTATTTTAATGCAATGGTTGCAATGTTTTCGCGCCGGCCGATCAATGGTTTGCAGAACAAATGAAAAACTTTCTTTCATTCGCCTGCATTCTTCTGGCCGGGGCGCTGGGAAGGCTTCCGTGCGCCGCGGAACTGGTGTGGCATCCGGAAAAAGGGTATCGGTGGGCGGAACTCGCGGTGCCGCGTGAGGGCAAGCCTGGGTTTACGCTGCTGGGGCCGGAGCAGACCGGCATCACCTTCACCAATCCGCTGGATGAGCGGGCCTTCGCCGCCAACCAGGTGCTGGCCAACGGCTCCGGGCTGGCCATCGGGGATATTTACCACGACGATCTGCCGGCCATTTTCTTATGCAGTCTGGACGGGCATAACGCCCTGTACAAGAATCTCGGCGGGATGCGGTTCAAGGATGTGACGCAGGCTTCGGGTATTGTCTGCCCGAACCGGATCTGCCGCGGGGCGGTGTTTGCGGACATCAACGGCGACGGCTGGCTGGATTTGCTGATCAGCACGACGGGTTCAGGCGTGCTGTGCTTCACCAACAAGGGGGACGGGACGTTTGTCGAATGCAGCGAATATGCCGGGACGCTGAGCAAATACGCCGCGACGACGATGACGCTGGCGGACGTTGACGGAAACGGCACGTTGGACCTGTATGTGGCCGATTATCGCGCCGAGGATGCCCGCGACCGTGCGGAGTTTGACAAGATCGACATGGTCAGGGAGAACGGCCAGATGACTCTGGCTCCGGCGCTGCGGGATCGGTTCCTTTATACAAATGGAGTCGTCCTGGAGTATGGCGACCCCAGCCAATTGTATCTAAATGACGGGAAGGGACGATTCACGCCGGTCTCCTGGACCAATGGCGCGTTTCTGGATGAAAGCGGCAAACCTCTGACCGGCCCGCCCCGGGATTGGAGCCTGACGGCGGCGTTTCGGGATCTGACCGGCCGCGGCGCACCGGACCTTTATGTGTGCAACGATTGGTGGACGCCCGACCGGTTGTGGTTCAACGACGGGCAGGGTCATTTTCGGGCCTGCCCCCGGCTCGCATTGCGCCATACCAGTTTCTCCTCGATGGGCGTTGATTTCGCCGACGCGGATCGGGACGGCCAGATGGATTTCTACGTGCTGGACATGCTGGCCAAGGACTGGCAACGGCGGAAACGCGAGCTCATGTTTTCCGGGTCTCAGCGCGCGCCGATCGGGACCATAGATGACCGGACGCAGATTCACCAGAGCATGTTCTTCCACAACCGCGGGGACGGCACCTTTGAAGAGATCGCCGACTTTGCCGGCGTGACCGCGACCGACTGGTCGTGGCAGCCCGTCTTCCTGGACGTGGACCTGGACGGCTACGAGGACATTATCATCTCCACGGGCTACTTTCGCGACGTCAATGATCTCGATTCCATGGAACAATCCACGGCCCTGTCGCGGTCCCACAAACTGGTCCCGCCCAAGTTTGGGTCTGATGGCAAGCCGGTCTCGCGTTCAGCCCAGGAACAGAAGACGGAAGAAAACTATCAGAGAAACATGCTGGCCGAACCTCTGAATACCCCGATTATCGCCTTCCGCAATCTGGGAGGCTTGAAATTTGAAGGAATTGGGCCGGTCTGGGGATTCGATCAACCGGCGTTTCACAATGGCATTGCCGTTGGAGATTTGGACAATGACGGGGGTCTTGATGTCGTGGTGAACAACCTCGGGAGCGCCGCCAGTGTTTATCACAACCACGGCTCCGCGCCGCGCGTTGCCGTCCGGTTGAAGGGCTTGGCGCCCAATACGCAAGGCATTGGCGGAAAGATCAAATTGCTGGGCGGGGCGGTGCCGATGCAAAGCCAGGAGGTGGCGTGCGGGGGCATGTATCTGTCGGGATCGGATCCGGAGCGGGTGTTTGCGGCGGGCAAAAGCGAGAGCCTGACTCTCGAAGTGACCTGGCGGAATGGGAAACAAAGCGTGGTGCGGGATGTAAAACCCAACCGCGTTTACGAAATAGACGAGGCGGAGGCTGTTCCGAAGGAAACCCAACCGCCCATTGAAGAAGTGAAACCCTTTTTCCAGGATGTCAGCGAACTGATCGCGCACCGGCATCACCAGGAATTTTATGATGATTTCGCCCGGCAGCCGCAATTGCCCTGGCAACTGAGCCAGGACGGACCGGGGGTGGCGTGGGTGAATCTGCTGGGCGACCAGCGGGAGGAACTGGTGATTGGGAGCGGTCGCGGCGGTTCATTGGGGATTTACGCGCCTGACGGCAAGGGTGGTCTGACCAACCTTCCGACAACTTTCACCTGGCCGGAAGACCTGACAGGCATCGTGGGCTGGGTTGGCGGAACCAATGGGCGGGCACTGGTGGTGGGGCGGGACAATTATGAATCCGAGCCTGGCGGTTCCAAGGGGGCAACGCGTCCGGTCTGGACGTTTGCGGGGGGCATGGCCAATTATGAAATTCAAGGCAATGCTCCGTGCGTGTCGGTGATGAGTCTGGTTCCGCAACCGGAGAAACAAGATTTGCCGGAAGCCAAAGCCAGCACGGGGCCCTTGGCGGTGGCGGATGTCTCTGGGGACGGAAGGCTGGACTTGTTTGTGGGGGGGCGGGTGATCCCGGGGCGGTATCCGGAGGCAGCCGATTCGCGGATTTATCGCAATGTCGGGGGACACCTGCAATTGGACGAGGAAAACAGCCGCGTGTTGGAGAAAGTGGGACTGGTGAACGGCGCGGTCTGGAGCGACTTGGATGGGGAGGGTTATCCCGACCTGATTCTGGCGTGCGAATGGGGGCCGATTCGCGTGTTTAAGAATGAACACGGTCATCTGCATGAAATCACGAAGGAACTGGGTTTGGACCGGTACACGGGATTATGGCGCGGGGTGACGACCGGTGATATTGACGGCGATGGCCGGCTGGACATCATCGCCGGCAACTGGGGACTTAACAGCGAATATCAAGCCAGCAGCAATCAGCCGGCGCGGTTGTACTATGGCGACTTCTCCGACCGCGGCGCGCTCGACCTGATCGAGGCCGTCTATGATCCGGTGCACGGGGTGGAGGTGCCGCGGCGGATGCGAGACGCGTTGGCCAGAGTCTATCCGCCGCTGGTGGGCCGGTTTCCGACGCAGAGGGCCTACTCCGAAGCGACGATGGAGCAGGTGCTGTCCGTATTGCCCAAACCTGCCGGCCAGGTTGAGGCCACCACGCTCGCCTCAATGGTCTTTTTCAATCGCACCAATCACTTTGAGGCCGTGGAGTTGCCATTCGCAGCGCAGATCGCCCCGGCTTTTGCTGTGAACGTGGGGGATTTTGACGGTGACGGGAACGAGGATGTTTTCTTGAGCCAGAATTTTTTTGAATTGGCAACGCGAATGCCCCGGTCTGACGATGCCGGTTACCGGCTGGATGCGGGCCGCAGCCTGTGGTTGCGCGGCAGCGGTGGCGGCAAACTGGAGGCCGTTCCGGGGCAGAAGTCGGGCATATTGGTTTACGGCGAGCAGCGGGGCGCGGCATTGTGCGATTTTGACGGGGATGGGCGCGTGGATTTGGCCGTGAGCCAGAACGGGGCGGAAACCAAGCTGTACCGGAATGTTCTGGGCAAGCCCGGCTTGCGCGTTCGGCTGAACGGGCCGCCGGGCAATCCCGACGGTGTTGGCGCGACGCTGCGACTGGTGTTTGGGGAGCGGATGGGAGCGGCGCGGGAGATACATGGCGGTTCAGGTTACTGGTCGCAGGACAGTGTGGTGCAGGTGCTGGGTTGTCCCGAAACTCCAACGCAAATCTGGATTCGGTGGCCCGGTGGCAAGACCACGGCCAGCCTCATCCCGGCTGGCGCGAAGGAAATCACCGTGGACACCGACGGCAAGCTGACCG
>CAWFZJ010000014.1:0-70838 GCA_963820205.1 uncultured Verrucomicrobiae bacterium
CGGCTTTCGTCGCCAGTCCTTTGTAAGCCGAATGAATCACGGCGGGACTGTTTCCAGCCTGTGCCGCCGTCAGATTCTCGTTGTCATGCAGCGCGAAGTGGTAGGTGCAAAAACGCATGGCGCAATCCGTTTTTCCGCGCCGGGATTTTTTGGGATTCGCGGAGTTCGACAAACGCCGCGTGGTAGGTGTCGCGGCTTTGTGTCCACAACGGGCCTTTATGCTGGCGATAGGGTTCAAGCCATGCGGCCAATGCCGGGCAGATTTCAACCAAGCGGCGGCTGCGGGTCTTGGATTTCGTGGCGGAAATGGCGACGTGCCCCGCCGTGCCGAAAACATCCTGCCACGTCAGGCGCTGGGCCTCTTGCAGTCGAATCCCCGCCAGACCTTGCAGCGCGATAATCGGTCGCATGGTGTCGTCTGCCGCATCCAGCATGGCCCGCAATTCAGCCGGGCGGAAAAAATCCGTTTCGCCGCTGTCGGCTTTTTGCCGCTTCATGCCAGACGCATCCAGCAAACGGTGGTTCGCGGGCAAATAGTCTTTCTTGATGCACCAGTTCAAAAACATCTTCACCGTGGCGCGAAGATGATTCTTGGACTTGGCGGCAAGGTGGCTGCGCCCGGCCATGAACAAGTCGAGATGCTCTTTCGTCAGGTCGCAAACCGCCGTTGCCGGAAAGGTTTTTTCAAACCAGCCAAGCCAGAGCTTCGTATTGAGGAAATAGCTTTTGCTCATTTCCGGCCTCTTGCCGTTCACCGATTTCGTCTCGGTCTCGCGCCCGTCAACAAACTCTTTCACGGCTGCGGCCAAGTCCATGCGCTTGACCGTCGCCACGGTGTTCAAATAGCCCGTCACGGCAGCGGACAACGGGACATTCAACCTGCCAACCGCATCCAGATAGTCCGCCACGGCGGTATTGAGGCTGACGCGCTTCCCTTTGGATTTGAAGTAGCCATCCAGCCGTTCAAAGGCGGCAAGGGCGTCGCGGGACTGGCTGGCAGAGAGCGCGGCGGCCTGTGATCCGTTCGCCAGTTCGCGCACAATGCGTTCGGCGGCGGTTTTGGCGTCGGAATAGGCGGCGAAGGTCTGCATCCGGCGTTTGCCAGCCGTGGCGTAGGCGACGCGGTAGTAAGCGAACTTCCCGGCAGGCGCGTAAATCTTCGCCTTGCTGGCGCGGTGTCGGATGGTGACAGGGAATCTCACGCGACGGTCAGCAGTTCGGGCCGGTTGTTGTGCAAATTCTGTGCAAACATCCGCAGAACCCTCGTTTTCATTGGATAATATTGGCTGTCCGACATGGATTCGAACCATGAATAACGCCTCCAAAGGGCGCTGTGTTACCGTTACACCATCGGACAAACCGCAAAAACAGTAAGCTTTCCGCGCCATTCAAGCAAAGGGAAAATCAGCAATAACAATTTTTGCAAAGAAAGAAAGTTTGCCCGCAACATTTCCTGCCCGCAAAATGCCGCAATTGGTCATGAGCAACGTTCCTGTTGAAACCACTCCGCGCGCAGCCGCAGCCGTTCCCCCGGTCGCGCCGGCGCCAGATTTTTCCCGGCCGGTTGTGCGGCCAAAGAAAGGTGTGCTCAAGCTCGCCGCCGAGGTGCTGAATCATGGCGGGCCGGGCTATCTCCAATTTGCCATCACCAACATTTGCAACGCCGACTGCGATTTCTGCGGTTTTGCCCGCTCCAAATTTGACCCGAAAGCGCGCAGCAGCGTGACGTTGCAGGAAGCGCGCGACGTCATTGACATCGCCGTCAAAAATCACATCGGCTATCTGTTGTTCGTGGGCGGCGAACCGATGGTGCATCGCGATCTGCGCGCCATGACGCGCTACGCGACCGAGCGCGGGATTCATCCGATGATTTGCACCAACGGCGGGCTGTGGACGGAGGAAAACATGCGCGGCCTCGCCGGCGACGGCCTGACCAGCGTGATCATGTCCATTGACGCGCATGACATCGCCAAGCACGAGAAGAACCGCGGCCTGCCGGATGTCTGCCGGAAAATCAAACGCGCCAACGAATTTTTCCACTCGGCCGGCGTCCAGACCACCGCCAGCGTCACGGCGAGCCGGTTGATTGACGATTACGACCAGCTGCCGGCATTTCTCGAATCCCTGGGCTTCACCAGTTGCACGTTCAGTTATCCGCTGACTTCGCTGGCCAGCAGCTATCTGAGCTTCAGCGACAGCGGGCTGGTCAATTACTCAAAGGACGAATTGATCGAGCTGTTTGAGAAAATCAAGCGGATGAAGCAGCGCAGCCCTTTCCCGGTGGTCAACCCGATGGAATCGCTCACCGAAATGCAGCGGCATCTGCGCGGCGAAAAGGAGCATTTCGGCTGCTTGGGCGGGCACAAATATTTTTACCTCGACTGGAAGCTGGACCTTTACCGCTGTCATTTTTGGGAGAAACCCATGTGCAAGGTGCATGAGTGGGACGAATCAAAGCTCATTCGCGACGGCTGCACCCGGTGCATGATTGACTGTTACCGCGATCCGAGCGTGCTGCAATTCGCCGCCATCAGTGCCAGCGACGCCTTCAACAATTTGAAGAAAGGCCGGCTGCTTTCCGCCGCGAAAAACATATTCGATTCGCGCAATCTGACCTCCATCAAGGCCGTTTGGGAGGACCGCAAGTGGATCAGCGGGGTGTAATTCTACAATCAATATGCAACAATCTATTTCCGATGGAATTTGTGAAATAGGAAATGAATTGGTCTTGTGCAAAAAGGCATGTGATGGCGTTCGTTGTGAATTATCAAAGGGAATTCTTCCGCGCGGTCTTATTTTTGAAGAACGAAATCAACAAGCTGTGGGCGCAATTATGGCTGGCCTAAATCCAGGCATCGGCAACGAAAATGAACGCTCGTCTTATTTGAGAAATGGATGTTCATATAAACCTAAATTCCGCAGTTAAAGGTTGAGTGTTCATGCCGGGGATGCCTCCGAAGGGAAGGGCATCGGCGCGGCCATCAACCCGTTATTCAACTGCGGCGCAGTTGCCGCCAACCGCGCGCACACCCGCTGGCAGCCAGTCTGCCATGGCTCCCACCACTTCCCGCTGACACTCACCTGCAAGGTTTTCTGCCGTCCGCTTTGAACCCGCCGCGCCGCGATCAGCAGAAACCACCGCCGCCCCGCCCGCACTCTCCACGTGGCGAGCCGGTTCCAGCAAGCGCAGAAACAGATGCCACAGGTTGTAGATCAACAACCCCAAGCGCGCCGCGCAGCCCAAACAACTCGTTGAGCGGATCTTCCCGCAACCGTTGCACCTGCGCAAAACGGCGTCCGGCGCACAGCACGGTCAGAGCAAAACGGGTCAGCTCGTCATCCCCCGGCGCGGCGTTGGGACTGGTGCGCGCCCCCGGACAGGTGGCCGCCAGCACTTCGCGCCCGCCGGATCGTTTCTGGAATGCGGCCCACGGTCCCAAGCCACCAAAGGGGGTGAGCGCGTCTTCGGGAGGGCACAGACGGACGTTGCCGCCATCGGGGGGAAAGGTAAAAACAACTTCACCCGCCGGGTGAACCATGGACCAACGGGAAGATTTCATGCCGAGGATTTACCGCCCATGATTTACCCGCGCAATCTCGTATTCGCCGCTTTCTTAATTGCGGAATTTAGGTTCAATTTCAGCGCGGCGACTCTCCCACTCAACGGCCGTGATCTCCTTGCGATCCAATCCCAACGCAACCTCTTGCATATTCGTGGTCCCTTGAGGTTGGAGAGAGTCCGCCAGCACGATCAGGCTGTGCCGGGGTGTATTTTCAAAGACCAACGCGTGAAGGGCATTGAACTCGCGTTTGTTGAAATTGTCCAGCGCATGCCAGGCCACGCAGAAAAGGAGCGAACAGGCTGCTGCGGCCACAAGCCGGCCGCGGCGCGAGGCTGGTTGCGCCAAACAGTCCGGCGCAATCAGCAATTCGAGCGAGAACAACAGCCCCAAGCCGATGATCGAAACCGCATTCCAAGGATGATGCGCATTGTAATTTCGCAGCCCGAGCACCATGATGTCGCGGGGATCAACGGCAGCGGCGCCAGGCGCCAGTAGAGCCCCGGCCTTACCGGCCAGGAGCGCCAGCGCAACCAGCGCCAGTGGCAGCCAGGCAATGGCGTTTTCCGCGTCTCTTTCAGCACATGAAAAACGAGTAATAAATTTTGTCGCGGAATATGGAAATATCGGTGTCAGCCAAACACAAAGGCTTATTGCGAGAAGCTGGCCATCTTCCAAGCGACTTTTGGATGCGCTTGTTGAAAAAAACATCCTCGACCATCACAAGAATAATCCCGAATACGAGCGCGACCCATCAGCTATATATTTCCTTAAACAGACCAAAACCGGGCCGCCGCCGCGTCATATGCCTCCTCCGCCACCACCAGCCAAGAAGCCGCCAGAACAGTCTGGTCAATAATTCCGAAATTCAGTTTTAGTAAGTCTTGATTTCACGGGAATTGCCATCGGTTGTCTTTCTCCTTGCAACCAGCGAGTTAAAACTTGGCAAAAGCCTGGCAATCCGGTATTCACTTCCAGCGACACCCCCGGGCAAGCCGGGGGAGTCACACATCGCTTGAATTTATGCAAACCTGTCTGGTCACCGGATCGTCGGGACTCATTGGCTCGGAAGTCAGCGCTTATTTCCATGAGCGCGACTTCGTAGTGCATGGCGTGGACAACAACCAGCGCGAAATCTTCTTCGGTCCGCAGGGCAACACCCGCTGGAACGAGCGGCGGCTCCAAAAGGCGCTCTCACACTTTACGCACCACGAACTGGACATCCGTGATCGCACCGGAGTGCTCCAGCTTATTGAAACCCTCAAACCCTCCGTCATCATACATGCGGCGGCGCAGCCGTCGCATGATCTGGCCGCAAAAATTCCCTTCGATGATTTCGACGTGAACGCCGTCGGCACGCTCAACCTGCTCGAAGCCGCGCGGCGTTATTGCCCCGAATCGCCGTTTATCCACATGTCCACCAACAAGGTGTATGGCGACCGGCCCAACACCATCAAACTGAAGGAACTGGACCAACGCTGGGATTACGACGACGCGCAATTCGTGCGGGGCATCCCGGAAACCTTTTCGATTGACCAGTCCAAGCACTCGCTGTTCGGCGCCTCGAAGGTGGCGGGCGACGTCATGGTCCAGGAATACGGCCGGTATTTCAACCTGCCCACCTGCTGCCTGCGCGGCGGTTGTCTGACCGGGCCCAACCATTCGGGCGTCGAACTGCACGGATTTCTCAGCTATCTGGTGAAATGCAACCTTGAAGGCCGCGAATACAAGATTTACGGCTACAAGGGCAAGCAGGTCCGCGACAACATCCACTCCACGGATGTCGCGAGTTTCATGTTTGAGTTTTACCGGGCGCCGCGCTGTGGCGAAGTTTACAACCTCGGCGGCGGCAAGGGGAATTCCTGCTCCATTTTCGAGGCGTTTGAAATGGCCGGAGCCTGCACCGGCAAAAAACAAATTTACACTTATGTGGACCAGGCGCGGAGTGGCGACCATATCTGCTACTACAGCGACCTTTCCAAAATGCAGACGCACTATCCCAAATGGAAACTGAGCCGGGGGCTGCCACAGATATTTGCGGAAATCGCCGAGGCCTGGCGCCAGCGGATGGCAAAGTGAATTCCTGTATGCGAATTCCCAGCCCAAACGCGGAATCATCTGCTGGCAAGGCCAGCCGGCGGCGCATTTCAAAACCGCGTTGTTTTGCCCATGAACCCGGCAGCCGAACCATCCCCAAACGCTGAACGGTTGAAACTTTTCAGCGTGGTGATCCCGGCGCGGGATGAGGCGGAAGCTTTGCCGGCCACCGTGGAACATTTGCATCTGGAGCTTGGCTTGAACCAGGTGCCGCACGAAATTGTGGTGGTGGACGACGGCAGCCGGGACCGCACCTGGGAGGTGATGCAGCAATTGCAGGCCAAAATTCCCGAGCTGCGCCCGGTTCAGAACCCCGGCGAGCATGGCTTTGGCTGCGCGGTGGTGTTCGGTCTGCGCCATATCCAGGGGGATGCCGTGGTGATCATGATGGCCGACGAATCCGATGACGCGCGCGACGTGGTGCATTACTGGCAACTGCTGAATGAAGGCTGGGATTGCGTGTTCGGCAGCCGGTTCGTCAAGGGGGGCGGCGTCATTGATTATCCCAAAATAAAATTGTTCGTGAACCGGCTGGCCAACCTGTTCATTCGCCTGTTGTTTCGCATTCCGCTCAATGACACCACGAATGCGTTCAAGGCCTATCGCCGGACGGTCATCCGGGGTTGCGAGCCGCTCATCGCGCCGCATTTCAACCTGACGGTGGAGCTCCCGCTCAAGGCCATTGTGCGCGGCTATTCTTGGACGGTGGTTCCGATCACCTGGCGCAACCGGCGTTTCGGCGTGCCGAAGTTGAAAATCAAGGAAATGGGGAGCCGCTACTTTTTCATCTGCATGTATGTCTGGCTGGAAAAATATTTCAGCCGGGGCGATTACAAAAAAGACAACCACGCATGACCGCCAGGCAACCGGAGGAATTGCGCCGCATCTACAGCGCGCGTTTTAAAAAAATCTGGTTTACCGCCAGCGGGTTTGGAGTGTGCTGGTCCGGGATTTTTCCAGGCATACGTTCCTCTTTCGGCGACGGTGCTGGACTTGGGCTGCGGCTACGGCAAGTTTATCAACAACATCCAATGCCGTCGCAAGCTGGCGATGGATTTGAACCCGGATGCGCTCCGGTCGCTGGCAGAAGATGTCCGCTTTCTCCAGCAGGGCTGTTCGACCCGGTGGCCATGTGACGACCAGTCCTTGGACATCGTATTCACCAGCAATTTCTTCGAACATCTCCCCAGCAAAGACGCGTTGAAGCTGGCGCTGGAGAAGGCGTTCCGCTGCCTGAAGCCGGGGGGAAAGCTGTTGGCGCTGGGGCCGAACATCCGTTTTTTGGCCAGTGAATACTGGGATTCCTGGGATCATCTCCTCGCGTTGTCCGACCGCTCGCTCGCGGAGGGACTGGAAAACTGCGGCTTCACCATCCTGGAAAGCCACGACCGCTTTCTGCCTTACACCATGGTGAATCACCGGGAGCAGCCGCTGTTCCTGTTATCGCTCTACCTCAAGCTCCGCCCGGCCTGGAAATTGTTTGGCCGGCAGTTCCTGATCGTCGCCGCCAAAAAATGACCGTCAGGGAATCTTCTTGATGATGATGTCCCCGGACTCGTAAACTGTGGGCCAGGATTCCACCTGCGTTGTCAAACCCGATTTTGCCAGCTCACGGGGAATACCCGTCTGGCCGGGATTCACAATTTGAATGGCATGATGAAAGGGCGATTCACTCACCAGCACCAGCTTGTTGTAGCCGAGGGATTTCAATCTGGCCAGATTCTCCGGCCGGTCAAAAATGTGCGCGTCCCAAACGGTAAACCCCTGCCGCCCCGAGCGGAACAACAATTCCCCTCCCCAGCCGCCACCACTGATAACCAATTTGTCAGTTGGCGTAGTATCCTGACGGATGATGTCCGCCATTTGGGCCGGGTAAGGGTCATACGTCAGACTCCGCATTCCCATCAACCCTTGCAGCAGGGAAAGCCCGATCAGCCCGGACACAAAAATGCTGAAGGCGGGCTGTGAGCTTTGCGGGGCAAATCTCATTTCCAAAACCGCCAGTCCCTCCGCACACAGCAGGCTCACTGCGGGGGCGAACATCAGATAATAATGCCAGTGCACCAGCACCAGATGGCTGAACACCAGCGTCGTCAGCAGTGCCCCGGCCAACAGGTAGCGGGCCGCGGGATTGCTTTTTTTGTTCGCCAACGCCAGCACCACCAAACCGACTAGAGCAAAGCTTCCCAGCAACCCCGTCAGGATACGCCAACCCCCTTTGATCCACTTGCCCGCCGACAACCGGAAATGCCAGTCCCCAAAATACCAGAACATCATCGTCGTCCCTTTTGCTACGCGCAAATCCACAAACGGGAAAAGCGCGTTGGCCTGCCTGGCATCGGTGTAGTGTGTCCAGAGCAAAAAAACCACGCCTGCCACGCCACCCGCCCCAGCCAAAAAGCCCAGGCGCTTGAAATCGAAACCCGACTGCCACAGCACCAGAAAAAACAAGGCCAGCCCGGTGGCCATGAAGAACGGCAGTTTGGACACCGCTGCCAGGCTGCCGCAGACGCAGGCCGGCACCAGCCACTTTAGTCCGGGTTCGCGCACCAGTTTTACGCCGCAGTAAAGGAACCAGACCGCCGAGGCGAGGCTGAAGCCGTCCGTGCTCGCCATGCCCGCGTGGAGGAACACCAGTGGTTCCGCCAGAAAAAAAATCAGCACCCACCAGGCGCGGCGCTCGTCCAGATACAACCGCGCAACTTGAAAAAGCGGGAACAGGCAGGGCAAAAAAAGCGCCAACGAGACAAGGTTCGCCCAACCCCACCACGGGCCAAACAGTTTGAAGACTAATCCCGCCACCATCTGCCATATTGGAAATTCCTGGATGGTGGGCGTGCCGGTGGCATTGAATCCGACAATGATCGTATCCGCCAGGCTGATTTTTGTCTGCGCATAATGCAACGCCGTGCCCAAATGGATGTCGCGAAATTGTCCGCGACCGCGAAGAGCGCTCCCCACATGAAAAACAAGGAGGAGGGCAATCAGTGCGCAAAGAGCCGTCTTTAAATCGCCATTCGATGGTTTGGTGACAGAGTTCATGGGGTACAAACCCGTTCTCAGGTCAATTGATTGTTTCGGTCGCAAAGCGTCGGCAATGCCACTTTTAAAGTCAAGCTGCGGAATGTGTCTTTTCCTTGCTGATGCGGGGTCTTTGTCTGGCCATGAGCCAGCTGCCACTGTCTTTTCCATTGATTCCCATCTGTCCGCTTGCGCGCCGGGTTGGTTGAACGATTTCAGCCAGAACGCCACAATGGGAATGGCTGCCGGAAGGTGTAAAAACCGCAAATTAAAGAAAAGTCGAATGGCGGCGAAGCCCGGGCCACTTCGGTTGGCGCGCGAAGACAAGCCCACGGCCGTCTGGTGGAACTGGCTGTAGGGCGGGGTTGATCGGGGCGGGCCATCGGCTGTCTTTCTCCTTGCAACCAGCGAGTTAAAACTTGGCAAAAGCCTGGCAATCCGGTATTCACTTCCGGCAACAACCAACGCGCAACCCCGGTTGTCACAAATCGCTGAAAATTTATGCAAACCTGTCTGGTCACCGGATCGTCGGGACTCATTGGCTCGGAAGTCAGCGCTTATTTCCATGAGCGCGACTTCGTAGTGCATGGCGTGGACAACAACCAGCGCGAAATCTTCTTCGGTCCGCAGGGCAACACCCGCTGGAACGAGCGGCGGCTCCAAAAGGCGCTCTCACACTTTACGCACCACGAACTGGACATCCGTGATCGCACCGGAGTGCTCCAGCTTATTGAAACCCTCAAACCCTCCGTCATCATACATGCGGCGGCGCAGCCGTCGCACGATCTGGCCGCAAAAATTCCCTTCGATGATTTCGACGTGAACGCCGTCGGCACGCTCAACCTGCTCGAAGCCGCGCGGCGTTATTGCCCCGAATCGCCGTTTATCCACATGTCCACCAACAAGGTGTATGGCGACCGGCCCAACACCATCAAACTGAAGGAACTGGACAAGCGCTGGGATTACGACGACGCGCAATTCGTGCGGGGCATCCCGGAAACCTTTTCGATTGACCAGTCCAAGCACTCGCTGTTCGGCGCCTCGAAGGTGGCGGGCGACGTCATGGTCCAGGAATACGGCCGGTATTTCAACCTGCCCACCTGCTGCCTGCGCGGCGGTTGCCTGACCGGGCCCAACCATTCGGGCGTCGAACTGCACGGATTTCTCAGCTATCTGGTGAAATGCAACCTTGAAGGCCGCGAATACAAGATTTACGGCTACAAGGGCAAGCAGGTGCGCGACAACATCCACTCCACGGATGTCGCGAGTTTCATGTTTGAGTTTTACCGGGCGCCGCGCTGTGGCGAAGTTTACAACCTCGGCGGCGGCAAGGGGAATTCCTGCTCCATTTTCGAGGCGTTTGAAATGGCCGGAGCCTGCACCGGCAAAAAACAAATTTACACTTATGTGGACCAGGCGCGGAGTGGCGACCATATCTGCTACTACAGCGACCTTTCCAAAATGCAGACGCACTATCCCAAATGGAAACTGAGCCGGGGGCTGCCACAGATATTTGCGGAAATCGCCGAGGCCTGGCGCCAGCGGATGGCAAAGTGAATTCCTGTATGCGAGTTTTTATCAACATCGTCTGCGACTTCTTGGGCGGCGGCTTCATTGGCTTTTACGTCTGGCTGGAGAAATACTTCAACTCATCCGCCGCCGTGATGACGCGTGCGCCCGATTTCAGACCCTCGACCCTGTCCCGGGGAAAACATCAGAAAAATCAAATTACCCTCCGCACATCTGGGCGCCCCCATCGCCGGGCAACGAAGACCTGATCGGCATCGTCTGCCGACAATCTTTTTCCATAAGTTCACGCGCGGCTGCGCCCCTGGCAGATTTGCCGCGCAGGGCTTGAATGATTGGAGTGGTTTTGTCTTGCACGTTTTCAGCCGAATGTTAAGAAACCGGAGTTACATACGATCATGCAAACCGTTTCCGTCGTCGTGCCCTGTTTTAATGAAGAAGCCGTCCTGCCTGAATTATTCAAGCGGTTGAGTGGGGCGGCGGCGATGTGGGACGTGGACTACGAGATCATCTGTGTTGACGACGGCTCGCATGACAACACCTGGAAATTACTCAAGGAACAACACGCCGCGGACCCGCGCTGGCGTGTTCTCTCCTTTGCCAGAAACTTCGGCCACCAAACCGCCGTGAGCGCAGGGTTGCATTACGCCAGTGGAGATGCGGTGGTCGTGATTGATGCTGATTTACAAGATCCGCCCGAAGAACTCTGCCGCTTTTTTGAAAAATGGCGTCAGGGCTACGATGTGGTTTATGCCGTCCGGCAAAATCGAAAGGAAGGTGTTTTCAAGAAAATTTGTTACTGGTCTTTTTACCGGCTGATGGCTGGGATTGCGTCGTTCAATGTTCCCTTGGATTCAGGGGATTTTTGCCTGATGAACCGCCGGGTGGTGGACATCATCAAACAGATGCCCGAACGGAACCGTTTTGTGCGGGGTTTGCGGGCCTGGGCCGGCTTCAAGCAGATTGGCATTGCTTACGAAAGACCTGCACGGGCTGCCGGAGAACCCAAATATGGTTTTCGTAAATTGTTCAAGCTGGCGTGGGATGGTCTGTTTTCGTTTTCCACGGTGCCGCTGGTTTTGGTAAGTTACTTGGGACTGTTCATATCAACCATTGCCGCGCTGGGCGCTGCTTTTACTTTGGCCCAAAGACTTTTTGCCGGGTGGTTTGAGAAACTCGGCCTGGCCCCGGTGCCGGGTTACGCCACCACCGTCATTTCCGTTCTTTTCCTTGGCGGGGTCCAATTGCTCTGCTTGGGGATTTTAGGGGAATATATCGGACGGATTTACGAAGAAGTGAAGCACAGACCCATGTGGGTGGTTCGTGAACAGCAGGGAATACGGATTGAGCCAGCGCACCCGGATCGCCAGACATGAGAAAATGGCTCGCATCGGAATGTGCGCCTTCCGGGATGGGGTCATGGGCTGATTGGCTCTACAGTTTGCCTGATTTCCTTTTTCCCACGGGGTTTGCAATGGAAACTGATGCTGCCGGAATCACGGAGAGTGTCCGCAGGCTGGATCTCAAAATCAATGGTGATCGGCTGCGCTGCACAATTCATTCCCGTCACGTTGATTGGCGTGGTGCTGGCGTCTTTAATGGGGTTGAATGGGCGGCAACTTTATCAATTGAAAAATGAATAGCCTGATTGTCGTTGGTGGCGGAATTACAGGACTGGCGGCGGCGTATCTCGCCGCCCAGGCCGGTGTTCGCGTCACGGTGCTGGAAGCCTCCGATACCGTGGGCGGATTGTTGAGCACGTTTGAGGTGGGCGGAACCCGGTTGGAATCTTTTTACCATCACGCCTTCACGCACGATGTGGAATTGCTCTGGCTTTTACGCGAACTGGGTCTTGAAGATCGGATGCAATTCCGCCGCGGAACCATGGGGGTTTATCGCGCCGGGCGCACTTACCCTTTCAATGCACCCGCCGACCTTTTGCGGTTCAAGCCGATGGGCTTGGGCGACAAGGCGCGATTCGCCCTCACCAGCTTGTATCTGGCCCGAATGGCCCAATGGCGGGATTATGAAGGCGTGCCGGCGCTGGACTGGTTTTATCGCCATGCCGGTCACCGGGCGACCGAGTCGCTCTGGGCACCGCTGCTGCGGGTGAAATTTGGGCCTTACGCCGACAAAACCCCCCTGGCGTGGATGATCGGACGGCTGCGACAGCGGGTCAACTCCCGGCAGGGCAGCCAGGAAAAGCTCGGCTACTTGCAAGGGAGTCTGCATGTTCTACTTGAGGCCTTGCTTCAGACATTGGAGCGAAAAGGGGTCCGGGTGGAAACCGGCGCACGGGTCAGTGAAGTAACGGTTCAGAACGGCGAATTGAAAGCGTTACAGACAGCGGCCGGGCCGTTTGAGGCGGATGCCTTCCTCTTCACCATTCCGACCCTGCATCTCGCGGAACTGATGCAACCGGTGTCTGAACCTTATGCCGCGCAGTTGCGGCAGATCGAATATTTCGGAGCCGTCTGCACCGTGTTGGAATTAAGCCGGCCGCTCTCATCAACGTACTGGCTGAACATTGCCGATCCGGGACTGCCCTTTGGCGGAATCATTGAACATACCAACCTCGTTCCCGCCCGGGAATACCAGGGCCGGAACTTGGTTTATTTATCCCGCTACTTTGCCACCAGCGACGCACTGGCGCAGATGACCCCCGGTGCCATACAAGGCGTCATGCTGGAAGGATTGAAAAAAATTTATCCGAATTTGCCCGAAGCCAGCATCCTCAAGATCCACGTGTTCTCCAGCCGCACCGCTGCCGTGGTGTGTGATCTAAATTTTTCCAAAAAGGTGCCGGCCAGCCGTGCTCCGCTCAAGCGAATGTATTTGGCGGCGATGCCACATATCTATCCGGACGAGCGAAGTTGCAACAACTCCGTGCGCATAGCCGCCGAAGCCTGCAAGGCCATGGGCATAAAAACGGCTGACATTCCGCGCTGCGCTTCCCTGTCCGGACAAATCAACATGAGTTGAAGCACAATGAATCCAGCTGCCGACATCCTTGGACCGTCGAACTCCGAATTTTGATGGAATACGACACTCTTGGTACGGTTGACCATTTCCCTGGGCGCTCTGGCACAAGTTCTCAAAGCTTTTGGATGGACGAGGCCAGCACTGCGCCCCCCGCCATTCAATCTTCACTTATCCAATCGTTACTTTGCAAAGACCCGCATGGTCACTGATGTTTGATGGGTGTCGGGGTAGCGGGCGAAGTTCTGCGATAAACGGCAAGGTTATACTTCCGGTTCGTCTGCTCCTTGAAATAGTTGGGCATAAGCCGATCCAAGAGTTTGACGCCAAACTGTTTTTCATGCAGATATTCCCCTCCTGTCCTTTCCCAATCTCCTCCAAATGTCTGTTTCAGTCCAGAAAGCCACGAGGGATCAATGATCAAAAGATTGACGGAGGCAGCTTGTTGGGGAGTAATTAGTGATAAATACACGGGGTAATAGGCCGTCACCTTGAGCCTCTGTAGCGGATAAAAGGCTTGAAAGTCTGCAAAGACTATATCCCGGGGTTTGACCGAATTACGCACAAAATCCTCGACCCGGCCATAGTCCCGTTCCCGAAGGTCCAGTCCCGCCACCAAAAGTCGCCCTGGTAGCCCGGAAACGGATATCAGGAACAATGTCGCGATGACCAACAAGTTAAATTTTGAAGTCCCAATGCGTAAAGGAACTGTTTCAACAAGCGCGGTGAACACCAAACATAGAGGCAAATAACGCATCCACCAGTAATAAATCGGGAACTTATAAAACAACAGCAGACCGACGGGAACGACGGTAAAGACCATCAAGGCAAAGGCGGGAAGCCCCCAATGTTGCAACCCGGCGCCTTTTTCCCGCGCGGCCAGAAGCAAAACGATGGCCAGCATCAAAATCAAACTGGATTTGTCCGCCACCAGCGTCTGGAGGCTGTCAGCGCCTTTCCGGGCGAGGACGGTGGCAAAGCCTGTCTGAACTTGAGGGAAGGCCTGCTGATTGTAATGAACCTGGCTTGTGTCTTTGACCGCCCGCAGAAAATCATCCCACACCCCGAAGTGATTATAGAATAAAAAAAGCGCGGCCAGACCGGCAACCATTCCCGCTCCCACCAGGACCAGTTCTTTAAAAAGTTTCCCGCGGCTTGTCAGCAACAACACCATGCTCATCACAACACAAAACGGGCCCAGTGCCAGGTAAGCTGGCAGGAAAAACGAACAAACCAGCAGGATGGCCAGATGGCGCCAAAGTGCTGGACGGATGGAGAACGCAAGCAGACAAAGGCTGACGAGTAAAACTGCCAGTGGTTCATATCGCGCCGAGCGATGTGCAAATATGACGCCTTGCCCAAAAAATGACAACACCGCCAGCAGCGACAACGCCTTCGGCTTGGTCACCCAGCCAAAACGGCGCACCGCCAGGCAGAAAAAAAACACGGCCAGCGACCAGAGGACATAACCAAATAACCGTGTCTGGCAAATGCCGAAGCCAAAGGCCTTGAACCAGACATAGAGCAGCAAAGGGTGCAATGGGGCATTCGCGGCCCAAAACGCATCTTTGAGCTGGCACGCCCACGCGGTCGAGGTGAATCCCATGCCCAAATAAGCGTTCGCCGCCGGTTGCGTGTAAGCAACTTCATCCATCCAGACTGAAGGATAAAGCTCCATCGTCAACACATTAACTGCCAGCAGAACGAAAATGATCCAAAGCCAGGCGTTTTGATTCTGGGAAAGTTTTTTTACGTGGTTAATCAGCATGCTGTTGCCAGGTATCAAACAACCAAAACGCCGTAAAAAACAAGAACGAAAAAGCCGGCGGTCACGCGACCGGCCTTAAGTTGCCGGCGATATCAGATTTGGCCCCCAGGCGCGAGTCAGCAGATGCAAACGGACAAACTGCTCCACGCGTTCCCAAACTTCGTTCTCGCTGACATTCCACAGACAGTGCGGCGTCGGAAACCGGCAGTAATCCGAACAGGGTTTGTAAGGGCAGGCTTTGCCTTCAATCCATTCCGCCGCCGGATGCAGCGGCACGAACCACTCCGGCAATTGTGGTCCGAAAATCGTGAACGTGGGCACGCCGCAAAAGGCCGCCAGGTGCCCGGGGCCGGAATCATTGCCGATGAATGCCCCCGCTTGATCAATCAATGCAAGCAATTCCGTCACGGTGGACGGCGTCGCCACCTTCGCCTCGCCGGCGCGCAACCACCAGGCGCGCTGATCCGGGTCGCACGCAATTTGAGTCTGAATTTTTTTTTGGCGCAAACGCGCCGCGAGCCGCTGGTAATGTTCCAGCGGCCACACGCGGACGGGTTGTCCGGCGCCGGTGTGAAGCAAAACCGTTTCGCGGCCCGGCAGGGCGGGCAGGGAGATTTCATCGCGGGGCGGAAGTTGAAGGTTCAGCGCGCACGCGATGACGCGCCAGGATTCGTAGCGGTGCGCCTGCGGTTCGGGGCGCTCAAGCGCCTGGGTTAAAAAAATCCGGCTGCGCAGGCGCGGAAAGCCCAGCCGATTTTTTGCGCCAAATATTTTTAAAAGCAAATGATCCCGTGGATCCCAGCGCGCGGAAAGGCCGAATTCAAATTGTTCCGCCGCCAGTTCCCGGCGCAAACGAATCATTTCCAACAGCGGCCAGCGCCAAAGCTGGTATTTGTTTTTGAAGGCCGTCCAGGCCGCGGTGAACGCGACGACTTTCACCCCCGGCCAGAGACGGGGTTGTAAATCGAGGGCGAAGGGCTTGGCCAGCAGAGTAACGTCAAACCGTTCCACGACCGCGCGCAAAAATGGCGTGGCCAGCACCAGGTCGCCCAGACCCCAGAGTTCAATGATAAGCAGTTTGGATTTCAAAGCCGGCGCTCGGAATGCCATTCAGGCCCGGTTCCTTTATCGTCGCAGAAAAGCCGGACGGACTCGCGGCAGAATTCTTGCCGGAAGCGCCTTCGGCAGCCGTGCTTGAACCGGTTGCGGCGCGGGCCGGCATACTCCGCCGTTCAGCGCAACGCTGAATCCAATCATGCTGGCAAAGGCCATCACGTCATCCTGCATGGCTCCAAATACAAAGAAAAACCGCAAAAAAGCATAAAGGTATAGGACCCAAAAATAGGCGTTAACGGTTCGCAATGACTTGTCTCCATACCGGTAATTGCAATACATCACCTGCATCCCGGCGATTGTAAACCAAAGATAGGCAATGACACCCCAAATGCCGAATGGGATAATCACCGAAAGCGGGCCGTTATGATAATCGCTGGACAGCGCGAGGCCTTGTTGGCCCGCATCCACGGAACGAAAGGCCGTGTCCCGTCCCATGTTTTGAAAATCTTCCATGGTAATGGCATAACCTTTGCCCACGAGAAGGTGCGAAGGCACTTGAGGCAGGAGGGCCTTCCACATGTCAAACCGCCATTTGGTGCTGTCCTCGGCCGATTCCCTGGCCTCCGGACTTATATCCAACGGCAATACCGACAGCACCCGTTGGGCGGCGAACGGCAAATGGGGGGCCAGCGGAACTATGGCGACCACTCCGAGCATCGCTGCCAACATGAAGATCAGCAACAGCCGTGTCCGATGCAATCCTTCCATAAAAAACAGCAAGCCCATGATGAAACAATACGACAGAAGCTTTATGCGGAATCCGCCCAAAAAAATCATCATGGTGGCCACCATAAATAAAACCAGCCGCCACCCTTTGCCGGATAGAAAAATCCCGCGCAGTCCGTATCTGGCCACCAACCAGAAAGCAAAGGCCGTTGCCGCCGTTGCAATACCCCCCAGACGCGTCGTGCCCAGGTTATACTCATCCAAAGAGACAGTGCGGGGCGGGAAGAGCCAGAAAATAAAGTGGAGAGCCGAAGGGGTGAAGGGGTAAAGATCGCCGATGAAATTGGTGACCCCGCCGAGCATGAAGAACGCAACATACCAGCCAGCCCGTTCCGGCGGGATGCGGCGCGACGTCAATGCGAAGTAACATAAAATACCGACGATTAAGATGATATATTTCTTGCCACCATAGACTTCCGAACCAAACGCGCGCAGTCCCATTCCCCCCGTCAGTTTGGCTGTCATATAGATCACGCCCAGCATGAAAACCAACGCCCAGGTTATTTGCGGCACACGGAGAAAGTGCATTTGGCTGCTCATGGCCCGCTCCAACACCGATATGCACAGGCTCAACACCACCATCACCATCCAGAAATCGGGGCGCCCCTTCATAAAAAACATGTACATGCTTGAATTCAAGCTGAACAACAACAAGGCATAATGCCAGCGGAGCAACAACGGGAAAACCAATATCAGCCCCAGAATGCCTCCATACGCAAACGTTGAAAAATTCAGCGGGTCCGTCAGCATATAGCCGATAAACACCGCCAGCGGCACGCATATCGCATAGACGACAAGCGACTTTAGAATGGCCGGAGCGTTAGTCATTTTGAGTCAACACAGTCGCAGACATGAACTGCGACAACAATCACTCTACCCAATCTCAATGGCCATCGGCAATCGTATTGTTTGGAAAAATCGAAGCCATGTCCTGATTTCGACAGTATCGGGCAGCACTTCTCTTCGCCTTTGTCCCCGTCTGCCAGAGCGTTAGAATGAAAAGCCTCATCAATCATGGCCCGCCTTTCGCACTGGGCACGGTGGGCGGCAAACTCAAATTGAACGCGCCCAAACGGCGTTGTAATCCATCTAACTTCAAGTGGAACGGCGGGCGAGCATGTTGAACTCCAACGGCTTCCATGGTTCCCGGCGGTCAAAAGCGACGGAATCACGCGAACGATGTCGAAGCTGGCATCCGTGTGTTGACGGTCACGCGCAATTTGGTTTTGGCCATCAATCAGCAGTTGGACGCCGCCACACTCCAGTTGCAACAGGAGGCCAAGCCGCAGCCGGTGGAGTTTGGCGAGCTGACCAGCGAAGTGTTGCGGCGGGAAATCGGCGACTGGAACCGGTTTCAAAACCGGCGGCAAGTGGCGAGCATGACTGGAATGTGTCCCCGTGTATATGCCAGCGGGAACACCCATCGCCAGGGAAGCATCAGCCAACATGGCAACCCGCGTTTGCGGGCGGCACGGGTTGAACTGGCGTGGCGGGTAATTCGCTGGCAGCCGCAATATCCGCCGCAGCGAAAATGGTACGCCGTGCTGGCGAGCAAAAAAGTTGGCGGGGCCATGCGCAAGAAAACAGTCGTGGCGATTGGCCGACGATTGGCGATTGATCTCTGGCGGATAGAGACAGGACGGGCGACGGTTATGTGAATCGCTAAAAAAGCACTTGTAGATACTCATGGCAGGTTGAGCCGGCGCATTGCCCGGCAGGCCAGGATATCATTTTCAATTTTCTTGAGCATGTTCACATTCCGTTATTTGTTGACAAATTCTCATCCGTTTCCCAACGTCAGTACCAGATGCATTGATAATACTCAAAATATTTGAACTGCCGGAAGGGCGGCAACTCAAATGTGGCGGCGTTGAAATGCGGGTTGGTGGCAACTTTGTTCCAAAATGAAGATTCTCATTAATTGCTCGCTTCCCTTCGCCTTGGCGCACGGAGGCTGGCAGGTCCAGATTGAACGGACGCGGACAGCGTTGCAATCCCTTGGCCTCCAAGTCGAACTTGTCCGTTGGTGGGACGACACACAAACCGCCGATCTCATCCATTATTTCGGCCGGATGCCCGTTGACCACGTCAGGTTCGCGCAACAAAAAGGCATCAAGATTGTCATGGCCGAACTGCTCACCGGGGCCGGTTCCCGTTCCAAAACACAATTGCAAGTGCAAAAATTCATCAGCCGTGCGGTCGAGCGCGTTGCTCCGTCTTATTTTGTGGCGGCGTTCAATTGGGAATCCTACCGGCTCGCCGACGCCGTCATTGCCAATACGCCCTGGCAAGCGTACCTGATGAATTATCTTTTTGGCGCACCCAAAGAACGCATCCACATCGTGGCCAACGGCGTGGAAGAAATTTTTTTGAACGCGCCGGGCACTGCGAGGGGAGATCACCTCGTCTGCGCTGTCACCATCACCGAACGCAAACGGGTTCTGGAACTGGCGGAGGCCGCCGTGCGTGCCAAAACACCACTTTGGATCATCGGCCGGGCTTATGCCGATTCCGATTCCTACGCTCAAAAATTTTTCACATTGGCGCGACAACATTCGGAAATCATTCGTTATGAGGGAGCCGTTCAAGATCGCGCGCGACTGGCGCAAATTTACCGTGCTGCTCGCGGCTTTGTCCTGTTGAGCGCAATGGAAACCCGCAGTCTCGCCGCCGAGGAGGCCGCCGCATGTGGCTGTCCGCTGCTCTTGAGCGATCTGCCGTGGTCCCGCACAGTTTTTGGTGATGCGGCTCGATATTGTCCACTGACCCAATCCGTTGACAGAACCGCCCGGGTGTTGCGCGCGTTTTATGATGCCGCGCCGTCGCTGCCGGAGCCGCCCCAACCGCCGTCGTGGATGGAAATTGGCCGGCAGATCAAAACCATTTACGAGCGGGTGTTGAGCACTTCCCGGTAAATTTCCAAGTGCCGCCGCGCAATGACTTCAGGGGCGTAACGTTGGCGCATCAGAGCCGACGCCGCCCGGGGCCGCAGGCAGCCAGTCTCCAGCCAGCGGGCCAGGGATTTTTCCAAACCCGGCCAATCCTGCCCTGAAAAAAGCTCCGCGCCCTCAACGCCCGTGGCGATGTCCGGCACACCGCCGGTGGCACCCGCAAAGAGCTTCAGATTTCTGGCCAATGCCTCCGCCACCACCAAGCCAAAAGCCTCTTCTCCGGGAAAATGCACCAGCGCTGACGCCGCATCCATGGTGGTGATCAATTGGTCCAGCGGCAATTCACCCAAATGCCGGGCGTAGCCCGCCGATTCCGCTTCGCGGAGCTGGCGCAGAAAATTGGCCAGGTATTCGTTTTGGGTATTGGTATCCCCGGCAAATTGCAATTCGAACCGGAAGCCGCGTTGCCAGAGTTTGCGGGCAACCGCCAGAATTTCCATCTGCCGTTTATGCGCCACGAGCGAGCCGACGTTCAGCAAAATCGGACGCGCGGGGCGTGAAGCCGCCAGGGGTTGGTCAAAAAACGGCGCGCGCAGCGCATTCGGCACCCGCCAGACGCGTTTGGCCTGCGAGGCGACCAGGCGTTCCGTATAGGCCGAATTGCAAAACACGCCGGTCGTTTTCCCCAACGCCAGCGTCTCCAGCCGGGACGTCAGCCAAAAAAAACTGCCGGGGCGCGCCCGGTAAAATTCCGCCACGGCCCGCATGTTGCCGTGAATCGTCAGCACATTGGGAAAACCCGAAAAAATCGCGCCCAGGGCGGAATCCCTCTCCGTCCCCTGGCCATGGACAAGGTCCGGCCGGATATCGTGCAGCTTTTTCCGCATAGCGCGGACGCACCCCTGATACAGTGTGCGCAGCCAGCCGATCTTCGGGACATGCAGGCTGTGAAACCAGATGTTGCCGGCAATTTTCTCCGGCGATTTCACCGGTTGTTGCACACAGGTGACCACGTGGATTTCGACCTCCGGGAGCATGGCGAATCCCTGCAACAAGGCTTCCGGCGCCGCGCCGAAATAAGGCGCGGGATTTTCATAATCTTTATCGGGCTCCCGGTCATCGGTGGTGAGAATGGCGACGGAAAGAGGCATTTTTGGGAAACGGTTAATTAAGGTGCAATCTACCTTTGGTTTGCAAATTGCAAAAGTCAAAAATCTTAATGCGTGTCCGCAGGAAAAGGTCGCGGACCCGGCCCCGCGAATAAACCGCAAGACCCGCGGCGTAATTTCGTCTTCATGCCGGCTGCCGGGGATCTTTGAAAAAACGAATTGTGGTTTGCAACCCCTTGTAAAAATCCCCTTCGGGGCTGAACCCCGCCTTGCGAAGTTTGTCAATGTCCGCCAATGAATGTTTCACATCGCCGGGCCGTTCAGCGGCGTGTTTGATTTCAGACCGCGAGCCGGTCAGCCGGCAAATGTTTGCGGCCAGCTCATTGATCGTCAGGCGCTGGCCGCGGGCGACGTTGAAAACGCCGGTCGCCGGGGACTGGGTGGCGAAAAAGACGTTCGCCGCAACGACGTCCTGCACATGGATAAAATCGCGCGTCTGTTCGCCGTCGCCAAAGATGGTGATGGGTTTGTTTTTTAGCGCGCGGTCAATGAAAATGGGGACGGCGGCGGCATACTGGCTCCGGGGGTTCTGGCGCGGGCCGAAGACGTTGAAATAGCGCAGGCAGGCCGTCCGGAGCCGGCCTTCGGCCGCGAACATCCGGCAGTAGAACTCGCCGTCGAGTTTGCTGATGGCGTAGGGACTTTTCGGTTCCGGCAGCATCGTCTCGATTTTCGGCACCACCGGATTATCCCCATAGATGGCGGCGGAACTGCTCAAGATAAATTTTCCAGCATTTGCGCGCGCAGCTTCTTCCAGCAAAACCAATGTGCCCAAAGTGTTGGTTTCCGCGCACTCAACCGGTTTTTGCATGGACTCCGGCACACTGATCATCGCTGCCAGGTGGAAAATGTAATCCACCCCTTTTATCGCCTGTCGCACAAGCCGGCGGTCGAGAATTGAACCCCGGATCAATTTGCACCGCAGTCCGTCCAGGTTGCGTTTGAAGCCGGAGCAGAGGTTGTCGAGGACGCGCACCTCGGCGTGGTCCTGGAAATGTTCAACAATATGGCTGCCGATAAAACCCGCGCCACCGGTAACGAGCACTTTCATTTCAAGATGCCTTTAATTGCACATTCGTCCGCGTGCCGGGCGACCGCCGGCATGGCAACGAATGTCATGCCCCATCATTGGCCATCCGCAAAGCCGAGTAAAATCTTTTTACGGGCAAGCCGCCCGGCGGTCGCCCGGCGGGAGCGGTCGTTTCCGCTTGACTCGGGCCATTTCATCACAAAACTTGTTTGTCGAACGCATCAAATGAACGTCCACCCGTGATTCCCCATCGAACAGACGCGGGAGATTTTTCTCATGATGGTTTGAAGGCTCGCATGCTTCAATGCGGTCCCGCCGTGGCTTTTGAAAAAACTTTTCGAGAACGCAGTTTGCCGCCGAGATGAAACCCCGCATTTCCGTCGTGATGCCTGTGTGGAATGGAGAAGCCTACCTGCGCGAGGCCATTGACAGCATTCTTTCCCAAACCTTCACCGATTTTGAACTGATTATCGTGGACGACGGCAGCACCGATGGAACGGCGCAGATTCTTCAATCCTGCCGGGACACGAGAATTCGCATTGTGCAGGAGGGGCATCTGGGATTCGTGGGCGCGGTGAATCGGGGCGTCGCCGCAGCGCGCGCCGAATGGATTGCCCGCCAGGACGCGGATGACATCAGCCTTCCGACGCGTCTGAAAAAACAGTGGGAGGCGATTCAGAAACAGCCGGCGGCGGTGTTGTGTTACATTGACATCAAGGCCATCGGAGACCAAAGCCACATCGAGCGGCAGCCCCGGCTTCCCAGATCCCGCGCGTTGGTGGCCTTGAAAAGCTGCTTTCAGTGTCCCGTTTGCGTGGGGGCCGCGTTGATCAAGCGTTCGACTTTCCTTGATGTGGGAGGGTACCGGGAGGAGGAATTTCCCGCGGAAGATTATGCCTTCGTCAGCCGCGTGCTGGCGTTTGGCGATGTGGTTGGCGTGCCCCAAGTGCTGTACGAAGTTCGAAAACACGATCAACAAATTTCCCGCACGAAACTCGAGGCCCAAAAACAAAAAACGCGAAGGGTCGCCCTGACCAACTGCCAAAACGTCCTGCGGCTCCCCGAGCAGGAAGCGGCCAGGGCGCACGCCGTGCTCAGCGCGCCCCCTCGCGAGCGAAAGTGGCGTGACTGGCTTTGGTTTCTAACCCGTTGTGCGCCGGCGCTGCGGTGGAAAAGCGCCGAGCTTTACCTGTGGCTGCTGCTCCAGACCGCACGACAGTGTCTGGCGCGATTTTCGGCATGACAACGCACACTGAAGAAATGCTTCCGTCAACCATTGGCGGCTTGTCAAGCATCCGGGTTCCATTAAATTCTTGGCGGTGAATAAATTTGTCCACGCGTGCCTCAAGCTCCTTGCCCGCCCCGTGTATTCGGGAATTGGAACGGTCCTCTGCCTTCACCGGGTTGTCCCCGCCACACAATGTTCCCTTCTCACCGCCAACCGCAATCTTGAGATTACTCCCGAAGCTCTGGATGCCTTGCTTCACCACCTTCGGAGGCGGCGTTACGAAATCATTCCACTCGATGAGGTTCCCGTGGCAATCCGCAAGCCGCCGCGCCGCAAATTCATCGCATTCACCTTCGACGATGGCTACCGTGATAATCTCACGCACGCCCTGCCCGTATTCCGGTCCCACAACGCGCCATTCACCGTCAACATCACCACGGGTTTGATTGACCGCAGCGTCTTGGTTTGGTGGTATCTTCTGGAACATCTTTTTGAGCGTCTTGACACGCTCCGCTACAACGACGGCCTCCACGAACGGGAACTGCCCTTAAGCTCCCTGGAGGAAAAGAATCTCGCTTTCGACCGCCTGTTCCGGCATGTCCGAAACGGCGATCCGGCAAAGTGCGATTCCTTTGTTTTAAGCCTCTTCACGGGGACCGGACTTGATCCCTTTGCCTTGTCCGGCGCTTGCATGATGAACTGGGACGGCGTGCGCGAACTCGCCGCCGACAAGCTCGTCACCATCGGCGCGCACACCGTCCGGCATCCGGCCCTCAACCGGCTTGATCCCGACCAGCTTCGCAGCGAACTTCTCGATGCAAAGACCACTCTGGAGGCCAAACTCAAGCGCGCCGTCCGGCACATGGCCTATCCTTTCGGAGACCCGGAGACTGTCGGCGCCCGCGAGTTCGCCGCCGCGCGGGACTGCGGCTTCGTCACCGCCGTGACGACCCGCTCCGCAAACATCTTTCGGCAGCACGGTTCCCATCTGCACAGCCTCCCGCGCATCAACATCGGGGGAGATAATCCAACGATTTCCTGGTTTTCCGCCAGCGAGAGCGGCCTTCGCCCCGCGCGCCAATACCACTTTCGCAGAGTCATTGTATGAGAGGACGCGGGAGCTTTCCAAATCTGCGAGAATCTGCTAACAAAGGTGTAACCGAATGACCCTTAACAACGAGCAAATATGGCAGGAAGCAAAAGTCGCTGAATGGTATGCTAAAGATTATTCAGATGTCGGCCTGCATGAAAACGAAAAGATCATTCTGGGTCACCTGAGGGAGGAGTTGCTCGGAAAGCCCATCCTTGATCTTGGGTGCGGCGGCGGACGGACAACTCCTTCGCTGCTGGAGATCAGTCGGGATTACGTTGGCGTGGATTATTCATCGGAAATGGTTCGCCAATGTCAGGCACGCTTCCCGGGCGTCCGGTTTCTATGTGGTGATGCTCGGGCGCTGACGATGTTCCACGATGCGCAATTTGAGTTCGTTCTTTTCTCATTCAATGGCATTGATTATGTTCCCCCCAAAGATCGGCTCACCATTCTTCGGGAAGTGTCCCGGGTATTGAAGCCCGGAGGGCGTTTTCTATTTTCCACTCACAATATCGAGAAGAAAATTACTCCCGCGTTCTCCCTGAAGAATCTTCATTGGCGAAAGAATCCGATCGGCATGGCACGCAATTTTCTGCGCTATCTCGCGGGTATTCGGAATTATCTTGGGATGCGCGGGTTGCAAACTTACACGGATGAGTATGCGTTGCTTGTCGACAGCGCTCTTAATTATCGCCTGCTAACCTGCTATATTGAAAAGCAGCAGCAGGTTGCACATTTGCGGGTGGCTGGCTTCAGGACTGTTGAAGTTTTTGATCGTGATGCGAAAGTCCTCGATCTCACTATTCCAGAGACCCAGTGCGCCTGGCTGTATTACCTTACGCGCAAGCCGGTAACTTCCGACCAGCGTGCATTCACTTCATCAATGCCGAGTTGCCAATAATCAGATTTTTCGATGAACGTTACTATTGTTCCAGGACGCAACCTCGACGCAACACTTGTGCGCGCCTGGAAGGAAATGCATCTCACGAACCCGGAGTTGGCCAGTCCTTTCTTCGCGCCGGAGTACACGCTGGCGGTCGCGGCAGCCATGAACGGGGTGGAAGTTGCGGTGATCCGTGAAGCAGGCAGCCCTGTGGCCATGTTTCCGTTTCAGCGGAGCGGCGATAAATTGGGCGTTCCGGCCGGGGAATTTCTCTCCGACTTTCAGGGGCTGATCTGCCGGCCCGGCTTCACCTGCGATGCGCGAGAGTTGGTGCGGCAATGCGGCCTTGACGAGTGGAAGTTTGATCATCTGCTTGCAACCCAGACCAGTTTTACCCGGTTTCATCATGTCCGAGAGCCGTCACCGCAGATGGATTTGTCACGGGGCTACGACACCTACGCGGCCGAACGGCGGGCGGCGGGTTCGGAACTGATCAAGAAGTGCGCCAACCTGACGCGCCGCATCGAACGGGAAGTCGGCCCGCTTCGTTTTGTGGCGCATTCGGCTGATGCGGCTTTATTACAACAAACGCTCGCGTGGAAATCCCAGCAATACCTTGAAACCGGCGCCCCCGATATTCTTGCTCTTGGCTGGGTGCGTGCGGTTGTCGAGCAGATCCATGCGATGCAGGCGGAACATTTCGCAGGGATGTTATCGCTGCTTTTTGCCGGCGACCAGCTCGTGGCCGGTCACTTCGGGATGCGTTCACAGTCGGTGTGGCATTACTATTTGCCGGCCTACAACAACAAGATGGCGAAGTATTCGCCCGGTTTGATCCTGCTGTTGAAGATGGCGGAACACGCTCCTTCACTCGGCTTGCACACGATTGACCTCGGAAAGGGTCTGTCGCTCTACAAAGAACGGCTGATGAGCCGCGCGGTCACTGTGGCGGCGGGCAGCGTGGAGATGCCGTCGCTGGGTCTGCTCCGCCGCACTGCCAGCCGAAAACTCAAGACGACAATAATCAGTTCACCGCTCGGCAAGCCGGCGCGCCGGCTCGCGCGTTGGATGCGCGGAAAATCCTAAACGAGACTCTCTGAACGCATCACGGCTGACGGAAATTTTTCCGGCCTTTCACCCGCAATCAGTCCGCTTCAAACCGGGATTTAGCATCAAATTTACAGAATCCCTGACAGCGGTTGGCGAGCAGATGGCCAGTCTTCGTGCGGCGGATTGAAGTTTCCCAGCCGCCGCTTGACGTTCGACGGGATCACGGAGACGTCCCAGCCACTGCGCGAATTCCTCCGCATTCGCAGCTTCGATACCATAGCCGGCAGCTACGAGTTGTTGCCGGATGCCAAAGACGAAGGAACCGACCGGCAGCCAAATCAGGCAGGCATCCGCCCAAGCTGCTTCGACCGCCATCGTGGACCATGCCGTCGCCACGACGTTGGCCCATGCCAGGTCATCCACCAGCGGATGCTGGCTCACATAATTTCCGACGTCTTGAAAACCGCTGGTTATTGCAATCTCCTCAAACCGGTTCCGGTCGCTGCGGGGATGAATGCGAATCCGAAATTCGTTCGTTGTCAATCCGGCCTTCAACGCGCCAGCGAACACACACGAGACGGTCTGACGATAACAATCCAGGGCATAACTGCCTTCGATGCCCTGTTCGGCAAAGAGAATCCGCAATCCACCACCCAGACTCATGGTTTCGCGGCGGGAAGCGATGTCTTTTCTTACAATGTCGCCCCGGCAGTGGCCGCAAGCATGAACCGAAGCTTCCGGCCAGCCATAGGACAGAAATATCCCCCGCTCAACGCTGCTGAAACAAAACACATGGTCCGAATCGGCCACGACATGTAATAAGTGCGGAAAGCCATGCAGGAATTGAAATGCCTGGGCATTCAGCCGGTGGGCGCAATTGACCAATGCCCGCGCAAATGGCGTGCCTTCCGTCACCATGGCCACGCCGCGGAGCGTGTCCCGCGCAAGGCAGCGTGATAGAAAATCCTCGGCCAGGCCTTGCTCCAAAAATGCCAGCAGGAGTGAGCCGCCGTTTCGAATCAAGCAGGGAACAATGCCCGGCGCGTCCACCGCCAGTGACAACAAGCTTCCCGCCATTCCAAGGGCATTGAACAGGCTGGAGAGAAACATCCGTCCGCTGACCCGGTAAATGGCCTGTTCCGGCAGGCGGTGGTAGTGCCGGGGAAATTCTTCCGCGAGGGCGTTGGGTTTGCCGGAGGGGATATCATGAAGGATGGCCACGGACTGGCCGTAACGAAGCAGTTCGGGGGCAAGCGAGCGGGCCATGTCCATTTCCTTGCTGCTGTCCCCGACCACGGAAAGCACAAAAGCCGCCGGCAGTTGCAGGGCGGAACCCGGCTTCCGCCTGGCCCGGACCCAAGCAAGGATGGCGTAAAGAAAGCCACCAATGAAACTAAACTGATGCCGGAGAGGTCGTTTGGGTTCTACTGTCACCAGCGTGCCAAACGCCTCCGCCCGGAGATTCCATATCCGTTTTAAGTGAAGCCGGTGTTTCCGCAGCAGCGCCTCAAACCGGATGTAGCTCTCTTCGGAAAATATCCAGATATTTCCGCGTCCTTGTTCCGGCTTAGAACCCTTCGCTTGAGCATCCATTTTACTAGGCGTGACCAATCGCACACTATAATTTTGCCCTCGATGCGGAATCATGAATCGAAAGGCGTGCTTCGGATTCGGAAACCCATTTTCCGTTGAAGGATAAGACCCGTTCCTCTTTTCCGGCGGTTTGCTTGGCTGTCATATTGGTTGTGGCGGCGGTTGATCGAGATGATGCCTCTTCATAAGTTGTTCGCACAAGCGTAAATCCATGAGGAATGCATTCAACTCCTTCTGGTGATAAACGATGCAGAGGGTGCACGAAGGTTTTGATCTTGAGCTGTTGCTTGAGCAGCTTGAAAAACAGCTCAATCCCAAGCTCCGTCAGGAGCGACATCGTCTGTGTGCCCACGGAATATGCCGCTCCTGACAGAGCTTGAAATGGTTTCGGAGTTGGCTTCTACAAAGATTCCGCGCCTGCGGCGCTGAATCAAATCTCCACCATCTGCTTGTATTCCGGCACGATGACTTGGGCTTTCGGTTTCATCGCGCGCAACGTTTCCGCGTGGGCGAGGCATTGTGCCTCCTCGCCATGGATGCAGACGATTTTTTTGAGGTCGCCGGAGATTCTTTCGACGTATTGCTTCAATTCATTCTTGTCCGCGTGGCCGGAGTAGGTGTCCAGCGAAACGATTTTGGCGCGCACCGCCTGCGGTTCGCCGAAAATGTTGACCGGATTTTGTCCCGCCGTGATTTGCGCGCCCAGCGTGTTTTCCGCGCAGAAGCCAATGAACAGAATCAGGTTCTTCGGATCGCCGATGTGGTTTTGGAGATGATGCCGGATGCGCCCGGCCTCGCACATGCCCGACGCGCTGATGATGATGGCGGGTTCCTTCAGGTCGTTGAGCGTTTTTGATTGTTCGACCTCGCGGATGTAGGTCAGGTTCGCCATGCCGAAGGGATTCGCCTTTTCATGGAGGAATTTGTTGATTGAATCGTTGAAACATTCCGGATGCAGACGGTAAACCTCCGTGGCGTTCACACTCAACGGGCTGTCCACAAAGATCGGCACGCGCGGCAATTTGCCCGCCAGTGTGAGCTGGTTCAGCACATAGACAATCTGCTGCGTGCGCCCGACGGAAAACGCCGGGATGATGACCTTGCCGTTCTGTTTCAGTGTTTCGGCAGCGAGCCGGCCCACGGTCTCGTCGGCGTCAGTGCGCACGGCGTGTTCACGTCCGCCGTAGGTGGATTCTATTTGCAGATAATCCACGTTGTCGGTCGGTTGCGGGTCGCGGAGAATTTCATCGCCGCCCCGGCCCACGTCACCGCTGAACAGGTAGCGGAATTCCCGGCTGTTTTCGCGCACGTCCAAAATGACCTGCGCCGAGCCGAGAATGTGCCCGGCGTCGCGGAACGTGACCGTCACGCCGTCCACCCCCAGGAACGGGCGTTCGTAGCCGACGGCAACGAATTGATGCAGCGTTTTCTCCGCCTCGGCGATGGTGTAAAGCGGTTCAACCGGCGGAAGCTTCTTCTTCGCGCGCTGTTTCGAGACAAACGAGGCGTCGTCCATCTGGATGTGCGCGGAATCCACGAGCATGATGCTGCACAGGTCGCGCGTGGCGAAGGTGCAATGGATGTTGCCGGTGTAACCCTGCTTGACGAGGTTCGGCAGGTTGCCCGCATGATCCATGTGCGCGTGGCTCAGGACGACGGCGTCAATCTGCTTCGGGTCGAACGGAAAACAGCAGTTGCGCTGGATGGATTCCTCACGATGGCCCTGGAAAAGGCCGCATTCGAGCAACAGCCGTTTGCCATTAACCTCGAGCAGATACATCGAGCCGGTGGTGGTGCGCGCCGCGCCGAAGAAGTGGATTTGCATGGAAAAAAGATGCCGCAGGAGCAGCCAAAGTCGAGTTCTGAAAAGGGGTTTGTGAAACGCAGGGCGTGAGGCGTGAAACGTGAAGTCACTCATTACGTTTCACGCCTCACATTCAACTGTGCCGGTAAATGATGCGCGCCTTGTGCAAATCGTAGAGTGACATCTGGACGTTGACCTTGTCGCCGACGCTGATGCGGATGAAATTCTTGCGCATCTTGCCGGAGATGTGCGCAAGGACTTCATGGCCGTTGGGCAGCGCCACCCGGAACATCGTGCCGGGCAGCACCTGCGTGACGTTGCCCATCAATTCAATTGGCTCTTCTTTATTAGCCACCGCGGGTGGTTGAATTGCGGAAAGTAATGCCATTCGCCCCATGTAAAATCAATGCGTTTTCGCCGGCGAAAAATCGCTGGACATCCGCCGCCATTTCGCTAAAGTCCCCAAAACCTTATGAAAAATGACAACATTACGACTTTGTTGAATCTCGTGCTGGCGGTGTCGGTGATTTTGGGTGTGGTTTTCGCGTTGCAAACGATTTTTCGCACGCACGAGCTTCGCACTCTTCAAATCCAGGCCAACCAGGCCAACGCCTACCGCATGGCGGTCGAATCGCTCGCGAATGACACGCTCGCCTACAGCCAGAAAAATCCGAACGCGGACATTCTTCGCATCGTGCAGCCCGCCCAAGCCAAACCCGCTACCCGCTAATTGCCATGAACGAATCTGAAACGAATTCCCCCGCCCAAACCGAATTGATGGATCAGATTGTCGCTTTGCGACATCAGGTGTTCACGCTGCTGCTTGCGCTGGTCGTCGTCAGCGGCACGCTCACCGTGTATTTGTATCGCCAGGCCAGTGTCACCGGCAAAGACGTTGCCGCCATTAAACCGCAAGCCACAAAAATCATTCAGGCGTTCAGCCAAAGCCGCGTGGGCATGGAAAATTTTGTGAAGCAACTCACGGCTTACGGCAGCACCCATCCCGACTTCCAGCCGATTCTAAGAAAATACGGGATTGTGCCGCAACCCGCGGCCGCCCATGCCACGCCTGAGGCCCCTGCCACACCTGCCGCCCCTGCCGCGCCTAAAACTAAGAAATAGCCGCCGCCAGCCGCGCGCCGCAATTCGGACAAAAATTCGACTGCGGCGGACAACTCCTGCCGCATTGCGGGCAGTTCAAGTGTGCCGCCTTGTAACGGTGGTGAATGATCAAACTTCGGATGTAGGGAATCCAGTTGAAGGCGTATGCGAAAATGACGACGTAGTGTTTGTCGTAAAAAATGGCAAACACAAGCAGGAGCAGCGAACCAACAAGGCTCAACCACCAAAAGAGCAAAGGAACAACCACCTGCTGCTTCTTTTCCGTCGCATACCATTGGACCAGAAACCGGCAGGAAAACACCGCGTTTCCGGACCACCCAATGATATTCCAAAAAATATCCCAGGCTGTCCAGTGGTGACCAAGAAACATGCCGTTGTGCCAGAATAAATTGTGCAGCCATTCCATAATGGCCACAGCTTAAACCCGCGACCGCCCAAACCGAAAGCGCAAAGCGCGGCTTAACCGCCCGCGACGATTTTTACAATTTCCAGCCGGTCGCCCGCGTTGAGCCGCCGTTGGGAAAACTCCGACGGCGTGACCGCCTCGCCGTTGTGCTCCACGACGACGCTGCGCGGCAGCAGGTTCTGCGCGACCAGAAATTCCTCTATCGAGCACGGCAGCTTCGCCTCAATTGGCTTTCCGTTGGCGGTGACAGACGGATTCATGGCTTCACAAAATCGTTTGAGGCGCTGTTGAAAATGATGTCGTCCTTGGTGCCGAAAATTTTGTCAGGCCCAGCGGATTGGATGATAAGATTTGTTGGTGCTATAACTGTAATCCGATAAGGGATTTCCCAAAGGTCGAGAATCTGACCTTGAACATTGGTTTGATTTGCGGGAACCCTCCTTAAGTTGAAAACGTGACCTTGAATATTGGTTCGGCTTACAAAATATTCGTTGGTAGAAAAGAGCGCATCTCGAACAAAGGCAGTTTCAACGTTGGTCAGTCCGCCGATTTCCACCGCACGTTGCTTCAACGCTAACGAAATTATTGCTTCTTCGTCGCGCGCGGCGTGTAGTTTAGCTTCCAATTTCCCCGAAGGCGCATAGACGGGTAAAAGAAAAGCCAAAATCAAAGGAATTATCACAAATACAACGAACAGTCCCAGTAAAAAACTGGGTCTGACGCGCATTTGTGACTTGTTCATAAATTTTAGGCCGTCAACACCGCGTCCCAATCCTTCCACACCGGTTCGTAACCCAGCCGCCGGATCAACTCCGCCACTTCGCCAGCGGAACGTTCATCGGCAATTTGAAACTGTCCGGTCGCGTTCGTCGCATTTTCCGGTGTGGGCGCCCATTCGCTGGCGCCGGACGCTAGTTCCACAATCCGGCCGCGCTCGGTGTGATGGATTTTTTCCTTGCCCGCGCCGGTGTAACCGCCCGGTTCGGTGTGGCTGCCCGCGCTGATCATCGTGATGCCGAGCGGAATCAGCCCGTCGCGCAGCTTCGCCGGTTCGCGGGTCGAAAGCACCAGTCCGACGTCGGGGAACATCAGCCGGAATGCGCAGACGAGCTGTGCGAGGTCGCGGTCGGTCATGTGCGTGAGCGGCTGGAATTCGCCCGCGCATGGCCGCAGCCGCGGCAGCGAAATCGTCAACTGCGCCTTCCAACAATTCCGCAGCAAATAATCCGCATGCGCCGCCACGCTGACAGCCTCGAACCGCCAGTCAGCCAGTCCGTAAAGCGGGCTGATGCCGAGCCGGCGAAAGCCTGCCACGTAGCCGCGCTCGGGTGTTTCGAGCCGCCAGTCAAAATTGCGTTTCGGTCCGGCGGTGTGCATGTCCGCATAAATTTTGCGGTCATAAGTTTCCTGATAAACCACCAGCCCGTCCGCGCCCGCCTCGACGAGCGGCCGGTAATCCGCCGCTTCCATCGGCCCGATTTCGAGCGAGATGCCCGGCCAGTCGGGATGCAGCGCGGCAATGCAATCCTTGAGATAATTGTTGGATACGAACTTCGGATGTTCCCCCGCGACCAGCAGAATATTGCGGAAGCCCTGTTCCTTGAGCGCCTGCGCCTCGCGTTTGACGTCTTCCAGCGACAGCGTCACGCGCAGGATTGGGTTGTCGCGCGAGAAACCGCAGTACTGGCAATTGTTGACGCACTCGTTGGAAAGGTAGAGCGGCGCGAACATCCGGATGACCTTGCCGAACCGTTGCTGCGTCATGGCATGCGAACGCCGGCCCATGTGCTCAAGAAATTCAGCCGCGGCCGGCGAAATCAGATGGGCAAAGTCCGCCAGCGACAATTTCGCCTTCGCCATGCTCTCGCGCACGGCCTGGATGCCGGCTGTCTGCGAACGCTTCACGAGCGGTTCCAGCGGCAAAGATTTGAATTCAGCGACAAAACTCACAAAACACAAGGTAGCAAATCGGCGGGCAAAGTCGAGAAGCGAGCAAATTTGGACTGCGGCGGCAAGCGGAGCGCGACGCCGCTTTGGAAAGGGTTGGTAAAACACCAAAATCAGCGGTTGTCCGGGCGAACCACAATGGAAAAACCCGTAAAATAATAACGGTCCTGGAATTGTAATTCGTCCAATTCTGCACGGCCGCTCAATGGATCACCAATGACATATTTGTTCCCGGCTTTTCCCAAGACGGCGATGAAGTGACCCGCTCCATTTTTACTTCCCAATCTGACACCGACAATCGCGGGAAAAAGCAAATTATTCCACCCTGATTGGCCAATCGAGTAATTCACATTGAGGCCATGACGCCTTAATGTCCGGATCAAATACCAGTTCTCTGTACCTCGGCGGGACGTGAACGATTCAACGGCGATTTCCCTTTCGGTTGCCGGTTTGCCTGCCAGTCGCAACAACGTTGCAGCGGAAGCAGGTCCACAGGATGACTCGGAACTTTGAAAACAAACTCCGTCGGACCACCGGTCGGTAAAATTGTTCCAGTCCGGTCGCAGGAAAATTTGCTTCAGGTAAGGAATCGTCACGCAAAGCAGTAAAATGAAAGGAATAAATCCCGCGCTCATTTGCTTGCGCACACGCTGGCTTTGATTGCGTTGGGCTTGAAGCCAGCCGGCAATCAAACCAGCGCCACTCGCGGTTAATTCCGTGCCCGGCCACGAGCGGAAGGAATAAAACCAGTTTGCCTCTCCCAAGATACCGGTGTAACCAATTACAAATAAAAGCGCAGGGACAGCACCTGCCAAGCCGATGAATACAAGGGAAAGTTTCTGGGCGCGCGATTTCACTCGCCGTGAAGTCCACATTCCCAAGCCGAAAAAGGCCAATGCCCCCAACAAGGTTGGAATAAAAAGCGGGTTCATCAAACGAACATCTTCGTGAGACTGCTTTGGAGCCTGTATTCCGTCAAGCGCAGAGCTTGGCATTGCGTTAGGAGCAAAATTTGGAAACACTTGGGCCGTTGACAGATTTTCATGCCGCGCAAAACGCCAACTCAAAAACCTGAAACCGCCGCCATGATTCTCGGCGTCGGGTCGTTTGCGCACAGCATTGGGCAGGCGCTGGCGGACGCGGGGGCAAAGGTTTCAACCTATCTCACCCGCAATTACGGCCATTTCCCGCCGTCGCTGGTGGGGCCGACTTTTTCGTGCCGCACCTTTCCCAGCCCGGTTCCATTGCTCAAGAAAAACGGGATTGAGGTCGTCATCCCGCAGTCCATTGACTGGGCGTTGCAACCGTGGGCGGCGGATTTGTTGCAATCGGGCGTGGGCATTTTCAGCCCCACGCGCGAGGCAATGCGCATCGAGCGCGAACGGGATTTTGCCCGCAAGCTATGCGCGGATTTCAAAATTCCCTTTCCGGCAGCCTGTGTCGCGGCCAATCGAAAAGCCGCCGAAAAAATTCTGGCGAAACATCCGCGGCCGTTTGTCATTAAAAATCCGCTCTGCTCACCGACCAGCCCAATCCACACAATTCTTTGCGAGACGGTCGAGGACACGCGGGCATGGCTGCGGCATGTCAATTATGCCGAGGGTGTTTTCTTGCAGGAATACCTCGGCCGCGCCGAGATCGGTCACATCGTGCTGGTAAGCGGCGGCGAAATTTATTCGCTCGTCACGAACCAGGAATACAAATACGCCTTCAACGGCAACCTGGGCGTCGTGGCCGGCGCGCCGCTCGGCGGGCTGGTCGAGCGCGATCCCCATGACAAATACGGACTGGCGCGCAAGCTCATCCATCCGCTGCTGCCGTGGCTGCGCGCGGCAAAGTTCAACGGACCGTTGCAGGTCACGGCGGTCAAATGTAATTCTTCGGTGGGGCGAGCGTCCCCGCGAGCCGGCTCGTCAGCCTCGCCCCACCTAAAATGGCACGTCATCGAATACAACATCCGCATCGGCGTCACCTCCGGCCCGATGATTCTGCGGATGCTGAAAAATCCGGCGGAAGTCGTCCTGCGAACCGCACAGAACGAGAAGCTGGATCTGCAGTTCAACGAAAAAATCAATTTCGGCTGTTCGCTCACGCTGGCGGGCTACGGTTATCCTTTCATCCAAGTGCGCAGCCCGCATCTGCCGCTGGAAGTGGAGGGCCAATTTGATTGCGACGTGTGGTGGAACGAAGTGGCGCGCGGCGCGGATAAAAAGCTGGTGTCCACCGGGCATCGCATTGCGGACGTGATAGCGCTGGCACCCAAACTCGACAAGGCGATTACGAAAGCCTACGCGAACATTCGCAGGATTCGTGTCGTCGGCAGTTATTTCCGGACGGACATCGGGCAGAGCCTGTGGCCGCCGGGAAGCATTTGAATGTTATTGATTCTTCAGCAGCTCGGCCTTGTGTTCGAAAATTGCCGCGCGTTTGAGGTTGCCCACGGATTTGAAATATGCGGCCAGCTTGTAGTCCATGTCTCGTTCGATGGTTTCGCGTTTGACCGGCGCTTTTGACCAGACAAAGCCCAGCGCGGCCAAAATGACCAGGAAGGCAATGCCGGCCGGCAAATTTTCCAATGCCAGACCCAGCGGGCTGCGAATCAAGGCGTATCCGATCAGGCCGGCGAACAGGCCCAGCCCGCAATATAATATCCCGGTGGAATTTCGCAGCAACCATCGTGAAACGGCGGTGAAGCGGCCGGTGACGTGCGCGTCCGCCGGCGGCAGGCAAACGGCGGGCAGGATGGCCTGGAATTTCGGGTTGCGCAACGTCTTCAGGGCCACCTCCGGACTCGGGCGAACGGTGGGCGGTTCGAGCAGCTCCTGTTCGTTGCCGGTGGCCATGAATGTTTCCACGCGTTCCTCGGCCACCAGGTTCATGCTGCGGGTGGAAAGCAGAAGCTCGTCCACCACGATTTGCGAGATGCGGCCAAGACCGAAGAAAATCACGGCGGAAAAAACGAGCGGCGGGAGCAGTGTGAATTTTGCGGAAAATGCGCCATGCAGCCAGAATTGCGCGAGCAGCACCGAGGCGAAAAGACTGGCGATAACATAAACGTTCAAGATGTCCAGGTAACGGCTGATCGGAAAAATGTCCCCATAATTCCCGCGCCCATAGGCCAGCGCGGCTGCTTGCAGCACGCTCCACAGTCCCAGTCCCAGCAGCAATTCCGCCGCCCGTGTCTCCTGAAAGTTTTGCCGAAAATAGAGGATCAGCAGCAAAACCAGCGGCAGGAAAATCAAACACGCCATTCCCGGCGCGTCAAAAAACAGCCAGGTGAGATTGCGCATCAGGGCGGATGCAAATTCCGCCAGGGTATGCGCACGCAAGGGGCGGTCATCTTCCGCCGAAACTCCCAGAGCCATGCCCAGTCCCACAACCGCCAAACACAAACCCAACGTGACTAAATCCCTTCTTTCAATCCGGCGATGTTTAATGGCGCGCAAAACCATCAAGCCGCCAACGGTCACCGGCGCGAGCAAACCGGAAGCCATGGTAAACAAACCCGTGGCTGCCGCGGCCAATCCCAGCCACCACCACCAGCTGCCCGGCCTGGCAAAGCCCAAGGCAACCAGTGTCACCAGGGAGAAGAGGTCCAGAAAATACTCGAGGGTGATCGCCCAAATGGCGTTTTCCCCGGCATAGGGCAGCGCGAAAAATGGCGCCAGCAAAAAACAGAGGAACCATCCGTTTTTTCGCCCGGGAAAATCCCACAGACAATATGCCAGTCCGCAAACATACGTCGTGTGGAGGAATGCGTTGACCGTCATTTGCAACATAGGCTCCCATCGCCCATTCAGCCGGATGACGATCATATCCAGCAGGCGCGTGAAGAATATTCTATGCCCATTGTCGGGAGCAAAAAAGGCCTGCCACGTCAGATGCCCTTCCACCCAGGGCTTGAAAAACCGATGTGCTTCATACCACTGATCCCACAAAGGCAGTGGCGATCCATAAAGCTGCACCACCCGGAGTTTTGCCCCCAGTACCACCAGAAACAACGCCGCCAGCCAAAGACCAAAACGCTTGAATGAGTCGTGGGGCGGGTTCGTTGACGTGGTCATGACGAAAAACCTTAATCGGGGGCGAGCCTATATCAACCTTATTACGACGCAAGTCCGCAAACGAATCCATTTTAATTTTTTCGTGTCATTTGGCGAAATTCGTGGTTAAACAGTTTCAGCATTCGATGAATTTTGATTCGGCAACTTTTCCATTGCGCCCGGCGTGGGTTGAAATTGACCTCGCGCGGCTGCGCCGCAACCTGCAACTCATCCGCCGCGACCTGCCTCAAAACGTGCGGCTGCTGGCCGTTACCAAGGACGAGGCTTACGGACACGGCGCGCTCGACGTGGCGCGCATCGCGCTCGAAGAAGGCGCGTGGGGGTTCGGCCTGAGCACGCTTGAAGAAGCGATGACGCTTCGTGACGCGGGCATCACCGCGCCTTTGTTGTTGCTGGGCGAACGGCAGGAAGCCGAATTGCCGTGGTGCGTGGAACACAATCTGACCGTCTGCGTCAATGAACTTCATACCGTCCGCAAACTCGCCCGCGCCGCCGCCGCCAGCAAAAAGCGCGTGCCGGTGCATGTGAAAATTCACACGGGCATGAGCCGTTTCGGCGTGCGCTGGGACGAGGCCTTGCCGCTCATCGAACAGATTGGCGCCGAGAAATCGCTGTCGCTCGAAGGCGTGATGACCCACTTCGCGCAATCGGACGAAACGGACAAGACGTTTGCCAATCTCCAGTTTTCCCGCTTCAACGAGGTTCTCCAGGAACTGGCTGCGCGGGGCATCTCCGTGAAGCTGCGCCATGCCTGTAACAGCGGCGGGTTTCTCGACCTGCCGCACGCGCATCTGGACATGGTCCGCGTCGGGATTTTGCTCTACGGCGTTTTTCCGTCGTCGGTCTGCCGGCGGATACCCGGCATTGAACCGGTCATGTCCGTGAAAGCGCGCATCGCGGCGATCCAGAAATTGAAACCCGGTGAAGTGGTCGGTTACGGCATGCGTTACACCGCGCCGTCGGAGCGGCGGATTGCCGTGCTGCCCATCGGTTACGGCGACGGTTTCCCGCGCGTGCGCAACCAGGGCGGCGCGCTCATCCACGGCAAACGCGCCCCACTCGTCGGCGGCATCGCCATGGACGCGCTGATGGTGGACATCACCGATATTCCCGAAGCGCAGATGTGGGATGAAGCTGTCATCATGGGCCGCCAGGGCGGCGAGGAAATCACCGTGCACGACCTGGCGAAGCTGAAAAATTCGGTGAGCTACGAGGTCCTGACCAGCTGGCGGCTGCGCTTGCGGCGAAAGTCCGTGAACGGTAAATCCGCGCCGGCAAAAGTTGAAACTGAAGCCATTGTGAAATAAATTCACCTGCGGATTGGACGCTGGACAACGAAAAGCGACAGACTAGGATGTGCGCATGGCCAACACGCTTTACACAATCGGCTATGAAGAAACGAGTGCTGAATCCTTTGTGAAAAAACTGGAATCGGCCGGCATCCAAATGGTTTTGGACATTCGAGAACTTCCTCAAAGCCGGATTCCTGGATTTTCTAAAAACGCGTTGTCCGAAAAACTTCGATGCAAAGGCATTGATTACTTGCACATTCGCGAGCTTGGCAGTCCGCGTGAATTGCGACATGAGTTGCGGGAAACCAATAATTTCACAGCCTTCACTCGTGGTTATCTGCTTTACATGAAAAAACAAGCGGAACATGTTCGCACTGTTAAGAATTTAGTTTACGAGAAAACCTGCTGCCTTCTTTGCTTTGAAAAGAACCACGATGAATGTCATCGGAAATTTGTTGCATTGGAAGTAAAGGCGGTCGCACGGAATGGCTTGCAAATTGTGCATCTATGACAAGGGCAAGCGACTTTCCGCTTGAGCGCGACGTTTTAATTACCGTCAAAGCGTATCCGAATCCCAGCAATAAATATCAAGAAACGGTCTGCGTCGCGGGGGTAACAAAGGAAGAAGGATGGATCAGACTTTACCCGATAAGTTTCCGCCATTTGCCAAAGGGTCTTCAATTTAAAAAATATCAAATCGTTCATCTCCGAATGCGAAAGCATGAGGATACTCGCCCCGAGAGTTATCGTCCCGACCAACAAAATATTCGATTGGGAAAGATTATCTCGGCCACCGATGGATGGAACGAAAGAAAATCTTGGCTGCAACCAACAGCCAAAGGTTCGATGTGCGAGATACTTGCCCTTCAACGCGAAAAGGGTGTTTCGTTGGGAATGTTCAAGCCAAAGGAGATTCGTGACCTCGTGATTGAAAAAGCTGACCGCGAATGGAATGATATCATAAACCAACTTTCGTTGTTTGAGAATCCGGGGAAACCTCTGGAACAAATCCCTTTTCGGTTCAAATATAGCTACGTTTGTGATGACCCGCATTGCAACGGCCACGAGCAATCAATCATTGATTGGGAAGCTTGCGAGTTATACCGGAAGTTAAAGCAAAGTGAGACCAGCGAACATTCTCTTCGGGCAAAGATGCGGCAGAAATGGATTAATGAGCTTTGGGGAAAGGACAAGGACAGTTATTTATTTGTCGGCAACCAGCGGGCTCATCCACGAGGTTTTTTAATTCTCGGAGTCTTTTGGCCTCCACAACCCAAAGATTTAAAACAAATGAGACTTCTTTGATTACGCGCTATGAAACTGCTTTTTTCCGAACAAAACTCCGACTACGAGCATTACCAGTTTCCCTACGCCATCTGGGCCGTGCCAGAGGCGGGTGAAACGCCGTCGGACATTTTCAACGCCGGCTTCCTGCCGTCGTCGCGCAACCTCGACCGTTTTTACCTCTGCCGCCAGGTGCGCGTGAACCTCGCGAAGTTCAAGCCATCGTCCGAAAACCGCCGCATCCTGCGCAAGGGCGCGGGCATTGACGTGAAGCTCGTGCCGCGCGACAAATATAATTACACGCCCGAACGCCGTGAATTTTTCAAGACCTACGCCGACATCAAATTCGGCAAGGACGTGATGACGTTCGAGCGGCTCGACGCGCTGTTTGGTTCGCCCATCATCTCGCATTTGCTCGTGTTCACCGACACGAAGACCGGCGCGGAAATCGGCGTGGCGACGCTTTACATCGAGGGCCGGGAACTCGCGTATTACTACTACGCGTTCTACGATTTGAACTACTACGCGCGCAACCTCGGCATGTTCATGATGACCTCGGCGGTGGCGCTGTTCGCCGAACGCGGCTTCCGGCATTTCTACCTTGGCACGTGCTATTCACAGACGGCGCTGTATAAAACGCAGTTTGGTGGCGCGGAATTTTTCAACGGCTTCCGCTGGTCAGGCGATCTGGACGAACTCAAATTCATCATCAAGCGCGACAAAAAGGAATTGTGCCAGCACCTGCTGGAAACCGAGGAATTCCGCGACGAGTTTTACAGCGGCAGCCTGGAAAAAATCACGAACGCGAGTGAGTTTCGGGTGAAGGTAAAACCTTAAATACGCGGCTGAAAATCACCGGGCTTGGGCTTTATTCCCCGCCGGACAAAGCTGGCGAGGACTTTTTCTGCGGCTGAGAGATGTTTTGTATTGGATTTTTATGGTACGCTTGAAGGCGCTGGGCCCGACACAGCAACTTTTCCACTTTTGAGACAAGTTCCTCTGGAACGAATGGCTTCATGAGATAATCCGTGGCGCCGGCGTCAAACGCGACAAGCTGGCTGATATGACTGCATAAACCGGTCAGCATGAGAACCGGGATGGAAGCGGTGGCGGGATTCTCCCGCAATGTTTCACAAACGGTGAACCCGTCCATTCCAGGCATCATCACATCCAACAGAATCAAATCGGGGGACACCGTCCGGGCCTTTTTGAGGGCGTCAAGGCCATTGGCGGCAGTGCCAATGGCAAAACCCGCCGCTTTTAAACTCATGCGGGTGGCTTCAAGCTGATCCGGATCATCCTCAACAACCAGTACCTTCCTTCGCATAAATACCGTACAGAAGCAGCAGGAATAATGCCGTCCAAATCACAACAATTGCTGCGATTTTGTTGGAAATTAAGGAATTCCGCGAAAAATTTTACACGGGTGCCCCCGATAAAACCACCGGCTCCAGCGTCATCGGCTCGCCGTGATTTAGAAACTCTTCGCAAATGCGGAAGAAACCGGCCTGGGTGGACGCGCGGCGGATTTCGTGCAGGAACTTTTCGCCCACACCTTCGCCGACGAAGTTCATGAATTTTTTCATCCGCTGCACCTGCGCCGGTTCGCGCACCCCGGCCGTGACTTCGGCGTCCCAAAGTTCGCGGATGTAAGCCAGCACATCGCGCCCCGCCGGCAATTTTATTTTTTCGCCGCGAAGCTGCTGGCGGATCTGGTCGAACAGCCACGGATTGCGGATCGCGCCGCGCCCGATCATCAGGCCGCGCGCCCCCGTCTCCGCCAGCAGCGCCTGCGCCTGCGCCGGGCCATGGACGTTGCCGTTGGCGAGCACCGGGCAGCGCAATTCACACGCCGCCCGCGCGATGAGGTCGTAGCGCACGCCGGGCCGGTACATTTGCGCGACCGTGCGCCCGTGAACCGTGAGCAAATCAATCGCATGTTTCGCGAACAGCGGCAGCAGCGTGTCGAATTCGGCAGGCGACTTGAAACCGATGCGCGTTTTCACGGTGAACGGAATCGTCACCGCGTCGCGCAACGCGCCGAGGATGGCGTCAATTTTCTGCGGCTCGCGCAACAGACCGCCGCCGGCGCATTTGCGATAGACGACCGGCGCGGGACAGCCGAGGTTCAACTCAATCGCCGCAACGGGAAATTGCTGCAACGCCTTCGCCGTCCGCACGAGCGCGGGGATGTTGTTGCCGATGAGTCTGGGCAACGACGGGGCGGCCGGTGGGATTTTCGGTGATGGAGCGGAGAATCCACTTGTCGGGCCGCGAATTGCCATGGACGCGGAAGTATTCCGTCCAGTAAGCATCCGCGCCGCCGTGGCGTGCCAGTACCCGCCAGAATTCCAGCGTCGTCACGTCCTGCATCGGCGCGAGCGTCAGCACCGGCACCGGACCGTGCAGCAGATTCAAAAATGTTTCGGACGGATTCACGCCGGGAATCCAATACCAGATATCTTCGTAAAACAAGTCACCAAACGAACCCGCAAGCTGTGCCGAAGCGAGCGGGTTTTGGGTGAAGGTGAAGTGACGGGGCGGTTCGCCACAACTCCGATGCAAATGCCCATTTGCGCCGACAGGCGGGATTTGCTTGCTCCAGCGGGTTATTCATGCATACCTAAGGCGTTCGTTCAATTGTTTGAACCAATGAATCAGTGATGATGGACCGGCATAAAATAATGTTAAGGGTTCTGACGCTGATGATTTCAGGGGTTTGGGCGGGGAAAGTTTCAGCGAACGGTTTCCAGCTTCCGGATCAGGACGCCTTTGCGACGGCGCGCGGCGAGGCGTTTGTGGCCACGGCGGACAATCCGTCGGCCATTTACTACAACCCGGCGGGTATCACCCAGCTTGAGGGCAACGAACTTCGTGGCGGTCTTTATGGAATCTATCTCGACTCGAGCTTCAGCCCCCCGAGCACAGCTTCCAACCACGGCCATACTTATGACAACCAGGACAATTCCGCCGCCGTCCCCCAGATTTTCTACACCTACACGCCCACGAACTTCCCGGTGAGTTTGGGTCTGGGAGTTTACGCGCCTTTTGGGGGAAAATCGTCCTGGCCGCAGGACACGGGCTTCCGCTCTGTAGCCCTTGACGGTTCCCTGACTTACTTGACCATCAATCCAGTGATGGCGGTCAAGGTGCTGCCATCGCTTTCCATTGCCGCCGGAGCCATGGTGAACTATGCAGACCTCGACATGGAACAAGGCTTGGGTAAATTCCAAAAGCCTTTAATCAATTTCTTCCGCTTTTCGGGCAACGGCTGGAGCGCGGGTTATAACCTGGGACTGCTCTGGCAACCGCAGGAGAAAATCTCGATTGGCGCCTCCTTCCGCAGTTCGGCAGCCTTCACTTTGAATGGCCAGACGGACTTCGAGCTGCAGCCCTATCCCGGCCTTTCCCACGCCACGAACCGTCCCGCGGACGCGAACTTCACGTTCCCCTTCACAGTCGCCGGTGGCGTTTCCTACCGGCCCACACCCAAATGGAATATTGAGTTTGATGCGGACTACACGGATTGGAGCAGCTTTGGATCAAACACCATCCACCAGGCGAACCCCCCGCCGCCCTTGGCGCAAGACGTTGGTTTGAAACTCTATTGGCAGCCAAGCTGGATGTATGAATTCGGCGTGACGCGGTATTTTGACAGCGGCTGGCATGCGAGCGCGGGTTTTGTCTATAGCGAGAACTCCGTTCCGGATGCGTATTACACCCCGCTGGCGGCGGACATGGACCGTTACTTCCTCAGCGCGGGCGCCGGGTACAAAGGCAAACATTTCAATTTCGACATCGCCTATCAGTTCGGTTATGGCCCCACGCACACGGTCACCGGCAGCAAGCCATCATCCATACCCGCAGTGACAACCGGGCAGAACGCCAACGGCGACTATGATTTCATCAGCCATGCGGTGTTGGTGTCGGTGGGCTGGCGTTTTTAATCCCGTTGGGTCCCCGGCCATCATGCCCCCAAAACTTCACAACAGAACCATTGCCGCCGCGACCCTGTCCACGTAACATCCCGCCATTAATCACAATAAGAAAAGGAATCTTTGGCATGATTAAAATTGTTTGTTGCTCATGTGTGGCCGCCGTCCTGTTTGCGTTCGCTGGTTGCGCCACCGCACCGAAACCTAAAACACTGGCCGACGGGAAGTCGCATTTTGCCCCTTTCGGCACGAACAAGGTTCACTACGTCACGGTGGGCGGGGGCCGGCAGACGATTGTTTTCGTCCACTGCTGGGCGGGCAATCTCGGCTTCTGGCGCGAGCAGGTTCCGGCCTTCGCGGACCAGGCGCGGTTGGTCCTCATTGACCTTCCCGGCCACGGCCAGAGCGACAAGCCGCACGCCGCCTACACGATGGATTTCTTCGCGAGCGCCGTCCTGGCGGTGATGCGCGATGCGCACGTGGACAAAGCCACGCTCGTCGGCCACAGCATGGGCGGGCCGGTCATCTGCCGCGTTTACCGGCAGGCGCCGGAGAAAGTCGCCGCGCTGGTGTCGGTGGACGGATTGTTGCGCCGGCCCCAGTGGGCACCCGAGGACGCCGGGAAATTTATCGCGCCGTTTCGCACACCGGAATATCGCGAGCAGGTCAGACAATTCGTCGGTTCCTTTTTTCCCGTTCCCGGCACCGAAGCGTTGCGCGACCAGGTGCTGTCCGAAATGCTCGCCTCGCCGCAATACGTGATGGTCGGCGCGATGGAAGGAATGTTCGGCCCGGACCAGCCCGATTGGGGTTTGAAGACGGTGAACGCACCCGTGCTCGTCATCAATGCCCGGAGTCCGATGTGGAACACCGATTACGAAAACTACGTCCGCTCGCTTTCGCCGCAGACGGAGTACCGCCTGATGGATGGGGTGGGCCACTGGCTCATGCTGGAGAAGCCCGCTGAATTTAACGCCGCGCTTACGGACCTGCTGCGGAAGTATGATTTGATGGCGAAATAACCGGGCTGATCCGGCATTGATTCAGCGTTGGAAACCGGCGGCAAGGGAAGAACTTCAAGTTCTCAAGTGGCTCAAAATGAGCCAGTCGTTACCGGCTGGCGGTTGTTGAGGTAAAATGGCCGGTGTGGGGCATGATAATCGCTTTGTTTTGACCTGGGAAATGTTCTATTCATGCCTCCGAAAATGAGCAGTCATATCGCCAACGGCAATGGCAATGGAAAAGGCGCAAGCGGCCTGCTCCATCCGGCCAACGCCACCAACCGGGAAGCGACTGCGCCGGAGGCCCACGACAGCAAAGGCAGCGTCGCTGTTTTCAAGACCCGTGACGGCGTGGAAACTCGCGGGGCCATCGTGCGGCTGGCGCGTTACGCAGTGGCGTTTGAATTTTGCAATCCGGCCGTGGTGTTGCGCACGTCGGAAGTGCTGGATAAATTCAAAATTCTCATTGATGGCCGCATGGTTTATTCCGGCCGCGCCGTGGTGGGTGGTTTGATTGACGCCGGGGCACGAATCATCTGCGAAGTCAAACTGGATGACTTGGGAGCGGAGACCGATTTTTTCCTGCAGCCTGCCGGCGCCGCGCCGGACGTGGAACAGTCTTATGCCCGGTTTTTCCGGCAGTGGCAGAAGCATTACCGGATTTCACAGGAATTCAAAGTACAGGTGACGGACATCCAGGCTTTTCTGGTGGCCACGCGGCAGTGGCTGGAGCAAGTCGAGTTTGATCTGGGCATAAACCGTGACAGCCGCCAGCCGGAACAAAAATTTGAAGCGTTGGAAACCATCGCCCGGCACGTGATTTCGGCCTTCAACGCCCAGCATGAGCGGTTTGAGGAACTTGCCTACGCCATCCCGGAGGAACATTATGGAGCGCACCTGGAGTTCGTCCGCCGCCATTGGCAGCCGCTGTTTTTATGCAGCCCCTTCGGCCAGCGCACCTTTTACAAGCCGCTCGGCTATGCGGGAGATTACGAGATGATGAACATGATTCATCGCAACCGGCCCGAAGGCGGAACGCTTTATGAAAAGCTGATCCATTTTTTGCTGGTCAGCCAATGGCCGGCCCAATCGGTGCGCAACCGGGTCGTTCACCTCAAAGACCATCTCCTGCAGGAAACGGCGCGGGTGGTGCGGGCGGGCCGGCGGGCCAGGATTCTCAATGTCGGCTGCGGCCCGGCTCGCGAGGTGCAGGATTTTTTGAAGGAAACGCCTTTGGCCAATGAAGCGGATTTCGTGTTGCTGGACTTCAACGAAGAAACCCTGGGTTATGTCCGCGATCGAATCAATCAGGCCAAAAGCCAGTTTTCCCGGCAGACCGGAGCCGAGACCCGGCGGGTATCGGTGCATCAACTTCTGCGCCAGAATGCCCACCCGGAACATTCCGGATCGGAACCGGGCTACGACCTGATTTATTGCGGGGGGCTTTTTGATTATTTGTCGGAACCGACCTGCCTGTCCCTGGTGAACCTTTTTTATGGCTGGCTGCGCCCGGGCGGGACGATCATCGTGGCCAACATGAACGACTCAAAACCGTTTCGCAACTTCATTGAATTTGTGCTGGACTGGCAGTTGATCTACCGCGACAGCGGGAAAATGCGGGCTCTCGCTCCGGAGCGGCTCCGCGACACCGCCCGGGTGATCACCGAGCCGACGTCGGTGAATTTGTTCCTGCATCTCGGCAAATCGGACTAACATGAAAAACATCCCCCAGGAATTTCGCGCCGCTTATCAGGAGCATGAGCGGGAAATCACCCTTCGCAAGACCCGGCTGGGATGCTTTCTGGGAATTGTGATGGTGCCGCTCTTTGTTGGCCTGGACCTTTTGATTTATCCGCAGCACGCGGTTTCCTTTCTCCGGTTGCGCCTGCTTTGTTCGGCATTGATGGCGGGATTGTATCCCATACTTGCAACCCGGTTTGGCCGGAAGCATTATCATTTCCAAGGCATTGTGCTGCTGTTCCTGCCCTCGGCGACCATTGCCTGGATGATTTACGCAACCGAAGGGGCCGCGTCACCGTATTATGCGGGGCTGACCCTGGTGCTGATGGTGCTCGCCGTGGTGTTGGATTGGACGTTTCTGCAAAGTGTCGTCTCGGTTTTGCTGGTCTTGATGTTGTACCTGCTGGCCAGCCTGCCTTCGGCCTCCAAGGCCAACATCGGGATCTTCCTGAACAATTTATTCTTCCTGGTGTTCCCCGGCATCGCCATCATCGTGGGGGCGTACTTTCACAGCCGGGTCCGGGTCAGCGAATTTGTCTCCCGCTGCGAACTGGACAAGAGCCGCAAAGCGCTGGAAGCGAGCCTCCAACAACTCAAGGAAAACGAGATGCAACTGGTGCAATCCGAAAAACTGGCCTCGCTCGGCCGCATGAGCGCGGGCATCATCCACGAAATCAACAATCCGCTGAACTTTGCCACGACGGGTTTGTTCACCTTGCGCAACAAGGGCCAATATCTTGCCCCGGAGCAGCAGGCGGATTACGCCGAAGTTTTGACCGATGTCGAAGAGGGCATCAAACGGGTGAAGACCATCATCTCGGATTTGCGGATGTTCACGCATCCTGAAACCGAGAGCCGGGATCAGGTGGAGGTGGCGGAGGTGGTCGCTTCGGCGCTGCGGTTCTTGAGCAATGAGTGGAAGGACAAGGTGCAGATCGTCCAGCAAATTCCCGGGCATCAGACAGTCTGGGCGAACAAGAACAAATTGATCCACCTGGTCACGAACCTGCTGCAAAACTCGCTCGATGCGTTGATGACAAAGTCATTCCAAGATGAAAAACCGGCCATTCGGATTGAAGGACGGGTGGAGAATGGCAGCAGCATTGTGTCGGTTCGCGACAACGGCCCCGGCATCGCCGCGGCCGACCTGGACAAGATTTTCGACCCTTTCTTCACCACCAAAGACGTGGGCGAAGGCATGGGGCTGGGCTTGAGCATCTGCTACCGCATCGTGCAGGAGGCCGGCGGAAAGATTTCGGTGAAAACGGACCCGGGAAAGTTTTTTGAAATTACCCTGGAATTCCCCGCCCAGGCAAACCAGACGGCAAATTGAAAACCGGCCATGGAAAATCTCTACGACTATAAAAAATTCGCCATCCTTTACGTGGATGACGAGGAAAAATCGCTGAAATATTTCGCCCGCGCGTTTGGCGATGAATTCCGCGTGTTCACGGCCCCGAACGCCAGGGCCGGGCTTAAACTGTTCGAACAGCACGCCAACGAAATCGGCCTGCTGCTGACCGACCAGCGGATGCCCGGCGAAAAAGGCGTCTGGCTCCTGGAACGCGCCCGGCAGTTGCGTCCGCACGTTTTGCGCCTGCTGGTCACGGCTTACGCGGACATGGACGCCGCCATCGCCGCCGTCAACAGCGGCGCGATTTACAAATACGTCACCAAACCGTGGGACCCCCCGCAACTGGCGCTCACGCTCCGGCAGGGCCTGGAATTTTTCATGGTGCAGGCCGAACGCGACCAGTTGCTCCGCGAAAAAATGTCCGTGTTGCGCAACATGATGATCGCCGACCGCATTGTGAGCCTCGGCCTGCTCGCCGCCGGCCTGAGCCATCACATCCGCAACTCGCTCGTCGCGGTGAAAACCTTCCTCGACCTGGCGCCGGCCAAAATGGCCGAGGAAAAAACGGATTTAAACAGCCTGCGCAATCCTGATTTTTGGAAGGAGTATCACCAGAACGTCCAGGCGCAGATTGAAAAAATCAACGGCCTGCTCAAAGACCTTTGGACCGCGTCGGAAAACAACGCCGCGTCGCCCTTCGCCGACGAAGTGACGGTGCATCAGGCGGTCGGCGCGGCGCTGGAAATGTTCAAGGACCAGTTTGCCGCGCGGCGGATTGAAATTGAGAATCGCATCCCCGACTCGCTGCCCGCGCTGCACGTGGACAAGCCGAAATTTGGCCGGCTCTTTGAATTGTTGCTCAAGGATGAACTGGCCATGCTGCCCAACGGCAGCCGGATCACGCTTGCGGCGGAATTACAGAACACCGGAGCCAAACCGGAGATCGTCGTTCAAATCAGCGACAACGGGCCGGGCCTGCCCCAGGAAGCCTTGAGTGTCATCCTCGATCCCTTTGTCGTGCATGGCAGCGTGCCGTCCGAATATGGCATTCATCTGATCGCCTGCTTTTTCATCGTCCACCATCACGGCGGCAAAATTGAAGCCAAAAGCCTGCCCGGCCAGGGCACGACATTCATCCTCCGCCTGCCCCTCAAGCCCGAACCGGCCGCCCCGCCGCCGGACGACGCGGATTTTCTTCAAAAAGCCCTTTTAAATGAAAGTCTCTGGGAAAAATTGCTCGCCATCGGGTAAGCAAATTTTGTCCCGGCCTTTGCAACAGGGAATGCGCATTGCTTCAAATACCATTGACCTCTGGATTTGAATTATGAAATATACACAGGTGGAAATGGCAACTGAGCACCATCATTGACTCTGGGGAGCGCGATGAAAACCATTTTGGTTTTATCTACTCATCCAGACTTCGCCGAAACCATTCGCGCGAGTCTGGATGCGGAGCAATACCGGGTCGTTCATCGCCTTAATGTGGATGAAGCTGAACCTCTTTTGGAGCATGGCCTGGCGGGCGCATGCATCCTCGACGTGGACTTGATGGGAGTTGAAGGAGTTTGGGTCATCGAACGTCTCCGTCGTCATGCCGCCAAAAAACCCATCATCGCCTACACCACCGACAACCAGTCCGAGTGGGAAGAAAAGGCCTTTCTGCACGGCGTCACCCACGTGTTGACCAAGCCCGTTCGCCGCCAGCTTTTGAATTCTTTGCTGGAGCGCTTGTGGAATGTGCCGGTCATCCCGCTTCCCCCGTCAACGCCGCCACCCGCGCCCATTCCCTCTTCGCGCTTGTTTTCTCGCCCGGTCGAATCGCCGGCCGGCGACCGTTCCATCAACGCGGCGCAAACACTCGACGTGCTGCGCGATTTCTCGTCCATCCTTACCCATTCACTGGATGCCGGGGCAATGTTGAAACAATTCCTGCTGTTTCTCCGCGAAATTCTCAGTGTCAACCGCGCCGCCATTTTTCTTAACCGCCCCTGCACGCCGCTGACCGAAACGCCTTCGCCGGAAGACAGCCGCCGGTTGCGCGCCGTATCCGCCATCGGTCTTTCCCCCGGCCTCCTCGAACAGTTTGAACTTTCGCTGGATTCCGGCCTGGGCGCCCAGCTTTCCAAACTCGGACGGATTCTCCGGCGCGACAGCGAAGAAGCCTGCGCTGACGGCGAGGTGCAAAAGGAATTTGAACTGCTCGGCACGCAGGTCGCGGTGCCCATTCCCGGCCCCGAAGGCATGGTCGGAGTTGCCGTGTTCGACGGCCGCGTCACCGGCGAACCGCTCATCAATGTTGAGTTGGAACTTATATTCCACCTGCTCGAACAGGTCGGCCTCGCGCTCCGCAACATCTGGCTGCACGACCAGCTCGCCGGCAACCACGAGATGATGACCGGCGTATTGCGCGAACTCAGCAGCGCCTGCATCGTCGTCGGACACGACTTGAAAGTGCTCCACGCCAACAAAGCCGCGCGCGGCCATTTCGGCCAGAAGAACAAACGCGGCGGCGAACTCGAATTCAGCGATTTGCCCCAGACGCTCGGCGCAAAAATTTACCAGGTTTTGAAAACCGGCGCGGCGATGGGGCCGTATCGTTATGAGCCGGAAAATTCGCCGGGCACGGTCTATAGCGTCAGCGTGGTGCCGTTTCAGCGCGGCAATTCCTCCGAGCCCGTTTCCGCGTTGCTTATGGCCGAGGATCTCACCCAGGCCGAGCAATTGCGCCGTTTGGAAGTCGAGGCCGCCAATCTGCGCCTCATCAAATCCATGGCCGACCGGCTCGCGCACGAAATCGGCAATGCGCTCGTGCCGCTGGCCACCCACCAGCAGTTGCTCGCGGAAAAATACAAGGACAAGGAATTCCGCGAATCACTGGATCAGGTGCTCGCCGACGGCGTCAAACGCATCTCGCGGCTGATCAATCAAATGCGTTTTCTCGCGCGCGAAGGCCACATTCAACCGGAAGCCTTTGCCGTCGGGAAATTGATTGAAGAAGCCTACCAGGAAGCCCGCAAACATCAGCCGGCCGATGCCGCCCGGTTGCAGTTTGAAAATGGCGGCGAACCGATCATGGTCACTGGCGACCGCGCCGCGCTCAAACACGCGCTCACCGAAATCATGCTCAACGCGCTTCAGGCGAATCCGAAAGAGCCGAACATCGGCGTCAAATTGCACACCGATTCCAATGGCGCTGGAAACGGGAAAGACCTGCAAATCGAAGTCCAGGACAACGGCTCCGGTTTCACCGCTGAAGCCGCGCAGAAAGCACCCGCGCCGTTTTTCACCACGCGCAACGTCGGGTTGGGGTTGGGGTTGACCGTCAGCCGGAAAATCATCGAGACGCACCGCGGCAAGCTGGAAATTGTCCCGCCGCATGCCGGCCATCCAGGGGTCGTCCGGGTCTCACTGCCGGTGGCCACCGGCATTTCCACCGCGACGTGAGCGCGAACTAAGCCCCGTTGTCGCCAATGGCTTCGACCGGACAGCCCTCTTTGGCTTCTTTGCAGCGTGCTTCTTCGTCTGGCGACGCCGGTTGTTTATAGACGAACGAGTATCCGCCGTCGTCGTTGCGTTTGAAATTGTCCGGCGCCGTTTCACGGCACAGGTCGCAGTCAATGCATTGGTTGTCCACGTAGTATTTGCCCGGGACATTTTCGGGATAGCGATTTGCGGCGTCAGCCATAAAATTAGTCTTTGATTTGCCATGCAATATGGCGGCCATTCCGGACAATGGCAAGTTCATTTCAGTTATTTCATCCTGCAAGCCCGCCTAATAAACCCTTTTGCGCCGGCCTCCGGAATGATTCCTCACGCCACTACATCTTCAGCGCCTTCACCGCTTCGGTTGCCAGGTTGAGCATCGTGTTCGGAAACAACCCGATCCAGAACATCCCGGCGACGCAAATCGCGAGGGTCACTTTGGCCGGGCCGGAAAGTGAAATCGGCGACAAATCCGTTGGCGCGTCCTGGCTCCAGTAAATCGCGCGGATGACGCCGCCATAATAATAAAGCGAGATCACCACGCCCGCCAGCGCTGTGAACGCGAGGCAATAGTAACCTGGATTAGTCGCGCCTTGTCCCAGGACGGCTTTCAACAGCAAAAACTTCCCGAAAAATCCGGCCAGCGGCGGAATGCCCGCCAGCGACACCATCGCCAGCATCAGCGTCGTGGCCAGCAGCGGCGAACGCTGGTGCAATCCGGCCAGCGCGGAAATGTCCTCGTTGTCCAGATGCCGCATCACCAGGCAGATTACCGTGAACGCCCCCAGCACCGTGAACAGATAACCGCTCAGATAATAAAGCACCGCCGCCTGTCTGCTCGCGCTCAACGCCGCCACGCCCAGCAGCAGATAACCCGCGTGCGCAATGCTCGAATAACCCAGCAGCCGCTTCAGGTTGCGCTGGGGAATCGCGCACAAGTTGCCGTAAAGTATCGTAATGCCGGAAATGATGATGAGCGGGTTCGCCCAATGCGCCGATACGCTCGGAATCGCCGTGAACAAAACACGCAGCAATAAAACGAACCCGGCGGCCTTGGAACCGACGGCCAGAAATGCTGTCGTCGGTGTCGGCGCGCCCTGATAAACATCCGGCGCCCAGATTTGGAATGGAAATGCCGCGATCTTGAATCCGAGTCCCACCAGCACCAGCACCATGCCGAGCAGGAAGATTTTGTTTCCGGCAAACTGGCCTGCGACCAATGCCAGTTCGTTGAAGTTGAGCTTGCCGGTCGTTCCCCACACCAGCGCGATGCCATAAACCATGAACGCCGACGATAACGCGCCGAGAATCAGATATTTCACACCCGCTTCGAGCGACATCAGCCGGCCGCGTTGAAAGCTCGTGAGCACGTAAAACGTGACGGTAATCAGCTCAATCGAGACGAACAGCATCGCAAAGTTGTTCGCCGATGCGGCAAACAACATTCCCGACAGCGCAAAGACGATCAGCGAATAATACTCCGAAATGCCCGAACGTGATGCGATCGGAAAATTCCACCGCCATGAACAGCACGAGGATTGCAGCGACGATGAAGAACCGTTTGAAGAAAATCGCCAGCCCGTCTTGGACGAACATGCCGTTGAAAGCGGTGCCGGTGGCGCAATGGCCCAGGTTCATGACCAGCAACACCGCCAGCGCTGCCGCTGCCGCGTAGCCCAGGAAGCGCTGGCGCTCGGCGGGCATCCAAAAATCCGCGAGCATCAGCACGAGGCCGAGGGCGACCACCCAGATTTCCAGACTGATCAAAGAAAGGTTCATCAATTCAAAATCGACTGTTTAACGGGGCGGACGGAAACAGTGCGTCGCGCCTGCGCCTGCGGGTTGTTCGCCGTCACGCCCGAAACCGCTTGCGAACTCAGCTTGCCGGCTTTCGTTTGATCAAAACCAATCGTGCGCATGCCGACGCAATTCGCGGGACGCCGATTGAACCCGCGAGACGCGGGTGCTACCCACTAGCAACCGTTTCCCCCCGCACCATTTTCACAATTTTCTCTGCGTCCGGCGTGATTTTTTCCGTGAGCAAACGCGGGAAACAGCCGAACACCAGCAGGCTGGCCAGCAGCAGCGCGTAAGGCAGTTTGCGCCAGACATTCGACGCGTCGGAAATGCCCGACCACTTTTCCGGCAGCGGGCCGTGCAAAACGTTCCGCATCGCGCGCAGCATGTAGAGCGCGCCGATCATCAATGCGCCCCAAATTGCCAGATCCGGTTACGACCGGAAACACCTTCCACGCGCCGAAGAACACCGTGACTTCACCGACGAAATTCGCGAACCCCGGCAGACCGCAGCCCGCCAGCGCCGCCATCAACAGCGCCGTGCCAATGAACGGCAGTTTGCGCGCCAGCCCGCCGAGTTCATCCATTTCCAGCGTGCCGGTCTGCCGGTAAATGTAGCCGCTCAAGCCGAATGTCAGCGCCGCAAGGAATCCGTGCGCGATCATGATGATCACCGCGCCCGTCACGCCGATGAGGTTCAGGCTCGCGATGCCGAGGAAGATGAAGCCCATGTGCGCCACGCTCGAATTGCCGATGAGCAGATTCAGGTTGCGCTGCCGCATCGCCACCCAGCCGACGAAAAGAATGTTGCCGAGACAGAGAAACGCAAGAACATCAAGCCAGCCCAAACTCAAAAACCAGTTCTGAACAAAAGCAGGCAACCAGGCAAACGGAAAATGCGTTAGGAAACTTGCGCTCAAGATCGGAGTCTTCAGCGCCAACGGCATCAAGGGCAGGGCGACGCGAATCAAACCGTAAAGCCCGAATTTCTTCAGCACGCCCGCGTGCAGCATGGCCGTCGGCGATGGCGCGGAAGCATAACCCAGCGGCGCCCAGGTGTGGAACGGCCAGAGCGAGACCAGAATGCCGAAACCGAACAACAGCAGCGGGAAGATGAAATTCTGCGAGTGCGCCGACAGCGGATGCGCCTGGACGTATTCGGTGAGTTTCGGAATGTCGAACGTGTTCGCGCCGGATTGCAGATAAAGCGCGATGAGGCCGATGAGCGCAATCAGCGCGCCGACGCTGAGGTAAAGCGTGATCTGGAACGTCGCGTAATTCTTCCGTTCGCCGCGTCCCCAAACGCCAATCATGATAAACGTCGGGATCAGCGCGAGTTCATGCAGGAAATAAAAGAAGAACAAATCCAGTGACGCGAACGCGCCGAGGATGCCGCCGGTCATCACGAGCAGCAAAATGTAAAATTCCTTCTCGCGCGACTGGATTTCAAATGAGCAACACGCCGCCGCAAATGCCACGATCGTGCCCATCAAAATCAATCCGACGTTCAAGCCATCCACGCCGACGTGATAGCTGATGCCGAGCGATTCGGCACCCACGGGATTTGCTGCTCGAACTGATAGCCCGCCTGGCCGGCAACAAACTGGCAGAACATTTTCACCGCCAGCAGCATCGAAATGAACGTGGCAAATAGGGCGACGCCACGGATGATGACGCGGTAATTGCGCGGTACGAACACCAGCACAATCGCTGCTATCAACGGCCAACCCAAAATGTAAGTCAGAATGGACATTTTTATCATTTCACCGCAGAGGCGCAGAGACGCTGAGAAAGAGTTTCCCTTCCTCTGCTCTGCGCCTCTGCGCCTCTGCGGTTAAATTTCTTCATGCTCATTTTCCAAGCACAAACCACAACACCACGGCCACGCCGAGCGCGAACAGGAAGGCGTAGGTCTGGAGATTGCCGGTTTGCATGAGGCGCAAGGCGCGGCCGGTTATATCCGTGCCGCCGCGAACCAGGCCGATGCCGGCCCAGTCCACCAGCCAGCGGTCAATCCAATCCATCACCGCCGCGATGAAATCATGCGCCCGGATGAAAGTGGCCTCGTAAATTTCGTCGAAGTAAAACCGGTTCTTCAGCGCGGTGGCAAACCAGCCGAGTTTGGCGGGCAACGGGTCGGTCTCGGCATTGAGATACAATTTCCGCGCCATAAAAAATCCGACTGCAACGGCTGATAAACCTAACAAGGCGACGCCGGGCGAATCGGTAAATGGTTCAAAGGTTCTTTGCAACAGCGTCTTCTCTGGAAACAATTTTGAGTAAGCTTCTTGCGGAGTAATGCCGCCAACGCCCATATCGATTTGCACGATATTCCATTCTGCGGCGGCAGCTGAAGTGTCATTTTCTGGAGAAACGAATTGCAAGCGGCCAACCTCAAAAAAATGATGCCTGTAAATTTCTCTCAAGCCCATAACGCCACCGACAATGGCAAACAGCGCAAGCGCCAGCAGCGGCCAAGTTATGACAGCAGGAGACTCGTATGCGTGTTTCACCGCATCTGATTTTTCCGCACCATAAAACACGACGAAGAACAGCCGAAACATATAAAACGTCGTCAGCGCGGCAACGAATACACCGATAGCGAAAAACAAATAATTATGCTTCGTGATGGCTTGCGCAAGAATGCTGTCCTTGCTGAAAAATCCACTCAACGGCCACACTCCCGACAATGCAAGTGTGCCGACAAGAAATGTCCAAAATGTCGTTGGCATCTTGTGGCGGAGCGTTCCCATCTTCCAGATGTCCTGCTCGTGGTGCAGCGCGATGATGACCGAGCCGGCGCCAAGGAACAGCAGCGCCTTGAAAAAGGCGTGCGTAGTCAGGTGAAACATCGCCGGTGTCGGACCGGCGAGACCGACGGCCATGACCATGTAGCCGAGTTGCGACAGCGTCGAGTAAGCTAGGATGCGCTTGATGTCGTTTTGCTGAATGGCGATCAGCGCAGCGAGCAAAGCGGTGAAGCCACCAATGTAAGCGATGACGTGCAACGCTTCGGGTGTGTAAATAAAGATTGTCCGGCAAAGCATGTAGACACCGGCGGCAACCATCGTCGCGGCATGAATCAGCGCGCTGACGGGTGTCGGACCTTCCATAGCGTCCGGCAGCCACACGTGCAGCGGAAATTGCGCGGACTTGCCCATCGCGCCGCAGAAAATCAGCAGGCCAATAATAGTTAGAGTCAGATCAAAGGAAAGGTCGCCAAGCGGAAAGTGAGCCAAAAAAAATGCGAAACTACTTTCCGAGTTTTTGTGATCAATAATCCGCTGATGCAGCAATGTAAAATCCAGCGAACCGAGGAACGCCCAAATAGCTAAAATTCCAAGCAGAAAACCGAAATCGCCGAGACGGTTGGTGATGAACGCCTTTTTTGCCGCGTCCGCTGCGCTGGGTTTTTCAAACCAGAAACCGATGAGCAGATAGCTGGACACGCCGACGAGTTCCCAGAAGATGAAAAGCTGGATGAAATTGTTCGCCAGCACGATGCCGAGCATCGAGAACGTGAACAGGCTCATACACGCGAAGAAGCGCGAGAACCCGCGGTCTTCGCTCATGTAGCCGAAGGAGTAAATGTGGATCGCCCCGCCGACACCGGTGGCGATGAGCATCATCATCAGGCTCAAGGCATCGAGCTTCAGCCCGAAATCAATGTGCAGATTGCCGATGGAGAGCCAGTTCGTCGAAGTTTCCGTGACCTCCGGATGAAAACCGTTGGCCGCGATGAACGAAAGGGTCAGAACGAAACCAGTGACAATCGCGCCGATGGACAGGAGCGCGCTGGTGGTGCGGGAGCGGAGGGTGAAAAGCGTGATCACCCCCGCCGCCAGCAGCGGCAGGAACAAGATAATCCAAGGTAGCGCTTCCAGGTTCATCGGTTGAAATGGGAACATCCAACATCCAACATCGAACATTCAAAGCTCAATGCCGGTAAAACGTGCCGGTTGGACGTTGAGCGTTGAATGTTGAATGTTGAGTGTTTTTTCATTTTTCAAAGTTTCATCGTGGTCAGGTCTTCTACGTGGGCGGTCTGGCGTTTGCGGTAGAGCGCGACGATGAGCGCCAGGCCCACGGACACCTCCGCCGCCGCGACGGTGATGATGAAAAAGACCAGAATCTGGCCGTTCAGGTTGTTGGTGAACCGCGAAAACGCGACGAGCGCGAGGTTGGCCGCGTTGAGCATCAGCTCCAGCGACATGTACATCACCAGCAGGTTGCGCCGCGTGATGACGCCGAGCAGCCCGAGCGCGAACAACAGCGCGCTGACGGTCAGATAATGTTCCAAGCCTACATTCATATTTTTAACCACGAATGAACACGAATGGACACGAATCAGAATTCAATTCGTGTTTATTGGTGTTCATTCGTGGTTGTTTCATTTCAAATCTTTTTTGCTCAATAAAATCACGCCCATCATCGCCACGAGCAGCAGCACGGAGACGACTTCGAACGGCAGCAGGTATTGCGTAAACAACAATTTGCCGAGCGCGGCCGTTTCGCCTTCCAGCACGGGCGCGGACAAATTCGCACCCGGCTGCGCCGTCAAAATTGATTTCACAAAAATCGTCACGATGGCGCCGACGGAAACCAGGCCACCGATCAGGCCGAACTATTTTGATCTTGCGGCGCTCCTCCTCCTTCAAATCCAGCAGCATGATGACGAACAGGAACAGCACCATGACCGCGCCCGCATAGACGAGGATTTGCACCGCCGCGAGGAAGAACGCGTGCAGCAGCACGAACAGCCCGGCCATCGAGATGATGGTCAGCACGAGAAACATCGCGCTCGTGACCGGGTTGCGGCTGAACGGATTGGCGATGACCAGCACGCCGCACAGCAGCGTCAGGAACGCGAACACGTAAAATAAAATGTTGGGCAATGCCATCGTCTATTTGGTGAAATCTCCCGTGGGTTTGTCCGTCGGGCTGTTAAGTTCTGCGTTAAACATCGTTACAACCTGTTTTATAATGTCTTTGCGCGGCCAACCTCGAGATTTCTCACAAGCATCGGCCAAATGTTGAACAATATCCGCCAGCACAATTCCCCACATTGAAGGTTGCGGCCAAGCCGAATGTTTGAGAGAGACTTGCATTCCATCGCCCACTTTCCAAGCGCGGATAAATTCAACCGCATCAGGAACAGATAGTGCGCCCGGAGGCGCGAGCAATTCATTTTTATGAGGTTCCATTTTTTCTCCTGATTCTTTAACTTTGTTTCAACGGAAAGTTCTCCTGTTCTTTGGCTTCCTCCAGCTTGTGTTTCCATTTTTGGGTTCCACCGTGCGTGCCGCCGAGTTCGAGCAGCTTTTCCTTGTTGTAAATCATTTCTTCGCGGCTCGTGCCGGTGAGCGAGTAATCCTTTTGCAGGAAAATCGCCTCCTCCGGACAGACTTCCTGGCAAAAACCGCAGAAAATGCAGCGGAGCATGTTGATCTCGAATTCCGCCGGCATTTTTTCCGCATTCGGACGGTCGGCCAACTGGCCAGCCGGGCCGGGCGGGATGATTTTGATGGCCTTGGGCGGGCAGACGAATTCGCAAAGCTGGCAGCTCACGCACTTGGTGTTGCCTTCCTGATCGCGCACGAGATAGGGCGCGCCGCGGTAGCCTTCGGGCACGACCCATTTTTCCTCGGGATACTGCATCGTCACCTTCCGCTTGAAGAAATGACGGAGTGTGACCTTGAACCCGCCGGCAATCGCCGGCAGATAAAGCCGTTCCCAAAGATTCAACCTTTTACGTTCAACGATCATTTGCTTCGGTCACGCATCACGTTTCACGTTTCACGAGTGATGCGTGAAACGGAAAACGTGAAACATGACTAACTCTTCATCCACAGCACCACCGCCGTCACCACGATGTTCGCCAGCGCCAGCGGCAAAAACCGGCGCCAACCCAAATCCATCAACTGGTCATACCGGAAGCGCGGCCACATCCAGCGCACCCAGATGAACAGCAGCAGGAACATGAACACCTTCGCCAGGAAAATCGCGATGTGCGCGATGCCGCCCGGCAACGTCGTCGCGGTCTGGTCGAGGCCGAACCCCGGCAGAGTCCAGCCGCCGAAAAACAGCGTCACCATCATCGCCGACGCGAGAATCATGTTCGCGTATTCGCCCATGAAAAACAGCGCAAACTTGATGGAGCTGTATTCGATGTTGTAGCCGCCGGCCAGTTCCTGCTCGGCTTCCGGCAGATCGAACGGCGTACGGTTGGTTTCGGCAAAGGCCGCGCCGAGGAAAATCGCGAATGCCAACGGCTGCTTGAACACCAGCCAGCTGAAAAGGCCGTGCGTTTGATAGCTGATCACGTCGCTGAGATTCAAACTGCCGGCGAGCATAAAGACCGGGATGACCGACAGGCCCATGGAAATTTCGTAGGAAATCATCTGCGCGCTCGACCGGATGCCGCCGAGGAAGGGATATTTCGAGTTCGCCGCGTAGCCCGCCAGCACGATGCTGTAAACGCCAAGCGACACGATGCCGAACGTGTAAAGGATGCCGACGTTCAGATTGGCGAGCACCATCGGCTGGTTGCCGATCTTCGAACCAAACGGAATGACGGCGAGGTTGAGAATGGCCGGCATCAGGGCAATGCCCGGCGCCAGGAAGAAATAAATTTTGCGCACGTGGGCCGGCGTGAATTCTTCCTTGAGAAAGGCCTTGATGCCGTCCGCCGCCGGCTGGAGCAGGCCGAACGGCCCGACGCGGTTCGGTCCGAGACGGTCCTGCACAAACGCGCACACGCGCCGCTCGACCAGCACGATGTAGGCGACCATCGTCATCAGGATGGCGAACGCAGCCAGGATCTTCACGCCTGTGAAAAGCGCGAATTGCTGTGCGTCGCTCAAGTTGTTCAGCCAGTCAATCATCTCAAATCTTCGTTCTCGTAGCAGCGGACGTGAGCCCGCTCATTATAAATGTTTAGAGCCGACTCACGTAGGCTGCTACAAAATCATATTTTCACCGTTATGCCCGTGTCGCCGAGGTTGGCCCACGCCAAACCGTGGAATGCGGGCACGTCCTTCGCCATTGCATCGAACAGACCTTCAATGGTCCGGAAACTGTCCTGGCCGGTGACATTGTAAACCAAATCGTGCAAAAACTCCCATTCCGGCCGCGCATCGCCGGGCGCTTCGACGGCCTTCATAAATTTCTGAACGCGGCCTTTCGTGTTCGTGAACGTGCCGCGTTTCTCGGCGTGCGCGCAACCAGGCAACAGATAATGCGCCAGCTTCGTTGTCGCGTTCGGCAAAATATCACTCACGATGAGCGTTTCCAACCTACCCAGCAAATCCGCGCCAATACCGCGCCGGGTCACGTCTTCGCCAAAGACAATCAACGTCTTGATTTTGCCGCTTTGAATGCCTTCGGCGATCTTCGGCAAGTTTGTTCCCATCGGATTTGCGGCCAGACCGGTCAGCTGTGCGCCGTTGCTGTTCGGATTTTTGTCCGCGCTGACGAGCAATTTGTCGCCTTCACCCGTGCGGGGAACGGAATCACTGGTGGCACCGAGCTTTGCCTTCAATTTTGAAATCAGCCACAGCTCCTCGTTGGTCTGCCGCGCCGAGGCGATGATGGCAACCGAGCCTTGCGGTGCTTTCTTCAATTTGTCAGCAATCTGGCTCAAAGCGGCCATCCACGTGGACTGTGGACTCTGGACTGCGGACTCTGGACTGTGGACTTTCGTCAGCCGGTCTTCCCGGCCAATCCATTTGTAATTCAAACGGCCGGCGTCGCACATCCACGGGCCGTTGACGGCGTCGTTTTCGCGCGGCGTGTAGCGGTAAATCTTTTCCTCGCGCGACCCGATGAGGATGTTGCAACCGGTCGCGCAACTTATGCAAACGCTCTTGGTTTCCTTGAGGAACCAGACGCGCATCTGGAAGCGGAAATCCTTGGACGTAAGCGCGCCCACCGGGCAGATGTCCACCGTGTTCAGCGTGTAATTGTTGTCGAAAGCCTTGCCCGGATAAGCCGCGAGCGTGTTATAGCTGCCGCGATTGACAATGCCGAGCGCGTCATCGCCCACAATGTCCTTCGTGAACCGGATGCAACGGGAGCAGAGGATGCAGCGCTCGTCGTCGAGCATGATGCGCGGGCCGAGGTCAACGCTCTTGGGCTTGTGGACCTTCGGTTCGACAAACCGGCTGGCCGACTGGCCGTAATCCACCGAGTATTCCTGCAACTTGCATTCGCCCGCCTGGTCGCAGATGGGGCAGTCGAGCGGATGGTTGATGAGCAGGAATTCGAGCACGCCCTCGCGCATTTGCTTCACGCCGGGCGTGTTCGAGTAAATTTCCATGCCGGGCGAAACCGGCGTGGCGCAGGCAATGGCCGGGCGCGGCGACTTGGCGATCTTCGTCGAGCCGTCGGGATTGAGAATGGGTTTGCGGTCCGGCCCGAGCGCCGGGCGTGCCGAACTCGACGAGGCACATGCGGCAATTGCCGGCGATGGGCAGCTTGGGATGATAACAATAATGCGGCACGTCCGTCTTCGCCAGCTCGCACGCCTGAATCATCGTCGTGGGCACGAGCTTGCCCGACCAATCGGCCGTGAGGCGCGGCACCTCAATCTCGCGGCCATCCACCTTCACCCTGATTTTTTCGATCCCGGGCGGCGCGGGCTTGGTTTCAGATGTGGCTGCGGTGGACATTTTTTAATTTTGCCAAGATTTTTTTACCAACTCGGCAATCTTCCGGAAAATTCCCGGATTTTCGTCAATAAAATCTTGCTCAATTTCAAATCGAAGTGTCTGCCATTTCGCATCATACCGTTTCAAAGTGTATGGAACGTGATTTTTGTCTAGCAATGCAGTTGTGGCTGGCTTCACTTCATTTTTAAGCCAAGTGTAGAAAGCAGTTTTTTTAGCTTCGTAACGTATATTACGTTTATTAAGCCTGAAAAACACCTCGCCATTATAACGCAAGCGAATTGCATCTTTGTGGAATGTGGATTCCAATCTACCAATTACCGGAGAAACAATCTTTTCAAGTTGTATGGCATGAGACAACGTCCAAGGCGCAGTGTTTTTCCAAAAACTTTCATCCACCACTTCATAACTTGTAGTTCCAGTTTGTCTGCGGCTATCGGTTTCCGAATCCTCAAAAGCATTAAGAATCGTTGTGAAATGAAGCGCTTTCTTGCCTTCCACCTCAACGATGTTTGCCTTGATTGCTATAATCGGAATTGAAGGCGAGAAGCGGTTAATCACATTAAAAAAGCGCCGTGTAACATCTTCCGCGATTAAAACCGGAAAGTGTGTGCGTTTCTTATCCTGGCTGCTCCTCTAAATCCCAATACTCAATTGTCCGGATGATATGATCTCCATTCGTTTCTCCGAGCATAACTTCAACTTCAAACACTGTCTCTCCGTCACGTGTTTTGAGCAGAATATCGAGCTTCCCGCCACTCAACTGACGTTTCTCGCGTTCGACAAAAACCAAATCACCCAAGCCAATAATGCTTGGCTTCGCTGCAATCTGTTCTTGCAGCCAATCCTCGTCGTAACCGCAATCGCGGATACTCAAAGTTTTAGAAATTGTAATTTGGTCTGTCATAGCTCAATTCCTCCTAGTTGCTTTCTCTCATTAGCACCGGGCTTCAGCCCGGTGACCAACCGGCCAAGAGAACGCCCAGCCGTTTTAACGGCTTTTCCTCGCGCTCGGGAAGCCGTTGAAACGGCTGGAGTCACACGCCTGCCGCCAACACCCGGCTGAAGCCGGGTGCTAATGAGAGGTTGGTTCGTTCGCATTTCTTTGTCGGCTTTACGCATGTTGACTCGCCGCCAGTTTCTTCTCGCTCGTTGGCCCAGCACCTTTGGCTTCATTCGCGCGACGCGCTTCATCCGCCGCGCCTTTCGCAATAAATTCATCCTTGAACTTCGCCACGAAACTTTGCACCGGCCACGAGCAGGCCTCGCCGAAGGCGCAAATCGTCCGGCCGCCGGGAATGTTGTCGGCAATTTTCGATCAGATAATCCGCGTCCTGCGCCCGGCCTTCGCCGTGCGTAAGGCGGTGCAGCGCCTTGCTCATCCAGAGCGAGCCTTCGCGGCAGGGCGTGCATTGGCCGCAGCTTTCATGCGCGTAAAATTCGGCAATGTTCGCCAGCGCCTCAACGATGTCGGTCGAGTCGTCCATCACGATGATGGCGCTGGAACCGCTCATCGAGCCGGCCTGGATCAGCGTGTCAAAATCGTAGGGCAAATCGAGCAGGTCCACTTCCTTGCCCTTGATGTTGAATTTTTCGCCAGCCTTGAACACTTTGGCCGAGGATCCGCCGGGGATGATTGCCTTGAGTTTTCGTCCGTCACGCAGTCCCCCGCCGAAATTAGCGTCAAAAATCAAGTGACCGACGGTCGCCTTGCCAATTTCGATTTCGTAGTAACCGGGGCGCTTGACATGGCCGCTGAGGCTGACGATGCGGGTGCCGGTGTTGTTGGGCGTGCCGAGCCTGGCGAATTCCGCGCCGCCCATGGCGACGATGTGCTTCACGTTGCAGAGCGTCTCGACGTTGTTAACGATGGTCGGGCACATCCACAAGCCGAGCACCGCCGGAAAATACGGTGGTTTGATGCGCGGATACGGCCGCTTGCCTTCGATGGATTCGATGAGGCCGGTTTCCTCGCCGCAAATGTAGGCGCCCGCGCCGCGATGGACGTGCATCTCCAGATCGTAACCGGTGCCCAGGATGTTTTTGCCAAGGAAATTTTTCGCGCGCGCTTCCTGCAAGCACTTGTTCAACAGCTTCGCGCCGTCGGGCATTTCGCCGCGGATGTAGATGTAGGCCAGATGCACGTCATTTGCGAAGCATGAGATGATCATGCCCTCGATGAGCTGGTGCGGGTCTTTGTAGATGATCTGGCGGTCCTTGAACGTGCCCGGCTCGGATTCGTCGGCGTTGCAAATCAGGTAAATCGGCTTGCCGCTCTTGCGGTCCACGAACGACCACTTGAGTCCGCACGAAAAACCCGCGCCGCCGCGTCCGCGCAGGCCGGAGGCCATGACTTCCTGGCGGATTTGTTCCGGGCCGGAACGTTTTGTGCCGTCCGGCAAATCCTTCGGCTGAAGGGCGAGCGCCTTCTTGAGCGCGTCGTAGCCGCCGTGACGCAGATAGCATTCGATGTCCGGCGTGTAACCCGGCGTCATCGGCATGTTTCAAAATCAATTTGTATTCCTGCGCCATATTTCAATGGTCTGAGGCGACATTTGTTTCGCCAGTGGGATTTTTCAAACTCTTATTTTTAATCGCGGTGTATTTTAACCAAACATTATCTTCGTAGCCGTTTAAGCTAATTCGCCTGTAACAGCCAAGCGCAAACATAGGATGAACGCGCCATTCCAATTCAGCGGAAATGAATTTTACCGCCGACAACGAGTCACTCTGCTCCCACTTTAAAGTTTCGTTCGCTGCGCTTAATCACTCCAGCCGATGTATGCGCCATAAGCCATTGCGAGACCCTGAACTCCGCTAGTCGGTTTCGTCTGCTGGTATTCTTCGTGAATTTTTCCAAGAACTTCTGCAACTTTTTTTATTGAGTCAGGGCTATAATCCAATTTGATGCCGTAACTTTTTTGAGCCATCTCAACCGTAGAGTTGGCAAATTTTCATCATTTCATCGGTAGTTTGAACTCTGGTTTTGCCGCACGGTTGCGCTGCAAATGTGCAACAGCAAACATAAATACCGCAATGATTGCCACAGCAATCAATATGGCTATTTGTGTCGGTTTCATTTTTCAGTTCTTTTCGTTGTTAACTGCGACTTGACTCCTAATTAAAATTCTCTAGGCTAAAAGTCCCATCATTGCCCGATGGTGTAACGGTAGCACAGCAGACTCTGGATCTGTTTGTCATGGTTCAAATCCATGTCGGGCAGCCAACTGCCATTTACGATTTTTAATCGACGATTTACGAGTTGCATCAGCTTTCAAATCACCTGCTCTTGTGCCGCTTGTTTTTCTTCGCCGTGCCGGCTGTGCCGGCGAGCTGCTGGCCGCGCATGACACGCTTGAGCAGCGGAAGATGAGCAATATCCTTCTCGCGCCCCGAATCGTGTTTGCTTTTGTAAATGCGTTCCAAAGGCAGCACGTGAACCTTAAAATGGTTCCAAAGCAGTTTATGTGAATGGGCATATTCCGCCGCGAATTTCTTCAGGCCGGTCATGCGGAAGATGAAATTGACCAGCGACCCGTCCGAAAGGCCGTACAGGGTGCGTGCCATCGGGGTGCCACCCTGTTTCACGACCAAATTCAGCAGACGGACATATTCCCGTTCCGGCAGGTCCACCCAGATGTCGGTATCCGTCGTTGTTGCGGGCACGCCTTGAAGAATCGCCGCCGACATGCCTACCATTTGAAACCGGATGCCTTCCGTTCCCAATGACTGAACAAGCCGTGCGAGCGGAGAAAGTTTTCGTGCATCTGCCACCGCTCGTCCGGCGTTGCGGCGAGGCTGCGGGCGAGCTGAATTCTTTCCGCCTCGCTTAACCCGCGCATGCCTTTGAGCTTGCGATGGACTTTGGGCCAGTCTTTCAGGCTTGTTTTCATTTTTTGATTTCATTGGCATTTTACCAAATCATTTGCACTTGGCCACAATTTCATCCGCCTTCGCGTGGCTGACGCCTTGATGGAACTCGTCGTTGACCATCATCACCGGCGCGGTGCCGCAACTGGCGAGGCATTCGACGAATTCGACCGTGAACTTTCCGTCCTTTGTCGTTTGCGGGCCGTGCGCGTGCGCGTCCAGTCCCAACTTCTCGCAAAAATGCTTGTGCAGTTCATACGCGCCGCCCAGCGCGCAGCTCAACGTCCGGCAAACCTTGATCTGATACTTGCCCATCGGTTGCTGCCGGAGCATCGGATAAAACGTCACAAGCTCGTAAACATTGATGGGCTGCAATTCGAGTTTCTTCGCCGTCCACTCGACCGCTTCCTGCGAAATCCAGCCGAAATGCTCCTGGATGGCGTGCAACACCATGAGCGACGCAGCGCGCTTGACCGGATAATGCGCGATTAGCTCATCAATTTCGGCTTCGAGATTAGTTGGAATTGTGAAAGCCATTTGAACCTTTATCCAAGCGCAGGTAAAATCCGAATGCCGAATGACGAGTGACGAAAGAAACCGCGAAGCCCGAAGCCCGAAAAGCATCGTTACGGATGTCCGTTTCAGATTTCGGATTTCGGATTTCTTTCGTCATTCGAATTTCGGGTTTAGGCATTGTCATCGGTCGCACTCCCCCATCACAAAATCGAGCGAGCCGAGAATCGCGGTTATGTCGCTCATCATGTGGCCCGGCAACAACTGCGACAAAATGCTCAGGTTCACAAACGAGGGCGAGCGAATCTTCATCCGGTACGGCGTGCCGCCGCCGCGGCTGTTGATGTAAAAACCGAGTTCGCCCTTCGGATTCTCGTGCCCGAAATAAATTTCACCGGGCGGCACGTTCATGCCCTGGGTCACCAGCATGAACTGGTGAATCAATTCCTCCATGCTCGACATGACTTTGTCCTTCGCCGGCAAAACAATTTTGCCGTCGGCCACGTTGACCGGCTCTTTGGCCTGGTTGTCGAAGCCGCCGGGAATTTTGTCCAGGCACTGATGCAAGATGCGCACGCTCTGGCGCATTTCCTCCATGCGCACGAGGTAACGGTCGTAGCAGTCGCCGACCGAGCCGAGCGGCACGTCAAATTGGAAATCCGGGTAGCAAAGATACGGCTGCGCCTTGCGGAGATCGTAATCCACGCCGCTGGCGCGCAGGTTCGGGCCGCTCAGGCCGTAGTCAATCGCGTCCGCCTTCGAGATGACGCCCACGTCCCGGGTGCGGTCCACCCAGATGCGGTTGCGCGTGAGCAGCGTCTCCATCTCCGCGAGGTTGACGACGACTTCGTTGAGGAACTTGCGGACGGCGTCGCACCAGCCCGGCGGGGTGTCGCGCGACACGCCGCCGATGCGCGTGTAACTGGTCGTGAACCGCGCGCCGGTGAGCGATTCGCAGAGGTTGTAAATTTTTTCGCGTTCCGTGAACGTGAGCAGAAAAACCGTGATCGCGCCGAGGTCCAGTCCAAACGCGCCCAGCCCCAGCAGGTGCGACGAAATGCGCGCCAGTTCGCAGCACATCACGCGGATGTACTGGCAGCGCGGCGGCAGATTCTTTTCGATGCCCAGCAATTTTTCCACCGCGAGCGCGTAGGCGACGTTGTTGGCCAGCGGCGCGAGATAATCCAGCCGGTCCGTGTAAGGGATGAACTGGGTGTAGGTCATGTTCTCGGCGATTTTTTCGTCGCCGCGATGCAAATAACCCACGTCCGGGTCGGCCTTGGTGATGATCTCGCCGTCCAGTTCGAGCACGATGCGCAGCACGCCGTGCGTGGCGGGATGCGACGGCCCCATGTTCAGGACCATTTTCTCGCCCTGCATGTCGCGCAATTCCTCCACCGCATCGCTCGCGCGGGCGGCGGGGTCGCGAATTTCAGTTGCTTTGGACTTCGGGCATGTTGCTCAACCGTTTCTGCTAACTACGTTCGGTGACTAACAAATCGTAGCCGAGTTGTATCACAGGTATCAGGCGTTCTGGCCTTTAAATCTTCAGTTGCTTTGATCCAAATTTGTTTTCCATCGCTCATCGTATTCGCATGGATATGGGCAAAGTCGTTTGGCCTTCGAGAATTTGGTCTTTGGCATTTTGAGAAATACTCCAAACGATTTCGTTCCGGCCCAGCTAACACCAAAGACATTGAAGAACCCATGATTGAAACTCGCATAGTTAGCGTTGATCTTGGATTCAAGATTCCAACCCCTGCGTTTCACGAGGCGCTCCAGTTCTCCCTGTAATTTGAAAAAGTCGTCCACACTGCGCGGGTTGCGACGGTCCTTGTAGTATGCCTTGTCATAGACTTGCATTCCCTTCGCGATGACACGGCCCTCCTCAACAGGAGTTTCCAATTTATTTACAAGGATGATTTCGTCCGAACCGACAACGAACTTCTTGATCTCAATCAAGTCCACCGGATAGCCCAACTTCTTAACGAGCCGCGGAACGGTCGTCTTTATGGATGGCGCTAAGACAACTAGGCGGATTTGCAAATGCTCCCAATCTATTTCAAGGTCTTCGGGGGCGGCTTCAGCTTCTTGCCACCAAAGCCTGATCGTATCTTGGTGCGTTTCAGCCCAGACCGCATATCGCATGATTTGAGGAAGAATTCCTTCATCTACCGGCTCGTTTTTGTTCTCGATAATCACGGCGAAGTTGTCTTTATCGACGCCGATCATGTCGGGAATATCTTTTCCGGTTCGAACCTGGCGCTTCAAAATGAAAATGCCGGAGAGGATTTCCTGAGTGCCGAGAATGAACCGTTCGAACTCGTCCTCGGTCTTGAACGGCATCTCCGTGGCCGCGATTGTTTTGCCTCGTTTGGGTTTCCAGAAAATCTTTTGCATGTTTGCCTTTCAGTTTTCAGGTGTTCTTACGCGCGGCGCGCGTTTTGCTTTTTTGTAAGAAACAGTGGCCGTGGCCTTGGCTTTCTTCTCTAAAACGGTTTTGGCCGCTGAATCCGCGTCGCTTAATACCAAGTGAGCCGGGGTCAGCTTCCTCGCTTTTTAGGATGTTTCCGCGATGCAAGTCTTCCATCGGGAAAATCATGTCAAAATCTCCCCACATCAGATCGCCATGGTGCAGATGGAATTTTTTGAAATTCCGAAGCTGCCTGTATTTTGTGATGTCGGGATTCAAGGCTTTGCGCAGAAACGGCTCGAAGTCCATGACCCGAACCATCCCGTCGTTGAACGTCAAACGAATCTTGCAGCCGGAAACGTATCCGGCCTGGACAATCTCCAGATATTTTACCGTTTGCGTTTTCATTTGATTTTTCGCGTGATGATTTCCGGTTTCAAGACGGTGGATTCTCCGGCGTCCGCACACGCGGCTCGCGTTCAATGGCGTCCTTGCCGCCCGGCGCAGTCACAAACGGCCCGCCTTCGAGCGGCGCGGTTTTGGTGAAAGCGACTTCCGGCACGACCGTCGGTTTGCCGGCGAGCGGAAAATCCTTCCGCAACGGGAAATACGGATAGCCTTCCCACATCAAAATCCGGCGCAAATCGGGATGGCCGCGAAACCGGATGCCCATCATGTCGTAGATTTCGCGCTCGTGCCAGTTCGCCGTGCGCCACACGCCGATGAGGGTCGGCAGTTCGGATTTTTCCTCGCTCACGCCGGTTTTAAGCCGCAATTCGCAACTGTCCGCGAGGCGGCGCAGATGATAAACAAGCGTCCAGCGCGGGTCTTCGCCGTAATTGTCGAGGCTGCTGATGTCCACGAGATAATCGAAGCCCAATTCCTTTTTGGCGAATTCGCAAACTTCCGCGATTCGTTCCGCGTCGGCGAGCTGGATGGTGATTTCGCCGCGAAACTCCGCCGGTTCGGAGAGCACATCCCCGAATTTGGCGGTGAGTTGTTTGGCGAGGTCGAGCGCGGTCACAATTCAAAAAGAATGGAAACCACGGATGAACACAGATGGACACGGATAAAACGTAGCAGCCGACGTGAGGAGGCTCTGACTTCCTCTTAGTTTGAGCCTCGTTACCTCGGCTGCTACCTGGCTTCGAATATATCCGTGTTTATCCGTGTTCATCCGTGGTTAAAATCAGGCTTTCTTGAGCGTTTCCAGCAGCGGCTCGTGTTGCACTTTATTTTGCAGCTTGATCAGCGCATCGAGCAGGGCTTCGGGCCGCGGCGGACAGCCGGCCACGTAAACATCCACCGGGATGATGTTGTCCACCCCTTGCAACACGGAGTAGCTGCGGTACATGCCGCCGGTGGAGGCGCAGGCGCCCATGGCGATGACCCATTTCGGCTCGGCCATCTGGTCGTAAATGCGCTTGACCGCCGTCGCCATCTTGTAAGTGACCGTCCCGGCGACGATCATCACGTCGGATTGCCGCGGCGAAAAGCGCATGACCTCCGAACCGAAGCGGGAAATATCGAACCGGCTCGCGCCGGCGGCCATCAATTCAATGGCGCAGCAGGCCAGGCCCATCGGCATCGGCCAGAGGGAGTTTTTGCGAAACCAATTCAAGGCCGCATCAATGCGCGTGACGATGAAGTCGCCTTCAATCTTCGAATCGTAGCCGATTTCGCTCTGTGCTGGCATAAACACGCGCTTCAAAAAAGTGCGCGAAGCTAACATAAACAACGGTAACAATTGGAACAAGTTAAATTGTGGTTCTTTTCGCAAATGTTCACCCAAATTTAACAATGCAGATGGCGGCAATTGTGTTATCAACTTGCGCTTGTGAGCCGCGCCGGATTGCGTAGAATCAAAAAATGCGGACGGCTTGAATGATGAAAACTTTTGCCGAATTGAATTTTCCGGGACGACTGATCGCCGTCGAGGGCCTCGACGGGTCGGGCAAGTCCACGCAGATTTATCTGCTCAAGCGCTGGCTGGAAGCCGAGGGCATCAAGGTCTATTTCAGCGAGTGGAACTCGTCGGAACTGGTGAAGTCGGCCACGAGCAAGGGCAAAAAGCGCGAACTGCTCACGCCGACGACCTTCAGCCTCATCCACGCCACGGACTTTGCCGACCGCTACGAACGCCATTTGCTGCCGCTGTTGCGCGCGGGCTACGTGGTCTTGTGCGACCGTTACATTTTCACCGCGTTCGCGCGCGACGTGACGCGCGGCTGCCCGCCCGACTGGGTGCGGGGCATTTACAATTTCGCGGCCCAGCCCGACCTCACGATTTTCTTCAAGGCGGACTTGGAGGTGTCGCTCAACCGCATTCTCGAAGGCCGGCCCAAGCTGAAATTTTTCGAGGCGGGCATGGATTTGGGGCTGTCGAACGATCCCTACGAAAGCTTCCGCATTTTTC